>CAWJKD010000001.1:0-16101 GCA_963843415.1 uncultured Bacteroidota bacterium
ACCTGGATTTAAGGTTTAGGAAACCTCCGTTCTATCCATTGAACTATAGGACCGGTCGAAGTGCAAAAATAGAGGTTTTTTTCGATAATAAAAACCCACCCCAGTCCCCTCCCGGGAGGGGATCTTATTATTGTAACCATTGACCTATATTCAGTTGAAGCATATCTTCGACCTATCGCTCCCTCCCCCTCCTTTCTCCATTGCACCATTGCGTAGTTACACCGTTGCGCCATATTTTGATAAATCCCGGATCTTTCATACTTTCACTTTCTGAAAAATCAGATATGAACTGGATTGACGCAATAATACTTATTATCCTCGGCATAACCGCAGTGAGAGGTTTTATCGACGGATTTGTAAAAGAGGTAGCCGCCCTTGCTGCACTGATCCTGGGAATATGGGGGGCAATAAAATTTTCAGCCTTCACTGCGGCAAAATTGTATGAATGGTTCGATATGACAGGTCAGTATGTCGGAATAATCGCTTTCCTCATTACGTTCGGTGTCATAGTAATTGTTATTCACTTTGTCGGCATTCTTGCCGATAAAGTTATTGATGCGGTTTCACTGGGATTCCTGAACAGGATACTTGGAATTGTATTCGGTTTGATTAAAAGTGTTCTCATACTAAGCGTTATATTTTCAGTTCTGAATGCAATAGATGCCCGGAAACCATTTATTATCAAGAGGAAAATTTCGGAGTCGAAATTATACTATCCTATTTCAGATATTGTGCCTGCGATATTCCCTGTATTGGGTGAAGGCAATTTCATTCAGAGTTTTGACAGATTTAAAAAGAACCCCAAACCGGTGAAGGCACCCGAGGAGGTTACAATTTAATCAGGTTTACTATATTTGCAATTCTCAAATCAGGCTCTTATGAATTTCGTTGAAGAATTAAAATGGAGAGGCATGTTACACGACATCATGCCCGGGACAGAAGAATTGCTGAGTAAAGAAACAACTACAGGATATATCGGATTTGACCCTACTGCCGATTCCCTTCATATCGGCCATATGGTGCAGGTGATGCTCCTTGTTCACTTTCAGAAAGCAGGTCATATACCTGTTGCACTTATCGGAGGGGCAACGGGCATGATAGGAGATCCGTCCGGAAAGTCGGAAGAGAGGAACCTGCTTGATGAACCGACACTCAGGAAGAACCAGGAAGGTATCAAAAAACAACTTGCGAGATTTCTTGATTTCAGCCCTGACAGAAAAAACAAGGCTTTCATGGTCAATAATTATGACTGGATGAAAGAATACTCTTTCCTTGATTTTATAAGGGATATAGGGAAGCATATCACCGTAAATTATATGATGGCGAAAGACTCGGTAAAGAAAAGACTGGGGAGTGATTCAAAAGAGGGGATGTCATTTACGGAGTTCTCTTATCAGCTGGTACAGGGCACAGACTTCCTGCATCTTTATAATAAATTTGGCTGCCGTCTTCAAATGGGCGGTTCCGATCAGTGGGGTAATATTGTCACCGGTACAGAACTGATACGCAGGAAAACGGGAGGTGAAGCTTTTGCTCTCACCTGTCCGCTGATAACCAAATCAGATGGTTCCAAATTTGGAAAAACTGAAGCCGGGAATGTATGGCTTGATCCTGAAAAAACTTCTCCTTACCATTTTTATCAGTTCTGGCTTAATGTATCGGATATTGATGCTGAAAAATATATAAGGATATTTACTTTGATCGGTTACGATGAGATTAACAATCTGGTTGCTGAACATAAGAAATCTCCTTCCGAACGGATACTGCAAAAACGTCTGGCTGAAGAAGTTACTGTTACGGTCCATTCAAGAGAAGACTTTGAATCGGCAGTTGAAGCTTCACAGATACTGTTTGGGAAAGGCACCACCGAATCTCTTAAAAAGATGAATGAAAACACATTTCTCTCTGTATTTGAAGGTGTACCATCATATGACATAAAAATGGAAACTCTGACTAACGGTATTACCTTTTCGGCTCTTTGCACAGAACACTCACAGATATTCGCATCAAAGGGTGAGCTCAGACGAATGACAGAAGGGGGAGGAGTAAGCATTAATAAGACAAAGGTTGAGAATCCGGAAGTTATTGTCGGGAAGAGCCAGCTGCTTAATAATAAATACCTTCTTATTCAGAAGGGGAAGAAAAACTATTTTCTTATAAGGGTTGTCTGAATTCTACCGGAGATCTGCAGCAATTATTGAAACGTCATCAAAGAGGCCGGGATTAGTATCAGGAATACCCAGGTATCTGATCATAACCTGTAAGTTGGCCGCTACAGGCTCTTTATTTGATATGTGACGTATTATTTCCTTAGTGCCGATCTCTTTGCCGTCTTTCCCCTTTAACTCCGAGAGACCGTCCGTATAGCAGATTATTTTTGAATAAGCTTTAACCTGGACTTCAGTTCTGCTGACAGCAGGGATCTCATCAAGCATACCCAGTCCGACACAAGACGAATTAAGATTGATAACCTCACCTGTTTCGGTGTTGTAAAGTACGGGAGCGTTATGGGCTGCATTTATATATTCAAGAACTTTTTTCTTATGATCGTATCTGGCAATGAAAAACGTTATGAATCTTTCTCCGGCTGCATTCAGAACAACGATGGCATTAAGCTTATGGATCAGCAGGTCGAGTTTGATATCTGCTGTCAGAAGAGCCCTCAGGCTCGCCTGGAAATTTGACATCAGAATTGCAGCTGACATTCCCTTACCTGATACATCGGCGATACAAAAGCCGGTTTTAGTCTCTGACAATTTAAGGCAATCGTAATAATCACCTCCTACTTCGTAATGAGGGTAATAAAATCCGTTTACAATAATTTCAGGAGAGCGGGGCATATGGCTGTTATCGGGGATCAGCATTTTCTGCATCCTGGAGGCCAGTTCGAGCTCTTTTTTCAGAGCCTCCTGGCGCAGACTTTCATTGTGAAGCCTTATGTTTTCAATTGCTACAATTATGATGTTCGAAATGGTCTGGATAAAATTAAGATGTTTAAGTACCGGGCTCATGCCTTCACCCTCTTCTTCAATATCGCCGATGAAGAGGAATGCCAGATGATCATTATTATTAAATACGGGAACAATAATATCGACTCCCTCAAATCCCATCTCGGGCGATACATATGTTATATCCTTGAAATCAAGAAGACGCGATTCGACATCAATCTTCTCGTAATGTTCCGGGAAGCCGCCGTTCATGAGGCACTCCCACGTAATGGAACGCTTGAAGATCAGGATCTTGCCAATGCCCAGATTAACCCTTAAGATCGATTCGTATTTGGAAAGAAGTTCCTCAGTGGGAAGGTTGGCATTGATCGACATTGTAATATCAAGAAGAGAATCCAGCTTAAATTTGGATATCTTCAGTCTGTCGGTAAAAGCCTTTTTATCTTCCATCTGCAGGATCAGCCTTTAACCCGGTCGATATAGATCTTTTCGCGGGTATCAATTCTTATTTTGTCTCCGGTATTAACAAACAGAGGAACCATAACAGTGGTCCCGTTCTGAACTTTGGCCTGCTTATATGTATTGGTTGCAGTATCTCCCCGTAATCCTGGTTCTGAGTAAACAACTTCCATTATCACAAACTGAGGAAGTTCAACTGACAGGACATTCTCAGTATCAGCATGAACCACAACTTCAACATTCTGACCTTCCATCAGGAATTCAGGATTATCGATCACAAATTCTTCTACATGGATCTGATCAAAAGTCTCACGGTGCATGAAATAATACCCTACATCATCTTTATACAGATATTGATAGGGGCGTCTTTCCACCCGTGCAACATTCACTTTTGTCCCGGAAGAAAATGTATTTTCGAGCACTCTTCCTGTTTTAATACTTCTTAACCTGGTTCTTACAAAAGCCGGTCCTTTTCCGGGTTTTACATGTTGAAATGATACAATTGTAAAAAGGTCATTATTAAATTCAATTACAAGTCCATTCCTGAAATCTGCAGTGCTAGCCATAAACGTATCAGTTATTCTAATTAATTAATTTATTTCTTTTTAATATCAAGCGGGTAAACCAACCCTTCGTAGCTTACCATATCTACAATAAAAGCGCCCACAAAGATATCAAAACGAATTTTAACCGGTAAAAAATTTTTATCAGCTGAAAACCATAAAGTAACATCGTCTTGTGTCTTAAAGAGTCTTCCGACCTCAGTGACGGGATTAAATCCGTGGCATTTAATCTTTCCTGCTTTAGTTTTAATTTCCTCAGTGCTGATATATTTCATTCTTAATGGATAGAGCTCATCTGTGAACCAGGTTGTTATCGTAAAGATATCACCCTTCTTTAAGCTGTCTATCTCCGGCAGAATACGATTACGGAACCAGTAAAAGGAGGAAACTATATCATGGATGCCCTGCTCAGTGATATGTACTCCTGTCAGATCACTTGTTAAAATTGCAGAATCCTCCCTGGTGGAATGATCGAACATAACTACATTGTATCTCTTGTATTTACCTTCACTGACATTTCTTATCGATTTGACAGGTAATTCTGTTTCGGGATCTATATAGCTTTCAAAAATATCTTTTACATTGAAGAGTGCATCAATTATTCCGGTGGTCTTTCCGACTGCTACCGAATGCCACAGTTCAACTCCGTTCGAAGTATCACGATCGATCTCAAGAGCTGCTTCTCCTCCTGTCACCACACCGTAATGAATTATATATTTTATTTTTTCACCGGGTTGATATGTTGTAACCTGTCCATTCACAGTAATGATGGACACACACAAAAATCCGGTTATTATTAATAATGGTTTCATAGTTATAACATAGCAACAGGCAATTTACGGACCAATTTACTGTCTTAAAATATTTTTAACAGGTTTTGAAGTCAAAAAATCTTTAAGGTAAAATGGCTCAAAATAAGCAACATCTTCAAAACGGTTATTTGTAAGTGCTTCGTATGCCGGTTTATGCATAAATGAAGCTGACACTCTGAAGTCAGGATCATAAATAATATTTTCCCTTGTTATTACCTCTCTGCATTTTCCCGCCCCGTTACCGAAAAGAAAGATCCGGGAGGAGACCGGAAGATCACTTAGTGAATCTTCTTTCATTATCTCTGCCCTGGTACTTTTGATTATTTCTCCGGCAGCATTAAAAACAGAATAATATATTTCCATCCTGCGGGCATCAAGGGCCGGACAAAAAAGATCTGTGGGAATTATGTCGTATTTTTTGCTTACAGAACCGGCATAACCTCTGAACATTGAGAATGTTGTATCTACCGCTATCAGAGGGATTGATGATGCGTATGATATACCTTTGGCTGTCGAAACACCAATCCTCAGACCGGTGTAGGATCCGGGTCCTTTACTTACAGCGACGGCCTCAAGATCTCCGGCTTTCAATCCTGCTTTTTTAAGGACCTCCCCGATAAACAAAGTGAGTAAAGATGCATGGGATCTGTTTTCGTCACTCTCTTTTAAACTAACCACTCTGTTCTTATCGCATAATGCAACAGAACAAAGGTTTGTGGCAGTTTCAAGGCATAGTATCATTTTTCGTAACGAAAGATCTATTACCGGTTATTCATTGTACAGATCGTCTTTTTTAACTATCTCGATCAATGTACTGTCAGATAATTTTTTGCTTATGGCACTAAAAGGTGCAGAGATTACTTTCACACTGTCTTCAATTCCGGAGGTGATCTCAATATAGCTGTTGTCCTGGATCCCGGTTTTAACGTCCCTTGCAAATGCATATTCACCATCAGTAATAAAGACCAATGTACGGATATCTTCATCAGAAGTTTCGCTTATCACATCAGTTGTGTCAGTGCGGGTAGTGACTGCCTGTATCGGAACACAGAGAACTTCCGGTTTGGTCTCAGTCCTGATATCAACCGTTGCGGACATTCCGGGACGGAAAGGATTATCACCATCTGTTACAACTGATTCGTAAGAGCCCGGGAGAATAAATATCTTAACATCAAAATTTGTAACCTGGTCAGCTGAGACGCCGGTAGTTTTGGCTGAATTTGCGATTTCAGTAACCACCCCCTTGAATTTTTGATCGAGATAAGCATCAACTTCAATCAGTGCGGTATCTCCGACGTTTACTCTTACAATATCATTTTCATTCACTTCAACCTGAGCTTCCATTCGTGAGAGATCGGCGATCCGAAGTATCTCAGTACCTGCCATCAGGTTAGTCCCTGCCACTCTTTCTCCGAGCTCCACAAGGAGCATGGAAACTGTCCCTGTCATAGGAGCATTTATTGAAGTCTTAATAAGATTTTCATTTGCTTCCTTCAGCGATGCTTCGGTACTGATTACAGAATATTTTGCAGCATCAACTTCTGCTTTTGCCACATTATATGAAGCTTCCGCCTGTTCGTAATCAGATTTCGAAATAGTTTGTTCAGCAAAAAGTTGCTTAGTCCTGTTAAATGCTAATTCTGCCTGGGTAAATTGTGCTTCAGCCTGGGTAAGGCGTGCACGTGCAGAACTGATAGCGGCAAGAGAACGATCTCGTTGCGAAATATATACATCAGGTCTGATCCTTAGAAGAAGCTGACCTTTTTCAACATGATCTCCCTCTTTGACGGTTAATTCCACTATCTCACCTGATACATCCGGGGTGATCTTAACTTCTTTTTCAGGTTGTATTTTACCGTTCGCTGTTATTGTTTCGGTGATCTCGCGTTTTTCTGCATATTCTATTGCGACTTTAACTGTGGCGGCTTTCCCGAACCAACCGGCTTTCTTTCCGATTACTGCAAAGACGAGAAGAGCAACAACGACGATGATCAGGATTTTTAATATCTTATTTTGTTTCATGATGAGGTTCTGGGGATATTAGTTAATTTGATTTAAACTGAGAGGTAATCCTTTATAGAAATCAAGGACTTTTGTTTTGAAAACAAACTCATATTTTGCCTGCGACATATCTGATTGAGCATTCAGAAGCTGTGTTTTTGCAGCATTATAATCGACCGGAGTGATCATTCCCACATTGAATTTCTGCTCTGTATATCTGAATGATTCCTCAGATGAACTGACAGCTTTAATGCTTGCGTTGTATTTCTTTAACGCAGCAACAGCATCGGTGTACGCCTGCTGTATGTCCTTATAAAGCTGTTTTTTTGTTCCTTCAAGCGTATACTGACTGTTCTCGACAGCCAGTTTTGAGTTTGAAATATTTTTATTGACCTGCCATCCGTTAAGGACCGGAATATTTAAGGAGATGCCAATACCGTAGTTTTTGTTGTTTTTCAGCTGTTCTTCAAAAGATTGAAGTCCGGGTATATCTCCAACGCGTGAATACCTTGTTCCGAAAGAATGACTTAGTGAAACACTTGGACTTCTTGCCCCTTTTGCTATTTTAAGGGCATACTCGCTGGCTGTAAGCTTAAGTTCGGAACTCTTTATTTCGGGTCTTGATTGTGAAGCAAGGTCAAATATTTCATCAATATCACCTGTAATGACAGAGTTCTGTTCAACATTTATTTCCGGAACAACAATTTCAAAATCCGAAGGTGATTCAAGCTCAAGAAGCTGTGTGAGGTTAAGATACGATAACTCAAGCTGATTTTCAATCGTGATAAGACTCAGCTCTTCCTGGGCTGCCTGGGCTTCTATCTGGAGAAGATTACCTTTCGCCACACTCCCGGCATCGACAAGCTTTTTTGTTTTTTCAATCTGTTGTAATGTAATGTTCAGCTGATTTTCATTAGCTGTTACAAGCTCTTTGTTAAGAAGGATCTGAAGGTAGGCCAGTGCAACGCTTAAAGATACATTATCACGTATCCGCTGCAGATCCTGTTCCCCTGCAAGGAGCTCATATTTATTCATTTGAATTGTATTCAGATTCTGAAGACCGCTAAACAGATTTGTTCTTCCTCCGAGGTAGAAATAGTCAGAAAGGACTGTCTGATTATAGAATTCATATGAAGTCTGATCGAGAGCACGTCCAAATGAATAATCATGAGATGCCTGGCCATTGATTGTCGGGAGAAGACCGAGCTTTGACTGGTCCAGGGAATTCCTCTGAATCTTTGTCTGGATAGTCTGCTGTTTGATCTGGATATTATGATCGATTGCATATTTAATGCAATCCTGAAGTGTCCATGCCTGCTGCTGGGCAAAGGTAAATCCCTCTGATACAATAAGACAGGCAATTATAAAAACCAATATATTCTTCATCTTAATTCTCATTGTTTATAAAGATTACCCTTAAGGCACATTATAATGATTCCGTATTTTTCCAAACGCTGCATCGGATCAGCAAACACCCTTAGCAGTTTTTAAAACAAAGGTACGAAGATAAGCAATTAGCTTTAATTGGCATTAACCGTAATGCAAATAATACATTGACTCGTTTACTCTGAAATATTTTTGCCTCAAGAGCTAAAATAACTATCTTGCACGAACTACTTAAATACATTGCGGTTATGTTACATTATAAAGAATTAGGATTAGTCAATTCAAGGGAATTGTTCAAAGATGCTGTAAAGGGCGGATATGCCATACCTGCATTCAATTTTAACAACCTTGAACAGCTGCAGGCAATTATAAGTGCCTGCGTTGAGACAAAATCACCTGTGATTCTGCAGGTATCGAAAGGGGCACGAAAATATGCTAACCAGACCTTGCTCCAGTATCTTGCCAAGGGAGCAGTGGAGTATTCCAAGGAACTTGGATATGCAATTCCAATTGTGCTGCATCTGGATCATGGTGATTCATTTGAAACCTGCAGATCGTGTGTCGAGACCGGTTTTTCTTCTGTCATGATAGACGGGTCGCATTTCCCTTATGAAGAAAACGTAAGGCTGACAAAACAGGTTGTCGAGTATGCTCATCAGTTTGATGTGACAGTTGAGGGAGAACTTGGAGTTTTAGCCGGTATTGAAGATGAAGTATCATCTGAACATACATCGTACACAAGACCAGAAGAAGTTGAGGATTTTGTGAAAAAAACCGGAGTTGATTCACTTGCGATATCTATCGGTACCTCGCATGGAGCTTTTAAATTCAAGGTTAAACCCGGGCAACTTCCTCCACCGTTGCGTTTTGATATTCTTGAAGAATGTGAAAGACGTATTCCGGGATTTCCGATCGTCCTTCATGGGGCATCATCGGTTCCACAGGATATTGTGGACGAGATCAACAAATATGGCGGAAAAATGGAAAACACAGCCGGAGTATCTGAGGACCAGTTGCGAAGAGCTGCAAAATCAGCAGTATGCAAGATAAATATCGACAGTGATGGTCGTCTGGCAATGACGGCCGCAATCAGAAAAGTATTTGTCGAAAAGCCTGGTGAGTTTGATCCGCGCAATTATCTTGGTCCTGCCAGGGATAAGCTTAAGGAGCTATACAAGCATAAAGTCATTAATGTGCTTGGGAGCGCCGGGAAGGCGTGAGAAAAGGCGTAACGGCGCAGCGGTGCAAGGGAGCGAGAAACTCTTGACTCCCCCCTTCAGGGGGGTGTAAAAATAAAGTCAGGGGGGTGTAAATAAAAAGTCGGCCGGTATAAAATATAAAGTTGTGAATATCCTAATACTAAGATAGCCAGGCAATTACAACCTGGCTATGTTTATTCTGTTAAAAAACTCTTCAGGTGGCTAAACAATCTGATTATCAGTTTTTTTAATTTAGCGATAAATATATAATACACTATTAGTGAGGCATTCAACATATAAGGAAGAAAGGTTAAAGCGTATAAACAAACTTTCGGTGATGCTCAACAACAGGGAGATGAAAGCTCTGGGAATATATTGTGAGCGTTACAGGGTAAAGAATAAATCGGAATTTTTCAGGGAGACTGTAATGAAGGCAATTCTGAAAAGGTTTGAAGAGGAGCATCCTTCATTATGGGAAGAACAGACTCTTTTTAACCAGGAAGCATCCAGATAAGTTTGGATAATCTGCCTCTTTTCTTAATTTTACAAGCAGCAAAAATTTTCTTTCAGACAGACCAGATAATTGCTATTTTAGCATTTGCCAGCCATTGAATAGAAGACAGACGGATAAATAAATATAATGTATCCCGAGAGATTAAATATCAAACCGACCAAAAGATCGCCAAGAATAATTCTGGATAAGGAGAGAATATTTATAATGGGCCGGTCGATAATAGAGAATCCGGTTTCTTTCTATGAACCTGTTACCAGGTGGATGTCTGAATACACTAAAGGATCGATTGGAAAAACCAGGATCGATCTCGGATTTGAATATATTAATACCGGTTCAACAAAATGGATTTATATTCTTTTGCGGGAATTATCGAGGGAAAAAAGTTTTGCAGATAATATAATGATTACCTGGCATTATGAAGCAGGGGATGACGATATGTGCGAACTTGGTAATATTATCGGATCGCTTGTTGGTTGTCCCTTCACTGTTGTTGAAGTAACAGCGATGAATGACGAGTTCTACGAAGATTTCTTTTCCGGTGTAGATTGATGTTTGACTTTTTGCGGCAATATCCGATTATTAAATCACTGTCAATTTTTTTTTTTAGTTTTGCACCATCAGATAATTGATTATTGACCCATGGTGTAATTGGCAACACGTCGGATTTTGGTTCCGCAGAGTCCTGGTTCGAGCCCAGGTGGGTCAACAAATATTTACTACTATAGCTCTGATATACAAATAATTCAGAGCTTTTTGTTTTATATTGGCTGGCACATAGCTGGCACAATTTATTAACTGCACTGAATTTACATGTTAAATTTAAATTAAGGATTTAGAGGCTTGCCTTTTAGAGGTCTCGAAAAGGTGTCTTCTCTGCTTACATCTGCTTTAGTAAAGTTAATTATTCTATTGACTGGCAACAGCCTTTTTTGCTGCTTCGAGATGAAGATATTCTGTGTAGCTATATCGGTTATCCTATCGTCTTGAATCACTTTTAGGGGAAAATTATTTGATCAGTACCATTTTCCTGGTTTCTGAATATACTCCGACTTGCATCCTGTAAAAATAAATTCCTCCCGGTAATTTACTACCGTCGACTTTAACTTCATATTTTCCGGCTATCTGTTCCTGATTCACCAATGTTGCTATCTCTCTGCCCCAGGTATCGAATAACATTAAAATAACTTTTGCCTTTGATGGAATGGAATAAACTATTGAAGTATTCAGGTAAAAAGGATTTGGATAATTATTACCGAGATAAAATTCAGACTGGAATTTCGGTGCTGATTTGTTCTACAGAAGTACTTGTACCTGTTGTAAAACTCCATACAGGCGACCAGATACTACTGCCATTCGAATTTTTTGCCAGCACCCTCCAATGGTAGACAGGTTGTTGTTAATCAGCGGATCAATTTCCTTGTTTGTTGCTGAAATGGTAGAATCTTCGAATACAATTGGATTGAAAGTTGTACTTGTTGAGACCTGAAGGCGATATGTCGATGCACCTGTTGAGGCATTCCAATTCATCGTTGGATTTGTTGTAATATCCTCTGAACCATTTAAGGGTGATACGAGTGTTGGCGATTCCGGGCGCCCATATGGATCTGGTATGCGATAAAACGAACTGCGGTGCCTTCTGGGTAATGCAATACGCGTTTACTCTTATAAAATCAAGGTGTGAGTCTCTGCCAATGGTGCAGTGGGTTTTTTAATCCTGAGGCTTCTCATAAGCTGCAAGCGATGACAGCAAGGAAGAAGAATCAGGAAGTGTATTCATGATCTTATTCGTAATTTCAGGCACTTCGCAAAATATCCGGGACGCAGCAGCTGAGGGGAGAGGTCTGATCAACCCAATAGGGCCATTTGTTCACTATCGCTGCGGAGTCTGAGCCCAAAGACCAGCCGTTGCACGCACTTAATATTCGTCCCTGGGCTCCATTGCCTGTTAGCTGCCACCACTGTGGCCTGTTCCATCGTCCAAAGGCATTTGCGATTGCCGTAAATTGCCCGGAGAAATTATCTATGGAGACAATAGGCCGATCTGGATTTGGAGCATAATCCCCACATCATCCCGCCTATTGCCAGTGAACCGGAAGAGGCTCCTGTCAGGTCGATAAGACTTTTCTGTCGTCATACATTAATCGCCTCATACCACATACCCTGGGCAATAAGTTTTCCATTTTTCTGCGTTTCCCACATGTTTTGTCCACAACCTGAAGCACCGCTTAAGAATGCTATTTGTCCGTCTGTTGAACCACCTGAAGAGAGAATAGGCCCCCCTTTAACCAATACGCCATTATAACAATAACCGATGCTTACACCGGAAAAAAGCATATAGCTTTGTTCTATGCCATCGATTATCATTGCTGTGTTCGCCATATTATACTTGTCCCATCCTCCGAAGTTAAAAAGCGTACCAGTCACCCGGCTTCCCGGCTTGATCGTCCACTTCTGCGTAAATGGCTTCGTTCCCAAGCACGGAGATATCGCGCACCAGTAAATGACTCGGCGCAACAATTCTTATTGTGGGCCCTGACAGGCCGGGATCTGAGATCAGTAGCGTTCCACCATTCCATACACCGTCACCGCTTAATGTCATATCAACATTGGAGGGAAGAATGAGTGTCTTGTTAATATTATATATTCCTTTAGGGATGTGAACTATCGGCCGTGTTCCGGGGGGCAGGACGGCTGCAGAATCAATGTTCTTTTGTATCTCTGTAGCATCATCCGGCGTTCCTTTTCGAACTTCAAAAATCCTCCTGGTAACCAAAGGAGGAGTCCCCGGAAGTTCGATTATTTCAGGATTGTTTATGGAAGAGTATGGAACCTGTTTTTCCTGTAATGAATAATATTTACCCCATGTTTCTCCCGCGCCGGCTACAAATCCTCCGGGGTCTTTCATTAAATTGGTGCCGCCTGAGTCTGTAAGTGAAAATTCAGCAATCAAGATATAATCCACCCACAGTATCTCCTTTGTTGTTCTCGATGACATCCAGCCGATACATTGCGAAAGGAGTCGTATTCTGAAAAGTAAAAGTCTTGGTCTCTCCGGTAGTCCAGGATTGATTCACCTGGGAATCCAGCACGGTGACATGATAGCCCCAATCATTCGAGCCAACCAGTCTAAAAGATTTCAGGTCCCATGGCCTATCGTTTGCGGCTGTCAGTGAATATTTAACTGCAATCCTTGCTGTACCGGAAGAACAATGCCATGCAATACCGCGAGGTCGGTCGCTATAGAGATAACCCCAAAAGTTTGTTGTTGTATCGCCATCAACCGCCAAACGAACAGGGCCCGGAAAACCATCCATACCCCTATCATATGGTTGATATTTGGGCCTGATAGGCCATAATTGGGTAAAGGTGTTACCTACGGATATACATTTCCCTTCTTGAAGTCGAATAGCCGTACCGGCGTTTCCGCTTGTCTTGACAACATTATCAAGGAGTACCGAAGTGCACGGAACAGTAAATGCTTTTACCGTGTCAAAGCTTCTGCCCTCATAAATTTCCAATGTGGTGTCCGGATCATATATTTCATTCCCCTGAAATAACCCTGCACTTTGAAAATACTTATTGAAACATTTAGTATTGACGGAAATATTATTGACTATCGAAACAGGCTGCCAGGAAAGGCCGAGGTCACAGACTTTTGAGCGCAGAAAGACATTGCCATAAGCCTGATACCCGCCTAAATGAATACCAAAGTTGCAATCCTGAAAAAGGCAATACCATACCCAGATATCAAGGGAATTCATATTTGGGCCAAATATTCCGCAGTCGCAATTAAAAAACCGGCATCGCAAAAAGAGATTTTCCGCCTGTCCCATACCGGAGTCACCTCCAAGTTGGACTCCCCAAAAAAGATCCTTAAAAACCAGATCGCTGTATTCCACGCCTGTCCCGAAACTCCCCGTCACGAAGGAGACCTGTCTTTGCCTTGTTTTGACCGTCAAAGGTCAGGCGGCTTACCTTCAGGTGCCATCCGTCAAGCCTGAACATTGTCCCATCGGCAGGCCCGTCCCATAAAAGTATGGTGTTAGACGGGTCTTCTCCGACAATCGCAAGCCCGGAATATATATCTCCTTCAGTACGGTCAGCATTTAGTATGGTACTGCCAAGACGGTATGTGCCTGCCGGAAAATATAGAACGGAATTATTTATGTTATCTATATCCCTGAAAGTATAAAGGGCTGCAGTTATGGCCGGAGCATCGTCGGTAATTCCGTCACCTTTTGCACCAAAATCCGTTTTAACGTTCTTCCAGCCCGGCAGAGGGCCTGAAAACTCCTCACCGGTAGCAAAGTAAGAAATTGTCTGGGAAATTGCTTGTGGTGTACAGAAAACACTACAACAAATTACAATTATTAAGCATTCAATTTGCTTTTTCATTGCATTGGTAATAGGTTTGTCAAATCTTTTTAGATCAAGAAGTTAGTAAAGAGATTTCAGTATCAAAGTTACACCTGCTAAAAGCCAAAGTCAATTTTATTTTGAGCAAAAGAAGCCCTCGGAGCTGATCCGAGGGCTGAAAATTCGTTATGGTTCATATTAGGTCAAAACCTTAATGTTATTCCCACTCCGAGTGCCATTGAATTTTCTGGTTTTATCTCAAAATTCTGTAAAGTAATTTCAGCTTTAGTCTTTCTGCTACTACCAACTGCCCATAAAGGAATGCCAATAACTGTTGTGATTATACCACCAAAAAAAGCACCTGCTACAACATAAACGGCATTATCTGTAGTCAGCCAACTACCACCCTCAGCTTCCCAAGAGACACCAAATAAAATTATAGATATTCCTGTTAAACCGACACCGCTCATTGTCATTATCTGCCCTGTCTTTTTCATAGTTTCTGCAAAAAACTCAGCAATAATTTAAAAAAAAGCTGAAATGATTAGGTTAATTTTATTAACTTCTTTATATTTGTACTATATTAATTACATTAACAATTAAAAATATGGAAAAAGACAATTTAACACCGGAAGAAAGCTTTGATATAATTAATAAAGCTATCTCAAACTTTAAAATGAATTATAAGGAAAATTCCAGGGTTTTTCTCCTTTGGGGTTGGAGTACTAACTCTTGCCAGTATGTCTAGTTTCATCATCTTAAAAATTGTAAGTAGCTGGGAAGCGCATGAACTAATGGTCGGAAAATGGGAACTTAAGGGGCTCATTCTTGGAAATTGGATTGTGTTTTGTTCAATTGGATTCATAATCATGTATTTTATGGTCCGAAAAATGAAGAAGAATAAAAAAGTATTTAGCCATACTGATAAATTTATAGATAACTTATGGTGGGTAATCGCACCATCATTTTTTATTGCGATATTTATTTGTATTAAATATGAAATAGCCCCACCACCACTAATGTTGTTAATTGGTGGCATAGCCACTACAACCACTGGGCTGCTATTAAGTTTAAACCTTTGATTTTTGGAGGTATGTCATTTTTTATTTTTAGTATTGCTTCAACATTTGTAACGAATGAATACTTATCATTAGTTGTTTGTGCAGCTATAATTTGCGGTTATCTGATACCCGGTTATTTTTTAAAAGCTGCAAAAGAATAAGACTATGTACACTGATTTAGATCCTCTTTTACACTCTCAATTGCGGTTGGCAATTATTTCGATGCTGGTGGCTTCTGATAAAGTTGAGTTTACACATATACAGAGCGAAACAAAAGCTGCTGCAGGAAATATAAGTATCCAGATAAAAAAACTGGAAGATGCCGGGTATATTAAAGTTGAAAAAACATTTAAGAATAATTACCCGAATACTGTTCTATCAATAACAGACCAAGGAATAAAGGCATTTGAATCTTATGTAAGAAATCTTAAAAAATACATTAACCCGCGGAAGTAGTTTTTTCCCTAATCAAGTTAAGAATATTAACTAGTTAATAACATTAATTATTAAGAATGCAATCTTAATATTACCGGATTCCATTTTCTCGCAATTCTGTTGTGCTCATAACAACCCGTAAAAACTGGTCGGAAATTAATAAAACCTGATTAATTTGAAATGAGTTTTGGATAACTAATTGTCTAAGTTGATAGTCCCGAAAGAAGAGTGAAAAATGTTAATTAATACAAATATTGTCAAGGTGAAAAGTCCCGGCATAAGGGCAAGATTTGTCACGATATCTTAAGCTCGCTGACGACCCGGCAATAAAGGGAGGTTGAGTTACCCGACGACGCATCCGGGCTAT
>CAWJKD010000002.1:0-1617848 GCA_963843415.1 uncultured Bacteroidota bacterium
AGTAAATGTTTCTTTTCGTATACCATGTTTTGTCTGTCATATTCCCCCATTTCAAAATCCGGCACCAGTTGAATGGCATATGTTGGACAGGCTTCTTCACAGAACCCGCAAAAGATACACCTCGAAAAATTAATTCTGAAAAACTCAGGGTATCTTCTTCCGGATTCGTCCCCGGTAGCCTGTAGTGAAATACAATCAACAGGACAGGCGGCTGCACAGAGATAACAGGCTACGCATCTTTCGTTTTTTTCAGCGTCCCGTGTCAATACTATCCTTCCCCTGTAACGTGGTGCCAGATAGGGTTTTACTTCAGGATATTCAATAGTTTCCGTCTTGTGGAAAATATGAAGGAAAGTCAACCATATGCTTCGAAGAATACTGAACATGCCTGCTGATATATTTAATTTTTCAATTTCATTTTAATAATATAAGAACGGCTCCTGTAATCAGAAGGTTAACCAGTGCCAGCGGCAACAATACTTTCCATCCGAGTTTCATAAGCTGGTCGTATCTGGGTCGGGGCAGGGAAGCCCTGAGAAGAATGAACAGGCTAATGAAAAAGAATGTCTTTATCAGGAACCAGAAAACTGGAGGAAGAAATGCAGGTCCGAGCCACCCGCCAAAAAACAGTGTCGCAATTATTGCTGATATCAAAGTAATGCCGAGATATTCTCCAACGAAAAACATCCCGAATTTCATTCCGGAATATTCAGAATGATAGCCGGCAATAAGCTCGCCTTCAGCTTCAGGAATGTCGAAAGGAAGCCTGTGCGTCTCAGCTATGCCTGCAATGAAGAAGACCACGAAACCGAAAAACTGAGGTATGATGAACCAGCCACCTTTCTGGGCTTCTACAATAGAGCAAAAACTAAAGCTGTCAGCCATCATAACTACTCCCATAAGAGATAATCCCATGAACACTTCATAAGTGAGCATCTGGGCAGAAGCTCTCATGGCACCTATTAAAGCATACTTGTTATTGGATGCCCAGCCTCCCAGAACAATGCTATAAACGCCCAGTGACGAGTTCCCAAGGAAGAAAAGTATACCTATGTTTGAATCAAAAACATAGAAATCCGGACCAAACGGAATAACCGCAAATGTCAGTAAGATAGTAATCATCAGTATTCCCGGAGCTAAAACGAATACAGCTTTGTCTGAAAATGGAGGTATCCAGTCTTCCTTGAATAGTAATTTCACTGTATCCGCAATAACCTGAGCAAGACCAAACGGACCCACACGATTTGGTCCGAGCCTGTCCTGCCATACTGAAAGCAGCCGGCGCTCCACCCAGATAAGTCCTGCTGCTATTGATAAGGCAATTAAAAGTACTCCTGCTATGATAAGTAAATATTTCATTAACAAATAGTTATTTTTTAAGTATAATTCCGCTGCCCGGCAGTTCAATAAATTGCATACCCGGTAAATTAACAGATAAGCCTGCTATTCCCTGTGGCAGATCGTTTTCAGTTTTTACTTTTATTTTTATTTTGGTTTCCGCGATTTTGATTTGAACCAGATCCCCATCCTTAACACCTGATTTTTCTGCATCTTTCTGATTCAGAGACAGGTATGGCTCAGGAATTCTTTGAGATATGGCAGAAGCTGCTGAACTCAGTTCATCACTTCCAAAGATATTGTAAACAGGAATAACCAATAATTCATCTTTTTGATATTCAGGTATCTGATGGTTAATATCGAAATACGGATTATTGCGTTTTTCTCCGGATTCAATCAGTCTGATACCAGGGTCACCACCCTTCATTGAACCATCGGGCTCGTCGAGGTAATTATACATAGCCTGGACAGAATTCCATCCCGGAGTCCAGTAGAAAGGTACAAGAGAGGATGGAGGATTTTCCTGGAGGCCCTCCATGCTGAAAGCTAACGGGGAATCAGGATCCTGTGAAACTCCTGGTTCACTTACTGCAAATAGTGCATTCATAGCTGTCCGTCCACTGTAACGCATAGTCTGCCTGGGCATCTTCGCATTTAGCATCCGGAAATCTGCCTCAGGCATATATTTTTCTATCTTCGAAAATAACGGCAATTCATTAACTAATGATGAAACAATATCGTCAAAATGGTTCCATGATATTGACTTATTCATATTATTGATCCTGATAAACTCGCTTAACCATCCCCAGCTTTCCTTCACCTGGTCTTTATTTACTAGAGCCTTATAAAAACGCTGGGCACGTCCTTCATTATTCACAAGTGTTCCTTGCGATTCTGCAAAAGTTGCAGCCGGCAATAATATATCTGCCTGCAATGAGGTCGGATTCACAAGATTATCGAGAACTATAATCTGTCTGCATCTTTTAAAAAGCTGATCCACAGACTCTTTCTTCGCTCTTCTGTACAAATCATTTTCGATTATGACAAGGATATCGATTTCTTCATCAGCCGTTTGTGTGACAGCATCATCAAATGGTTTTCCCGGAATAAAAGCAAGGCCCATGCTGTTGCATTCCGGCAAAACGGCGCTGAACATTGGTTTTATATCTTGCGACAATAAAGCAGTAGTAATATTCATCCCGGCATGTAAAACCTCCTCATCGCTACAAGTTATACCTGAAATGATCAGAGGATTCTTTGCATTCTTCAATGAATCTGCAATTTCTCCGGCAAGCTTTTGAATATCCTTGTTGATTTTTTTTGGGACCGGGGCTTTATCATTTATTATTGATGCAATTGTGAACCCCAGGTCTGCTATATCTGCATATGAAGCTCTGAATGTCGTTTCTGCTATTTCGTCAAGGCTATCTATTAATGGAGTTGCGATATGTACCGGGCTTTTTGAATCCTGCGACAGTTCTCTGACGGGAGCGTCATTCCAGAGGGGAATACCTTTTTTATCAGCTTCTTCGTTCGGCTTGTTACGTATGGACTGCCTTATTGCCAGGGCTATCATCGGTGCGGTATTTGTCAGATCTTCACCGAGAATTATTACAGCATCGGCCTTTTCAATTTGTTTTAATGAGGGTGAATGGACACCGCTGTTTTGTAAAAAATCCTTAACAGTCCTGGTCAGATGCTGTTCTTTTTTCGAAATGCCATGATAAAAATTTTCTTTACCGGCAAGAACAGATAAAGCATAATTGGATTCCAGAGAAGCCCTTGGAGAACCAATTCCAATGATCTTTTTATTCCCGGAGAAGGCTGATTCAAATAGTGGAAGGAGCTTCTCATTTTCAACTTCTTCCTGAATGCCATTCTTCATATCACGGATTTTGATTTTTCTTATCCGTTTATCATCATTTAAAAATTCATAACCGAACCGGCCACGATCACAGATAAAATAACCATTTACAGCTCCGTTATAACGGCTCATAATACGTCTGAACGAATCATACCGCTCACTTATAATCGTATTGCACCCGACACTGCAATGTACACATATTGAGGGTGTATTTGAAAGATCCCATTTACGGGTGAAATGATTCTTTAAGGTTTTATCTGTAAAGACACCGGTAGGGCATATCTCGATAAGATTTCCGCTGAATTCGTTTTCAAGGGGCCCGTCTTCGTGACGGCCAAAATAAACATGGTTATGGGATGCAAAAACATTTAAATCCCTGCCACCGGCATAATCCCTGTAAAACCTGACACAACGGTAACATTGAATACACCGGTTCATTTCATGGTTGATGAATGGACCGAGATTCTGATTCTTATAGGTTCTCTTTTTGAAATCAAATCGCCTGTAATTATGTCCTGTCATAACTGTCATATCCTGCAAATGACATTCTCCTCCTTCATCGCAAACAGGACAATCGTGTGGATGATTGGTCATCAGGCTTTCGATTACGGCAGCACGGAATTCTTTTGCTTCCGGATCTTCAATAGAGATGATCAGCCCTTCGGTAACAGGTTCCATGCATGACATTATAATGCGGCCTTTCCTGTCGTCCTGATTCTTGAATTTCTTCACTGCACAAAGCCTGCAGGCTCCGACAGAACCGAGAGCAGGATGAAAACAGAAATGAGGAATATCCAATCCGAGTGCAAGGCATGTCTCCAGAAGATTCTTCTTCGGATTTGCATCATAATATTTTCCGTCTATGCTGATTTTTATCATCATTACCTCCAGGGACATTTCTTTTCGACAATATGCCTCACAAAATCGTCATAGAAATAGTTCAATCCGCTTAGCAATGGTTCCGCTGCACCGGGTGCATGCGCGCAGAATGTATTGCCTGGTCCCATATAAATTGCATGAAACTTCAGTATATCAAGGTATTCCATTTTGCCGGTTCCTTCCTCTATTGATAGGAGCATCTTTTCAACCCAGGGAAGACCTTCACGGCATGGAGTGCACCAGCCGCAACTTTCAAGCGCAAAGAATTTTTCAATGTTATGTATGAACGAAACAGGACACGTTTTGTCATCGAGAATGATCATAGTTCCTGTTCCCATTCTGCTTCCCGCTGCGGCTACAGCAGAAAAATCCAGTTTTACATCCAGATGCTTTTCTGTCAGAAAGTCGGTAGATATTCCACCTGGTAATGTGCCTCTGAACCTATATCCATCTGCCATCCCCCCTGCGTGTTCTTCGAGCAATTCGCGGACAGAAATTCCCAGTGGCAATTCCCATATTCCCGGATATTTTACTTTACCGCTGACGCCATATAGCTTTGTTCCTCCAGTTCCGGTAAGGCTTAAACTTTTAAACCATTCAGCTCCTTTTTCAACAATATGTGATATCCATGAAAGAGTTTCTACATTATTTACTACAGTAGGTTTGCCGAATAATCCGCTGATAGCAGGAAAAGGAGGTTTAGTACGGGGCACTGCTCTTTTCCCTTCAAGTGAATTAAGCAGTGCCGTTTCTTCACCGCAGATATACCTGCCGGCACTTGAATGAACATGTAAATCAAGGTCAAAACCGGAACCCATAATATTTTTTCCGAGATAACCGGCTTCATAAGCCTCATCAATAGCTTTCCTAAGTTCAGCTTCAGCTTTCTTATATGCCCAGCGAAGAAAAATATATGCTTTTCCAGCCTGTATGGCATAAGCTGCAATGATCATTCCTGCTATAAGCTGGTGAGGATTTCCTTCAAGCAGATACCGATCCTTAAAAGCACCCGGTTCCATTTCGTCTGCATTGCAAACCAGATATTTTGGTTTCGCACATCCATCATCCATAGGAACAAGGCTCCATTTCACACCCGTTGGGAATCCGGCACCGCCTCTTCCGAGAAGGTTCGATGCCTTGACAAGTGCAGTTACATCAGCGGGTGCCATTTCCTTCAAAGCCTTGCGTGTGCCATTGTAACCGCCAGCCTGCTGGTAATTTTTCAGATTAAGAGGCGGAGACCCGAGTTTGATATGTTTTGTCAGAGGCTTTTCCATCTCCTGTCATTTATAACTGTCAAGCAGTGTATCGACCTTATCAACTGTCAGATTATTAAAATGATCAGAGTTGATCATCATTGCAGGCGCATTGTCACAATCGCCAAGGCAAGAGACCGGGAGAAGAGTAAAACGCCCGTCAGCTGTTGTTTCTCCGAAGCTGATCCCGATTTTCTTTGATAAATAATTATATAATGTTTCGTACCCCATAATCATGCAACTGACACTATCACAGATAAGTATAATATTTCTGCCCACCGGTTTCCGATAAATGCGGCTATAAAATGTTGCAACACCGTCGACCTCTTCATTTGACATCAACAGGATCTGTGCGATATCCTTGATTGAATCATCAGAAATCCATCCGCGGTAATGCTGCACAATCTTTAATGCATCTATACATGCCCCTTCAGGGTATGGATAATGTTTGACTTCTTCAAGTATTTCCTTTTTTTCTTCTTCAGTCAACATTGCGGTTATACAATAATTTTCAATACGTTATCTGTCAAGATCAGCTAATACAAAATCCATCGCTCCCAGAATAGCCAGCAAATCGGGAATCGTATATCCCTTACTGATAAATGGCAGCATCTGCATGTGAGGAAAGGACGGGGTTCTTATCCGTGACCTGTATGATGATGTGCTTCCGTCGCTTATCAGGTAATAGCCATTGCTCCCTTTGGCTGCCTCAATCGGAACCATTGCTTCACCTGCAGGGATAACCGGACCCCATGAAACACCGACAAAATGAGTAATTAAAGTCTCGATATCTGTCATGGTTTTATCTTTCCTGGGAGGTATAGCAAGGGGATGATCAGACTTGTAATGTCCGGCAGGCATATTATTAATGCACTGCTGAATAATCCTCAGGCTCTGGCGCATTTCTTCCATACGTACAAACGCCCGGTCATAGCAATCGCCATTCCTCCCCAGCGGGATATCAAATTCGAATCTTTCAATGCCAGAATAAGGTCTTTTTTTACGGTAGTCCCAATCATAACCAGTAGCCCTGAGTCCGGCTCCTGTAATTCCCCATTCAACAGCTTCTTCTGTTGTGAATACGCCTATTCCAACAGTTCTAGCCTTGAATATGCTGTTCTTAATTACAATATTATCAAACTCTTTCAAACGCTTTAGAAAATAATCAACGAAACCCTGAACCAGCTTTTCCCAGCCGTCAGGCAGATCATGAGCAACACCGCCAATCCTGAACCATGAAGGATGCATTCGGGCACCGGTAATAGCAGATACTATATCAAAGATCCTCTCCCTGTCGTTAAAAGCATAAAAAACCGGAGACATCTGTCCCATATCCTGAGCGAAGGTACCCAGCCAGACCAGGTGACTGGCGATCCGGAAAAGCTCACTCATCATAATGCGGATCACACTTGCCCTGTCGGGAACTTCGATACCGGCTAATTTTTCAACGGAAAGAAGGTAAGCCAGGTTATTCATCACGCCACCCAGATAGTCAATACGATCGGTATAAGGAATAAATGTATGCCATGATTGTCTTTCGCCCATTTTTTCTGCTCCGCGGTGGTGGAATCCAATATCCGGTATAATGTTTACGATGTCTTCGCCATTCAATTGAACTATAAGCCTTAAAAGCCCATGAGTTCCCGGGTGCTGGGGACCGATGTTCAGGAACATGAAATCGCTGTCTTCACTTTTTGTATCTAATCCGTATTCTTCAGGATTAAATTTAAGATTTGACTCCTCTTCATCCCTGATCTGTTCAGTCAGCACAAAAGGATCAAGTTCAGTTGCCCTGGCCGGATGTTCTTTTCTCAAAGGGTACCCTTGCCATGTCTTTGGCATAAGAATTCTTGTAAGCCTGGGATGGCCGCTGAAGTCGACACCAAACATATCATATACCTCGCGTTCATACCAGTTAGCAGATTCCCAGATACTTGTAATACTTGGAATTGAAAGGTTTTTTTCTTTAAGCGGTACTTTTATACGGATATCTTCATTCCTTTCGAATGAGGTAAGGTGGTAAACTATGGTGAAATCACTGTCGGGCTGACCGTTCCGGTTAATCCTTGTCCTCTCATCAATACAGGTGAGATCATATAACATTCTGAATGGCCGAGTAATTTCGGTCTTGAGGTATTTTAATATTGGAATCAGGTTGTTCTTTTCTGTCCATATGGTAGCTATTACATCTTTTGTGGATTGTTGATGCAAAATAGTCTGGTCTCCAAACCTGGACCCCAGTTCAACAATTACATTATGGTCATTATTGCTCATGTGAAAATCGAGGGTTTTAAAACATTTTATACCTCATTCATCGGGCGGATAATTCCCATTTTACTTCTTTCTTCCTGCTTGAGATCTCTCATGCTTATCTTTTCTGCTTTGTGGATACCCTGTGGCCCTATAACCCAGCTTAATGGCCGCTGTTCTTTGCCAATTGATTCACGAAGCAATAATAATCCTTCAAGAAATGCATCGGGCCGGGGAGGGCAACCGGATACATAAACATCAACAGGCAGAATTTTGTCGACACCCTGCACAACGCTGTAAATATCGTACATACCACCGGAATTTGCGCATGATCCCATTGAGATAACCCACCTGGGTGCCATCATTTGCTCGTAAAGCCTTTTTATTATTGGCGCCATTTTAAGAAAGACTGTACCAGCAATAACCATCATGTCTGCTTCGCGGGGAGTGCCACGGATAACTTCACCTCCAAAGCGTGCAATATCATACCGGCTTGTCAGTGATGTGGCCATTTCAACGAAACAGCAGGATAGTCCAAATCCAAACGGCCAGATGGAATTCTTTCTTCCCCAGGAGATCATTTCATCAAGTTTGCCGAATAATACGGATTTATATACGGCTTCATCAGACAAATCCTTTCCCGGACCGGTATTTCTTGTTCCGTTTTTATGCATGGAAGATTTCATTTAGTTCCTGTTTTAGATTTCAGAATTTTTCTGCCGTCAGGTCCAAAGTCAAGAGCACCAATACTGAGCTCATAAACAAGGAGTACTATCAGAATGGCAATAAAAATTACTATTCCAATGTAACCAGGAAGTCCAAGCTCACGGAAAGAGACAGCCCAGAGTATGATGAAGGCAGCGTCCAGATCGAAAATAACAAAAAACATAGCTATTATATAAAAACCCGAAGAAAATCGCAGCCGGGCATCTCCGGTAGGAGGGATGCCTGATTCGTATGGTTCATCGGTGTTTTTTTCATGATGATGCTCGCCAAGGACATAGGCAAGACCGATCATAATCCCTATAAGGGAAATAACGATCAAAGCAAAAACGATAAAGGGCCAAAAAGTAATATTTTGTTCCAACTATATATTTTTGTTTTGTTGAATTTAGTCTGTCACTTCAGCTTCTTAAGTAATTTAAATTTGGCGAGGAATATTCTGCTGTTAATTCGTAAATTTAATACTTATAAAACTAATAATATTTTAAAAACTATTCAAGGATTTAGAAGAATCATAATGAATAAAATTTTAGGATCTGTTTGAACTATTGTTTCAATTAAAAACAAAAAAATCAGAATTATACAGTGTTATATTCACTACCCGAATGAGTGTGAATTGTGCAATTTTTTTCAGAAATTATGGAATATTAAATTAGTAACAGGTGCCTAACTTAGTACTTTCAAAATTCATTAATGCGTATAAAAGTAAACGACAGTGCGATACTGTCTGATAAGCATTATTGAATTTGCTTTAAATTTTACACTCAAAATACAGAATCAATACCATTGAAATAATGGCAAAAGAAAAAATTAAACCAAACGTTTATCGCACGATGGTGCCTGTAACACGTCCGGCAGCAGATTTCACTCCACGGATTATCCCTGTCCTTTCAGGTGTTTCTGTACCTCTGGAAGCTACTGCAATTCTTTGGCAGCATTAATCTTGAATAATGGAAAATATAAAATTCAAAACGTCGGTATTATATTAACACATTAGGCATTGCACTGGTAACGTCAAGGAGAGTATCTCAATCCTTTGAAAACTACCGGATTGATGCTAAGGGAATTATTCATACATAATGACAGAAATGATGACAATGAAGCCAAATGGACAATCTCAACCTACGGTATTTGCCATTTTTGGAGGATCAGGAGACCTGACCTGGCGAAAACTTGTACCATCTCTTTTTGACCTTTTTAAGGATTTGAGTATGCCTTTGAATTTTTCGATTATAGTTCTGGATCAAAAAGAACTCACCGATGAAGATTTACGTCAACGTTTCCGGGATGGAATCGAAAAATTTTCACGGAAAGGTAAGGTCAACGATGAGGTGTGGTCACTGTTTGCCAGACATATCTATTACAAGCAGGGAGACTTTACAAAACCCGAAATTTATACCTTATTAAAGGAGCAATGCGGAAAACTGGAAAAAGAATGGAATGCCAAACCTCAGCTTATCTTTTACATGGCTACACCACCTGTTATGTTTGGTGAAATTCCGAAACATCTTAGGGAATCAGGACTGGCAAACGATCGGGAGCGGGTACGAATAGTGGTGGAAAAACCAATCGGGTACGACATAGCATCTGCTCTAAAACTGAATGAAACACTTACCGATAATTTCGAAGAATCGCAAATATTCAGGATCGATCATTATCTCGGTAAGGAAACCGTTCAGAATATTCTTGCTTTCCGTTTTGCCAATCCACTATTTGAACCCATCTGGAATCGACGATATGTGGATTACGTGACTATTACTGTAGCAGAGGATTTAGGCGTTGAGCACCGTGGAGGTTACTATGACCGGGCAGGAGCATTAAGAGATATGGTACAAAATCACCTGATGCAATTGTTGTGTCTTGTGGCCATGGAACCTATGGTCTCATTTAACGCCAACGAAATACGTAACAAGAAAGTGGATGTTCTTCATGCTATACGACCAAATAATTATGATATCGACCAGTACGTAATCCGGGGACAATACAGAAATGGATACATAAGTGGTAAAGATGTATGTGGATATCGCGAAGAATGTGGAGTTTCTCGCGATTCTATGACCGAGACATTTATTTCTTTGAAGCTGTTTGTGGATAACTGGAGGTGGCAGGATGTGCCTTTTTATCTTAGAACCGGGAAACGTCTTCCCAGGCAAGTAACAGAAGTTACATTGCAATTTCGCGCGGTACCGCATAAATCCTTTCCGCCGGAAACCATGCTAGATTGGCAATCATCTTCAATCATCATGTCTATTCAGCCTGACGAAGGTATTGTGCTGCGTTTTCAGGCAAAGCAACCGGGAATGAAGTTACTGTTAAAACCTGTTGCTATGCGGTTCAATTATCAGGAAAGCTTTTCAATACCATTGCCCGATGCTTACGAGACATTACTTTGGGATGTGATGAACAACGATGCCACTCTCTTTATGCGCGCTGATCAGGTTGAGGCAGCCTGGCAAATAATAATGCCAATCCTTGAAGTCTGGTCGGGCAAGCCTCCGGTGGATTTTCCGAATTATGCCGCCGGTACCTGGGGACCCGAAGCAGCTAATAGATTGCTTGATCCTGGACACCACTGGCCGTTACCTACAGAATTAGCTGAAAAATAATGGAAATCAAACCCTGAACTTATTCCCACAAAGGAACAAATCGAATTAATCTGTAAATGGGCTGAATCATTAAAACCAAAGGAGGAAGGGAAATAGTTGCTATTTAAAGAAAATCAATGTCTTAAATGATATTGAACAATCCAGCTGTAGTGTCAATTCCTGAAGTTTTGTGATCCGAGATTAACTTTTCATATTAATGATTCCAGGATACTCCATAAAAACACTAGTTTTACCGTCACTGTATTGATTTTTAATCAATCCCAAATTCAAAGACACTTTATCGATTTAGAATAAAACATAATGCAATCAAGAGTAATTTTCTTTGTCAATTTATACCTTTGTCCTTAATGCAGATTTTGAAACTTTTAGTAATATATCTTTATAATGTTTATTGATTATTATAAGATCCTGGGGGTAGATAAAAATGCCACAGAAAAGGAAATTAAAAGTGCCTACCGGAAATTAGCCAGAAAATTCCATCCCGATTTGAATCCGAATGATAAAGATTCTAAAAAGAAATTTCAGGAGATCAATGAGGCTAATGAGGTTTTAAGCGATCCTGAAAAGAGAAAAAAATATGATCAGTACGGAAAGGATTGGAAGCATGCTGAAGAATTTAAAAATGCCGGTCAGTATCAGGAGCAAGCTTCGGATTTCAATGGACAACGTTATTCAGGGGCTCAGTATGATGGAGAATTCTCTGATTTTTTTGAATCACTCTTCGGGGGATTTAAGAATACAGGAAGAAGCAGACAGGTAAAATTCAGGGGGGAAGATTACAATGCTGAGCTGCACCTGGATCTTATTGATGCTTATGAAACTCATAAGCAAACATTAACTGTAAACAGTAAAAGAATAAGGATCACCATACCTGCCGGAATTGAAAATGGACAAACAATTAAAATTGCAGGGCATGGAGGGCAGGGTATTAATGGTGGTCCAAACGGTGATTTATATATTACATTTTTGTTAGCTAATAACCCAAAGTTCAAACGTCTTGGGAATGATCTGTACACAAAAGCAGATTTGGATCTTTACACTGCCATACTTGGCGGTGAGATCACTATCGACACTCTGGATGGGAAAGTAAAACTAAAGGTGAAGCCTGAAACACAAAATGGCAGTAAAATAAAACTTAAAGGGAAAGGATTTCCTCTCTATAAAAGCAAAGACAAGTTTGGAGATCTGTACATAACCTATATGATCAAAATCCCTACTGATTTGACCGAAAAACAAAGAATATTATTTTCTGAATTATCAAAATCCCAATCTTAAAAATCAAAACGATGAATAAGGGAAATATGATACCTGCAAATGAATTCTGTGCAAGTCACAATATAGAGATCACATTTATCAATTCTCTGCAGTATGCAGGATTAATAGAAGTTATCACTATTAATGAAACAGAGTATATTCACGAAAGCCAGTTGAATGAACTGGAGAAAATTGTCCGTTTATATTATGAGCTGGATATCAATCTTGAAGGCATTGAAACTGTCACACATTTGTTAGAGCGGATAAATGATATGCAGAATGAGATCATGCTTCTTAAAAACAGGCTTCGTTTATATGAATCATTCGAATAGGCATATACCGTTAGCGTAATGACCGACTAAAACCAAACCTATTTCAACAAATGCATTAAACTCACGATTTGTTAATTCCTTTGCCCTTTTATTGACAGAAATATTATTTTAAGGTTGTTGGTTAAACAGCCATACTCCTTTTGATTGGAGGATGAGGATTATAATCTTCTACAACAAAATCATCAATAGTTAGTTGATCAAAGGGTTTCTTTGTAATGTGTAATTTAGGTAAAGGTTTCGGTTCTCTTGACATTTGTTCAAGAATTGCAGTTACATGATCATATTTTTCTTCATTGCCGTCACCAGGAGCATTTTTATTAATCCATTCAACAACTTCTAAATATTCTTCTCCTGCTGAAACATTTCTTGTTCTTTTTTGTAGTTCCTTGAAATTATCTCTGTGCCACTGAGTTCTCTTCCCAATACCAGCATAAAAATGTGAATCGCCAAAAGTATGGATGAATGTTTTTGGAACCATCTCTGCTTCTTGAGCAATTATCTGGGTAAGAGCAGCATAACTAGCTATATTAAAAGGAACACCCAGAAACTGATCACAACTTCTCTGGTAAAGTTGCAATTCTAACTCGCCTTCTTCATTAGCAGTTGCCTGATATAAAACATGACATGGAGGTAAAGACATTTTTGGAGTGTCTCCGGGATTCCATGAATCAACAATGTGTTTTTTGCCGGTTGGTTTCTTTCTAAGACCATTTATCAGTTTTCCCAGCTGATCTATTTCAACAAAATTCCCTTTGTCATGATCAAAATATTCCCATCTTCTCCATTGTTTCCCATATATTGGTCCGGCATCGCCCCATCTTTCTGCAAACTCAGGATCTTCTTTTATTCTCTGACCATATTCTTCCATTGCTTTGTCCCAATCAGGAGAATACTTTACAATACCTTCAGGAATAATTCCTTCTTTTTGCATCCCGGGAAGATTGCCTTGAAAAGCATCAGGTCTCCATACGGGTGCGTTATTGTCTTCAAGGTATTTAATATTTGTATCCCCTCTTAAGAACCATATTGTTTCATGAAACATAGATCTTGTAGCCATCTTTTTAGTAGTTAATAATGGATACCCTTCTCTAAGATCATATTCGTTTTGATACCCAAATAAAGAGATAATCCCGGATCCTTTGCTTCCACCTTTAAAATTTGAACGATTAGAAGTTAAAATTGCTCTTGAATGATCTAAATATTGTTGCGCCATATCTTATTCAGTTAAAAATCAATACTATTCCATATAGGATAATTATAGTCTGGTTATTTTTTTAAAAGTAGTTATTATTCCTGTCTGTTACCAGACTCCAATGTTTACTTAATAGAAAAATATTAACAAAAGACTTAATCGTTGATCTTAAATCACCCCCCCTAGTCGGCTTCCCTATAATTCGGTCCAATCAAAATTAGAAATAATAGACTGAATGTTCTTTCATTAAGCTGATAACGTGCACATTGTAAAGTCTGACAACAATTCCGTCAACTCTTAAAAACAAAAACCAGCAAGACGTTGATCTTACGGGAAGAGAAAGAGTGAGTGTGAGAGCGGGAGTGAGAAAACAGATCAAGAGTGTTCACTCGTCTCATGACTCGCTCTCACTCTCGCTCTGTTTTAAGTGGTGCCACCAGGAATCGAACCGGGGACACATGGATTTTCAGTCCATTGCTCTACCGACTGAGCTATGGCACCTCCTTTTCGGACTGCAAATATATAAGTCAAATTTGAGTTACCAAAACATTAACTTAAAAAATTGATTCTGAAATTGCTCTTCTGGATTTTTCCTAAACCGGATGTTCTTTTTCTATATTCTCCATCTCCTCTCTTGTAAACGTATGGAGTTTTACAATTTTTGCTTCCGATCTGAATAATGAAGGTACAATCTGCAAGGCTTCGTTCCTGTTTTCTACCTCCACTATTAACCATGCTTTATGTTCACCATCATGGCAACCCCAATCAGCTTGCCTTAGAAAGTGAGAACCAGTCTGTAAAAATATACGCACAGCATTATTACATGCAGATTTTGTTGCTTCATGAGGTACTTCAATTAGATACTTTTCCATTTTAAAGCTCCTTTCCAATAATTAATATTGATTATAATCCGGTTTTGTACCTGACTTTTTTCAGTAAACAATAATCTCATGCCTTATGTTCATTCACATTATTTTTATTCCGGATCAGATGAATACATGGCGACTGGCTTTTACATCATATGCTTAATGAGAATAGTTCATTATCGAGTCTTTTAATTCTTACCTCCTCACTTTTAACGTGTTTAAAATATGTGAAATTTGAAACAAGATGAAATCCAAAATGTTGTAAGTTACCGGTCAATCTCTTCATGATGGAACTAAACCGGTAAAATTCTTTTTTAGCTTGCCAGTTACCGAATTGCAATTCATAAGGGCTCATGTTCCGAGGTTTATAAACAACAGTTCGATTGTTGTAGTACTTCCAATCAGTGGTTATGAGTCTACCTTCTTTTACCATGTTTTCATAAACTCTTGTACCAGGAAGCGGAGTTAAAACGCAAAATGACACACTGCTTATTTTGGATTCAATCAGGAATCTGACCGTATCATCAAACACCTCCTTCGTATCAGAATCAAATCCGAATATCATTGTAGCATGGATCAGTATTCCCGTTTTCATTATATCGCTTAATGCAAGTTTAAGCTGGTCCCGTTTTTTAATACATTTTTTCATCAGTTCCATCTGAGATTCAGAAATGGTTTCCAACCCTATAAGTAACCCCATGCAGCCGCTGTCAGCTGCCAGATGTATAAGATCAGTATCATTAATCAGGGAAATGGAAGATTGTCCAACCCATTTAATATTCAATGGCTTAATTGCCTGAAAAAGTTCTTTTGCATATTTTGGCTGGCCAATGATGTTATCGTCATAAAACATTACTTTTTTACAGCCTGAATCAACAATATCGCGTACGATATTTTCTATTGGAATATGTCTTATTTTCTTTCCGAAAATATTTGTAACAGAACAAAAATCACAATCATACGGACATCCCCTTGTTGCAACAACTGGTAAAATGTCAAATGGTTTTCTTTTAAGGATCTTGTCAAATTTTTTGGGTACATATTTGCTGAGATCCGGATCAGGATTATAATATTTCTGTCGAAGATGTCCGGCTATAAAATCATCAATCAGATTTTCCCAGACACCTTCAGCTTCTCCAATAACAACAGAATCTGCGTGTTCCAGCGCCTCATCCGGAAGAATTGTGGGATGAATGCCCCCAAGGACAACTTTAATTCCTTTTTCTCTGAAACCATCAGCAAATTGATAGGCTCTTGGAGCATTGGCAGTCATGCAGCTTATCCCTACAAGATCAAATTCTTCCTCACAAGGGACTCTTTCAAGTTCTTCTTCTACGATCTTCACTGAATGTTCAGAAGGAGTCAATCCCTCAAGGATATAGAGAGCGAGTGATGGAAAGAACAGCCCTTTTTCCCTTCTTACATTATCTCCTATTAAAGGTGAGATAAAAAGTATCTTCATGAATTCTTCCCTTCCATATATTTAAGAGGTTGTGAAGAAAACCAGATAAAAGCACTGACTATAAACAGACTTAATTTGTTCAGGTTGTCTGTTCAATACCAGCTGTGCTTTAAGAAAGGTATAAATTATCAGGATACAAGTCAATATTTTCTTAAAATTAATTAGAAATAGAATAGTGATTAAACCTTATAAATGTCAGTATAGATATCGTACTTGCCAGAGCACTAAATAATTTCCGTTGTTGACGGTGTTGTTGACGCTTTTTCTTAAAATGTATCCTCCTGAGGCAATAATAATCAACTAAATAACTGACCTCCTTAATGCTGGAAAGAAAGTTATTATGCTCTTTTTTTTCTTTCATGCACTCACTCTAACACTTGCGCTATGATTACTCCGGGGTAATTTTTTCAGATCCGGGGATATATATTTAGATTTTTTTGAAGAACTTATGTACATTTATCGTCAAAAGTCTATTTTAATCTTAAAAATAACTAATTATATGTTGGATTTAAACGGTGCTTTTCACGATTACAGAATCTCGCGACGCAGATTTCTCAGACAAACTTCAATTCTAGGTACAGCGGCAGCATCAGGGTTACTGTTACCATTTAACAGCTATGGTGCAATGGCAGATGGATTCCCTGTTGTAGATACTATATATGGTAAGGTAAGGGGAATGAATGTATCAGGTATCATGACCTTTCGTGGCCTGAGGTATGGAGCAAGCACAGCAGGATCAAACAGGTTCATGCCTCCGGTCAAACCGGCAAGATGGAAAGATGTTTACGATGCTTTTGCCTATGGACCTGCAGCGCTGCAGAAGCCTGGTGATCCGACTGACGAATACGTACAATCAGTCGACTGGGATGCACATGTGAAATCAGGTATCAGCGAAGATTGTCTTTTTCTCAATGTCTGGACGCCGGGACTTAATGATAATGGCAGACGACCAGTTTTCTTCTATATACATGGAGGAGGATTTACAGATGGTTCTGGTGGTATTACATTTAATGGTGATCCCCTTGCCCGGATGGGCAATGCTGTTGTTGTAACCGTTAATCATCGCCTCGGGCCTTTCGGTTTTCTCGACCTGGGACAGATTGGAGGTTCCTCCAAATTTGCTAATTCAGGTGTAGCCGGAATGCTGGATCTTGTTGCCGCGCTTGAATGGGTAAGGGATAATATATCAGGATTTGGTGGTGATCCGGGTAATGTGATGATCTTCGGCCAGTCGGGGGGAGGATCCAAAGTCTCAACACTTATGGTAATGCCTTCGGCAAAGGGACTATTTCATAAAGCCGGAGTACAGAGCGGTTCTACAATAACACTTCCTCCACGGGAAAGCAATGCAGAACAAACAGAGAAATTATTATCAGAACTGGGAATCAGCAAAACAAAACTGGAAGATATACAGAAAATTCCATGGGATACAATCCTTGAAGCTAAATCAAATACTAGGTTCAGTCCGGTTGTGGACGGTATTGTCATTCCAAAACATCCTTTCGACCCGGAAGCTCCTGAAATTTCGGCCGATGTTCCAATGATAGTGGGCTATACACGTGAGGACGCAGGCATAAGGGATCTTTCCGTTCCTGAGCCTACCGAAGATAGTTTAATAAAATGGGGACAAGAGACCTATAAAGAAAATGCAACCCTGATAATCAATACTTACAATAGGGTATATCCAAATGCAACACCAATACAGATACAGTCCCGGATAAGAACTGATTCCAACACAAGGGAACGTGCAACTACAATGGTTGAGCGCAAATCGAAGCAAAAAAGGGGTAATGCATTTCTGTATCTTGTGGAATGGCCGTCTCCGGCTTATGAGGGAAGATTTGGCGCTGTACATGGAGTAGATCTGGGTCTGGTGCTGGGAAATGCACGGAACCTGATTGCCGGTAATACATTCGAAGCCCGCAAGATGGCTGATATAGTTGGTTCGACAATTATTGCATTTGGAAAAACCGGAAATCCAAACTGTGATAAAATACCCACCTGGCCTCCCTATACAATCGAATCAAGAGCAACAATGATATTCGATACGGAATGCAGGGTTGAAAACGATCCTACAAAGGAATTAAGATTACTATGGGAGAAGATTTGATCACGCTCTGATTTTTTATAACGTCATTCAATCCTGAATGCCCTGATTACCATTTCGGTTTCTTTATTATCAGAGGGAGGCACTCCGTTATAGAGCCAGAGATTGATCATCACCTTTTCATTACTGACATCGGGGATGTCATCTCCCTTATAGCTCCATTCCTTTATAATTTTTCTTTCAGGAGGTCTTTCTGAATGATGTCCCCGGTAACTGGCAAAATCAATTCTATCCTTTTTCCAGTCGATAATGTGAGTTGACTGTCTGCTTCTGAGATCCAGGTCAAATCTGTAATTATTGCCTTCATGGTACGCAGGCTGAATAGTAAACTGAGAGTTTAAATTATTTTTCACGCCCCATCTTGAGAATTCTATATCAATCTCATTCATATCATCGAGGTAGGTAAAAAGTCCGCCGACCACATTTTTATCAAGCTTATCCACCCTTGAAGAAACAAAGAATTTATACTTGTTATAGGCGTATGATTCCTTAAGGGTTACCTGTGCACAATACCAGTTCCCGTTCCGGTTAGTGATCTTTAAATGCAGATTACCTTTTGCGTCAACCCATACGTTTTTTTCGGAAGATGAGAAATAATTTTGCCCGGGATTTTTTCTTGAAGATCCTGATCCATCAACTGTCCACTCAAAACCGGAAAATGAAACACTCCTCTGCAGAGATTCCCCGGAATTTATTTCGTCTTTCCTTTTGTCACTACATGCTTGCAGAAGAAGAGAAATTACCATAAGATTTACAAATAGCAGATACCTGCATGTCATTTTTATATTTGTTTCAACAGCCGGATCTTTACTCTTTCGCCGGAAATCAGCACAATATCTCCCCATCTGATTAAACAGGTCATGATTTCAGACAAATTTAGGAAAAATCAAAGCAATTCTCACCGGTAATCTGTGAGGAAGACAAGATCTCCTTAACGTTGAGGTGGTTGAGCAGAGCCGCCAGGCAGTGAATTGACGACAAAATTTCGACCGGATGATATTGCATTTACCAGAAACAACAGAGAAATGCTTATAAATAACACATATTAAATTATATACCACTAATTTCATTCTTTAATATTTTTCGAATGAAATTTTAAACTACTGTTTGGATTGATAGATAATTCATTATATTAGCCCCCTGAAATTTTATATTTATTCCATTATTAATCCTTATTACCTATGCTACTCCATCAGCAATTTGTCCGCATGGCAAAGAAACATGCCGCGAAGTTGGCAGTTATCGACAAATCGACCGGAAAGAGTGTGACCTATTCCAGGGCTTTGATCGGTGCTCTTATCCTGAGCTCTAAATTTCAGAAGTACGACAAGGGATTTATCGGTATAATGATCCCCACTTCCGCCGGTTGTGCACTGGCTAACGTCGGAGCACTGATGAGTGGAAGAATACCTGTAATGATAAACTATTCGACCGGCGCTGAGGCGAATGCGAGGTACGCTCAGAAAAAATGCAGATTCAGGACAATTATCACTTCGAAGGCATTGCTGCAGAAAATCAACTGTCCGCTTATTGACGGCATGGTGTTGATCGAAGATATAATGGAAAGTGTAACGACAGGAGAGAAGCTGAAGGCTGCTCTGAAAACGAAGCTTCCTGTGGGTATGATCCTCAACATGATCAATAAAGGTGATGAAAATGATACTGCCGTCATCCTGTTCACAAGCGGAAGTGAAAAAGATCCTAAGGCAGTCCAGCTGTCACACCGTAATATTGCTTCAAATATCGAAAATTTCGGAAGTTATGTCAGTATTAGTGAATCGGATATCCTCCTGGCAAACCTGGTTTTCTTCCATGTATTCGGATTAACTGTAAATCTGTGGGTATCATTTTATTACGGAATGACGATGGTATCTTATGCCAATCCTCTCGATTTCCAGACTATCAGTAATATTGCGCGTGAGGAGAAACCGACAATAATGGTCGGGACTCCGAGCTTTTTCTGGGGCTATCTTAATAAATCGGAACCCGGTGATTTCAAAACACTCAGGTTAATGGTTGCAGGCGCCGACAAATGTCCTGATGCCCTGAGGGAAGGGTACATGAAAAAACATGGAGTCACTCTGCTGGAGGGTTATGGAGCTACCGAAACATCTCCGGTAATTTCGGTTAACTCTTTAGAGTTCAACAGACCTGGCAGCACAGGAAAAGTTATTCCTGGTGTCGAGGTAAGGATTGAAAATTTTGAAACGGGTGAACTGTGCAAAACCAGGGAAGTCGGTAAAATTCTTGTAAAAGGCGAATCGGTGATGAAGGGGTATTATGATGATCCGGAACTTACTGCTGAAGTCCTGATCGACGGCTGGTACAATACCGGCGACATGGGATTTTTCGATGAAGATGGCTTCCTCTGGCATGCCGGCCGTTTTAAAAGGTTTGCGAAGGTAGGAGGAGAGATGGTGTCACTTGTCAAGGTTGAGAATATATTGGAGAAATTGCTTCCCGAAGGAGTATCCTGTTGTGTTGTGGAAGTATCGGACGAAAAGAAAGGATCCTATATTGTGGCAACGACATCCAGGGAGGTAAACAAAACCGAAATACTCAGGAAGATGATGATTGATTTACCAATTATCGCTCTTCCAAGGCAATTTATAGTTATAGAGGAGTTGCCAATGATGAGTACTGGAAAGATCGATTTCAGGAGTGTTACAAGGATAGTCCAGGAGCTCATGAACAGTTCCGGCTCAGGTCATTAAATTTTATAATAAGGATCTTATCAGCTTATAAAAAGACTTTTACTTGAATATTCAGGATCGCAGGTAAGGTTCACCTTTAATTTCCGCCATCCGGCTTCATCGCCAGGGGTGGGAATATGTGTAAGATGCACTTCGCAACCGCGGAGCAGGTTAAGGTTCTCAAGTGCCATTTTTGCAGCCGGATTCGATATAGCGCTTATTCCAAGCACTATCAAAGTCTCATCCACATCCAGACTGACCATTTTCCCGTTTAATATGTCTTTTTTGAGATGTTTTACCGAATCAATTATGTTTTCAGGTAACAGGTACATTTTATCGGGTAGTCCTGCCAGGTGTTTGGTAGCATTTAAGATCAGACTTGATGATGCGTGCAAAAGTGATGAGTTTTTGCCTGTAACAATTGTCCCGTCATGCAATTCGATAGCGGCACCGCTGCAAATTCCTCCTGCATTGTTTTTTCCTCTTTTTTCAGCCTCTTTTGCAGCTTCCCGTGCGGGGATCACTACTTTCCGGTCTTCAGCTTTTGCTCCTATTTTCTTCATAATAGCTTTTATCCGTTCGAGCGTATCCCTATCAACAAGTCCCATTGCATATTCCACAGCACATCTGAAATATCTTCTGATAACCTCCTGAAATGATGCTTCAGAGATACACTTGTCGTTCAGGATACCTGCACTTGCCCGGTTTACTCCCATATCGGTAGGAGAGAGGTACATTGATTCCCCTCCTGTTATCCTTTCGATAATTCTTTTAAGCAGATGAAAAGCTTCTATATCCCGGTTATAATTAACTGTTTTTACATTATAAGCCTTCAGGTGATGTTCATCAATCAACACCACATCCTCCAGATCAACTGTGGCAGCTTCGTAGGCAAGATTCACCATGTGGTCGACAGGCAGATCCCAGATCGGAAATGTTTCAAATTTTGCATATCCTGCCTTAAGTCCGTTTTTATAATCATGATAAAGATTGCACAGGCAGGTTGCAAGTTTCCCGCTACCTGGCCCCGGGCCTGTGACGATAACAATAGGATGTGTTGTTTTTATATATTCGTTTGCCCCATATCCCTGATCGCTCACAATCAGGTCAACATCAGTAGGATATCCTTTTGTCGGATAGTGTAAATAAACCTTGATCCCTCTTAATTCAAGCTTGTTCTTAAAAGATTTTGCCGGTGGCTGGTTAAGATAACGTGTTATCACGACAGCTTTTATGTCTATCCCCCATTCCCGGAAATCGTCAATTGTTTTTAACGCATCAACATCGTACGTAATTCCAAAATCTGCCCTGACTTTGTTCCTTTCAATAGCACCTGCATGTATACACAGGATCACATCAATCTTGTCTTTCAGTAATTGCAAAAGCCGCATTTTATTATTCGGATCAAATCCGGGCAGCACTCTGGAAGCATGGTAATCAAATAAAATCTTACCTCCGAACTCGATATAGAGCTTATGATTAAAACGGTTAACCCTTTCCAGAATGGCAGTTGTCTGTTCCTTCAGATATTTGTCATTATCAAATCCGATGCAATTACTATCTTCCATTTCACCACCAAACTACTAATTCCGGAATTAAAATCAGGACATCAATATTAGAAAATTTTTATAAATGGTAAAAACAAAAGTTTTGTTAAGACAATTTATATATTTGTAGTCACTTATAAACCAATATGTAATACTAAAAATAAAATAATTATGACATTTATTGACACCACCGCTAAATCAACCGGGACTGCCTTCACAAAAGGTAATCCCGTGTATGTAATGGCTTTGACCCTGGTAGCTACATTGGGAGGCCTTTTATTCGGTTATGATACCGCCGTAGTGAACGGAGCAGAGCGATCAATAGTTGAGTTGTACATAACTAAAATTCTTGATCCAGCGAACCACGAGTACACAATGAGTCTCATCAGTCAGTATAAGGTATTGATGACAATGTCAATATATCTTGTTTTCATTATTATTTCTGCTCAGATTATGAGGTTACTGGGCAGAAAAAGAGGATTATTAATAGGTCTCGGAATTCTTACAATTGTTACTATATGGGCTGTCACCTTCCTCAAAAAATCGGTTCCTACCGAAGGATCAGCATTACAGGATACAGCCGATATTATCAAAGGATTTGTAATTGCAAGTGCACTTATTGGTTGTATAATTGGTGGTGCATTATCGGGATTTATCTCCAAATCGATAGGCAGAAAGAACGGACTCATGATTGCGGCGGTATTATTTTTTCTGTCGGCAATCGGGGCATGGAGGCCTGAGGCCTTAAATATTTTCGGTACCCTGCCTGTTTATTCTTTCTTCTTTTACAGAATACTCGGAGGTATAGGTGTGGGGATTGCATCAATGATTTCACCCATGTATATTGCCGAAATAGCTCCTGCGAGCATTCGCGGGAAGCTAGTATCGTGGAACCAGTTTGCCATAATATTTGGAATGCAGGTAATTTATTTTGTTAATTACTTCATCGCCAAACAGGGCAATGATACATGGCTTGTTGCAGAAGGATGGCGCTGGATGTTTTTTTCAGGGGCTATACCCGCAGGCCTTTTCCTTATCCTTTTGTTTTTTGTACCTGAAACTCCACGCTATCTCGTGATGCAAAAGAAAGACGACAAAGCACTTAAAGTTCTTAAAAAAATCTCGGGCTCAGATAACGCATCTACTATTCTTGAGGAGATTAAGAGCACTATTCATGAAAAAGAGGTCCCATGGCTTTCGTTTGGGTTTTTCGTGATCTTTATTGGTATTATGCTTTCGGTTTTCCAGCAATTTGTAGGAGTAAATGTTGTGCTTTATTATGCCGGGAATATCTTCCGGAATATGGGAGCCTCTACCAATGCCGCACTAATGCAGACCATTATTGTCGGTGCGGTAAACCTGACTTTTACAGTAGTGGCAATAATGACAGTTGATAAATTTGGCCGGAAACCTCTAATGATAATCGGAGCATTGGGTATGGCATTCAGTATGATCTCATTAGGTCTGGCATTCTTTACTCATAATGAAGGCTTACTCGCTCTTATTTTCATACTCATGTATATTGCATTCTTTGCTATGAGCTGGGGTCCTGTTACTTGGGTACTACTGTCAGAAATATTTCCAAACAGTATTCGCGGTGCAATGTCAATAGCTGTTGCTGCTCAATGGATAGCAAACTGGCTGGTTTCATTTACATTCCCGATCCTGAACGACAACCAGATGCTGACAAGAGTATTTAACCACGGCTTTTCCTACTGGATCTACGGGTTAATGGGAATAGCAGCCGCAATATTCGTGTGGAAACTGGTTCCTGAGACCAAAGGAAAGACATTGGAAGAAATAGAGAAACTCTGGTCGAAGAAAAAGAAGGCTTAAATTTTCTCCGGGTAACCGGTAATATCTCTTATCTGTTCGTACAGAGGTTGAAGGTGCCTGTACATTTTTAAATAGACCTTCTCGTATAATTTATTATAAATTTCGACATTCTTTTCTGTCGGGGAGGAACTGGTCACCCGGACGTGTCATTGATCTGACCGCTGAAGGATAATCGTTGAAGAAATTCATTCCTACTGCAGCATCTATCGCTGCGCCCAGGGAAGATGTCTCATACGTGTGCGGTCTGTATGCCGGCAGGTTAAAAATATCCGCTGTCAACTGCATAGCCTGATTACTTTGTGACCCTCCACCTGAAATCATAAGAGACTTAACGGGTATCTTTGTCCTTTTGACTGTTCTGACCAATCCCTCCTTCAGAGCATAAGCCAGTCCTTCAAGAATAGCCCTGTAAATGTGTTCCCTTGTATGCACATCACCAAATCCGATTATTGCACCTTTAGCTTCAGTTCCGGGAATTTTCACACCATGTGTCCAGTACGGTTGAAGTGTCAGTCCCATCGATCCGGCTGGTATGTCCCTGATCATATAATCAAACAGCTCTTCAGGTGTTTTGCCTGTTTTTTCAGCAAGTTGTATTTCCTTTAATCCGAACTGGTTCTTAAACCAGTTGATCATCCAGAAACCCCTGAAAATCATTATCTCCGTGTTAAAATGATCGGGGATCGCACTTGGATAGGCAGGGAAGAAAGGAATTACCTCGAAGTATCTGGCATGGGTTGTCTGAACTGTTGAAGTGGTTCCGTAGCTTAAGCAAGCTATATCGGGTGAAACAACGCCTGATCCCAGTACTTCACAAGCTTTATCTGCTGCTGCAGCTATCAACGGAAGCCCCTCCGGAATACCTGATTTATCTGAAGCCTGCCTGCTTATATATCCCAGTATCTCTGATGGTCTGACTAACCGGGGCAATTTTTCCCTTTCGACCGGGAACATCTTATAGTTCATATGGCTTTTTTCGGCCCACTTATGTTTTTTATAATCGAAAGGTACCCATCCGACCGTACATCCCACTGAATCTGTAAACTCACCTGTCAGGCTGTGAGTAAGATAACCTGACAGGTACAGGAATTTATCGGTCTTTTGCCAGACATCCGGAGTGTTCTGCATTATCCAGTTACATTCGCCGTTTTTAACAGCGTAGATTACTGATTCACGCATGCCGACAATACTTAAAATCAATTGCATAAGTTTTCCCGGATATTTGTCAACTGCGCATTGTCTCTGGTCCATCCAGCTTATGGCCGGGCGCAGCGAATTACCGTCTTTGCCGAGATTTACAAGAGTGGATCTTTGTGTTGTAATAGTTACAGCTTTAATTCTTTCCTTGCTGAACTTAGTCTCGCTTAATAGTTTTTTAAGAGAATAGAACATCTTATCCCTGAAGTACTCCGGATACTGTTCAGCGAGACCCGGACCTTTTGAGAAATAGGGTTCAAGTTCGGTTTTAACAATCTGGAGGATATTCCCGGAAAGGTCAATCAAAACTGCCCTTACAGATTGTGTTCCGCAGTCAATTGACAGTATTATTTCATCTGAGGGATTCATATCATTTTTTTACAAACCTAGTATTTCGCCGGGATTCATAATATTATTCGGATCGAAATGTTTCTTTACTGCAGCAAGAACGGCTATCGATGTTTTTCCCAGATGTTTCTCCATCCAGGGAGAAAGAACTCTTCCAACACCATGATGATGAGAAAGAGAACCTCCGTTTTCCTGTATTGTATCGACCAGTCCCTTGTGAAAAGCAGTAAAGTCTTCTTGTTCATTTCCCTTTTTCATGGGACTGAGGAATGTTATATAGAGATTTGCCCCGCTCTCATAGACATGAGAGATATGAATCATTAAAACAGTCATCGGCCGCATTTTGATATAAGTTCGAATGGCATGCCATACTTTCAGAAGGTTTTCCCAGGTCACCGCTGTCTCAAAAGTATCGCACATAATACCCATATCCATCAATGGATCACGCATATATGAGCTTGAGTATCTCTGGTCGAGCCATTTTTTCACGGGACTTTTCCCGATATACATTGCTTTCCCTTCCCTTGCAGATCTCTTTATTTTGTTCAGAACGAATTTTGTATAGTTCCTGTCACCCTCAACTGTAACAAACATCAGAGATCTCTTGCCGGGCATAAAGCCGAGCATTTTTAGCAGTTTGTCGGACAGGCTGTTATCAAATCCTTTTGTTTTGAAAGCTATGTCTGTCTCATCCGGATCCGAGATCCTGAACAGGTGAGGCTTACCGTATTCGCTCTGAACGATATTCTGCATTGCGGCGACAGCCTGTTCAAAAGATTTATAGATAAAAGCTGCATAAGCAGTATTCTGAGGTCTGTAATTATGAATACTCAGTGTGGTCTCTGTAATAATTCCCAGGGTGCCTTCGGAGCCTGCAAACAGCCTGAAGATATCCCACCCCTGCGCAGTTCTCGGGAACTCTTTTGTCTCAATCACTCCGGCGGGAGCGACTGCTTTCAGTGCAAGAACCATATCTTCAATCTTTCCGTATCCTGTTGATGCCTGTCCTGCACCTTTTGCAGCGATCCAGCCACCCACAGTTGAATATTCAAAAGATTGAGGAAAATGACCGCATGTAAATCCGTGTCTGTTCAGTTCATTCTCAAGAGCAGGACCGAAAATCCCGGTCTGAACCGTCACTGTTTTGTTGGATGTATTTATCCTTACAATTTTATTAAGATGTTTTGTCAGATCCAGGGCTATACCTCCCCTTTGAGCCTGCAAGGCCCCTGTTACAGACGACTGACCTCCTGAAGGAATTACAGGAATTTTTTCCTGGTTACAGTATTCGACAATTTTTACTACTTCATCATGGCTCTTTGGTGAAACTACTGCATCGGGTGGATTAGGCACAAGATTCAATCTAAGATCAAGCAGCTCGGCATAAAATTTCCCGCATGAAAATTTTGCACGTGAGAAATCATCTGTATGAACATTTTCATTTCCTGCTATACTCTTAAGAATATCAATCTGTTGTGGTTTAAGTGAAGAAGCTTTTTCAAGTTTTACAGGTTGTGAACCTGAAAGGTATTTCGTCTCAAAACCGGTATCTTTCAGATCAAATTTCTCCCTGATAATTTTTATCATAAGGGGAGCAACCTTTTCTTCTCTCTTATCTCCCCATTTAAAAATTTCACGATAAGTATAATCCATTTTTAATTGTATTAAGTTGTCAGGAAAGTTGCAGAATATCAATCAGATAAACTCTATTCTTAAAGAGCATCTGTTAAAATATACTATAAACTTTCATAAGCAATTCAGTCTCCTCTTTGATCCTCCTGCTATCCCAGTTCAGCAATTCAGCTGCCACATCTGTTATTTTATTAACAATAATATTCCCGGGGTTTCCCAGAGTTCCGGTTCCTGTCCTTCTTAACATAATATCTGTCAGGGTTTTAGCACTTTCATATTTTATTGCATATACAATCTCGGCCAGAATTTCACCATCATGACTTACAACTTCAGCATATTTTGGATTATCCCGGGCGATCTGGAATACGACCTTGCTGTCGGTACCGTAATTCCTGCTGATGTATTCAATTGTATGTTTGCTGAAGTCGGTATAATTCAGATGTTGCCTGATCATAAACTGTTTCATATCTCTGATCTCACAACCTGAAAGATAAAGATTGTCTGAAACCGGATCTGAGAGAGTTCTGTTAAGCTTTAAGGAGATCATGTTCAGCACTTCCCTGGCCAGACTCCTGCTTGTTGTGAATTTTCCTCCTTCGACAGTAATCATGCCCGCTATTCCATCAATCGCATTATCATATACTTCATATTTTCTAGATGTCTGGTAAGAAACTTTGGCCTGGTCATCCACCAGAGGCCTGAGTCCACCGTAAGCATGTTTTATATCAGAGAGAGATATATTTTTCCCGAAGTTATCATTTACTGCCCGGATAACATCATTAATGCTTTCCTTTGAAACCCGATACTCATCAGGATCTCCGAAATATTCCTTATCAGTAGTTCCTATCAGGGAATGATCCCGCCATGGCATTATCATCATATATCCTCCGTCATTTCTCTGAAGCGACACAACATGGTTACCGGCTATCTTTTCTGTAATTATATGGATCCCTTCCGAGCGGTTGATTTTATGGACCTGAAGATCTTTTCCTGTTGCCATTGAAAGGATCTTATCTGCCCATGTACCTCCGCAATTGATTATTAGTTCTGCATAAATATTTTTAGTTTCACCTGAAAAAACATCTCTGACTTCAACACCTGTAATTCTGTTTTCAGCATCGAATAAAAAAGCTTCTATTGGGGAGTAGTTGGAAACTCTGGCACCATACTCAGCTGCTGATTTAATAAATGCGAGAGTCAGTCTCTCGGGAAAGATACTCTGGTAATCAAAGAAATAGAATGCATTACTGAGATTCTCCATTTTAAGGTTTGGTTCCAGCCGTATAGTTTTTGAATGAGAGATCAGTCGGTGGTCCCGGAGTCTTTTGCTCTTATCCCATGTATCTTTCTTATCGTACGACAGCAAATCATATATGTACATACCCACAAGTATCTTCCAGATATTTCCTTTCCATTTTCTGTAATTAGGAAGCACAAAAGGCAGCGGGTAGACAAAATTTGGAGCTATGTTGCCCAGGATCCTTCGTTCGCGAAGCGACTCACGGACAAGCCTTATTTCCATATTTGCCAGGTATCTCAGTCCGCCGTGAATAAGCTTCGAAGTGGCTGCGGAGGTAGCACCTCCGTAATCCTTCTTTTCAAAGAGAGCAACTGACAGTCCCCGGGCAGCGGCAATATAAGCAACAGCAGCGCCTGTGATGCCTCCGCCGATAATTATAAGATCAAATTTCTTTTCAGTCCGTTCTTCTATGTATCTGTTTAAAATCATGTTCTTTTTTTGAAATAGTTGCCCTGCTATTTTAATAACGAACTTGCTCCGGTCTATTAGCAGACTTTAAGAGTAAGTCAAGGTAGTAAATTTTGTTCTAATTAGAATATGAACCAGGGTGCTTTGCAAAAATTTAATTTTCACATTGTACTGTTTTGATCACTGTAAGGAGAACAGAATCAGGATTAAAGGAAGAGAGTGTCATTCCCGGGATTTTGTTGTACCTTTGAGAACAGATTCAGCTGTTCGATTCTGCGCATCATCAACTAATCATGAATCAGGTTAGTTAATTACTGCACATCCTCAGGTTTTATAGCTGATTACTGATTTAATAACTAACTAGTCAAAAAGAATAATATGGCCAGATCCCAGGAAACATTCAATAAAAAGGAAGTAAGAACCAGGAAAGAGAAGAAAAGAAAAGAAAAAGAGCAGAAGCGTGCAAAGAGGAAAATTGAGGGGAAAAAGAACAGCTTTGACGATATGATCGCCTATGTCGATGAATTTGGAATGATCACCTCGACACCTCCCGATCCTAAAAATAAGACAGTTGTGGTGGCTGAAGATATTGAACTTAAGATAACCAAAAACAATCCCGAAAATACTAATGATTATTTACGGAAGGGTGTTGTCACTTTCTTTAACGAATCAAAAGGCTTTGGTTTTATCCGCGACCTGGAATCTCATCAGAGAGTTTTTGTTCATGCGAACAGCCTTCTGGAACCAATAAAGGAAAATAATGTTGTGGTCTTTGAAATTGGTAAAGGACCCAAAGGGCCTTCTGCTATGAAGGTCAAGCTGTTCAAGGAATAATCCGGATATTAAAAAGAATATGTTATTTTACTCTCCTGGCAGATATCCTTGTCATATAACGGTCTCTGGCCTCCTCGATATCAGCATCGGGAGCAATATATATTCTTGTTCTGTGATCAATTATGACCTCCTTTAGTTTAGACAGGTCGGGTGATTTTACTAAAATAGGTTTCTTTTCGTACATAATTCTTTGAAGTTAAAAAAAAGTCCCGCTATTGGCGGGACCAAAAATTATAAATGATTTTAACAGATAAATTAAGCAAGTTTAACATTTACTGCATTTAATCCTTTTTTACCCTGTTCCAGATCGAAGGTTACCACATCATCCTCTTTGATATTTTCTTTTATTCCGGATGAATGTACGAAATACTCTTTTGATGAATTCTCCTCTTTAATGAATCCAAATCCTTTGAATTCATTATAGAATTTAACTGTTCCTTTACTCATGATATGATATTATTAATTTGGCGCAAGGTACACTTAAATATTGGAATAATACATTTATTTTCAATAAATTAAATATTATTCTAAATTATGAAAGAATAATTTATCCCGGTTTTGTTTGCCTGTGAAGATCTCCGGTTGTCATTCTTTTGTATAAAGTAATTAAAGTAAGAATTATTAATGATCCAGGACAGATCCGTCGAAGCTGTCCCACATTTCCGGGAATTCCCACTCCTTCACATTACGTTCATTTTCAACCAGGTCATCATCGAGTTCAAGTCCTAAACCTGGACCATCAATATTTCCTGCAAGCGTAATATGTCCGTCATTACCCATTACGAGTGGTTTTTTGATATAGCTTTTGCCCAGTGAACTGCGCTTAACGCCATCATCAGGGGCTGCCTGCAGACTTGGTAATTCATGGGCCAGAAGGTTAGGTATGCTTGCAACTACATGGAGTGACGCTACTGCACCTACAATACCTTCTTTGGCATGCGGGAGCATAGCGGCATAGAATGCTTCTGCTAGTGTCGAGATGGCTTTAAGTTCTGTTATCCCGCCACAGTGAGTAACATCGGGCTGAAGAATTGAAGCCGCACCCAGCGACAACAATTCCCGGAACTGCCATTTGGTAACCATGCGTTCACCGGTAGCGAATGGTATATGAGTTTTCTTTGCCATTTCAGCCATCAGGGGAAGATTCTGAAACTGGATCGGTTCTTCATAAAACCATGGCTGGAACGGTTCCAGGGCCTTGATAAGAAGCAACGAGGTCTGGGGTGAGTGGTCTCCGTGCAATTCAATACCCATATCGACCGTTGGGCCTATCACATCCCTGATAGAAGAAATATTATCAACTACGCCCTGGACAAAATCCGGATTTTCCACCAGGCGTGACAACCTACCGCGACTGGAAGTAACACCAACTTTCATGGATTTATATCCTTCCTCAATCACCTGCTTTGCCTCCCCGGGAGAACCTGCCTGTCCATAAACCCGGACCCTGTCGCGGGTTGGTCCGCCAAGTAATTCATATACAGGGACTCCAAGCGCTTTACCTTTGATATCCCACATTGCAATATCGACAGCCGATAGAGCACTTGTAAGGATGATGCCTCCTCTGTAAAATGCATGGCGGTATATTGCCTGCCAGTGATGGGCTGGTCTTCTCGGATCCTGTCCGATAAGATATTCTTCCAGCTCTTTTATTGCAGCTATTGTTGTAGGTATGCGTCCTTCAACTGTCCCTTCTCCGATGCCTGTAATCCCTACATCTGTATGCATCTTAATGAAAATGGTGCGCAAAGTATTTACCGGGATGATCTCCAGTTTAGTGATTTTGATCGGATCGCCCGGTTCCATAAGTGCTTTGGTGACGTTAAACTGATTTCCGGCTTCAGAATAGCTGATTGGTTTGCCGACAAGCTGCTCGGCAGCCAGAAGGGCAGCCATTCCTGCTGTCATTTGTCTGAGCCAGGTTCTTCTTGACTGATTTTGTTTCATTTAGAGTCTTACTTTTAGTAAATTACTTTGATAAATTTTCTCCCAGATCCTCAAGAGTCCTTCCTTTAGTTTCAGGAAAATATTTCCATACTACAAATATCTGGACAATCATCATCACCGAAAAGAACATGAAGGCGTAAGCGACCCCGAACTGAGAGACCTTCTCAATTACAGGGAATAAAAAAGTGATAATCGCTGCAAAGAACCAGTGTGTAAAACTTCCAAATGATTGTCCTTTGCCCCTGATCCGGTTCGGAAAGATCTCAGCTATCAGCACCCATATTACAGCACCGGTTGAAAAAGCAAAGAACATGATGTATATCAGGAGATAGACAAGTAAAATGTAACCAGAGAAATCCTGTGTATAAAAGGTTTTTGCCACAAGTCCGAGACATACAGACATTCCGATAGAACCTGCAATAAGTAATTTTTTCCGGCCCACCCTGTCGATGAGGAACACCCCAAGAATAGTAAAGATACCGTTTGTTACTCCGATGAGGATTGACTGCAATAACGAATCAGCGTTTGTAAGTCCGCTAAGCTCAAAGATACGCGGGGCGTAATATAAGATTGCATTAATCCCGGAAAACTGATTAAACATTGCCACGAGGAAGGCGATAGATAATGGTTTGATGTGAATGCGTGAAAATAAGGTTTGTCGTTCCCCTGACGATTTTGTCATGCTTGATTTAATTTCTTCGATTTCCTGATCAATAGACAAGACATCAATCTTTTCAAGTACTTCTCTGGCTTTTGCAATTTGTCCTATTTTAATAAGGAATCTGGGGCTCTCCGGGATAAAAAACAATAAAATCAGGAATATGAATGCCGGAATACTTGCAACGCCAAGCATCCAGCGCCATGGTTCGACACCTGTATCGCGTAATAAATAGTTTGAAACATAAGCCATAAGAATTCCCGAAATGACATTAAACTGAAACAATGCTGTCATACGACCCCTGATCTTAGCCGGGGATATTTCAGCAATATACATTGGTGCCGCTACCGATGATGCGCCGATCCCAATACCGCCTATAAAACGAAATACAATAAATGAACTCACATTGCCGGCAAGAGCGCTGCCGATAGCCGATACCAGATAAAATGCAGCAATAATAACAAGAACATTTTTTCTGCCGTACCGGTCAGCCGGTCTTCCTGAAAATATGGCTCCTATTACAGTTCCTATCAATGCTGATGAAATTGTTATTCCATGCATAAAGGGAGACAGCCGAAAAAGTTCCTGAATATGTTTTTCAACGCCGGAAATAACTGCGGTGTCAAAGCCAAACAGGAATCCTCCCAGGGCAACAATTATTGACCACGTGAAAACATTGGTGTTAGTTTTATTCATTTTTAAGTTTTAATTTAAATTGACCAATATTCAGTTATAAATTTATGAATTATTCAAACTACTGATTTAAAAGACTATTAAACATTTTAAATAATCTGACATGGAAAATTCAAGACGTTCATTTTTAAAGAAGGCTGGCATAGGCGTCCCGGCCTCTGTGGTCTTTTTAAATAATTTTGGGACAGGTTTCGGGGATGCCATTACTGCTATGATGGCTTCCGCACATCTGTGCGCTTCAGTCCCGGATTTTTTTATTAAACCAGGGATAGGTCTTGATCTGATAGAAGATGGAATCAGGAAGTATGCGACACCCGGAATCCCATTCTTTGAATAAGGGGACTTATTGTAATCTGATTCTCTTGCCTGAAGGAAGCCCTCTGTAAAAAGATCCATTCTTATATATGAGCATTTCTCCATTCTGCTTGTACATTATTCCGGTATCTGCTCCAAGGATCTTAGTACCGTAAAAGGAACGGATTTCTTTATTTGCGGTATGCCCTATAACAATGTGTCTTTTAGAATAAAAGTTAAGAATTGAATCTACTCTGCACTCATTTAATGTTGAATCCTGAAAATACCCCCTGTACCAGATTGGGCCAAGGTCTTCATTCAGGAATTCCAATTCTTCATTACTATATATCTGTTTAATATCTTTCGCGAGAATTTCGTTCGAAAATTTCTGGTTGATCTCAGCAACTGTCAGATTTCTCTGAACCAGATCTGCTGAAATTCCCGCATGAACAAACAGGATGTCGTTTATTGTTATCATAACCGGTTTTGAACGCAGCCATCTGCCAATAACCGTGCTGTCTGAATATAAACTACAATAGGTAGTATCCATAATTGATTCAACAATTCTGTATTTTTCATTGATATAGCGCAGATCTTTTCCGAGCACCATGAACTCGTGATTCCCTAAAAGGAAATGAACCTTCCCTCCGGCTTTTTCGGCTTGTTTTTCCAATCCGAAAATATGCCAGAACACCTCTGTCACCATATTGCCTCTGTCAAACACATCGCCCAGTATTACCAGATGACCCTTACCGAAACTCCAGTTCAGGTTAGCGTCAATAATGCCCATGGAATGCATAAGATTGAGATAAATGCCATACTCCCCATGGATATCAGTGATAATACCTATGCTGTCGATCTTTGTGTAATTTTGGTTGTAATCCGGTTTAAGCCGGAAGGTGTTCTTAAGATCATTGTAGTTGAAAAGCAATTTAAATTTGCTCCTGAATTTCGCAAAGTTCTCTGGCGTTACAATATTCTCTCTGAGAACCCCGTTTTCGATCCATTTCGCTTTAAACCCGCCATCCGTAATGAAAATATAAGGGCCATCATCAGAAATACCACTGGCCATTACCTCCGGATAGTCAATTCCAAAAGCATAAATATTTGATAACAAACATAATATCAGGAGGTAAATTTTATTTTTCATCAGTATTCTCTGACTGGATTCTAAATATACTTAAAATTCCTATTTTCTTTTATATCACTTCTTAACTGTAAACAAAATGTCCCGCTAATTTGTTTAATACGTAATTGCGGATTGTAAACAAACTATATAGCAAAAATAAAAATTGTGTTCGTAAAAAACATTAGCGGATGAACCTTATATCTTCAATCTTTATTTCTCCCCTGAAGGCCTTTGTTATTATGTCGTCATTGTCTTTTCTGACATTTGAAATAAGTGCTGCCTCCGTTGACTTGCTTTTTCAATCGGACGAAATAATTAAACTTAAGCTGAGTTCTGATTTTACATCTATTCAGGAAACACGTACCGGAACACCCGAATATCATCAGGGGGAGATTACGTACCGGGATCCCGAAAGGAAGACGGTAAATATATCGGTTTTGGTCAGGGCGCGGGGCAATTTCCGTTTGAAACCTTCGAACTGTGCATTTCCTCCACTGCTGATAGATTTCAGCAAAGAGGGAACTGATAATACAATTTTCAATAACCAGGACAGATTAAAGCTTGTGACTCCCTGCCAGTCCGATGAAGATGTACTTGATGAATACACTGTTTATAAAATGTATAACCAGGTGACTGATCAAAGCATAAGGGTCAGACTTGTAAAAATTGAATATTTTGATACTGGACAGAACAAGAAACTTTTTGAGAAATACAGCTTCTTCATTGAAGACAAGGATCATGTAGCCGTTCGAAATAATTCAGTTGTCAGAGATACTTTCTTAACACCATTCGACCTCAACAGGGAAAACCTCAAAAAGCTTTCAGTCTTCCAGTATATAATAGGGAACAGGGACTGGATCGTTAGCCTTCAGCAGAACATAATAGTCATGCAGGATAAAGACAATTCCGGAGCCTTTTGTGCAGTACCCTATGATTTTGATTTTTCGGGTTTCGTCAGTGCAGAATATACCCAGTCAAAAAAAATACCCAGGGATCCGGTAAGTGAGAGAAGAGACTTTAAAGGACTTTGCTATACAGATGATGAGCTTAAAGAAGTTTTTGAATTCTACACCAGACTGAGACCGGTATTTGAATCGATCATAAAGGATCAAAAGGCTATGACCAGATATAACCGCGACCAGATACTTACCTATCTGGATGATTCATATAAAATCCTTGAAAACAGTGATCTGTTCAAAAAAGAGTTTCTGAGCTCATGTGAGACTGAAGAGGATTATAATCTGACTGATCGTATCAAATAATGAGTCTGTTCTCTTCTCCGAAGAAATAGATTCATCAGATAAGTCTGATTTCATTCCTGCTCAGGTACACATAGAAAATTGCATTCTGAATTGTTGCTGTAATCACTTCTTCTTCATTGGTTCCCAATTCAGGCTTGAACCTTCATTCGGATTGAAATTAGGATTATCACTAATAATATATTCACCATTATTATTACACCAGGCCTGGTCATAACCGCTTGGTAATTCAACTTCTTTACCGCCGTGAGGATCAATGTACCTGTCAATTCCAAGAGTATTGTCACTGATTTTCTCCGATATTCTGTCATATACCTCTCCATTAGCCTTAAACTGCTGATAATTCTCTTCCCTAATTTCATCGCTCATCTGGCTTAACATCCGGCTGAATTCTCCTATATTATTAATTCTGGTTATTTGTTGTTGGGCCAGATACACAATAACATTACTATATTTTGCATACCATTTTGGATTTATTCTGAAGGAGGAAGTAATGACCTGGAAAATCTGTGTGTTATTTTCCAGCTGGCCTGCCTCAGCTTTAAAGGAGAAAATATAATCGATATACCATATCGTGTTGTAGGTAACACTGAATGTACCACGAACAGGAAATGAAATTGATTCAACAACTGCGTAAAATTCTTCTTCCAATAGGACTCCATCGACAGAATAAATGATCCTCAGTTTTGCACCAGTTGCTGTGGAAGTGGCCGTCCCCTCTTCCTGTCGCCCTGCACCAAGTGCAGCAGGCAGTTCCGGAACATTTTCATCTTTCAGCACTTTAAGTCCCGGGTAACCCCGTCGCTGTTCAGGGAGGATAATATCTCTGAGAGCTTTCTGTGCAGTCATCGGCTTCTTTACCACGCTGCCGAAATACCTGCTTCCCGGTGGGAACATGCCTAAAAGCTGGAGGTTTGTTGTCCAGAAAAAACAATGGTTGGGAAATACCTCAAATTCCTCTTTCCCTTTTGTGTTATGTACTCTGAAAGCTGTAACAGAAGGCATTGCCGGATTATCGAGGATCCAGCTCATTCCTCCTTCAAACTTCCAGTCAGATGGCATCATGAAACTAAAGGCTTCAATCCCTGTCCCCTGATGGTCAACATAGGAAAAGTTCTTAAAACGAAGGTGATCCAGACTTTTCCCTTTCACAAAAAGTGATTGTTGTGATGATGCAATTGCAAAGAAGAATAATGCTGATACTGTGTAAACCAATCGTAATTGAAGAAACAAAGAATTCATATACTCATTTTAAGGATTGTATACGAAATTAAGAAATAATATTTACATCTGTTATTTTATAGTTTTAACTTAGCTTTAAAAATAAGAAGAATGCCCCTTTTTAACTATAGATCCACTGACCTGAATCGGATTTTATTTCTTTTCATCTTATTTTTTTGCCTTTTAAATGCTCATTCACAGAGTATTGACAGTGCTTATAAATATTTTGATGAGGGTCAGTATGAAAAGGCATCACTGGAATTTGAGAAAGTTTTGCCTTTGATTGAAAAAGAGTACGGATCGACTGATACTGGTTTTTATTCGGTTTCCCTGATTTATACCGGAATCTCCTTTGAAAGGAATCACCAATATAGAAGGGCAGAACAGTATTATTTAAAAGCTAAAGCGATATATGAAAAAATCGATGGGTTATCAAACAGAGGCTATACCATTGCATTAAATGATCTGGCTGAATTATATCGAACAATGGGCAATTTTAAGGATGCAGAAAACTTGTATCTGGAGTCGCTGAAAAGGAGTAAAGAAATATATGGTGAAGAGTCCCAGAATTATATTAATGCAGTGAACAACATTGCAAGGTTATATCAGGGAATGGCCGATTATGAAAAGGCGGAATCCTTTTATCTCCAGTCATTGGAAATCAGCAATCATCTTTTTGGTGAGATGCACTCCGGGAATGTTATTTTACTCAATAATATTGCCACCCTATATCATAAAACGGGGAATTACGTGAAAGCTGATCCCATGTATCTGAAAGCACTGGAAATAAGTAAACAAGCTTATGGTGAAGAGCATCCCAATACTGTTACACTATTGAATAACCTGGGGACATTGTTTGATGATGTTGGTAATTATGAAAAGGCGGAGCTCTATTATCAGCAGGCTTTGGAAATCAGGAAAAGAGTCCTTGGGCCCGAACATCCCGATTATGCCATAATTGTAAATAATCTGGCTCAGTTATATTTCAAAATGGGCAATTATGAAAAGGCAGAACCTTTATATCAGCAAGCATTATCAATCAGTAAAAAAAATTATGGTGAAGAGCACATTAACTATTCACTCGCATTAAATAATCTCGGAGCATTACACCATAACAAGGGTAACTATGCAAAAGCGGAGTTATTATATCTTGAATCATCAAAAATCAGGAAGAAATTACTTGGTGAGAATCATCCTGATTATGCTACATCCTTGAACAATCTCGCTTTATTGTACCATGATTTAGGAAATTATGAGAAGGCGGAACCTTTATATTTGCAAGCATTGGATATCAGACAGAATACGATAGGTGTAGAGCATCCTGATTTTGCAACATCGTTAAACAATATCGCCTTATTTTACCAGGAAACAGGCAATAATGTGAAATCAGAGAATCTCTTTCTGTGGGTGTTGGATATTCGCAAAAATGCATATGGCGAAGAACACCCCGATTATGCAGTGGCTTTGAATAACCTTGCTCTGTTTTATTGTAATACCGGTAATTATGATAAGTCGGAGAGCATGTTTCTTCAGGCTATGCAAATCATAAAAAAGGTCCATGGTGAAATGCACCCTGATTATGCGGCTTCTTTGAACAACCTGGCAGAATTAGAAAATGCCAGGGGAAATTTTGAGCAGGCAGAAGGCATGTATCTGGAGGCATTAGAAATCATAAAGAAAGTATCCGGAGAAAATCATCCTAATTATGCAACTACCCTGAGCAACCTGGCTGTACTATATTTTAACAAAGGTAATTTTAAAATGGCAGAGCAATCTTTTGCGGAGGCTCTGAATACATATTCCTCACAGGTCAGGCAGCAATTCAGCTTTATGTCAGAAAAAGAAAAAGAAAAATATCTGGAAAAGGTATTGTTCTTTTTTAAGACATACCAGAATTTTATCATGCAACAACAGGCTAATAATCCGGCCATCGCCGGGAAAGCATATGATATAGAACTATCAGGTAAAGGATTGTTGCTCAACTCCAATAAACAGCTCCGAATGTTTATCTTAAATAGTGGTGATTCTATTGCTATCGGAACATATAATTCCTGGATAACGGTCAGAACATCGCTTGCAAGACAATATTCATTGCCTCTGACGCAACAAATGTCCGATATCAAAATAATGGAGGACAATGCTAATGAACTGGAGAGACAACTTACCAGGTTACATTCAGCGAATTATCTTTCGGAAGGTATACTGAATATTCACTGGCAGGATGTGCAAAAACAACTGAATTCAGATGAAGCCGTCATTGAGTTTACTCATTTTCCTTTTTTTAATGGAAGGGAATGGACTGACAGCATATTGTATGCGGCAATTTTATTGAAACAAGATGATATTCACCCGACAATAATCCCTCTTTTTGAGGGGATGCAGCTTGACTCCGTTTTACAAAGGGGAAGAGGTTCAGATATTAATTTTATCAATGATTTATATAGCCGGGTAAAAGATGATCAGTTAAATAAGGGTAAGGGTCAGCAACTTTATGATTTGATATGGAAACCATTGGAGAAATATCTTGAAAGCATTCAGACAGTTTATTATTCACCCTCCGGTCGCCTCCATCAACTGGCATTTGCAGCCATTCCATACGGAGAAACAGAATTCCTTTCTGATAGATATGATTTGCATCAACTCAGCAGTACTGTTCAGGTTACTATAGAACATAAAGAAAGTCCAATACAAAATATGGTTTTGTTTGGAGGGATAGAATACGATGCAGATTTGGATAAAATGCAAGGTGCTGCTGATCAATACAAAGAATCGATTGAAAGACCTCCTTTGCAAGCTAGAAATTCGGCCGGAAAGGAAAATAATCGAAGCGGATCGTGGATGTACCTTGACGGGACACTGACTGAAGTAGAGAAGATCAAAAAACTTGCTGAAGATAAAGGCATTATATCTGTTATAATAACGGGGAATAATGCAATTGAAGAGTCAATCAAGAATTTATCGGGAAATTCAAGTCCTGATGTAATACACATTGCAACCCACGGATTCTTCTTCCCTGATGTAAAAAAGGATTTTGATATAATCAGCTCCATTGCAACAGAAGAAAGTGCTAGTCAGGCTTTTAAATTATCGGACAATCCACTTATGAGGTCAGGATTAGCTTTCGCAGGTGCAAATCATACGTGGACGGGAGAAGAGATCACTTCTGACCTTGATGATGGAATACTAACAGCTTATGAAGTTTCCAACATGTATTTACCTAATACAGAGCTGATTGTGCTTTCAGCCTGCGAAACCGGTCTTGGAGAAATCAAAGGTAGTGAGGGCGTATACGGTCTTCAGCGATCATTCAGGGTAGCAGGTGCGGATTATCTGTTAATGAGCTTATGGCAGATTCCTGATTACCAGACATCGGAATTAATGAATCACTTCTATTCCGAGTGGTTTTCTGGCAAATCGATTCGGGAATCGCTTAAACTTGCACAGGATTTTATGAAAAACAAATATCCGCTTCAGCCCTATATGTGGGCTGCATTTGTACTGGTAAGATAGTATCTACAGGCAGAAAAAGCAATAGACTAGTTTCAGTCCGGTTAATTATTCCCGGATTCCTTTCTAATCAAGTATCTTTTCAACTTCATCCATTACTTTATTCATTGAAGCAATGGTCTTATCAAAGGGATCATTCGTTGTGAGATCTGCTCCGGCCTTTTTCAGAAGTTCAATAGGGGAATCTGATCCTCCGGAATTGAGAAATGTCAGATATCTGTTAAGCGTTTCTTTATCACCGCTCATTATTTTTTCAGCCAGAACTATCGAGACTGTGAATGATGTGTTGGACTGGTAAACATAAAACTATATTAGAAATATTTTGCTCACTGTCATTTTTAACTATTGTCCTTAATACTTTATTAATAGATTTGTAACTTTCAGAGGAGGAATCGTGAATACTGAAGATTTTTCAGGAACTTCATATTTAGCATTACAATACTCTTATTTAAAGGGATATACATATACCAATTAAAACCAACTAACTATGAAAAGCATCTTACAGCAAATTATTGATAAGGGAAATAGTGAGAATAGCCGCCGTAGTTTCCTTAAAAAAGCTGCTCTTGGTGGCATTGCACTTGGCGGCTTTATGAATATGCCGATTGAAGAGACTATTGAACAAACAACCTCAAATGTTCAACGTGCCTCCCGTCCTTCAGATCTGAAAATTACTGATATGCGCGTTGCAGTTCTTGGTGATGGAGGACGTAAACCTCTTATCCGTATCGATACCAACCAGGGCATTTATGGTCTGGGTGAAGTGAGAGACGGGGCTGATGAACGTTATGCACTGATGCTTAAAAGCCGTATCCTGGGATTAAATCCATGTAATGTTGAATTGTTATTCAGGATAATCAAGCAGTTTGGATACCACGGTCGTCAGGGAGGCGGGGTCTGTGCAGTTGAAATGGCACTGTGGGATCTGTGTGGTAAGGCTTATGGTGTTCCGGCCTGGCAATTGCTTGGAGGGAGATTCCGGGATAAAATACGGTTATATGCAGATACACCGGGGGTTAACGACCCGCAGGGTTTTGCGGACAAACTGAAGAAGAGAATTGATGATCAGGGTTTTACCTGGTTGAAAATGGACCTGGGAATACATCTGGTAAATAAAACTGAAGGGAATATTGTGAATGACAAATTCTGGGGAGGACTGGCACAGTATGACCTGAGGGATTATATGGGTTATGGGAATACACTGCATCCTTTCACCCAGGTCCAGATAACAGATAAAGGACTGGATGATCTGAAACAATATGTTGAAACCATACGTAATGCTGTCGGCTATGAAATTCCGCTCTGCTCTGACCATTTTGGCCATTTTGACATTAACAATTCTATGCGGTTCGGGCGTGCAATGGAAAAGTTTAGATTGGCCTGGGTAGAGGATATGGTTCCCTGGTTTGATACCGAAAATTGGAAGATTGTTTCATCGGCCCTGGATACTCCGACATGTACAGGTGAAGATATTTATATGCTCAAAAATGGATTCAAACCCCTTCTTGATGCACATGCGGTGGATATAATCCAACCCGATCTGGCAACTGCAGGAGGTCTGCTCGAGACAAAAAAAATCGGTGATTATGCAGAAGAATGCAGTGTAGCAATGGCTTTGCATATGGCCGGTTCCCCAGTTTGTTTTATGGCAAACGTTCATTGTGCAGCAGCAACCCAGAATTTTCTGGCACTGGAACATCATTCGGTAGATGTTCCCTGGTGGGGTAACCTGGTGAAAATGACAGGAGAGCTTCCTATGGTTACTAATGGTTTTGCAAATGTTCCGCTTGACTCACCAGGATTAGGAATTGAACTCAATGATGAAGAAGTAAAAAGACACCTTTTACCTTCAAATAAAGGATATTTCGAACCAACACCGGAATGGAACCAGAACCGTTCCCATGACAGGCTCTGGAGTTAGAAACATTTAACTATTCATACTTTGAAGAAAATAAATATTTATAAGATAGGATTAATCTTGGCTTTGCTATTTCTTATAGCAGCCATTTCAATGATTGTCACCGGAGTAGCTTCGAAATCAGGACCCTTTTTTATAGCATTTTTCTTTCTCCTGGCAATCGGAGTACGAGGAATTAAAGCGGTTAAAGGTATGTCATATACAATCTTTATTTTTATGGCAGTAGCAGCCTCGATGTTCTATCCTCAACTTTTCACATCAATAGGCAGGTTTCAATTAAAAACACTTATTGTACCGCTTCTTCAGATAATTATGTTTGGTATGGGATCGCAGATGAGTCTGAATGACTTCACAGGTGTGATCAGGATGCCTAAAGGTGTCTTTATCGGAGTGGGATCTCATTACATTATTATGCCGCTGGTTGGCTTTGGGATAGCCAATATTTTCGATTTTCCACCCGAGATCAAAGCAGGAATCATTCTGATCGGATGCGTTCCAAGCGGACTGGCTTCTAATGTGATGTCGTATATTGCCAATGCCAACCTTGCACTGGCAGTTACTATTGGTGCGATCTCAACATTACTTTCTCCGGTTATCACACCTTTTCTTATGAAATTACTTGGAGGCCAGTTTATTGAAGTCAGTTTCTGGAGTATGATGCTTGATATCCTGAATATGATAATCCTGCCCATTGTAGCCGGTTTTATTTTTAACCTGTTCTCTTCAGGGAAAGAAAAGACCAGATCAAAAGTATTTCAGTTGATGGGTTTCTTCGTTATCATTCTTCTTACTAACCTGGTTTATATGAAATCAAAGAATTCAGATATATCAGGATTCTTAATTGCCCTGGGGAAATCAATGTGTTTCTTCTTTTTCCTGCCCATGATAGTAGCCATTCTGCTCCGGTATTTTCTGAAAGCCAACACTCAATGGATGAGTAAGATACTATCACTCATATCAATGGTCGGGATTGCAGTAATCATTACTATCATTACTGCTACAGGGCGCGACAGCCTGCTCAAGGTAGGTGCATTGCTTCTTGTTACAAGTCTTCTTCATAATCTTACCGGCTATGCTCTTGGGTATAGTATCTCCTGGCTTTTTAAAATGCCTGAAAAGGATCGTCGCACTGTTGCATTTGAGGTTGGGATGCAGAATGGTGGTCTGGCTTCAGGGCTGGCCCTTCAGATGGGAAAAGTTGCAACAGTTGGATTGGCTCCGGCTATATTCGGTCCATTGATGAATATTACCGGCTCGACTCTGGCCAGCTGGTGGAGAACCAGGCCGACTGAGAGGAACGATAAGAACAAACCTGAATGAAAAGTCGGCCGAAGGTTGCTTCCTTAGGTATATAGCTTACAGAATTCTGACTAATTATTTTATTGCACTGATCTGTATACTTTCATAACTTTAACATAGTCATATTTCCCTTTGGTTATCTTCTTTCCTGATTTTCTCAAAGATGGAACGTAGCGTGGTAATATCCATATCTCCTGAGGACCTTGGTAGTGAATGGGATGAGATTGCTGACTTCTATTTTCAAAGAAGAGATTTTCTGGCTATTCTTCAGAAGTATAATCCCTGCGGTCAGCGGTATTATAGACTATATCGTGGAGACAGTCTTGTGGCAGGGACAATGGTGTACACTCTTAAAAATCAATCTTCTGACATTTCTTAATATTCCGAGCCCTTTAACCATGCATGTCATCGGACTATCGGCTTCCGTTGCCACTCCTCCTATGATTGGAGATCCTGGTGAATTTGAATATTTAATGAATAACCTTTTGAAGAACGAAAAGGGATTTGTTCTCGGTTTGAATATGAGAGAAGATTATCTAAATGGTAAGGTATTAAATATGAGGACATTACCAACTTATATTTTAAAGATGGGTTATGATGATATTGAAAGTTATATAAACTCTTTAAGACATAATTATAGGAGGAGACTTAATAAATTCCGAAAGGAGTTTGCTAATGTCAGAACAGAAACTTCTGATTGTTCTCTTTTTAACGAGAAACATTACAGATTGTATCTTGAAATAATGAAGAGGACCAGAACAAAACTCGAAATATTAAAATCTGATCTGTTCCGTAATTTACCTTCAAATTTTACCCTGACATCATACTACAATGGAACCAGTATGCTTTGCTGGCATATTACCTGCAATGACCGGAACACCCTGTTTTTCTTTTTCGGAGGAATGGATTATACATTCAGGGATCACTATCAGTCTTACCATAATAATCTTTATGGAATCATCACAGAAGCAATACAAAAGAAATCTGACTTTATTGATCTGGGGCAAACAGCTGAAACTGCAAAAAGCCGCCTTGGTGGGAAAGCTGAAGAAAGAAGAATGTTCCTATATCACAGGAATCCTTTTATCCTTAATGTTCTCAGGCCTTTTAAAAAAATGCTTACTTATTCGGGAACTTGTGAAAAGTACAACGTTTTTAAAGTCAGTAACTGATACTCTTATCGCATTCAGAATATGAAGATTCTGTTCATCCGGCCAAAGCCTTCACCTGTTACAATCGGATTGCAACATCTGATGATTGTAGAACCCCTTGAGCTGGAGATACTTGCTACACTTATTAAAGAAATGCATGAGGTAAGGATAATTGATATGATTCTTGAAAATCAAAAGGTCGATTACTTCATAAGCGAATTCAATCCCGATGTCTTATGCCTGACAGGGTATATTACTCATATCCCGGAAATGATTGAATACTGTAAAATTGCCAAACAGATCGACAGGAATATTTCAACTATTGTCGGAGGTGTACACATTGAAAAATTCCCGGAAGATATTGACCATGAATATGTCGATTACAGAGTTGTAAGAAATGCGACTATTACTTTTCCTCTGTTAATAGATTTCCTTAATGGCAGATCAAACTTCCCTTCCGGAGTTCTGCGTCTTCATGAAGATATAGATGAAAACACTCTTCAGGATTATGACTTTTACACTCCTTTACCCGACAGAAAACTTACGGCAAAATACAGGCATAAATACTTTTATGTATTTCATAACAGAGTTGCTTTAATAAAAACATCATTTGGCTGTCCTTATCAATGTAAGTTCTGTTTCTGTAGAAAGATTACAGGGTATAATTATTTCGTCCGCCCTATTGATGAGGTAATTCATGAATTAGAATCAATAAATGAAGAGGAAATATATATCGTTGATGATGATTTTTTAATCAGTGCCGGCCGTATCAGGGAATTTATCAGATTATTGAAAGAGAGAAATATCAGAAAGAGATATCTTGTTTATGGGAGAGCTGATTTTATCACTAACTATCCGGAATTAATAGAGGATTTTAAAGAGGTTGGACTAAGAACAGTAATTGTCGGTCTCGAATCCTTTGAAGATTATGAATTAAAAGGGTTCAATAAATTGACTGACACAAACACAAACAGACTTGCTATGTCTGTTTTGAACAGTAATAAGGTTGATTGTTATGCGGCGGTGATAATCTCTCCTTCATGGAGCAGGGAAGATTTCAGGAAAGCAGGGGATATAATGATAGAACTGGGTATCAGGTTTGTAAATTTACAGCCTTTGACACCATTAAAAGGCACAGGCCTTTCGGTTGAGGATGAGAACCTGATAATTGAAAGAAATGATTTTCCAAAGTGGGATTTAGCACATGTAAGTATCAGACCTGAAAAAATGAGTGTTGAGGAATTTTATAAAAATATTCTGAATCTTTATGAAAGGATTGTTCTGAATCCACTGAACCTTTTCAGATTTTTAAAATATCCGGTAGTGATGCAGGTAAAAATGGCAAGGGGAATCAGGAAAGTAAGGAGGCAATACAGGGACAAAATTATGGAGATCAGGAAAAATACCTAAGGTAATTTTTATGCGACTCATTATCTGAACTATGCCTAAAGTATTATTAATACAGCCCTCACAATATTTACATGATGGGAACCTTGTGAAGCAGAAAAAACTATATCTGCCTGGATTAGTGTTTCCCCTTCTTGCTGCGTTGGCTCCAAAAACCTGGGAAGTTGAAATAAAACTGGAGATTATTGAGGAAATAAATTTCGATACTGATGCTGATCTTGTAGGTATAGGTGCTATGGGACACTCAATTTTCAGGGCATTCGATATTGCAAAGGAATTTAAAAAGAGGGGAAAGATAGTTTTTATGGGAGGGTATATGACATCTATGGTCCCTGATCTTGCGTTGAAATATGTTGATAGTGTTGTAATCGGAGATGCCGAGATCTCATTTCCAAAATTGTTATCTGACTTCGGGGGAAAGGGATGTCTTAACCGTATTTATGATTATCCGGTTGAGAATCTTAATAATCTGCCACTACCCAGGTATGAGCTGCTAACCGCAAAAAGGATTGGTGATATGCTTCCGGTCCAGGCAGGAAGGGGCTGTAATTATACATGTAGTTTTTGTTCCATTTCCTGCCTGTACAAAGGCCGGTACCTTCCAAGACCTGTAGATGAGGTAATCAGGGATATTGTAAAGGTCAAAAGCCTTGGATACAAAAAGTTCTATATGATCGATGACAACATCGCCAGTAATCCGGCTTATCTTGAGGAACTTTGCGGAAAAATACTTCCTTTAAAGATGAAATGGTCAAGCCAGTGTACAATGAATCTAGCCAGGAATGACTCATTATTGAATCTGGTAGGCCGGTCAGGCTGCGAAATTCTAAGTCTTGGGTTAGAAAGCCTGACTCAGGAAGGATTGGATAAATTGAATAAGAAATGGCTGAGGGTTGATGATCATCAGAGGTTAATGACGGCATTCAATAAATCAGGTATCATGGTAAGTGCTGAAATGATAATAGGCACTGACAGTGATACGACAGAATCATTAAAAGAGACTTTTGATTTTATTCGTAAATGTAAAATCCCTTTACTCAGAATCTATTTCTTAACCCCGATCCCATCAACACGACTTTATTCGGAACTCAAAGCAGCGGGTCGCTTAATACACGAGGATTACAAGCATTATAACACTTCTGAATGCGTTCATTATCCGGAAAAAATATCACCGGAAAAACTAACCGAAATGTACAACTCGCTTAACAGGAAGATTTTTTCACTGAGCGGAATAATTTCCAGAACTCTTTTAAACCGGCATATCCTGAGACATCCGGGTAAGCATGTTTTTGCTTTCGCTGTAAATTTGCATTACAGGTCTTATGTAAAGAGGGGTGAAACACCTCTTATTGTATGATATAATGGTAACATAGGTAGCAAATCTTTCTGATCATGAATACACTATTAGCAGTTCCGGAAATTTCTACACTCTATCGTCTTCCGTTTGCCAGGACCGATAATCCAAACGGATGGGTTGAGATAACCACTGAATGTAATCTTAAGTGTCCAGGGTGCTACAGGGGTTGTGACAGGGATGACAATGTCCCGGTTCATGAACCTGTTGAAAAAGTTAAAGAGAACATCCTCAAAATGAAACAGTTACGGAATTGCCAGATCATATCTCTTAGCGGAGGTGAACCATTATTGCATCCGGAACTGGGAAGCATTATTCGATTCATTAAGGATAATGGAATGTATCCATTTGTACATACGAATGGAGTGCTTTTGACACCCGAGAAGATTACCGGACTCAAAAAAGAAGGTCTGGCAGGACTAATAATCAGGGTTGATTCCTTAAGCCGTAAAAGAACCACTACTGAAGAAGAACTTAATGACCTGCGAAAGCATTATGGTGAAATGATTTATTCTGTCAGAGGTATCCATTTAACATTTCTATGTGTTGTCAATCATGACAATCTTAGTGAAATTGGTTCTATAATCAAATGGTCCATTAAAAATCCGAAACTTGTTGACTTCATTACATTTATACCAATACGACAGGTCCTTTTTAACGAAAGTGAACAAATTGACAGTTCAAAATGGGTCTATACTGAAGACTTATGTAATCAGGTAAAAACTATAATCCCCGATATCCGCTATGCTGCTTATCTGGGGAGTAAACTGGAAGATACTGGCATTAAATGGTTGCAATCGCCATGGATTGTCATAAATAATAAGATTCTGGGATATGCCGGTCCGAAATTTGTTGAAGCATTTCAGATGTTCCATCACCTTTTCAAAGGGAAGTATGCTTATAAATTCGGCAAGGACAGGAGTTATCTTAATTTTATTCAGATATTGTTACTGAGCCTGTTTCTTTCAGATTTTAGAATAATTGCGCGCAATTATCTTAAAGAGATATTCCGTAATCCTTTAAATCTGTTCAGGCGTGCAACTTTACAGCTGTTATGTTATATTATTCCGCCGGGATTTATCGATGGCAAAAGAGATGAGTGCGATGGTTGTCCCGATGCAATGTTATTCGAAGGACGGCTGGTACCTTCTTGTGGTCTTGAAGAATATAAGCTCTATGGCAGACCGCTGGAAAAACAGGCAAAAATGTAAGTTATGGTTGAAATATCTGAAGTAAAATCAGAAAGAGATTTAAGAAGGTTCATTCATTTTCCAAATATTTTATACAGGAATGATCCATATTATGTCCCTGAGCTGTATGTCTCACAGAAGAATATGTTCAACCGGAAGAAATATCCTTTTTTCACTCATTCAAAAGTCGATTTTTACCTTGCTTATAAAGAAAAAACGCTTGCCGGGAGGATAGCATTGATACGGAACAATAATCATATTTCTTATTCTGGTGAAAAATGCGGTTTTTTTGGTTTTTTTGAATCGATTCATGATTTTGATGTGACCAGGGCCCTTCTCGACAAAGCAGTTAACTGGGTTCGGGATGAAGGATTAGAAAGCATTATCGGACCTGAAAATTTCACAACAAATGATTCATGCGGATTTCTTACTGAAGGATTTGATAATCCGCATGTTTTTATGATGCCGTATAATAAACCTTATTATGAGGAGTTTTTTGAAAGTTATGGATTCAGAAAAAAGCTTGATCTGGTTTCTTATCTGCTTCCTTCAAATGAGACACCAGAAAAAATAGCCCCTTTAATTAATAAAATTGAAGGTAGAATGAAAAGCAGATCAATAAAAATACGGCCAATAAATTTTAAAGAATTTGATGAAGAAATTAGTAAGTTAAGAGTTGTGTATAATTCAGCCTACGAGAGAAACTGGGGTTTTGTGCCTCTTACTGAAGATGAATTCAGATTTCAGGCAAATGAATTAAAAAAGATTGCAGATGCAGGTTCTGTCATTGTTGCTGAAAAGGATAATTCAATTATTGCATTTATCTGTGCAGTTCCCGACATCAACCAGGTTTTGATCAGGGTGAAAAACGGTCACCTGTTTCCATTTGGGTTTATTAAACTATTATTATATCAGAAAAAAATAAACAATTTGAGAATCCTGATATTGGGAGTACACAATACATTCCGCAATTCAGGAATTGATGCATTGTTGTACGGGAAGATTTTTGAATATGCCAGAAAGAAAAATTTTAAAACTGCTGAAGCTGGGTATGTGATGGAGAATAATCTCAGGATGAGCAGTATCATTGAAAACCTCGGAGGATATATTATCAAGAAGTACCGGATATTGGAATATAAGGTAATGTAACTGAAGATGGAATCGACAGTTGTTCTCCGGCAGTTGTCATAAGGTTAATTTACACGGTATCTTAAGAGATTTACTCTAAGCAAAATAGTATTTTTAACAAATAGGGGCATTAAATAATTTGCTAAATTGAGATCAGATTTTATTCACTTATCTTGAAATAAAACATATGGGGAATCTCTCACTTATCAGAAATCTTACCGGCAAAATACTTTCCGGTATTCTTATCTGGCTGGTCGCCGGATTCAATTATGGATGTCGCCGGGATAATTCCCAGAGTGTCCTTCTGATCTTTGATAAATCTGTACCTCAGGCACTCTACGCTTCAGGCAGGTTAAAAGAAGCTCTTTCCGTTAATGGCTATTCGATACTGGAAACCGAGGTTGATGATTGCTATAAAATCAAGATACAGACTGATAATACGAATCTTGGTGAGGAAGCATTTAATCTTGATCATGCGGGAAGAAATATAACAATAACCGGTGGTGATAACCGGGGAATGATATATGGATGTGTTTCTCTTGCAGAAGATCTCCGGAACGGTATTAAACTGAAAAGCATCAAATCGCGGATCGAGAAGCCCCATTATGCACTCAGGGCTATTAAACATAATACACCCTGGTATTCGTACAGACCAAGTTCGGCGATCGATCAACACTACGAAACAGTTCGTGATCTGAAATACTGGAAAGCTTTTCTTGATATGATGGTTGAGAATCGCTTTAATTCGCTTTCAATATTTAATCTCCACCCGTTCGTATATATGATAATGCCAAAGAACTTTCCTGAGGCAAGTCCATTTAATGCTGAAGAAATGGAAGAATGGAAGAACTTCCATCATGAACTGATTCGTATGGCAACAGAACGGGCTATTGATACTTATATCATTCCTTTTAACATTTTTGTAAGTCCCGAGTTCTCAAAAGCGAATAACGTTGCTCTAACTAATTTCTATCCTCACTACTATTGTCAGGGCGATACATCTGAAATCGTAAAGAGATACATGAGAGAATGCATAACACAGGTTTTGCAGGAGTATCCCGACCTGACGGGGCTTGGGCTGACACTTGGTGAAGGGATGGCAGGAATGTCACCTCAACAGCGGGAGGATTGGATGTTCGAAACCTATATTGAAGGAATCCGCCTTTCCGGACGGCAAGCTAAACTGGTACACCGGATACCTTTCTCAAGCACAACTGAATCGTTAGGTGCGACAAGTGTTGATCTGGAAAGACTTACCCGCAAAGCAATAGAAAAAGAGGCGCAACAGGATTTTATAAAGTGTCCCATTTTCGCCGATCTGAAATACAACTGGTCACATGCCCATTCCACTCCAAAGCTGGTTAAAGTTCATGGGGGAGAGATGTTCGACACATTTTATAATCCGGATCCCGTAGGATATAAGATCACTTATACAGCCCGTAATGAAGATTTTTTTGCACTCCGCTGGGGAGTGCCTTCGTTTGTCCGTGCTCATATTGCACAAAACAGCCAGAGTTACGTTGGCGGTTATTTTATAGGTTCAGAAACCTATATTCCGGCCCTCGATTACTTCACGGCAATAAGTGAACCGGTGGATTGGAAATATGCTTTTGAACGTCAATGGCTGTTTTACAAATTATGGGGAAGATTGCTATATAACCCCAATACTCCTGATGAAACATTTCAGGCGGAATTTATAAGGAGGTACGGTAAGATTGCCAGAAATTTGCTTGAGGCTTACTCTCTTGCATCATCAACACAGCTTCGACTGGCCTCTTTCTACGACCTGGGATGGGATTTCACACTTTACGGAGAAGGTTCTATGGCGCTGATTGGTTCGAAACTTCAATATATTTCAGTTAACAGACTGATCTCGCAACCACCGTTGGACCCAGACTACGTTTCTGTCAAAGAATATGTTGAAGCGCTTTCAAAGGGAGATTCTTTTGAAGAAAACCGGGTAACACCTCCGGAATTGATCGCAATGTTAATTGCTGATTGTGAAAAGGCATTGAGGTTGGTTGCTAATATAAATACCGGGGAAAACAGTTCTCTTATGTATGAAGTGGCAGATGTTAAAGCATGGGCGAATTTAGGATTGCATCTTGCTGAAAAAATTGATGGGGCTCTGGCTTTGCAGACCTTTAATCTCAGCGGTGGTGAACAAAATAAGGAGGAGGCTGTGAAGCATCTCGAAAAAGCCCTGAACTACTGGGATAAGGTTGTGGAGATTACAAGACCAATTTACAGGGATATGCCTTTAACCCATTATAATGGAAGCAGTTACGATAGAAATGAAGACAATCTTTTCCATTGGGAGAGGATAAGACCTGATGTGGCAAATGATATAGAAGTGGCCAGAAATACCACTCATGAAGAATAATTCCGGACATTTCCGATGCTCCCCGGGCCTGTTTTTAGCGCTCTCTTTCACTCCCGGCAGATTATAGAAAATTATATTGTACCGTAAAACGTAAACAGATGGACCTGAAAAAGAAAATTGAAAAGATCCCTGGAGGAATGATGATTATTCCTTTAATGCTCGGAGCAGTTATCAACACGATATTTCCTCAGGCACTTAAGGTTGGAGGATTTACTACAGCCATTGCTACCGGTTCATCTGCATTAATAGGAGTTTTTCTCGTCTGCATGGGAGCGGGGATAAGCTTCCGTGCCGCACCAAAAGCATTAAAAAAGGGTGCTGTCATAACCTTTACGAAGTTCATGGTAGGTGTCATTTTAGGTCTTACAGTGGCAAAACTTTTTGGTGACAGAGGATGGCTGGGTTTATCTTCGCTGGCTGTGATAGCAGCGATGACAAACAGTAACGGGGGCTTGTATGCTGCCCTTGTCGGAGAATTAGGGGATGAGACTGATGTTGGAGCCATTGCTGTATTATCAATAAACGATGGACCTTTTCTCACAATGATAGCCCTAGGTGCTGCAGGCATAGCAACGATTCCTTTAAACAGCCTTATCGGGGTTTTGATCCCGATAATTATCGGTATGGTTTTAGGTAATCTGGATGTTGATATGAAAAAATTCCTGATGTCAGGCGGTCCTGTTCTCATCCCTTTCTTTGCTTTTGCACTCGGAGCCGGAATCGATTTTAAGATGTTGATAATAGCAGGATTATCGGGGATAGTACTGGGAGTCGTTACTACTTTTCTGGGAGGATTTTTTAATATAATTGCAGATATATTTTCCGGAGGAAGCGGAATAGCAGGTGCTGCAGCATCAAGTACGGCAGGTAATGCTGTTGCCACTCCGGCAGCCGTGGCTCTTGCCGATCCGGGGTTCGCAGCCCTGTCGCAGATTGCCACTCCACAGGTTGCCGCATCAACAATTACTACTGCTATTCTGACACCAATCCTGACAACCTTCATTGCAAAAAGAAGGGGATCGGGGAGAGGGATAATGGTAAATAAAATTGAACCTGAGACTCAACATAAGATTATTGTTATTGCTGACGATCTTACAGGCGCCAATGATACTGCTGTTCAGTTCAGCAAAAGAAATTTAAGGACACTTGTTGTGACTAATAAAGATAATATTAATAAATCGCTGGAGCAATATGATGTATTGGCTATTGATACAGAGAGCAGAGCTGATAGCAAGGATGCAGCGTACAAAAAGTTATTTGATACAGGGAAATTATTAAATAATAAAAAGATAAAATGTGTATATAAAAAAATGGATTCAACCCTTCGCGGTAATCCTGGTGCTGAAATAGCAGGCTTAATGGACTCTTTAAAGATCGGGTTTGCTGTTGTTGCACCAGCTTTACCTGAGCAGGGAAGGACAATAATGAATGGGGCGCTATATGTGAAAGGGGTATTACTGGCAGAGACAGGGATCAGAGATGACCCTAAAACTCCTGTTAAAGAGTCGTTCATTCCGGCTGTCATATCACAGCAAACCGATAAAAGAACCGGAGTGATTTATCATAAGGACCTGTTGACGGGAGGGGAAAACCTGACACGGATGATCCGTAACCAGATGACTGACGGTGTTCAGATAGTTGTAATCGATGCAGAATCGGAGGAAGATCTCGCAATGATAGTATCTTCAGTAATATCCCTTAAAGAAAGGATCCTTCTTGCAGGCTCTGCGGGGCTGGCCCAATATCTTCCGGAAAATCTTGATCTGACCAGGGTGAAAAAAAGTAATATTGTTGTAGCCGGAAGTGTAAACAATATTACCCGTATTCAACTGGATTATGTAAAAAATAATTCAGAAATTCCGGTAATCGACATCGATGTTCAAAAATTGTTTACTGGAGAAAAACGTAATGAAATGGCAAGGATTACTGATATCATTAATAAGTCGTGTCTGAGAGGGGAAGATATAATCATCAGAAGCTCACCAACATCAGCCAGCATCTCTGAAAGTGTTAAAGAAGGGAATAAGAATGGTTTTAATAAGCTCCATGTGAGTGAAAAAATAGCATCTTTTATTGGAGAAATAGCTGCATATATTATCAGGGAAATAAAGATCAACGGAATGCTTCTCACCGGAGGCGATATAGCAATAAAAACAGCCAACAGCCTGAATATTACCGGTACTGTTATTGAGGATGAAATATTACCAGGCATTCCTTATGGCCACTTTGCTGATGAACAGTATAGAAATGTAACAATTGTTACAAAAGCAGGAGGTTTTGGAGGAGATGATGCTATCTTTCAGGTATTAAAATTCTTAAATAAAAGAACAGGATAATGAATAATCAATCATTGACTATAGGGATAACCATGGGTGACCCTTCAGGGATCGGTCCGGAGATCATTTTAAAAAGCTATGAGAACAGGAGAACCAGCAATAAAAGAATAATTGTAATTGGTGATTATAACGTAATGACAAAGGCTTATGATTTAGTGAGACCAGCCTCCTTTAAACTTCACAGGATTTCCGATATAAGGGAATGTGATTTTACACCCTCGTATTTGAATGTTCTTGATATTCAAATAATTAATATGACTGAGTTTCTCCCTGGCAGGTTACAGGCTGCTTCAGGTTCGGCTGCTTATGAGTGCATCAGGATAGCTGTGAACCTTGCTGAGAACAAAATCATAGATGCTATAGTAACTGCCCCTCTAAACAAGGAAGCTTTGCATAAAGCCGGCAAGAATTATCCGGGGCACACCGAGATACTGGCTTCCCTGACCGGTGTAAAAGATTATGCAATGTTGTTATATGATAAAAAGCTGAGCGTGATACATGTTTCAACCCATATTTCATTACTCGAATCTATTAAAGGATTAAAAAGAGAGCGGATAGAGAAAGTGATAATGCTGGCAGATGAAGCAATGAAAAAACTGATCGGTAAAGATCCCCGTATTGCGGTAGCGGGTCTGAATCCGCATGCAGGAGAAAACGGATTGTTCGGGGAGGAAGAGATAAATGAGATCATTCCTGCAGTCATGAATATGAAGAAAAAAGGTATAAATGCAGAGGGACCTTTCCCTCCTGATACTGTCTTCATGCAGGCATTCAGAGGGAATTATGATATTGTTGTGGCAATGTATCACGATCAGGGGCATATTCCCCTGAAGATGATAGGATTCGACAGCGGAGTAAACATTACAGTCGGGCTTCCTGTGATACGAACTTCAGTTGATCATGGTACTGCATTTGACATAGCATGGAAAGGAGTAGCCAGTGAAAGAAGCATGGTAAATGCGATCAGACTGGCTGCCAGGCTGGTGTAGTAACTTTTGAGACAGCCTAATCTAATAATCCAGAAAGTCGCTGTTACTTACAAATCCGATCCTTTTGCTATCGGGCGACCAGTTAGGAACATTCATAGTTCCCTGTCCGCCGTAAACGTAAGCAATTATCTTTGGTTCACCTCCTGTTACAGGCATCAGACGAATATAAACATGTTTATAGAAAGGATGCTGACCTGATGGCACGCTTCTCGGGAATGAGATAAAGACAATCCATTTACCATCAGGTGAAATATGAGGGAACCAGTTATTCAGCTCATCAAATGTCAGTTGTACAGGATTTTTGCCGTCGGGAGACATTCTCCATATCTGGCTGGTACCTGTCCTGTCGGAGTTAAAATAAATGTATTTCCCGTCAGGTGAATACTCAGGACCATCATTAAGTCCGGGAGTATTTGCCAGAGCGACTTCCTGTCCTCCCTTTACGGGAATTCTGTAAACACCCCAGTTGTTGTTACGTATGGCAGCGTAAACTAGATACTTACCATCGGGTGACCAGCCATGAAGATATGAAGGCGTAGCGGGGGTAACTCTTTCAGCTTCTCCTCCCTTCCTTGGAACTGTAAAGATGACAGATTGCTTCACCTCATTAGTGGTGCTGCTGATCCCCATCTTTTTGCCATCGAAGGATAATACATGATCATTATTATTGTTGATCGCAATACCTGTTTCTAACTTTGTCGGTTTGCCGGTCCTCAGGTCAAAATCGTATAAGGCACCATCGCTATTGACAACAAATACATTCTCATCGATCATCCAGTTAGGAGCCTGCCATGAATTTGGTGCGCTGAAAACAATTTTCCTGTCACCGGTTGACACATCCATGACTTCGATATGGCTCCCCAGATAATCACGGTAGGGTGTAAATCCTTCCTTAGGAGGAACGATCACTCTTACATTCTTAAATGTAGCTTTTTCAGAGGCTTCAGTATTATGGGAACAGACAAATAATCCTATGTAGACTTCATTCCCAAGATCAATACCTGTAACCTGTTCTTCAAAAAATCTTTCACCCATTTTTGCCGCCGACATAATTATTGAATTTCCTCTTCTTTCGAGCTGGATCACATCAGCGCCGGTCACAGGTAATACCTTTTCCACAACGTTATTGGAAGGATTTGCCCTGTACTGTAATGAGGACTTGCCGTCACCCTGTACTGTTGCTGATGCAGCGGGTGAATTTACCTCCAGGCTGTGCCTTATCGTCCACCCGATCTCTCTTTCAGGATCAGTGTCATTTCCCTGAAGCTTCATATGTGCGCGGAGGATGAAATCTCCCGATAGTTTTCGGTAGAGAAAATGAAACTCATCCTTCTGATCACTGATGCCTGATCCTGATCCTGTAATTGTAAATATCTGATTTTCTGAATCGTATAAAGCAGAGCCGGCAATCCTGATGTTGCCTATATTGGTTTGATCTGTAAACAAACCGGTTTTCTGCGCCTGAGACGGTTGGTTTGTCAGTGGTATGAGTATAAGAACGGAAAGTATCAGCCTGATTTTCATAGTTTTAAAGATTAGAGTTTGGGATTAATAGCCCCGGGTTTAAACCCGGGGTTAGTAAGAACGGCGGACCTTAGATCCATAATTTATCGTAGGTTATGCCTGTGCTGTCCCATTCAGGTGTTGCATCAAAATATACTGAACCCTTCCTCATCATCGATTTTATTACCTCCTCGTTGAGTTCAATACCCAATCCCGGTGCATCGAGCGGAACATTAGCAAATCCTTTGGTCATCAAAGGTTGTGAGCCGGTCATCTTTACCATTGTTTCCCACTCAGGCCTGTCAGCGTTATGGTTCTCCAGACAGAGGAAGTTTTCCGTGGCTGCTGCACAATGTACATTTGCCATCCAGGCAACAGGAGTACTGTTAGCATGCAATGCCATAGGGACACCAGCCTCTTCAGCATAGTCACCGATTTTCTTGGTTTCCAGAATACCTCCTGCACTTACCAGGTCCGGATGGATTATATCCACAGCATGAGCATCTATCAGAGTTTTAAAACCACCTAACAATCCGCTAAGCATGTACATATCTTCACCTACACATGTTGGTGTTTCAATTGCATCAGTAATAGTTCTCCACTGATCGGTGTAGTACCATGCAACCAGATCCTCAAGCCATGCCATCCTGTATTTTTCCAGGGCTCTGCCCAGACGGATAAACTGGTTCATATCAATATGTCCGAAGTGGTCACAACAAAGCGGCACTTCCGTACCGACAACATTTCTTACCTTTTCGACAACCATTGCTATCCCTTCCAGCCCTTTGTCAGTGATCTGAACCTGGGTAAAAGGATGATCCTGTTTCCAGTAATCTGTGTACCCGCCGTTGGCGAAGCTTCTGCCCATGTAGTAATTATTCAATCCTCCATGTTCATTCCAGTATTTGGAATTAACTAATGTATCGGGTTGATTCAATACATGGTGTATACCCAGGTCCATTTTAAGCCATGTATATCCCTGCTCACTCTGACGGGCCTTCAACATTGCAAGCTGTACTGACTCATCCTTTGACTCGGGCGTGTCAGCATATAACCGTACTTTGTCGCGATATCTGCCGCCGAGCAGTTGCCAGACAGGAACACCCAATGCTTTACCACAAATATCCCAGCAGGCCATCTCAACTGCACTTACACCACCACCCTGACGACCAGGTCCTCCAAACTGTTTGATTACCTTGAATATCATCTCTACGTTACAGGGATTAAGACCTATGATCTTGCTTTTCAGGAACAGTGCGAAACGCTGGTCGGTACCATCCCTTATATCTCCAAGGCCATAGATACCCTGGTTTGTATCGATACGTATAATACGCGACATAAATCCTCCATTGCCTTTTTCTGCAACCCTCAGATCAGTGATCTTAAGTTCAGAAGGACTTGAAGATCGAGATACTTTCTGGGTGGTCTGCGCGATAGTATCTTCAACAGATAAGTGCATCAGACCTCCAAGGGCTATGCCCCCGAGGGCTGCCTTTTTTAAGAAATTACGACGATCATTGGGAGTGTTCGGATTAGCAATGTCAGTCTCTATTGCTGCTCTTTCGGCTCTCTCCTGATGTCTGGTTTTCTCAGCAATTTCCTGCAAAATAGTTTTCATAAGTTGATTGCGGTTAATTAATATTAGATTTAGTTAATTGATAATAAATGAATTAACAATAGGAATTTGCCTCCGTAGAAATTTTTGGAAATTAGTTAGTAATATTACTTTTATCTGTTAGTGGGATAAATATACATTTTTTGCATTGTTCTGATTTCTTTAAATTGATAAATTATTCAATGAAATCCTTTTTCTTTACCACGGGGAAAGTATCACGCCCTTTCAGGGCTTATAGTTGATATTGATTCTGTGAACCCCCGTTGGCACCGGGGGTAAATAGTATAACGCCACATTCGTGGCTTAAAATCCTGATCTCCGAAGTAGCATAATACGATATCTCCCGGTTTCAACCGGGAGATCTGCTCCTCTACCACCTGCCATAAGCTCCGAAGGAGCGATCTGAGAGGGGAATAAAATACTAAAAAAGAGCCGTCTCATTTTTGGTTTTGAGACGGCTCCTTTGTTAACATGATCGTTGATACTAACTTTACTAGATCCACAATTTATCGTAAGTTCTGCCAATACTATCCCACTCGGGTGTAGGTTCAAATAACTTGCCACCCTTGGGCAGCATTGCCTGAAATGCCTCTTCATTAAGCTCAATACCTAAGCCGGGAGTTGTAAGAGGGACATTACCATAACCTTTAGTCATCAATGGTACGCCGTCGGTCTTTATGACCATCTTGGTCCAGCTTTCAACTATATCACCACCATGGAATTCCAGTACGAGAGCATTTTCGGTAGCAGCTGCGCAATGCACGTTTGCCATGAATGCAACAGGACTGCTGTTGTGGTGCATAGCCATCGGGATACCTATCTCTTCAGCATAGTCGCCAATCTTCTTGGTCTCAAGAATTCCACCTGCACTGACGAGGTCAGGATGTATTATATCAACACACTGGGCATCGAGCAGAGATTTGAATCCTCCGAGCATTCCGCCAAGCATATAGATATCCTCCCCGGTACAAACCGGCGTCTCAATAGCTGCTTTTAATGTTTTCCATCTCTCAGTATAGAACCATGGAACACAATCTTCCAGCCAGGCCATCCTGTGGGGCTCGACAGCTCTTCCGAGGCGGATAAACTGGTTCTCATCCATATAACCAAAATGGTCAGAACTTATAGGTATTTCCGTTCCTACCATTTCCCTTACTCTACCTACCATATCAGCCATTACCTGTATACCCTTATCGGTTATCTGCATCTGGGTAAATGGATGCTCTGTATTGTTATAGCTCATGTACGATTCTATGCTGGCCTGAGGTATTGGCATAGGGCCCGAAGGTTTTTGACCTGCTCCGGCAGGAGGTGCCTGTCTTGGAACTCCGTATCCCCAGACTTTGTTATTAACCAGCAGATCAGCTTCTCCACGTGATGCGAGACCCTGGAGTGATTGGTCCATTTTCAGCCAGGTAAAGCCCTCAACCTCAAGTCTGTTTTTTAATCTTGCTCTCTGATCAGCTTCATCGCTTCCTCCCGGAGTATCTGCGTACAATCTCATCTTATCGCGATATCTGCCTCCCAGAAGCGCCCATACCGGAACTCCATAAGCTTTCCCGGCAAGGTCCCAGCAGGCCATTTCAACCGCGCTGACTCCACCACCCTGACGTCCGTGGTAACCAAATTGCTTGATAACCTTGAACACCATTTCAACATTACATGGATTTAGCCCGACAATTTTACTCTTGAGAAAGAGAGCAAAACGCTGATCTGTACCATCCCTGATATCTCCGATCCCTGTAATGCCCTGGTTGGTATAGATCTTTATTATCCTTGTGGCAAATCCGCCATAACCTTTCTGGGCTACACGCAGGTCGGTTATTTTCAGGTCGGAGGGACTTGAAGCACGTGATACTTTCTGTGTAGTCTGAGCTACCAGATCCTCTGTCGATAAGTGAATCAGTCCTCCAAGTGCAATACCTCCAAGGGCTGCTTTCTTAAGGAAATTCCGACGATCGTTGGGAGTGGAGGGATTATTTATTTCTGCCTGTATGGCAGCCCTCTCAGTTCTTTCCTCCTTCTTTGTTTTTTCAGAAATTTCTTGTAGAATAGTTTTCATAATAAAATTGGATTAAAGGATTTAAAAAATGATTGAATATTTTTTTCAACCCCCTTCCCAGCCTTCCCCCAGAGGGGAAGGAGTGGATTTCATTTCCCCCTTGGGGGAAACTGAAAGGGGGTGTTTATTTCACCAGTTTCTCTCTTTCATATACCTGTCAAACTGTTCGCTTGTCATTGGTAATTTACCGTGGTAGTTTTTTACAAAATTAAGGAAGTCAGCTTTGATCTCTTCCGACCACTGGCTGTCAATCTGTCCGGGTGTATATTTTCCTTCTTTAAGACGAGCCCATCCGAATTCATCACGGATCTGTGTAACTTCTGCAGTTGTAACCACTTCTTCAACAAGGTGTGGAGGTATAAAAAGTATACCATGGCTCTTTGCCAGAACAACATCCCCGGGTAGTACCGTAACATGTCCGATACGTATTGGTGCGTTTATAGATGTAAGCATCATTTGCTGCAGGAATGAAGCATCCAGTCCCTTGGACCAGCTGTTAAAGCCATCGATCATTTTTAGTCCTTCCGGGTCCCGGACTGTTCCATAGACAATGACACCTCTTTTTGATTTGGCATATATAGCATTCCCAAGGTTATCACCCAATATAGGTCCATCATCTACTTTTCCGTAAGAATCAGCAACATATACATCGCCATTTGTAAGTATATCGATGGGCCATGAATTGGTAGGAGGGTTGGATCTTTTTTCAAGTTTTCCCTGAGCTTTGACCCATTCATCTACATCAGGCCGGAGAGGCATATACTGTGCTGTTACCACCCGACCGGTCATGGCCTGATCGGGCAGGAGGACTGTCCAGTCGCCTTCGAACTGGTTCAGATATCCTCTGTTGCGTAATACTGACCATGCAGCCTCTATTGCGCATTTCTTAAGCCGTTCAAGCAACTCATCAGATACTTTAGGTCGTCCATCAGCAAAGCGTTCACCTTTCCATTGAGAGGTAATTGCTTTGATATATTCAGGGGATGAGCCTACTTTCTGGGCATATGCAAATGAACCGATTAAAAGAAGAACAGCGAGAAACAGGATTTTCCTATTCATAATAACAGATTATAGAAAGATTTTAAATAATTATCAGATTAAATTACTGGATCTGAAAGGTAATAATAATAAAATAAGGAGTTGGAAAAAATCCAACTCCTTATTATTTAAACGGATTTAAACATTTTTAACAATGTAATTCCACCTGATCAATGTTTTATGGTTCAACATCCCAGAAAATACGGTTTCCAAGATCATCTCCTCCTATACTTACAGCAGCAGCATCGACATTATCTTTATTGTAAGAAAACTCGCTGTTTGGGTAGACCATCCTGTGAATAAATCCATCGGATCCTGTTCCAATAGGCGGCAGTAGAACTGCAGGATCGCCACCGGGATAGGCATTAGGAGTGAGCACCGGATAACCGCTTCTGCGCCAGTTAGACCAGGCTTCCCACCAATTAAGGAACGAAGCAGCCCAGTATTGCGTATTTATCTGTTCCAATGCTTTTTCTGAATCGGTAGTATTGAAAGTTATATTCGCTCCGGCCAGGTAATTGGTTATCTCACCAGCAGTTATCGGAGAATCTCCTCCCCTTACTGTGGTATAAGAATCTTTCTGAGTCAGAACCAGAGTGACACCATTTTCATAATACTGCTGAGCGGTAGCTACCTGTTGAGATCCAGCCTCTTACGGTTGCGTCGGCCAGTAGAAGCTGTGTCTGGGCAGCAGTCATAATATAAGCCCAGGAGTCTGCTCTTCCGGCAGTCTGACGGTTAACCTGTGAATATTTCCATATATTGCTGGAAATTGTTCCCGGGTATAGAGGATCATTACTTATGCTTGTCGGGTCAAATCCGTACGGGGTTCCGATCTGATCAGCAGGATTTGTGTTTTTTGTTCCTCCGTCCGTAGAAGTCGGATTGGAGTACCGGCAAATAAGGTACTGCATGCGCGGATCATTATTGGTTCTTCATAAAATCCACAAGCGGTCTTCCAACATGCCAGTTCTGGCGGGTGGAATTCCTGCAAAATCCATTTACCGTGCAGTTTTGGGTTGCGTTATAAGGAATAATAAGATTATCGGCATTTGTTGCCATAACACCTCCCCTTGCCGGATCGACAGCTGTACTGACTATACTCGCAGCTTTAGTAGAATTAAGCTTTGTATATCTCATACCCAGTTGAAGTAAAAGCGAGTTCCCGAATTTCTTCCACTTTGCTATGTCCCCCTTGTAGTACATGTCATTGGTTACTTTGTCCTTTGCGGCGTCAAGGGCATCGGTCGCTGCTTTGATCTCATTCTCGACAGCCAGATAAATGTCCTCCTGTTTGTCATACTTGGGATACCAGAGACCATCAGGATATGCCTGCATAGCCTCAGTAAAAGGAACATCTCCATAAGTATCGACAAGACCCATGTAACCCCAGGCTTTCAGGATCCTGGCCATGTTGTAAAGGTTGCTCCTGTCAGAATTACCTTCAAGTTGTCTCAGAATGTCATAGATCTGTTTGAGGGTACCATACCAACCCCATCCAGAGCCAGCAAAACCGGCTACCTCAATATTATGATTACCGGCAGCTTCCTGTCCTGAGATTATGAGGTTTATCTGCTGGACTATAGCGGCAGGATAATGCCAGCCGTCTCCTCCGAAATCGTCCTGCACACCTGCCAGCATATAGGCAGGGTCAAGGGTTATAGGTGACAGAGGATCAATGTTTAGTTCCTCGAAACCCTTATCACAACCCGCCATGCTTATCAGTAATGCAGAAAACAATGCAATTATATATTTTGTTTTCATGATATTAACATATTTTAATTTCATAATAATGTTATTAATAATTAGAATCTCACTTTAAGCGATACTTGATAATTACGGGTTAAGGGTGGGCCCATCTGTTCTATTCCCCCGGTAGTATCACTGATATTTGATACGCATTCAGGATCAAGGTTTTCAACATATCCCAGCAGAGTCAGTACATTATTTACACTTACGTTAAGTGAGAGTCCCTTTATGAATGTATTACTCACATACTTTGAAAGGTCGGCACTTGCTGTAACAGTACGCAGCTTTATATAGTCTCCTTTATAAATAAACGGAGTGTATACTCTCTGGCTGCTGTAATTTGACCAGAATGTCTCTGAAGGAACAGCTGTTGTATTGGGTTCTCCGGCAGCAGTAACTGCATCCATTATTACACCACCTTCACGGCCGTCCAGGGTGACCTTGTGAAATCCCTCCCTGTAAAAGTTGTAGTTAGACTGTGACACAAGTTTATGCCCTGCCTTGAAGTCGATCTGAGCCATGAGGCGGAAATTCCTGTATGTCAATGTATTTATCCAGCCTCCGGTATGTTTCGGAACGATACTCCCGAATGTTCTCTCGGTAGGATCTCTTCTGAAGAATCCGTTTGTTGTTACGATGTTTCCATTGGCATCACGGACGTAATCGTATCCTCTGAGTGATCCGAGCGGTTTTCCCACTTCGTGGGCTACCAAACCCATCCACGACTGCCCGCTGCCGACAGTCAGAATTGTTGCTCCCTGAGCAAGCTGAAGGACTTCACTTATATTATAGCTATAGTTGACAGCAGTTTCCCAGGTGAAATTCTGTGCGCGTACCGGAACCAGAGTAAGTAAAGTTTCTATCCCCTGGTTTTTGAGTTTACCAACATTTACCTGTGTTGATCCGTAACCTGATGCGCTTGAGATACCAACACTAAGGATCTCGTCAACGGTATTCTTCCTGTATGCGGCAATATCAAGGCTTACCCTGCGCTGGAAAAGGATTACTTCCAATCCTATTTCACCCTCTTTCACTTTCAGAGGTTTGAGGTTGGGGTTAGGGGCTGAGCCAGTTGAGATACTTCCCTGTGCATAGGCTCCATCGAACGGATTGGTGCTCATACCATAATAAATCAGGCCCTGATAGGGACCCGTATCACCTCCCACTTCAGCATAGGAAGCACGAAGCTTTCCGTAAGTAAACCATGCAGGCATGATATTCTTAAATGCCTGTGAGAAAAGGAAACTTAAACCTACTGAAGGATACAGATAGCTGTTTGAATTAGGATTAAGAGTTGAGAACCAGTCGTTACGTGCTGTACCGTTAAGGAAAAGGAAGTCTTTGTAAGATACGTTCAATGTTCCGTAAAGTGAATTGACCTTCTTTTCAGAGAAACCCTGGCTCGGGTTTTTAGTCTGTCCGTTTTCGATAGTGTACAGATCGCGGATATAAAAGTTGGTTACCCCGGTACTTAGTGAGGTATTCTTACGGTACATCTGATTTCCACCGAATTGCCCGTCAATACCGAAATCTCCGAATTTCTTATCAAGACCTATGAGGAAGTCATAGTTCAGCTCCCTGTTATTCGCTTTGTTAATTGAATAATTTCCGTTAAATCCGCTTGCCGGTGCTGGAACATATGCTGTACCCGTGGGTGTATTGGATTCGCCTTCTGATATCGACCAGTCCTGTCCCACACGACCCTGTATATAAAGCCACGGGAACAGGTCTAATTTTAAAAGTACATTACCAAAGAGCCTGTTACGATTACGGTTCTCGAAGCGCTTAAAGGTAGTCCAGTAAGGATTGGTCCTGTCGGCAAAGCGTGAGATTTGCAACTCGTTGCCTGTAGCCGGGTTTACCCATCCTTCATTACCCGGAAGATCCCTAAGCCAGGTGAGGTCGGAGCTTACTGCGGTTGTCCAGACACTGTTGGCAGCACCAAAATTCTGTGCACTCCCCGGAGGATTCTGGTTATATTCAATCGAGTAGTTGGCATTTGACTGCAGGGTAAGTTTCCCGAATTTATAATTTAAACCATAATCGAGTGTTTTTCTGTTAAATTTCGAATTAGGTGTGATTGCTTTTGCAGCAACATTTCCTACTGAGAAATGGAACCCCCCATTCTCGTTGCCTCCGGAAAATGCAACAGTTGTATTTGAAGTAACGCCTGTTTCATAAAATGCAAGGCGGTCTTTAACCGGTGAGTAGGGATGCTGTTTTCCGTCAAAGCCCCATACAAGAGCTCCGTCCATTTTCTCTCCGAAGCTCCAGCTTGAAGAGGAACGGGCATCTATTACGCTGGCAGGCCTGATACCATTTTCACCCTGACCGTAAACATACTGAAAATCAGTAGGATCAAGCGCGGTATCAAAGGTCATACCCTGAGTAACTTCAATACCAAGCCCCCTGGATCCTGCTCCTGTTTTTGTTGTAATAATAAGAACCCCGTCCTTTGCGCGGTAACCATAAAGAGCGGCCGCTGTGGCTCCTTTCAGTACAGTGATGGATTCAATATCCTCAGGGTTGATACTCTGGAGGCCGTCTCCGAAATCACCTCCGATACCGGTTGTTGTAGAAGTGTTATCGATAGGTATTCCGTTAACAACAATCAGAGGAGTGTTGCTGCTTCCAAATGATGACTGGCCGCGGATCCTCAGTTTTGAGGAACCACCCGGACCAGTAGCCGGAGCAGATACATTAAGACCGGCAACCTTACCGAGAAGGGCATTTCCCATGTTCAAATTAGGGTTTTCAGCGATAGCAGCAGTATTTACTGTTGTGGCTGAATAACCAAGGCTTTTTGCTTCTCTTTTTATACCAAGAGCCGTCACCACGACTTCATCCATTTGCAGAACGGACTCGACCAGCGAAACATTGATAACCGACTGATTACCAACAGTTACATCCTGTTCTGCGTAGCCAACGAACGAAAAACGCAATACGGCCTGGTTATTTGGCACTGTGATGGAGAATCGCCCGTCAACGTCAGTAAGACTACCGGTGGTGGTACCCTGCAACAGAATAGTCACTCCCGGAAGAGCAGATCCGTCCGTCGCTGTGGTAACCCTACCTGTAATAGTCCTCTGAGCAAAAGCGACCTGTAATCCTGCGAACAACAGAATTACAAGCAATGTTGTCAATTTTCTCATAGTTTAAATAGGTTTAGTTAAATTAAAAGGGTTGTGTGTTTGATTTAAAATATTTACTTACTACTGTTAATTTTAAAATTTACAGAGTGTCTGTAACGACCTTAGCAAAAAAAAGACAATTTATTGATTTCTTAATTAAATAACAATATAAATAATAAAATTTCAATAAATTACCTTATGACTCTGGCACTTCCTCCTTTCATCACCCTTTCAGCTTCAGCTCTTGTAGCCCAGTTCCAGTCACCCATGAATCCATGACAGAGCGCTGAGTAAGCTGCGGAGAACTCTATTGACTCCTGCGGATCTCTTCCTTCAAGCATACCGCAGATGAGAGCAGATGCAAAACTGTCGCCACCGCCTGTTCTGTCAAGGACTTCAAGGTTTTCATATTTCCTTGAAGCATAGAATTTCCCTTTATGAAGCATAACAGTCTGCCAGTCGTTGAGAAGAGCAGTCTTTACATGCCTCAGCGTTGTTCCGACTACCTGAACATTAGGATACACTTTTACAACTTTCTTAGCTACTGCCTTATAGTTCTCAGGATTAAGATCTGAATATGCTTCTGTTCCTCCTTCTGCCTTAATGCCAAGCATCTTTTCAAAGTCCTCTTCATTCCCGATTATGACATCCACATAAGGCATTACCTTTTTCATTACAGTTTTTGCTTTTTCAGACGTCCAGAGTGTAGACCGGAAATTGAGATCGAAACTTGTTGTTACTCCCAGCTTCTTGGCTATTTTCAGCGAAGTTATGGCTTCGGCAGCAGCATTATCGGAGATTGCTGTAGTGATACCGGTCGTATGGAACCATTTTGTTTCAGAAAGCACTTTTTCCCAGTCGATATCGCCGGGCTTTATCAGACTTATAGCTGAGTGAGCTCTGTCGTACATCTGTTTACTTGCCCTGGGACCAATACCTACCTCGAGGTAGCACAGACCATTTCTCACAGTACCTTTTCCGTCAAAAGGCAACAAAATTACTCCTGACATGTCGACACCATGTTCCCTGCCTTTGTTAATAATATATTGTCCGGACCATATATCCACGAGTTTGGATACCCATGCGGTTTTATGTCCCAGCCTTGAGCAGTTAACAGAAACATTCAATTCTGCAGCTGCTATAGCTATGTGAAGATGGCTCGACTGTTCCAGCCGGGCGTGGTCCGGTGCAGTAAACCTTATCATTGCTTCACCAAAACCAATTAAATCATATTTCTTTTCTTTACTCATAATTCCTTTATTTTATATTTAGTCCTTTCCTGTTAAATATTGATTTTGGCTGTCTGCCCTCCAGGAAATCAACAATTCCTGAAGCCGCTTCACATGCTACCCTTACAGTGCATTCGTTTGTAAGTGCTGCGCTATGCGGACTTACGATTGTCTTGGGATTTTTCAGGAAAACCTCATTCTCGACGGGCGGTTCATTTGTAAGGACATCAAATGCAGCTCCTGCAAGTTTGTTCTCATTCAACATCTTATCCACATAGATTTCGTCGACGATGTTACCCCTGGCTGTATTTATCAGATATGCTGATGGTTTCATCAGCGACAGGAGTTTTTCATTTACATGTTGCTTTGTCTCAGCTGTCATTGGTACATGGATACTCAGTACGTCGGCTTCCTTAAATACTTGTTCTTCTGATTTATACCTTGTAACTCCCTGTGCAACAACACTGTCATCAATATAGGGGTCATAGATTATGACTTTCATATTAAATGCAGCCATGGCTCTTCTGGCAACCTGTTTACCGATCCGTCCGTAACCGATTATTCCAAGAGTTTTCCCATCAAGGTCAATCGGAAGGTAATATCGTCGTGCAGTTTTAAATTTACCTTCACGTGTTTCCTTATCGAGAAACAACAGATGTTTTGTAACTGCTCCAATCAGGGCTATCGTATGTTCGGCAACTGTGCCGGTGTTGGCATCGGGTGTATGCAGTACCATTATTCCTCTCTGGGTAGCAGCTTCGACATCTACATTATCGACTCCTGTTCCCGTGCGGCTTATAACTTTCAGTCCCGGGGCCATATCCATAAGCTCAGGTGTAAATTTTATTGTTGTGTCGAGCATTACTGCTGTCACATCCTTTACAAGCTTTCTGAATTCTTCATGATCGCCGGAAGGCATGTATACAACTTCTCCGGCCTTTTTGAGGATATTGAGAGCATCAGGGCTCACCTTTTCGTTTACGAGTACTTTTTTCATGTGTAAATATTTATTTATTAATTGTCACATGGAACCTCCATGTTTAAAATAATCCTTCTCAATGATCGTGTTTTATGAAACAAGAAGGGTTCAAATCATTCCTTCTTTTGTAAGGTAATCTTTTATCTTCTTTCGCAGATCGTCACTCAGCGGCAGCAATGGAAGTCTCGGATCTCCTCCGTAGAGCCCTGCCAAATCCATTCCATACTTTACTGCAGCTACGCCACCGGATCCGGATACAGTCTTGTTCATCTGTATAATCCTCTCATTGAGCTTAAATGCTTCCTCATAGTTCTTGTTCACCGTAAGAGTATACAGTTTATTGGTTATTTCCGGAAAAACATTAGCTAAAGAAATAACGCCTCCCGGAGCTCCCATAATAAGGCCATTCATGAAAAAATTTGCTGAACCTGGCATTACATTAAAAGTGTCTCTGACAGCGAATAAGAAACTTTCAATATTCCCGGTGGAAGAATCTTTTACCCCCACAATATTCGGGTGTTTGGCCAGATCCTTTACAAGACTTACCGACAGAGTGGTCCCTCCGCAAAACTGAGGAGCATTATATACCAGACATGGCGTAGTAACGCTGCTTGCTACATCTGAAAAATACTTCAGAAGAACAGGGTCTGTCATCTCCTTTTTAAAATAAGATGGCGGTAATAATGTAATAAAGTCAGTTCCTAACCTTTGAGCTATTTTTGCAAATTCTATAGTCTCCTTGGTGGATTCAAAAATACATCCGGCCATAACTGTCTGGTCAGCCCCTTTATTGTTAATAATTGTTTCAAGAACTTTTTCTTTCTCCTGATTGGAAAGACTCTTGTTTTCCCCGTTCGATCCAAGTGCAAGGTATCCTTTAAGGCTTGACTTGGCATAGAACTTCATGTTGTCTTTGAGTTTGTCATAGGCTACCTCACCTTTCTCATCGAAAGGAGTTGTGATAGGTGCAAAAACTCCCATTAACTTCTTTTCCATAGATCTGTTTTTTAATTAATATATGTGATTTATATCCGATGCTGGTTATTTCTGCCCTTTGGCAGCATTCATAAATCTTCTCTGATATGAAACAACCTGAGGTGTTGTTGTGAATTTGGCAAGGTATTCAGGTTCTGCTGTAATGATGACCCTGTCGGCAACATCAATAAATTCAGGTTCGGCAAGGAGCTTGTCAATGGCCGGATAATTGTCTTCACCCTCCATACTGCATATAATCAGGCGGGTATCTTCAAGATTGGCATTCCTGAGTAATCTTAGATTGTGACGTACACTATCGAGTTCATCACCTCCTTCATGATTATCCCAGTTCCTGTAATTAAGTATCCGTTCTGCAGTCTTCTTCACCTCTTTAAGGTCTACATTGTTGCTTGCAGGAGGCATAAAATCTTTTTCAATAAAAAATGTTCTCAGATCTTCCAGTTGCTTAAGGTCATTTGTTGAATTGAACAAATCTAAGAATTTTTTAATTGATCTGCTTGCCATGCCCCGATGTCTGACGAATGAATTAATAAAATAGGGTCTGGCCTGAAGCGCCAGTGCAGTCTGGTACGGTTCGAACATTAATGTGAAATTGATCCTGTAGCCATGTTCATGCAGAAGCAATGCCAGATTGTGGCCTCTGAATTTATCTTTGGTGAGGCCTGAATCGTAGGCTCTCTGGAATTTCTTATCACCTTCAAGGAGCTCTTTGACATTATCTCCATTTACCGGGCCCGTATGAGGAACTTTTATCACCACCCTGTATTTCGAAAGCATTTCCCTGAATTTTTCAGCTTCTTCGAGCAATTCATTAACCGAGTCGGAAAACGGATTATTAAGTTCAACCGAGATGTCACATCCGGGACCAAGTATATTACCGATCTCGTTCATTACTTCATCGCGGGTCTTAAACTTGTTCCCGACATTTGCTTTCGGATTATTTATGAACAAGTCATAGATGATACCAGGATTACACGTGAGGTTTGCTAAAATATTTTTTACGGAGACTACTTCGTAAGGATTTGCGCTATCTGCAGAAAAGAGCACTTTTGTTGGTCGTTTAATACCATTTTTATCAAAAGAGATGTCTCTTACAAGGTCTACATGCAGCACATTGTTTTCATTTATCTGGTATTGAATTTTAAATCCGGCCGGAGTTTCTCCGGCAGGTACTTTAAAATAATCGATAACCTCACGGAAGTTTCTTGTGACCCCAACAAATTTTATTGAGTTTTTAAGAAAGTTGAAATCTTCAGGAGATAATGGTGTATTTAACACTCTGTCAACATATTCTTTATCACTGTTAATGATAGCTGCAATACTATCTTTTTGATTCTGGGCAGAAACAATCGATTTAAGGAATAATTTGATTTCGTTCACAATAATAAAAATTAAAGATTATTTACTTGAATTAATTAAAGATAAATTTCCCTGGATTAATGAAAAAGTATTCTCTTAATGCATTATATGAAACAGACATCAGGTTATTTTCGTATAATTATAATAGGCCTTTCACTCACAATTCAAAAGAATGATGGTTTAAGATCCAATTAATTTATAAAAAGCAGTTATCCTTTATCCATTGATAACTGCCTGTTAAGAAAATCACTCTTCAGACTATCTTGTCGGCGGTTGAGCCGGTGGTTGAGCCGGTGGCTGTTGTGGTCTGGCTTGTGTCGGAAGATTCAATGGATCCTTCCATTCAAGCTGATACGCAGCGTTGGAACTTAGCTTATATTTTATAACATGATTGTCTGGCTTCTCACTGCCAATTATGTCTATTTTGTTATAGTCAATATTTCCCAATCCGGCGGCATCAATATAACTGAGGTATCCAACATCTGAAAGAGGTATGCCCATCAGTTTGCAGCAGATGCTGTCTACTGCTGCAGTATCTTCCCCGGCCAGGGCGACTCTGTGATCAGTTGCAGTTCCGTTTATAGGACCGTTGCCTTCCATACCTTCAATTCCGTCGATAAGTGTAAAATCAGGACGTATCTGGGGATATATGGCGAAAATATTATAGTGTAGCCAGCGTGGACCGCCTGAATGCATATTACGTTTGTAACTTACAGATTTGTTCCCTCCTGTTGCTTCGGTTATAAGCGGAGCTCCCATTGCCATATTCTTTACACCGCCTGTCATTACAACAGTGTTGTGGGTCTTTAATCTTGAAAGGGAAATAATATAATTGTTAGGATTGACCAGTGTATCAATCAACTGTATCTTATCAAGATGAAGATTTCTGTCGATGACATAGGCAGGAGTACCGGCTGTTCCGTTCAGGTTGACAAATTTGCAGTTGTATTTACTTTCCAGATCAGCGAATCCGTAATTCTTAAATCCTTCGGAAGAATTGTATGAGGAACTTGATTCTCCTATAATGATCTGTCCTTTATAAATAGGCTTAAGAAATTCAAGGAGAGCAGCCAGCGCGTCTACATGAGGAGCACACAAAGGATTATTTGTGACAACCATGTTAGGTTTAATCACAAGCTGTTTCCCTTTTAATCCGGCACGGATCTCTTTTTCAAAAGGTTTAAGAACCTCAAACATCATCTGTTTACGGTCGGTACCTGTTGTGAATGCAACACTGCTGTTCCCGCTCACTACCAGAGGTTTCGGTTTTGGTTTCATATCCGGTGATTCAGCTGCAGTAATATCGCTGAAACCTCCAGCCAGCATGGCAGCGGAACTTAGCCCCAGCATCTTCAGAGCATTGCGTCGTCCAACGGTTAATTGTTCTTCTTTTGATTTCATACTTTTATAATATCAGTTTAAGTTTACGAATTAAGACCATAAATTAAATTAATTCTTGCAGTCAAAAATAACTATTTACAGGATTTAAAAAACACATTTTAAAGTTTATACCTTTTAAATTTAAATTTATTTAACATTTACCTGAATGAGATTTCCGTTAAACAAAATGTGGTCTCAACTAATAAATATGTATCCTGCTAATATTTTTCGGATCCATCTCAGCCCGTAAAATATCGAACCTCAATGAATCAGAAATGAGGTCATTAATTCCCCTGAAAAGGGAATTAATTTTAACGAAAGCTTACAAGTCTAGACCAGTCCGTATGGTTCAGCAAGCATGCTGAGTGGTTTAAACCTGAACATGCACCAGTTACAAATTATCTCTGAGGTGGTTTTGCTGTTTCCCGTTCTTTAACATAAGCTCTGATAAATTCAGGAGAAGGGGCAGCCTTGGGATCATCGAAGAATTTTCCCATTGTTTCGGCATTATCCTTAAGCCATTTTGTAAATTCAGCATTCATCTCGGGAGTATAAGCGCCATCAGCCTGCTGGGCAGTGAATCTTCCTTCCCTTACTCCGGCATGTGCAAATGCATCCTGCATACGTGTTCTTTCTGACGTTTCAATTACTCTTTGTGCCATCTGAGGCGGGATAAAAACAACACCTTCACGGGACCCAAGAACAACATCACCGGGCATAACAGTCACATATCCAACCTGAATTGGAGAATTAACACCAATAACCAGGTTAGAACTGTTTGCCTGCGGTCTGAAGTCGCGTACCATCACGTTCCATTTTTCATCTACAGCCAGATTCCCGTAAAGATCGCGTAACGTACCTCTTATTACAGCACCATTCCCCGTTTTTGTCCAGATGGTAGTCCCGAGATTATCTCCAACATGAGAAGCATCAAGTACAGCTTCACATACATTTGCGACATATACATCGCCCTTTTGCAGCTGGTCAATTCCCCATGTATACTGACCTCTGCTTCTGCCATCTTTATTTCCCTGCTCCTGGATTAAATTATTAAGGTCAGGCCGGAATGGCAGAAAATGAATAGTCGAAGCCCTTCCGCAGATAACTATTTCTTCCCTCATCATTTTAAAACCGCCCGTATATTGATTGGCATATGTGGCCCTGAAACCGGGAAATCCTCCGGCTCCCTGTCCTTCAGAGTCAGAAGCACCGTTAAGAATCTGCCAGGCCTCAGTGACTGTTACATATCTCATTCTGTTAATGAGGTCGTCAGATACTTTTGGCCGGTTGTCGGGAAAGCGTTCTCCCTTCCAGAGTGCTGTATATTGCAGCATTTCGTCTTTTGTCAGCGAACTTGGCTGAGCACTGACTGATGAACAGATGAATAAGCCTGCCATTAATAAGGATAGACAGAGCAGATAACGGAATTTAATGATTTTCATAATATTACCTCCTATTGTTAAATTAGTTAATATAATTTTTCCTTTTTTTATCCTGATTTATCAGTGGTGATAATTCCTGCCGACACCAGAATTGGCAAAAAAATAATGCCGAATATATCTATAAAGGTCTTAGATTGTCCTCCCACGCTAATTAAAAATTCTAATTTATAATTGATCTAAATATAATTTTATGAACAACTGCTACGCTCTTATATATATAAGTATTCCGCAATCAGATGCAAATGTACCTTTGCAGGTGGCGAATAACAAGAAATTCAGTTTAAGTGTTATGCTTTGTAAAATATTTTTTAGATTAGCAAAAAAAAAATAATTTTCACAAATAAATAACTTATCTCAATTACATTAATAAAATGAAAACCATGAGACTCAGAACTATTATCACAACAGTATTAATTGTACTGTCCGGTACGTTACTATCTTACATTCCTGAAACCAGGGAAGCTGATCAGACGCAGCAGGACAAGGCCAAGGTGGTACCGCTTGCGCAGCGTATCGGCCATACTGATAAATCGAAAGCTTTTGCCGGCAAAAACGTGCATGACGGGACAGGAACTTTATACATGCAGACTCAATTAAACAGAGATGCTATTTTCTGTCTGAACTTCATGCATCATGGTCCTTTAATGCCCAAAAGTTCTATTGGCGCTCATTTTCATAATGATACGGATGAGATGTTTCTTATCCTTGATGGCGATTGTGAATTTACGGTAAATGGCCACACATCAGTGCTTCCGGGGCCGGTTGGTGTGCCATGCCCTTCAGGGAATTCCCATGCTGTATATAATCCGTCATCCGACAAACCCGCCGACTGGGTGAACTTCAATGTGAGAGTTTCAACAGCACCGGCAGGAGGAGGAGGTTTCCCTGCAAGAGGTGCCTTTAACTTTGCTGCTGATCCCACTGCAACCTTTAATCTTGGTGATGACAGGGCAAAAGTACAACTGTCTGATAAACCTAATTTTATTCATACTGGTAAGTTTACTAAAGAATCTTTAAGGCCGGTGATTAATATGACCGGGGGGAAAGATACAGTTTTGTACAGGAGGGCTCTTGGTCCTTCAGCTTTCAGATCGAACTGGGCTTTTGTTGACCATCTTATGATACCGGCCGGGTCGAGCGTAGGGAGTCACTTCCATAACGGTGTTGAAGAAGTCTATCTGGTGATCAAAGGAAAAGGGACAGTACGCGTAAACGATGAAACCGCACAAATAGTTTACGGCGATGCAGTTCCTGTACGTGCAGGGGAAATCCATACATTTGAGCCTGATAAGGGAGAAGCCCTCGAAATGATAATTTACGGGGTAGCACTCGAAAAGGGGAAACTGGATGTAACAGCCGTAAAATAAAAACTGTAAATACTTTATAAATTATTTAATTAAACTATTTGACTATGATAAAACTTCAAATGTTTTTCAAAGTGAGTGAAGGAAAAAGCGCCGACTTTGAGCGAATGTACGCCGATGTTTATGTACCGGCTATGAGGAAACAAAAAGGATATATAGGATCCGAGTTGCTTCGGGTATTTCCAAAAGATGTTTCCACGGAAATATCAGCTGCCCCGATGGACTATAAATACCAGATGGAAATAGCTTTTGAGACGGAGGCCCTTCGTCGCAGTTGGGTTGACAGCCCTGAACACAAAGCTGCATGGCCTTTAGCTGAAGCCCTTGCCGAAGGGTATGAATGGCACGGTTATGATCTGGCAGGATTAGACCAGGCAGTTCCGTTCCAGTCACAGTTTGGCATACCAGATTCCGAAGCGAAGATAAAATCTGTTCAATCTTCAGAGCCGGTTAAACTTGATGTATGGAATTCAAGGGTAAAGAACCTCATCTCATCCACTGCAAAGCTTGAATTACTTGCAAAGGGTTTTCAGTTCCTTGAAGGACCAGTGTGGGATAATACCAGGGGATGTGTGTTCTTTTCCGATGTCCCGGGCAACACTATGTACCGTTATACAATGGATGGAAGAGTAAGTGTTTACAGAAAACCCAGCAACAACTCGAACGGTAATATCTTCGACAAACAGGGAAGACTTATAACATGTGAACATCATAATCGCAGACTGGTTCGGGAAGTAGGTGATGATCTCGAAGTAATTGCCGGCTCCTATAAAGGGAAAATGCTAAACTCTCCGAATGATGTCATTATGGCAAAGGACGGATCATTTCTTTTCACAGATCCAGCTTATGGACTGCAGCCGGGACTCGGAGGTCCTGCAAAGGCAGAACTCGATTTCAAAGGAGTGTACCGTGTTCCGCCTGAAGGAGGGGAACCCATATTGATTGCAAATGATTTTGATGCTCCCAATGGAATAGTCCTGTCACCTGATGAAACAAAACTCTTTGTTGTTGACAGTGGCAAGAAACATATTCGTGTCTTCGATGTTGCACCTGGTTGGAAAATTACAGGCGGGAAAGTGTTTGTAGAAGTAAAAGATGAAAGCAATGAGATACCTGACGGTGTGAAGATCGATATTAACGGAAACTTATTCTGCACAGGACCAAAAGGTATATGGATCATTAATAATAAAGCGAAACTGATTGGAAGGATCCAGTTACCTGAGGTTGCTGCAAATCTTAACTGGGGAGGACCCGGTCGGGATACTCTGTTCATTACTGCAAGTACAGGTTTATACAGGCTTAGCACGCTGACGAGAGGCTGAACGGTATAACGGCGCAGAGGCGCAGGGGCCCAGCGGCGCAACGGTAAAAAAAATAACGGCACAATTGGTTTTAAATTTAACCTTTGTGCCGTTTTTAATTTTAAGCCTTCACGCCTTTGTGCCTTTGAGCCCTTGCGCCTTTGCGCCGTTACGCCTCTGCGCCTTTGCGCCGTTGTGCCTTTTTCTACGTTGTTTTCTCCTCCACTTTTGGCTCTTTTGGAAGTTTCGGTTTTGGCTCGTGCTGGCTCCAGAAAGTGGCAAGTGAAGAGGCCGATATGTTCATCCAGGTACCGAAGATCAATGGTGCCAATGCCGCAGCAGTACTCTTAAGGACATCATAAGCCAACCCAACAGCAAGACCTGCATTTTTGGTGCCAACCTCCATAGTAATAGCCCTTGCGTCTGCTTCACTGAAGCCTAAAGCTTTCGATATGGAATATCCGGAGACATACCCAATCAGATTATGAACTATTGTGGCAAGGAAAAGTGCCGGGCCTATCGTCAGCAATGTTGCCTTGTTATGAGCTGCTACTATAACAATATATAGCATAATTGCCGCCAGTGAGAGTTTTGGCAATACAATATCCATCCAGTTTTTCGGACCATTGGAACGGCGGACGAAAATAACAGTCACAGATACTATTGTAATAGCCCAGGCAATTAGGATGAGCCCGGTTTTTAAAGATTTTAATACATCCGGGAACTGGACGAAGAGAAGAGCAAATCCAACAATAAAACTGATGATTCCCATTATACCAATATTCAAATCCTTCTTTGTCCATTTTAGATCTCCATAAAGGATCTTATTGATAATTATACCTGCAAATACGGGGATGAAGAGCATATTGAGAATACTGATCATCATGCCGATGGCATTGACCTCAATCAGCTGACCGGCAAATAACTTCATCAGAAAAGGTGTTGCAACAGGTGCAATTAAAGTAGTCAGCGTGGTAACTGTCATTGAGAGAGCCAGATTTCCTTTGGCCAGGTATGTCATAACATTTGATGCAGCACCTGCGGGGCCCACACCAAGTAAAATTATACCTGCAGCTACTTCAGGCGGGAAATGATAGACTTTTATAATAAGCAGAGCTGCAAGAGGCATCAGAGTATAGCACAGCACAGTAGCAACAATCACTTTAAAGGGTCTTGATAATTCCTTCGCAAAATCGGCGAAACTAAGTTTTGTACCCATACCAAACATAATAATCTGGATGGAGGGAACTATCAGGCTGTTTGTATTAAATCCCCAGTCGGTGAATATTTGAGGAAAATAGAGTGTAAATGAGACGAAAGCGAAAATTTGAAATGTAAAGGAAAGTCCTTTCAGTTTTTCAGTATTCTGTACGCAAAAGGCAATTGCGTAAAACATAACAAAAAGGATCAATCCGGAGATTGGCAGGTTCGCTTTTCCAAAAGCAAGTAATAAAATCTCAGCAATAGCAAGTAATATTGCAAAAGCGAGATACATTTTCATTGTGCCTGAGTTTTTCATATTGATTTGCAGTTATTTATTATTTAAAAATTTAATTATAGTTTCGCTTATCTGTTCAGCCTGAAGCCCGTATAGTCCCAGTAATTCCTCATATGGACCATTGCTTGCATAAAAGTCACCAATACCGATCATTTTCATTCTTACCGGATGTTCCTGGCTGCAAATTTCGGATACAGCGCTTCCCAGACCACCTGCTAAAAAGTGTTCCTCAACTGTAACGATCTTGCCAATTTCTCTTGCAGCTGAGAGGATGAGTTCACGGTCCAGTGGTTTCAAAGTATGCATGTCAATCAAACGTACGCTTATGCCTTTCTCTTCAAGCAACTTTGTTGCAGCAACTGCTTTAGAAAGAACTGTTCCGGTACCAATAAGTACCACGTCCTTTCCATCCTGCCTTACAATTCCTTTACCAAGCCTGAAGTCAACATCTTCCGGATAAAGAACCGGCATTTTGGGACTTCCAATCTTCATATAACAGGGTCCCACGTGATCTATCATTGCATGAACTGCCTTTGTTATTGTAACAGGATCACCCGGATTAATAATAGTAACACCGGGCATTGTACGGATAATTGCCACATCGTCGATTGAGTGATGAGTTGACCCGAGCTGGTCATAAGTAAGGCCGCAACAACGCCCCACGATCTTGACATTCTGATTCATATATCCCAGATCATTCCGGAACATTTCATAATTACGTGCAGTTACGAAAGGAGCGATAGCGGCAAATACCGGGATCTTGCCGGTCGTAGCCAGACCGGAAGCATATCCGGTTATTCCCTGTTCCATTATTCCAAATTCAAAATGCCGTTCAGGGAAGCGTTTCAGAAAATTTCCCAGGCCTGATCCTGAACTGCTGTCAGCCGAAAGAACAACTATGTTCGGATTCTTCTCTGCCGCTTCTGTAACTGCATCTCCAAATACTTTTCGGGGATCTTTAGGTTCACTCATGACTGCTGCTCCTTTCCATTTTTTCTTTCAGTTTGCTCTCAATAGCATCCAGATCATGTACAGCCTGTTCCATCTCTTCCGGAGTAGCCTTCCAGTAATGGTAGTTGACCTTCCCTTCTGCAAAGCTAAGTCCCTTCGATTTAACGGTATCAGCAATCAACACTGAAGGCTTGCCTTTTTCAAATGGGATATCCCTGGCATTGTTTATAATAGCTTCGAAATCGTGCCCGTCGATAGTCCTTACGCTCCATCCGAATGAACGCCAGCGTTCGTCCAGTGGTTCATAGCTCATTACATCTATTGTCGGGCCGCTGATCTGAAGTTTGTTCCTGTCTACAAAGACAAGTATATTATCAAGTTTATGCATCGAAGCAGCAGATGCCGCTTCCCAGTTGGAACCTTCTGCAAGTTCTCCGTCACCCATTACTACATAGACCTTTGCCTGTGATCTGTCCATACGTAATCCAAGTGCCATTCCTCCGGCAATAGACAAACCATGTCCAAGAGCACCTGTGTTAGTTTCAACGCCAGGTAGCTTATGCATATTAGGATGGCCTGGAATATGGCTGTTAAGAGCTCCATAAGTGTCGAGTACAGATTCATCATAAAAACCACGCTCTGCAAGTGCGGCATAAAGAACCAGACACTTATGTCCTGCGGAGAGCACAAAGCGATCACGTTCCTTCCATTTGGGATTTGCAGGATCAATATTCAGTAAGTTAAAATAGAGGGCAGTCAGAATTTCAGTGGAGGAGAGAGCTCCTCCAACATGACCCGCTTTCCCTGCTTTCATCAGACGGAGTATATTGCGCCGGATTTTGAGAGCTTTGCTTTCAAGCTGTAAAAGTTCGTTTCTGTTCATTTGAATATTTAGAGTAGTGCCTGAGTGATTAAACCTGATGTTTCTTTGCATATTCAACATAGCTGGCAACCTTGGGTTCCGATCCGGTTCCCGGTTGCCATCTTGACTCCATCCAGACCCTGATGATCTGTTTGGCTACTTCCACACCGGTTGTAAATGCACCTATTGTTAATATGTTCGAGTTATTGCTTTTTATTGCTCTTTCAGCGGAGTATGTGTCAGAACACAGGGCAGCGAATACTCCGGGTACCTTATTTGCAGCAATGCTCATCCCTATGCCTGTGCCACATAGAAGAATACCACGGTCGAATTCATGTGCGGCAACAGCTTCACCAACAGCAAATGCAACTCTGGCATAAACAGGATCATCGCTTCCAAAATCCTTAATACTGTATCCAAGTTCCTTCAGCTGAACTATTATTAATTCTTTAAGCGCTGTTGCGTTTGGATCACATCCAATTGCAACAGTAAGCTTATTATTTTCCTTTGTCGAAGTGGTCATGGTCATTATTATTTTGAAATATCAAACTCTATGTCGGTTCATTTAAAAAACGGATGCTGCAATGATAGTAAATTTTTAAAGGGAGTAAAAATTAAAAATATAAAAAATCATCCCTGATTCGTTTTCCCTGATTTCTGTCCGTTCTCAAGGACATAGGGTGTTACCTGGTAAACACAATAATTCAGCCAGTTAGAAAACAAAAGACTGGCATGACCTCTCCATTTGACCATTGGTGCCTTCCGCGGATCATCTCCGGGATAATAGTTTTTAGGAATTTTTATATCAAGACCTTTTGCCACATCCCTGTCGTACTCCGATTTAAGTGTCAGAGGATCATACTCTGAATGACCGGTAATAAATATTCTTTTCAGGTCCTTTGAAGCAACAAGATAAATTCCCGCTTCAACAGAATCGGCAAGAATTTCAAGATCCTTAATTTTTTCGATATCCTCTTTTCTTACTTCAGTATATCTTGAATGGGGAGCAAGAAATTCATCATCAAAACCTCTGGTAAGAAGGTTGGTCCTGCTGTAAACTTTATGATTGAAAACTCCAAACACTTTTTCATTTCTCATGTATTTGGGAATACCATAATGATGATATAATCCAGCCTGAGATGCCCAGCAGATGAACATTGTTGATGTAACATGGCTGTCAGCCCAGTCCATAATCCTGACCATCTCTTCCCAGTAATCGACCTCTTCAAATTCAAGGTGTTCTATTGGAGCTCCTGTAATTATCAGGCCATCATATTTATGAACAGAAATATCGTCAAAAGTTTTATAGAACGCATCAAGATGCTCTTTTGGTGTATTCTTTGACAGGTGCATCCTGGTGAAAATGAGAGTTATCTCAACCTGAAGCGGAGTATTTGAAAGGAGTCTCAGTATCTGTGTCTCAGTGACAATTTTTACCGGCATCAGGTTGAATATCAGTATTTTCAAGGGTCTTATATCCTGATGAGCGGCCCGTGTCTGTTTCATCACGAAGATATTCTCGTTTTCCAGAATTTTTACCGCCGGCAGATTATCCGAAATATTCAGTGGCATGATTAATGATTTATATTATTAAGAAATAACGGCAAAAGTTACAAATATAAAATATTTCCTGCTTAATGTCTTCATCAGCGGATATAACTGGTAAAGCCATTAGCAAGTATCTGAAATCTAAAAAACAATATTTTTATTATGTTTGCCGTATTATTAACAAAAAAAAGAATTATGAAAAAATTACTATTAACGTTGACTTTAGTAATATGTATAATGACCCTTGCCGGTGCGCAGGATTATAATACTGGGATAGGATTAAGAGGCGGCCTCTATAACGGATTAACAATCAAACATTTTATAGGAAACAGATCTGCAGTTGAAGGTCTTTTATCGACAAGATGGAGAGGATTTGAGATCACAGGATTATATGAGATCCATAACCGGGCATTTGATATCGACCGCCTTAACTGGTATTATGGCGCTGGTGCGCATCTTGGATTTTACAATGGGGATAATACAACATCATGGGGTGTCAAAGGTACTGCCTATACGGTAATAGGCGTGGACGGAATTTTAGGACTGGAATATAATTTCAGCGAAATACCAATAAATTTAAGCATAGACTGGAAGCCTGCTTTCAACTTCATCGGATACTCCCGTTTCTTCGGAGAAGGAGGTGCTTTATCAATAAGATATATATTCTGACGGTAGGGGATAATATCATATATATGGATGGGGTGTGGCATGCTACACCCGTACTACAACTCTTACCACTACTTTAGGATAGCAGCGTAACCGGAACTTCAGTTCCTTTTCTTTCCGCTGAAAGATACCCTGCATATATTGTCGCAATTGTATCAGCGGCAAGTGTTGAATCACTTTCAAGAGGATCGCCAAAGGCAGCCGATCTGTAAAATGCTTCCATTTCATGCTGGTACCCTGTGAACCATGATTCATCAGGGGAAACAGATGACCATCCCTCTTTAGTCTCAGTTTTTTCAACTAAATATACATCTTTGAAATGATCCCCGTCAGGAGTAAATGTTTGCATCGCATTATTCGGGCTGATATTGCATAAAGTACGATGGTTGCTTGTGTTAACTTCTATCCAGTTATGCACACCGCCCATTACCAGCTCACTGGCAAAGATATCGGCAAAGGTTCCATCCTCAAAGACAACGTGCAGCTGGGCAAAATCCTCTATATCCTTATAAGTTGTTCTCAGATGTCCTTCGTCAAGGTAATCCGGTAAACGTGTAACTGCATGGGTGCGGGCGGAAACTGACTGCGGACGGAAAGGTTTTGATAAACGTACTTTTCCTTCGACCTGCTTAAAATAAAGAGCTACGGATAGGGGATGACATCCTTTTCCTATCATCGATCCTCCTCCGGAAAATCTCCATTGCCCATAACTAGCTGAATGTGAGCCGGAATGGGATTCTTCACCATGCATCCAAAGGATCTGAGCCTTTGTTTTTTCAAGCATATCACGTTCTTTCACGACTGCAGGAGCGTAGATCCAGTTTTCGGCATACATAATTTTGCCGCTACTCTTTTTTTCTGCTTCAATCATCCTTTTAGTGCTGGCAAGAGCTTGTTCCAGACCTTTTTCACGTGAGAATTTATCTCCGCTGAAATTATCGGTTCCATCTCCAAAATATCCTGTAAAAGGCTTTTCAACAATTACATGCCTGTTCTTTGCAAGCGCTTCCATAACAATAGGTTCGTGTGTTGATGGAGGAGTGCATACGTGGATAATATCGGAGTTGTCAATAAGTTCTTCGATGCTTTTAAAAGCCTGTATGTTTCGATGACCGGTGAACTGCTCAAGTTTTTTACTGGTTGGTGAAAATGCACCCCTGACCTTAAGCTTAACACTAAAAACTCTTTTCACGGCTTCATAGTGAAATCTTGCGGCATAGCCGGAACCTGCTAATCCGCAGCGAAGGATCCTTTCAGTCATAGAGAAGCCTTATTTCAGATTTTTTATTCCCATGTTCCATAAAGAAAAGCCAAAAATGTCGGTATACTGTTCTATTAATTTACTAACCGGGGTTTCCGATCCATGCCCGGCGTCTGTTTCAATCCTGATGAGGACAGGATTTGGTCCTGACTGCTTTGACTGCAGATGAGCGGCGAACTTGAAGGAGTGAGCCGGAACAACCCTGTCATCATGATCTCCGGTAGTAATAAAGGTTGCAGGATATTTTACTCCTTCTCTTACATTCTGCACGGGAGAATATTTAAGCAGATAATTGAACATCTCAGGACTCTCGTCGGCTGTCCCGTAATCATAAGCCCAGCCGGCGCCGGCTGTAAATTTATGGTACCTGAGCATATCGAGCACACCTACAGCAGGCAGAGCCACTTTAAAGAGGTCGGGTCTCTGTGTCATTACCGCCCCGACAAGAAGCCCGCCGTTCGAGCCACCCCTCAGGGCCAGAAAATCGTAGGAGGTGTATTTATTATCGATCAGGTATTGGGCAGCAGCAATGAAATCGTCAAAAACATTCTGCTTGTTCATTTTTGTCCCTGCGAGATGCCACTTCTCACCATACTCGCCTCCTCCGCGGATATTAGGCACAGCATAGATTCCCCCCAACTCCAGCCATAGTGCATTTGTAGCCGAGAATGACGGTGTCTCGCTTACGCTGAAGCCTCCGTATCCGTACAGCATTGTCGGATTTTTGCCGTCACGGAGTAAATCCTTCCTGTAAGTAATAATCATAGGTACAGGTGTGCCATCCTGAGAATTATAGAAAACCTGTTCAGTAACATAATCTTCGCTGTTAAATAAAACAGATGGCTTTTTATAGATATCTGCAATCCCGGTTTGAGGATCCATCTTATATATAACAGTCGGAACAGTATAATTTGTGAAGGAATAGTATACTTCTCCGTCCTCTTTTTTCCCTCCGAATCCTGCTGCATTCCCCAGGCCGGGAAGACTTATTTCACGAATCAGCTTGCCATTCAGGTCATATTGTTTTACATATGATATCGCATCTTTCAGGTAATGTGCAAAAAGATAACCTGATCCCGATGACGGCTGAAGAACATTCTCCGTTTCAGGGACAAGATCTGTCCAGTTTTCTACTTCCGGATTTTCAGCATCTGTTATTACAATTTTCCTGTTGGGTGCATTCAGGTTTGTAGATATGAAAAGTCGTGGTCCATCATTATATATTATAGTATGATCGTTGCTGAAGTTATCCACAATCACCTTAAAATTGCTGTTTGGTTTCGTGAGGTCCTTAATATACAATTCATTGCCGGTTGTTGAAACAGCAGCAGTAACAATAAGATATCTTTGATCTTCTGAGATTTCACCTCCTACATATCTTCTTATTATATCTGTACCGAATACTACTTTGTCTTCCTGCTGCGGTGTTCCAAGCTTATGGAAATAAAGTTTATGATGGTCAGTTTTTGCAGTTAATTCACTGCCCTCCGGTTTATCGTAGCTTGAATAATAAAATCCATCGTTCCCCTGCCAGGATATGTCACTGAATTTAATGTCAGTCAGAGTGTCGCCGATAATTTCTTTTGTGTTGGCATCCATTACTATAATCTTGCGCCAGTCAGATCCACCTTCGGAGATCGAGTAGGCAACAAGATTCCCGTTCATTGAGAATCCAATTTCCGCCAATGAAGTTGTGCCATCAGCAGAAAATGTATTAGGATCAATGAATAGTTCTGGATCGCCACCCTCTTTCTGCCGGTAGTAAACATACTGATTCTGTAAACCGTCGTTTTTTGCAAAATATGTGTAATCCCCTTCTTTAAAAGGGATTCTGTACTTTTCATAATTCCACATTTCTGTGAGGCGTTCTTTTATCTGGACCCTGTATGGTATTTTTTCAAGATACATGAAAGTGACAATATTCTGTTCCTTCACCCATGCAGCAGTCTCATCTGACATGTCATCTTCAAGCCATCTGTAAGGGTCAGGTACCGGAGTACCAAAGATAGTATCCACAACATCACCTTTCGCGGTGACAGGGTATTCTTGTTTATCAAATTTTTCTTCTGCACATGAGGTAAGAAAAGCTGCTGTAAGGATAATTGGAAGTAATTTTATCGTCTGCATATTAAAAGTAGTTGATTGTTACTAAATTACGGGGTAATAAAATGATAGTAGATTCAAAAATAGCTAAAATTTATCTTAATTACGTTTTTCTCTTTGTAAGATTCTTTTTTCACCAGGCAGATTTTTCTTTCACCACGGATTTACATGGAGAAGAACACGGAGAAGGACATGGGGAATGAAAAAGTTAAACTATACAGAAGCCTGTTATGACCTCGCGTCATTTTTCCCTATCTCCAGTAATATATCTTCCAGCCTTTTTTTAAGGCTACTTTTAAAAGCAATCTGTCGGGATTTACACAAACCGGATTTCCGACTATATTAAGAGCATGTAAATCTGAGATCGAATCACCATAGTACCATGAAAGTTCAGGAGTACTGTTATTTATTTCACAATACTTTTTGAGTCTTACGGCCTTTTCTTCACCAAAGCAATTAGCTCCAAGGTAATGACCGGTATAGAGTCCGTCTCTGGTCTCAAGGTCTGAACATATAACATCATCCATGCCAAAATGATCAGCCACCTTAAGGCAAAGAGGTCTCAGTGATGAAGAGAGGATTACCAATCCTGCATTTTTTTCTTTATGGCTTTTAATTTCATTTTCTGCATCAGGGAATAATGATGGCAGAACAGCATCACTGAAAACTTCGGAAAGAAGATCGTTCAAAGTATTTTCAGGAATTCCTTTTACCCATCCGGCCATATCATCTATTATCCTTTGCGGATCTTTCAGATTTAGTTTGTATCCCAGTGAAAGATAAATTGCATACAGCAGGTCTCTGGTCTTCATGATACCTTTCTTATATGCGCTCTTTACCATCTCCTTCCCGCTGATTGTGCCTGAAAGTGTCCTGTCGAGGTCAAAAAAAGCAAAATAATCCGGTCTGTTCATTTTAAAGTTTGAAGAAATGGCTTCCATCAGGATTATAAATAATATTGAGGGCTCCCGGGAAGATGCCAACCTTGAATTTTTTAGAGAAAAATAATTCTCCATCGACATGGTAAGGTACCTTATCAGGGAATTCGAGCTCAATCTGAGGAGTCTGGTAATAATTGACTTTACTATCTTTAATGTGTTCTCCCTTAGGGACTTTAAGCAGCAACTTGAATCTCTGAAGAAGATTTAACCTTTTAATAGAACATACATCCAGCAAACCATCATTTGCAATAGCTTTTGGTGTCAGAAGGAATCCTCCCGCGAATCTTCTGCCTGATGCAATTGTATTTATAAAACAATCTGTTTCAGTTCTCTTTCCATCACTTACCACAATCATTTTTTTCTCTCTGAAAAAGAGAAGAGTTTTAACAATATGCCAGATATATTTATGGGCACCCCCTTTTTTTACCTCTCCCTGTTCAGTATAGTTCTGAGCAGCGACCTCGGCATCAAATCCAAGCCCCATTCCGTTCAGAAAAATCATTTCATTTACTATTCCGACATCCATTGCCATCACATTTTTTCTGAAGAAGATCTCCCAGTCACAATCTTTAAAGCGACCCTGAAATCCAGTGATCTGGCTGAAATCGTTGCCGGTACCTGCAGGAATAATACCAACGATAACATCCTTCCTGTTTATTAGTGGCCGTGCAATCTCATTCATCGTTCCATCGCCGCCCACTCCGATTATGTAATTATATCCTTTTTCATAAAAGGTTTTTGAAATTTCAGCAGCATGGCCGGAACGTTCAGTGAGAACAATCTGACCATTGATATTGTACTTTTTAATCATTGTCTCAATTTCAGGTATCATTGTTTTTGCCAGACCATTACCTGCGATCGGGTTAACGATAAAAACCCACTTTTCAGTTTTAATTTCAGCCATTTTACAGTTTTTAGTGTTACTTCGTTTTGATCTTAATATCCCTTCCGGTTTAAGAATTTTTTAACCAGAAGTATCACAAATGATAAAACCAAAGGTTATAACGGGATTCAATTATATACAGGTCAATCTTTATTATAAGCAGATTCAATCACCGTTTTGACGGTATCAATTATTTCAAAATCGTTTTTTACTACCAGGTCTTTTCGTGGTATTGGTTTATGGATCACAATATCAAGCTTTGATCGGAAATCAATATAGAACCGGTTTTTTGGTTTCAGGTCATAGAAACCATTCAGAGTGACAGGAAGTATTCCGATATCTCTCGTCCGGAAAAGATAAATAAAGCCCCTGAAAAATGGATTAATCTTCCCGTTAAGTGTTCTTGTACCTTCAGGAAATAATGCAACAGACTGATTATTAGCTTTTTCCATTAATTGTTCAAGCATGTGACGGGTATTGGCGATTGTAGGTTCTCTGAACGGTACATAATCAGTCAGCTTAAGGAAGCGGCCGAAGACAGGTATCCTTAGAAGGCGTTCGTGCCCGAACCAGGAAACTTCAGGATAGAATGACATAATTGCAACTATATCAAAGAGGCTGGCATGATTGGCAACCAGGATATATTTCTCTTTCCTGTCAATATTTTCTTTACCGGTCACCTTCAGTCTTTTAAATAATATAAAGAAAACAGATTTGGCCCAGGCCTGTGTTATCAACTGAACGGGACGACGGGCATTAATCCATGTAAGTGGAATCAATATAAGTATGCCGATCGCAGTGTAAGCATAGAGAATACCGAAAACCGGAATCGAGAGTAGTGTATATAAGCCTGATGACATTAAGCGTCCAAGTTTTAAAACCGTAAAGTAAATGTTTTTTTTAAACTTGAAAACCTGTCAGCCCTGTGATTAACAATATTAAATAATTTGTATTATTGTGCTGCAAAATAATTTAACGATCTATGGAAGATTTACTTAAGGATCTTGCCCATTGTGTCGAATTCGGTAAAACAGATAAAGCGTCTCCCTATCCTCCAGATATGAAGGGTCAGGATGGTGCAGACGAGTTGGCAAAAAAAGCCCTGGAAGCAGGAATAAAGCCTGATGAGATCCTGAATAATGCGTTGATCCCGACGATGGCTGTTGTAGGCGATAAATTCAGCAGAAAGATTATATATGTCCCCCAGATGCTTATGGCAGCTAAAGCGATGAGCAGCGCAATGAAGCACCTTAAGCCCTTTTTCCAGTCGGGAGAGACCAAAATGAAAGGTAAATTCATTATAGGTACTGTCTCAGGCGACCTTCATGATATTGGGAAAAATCTGGTATCAATGATGATAGAAGGTGGAGGCTGGGAAGTGATTGACCTTGGAGTAGACGTCAGCACCGAAAAATTCCTGAAAGCAATTGATAGAAATCCTGATGCTGTTATAGGTCTTTCTGCTTTGCTGACCACAACAATGGAAAACATGAGAAAAACCGTTGCTGCCATCAGGGAAAAGAATGCCGGGTCGAAGATACTTGTCGGCGGAGCTCCTGTAACAATGGAGTACTGCATGAAAATAGGAGCCGATTTTTATTCTCCTGATCCGCAGGGTGCGGTAACGTATCTTAATAAGCTCGTATCATAACCTAATATTTGATTCCGATGGAAACGATTCTTAAAGGGCGGACCACTGAAGTCATAATAAGTACAGAAGGTCCTCTGGTGATTATCGGGGAAAGCATTAATCCGACAAGGAGAAAAAAACTGGTGACGACCCTGCAGGAGGGTAATTTCGATTTTGTCCTGGAGCTGGCTGAAAGTCAAATTAAAGCGGGGGCGGATGTGCTCGATGTAAACGTGGGATTTCCGGGTGTTGATGATGTGAAATTACTCCCGGAAACCGTAAAGGTACTTCAGGATCATTTTGACATTCCATTATGTCTCGATTCTCCAAATCCCAGGGCAATTGAAGCGGCTCTTAAAGTGGCTGCGGGGAAATGTCTGATCAACTCCGTAAACGGGGAAGAGGACTCACTCAGTACTCTGCTTCCAATCGCCAGGGAATTCGGGGCTGCTGTAATCGGATTATGTATGGACGATGATGGCATAACTCATGATCCCCAAAAAAGACTCGCAATAGCAGAAAAGATAATCAGCCACGCTGTAAAATATGGAATAAAAGCTGAGGATGTTGTCGTTGATCCACTGGCTATGGCAGTGAGTGCTGATCCAAAAGCCTGTCTGGTCACTCTTGAGACGATCCGGCTCATTCATCAGAAGCTCGGACATAACATAACCCAGGGCGCCAGCAACATATCTTTCGGATTACCCGGAAGGGAATCTCTTAACGCTGCATATATGGCTATCTCAATCCACAACGGTCTGACATGTCCTATTGCAAATCCGGAAAAAATAACAGCAATGGTTCGCGCAACTGACCTGGTATTAGGCAGGGATGACTATGCAGTAAGATTTGTCGAATACTTTCAAAGTCGCCAGTAACCGGATCTATGAAAATCATTTTGATTTAAAAATCTTCAGATGTTCGGATTAAAACCAGCCCGCAGATGGCAACCCGCATTTTATCCATTTAAGAAGGAGAATTTTTCAGCGAGACTGCTCGAAAAAGTTGAACTTGCTTTCAAAGGACCGGTTTTCGGGTGCAGGATGTGTGGAAACTGTCTTTTACAGGAGACTGCTTTTATTTGCCCTATGGAATGCCCCAAGGGAATGAGAAACGGACCCTGCGGCGGAGTGACTCAGGAAAATAACTGCTATGTCGATGAGACAAGGAAATGTATCTGGTATTCAATTTATACAAGGTCTCTGAAGACAGGAAGAGAAGAAAAGCTTCTTGAGGTTTTGCCTCCTCTCGATTGGAATAGGGTGGGAACAGAGACATGGGGAGAAGTTTTAAGACAGGTGAGAAAAACAGGAACAGGTTATTTCATGAAAGGATTATTGTCAAAAGACAAAGAAAAAAAGAAACTGATCTGGGAATCTGTTTTCAAAACGATCCGTCAGCCTGAGTGGTGGAAAGGTGATTCTGATTATCACCCTGCCGCTTACCGGGAACCTGTCTCCAATCTGGAGACAAAGCTGAGAAATGGAGAATTTGTAATTGCTACCGAATTAACTCCGCCTCTGAGTGCAAATTCTTCCAGACTGGTTCAGGAAATTGAACTCGTTAAACCATTTGTTACAGTCATTAATTTCACTGATGGTTCCTCTGCCCACTCTAAAATGTCGAGCCTTGCATGCTGCAAGGCTGCAAATGACCAGCATATTGAAGCTGTTCTCCAGATAGCTGCCCGTGATACAACCCGGACAGGCCTTCAGTCAACAGTTATTGGATCGGGACAGTTTGGAGTAAGGAACATCCTTTGTGTAACCGGCGACTCTGCAAAAGCAGGCCCGTCACCCACGAGTGATCTGAATTTTGTGGATGTCGATTCTGTTCAGATGCTTTGGATACTGAGAAGAATGAGAGACGAAGGTATATATCTTGATGGAAGAAAGATGAAGTATCCTCCAAGGTTTTTCCTTGGCGCTGCAACATCCCCTTTCGCTTTAGAACCTCAGTTACAGGCTATCAGAGATCATAAAAAAATCAATGCCGGGGCACAGTTCTTTCAGACGAATATAATCTTCGAACCCGACAGGCTTGATCTGTGGCTTGAACAGCTTGATAAAAGAGATGCCTTAAAAAAAGTCTTCATTTTAGCAGGAGTTGCACCTCTTAAAAGTCATAAGATGGCAAGATATCTGCACAATAAAGTACCTGGTGTCTTCCTGCCGGAAAGCATTTTAAAACGAATGGAAAAAGCAGGAGCCGGAGAAGCTGAGGAGGGTATACAGATCGCATTGGAAGTTATCGATTCAATAAGAAGAAAAAAAGGAATAAGCGGTATTCATCTGATGACAATGGGGTGGGAATCAGTTGTTGAAAGAATTGTAAAGGAAGCGGGAATAACTCCCCAATCCCTCCATTAATATACAAGAGAAGATCCGAATAATAATTTCAAATTATTCAGGCTAATGTCCCACAGCACGTTTAAATATGACTTTAAGGATCTGAAACTTAATGTTCTTCAGATTGAAAGTGCTATCGGGTATAAGTACGGAGAATCAGAAGAAACGATCTCACAGCTCATTATGGAAATTCTTTCTGAATGTGAGTCGATCGCTGACATAAAGGCCGAATACAGGATCTTCAATAATATTGCATTTAATGAAACTGAAAAGACAGTTGAGGTTAATGGACAGATATTCAATATTAAAAAAATAATTTTTAGCCAGATCAGAAAATCCGGGTCTGCGGCGATCTTCCTAGGAACAGCAGGGGAGGAGATTGGCATCAGGAGCAAAAAGGCCATGAAGGAGGGTGATCTGTTACGTGGATATATCTATGATGTGGTTGGCAGCGAAATAGTTGAAGCAGCTGCTGAAATGATGCAGAATCAGCTTGAAAAGGAGATGCATTTAACCGGTAAGAGTATAACAAACCGGTTCAGCCCGGGATACTGCGGATGGGATGTATCGGAACAGCATAAGCTATTTCAGCTGATGGCAGATAATTTCTGTGGCATTCGTTTAACACCCTCTGCCCTGATGGATCCTGTAAAGTCAGTAAGTGGAATTATAGGCATCGGTGAAAATGTAAAGAGAGCTCCTTATACATGCAGCCTGTGCGATATGAAGGATTGTATTTACAGGAGGCGGAAGGCGGAAGGCGGAAGGCTGAACGGCTCAAGGGCATAAAGGCGCAGCGGCACAACGGCACAACTGAACGACGACACGAATTACATGTCTATGTAATTGTAACACGATTTGTACCGTAGGGGGCACGCTGCGGACGTGAGAGCAAACTGTTTGCTTCGTCGTCGTTAATAAATCTCTCTTTATCAGGATCCCAGTTTAGTTTCCTCCCGGTCTTCATTGCAATATGAGTCACAAGGCATACTGTACAGGCACGGTGCCCGATCTCAACCGGAGATATAGGCTCTTTACGCGATTTAATACAATCGAGCCAGTTTCCTATCTGTGACGTACTCTCATAGAGGTGTATTTCGTCCGGGCCTATTACTGAAGTCAGTAACCTGGGGTCGGAAGCACTTAGTGCTTTGGCATTTATGTCGACTACAACTGGATCACTTGCAGTAGCAGTATAACTTCCACGGGTTACAAATATCCAGCCTTCAGTGCCTTCGTACCTTACTCCGTTAGGATAGGTACCGCTTGTAAGTTGAGTTACCCCGTTTTTATATTCAGCTACCGACATAAAGTCGCCATGTACATCCCAGAGCCCTGATTTCGGGAATTGTGCTACAGCCTGTATTGATACAGGTCCTGTTAATTCAGTATCCATACCCCAGGCAGCACTATCGAAATGATGTTGTCCCCATCCTGTTATCATACCGGCACCGAACTGTTCGCATCTGAGCCATCCAGGACGATCAAAACCTTTTTGCGGATGGACACGGATCTCTGTATAATATGCCTCAGGTGTTGACCCCAGCCACATATCATAATTCAGATTTTTGGGTACAGGCATCTCTGGTGCTTCAGGCCCGGCAGGATCTCCCGGCAGACCTATTTTGACAGTATGTAGTTTCCCTATCCTTCCGTTCCGGACAAGTTCAGCAGCATACCTCCATTGAATGCTTGAGCGTTGCTGGGTCCCGACCTGCAGGATGACCTTTTTACGTCTGACAACATCACTCAGTAATCTACCTTCCGTAATAGTAAGTGAGGTAGGTTTCTCAAGATAGATATCCTTACCTGCCATAGTAGCTTCAAGAGCCGGCTGCGAATGCCAGTGATCAGGAGTTGTAATCATTACAGCATCAATAGATTTATCAAGCAGCAGCTCTTTATAGTCTGCAAAAGTCTTAACGCTTACCGGATTACTGCTGCCAGCATTTTTTGCATAGAAGCCTTCGATATACTGTTTACCCAGTGTCATCCTGTTTGAATCGACATCAGAAACAGCCATAACAATAGCCGTATCGAAACTCATTGTCTCCATTATGTCCCCTCTTCCCTGTCTGCCGCATCCTATCCATCCGATATTGATTTTGTCACTGGGGGGATTCTTTCCAATGACAGATGAAGGAACAATTGTCGGCAGAATAATTGTTCCGGCTGCTGCTGTCATTGAATTCGTAATGAATTTTCTTCTTTTCATATATAAATGTTTTACTGTTTTCTTTTTACTCAAAGATAATAATCCATTTCAAACACCGGGAATTAAAAGAAAAGCTGTTTCAGTCTGAGAAAGCTTTCCCTGAATTTTACTATATTTGGTTGAAAAATTAAGAAATCAAGTTCAGTTGATAAAAGCTGTATTGTACTGAATAATAAGCCTTTAATCCATTAGCCCTCATTCAAAAAATAAGCATAATTTCAAAACACCAAATTATTTATTATGAAAACCCTCATTAATATTCTTGTCACCATAATAGGATTATTAAATTTCACTGTATTGTATGCTGAAGATGGTTACAGACTTTGGTTAAGATACGATGTTGTCAAAGACCAGGCTATCCTTGACAGATACAACAAGCAAATACAGGGATGGATCGTGGAAGGAGATTCACCTGTACTGAAAGTTGCAGAAAATGAGCTGCAGATCGGGCTTGAAGGACTTCTCGGACGTAATATACCCTCCCTGTCCTCTGTTAAAAAGAACGGAATTGTATTGGCCGGAACCCCTTCCGGATCGCCTCTTGTTGAATCTCTGAAGCTGAAGGATAAATTATCAGGCCTTGGCTCAGAAGGGTACATTATCTTAAATACGAAATACAGGAATAAAAAAGTAATTGTGATTGCAGCAAATAATGATGCCGGTGTCCTTTATGGCATTTTTCACTTTTTAAGGCTTTTGCAGACTGACCAGCCCATAACAGGTCTTTCCATAACCAGTTACGCCGAAAACCAAGGTACGGCTTATGAATCACTGGGATAATCTAGACAGATCGGTTGAACGGGGATATTCAGGACTCTCTCTCTGGAACTGGGAATCGCTTCCTGATATCCTTGATGAAAGATATACAGATTATGCCAGAGCTAACGCATCTGTAGGGATCAACGGCACAGTGCTGACCAATGTAAATGCTAATGCATTGATCCTGACAAAAGAATATCTTGTTAAGGTTGCCGCTCTGGCGAACATTTTCAGACCATATGGCATCAAAGTATATCTGACGGCCAGATTCAGCGCACCGGTTGAGATCGGGAAACTGAAAACAGCCGATCCGCTGGATCCGGATGTTATTGCATGGTGGAAAAACAAAGCGGATGAGATATATAGTTATATCCCCGATTTCGGAGGATTCCTTGTCAAAGCCAATTCGGAAGGTCAGCCAGGCCCCCAGAGCTATAACAGGTCACACGCTGATGGAGCCAATATGCTTGCTGATGCAGTTGCTGCGCATAATGGAATAGTAATGTGGAGAGCTTTCGTCTATGATAACAATGTACCGGATGACAGGGCAAAACAGGCTTACAATGAATTTGTCCCGCTCGATGGCAAATTCAGAAAGAATATTCTCATCCAGGTTAAGAATGGTCCGATTGATTTTCAGCCGAGGGAACCATTCCATCCTCTTTTTGGTGCAATGCCTGAAACTCCGCTTATGCCTGAACTTCAGATAACGCAGGAGTACCTGGGTTCTTCAGTACACCTGGTCTACCTTGCACCTCTTTTCGAGGAATGCCTGAAATCGGATACTTACGCAGTAGGTAAAGGGTCGCTTGTTGCTAAAGTGATCGATGGATCGCTTGACAATTATAATCTTACAGCAATGGCAGGTGTTTCAAATGCCGGAAGTGTTAGAAACTGGACCGGTCATCCGTTTGCACAGGCAAACTGGTATGCTTTCGGGCGTCTTGCCTGGGATCCTTATCTCAATTCCGGAGCGATCGCAGATGAATGGATCAGAATGACCTTCTCAAATAACCGTGAAGCGGTAGAAAGAGTAAGCAAAATCATGCTCGGTTCGCGTGAGGCAGCCGTGAAGTACATGACTCCGCTGGGATTGCATCATATAATGTATTCCGGTCATCATTATGGTCCGGGTCCATGGGTAAGCGGGGGAAGACAGGACTGGACGTCGGTATATTATCACAGGGCAGACACGAATGGGATCGGATTTGACAGGTCCTCATCAGGGAGCAATGCATTAGGTCAATACTACCCTCCGGTGAGAGAAATTTATGAAAAGGTTGAAACATGTCCCGAGAACCTCCTGCTGTGGTTTCATCATGTTTCATGGGATCACAGGATGAGATCAGGAAGGAGTCTGTGGGATGAAATGTGTTATGCATATCATGAAGGAGTGAACTCGGTAAGGTGGATGCAGGGCGAATGGGAGAAAACAAAGGATTTTATCGATGGTGAAAGGTTTGAAGAGGTAAAATCATTGCTGGTGCTTCAGGAAAGAGATGCAAAGATATGGAGAGATGGCTGTATACTTTATTTTCAGACATTTTCAAAGAGGCCGGTCCCGCAGGGGGTAGAGAAACCTGAGCATGATCTTGAATGGTACAAAGCTCACAGATATACTGATATCCCCGGACTCTTCGGGACGCCTTGATAAAAAATATTAACTTTAGGCACTTTGTACCTTCGCTAAAGCTTCGGTACACACTGTAGTCATTCTAGTCACTTAAAACTTTAAAAATATGTTACTACTTGGAATTGATTTGGGAAGCTCTTCAGTAAAAGCTTCAGTAATTGACGGTGAATCAGGGCAATGCCTTGCATCAGCATTCTACCCGAAAGATGAAATGGAGATCATTGCGAAAAAGCCCGGCTGGGCGGAACAGGACCCGGAAATATGGTGGTCCAACCTGAAAGCCTCTATTGCAGATTGCAGCAGTCAGCTGGGGCCAAGGAAACATAAGATCGGGGCAATAGGTATCTCGTACCAGATGCATGGACTGGTTACAGTGGATAAGAATTATAAGGTACTCCGGCCTTCTATTATATGGTGCGACGGCAGAGCTGTCGCATACGGAGAAAAAGCGTTCAACGCACTCGGAAAGGATTTTTGCCTGTCTCATCTTCTGAACTCACCGGGCAATTTTACAGCAACCAAACTTGCATGGGTAAAGCAGAATGAACCGGAATTATTTGGAAAGATCTTTAAGATTATGCTTCCGGGCGATTATTTTGCCATGAGACTTACCGGGGAATTATTAACAACATTCTCAGGCCTGTCAGAGGGAATATTCTGGGATTTTCCAAGGAATACTGCATCGAAAGAGCTGCTTGATAATCTGGGATTTAGTCCGGATCTTCTTGCAAAAGCTGTTCCATCTTTTTCAATTCAGGGTAAGCTGACATCTTCAGTTGCCGCTGAACTTGGTTTACCGGAAGGTATACCGGTTTCATACCGGGCAGGTGACCAGCCTAACAATGCTTTATCTCTCAATGTACTGGAACCAGGCGAAGTTGCAGCAACTGCAGGGACATCAGGAGTTATATATGGTGTAACTGATCAGAAGAAGCACGATCCCCTGTCAAGAGTTAATACTTTCCTTCATGTGAACCACACTGAATCAGATCCCCGGTTGGGCGTACTGCTGTGCATCAATGGCACCGGGATCCTGAATTCCTGGCTGAGAAGAAATACAGGCAATAATCTTTCATATAACGAAATGAATGATCTGGCAGAAAAAATTCAGCCGGGATCAAACGGTCTTTCGATCTTACCTTTTGGGAATGGTGCTGAACGAATGCTGGGAAACAAGGATGTTGGTGCAAGGTTTTTCGGAATTAATTTCAATACCCATACCAATGCCCATCTTTACAGGGCTGCCCAGGAAGGGATTGTTTTTTCAATAAGATATGGTCTCGATATTATGAAAGAGACAGGCATCGTTCCTTCAGTTATAAGAGCAGGAGCAGCAAATATGTTTCAGAGCAGGATTTTCAGGGAAGCTCTTTCCTGTATCACGGGTACCGAAATTCATCTTTATAATACTGATGGTTCTCTTGGTGCAGCAAGAGGTGCTGGAATAGGTTGCGGGTATTATAAATCAGTTAAAGAGGCCTTTGCAGGATTAAAGGAAGTTGGCACAACAGAACCCGATAAATCAAAGGCAGGTGCATATGAATCAGCTTATACAGTCTGGAAAAACAACCTGAAATCTGTTTAGTTGTAATTTCGAAAAGAATTTCATGAATTGTACAAAGTTTGTTAAATTGGCAGATTAAAATAAAATGTTTCACTAAAACTTAAAAATATGACTTACAAAGGCAAAAAAGAGTTTTATCCCGGCATTGGAAAAATTAAATTTGAAGGGAAAAAATCGAAAAATCCATTAGCTTTCAAGTTTTATAATCCTGATCAGGTAGTATCAGGTAAAAAGATGAAAGATCATCTGCGTTTTGCAATTGCATACTGGCATTCATTCTGCGGAGATGGAACTGATCAGTTTGGAAATGCAACACATGTTTATCCATGGAAAGATCTTCCGAATGATGACAGAGTCAAAGCAAGACTTGACGCTGCTTTTGAATTTATCACCAAAATAGGTGCTCCTTACTACTGTTTCCATGATGTTGATGTAGTCGGCGGTGACGGATCTGTTTTCGATATCGAAAAGCGTCTTGAGAAATTTGTTCCGATAATGAAGAAATTACAGCAGGAGACCGGTGTTAAGCTTCTTTGGGGAACAGCTAATCTGTTTTCAAATCCGAGGTATATGAATGGTGCCGCAACCAATCCTGATTTTGCAGTTGTAACTAATGCAGCAGTTCAGTTGAAGAATGCCATTCAGGCAACAATTGACCTTGGAGGTGAGAGTTATGTTTTCTGGGGTGGGAGAGAAGGTTATATGAGCCTTCATAACACCGATATGAAACGGGAAGTTGATCACCTGGCTACAATGTTATCAATAGCCCGTGATTATGGACGGAAAAATGGATTCAAAGGGACATTCCTGATTGAACCTAAACCTATGGAACCAACAAAACATCAGTACGATTTTGATGCTGCTACGGTGGTGGGTTTCCTGCGTCATTACGGCCTTGACAAAGACTTTAAAATAAATATTGAAGTCAATCATGCCACTCTTGCAGGACATTCATTTGTACATGATCTGCAGGTTGCAGCTGATGCAGGAATGCTTGGAAGCATCGATGCAAACAAAGGCGATTATCAGAATGGATGGGATACTGATGAATTCCCGACAAACATTTATGAGATCACAGAAGCTATGATGGTTATACAGCGTGCAGGAGGATTTAAAACGGGAGGTATCAATTTTGATGCTCACATCAGGAGAAACTCAACTGACCTGGAAGACATATTCATTGCTCATGTCAGCGGTATGGATACTTTTGCAAGGGCATTGCTCATTTCAGATAAGATACTGAATGACAGCGATTATCTTAAGATGAGAAAAAAGAGATATGCATCTTTCGACAAAGGTCCGGGAAAAGATTTCGAAAACGGGAAACTGACACTTGCAAAACTGAGAGATCTTGCTGCTGACCTTGGCGAGCCTAAAGTTATAAGTGGTAAACAGGAACTCTATGAGCAGCTGATCAATATGTATATTGAATAAGACTTATTAATATTCTAAAAGTAAAACCCGCCCGGCAATAGTTTGTCCGGGCGGGTTTTTTATTGATCATTTCAGAATGATCTACCTGACTGAAGAAATGATTTCAAATACAGGTGGACTGGCAATTGATTTTTTGACTTTGCATAACTCAGCCACGTTAACAAGAGATGCCCTGTATTTTTCAGGGAATGCCGGCGGAACCTGGATATCAATCCGCACATTTGTCGGAAGTCCCGTTTCCTTACTGTATTCTGAGGTCTGAATTAGTTTGATACCATCGGTCGGGATTTGCCTGTTATCACAAAATGATTTTACGTAAATACCAGCACATGTTCCTATTGATGCCATGAACAGATCAAAAGGAGCAGCGGCGCTGTTTCCACCTCCGGATTCCAGCGGCTGGTCAGTTCGGATAGTGTGACCATGAGTGTGAGCTGTGATCACTTTCCCTCCATCAAATGTAATTTCCATAGTATTTTCTCCTATTTTCTTCTTGAAAGCATCAGGTCAAGATCTTCTTTAAGTGCAGCAAGATCTTCTTCGTGTTCGACTTCCTGTGATATGATTGTAAGAATAATGTTGTAAGTGACAGGATCCGCTTCTCTTGTTATATCAAGGAGCTTGCTGTAAGAACGGATTGCGCATTGTTCTCCTTGAATGTTCTGATCGAGTACTGTTTCCACGTATGGATCAGATGGTGCCTCATACCCGCAATTAGTTATTTTTGACCATTCCTCCGGTGACAGAACCGGGATTCCTCCAAGTTGAATAATTCTTGTAGCTAACAGTTCCGCATGACTTAATTCCTCTGTTGCATGAAGTGTAAGTTCTGCAATCACTGCATCTTTCATTGGTCCTTTAACAACTTTTGCACCGATCCAGTACTGGTAATAGGCCAGCCATTCATCAGCCAGCGCTTTGTTCAGGAGGTTGAGTAAATCCTCAACATTCATTTTGACAATCGATCTTCCAATTTCTGCCATAGTAATTTTAGATTAAGTTAGTATTTACTTTTTATTATCAGTTTCTTTGAATTTACCCATTATCTGAAGTTTATAATCCTTATAAACAAAGCCATGGATTTTATTGTTAATAAAGTAGTTATCAAGTATTTTATTCAGTTCTTCATCATAGTAGTCTTCTATCCGTTCAGATTCAGCGCAATAGATATGGTGGTGTTTTTCCATTACAGGATCGTATCTTGTAATGTCGTTGTCGGTATTGATTTTTTCAATTATTCCAAGTTTAGTGAATGTATTCAATATTTTATAAATAGTTCCGAGAGTGATATGAGGGTAGCTAAATCTGATATATTCAGCGATATCATCTGCAGTAGGGTGGTTTCGGAGGTTTGTTACCACCTCGAGTACGGCTGTTCTCTGAGGAGTGATTTTGAGGTTATTTTCTGCCAGGATACGGATTAATTCTTTATTTGCCATTTTTATGTTAAAAGTAATTTTGAGGTATAAGTGTAACTATTAGTTGGTTATCAGATATCTGCTCGCGGGTGAAGAATATTATTTGATCAAATATATTATTAAATAGTATATACTCTTAAAGGGTAATAGATATCAAAAAAGCATAAAATATTAAATGAGAAACATTCTCTACTAAGAACGGGTAAAAATAAGACATTTCTTTCTATCTCCAAAAAATAATATAAAAATTTACAGCCTTGTCCCGTCAATCACTTAAAATTACCCTGATTAATGTTTTCGAATATCTTAGGATAAAATTCGAAAAATTGACAATTTCTAATCCAGCTAAAAAAACTGATCGACCTTAAAAGCAATTTTTAAGACCATTTCTATTTTGTTTATTAGTTGATGATTGAACAAAATCTACCGAAACCTTTCAAGCGGATATGAGAAATGCATTTGCATAATAAGCCATTTCCCCTGCCTTTTTTCCAGGACACCTGTCCAACGTACATTAACCCAGCCCGATCTCTGCCCATCCATCTCACTTATATCGTCAAGATAACAGGAATACCAGGCTACATCACCATTCTTGCTGAACTGTATCCTGAGATCCCGGATATTGCATTCCAGTGCTTTAAAATGATCCGTCATCCATACATTGTCTGCAAGATCTCGTATTTCTTTGAAATCTGTTAATGTGGATGCCGAGTCAGGACTGAAAATGAACAGTGTCGAATCCGGTACAAAAGTATTGAACAGGATTGCTGTATCTTTTGTCATCGCCCAGCAAATCGCGTTATGGACGACCTTATCCACCATTTGTCTTTCCGGTTCAGGATTAAACCCGCTTGTTATTATTGTGGAGGATTGATTGCAGGAATTGCCGGTAATGATGATTCCTGCCATCAGAAAAAGAGCCTGGATACGTTTCATTTTCTGTTATTTAGATTAGATCTAAAAATATACAATTTTTTTCAGATCCTGAAAATAACATCAGGGATTTTAGCTTTATTTATTGTGCAGATTGATGCAATACTTCTCAATGTCATAGCCACCCGAAAAAGGATCCGGAATAAGATCAGACAGAAGAATAAGCAAAGGAAGAATTAAATATTAAACCAGATGAAAATAGTTGTTCCTGACGGAAATACAATTAATCCCGGCGACCTGTACTGAGATTGAATTAATGAATTTAGGGATCTTACAGTATATAACTTCAAATCAATTGATATGAGCTAAATTTTAAAATTGTCATATGCTGGAGTATTGGGAAACCTTATTAATTACGAAGAGCTTTTTAAGAAGATTTCTATAAATGTTGGACGGTAATAGTTGATTTTATTAACAAATTTGTATGAATTGGTAAATCATATTACCCTCGCGACATTTCATGTAAAACCCTACCTTATTTATATTGTAAAGAACAGATTTATGAAAAAGTTAATTAGTTTTTTAATGTTGAGTATCATATAATGAATGTTTTTGCAGATGAAGCAGATCATGCAATACCTGATTTGCACCTGCAAGCTAAATTAATTGTGTGGATTTTTGGAATGCATTTTCTTATGGATATTTTTTCTGGAATATCTTATTTAATAAACCAGGCTATCTCTGAAAGAAAATATAGAAATATGAAAGAATAATTGACCTATTATCATAAATTTGCACAGATTTTAATATTAGTCGAAAATTAATAGCCTTTTAGTAATATAATCAGGTAATAATCATTTTCAATTGACAAAAATATTGAATAGAAAATGGTATCAGATTTTGGAATAATATTACTCTACTTCATCCTGGGTATTCTCTTTGTTGGAATTGCCTTAACAGCTGCAGCCGTAATCCGTCCGAACCATCCAAATCCCGTAAAGAACTCTACGTATGAATGTGGTGAGATTCCGATCGGAGGACCATGGATAAGATTTAATGTCAGGTTTTATGTAGTTGCACTGATCTTCCTGCTTTTCGACGTCGAAGTTGTTTTACTGTTTCCCTGGGCAGTTGTTTTTAAACAATTAGGATGGTTTGCCTATTTAGAGATGATCATATTTGTTATGATAATCTTAGCAGGTTATGTTTATGTATGGTTGAAAGGAGATCTGGACTGGGAAAAACCAAAACCACACATTCCAATACTTGAGGACCTGGTTATCGGCAAAAAGAAAAATAATCAGAATTGAAATATGGGTTTGTTAAACAGGTTAGATGATCCCTATAACGGAGGGAAAATAATCTTTGGAAGTGTCGAAGATGTTCTGAATTGGGGTCGAAGCAAATCTGACTGGTATCTTCATTTTGGTCTTGCATGCTGCGCTATAGAATTTATGGCTATGAACGCGGCACATTTTGATTTTATGCGCTTTGGTACAATTCCAAGAACCAGTCCGCGTCAGGCTGATTTTATTATGGTCACAGGTACTGTAACATTTAAAATGGCAGAGAGGATTAAAATATTATACGAACAGATGGCTGAACCGAAATATGTTATTTCTGTTGGTTCATGCTCAAATTGCGGCGGACCATACTGGGAGCATGGTTACCATGTCCTCAAAGGAGTAGACAGAATTATTCCTGTTGATGTTTATATTCCGGGTTGCCCTCCGCGACCTGAAGCTTTTGAAGAAGGAATGATTCAGCTTCAGAAAAAAATAAACCAGCAGGCTATTTTCAGCAAAAGGCAAAAACTTAATACTGAATCGAATATAAAATAGATTTATAAATAATAACTGAGTGTTAGATGTTGCCAAATGAAATTTATCTTAAACTAAAATCTGAATTTGGTGATGCTGTATTAGAATTTATCCGACAACCAACCAACTGACATTCTTATGTACTTATATCTGCCACCAGGTTGTTTGATATCTGCCATACATTAAGAGATCATGATGATTTTCTTTTTGACTACCTGATGTGTATAAGTGGTATGGACCTGGGAGAATACGTCGGAGTAGTATATCACTTATATTCAATGAAATATAGACACAAGCTAGTCCTAAAGGTAATTGCACCCAAATCAGAGCCCAGGGTACCTTCCGTCGAATTGATATGGAGATCTGCTGACTGGCATGAAAGAGAAGCATTTGATTTGATTGGTATTCAGTTTGACGGACATCATAATCTTATAAGGATACTGTGTCCATATGACTGGGAAGGTCATCCACTTAGAAAAGACTATGAACCACCTGAATACTACCATGATATGAAAGTATCATAAATGATCTGTTTATGAGTGAAAAGAAAAAACTTGACCTTGAGTACAGCCAGCTGGAATCCGACAGAATGAGAGTAAATGTCGGACCACAACACCCGTCCACACATGGAGTTCTCAGGCTCGAAGTCGAGATTGACGGTGAAATAGTTACAGAAGTCATTCCCCACCTGGGCTATCTCCACCGATGCTTTGAAAAGCATTGCGAAAAGATGACCTATCAGCAAGTTATTCCATATATCGACAGGCTGGATTATATTTCAGCTATGAATAATGAATGGCCCTATATTATGGCTCTTGAGAAGCTTATGGGTATTAAAGTACCCGATAAAGTTGAATATATTCGTGTCATAATGGCTGAGCTGAACAGGATATCAAATCATCAGATAGCTGTTGCTACTTTCGGCCTTGATACAGGTGCCTTTACCCCGTTTCTTTACTTCTTCCGGGATAGAGAATATATATTATGGATCCTGGAGAAAATGTCTGGCGCAAGATTACTATATAATTATTTCAGGGTCGGAGGTTTAGCAGCTGATATTTATCACGGATTCAGGGAAGATTGCCTTAATCTTGTTAAACAGGTCAGAAAGACAAATGCGGAAATAATGAATCTGCTGATCCTTAATAAGATATTCATCCAGAGAACTGCTAACGTGGGTATCTTACCACCTGATGTAGCAATCAGTTATGCGTGCAGCGGCCCCGTTCTCAGAGGCTCAGGTGTAAAATATGATCTGAGGAAAGACGAACCATACTCCATATACGACCGATTCGACTTTGACATACCTGTTGGCAAGGGAGAAGTGGGAGTACAGGGTGATTGCTGGAACAGGAACATAGTTAGAATGGATGAGATGGAGCAATCATGCCGCATAATAGAACAGGCTTTGGCACAAATGCCTTTTGAAGGTGACGTCCAGGCATTAATTCCAAAAAGAATCAGACCACCTAAAGGAGAAATATATATGAGAGCCGAGAATCCAAAGGGGGATCTGGGATTTTACATTGTCAGTAATGGCACCGATAAACCGGAACGGGTAAAAGCAAGGGGTGTAAGTTTTGTTAACTTGTCAGTAATACCTGAAATATCAAAGGGTTATATGTTTGCTGATTTAATAGTTATTCTTGGAAGTATCGATATAGTGCTTGGAGAGGTTGACAGATAAAACACTACAAGAAATTAAAATTTAACAATGGAAAATGTTAACTTTTTATATGATCTCCTTGGAAAGAATGCCCTTTCAGTTATTCTTGTAATAATATTACCCTTAATTTTCGTATTAATATATGCTCTTGTTGCTATCCTTGCAGAATTGAAAATCTCGGCTTGGATCCAGGACCGGCTTGGGCCTATGAGAACCGGACCATGGGGCATTTTCCAACCAGTTGCTGAAGTCGTAAAACTATTACAGAAAGAAGATATTACACCTGACAGAGCAGATAAACTGTTGTATAATATTGCCCCGTTTATTGTATTTACAGGAGCTTATGCAGCATTCGCAGTAATACCTTTCAGTGAATCTTTTGCTCCCTCGGGAATAAATCTGGGACTATTTTACATTATAGCAATAGGGTCGATAAGTGCAATCGGAATAATAATGGGTGGATGGTCATCAAACAATAAGTATTCTCTTATGGGAGCCATGCGTTCCGTTTCACAACTTCTCAGCTATGAGATCCCGGCAGCCCTCGCAATATTATCGATTGTTGTTCTTGCTTCATCAATGAATATGCAGGAGATTAACAGGGCACAATCCGGCTGGTTCTGGAACTGGTTCTTATTCGGGGGGCCGGGTACAATAGCTAAATTATGGGTGATCCCTTTTACTGCAGGACTTTGCCTGATCTATTTTATATCATCACTTGCAGAAACAAACAGGGTACCGTTCGATATACCGGAGGGTGAATCTGAATTGGTTGCAGGATTTCATACCGAGTATACCGGCATGAAATTCGCAATGTTTTTCTTTGCTGAATATGCAAACATGTTTGTTGTTGCAGCTATTCTTACGACAATATTTCTTGGTGGATGGAATTCACCTTTCGGTTCGTTTATGCAGGGTCCGGTCTGGGGGGTATTCTGGTTTCTCTTTAAAGGGTTTTCTATCGTGTTGATACAGATCTGGATCAGATGGACATTGCCCAGATTCAGAGTTGACCAGCTTATGTACACTGGCTGGAAAATACTTTTACCATTCTCGTTTGTATGTTTTATAGCAATTAGTTTGTACGTTATGCTGAAATAGGATAGCAAAATATGATTCAATATTTTAAAAATGTTTGGGCGGGTCTTTTAACTTCATTCATTGGTATGAATATTACCAGGAAACATTTATTCACTAAAAAGGTAACAATTCAATATCCGGATGAAAGATTTGATCTGCCTGAGAATGCCAGAAACAGGCTATCCCTTGATATGAGCCGGTGCACCGGATGTAAAAGCTGTACTGTGGCATGTCCGGTTAACTGCATAGAAATCGAAACAATAAGAGTATCCCCCGACGATCCTCATCGTGAGTTGCATTCAAATGGAAAAGAAAGGAAACTATGGGTTTCGAAATTTAATATAGATTTTGCAAAATGTTGTTTCTGTGGTTTATGTACAGTAGCTTGTCCCACAGATGCTATTAACCATACAATTGAATTTGAATACTCGGAGTATAACAGACAAAATCTGATTTACAAATTTCAGACTCTTACTCCCGGGCAGGTTAAGGAAAAAGAAAAATTACTTGCAGAATTCCGTGCAAAAGAAGAAAAATGCCAGTCTGATACTGGCTCAAAAGCTGACGGTGGAAATGCCGCTGACATTAAAGCAGATTGAAAATAGAAAATGATAATTGAATGGTTACTGAAATTGACAGATAATGAATAAGATATGGATTTACTAACAATAGCTTTCTATTTCTTTAGCATATTGATTATTGTTTCAGCGGCAGTTGTCGTATTGTCCAAAAATGTAATGCATTCTGCATTCGCTTTATTATTTACCCTTTTCTCAGTTGCAGGACTATATGTGTTGCTTAGCGCCGATTTTTTGGCTATCACCCAGATAATGATTTATATAGGAGGCATCCTGGTTCTTATTATTTTCGGTGTTATGCTTACTACCCACATTACAGGAGTTGACATTAAATCAGGCAGAATAGGGAAATTGAATATTGTAATTGCAGGCATTTTAACTGCAATTATTGCAGTTTCGCTCATAGTACTCTTCACTACTACAAGCTGGTATTTATCAGAATCAGAAACAGTTGATTCAACTATTACCCAGATTGGGAATGAATTATTAACTAATTATCTGTTGGCATTTGAAGCAGCCTCCATGTTACTTTTAATAGCAATAGTCGGAGCTGCTTTCATAGCAAGAAGAAAATAATTAATACAGGATAGATTATGCATGTAGGCTTGGTTCATTATCTGGTGTTAAGTGCAATCTTATTTTCGCTGGGCTTATTTGGTATTATTACCCGTAAAAATGCCATAATGGTGCTTATGGGATTAGAATTAATCCTGAATTCTGCAAATATTAATTTCATTGCCTTTGCAAAATACGGAGGTATGAATATGGAGGGACATATTGCAGCAATTTTTGTTATAATCCTTGCTGCCTCCGAAGCTGCAATAGCTTTAGCAATAATATTAAATATATTTCAGAATTACAGGCATATCAATGTTGATGAATTTGATAATTTAAATGGTTAGTACGGTTATTATTTGACAGATAAGATTATGACACAGGAATTAATTCTGCCTTTGAGTATAATTATTCTTCTGGTTCCATTACTTGGGTTCCTGATCAATATCTTTTTTGGTAACAAATTAGGAAGGATCAGTGGTATAATTGGGACCACTATTCTTGGAATCGATCTGGCACTGGCAATAGCCGTTGCTTTTACAAAACTTGTTTCAATTCCTGAATTACAGATAATACAAAATAAGGTTGAGTGGTTTAATCTTGGCTCTGTAAAAATAATTGTAGGGATCGGCATCGATAATATTTCTGCTATCATGCTGGTAGTTGTAACTCTTATCAGCTTTTTAGTCCATCTTTTCTCGACAATATATATGGAAGGCGACAGCCGTTATCCTAAATACTTTGCCTATTTAGGATTTTTCACCTTTTCAATGCTCGGGATTGTTTTAGCTAACAATTTTCTTATAATGTATATCTTCTGGGAGCTGGTAGGTATAAGCTCTTATGTTCTAATAGGTTTCTGGTATGAGAAGAAGTCAGCATCAGATGCCGGGAAGAAAGCATTTATTACCAACCGGATCGGGGATCTTGGTTTTTTCATTGGCATAATGATACTATTCCTGACCTATCATTCCTTTATGTTTGAAGATGTATTTGAAGGTATTTCTTCAGGGTTAATGCCATTTAACAATCCAACAATGCTGACGATAGCTGGCATTTGCATTTTTATGGGGGCAATAGGCAAATCAGCTCAGTTCCCATTACATGTCTGGTTGCCTGATGCAATGGAAGGTCCTACTCCTGTTTCAGCTCTGATCCACGCGGCTACGATGGTTGCAGCCGGTGTTTACCTTGTTGCAAAAGTATTTGCAATGTTTACCGCAGATGCTTTGACCTTTATTGCAATTATTGGAACAATTACAGCATTTATTTCAGCAACAATAGCACTTACCCAGGTCGATTTTAAAAAAGTACTGGCATATTCAACAGTAAGCCAGTTAGGATTTATGATTCTGTCTCTTGGAGTAGGTGGATATACAAATGGGTTTTTCCATCTTGTTACACATGCCTGGTTTAAGGCTGCTCTATTCCTTGCTGCCGGATCCGTAATTCATTCGATGCATAATGCAATGCATCATATGAACGATCATCACACTGATCCTCAGAATATTAACAATATGGGAGGCTTAAAAAAGACGATGCCCTGGACTTACATAACCTTCATTCTTGTCACATTCGCAATATCAGGAGTTCCATTTACTTCAGGATTCCTCAGCAAAGATGGTATTCTGGCAGGGACTCTTGCTTATGCTAACCTGACCGGAGGATGGCGGTGGTTAATACCTGTTATGGCTTTCTCGGCAGCAGGTATGACAGCCTTTTATATGTTCCGGCTGACAATAATAGCTTTTCATGGTGAACATAGAACTGAAGCTGCAAAGCATACCAAAGAAAATAAATTGCCGATAGTTCTCCCCCTCGTTGTACTTGCTTTTATGTCATTATGGATATTCTATTCACCTAATCCCTTTGATTCATCCAAAGGATGGTTTCAAAAGAGGGTAGTCCAACCTGAAACTGCAGTTCCGGCTGAATATCAGTGGAGTTTTTTACTGACAGAAAACACCAGCGATGCTGGCACTATTATTCGTCAACAGATTGATAATACAACCACTCCAGAAGCGCCAGAAGGAAATAGTTATCAATCAGAAGCAGGTGTTCATACAGCAAATGTCAGCATGCTGAACAAATTCCAGGAAGAATCGCATCATTTTCATCGCACAGCGATGCTCTTATCGATTCTTATAGCAGGATGTGGAATTTTATTGGCTTTTATTATCTACCAGTTTAAAATAATCAGTGCAGACAAATTGGAAGCAAGATTCAAATTCCTGCATAAATTTTTCTTTAATAAGTGGTATTTCGACGAACTCTATAAAGCAACTGTAATAACCGGGACAGTTTTCTTTTCAAAGATTTTAGCCCTGTTCGATAATTATGTTATTGATGGTCTGGTAAATCTTAGTTCTTATCTGACAAGAGGATTCAGCTATTTAACAAGCCTTTTTGATAATTACATTATCGATGGAGTTGTAAATTTGGTTGCAACATTTACGGGATTTTGCGGCAGCAAGTTTAGAAAATTACAGACTGGACGGGTACAATCGTATATAGTATTTGTTCTTTTAGGAATTTTAGTACTCTTTTATTTCTTTAAATAGTTTTTATAACAGGTAATTTTTAATATATGTCAGGAACAATAACCTTCCCGATCTTAAGTTGGATCACATTCCTTCCAATTGTCGGAATTCTGATAGTGCTTCTGATACCGTCAGGTAAAGATGAAAAGGCACAAGAGCTTTCTAAAACAGTAATCAGATGGGTCAGCGTTGGCATCACTTTTCTCCAACTGGTACTTGCAGTTATTATTATATCTGAATTTTAATACTGCGATGAAAGGAATCAACGATCTGAATTCATTTCAGTTTGTTGAAAAGGTTAGCTGGATAAGAGCCTCTTTACCTTTGGTTGGAGACATAAATATTGAATACTTTATGGGGATTGACGGTATAAGTATTCCAATGGTACTTCTGACATCAATTATCTGTTTTATTGCAGTATTTCCATCATTTGGCATTACCAGGGCGGTTAAAGGCTATTTCGCCATGTACCTGTTGCTCGATTTAGGTATGATGGGAGTATTTTGTGCTCTGGACTTCTTTCTATTTTATGTTTTCTGGGAGTTAATGTTGTTACCCATGTACTTTTTAATAGGCATATGGGGCGGACCTCGTAAAGAATATGCTGCAATCAAATTCTTTATTTATACGTTAATCGGCAGCGTATTTATGTTATTGGTAATGATTGGTTTGTATCATAGCGTTGGATCATTTAATATCCTTGAAATGATGAACGCAGCTAACTTTAAGGATGGGACATTATTTAGCGGATTTGGCACAACGATAAGATATGTCGCCTTTATGGCATTATTCATCGGTTTTGCAATTAAAGTTCCCTTATTCCCTTTCCATACATGGTTACCTGATGCTCATGTTGAAGCACCAACACCAATATCTGTAATTTTGGCCGGTGTCTTATTGAAAATGGGTGCTTATGGAATGATAAGGATTGCTTTCCCCATATTCCCTGATGCTTTTGGCTATTTTCAGTCGCTGATAGCCTGGATAGGCATGATCAGTATTGTTTATGGTGCATTGTGCGCTTTAGGTCAGCATAAAGTAGGCCAGAGAGATTTTAAGAAACTTATTGCTTACTCTTCGGTAAGTCATATGGGACTGGTAATTCTTGGATTATCTTCAATGAGACCCGAAGGTATGGTTGGAGCAATATTCCAGATGTTTAATCATGGTACGATAACAGCAATGCTCTTTATGATCGTCGGTGTGATTTACGACAGATCTCATACAAGAGGCCTTGACGATTTTGGGGGCTTATCAAAAAAGATGCCCGTTTATACAGGTATTGTGGCTATAGCCTTCTTTGCGGCAATAGGCTTACCTGGACTGAGCGGCTTTATCTCCGAGATTTTATCTTTTATTGGTGCATTTAAAACCTATCCTGTCCTGACAATAATATCAGGGCTTAGCATTATTCTGGGAGCCGGATATATGTTATGGACATTACAGAAAATATTTTTCGGTAACCTTCCGGAAAAATGGCAAGGACCATGGGACCCTACCAGAACTAAATATAAAACTGATGATCTGAATGGATTGGAATTAGCTGCCTTTCTGCCACTGGCTATTATCGTTATCTTCTTAGGGATTTATCCTAATCCAATTCTGAATTTAATGACCGGGTCTGTTAATCATTTCATTGATCTGATGAGACCTTTTGTATATATAGGTGGATTTTAAGGTAAAATGTAATATGTCCTTTAAATAACAATTTGAATAAATTATGACTGAAACATCACATATTACATTTGATTTGATTAAGAGCCTTAGTCTGTTTAAACCAGAAACAACGCTGGTAATTACATTTATACTGGCAATAATCCTTGATTTAATCTTTAAGAAATCCCGAAACATAGCCGGATATGTTGCAATAACAGGATTAATTATCACAGGATTATTTTTATTTCAGCAAACAGGAGTTAATTACAAAGCATTTGCAAATCTGTTAGTTATAGATTCGTTCGGACAGTTTCTGAAATTTATCGTATTGTTATCAAGCTTAATTATAATAATCTTCTCTTTCTTCTTCAATGAACTTAATAAAGGGTACTCAAAACTCGGTGAGTATTTCACATTAATCATTGGAATGACCTTTGGCATGTTCCTGCTTATAGGTGCCGCTAACCTGATCATGATATATTTAGCAATTGAAACAATGAGTATCAGTTCTTATGTACTGTCGGGATACACCAAAGAAGTTAAACGGGCATCTGAAGCATCATTGAAATATGTTATTTTCGGAGCAGTTTCATCAGGTATTATGCTTTATGGAATTTCTATACTTTTCGGCCTTACAGGCAGCCTCGATTTATTTGAGATTAATAAATTTTTAACTGTTAATAAGGTTGCGAATATTCCATTATTAATGGCTGGTCTGATGATATTATCAGGTTTTGGATATAAAATTTCGGCCGTCCCTTTCCATTTCTGGACACCCGATGTTTATGAGGGAGCTCCTGTCACTATTACAGCTTATTTATCTGTTGCTTCCAAAGCTGCCGGATTTGCAGTTTTATTAAGATTCTTTAAAACAACTTTATTAAATTCTATTCCCGGAACCAATGAAATGTGGTTGTTGATAAATAACATTGACTGGCATGCTGTGATTGCAACGTTATCAATATTGACAATGACTCTTGGTAATCTTGTCGCAGTATGGCAGACAAATATGAAACGGATGCTTGCATATTCAAGTATTGCACACGCAGGATATTTGCTTATGGCAGTTTCGGTTTTGAACGACAATGGCGTTTCAGCGGTACTGATTTATTTTTTCTTCTATATGCTAATGAACCTGGGGGCATTTTTTATTGTTCAGTTAATTGCTAATAAACTGGATTCAGAAGATATCGATGATTACGCTGGTTTAGGATACAGATCCCCTGTTATAGGTGTGTGTCTTACTATATTCCTGATTTCATTAACAGGATTACCTCCTACTGCCGGCTTTATTGGTAAACTATATATATTTACATCCGTAATCAATTCGGGTTATATATGGTTAGCAGTCATCGGAGTAATTAATAGTGTAATAGCACTTTATTACTATATAAAAGTAGTCAGGAATATGTACATGAGGGATGTTGGAAGCACAGAACCTGAACTTAAATATTCTCCGGTAACGATCCTGATTGTTTTATTATTAGCCATTCCAACATTAGTTTTCGGTATATACTTTACACCCATTGTAGAATGGGCAAATTACTCGATGAATATTTTCACAGGTTATTAAATCTAAGTTGGAATTTCAAAAATAAAAATGAATCCATTTTTATCTTTCCCCACTTTCAAACATAGAAAAGCTTTGCTGGAGAAACAAGAAGTGTCTGTGAGGAATGTCAAATATCATTTCTGAATATCCGCAAAGTTCTTACATTTAACGCAGTTTAATCTTAATCTTATGGTTGATCTATCTTGCACATATCTGGGATTACAATTAAGAAATCCTTTAATAGTAGGCAGTTCAGGATTAACTGCTTCAATTGAGAACCTTAAGATCATTGATCAGATAGGAGCGGGTGCAGTGGTTCTGAAATCTATTTTTGAAGAGCAAATAATATTCGAAACTGAGAAAATAATTGAGTCTGACAATTCTCAGATGAAATCATGGAATGAAGCATTTAAGGGGATCGTCAGTAAAACAGAGTTTTATTACGATGAGGCCTTCGATTATCTCACCAATTATGCAAAAGAAAATACTTTAAGCAAATATCTGAAATTGATTTCTGATGCCAAAAAGGCAATAAATATTCCGGTAATTGCCAGTATAAACTGCAGTACTCAGTATGACTGGCAGTATTTCGCAAAACGTATCCAGGATGCCGGAGCTGATGCTCTTGAGCTGAATATATATCTTCTACCTTCTGATTTTGAAAAAAGTGGTGATGATAACGAAAAGGTATATTTCGATATAGTTCAGGAGGTTATGAAATATGTTACAATCCCTGTCTCACTTAAAGTGGGATTCTATTTTTCAGGTCTTGCGCGTTCTTTACTCAGATTATCTGAAACAGGTATTGCAGGACTTACTCTTTTTAACCGACCATACAATCCTGACATCGATATTGAACATCTCCAGGTTGATGCATCTAACATGTTCAGCAGCGATTCAGAATATTCACATACACTCCGGTGGGTCGCACTCTTATCCGGAAGGCTTAAATGTGACATTTCAGCATCAACAGGCATTCACAACCGCGAAACGGTTATCAAGCAGATCCTGGCCGGAGCCGATACTGTTCAAATGGTCTCGGTGTTCTACAAGCATCATTTCGAAATTCTTCCACAGATATTAACTGGTCTGGGATATTGGATGGAACAGCACAAATTCAACACGATTTCCGATTTTAAAGGATTATTATCACAAAAGAATGTAAATAATCCTGCTGTTTATGAACGAGTTCAGTTTTTACGTCTGTTTTCAAGTATTGAATAAATCAAATTCAGAAAAACAAAAATGTCTCAATCCGAACATCATATCGAAACAAATTTACTGGCATACACCATCGAAAAAAATGTTGAAGTAAGTGCCCGGAAATGCTACCAGTGCGGCAAATGCTCGGCAGGTTGCCCGGTGGCATACGATATGGACTTACCGCCAAGCATGATAATGCGTTTGCTTCAAACAGAATCACCTGCCAATGATGATAAAGTCCTGAGATCCCATTCAATCTGGCTTTGCGTAACTTGCGAGATGTGCTTAAGCCGCTGCCCGATGGAAATTGATATTCCGTCAATGATGGATTTCCTGCGGCAGAAGTCGCGCATTGAAAAGAAGGTTAACAGGAAGGCAAAGAACATCATAGCTTTTCATAAATCTTTTCTAAATTCCATAAGGTATACAGGCCGCTTATTTGAATTTGGACTTATTCTTGACTATAAGCGTCAGTCACTTAATCTGACTCAGGATATTTCCCTGGCTCCACGGATGATATCGCGGGGTAAGCTGCATTTCATCCCTCATTTAATAAAAGGGAAATCCCAAATGTCCAGAATTTTCAAAGAAACGATTAAATAAAAAGGTATAAATGAAAATTGGTATTTATCCCGGATGCTCTTTAACCGGCTCAGCCCGTGACTATAATGAGTCTGTTTTTGCACTTGCAGAAGCATTTGATTTTAAGGCTGTACAAGTCCCCGACTGGAATTGCTGCGGTGCCACAGCTGCCCATAACCTGAACAAGGAATTATCCCTGGCGCTGCCTGCACGAATCCTGGCTTTAGCTGAACAAAATGGCATGGATGAAATAATTGTACCCTGCGCAGCATGTTACAGCCGCCTAACAGTAACTCAGCACGAATTGAAGAATAATCCCGAACTCAAAAACCGGATTAAAGAAATCCTGGATATGGATTTCAGGGGAACAAGCAGGATATTAAATGTACTAGAGTGGATCGATAAGTACATTCTTCCAAAACTTGACGGGAAAATAATCAATCCTTTCAGTCATAAAGTTGCCTGTTACTATGGTTGTCTGCTTGTGCGGCCAAATAAGATACTTAATTATGACCGTGCTGAAGATCCTCAGACTATGGACATTGTAATGAGCAAGATAGGGGCATCTCCGGTCGATTTTCCTTTTAAAACTGAATGTTGCGGTGCAGGATTATCTGTTTCACGTACCGATATTGTATCGAACCTTTCAGGAAGGATTATTGAAGAGGCCGAACACCGTGGAGCTGAAGCAGTAATTGTTGCCTGCCCGATGTGCCACTCAAATCTGGATATGCGTCGGTCTGATATAAACAAATACTGGAAACAAGATTATAAGATTCCTGTCCTTTTTGTAACACAGGCTATTGGTCTGGCAATTGGACTGCCAGCAGGAAAAGTTGGTTTAAAACGGCATTTTGTCGATGTTAAAATCAGTTAAGAAGAAAATATAATTTAAAGATGGCAAGAATAGGAGTTTTTATTTGTCATTGCGGCGAAAATATAAGTGCAACAGTCGATTGCGGGAAAGTTGCAGAAACCATAGGTAAATTAAAACATGTTGCCTGCAGCACAGAGTATAAGTATATGTGCTCCGATCCGGGACAGACTTTGATAAAGGATGCTATCAGGGAACATAAGCTTACCGGTGTTGTAGTTTCAGCCTGCTCACCGCGAATGCACGAACCTACTTTCAGGAAAGCCTGTGCTGAAGCAGGATTGAATCCCTATTTGTGCGAGATGGCCAATCTGCGGGAACATTGCTCCTGGGTTCATGAGAAGAATGATCTGACAACTGAAAAAGCTATTGATATCGTCAGAACACAGGTGGAAAAAGTAAAGCTGAATCATGCCCTTCAGCCAATCAAAGTTCCGGTAACAAAAACAGCACTTGTGATTGGAGGCGGTATTGCCGGGATTCAGTCAGCACTTGATATTGCAAATACGGGCCATAAAGTGGTGATGGTTGAACGATCACCGTCGATAGGCGGACATATGTCGCAGCTTTCGGAGACATTCCCCACACTCGACTGTTCGCAATGTATCCTGACCCCCCGGATGGTTGAAGTGGCGCAGCACCCTAATATTACTCTGTACACATATGCTGAGGTAGAGAGTGTTGAGGGATTCATTGGAAACTTTAAGGTAAAAATCAGAAAAAAGGCCAAAAGCCTTGATGAAAAAGTCTGTACAGGATGCGGGTTATGCACAACCAAATGTCCGCAAAAGAAAATTCCCAACGAGTTTGAACAGGGAATGGGAATGAGACCGGCAATTTACATTCCATTTCCCCAGGCTGTCCCTAACAGGCCGGTAATCGACAGGCAGAATTGTACATATTATATTAAAGGGAAATGCAAAGTCTGTGAGATTGTCTGTCCTACAAAAGCAATAAGGTTTGATCAGCCCGACGAGATACTTGATCTTGAGATCGGAGCTATAGTGATAGCTACCGGCTTTGATATCAAGCATACAGATTTCTTCCCTGAATATGGTTACGGTAAGTATAAAGATATTATTGACGGACTGCAGTTTGAAAGACTGGCTTCCGCATCCGGGCCAACATCCGGAGCTATCCTGAGGCCTTCCGATGGACAAGTACCAAAGAATATTGTATTTATAGCCTGTGCCGGTTCTCGTGATCCGGCAAAAGGAATTGCTTATTGCTCAAAGATTTGTTGCATGTACACAGCTAAACATGCCATGCTTTATAAACATAAAGTGCATGACGGTAATGCTCATATTTTTTATATGGATATCAGGGCTGGCGGGAAAAACTACGATGAGTTTGTCAGGCGTGCCATTGAGGAAGACCATGTAAACTATATACGCGGAAGGGTATCGACGATATATGAAAGAGACGGCAAATTGATTGTCAAAGGTGTCGACACACTTCTTGGGGCACAGCCTGTTGAGGTGGTTGCCGATATGGTAGTTCTTGCCACTGCCGGGGTTGCAAATCAGGGTGCAGAAGAGCTTGCTCAGAAACTGCATGTCTCATATGATGCTCATAAGTTCTTTGCGGAAGCTCATCCAAAATTAAAACCCATTGAGACCAATACCGCCGGAATATTACTGGCAGGTGCTTGTCAGAATCCCAAGGATATTCCTGATTCTGTATCGCAGGCTTCAGGAGCAGCTGTTAAAGTTGCTTCTCTCTTTTCACAGAATGAGCTTACACGTGAACCCCTGATCGCTTATGTAAACAGGACTGCACCGCCAATGTACTCCACATGTGTGGGATGTTTTCTGTGCCAGTCGATCTGCCCGTACCAGGCTATTGAACGTGAGGATTTCAAAACACGCGATGGTAAAATTATCAAGACTGTAGCAAAGATTAATGAAGGTCTTTGCCAGGGCTGTGGCACCTGCGTTGCTTTATGCCGCTCGAAATCAATTGATTTGCACGGATATTCGAATAACCAGGTGTATGCTGAAGTGGTAGCCTTGCTTAACGAATACTAGTTTAACAGAAGATCATTTTTCTTAAAAAGAACATAATATGTCAGATTTTGAACCAAAAGTCGTCGCCTTCGTCTGTAACTGGTGTACTTACGCAGGTGCCGATTTGACAGGTACCAGCCGGATAAAGTATGCTTCCAATGTCAAAATTATCAGGTTCCCCTGCACCGGACGCATCGATTTTATGCTTTTGCTGAAAGCATTTGCAAACGGGGCAGATGGGATTATCGTTTCGGGCTGTCATCCGAATGACTGTCATTATACCTCCGGGAACTTTCATGCAAAGCGCCGGTGGATAATGTTTAAGGAACTAATGGATTTTATGGGGATTGACATGAACCGGATTACCTTTTCATGGGTATCGGCTGCCGAAGGCGCCAAGTGGGCAGAAGTAGTAAACACAACTGTTTTACGTTTACGGGAACTCGGACCGTACATATCATATAAGGAACTGGTAAATACATCAGTTGAAGAGGAGGTCAGAAATGAATAGTCTAATTACCAGGGCAAAAGAACTGCTTGAAAATAAAAGTGTACAGGTTGTAATAGGATACGAGGCCGGACCCACTGGACTGGCGCGTCCTGCTTTCATAACAGGTCCTGAAAAAGCAGATACTCTTATCTATGATGACCGTTGTGTTCAGAACCTGGCGGTTTACCTTACAAAACCGGAGGTTAAGCAGTTTGGTAAGATGGCAATTGTTGCTGCCCTTCCGGTCATGAGAAGCATAATGATGTTAATATCTGAACAGCAGGTATTTGCAGAAAGTATTGTTGTGCTTGGTATTTCTTCTGAAGGCAAACTGCTTGATATAGCCGACATTAAAGTAATGCAGGATTATATCGTGAAAGCCGACCTCAGCAATCCCGCAAAAGATAAAGAGCTTTTAGCTGAACTGAATAAGCTGAGTCCTGAAGAAAGATTTGCTTACTGGCAGAATGAACTTTCAAAATGCATTAAATGTTATGCCTGCCGGCAGGCATGTCCTATGTGTTATTGTACCCGCTGCGCAGTCGAAGTCAATCAGCCCCAGTGGATACCTGTTCAGTCAAATACTCATGGGAATTTGGAGTGGCACATATTGCGGGCTATGCACCTTGCCGGCAGATGTATAAGCTGCGGCGAATGCGGAAGAGCATGCCCTGTAGGTATCCCTTGTCACCTTTTGACAATGCAGCTTACAGATCAGGTTCACAATCACTTCAATGTTTATGCAGGCACATCAGATAAAATGAGTTCTGTTTTGTCGACTTATGAACCTAATGACAAAGAAAGCTTTATAATTTAATATGAAAACGACCACAAAATTAATACGGAACCCATCGCTGGAAAAACTATACTCTCATTTATCAGCGGACCGCATGATTTATGCCCCTGTCCATGTAGTTGCCCCTGATAACCAGGTAGTTTATAAATATAATCCATCTTATAATGAAGTAACATTTGACCATATCAGATCAACTCTGTCAGTAAAGAATATTGTGTTCCCGAGAGTGGAAAATCTGCTCTTTTATACTAACAGTAAAACCGAAACCACGATAACTGATATCAATAAAGATAAAATCCCGGAAGTGGTTTTATGGGGTGCACATCCATGTGATACAGCTGCTCTTGATATACTTCGTTCAATTTTCTGCTGGGATATTGAAGACGAATTCTTTACCAAACGGCTGGAAAAACTTTTAGTTATTGGACTGGCATGCCATTTAAGCGATGATTATTGCTTTTGCACTTCTGTAGGCCTTGAACCCAACTCTGCAAAGGGCAGCGATATATTACTGGCAAGGTTGAAGAATGGTGATTATCAGGCACAGATTCTCACAAAAAAAGGAAACAGTATAGTGGCTTCCTTCCCTGAACTTTTTGAAGCTATGTCGGATGAAGAGGTAGAAATTACAGAAGTAAAGAAGAAATTCAGTCACGAACAGGTAACTAAAAAGCTGACCGAGGCTTTTGAGAATCCTTTCTGGGTAGTAAATTCATTAAGATGTATTGGTTGCGGAGTATGTGCTTATGTCTGTCCGACCTGTGCATGTTTTGATATTCAGGACGAAACTAAGGGAAAAAACGGCAAGCGTTACCGCAGCTGGGATTCGTGTGGTTTCGGTTTATTCACACTACATACTTCGGGTCATAATCCTCGTCTTATTCAGAGTCAGAGATGGAGGCAGAGGGTAATGCATAAATTTTCCTATATGCCCGATCGTAATAAAACTCCCGGATGTGTAGGCTGTGGCAGGTGTTCCAGCGGTTGCCCGGTCGATATGAATCTTGCAGAACAGATGGAAGCGTTACAAAACATTTAATCAGACTATTTATGAGTGACAGCATCTATAAACCTTACCTGATGGAGATCGAAAATATAATCGAAGAAACTCCTGATGTCAGGACATTCCGGCTGAAATTTAAAAATGAAGAAGAAGCTGAAAAGTTTTCCTTTAAAGCCGGGCAATTTGGTGAATATTCTGTCCTTGGCGAAGGCGAATCAACTTTCTGCGTGGCGTCTTCCCCTACGCGTAAAGAATATATTGAATGTACTTTCAGGAAGGCAGGACGAGTTACAAATGCGCTTGCAAATCTTGAAATTGGTGATACCGTTGGCTTCAGGGGACCTTACGGAAACACATTTCCTATTGAATTATGGGAGGGGAAGAGCTTATTATATATTGCAGGTGGCATCGCCCTGCCCCCGATGCGTTGCGTAATATGGAATACACTTGACCTGCGCGAAAAATATCAAAATATCACTATAATATACGGTGCCCGTACTGTGACAGATATTGTTTATAAACATGAACTGAAAGAATGGGAGGGGAGACCTGATATTAAGCTGATTACGACAGTCGATCCGGGAGGTCAGACACCCGGCTGGAAAGGAGAAATAGGATTTGTCCCGACAGTCCTGGAGAAAGTTGCTCCTTCATCCGAAAACTGTATTGCGATCCTCTGCGGCCCGCCTGTAATGATAAAATTCACAATGCCCATACTGAAAAAGCTGGGTTTTCAGGATAAAGATATTTACACAACACTGGAGAACAGGATGAAATGTGGCTTTGGTAAATGTGGCCGGTGCAATGTCGGGAATGTTTTTGTCTGTAAAGACGGTCCTGTTTTCACTTACGAACAAATACTGACTTTACCTCAGGAATACTAGACTCTTCCGGTATCAAATCATGCTCAGTAGTAAGGATCTTAACGTTTATCCATTATTATGCTATTGTTGAGATCCTTTTAAATAAGATCAAAATTAGAGGATCTTCTTTTCTTATAGATTGGATTAATTAATTCTGCCTTCTTTCTTTCTTTTCAGGCTGGCTATATATACCAGGAATGATGTTCCGATGAATACCGCCAGTAAGAGTATTTTAGTCCCATTAATAAGGTGTAGTTTAATTCTCAGATCAGCCTTTTCCTGAACTGTTGTTGCATTACTGATCTGCTGAAGAATATCGGCAGATGTTATTCGTCTGATGATAGAACCATTATCAAGAGGCCATCCATGACCGTTAAAAAGAGATTGTATCGCGTTCCTCCAGTCGTTAGCTTCAGGACTAATTAGTGCACCCAGGAATACCAGTATTAGAATTACAGGGGTGATGTACTTAATAATATATTTATATATAATAGAGATTTTTATATCGGCACCACGGGTAATCTCTTCCCACCCTTTGTCCAATCCAACGACCCAGGAAAACAGGATCATCTCGCCCATGGCAAAAATGAACAATGAAACTGTCCCTGTCCAATAATCGTACTGATCAAATACACCATAATTGAAAAAGAATACTGTCGGTAATCCAAGAAGCAGTATTACCAGACCAAAAGCCAATGCTGCTTTCTTATCTGACCATTTGAACTCATCCGTCATAAAGCTCATGCATGGTTTACCCATTGCTAATGAGGATGTTATTCCGGCAAAGAATAGGAGTAAGAACCACATCACCCCTGCTGCCGCACCTAGAAAAGGCCCCCACTGGCTAAATAAATATGGGATAGTTTTAAATCCCAGAGCAAGGCCGCCGAGTTCTACAAGTTCCTTCACCTTGTCTATCCCAAAGTACCCCACAGCAATAGGAATAATTATTGATCCTCCAATTACAACCTCCACAAATTCATTCATCCATCCCGCCGACATTGAATTTAACGCTATGTCATCCTGTGAATGAACAAAGGAAGCATAACATTGAATAGAACCCATCCCGACTGATAATGTGAAAAATATCTGACCCGCTGCTGCCAGCCATACTTTCGGACTCCAGATGGAACTGTAAACAGGAGTCCATAGAAAATTCAGGCCAGCAGTCCCACTATTTATTGCGCCCTGGATGCCGCCTTTTAAAGTTACTGCTTTGATGGCAAGAATTATTCCGAAAACAATCAGTAAAGGCATTCCTATCTTTGCTACTTTTTCGATCCCTTCAAGACCACGCGACAAAATATAAATATTCAGGAAGAGGCAAAGAAGATAAAATATAATTGCTTCATGGGGGATCAATGTAGCTTTACTCAGACTTATATAATCAGTAAATAGTTGTTCCACACCAGTCTGAGGCAATCCGCGGAAAGAACCGGCAACCGAATGAAAAACATATGCAAGAGTCCATGATTCCATAAAGCAATAGTAAGAAGCGATGCCAATATTGCTGAATATCCCGAATACACCTATATACTTCCATATAGCTTTGCTATTCATGCTATTCATCATAAAGGGAGTGGAATGATTCCCAAATTTTCCGCCATATCTTCCAATTGACCATTCGACCAGCAGAAGGGGAATTCCCATTAGCAAAAAACAAACGAGATAAGGAATAATAAATGCCCCTCCTCCATTCTGAACCGCCTGTACCGGGAACCGAAGGAAGTTGCCAAAGCCAACTGCATTACCAGCCATTGCAAGTACCAGACCAATGCGTGTCCAGCTTTGTCCGCTTTCTGATTTTGTAGTCGATTTTGAAAAAAGGACTTTAATAAAAAAGTACCCTGTTATTGCAGTAATTCCGGTAATTACTGAAATAAAAAAAATTAAAGCTGTTGTATTCATTTAATTAGGGTGTATCAGCTGTGAAAATAAGAAATTCTTATTAAATAAATTTGTTGTTGAAATAAACAGAGTTAAAGATAAAGTTAAAACAATAAACACAAATATAAACGGGTAGTAAGACTATAAGAAATACTTGAAATATCTTAAGGCCAATTTTAGCCGGAATAAATTGACCTCTTATTGCCGGGGTTAATTCTTTGTAGTATAGATAGATATAATTGTCGTAATCTGACCAGCCTGATGTGGTCAAGAGATTCGGATTCTGCAATTAAGGGAAAAATAACCAGCGGATTCTATATGGATTATGTTAAATATAGTGTCGGCCCGGAGGGAATCGAACCCTCGACCCCATGATTAAGAGTCACGTGCTCTGCCAGCTGAGCTACGGGCCGTTTACTAATTTGGTGTGCAAAAATAACTATTTTTACCATAAATGTTCAACATGCTATTTAATTTAATTTCTATTTCGTTGAACCTTAGTTATTTTAGTAATTATTTTTTAATAATTTGTTTCTAAATTGCTGAAGCATTTTAAAAACCTGAATATTATGCATTCCCAATTAAAACCTCATTACCTGATATGAAAGTAATGTTTAATTTTTTTATGCTCCAGTGTCTGATTCTGCTCATCACATCTAAGGCTGCTACATCCCAGGATGTTTTTAAAATGACAGTATCACAAGATGGATCAGGTAATTACACAACAATCCAGCAGGCTATTGACGCCAGTAAAGCTTTTCCGGACCAGCGTGTTACAATTTTCGTAAAAAATGGTGTTTACAAAGAAAAGGTAGCTGTCCCGGCATGCAATACAAGGCTTTCAATAATTGGAGAGAGTGCTGAGAAAACCATTATAACCTGGGATGATTCATTCACCAGGATCAACCGCGGGAGGAACAGTACTTTTTATACATATACGATGCTTGTCGACGCTGATGACTTCTACGCTGAGAACCTGACTATAGAGAATTCAGCAGGTCCGGTTGGTCAGGCAATTGCCCTTCATGTCAGCGGAGACAGGTGTGCATTCAGGAATTGTATTATAAAAGGGAATCAGGATACCCTGTATACTGATGGTCTTAATAGCAGGCAGTATTTCGATAGTTGTTATATTGAGGGAACAACTGATTTCATTTTCGGAGCTGCAACGGTGCTGTTTTTAAAATGCACAATCAACAGTAAAGCTGATTCATATATTACTGCGGCAAGTACACCTCAGGGGAAAACATTCGGATATGTTTTCCTCAATTGTATCATTACCGCCGAGGAAGGAGTAAGTAAAGTATACCTGGGACGTCCATGGCGGGATTATGCAAAGACTGTGTTTATTAAATGTGAACTCGGGGAACATATCCTGCCTGAGGGTTGGTCGGACTGGTCAGGTACCTCACGCGAAAAGACAGCATACTATGCCGAGTATAAGAATACGGGACCGGGTGCCGGTATTTCACAGAGGATCGGATGGAGTCACCAGCTTACCAGAAGGCAGGCGGCTAAATATACAGTTGAGAAGATTTTATCGCCGGCCATTATTTTGGAAAGGCCGGTTAATGAATGGATTACCGGAAGTGATTGAATCAATTGCCGATTAACAATCGAAGACGGGAGACCGGTAGCCGCCTTTTACCTTATCCCGTAATGACTTTCAAGGATTTTTCTGAACATTTTTCCAGGAAGAATATATTTAAGGACTACTGCCAGCTTTTGGTCTGAAGAAGCAATAATGTATCGCTGACGGGGATTCTTGGATTCAACGATCCTAACAAGTTTTCTGGCAAGTATAACTGGCTCCCAGCCTTTTGCTTCATCCTTTTCGATAATTTTGAGAGATTTTCCAAATTGCTCATTATAAGGATCTTGTGGACCAGAAGGTGCAAGGAATTTACGTCGATTGGAGGAGTTGCTGGTATGAAAATCGCCGGGATTAATAAGGACAACTTTAATATTATACTGTTTAACTTCCATTCTCAGGGCTTCGCTGAATCCTTCTATTGCAAACTTGCTTGCAGAATAGAATGGTTGAAATGGCAGTCCCATAAGTCCGCCAATCGAGCTGAAATTTATTATTGTCCCACCTCCCTGTTTCCTCATCAAAGGCAGGATCTCCTTTGTAAGAGAGACCATCCCAAAGAAATTTGTATCCATCTGTAATCTGATGTTCTCAGGAGGTGATGTTTCAACAGAGCCACCGGTATGCATACCGGCATTGTTGATCAGAACATCTAGCCTGCCTTCTTTCGCGATTACCGTTTCGACAGCTTTCTTTATTGATTCATTGTCGGTGAGATCCATTCTAAGAATGTTGACAGGACCTTTATAATCAAGGGTTTTTCTTAAAGTACCATATACAGTATGTCCGGCGCCGGCAAGAAGCTCCGAAGTGACCTTCCCGAATCCTGAAGAGATTCCTGTAATCAGGATTATCTTTTTCATTTGATTTAATTTTAGTCACACAGAGAACCACAGAGGTCAGGAACTCCGTATGACTCTGTGGGATATTTGTGTAACTTATTGTAAATTATTTCCTTAGGTATTATAAAATTGCCAGTTCTTTGGCCGCTCTGGTAATCTTATCTACCGAAATATCGACCTGTTCCAGTGTATGGGTAGCCATCAGTGAATATCTTATCAGGCAATCTTCTTTTGGCACAGCCGGAGAAACGACGGGATTAACAAAAATTCCATCAGCCAGGAGCTTTTGCGTAAGGAGAAGGGCTTTAATATCATCTCTGATGAATAATGGGATGATCGGAGTTTCCGATTTCCCGGTGTCAAATCCCGATTCCTTGAATCTCTTAAGTGCATGATTTGAAATATCCCACAGATGCCGGATCCTCTCCGGTTCACTGACCATAATATCTATTGCTGCAAGGACCGATGCTGCTGAAGCCGGGGTCATACTGGCACTGAATATCAGAGTACGGGAATTATGTTTTATATAATTGATAGTATCCTTATCAGATGCGATGAATCCTCCAAGGGAAGCAAGTGATTTGGAGAAAGTACCCATAATGAGATCGACTTTGTCGGTCAGTCCGAAATGGGAGGCAGTTCCTGATCCGTTTTTCCCAAGCACACCAATTGAATGTGCATCATCAACCATAATTGTTGCGCCATATTTGTCTGCCAGTCTTACCAGCTCGGGTAATTTGACAATATCTCCCTCCATTGAAAATATACCATCAACAACAATTAACTTGAGACTTTCAGCAGAGCAACGTCTCAGCTTGTTTTCCAGCGCCTGCATATCGTTATGGGCGAACTTCATGACTTTGGAAAACGATAACCTGCTGCCTTCAATAATTGATGCGTGATCGAGCTCGTCAAGAAACACATGGTCTCTCCTTCCTGTAAGAACCGAAACGACTCCAAGGTTTACCTGAAATCCGGTGCTATAGCAAAGGGCGGCATCCTTACCAACAAGTTCTGCAAGACGCTCTTCAAGTCTGATATGGATATCGAGTGTCCCGTTCAGGAACCTTGATCCGGCACAGCCTGTACCATATTTGTCGATAGCTTTTTTTGCTGCTTCTTTTATCTTTGGATGATTCGTTAGTCCAAGATAGCTGTTGGAACCAAACATAAGGACATCTTTACCTTTTATTTTAACAACTGTATCCTGGTCCGATTCAATTTCCCTGAAATAGGGGTAGATACCTGCCGCCATCGCTTTTTGAGGGGCATCGTATTTAGATAGTTTTTCCTGTAAGATTCTCAAGGGATTCGTTTTAGTTAACTGACAAATATATAAAAAAAGAAAATAATCTGTTCAAAGTGAAAAATTATGAATGATTAATAGGATATTTAGGGTTTAAAATAAGAGAGTGACTAAAGTGCCTGGAGTGCCTGAAGTGACTGGAGTTAAGAAAAATTGAATTAATTGCTATTAGAATGTTTAATCCCTACAAGTATTCGCTGGTGCTCATTTTTTGTTTTGCAGTGTTAGTATTTATTCTGCTCTTTTTTATTTCCGCACCCTATGGCAAGTTCACAAGAAAGGGGTGGGGGCCGGCAATAAAATCAAAATGGGCATGGTTTATAATGGAAGCTCCGTCACCTCTTTTGATGATCTTATTTTTTATTATTTCAGAGCATAAAAATCTCCCTCAGGTAATTTTCCTGTTTTTGTGGCTCTCCCATTATATACATCGCACCACAATTTATCCTTTTACTCAATCAGGCAGGAATAAATCGTATCCTCTGATCCTTGTGTGTTTTGCTTTAATCTTTAATTGTTTTAACGGCTTTGTGAACGGCTATGGGATTTTCCACCTTCTGACCTATAACTTATCATGGCTCATTTCATGGCAGTTCATTACCGGCAGCATTATCTTTGTTTCAGGATTCATCATTAATAAGAAGAGTGATGAAATGTTCAGGAAGATGAGAAGCAAAAATCCTGCTGAATATATCATACCGGAAGGATGGTTGTTCAAATATATATCGTGTCCTCATTATTTCGGAGAGATTTTGGAATGGGGAGGTTGGGCTGTTCTGACTTGGTCAATTCCCGGGTTAGCATTCTTAGTTTTCACTTTTGCAAATCTTTTCCCGCGTGCAATAAGTTCACATAAATGGTATAAACATAATTTCCCGGAGTTTCCAAAAGAGAGGAAGGCTGTGATACCCTTTATTGTGTAGTTTGAAGTGTCTGGATTGTTGACTCCAAACTTTCCTTCAAATTATTTGGAAAGTTAACCGGTGAATTTTACTTTTACGCCCGAAATCAATTTTTGAGATTAAATGGACGACTATCCGGCGGATATATTAATCTAAACCCTGGTGCAGATAGGGTGCCGGTTTCCCTGGCCACTTATTCCTGTATCAGAACAGAAAGGAGGTGGCTATGACATCACTCACAACGTTTTATTTAAGCGGAATAATAGATAAAGAAGCATTTGGTGCTGATGGTGATGCTATTGGTATAATAAAGGATTTGCTTATAAATGCGGTACCTTCCGGACAGAATGACCCTAATCAGCAGATTGTTATTGGTGTCAGGCTTAAAATAAGGAAAGAAACAGGATTTTATTCTTTTAAGAGTTTCAGGGTGGTAAAAGCCCGCGAGATGTTAAATGTTACCTGTTCAGGCCTCGAGGAACTGAGTAAGGCAGAAGTTGACAACGGACTTCTTCTTGTTGAGAATATCCTGGATAAACAGATAGTCGATCTGAACGGCAGAAAGCTGGTAAGAGTCAATGATGTAAGACTTGCAACACTGGCAACCGGTACATTCGCAATTGCTGTTGATGTAGGAATTGACGGATTGTTGCGCAGAATAGGGATCTCTATTCCCATTAAAAGGGTCCTGTCTCTCTTTAAAGTCACTATTCCCACAAAATATATCCTTTGGGATGATGTTCAGGCAATTGATTTTTCAAACCTCAATATTAAGCTTTCCAAGAGTTATGCAAAGCTTCACACTCTGCACCCTTCCGACCTGGCAGATATTCTGGAAGACCTTGGAAAGAAGTCGAGCACATCAGTTTTCTCAGCTCTCGACGAGGAAAAAGCCGCTGATGTACTGGAAGAGATGGAGACAAGTACACAAATACATATTGTTGAGAGCCTTCCTGTAACGAAAATGGCTGATGTCTTTGAAAAAATGCCGGCTGATGAAGTAGCTGATATCCTTGATGAACTTGAAGACGACAAAGCAGAGCTGCTTCTTAAAGAGATGGAGGCAGAATCCTCACAGGAGGTCAGGGAACTGCTCGAATATAACGACAACCTTGTTGGCAGTATTATGACAACAGATTATTTATCGTTCAGTGAATCTAAAACTGTTGAGGAGGTCCTTCGTGATCTTCGTTCAAAGAAGCCGGAAGCCCCTGAGCTTTACAACATGTTTGTAACTGAAGGAAACGACAAACTGATAGGAACCTTTACATTGCGTGATCTCGTAGTGTCGGAACCTGAAAGTATGTTGAGCCAGATAATGAAATCAGAACCTGTTTCGCTGTTTGACGACCAGAAGACATCAGCAATCGCAGAGATTGTCTCCAAGTATAACCTTCTGGCTGTTCCTGTTATCGATCAGAATGAACAGCTTCAGGGTATGGTTGTTGTTGATGATGTTGTTGAGGACCTGATAAGCGAAAGAAGAACCCGAAAAAGAAAATAATCCGGTGTCATGGTATTTGAAAGTTTAAGAAGAAGAAATCTGTTAAGGAGACTGGGGATCTTCTTAATGATTCTCGGTCCGGGCATAATAACAGGCAGTGTTGATAATGATGCGGGCGGAATTACTACATACTCAGTAGCCGGCGCCCTTTATGGTTATGGGTTGATATGGACCCTGATACCTTCGTTCATTGTGCTTATTGTGATTCAGGAAATGAATGCAAGAATGGGTATCGTTACAGGGAAAGGACTTGCCGATCTGATAAGGGAAAACGCCGGAATAAAAATCACTTTTTTCATTTTTGTAGGCCTCTTACTTACCGGGATTGGTAATACTACTACTGAGTTTGCAGGTGTTGCAGGGAGTATGGAAGTTTTTGGCATCACCAAGTATATCTCAGTCCCTCTGGTCGCTGTTATGGTCTGGTTCCTCGTGGTAAAAGGGACCTATAAGATAGCTGAACGTATATTTCTGATCTTCAGCATGTCGTTGCTTACTTATGTCGTTTCTGCAATTATGGGAAAACCTGACTGGAAAGAGATCGGTTTATCTGTGATACATCCAAGGCTGGAGATAAGTACCAGGAGCATGACAATGGTTATTGCTCTTGTCGGAACAACTATTGCACCTTGGATGCAGTTCTACATGCAATCGACAGTAATCGAAAAAGGTCTTAAGATGAAGCATTATAAATATACATTGGCAGATACTATTGTCGGGTGCATCATTACGGTCGTCGTGGCATTTTTTATTATGGTCGCCTGCGGGTCGACATTGTATCCTAACGGAATACAGATTAATGAAGCTAAAGATGCAGCCCTTGCACTCAGACCTCTTGCCGGGAACCTGGCTTCACAGGTCTTTGCATTTGGCCTTTTTATTGCCTCGATCTTTTCAGCGACTATACTACCTCTTGCAACTGCATATTTTGTCTGCGAAGCTTTCGGTTTTGAAACTGGTATTAATAAGAAATGGTCAGAGGCAAAAGAATTTTATGTTCTCTACACAGGGATACTACTTATTTCTGTAATCATAATTCTTATTCCTGATGCACCTCTTATCCCTATTTCCCTCTGGTCACAGGTTATTAATGGATTACTTCTCCCGGTTGTTCTTATCAGCATGATGATCCTGATAAATAAGAAGAAAATAATGGGAATTCATGTCAATAAACGGGCAACAAATATCATCGGGTGGGGTGCAGTGGTAATTCTTATAGGATTATCTGTTGCACTTTTGATCCTTCCTTTGATAAAAAAATAATTCCTTAATTATTAAATTTTCTCTTTTCCTGCAATTATTAAATTTCATAAATTGTGCATAAAATAATTTTATCCTTTAGCTGAGGTAACAAATGACAGGTTAAAAATTCCAGACGGTGATGCAAAAAGGTTATTTTGAGTCGTTTACATACGATACACCTGATAAAGACAGGTTAAATATCTGTGAGAGATTGCGCCTGGATAGCACCATATATTTCACTTTAAAGTATGCCGGGATCGTATTAAGTACAAGAAGAGAAGCCAGAAGAGGGAATTATGATACAAAAGCATGGGCTGATTCGTCTTACTTTATTTTCAGGGTATTAGAAAAAACAGGTGGCAGATTTCATATATCGGGGATGGAGAATATCTCAAAGGAGAAGGAGCCTGTCCTTTTTATCGCTAATCACATGAGCACGCTTGAAACGATGATCCTTCCATGCATAATTGCTCCGCACAGGGAGGTCACGTTCGTTGTAAAGGAGAGCCTTGTCAAACACCCGCTGTTTGGTGATGTGATGCGATCACGGAATCCGATTGTCGTTGGAAGAACAGATCCGCGGAAGGACCTTGAAGCGGTTATGAACGGCGGAGTGGAACTGTTATCCAAAGGGATATCGATAATTATCTTTCCGCAGAGTACGAGGAGTATAGAATTTAAACCTGAAGATTTCAATTCACTGGGGGTCAAACTTGCAAAAAAAGCTGATGTAAAAGTTGTTCCGATAGCTCTGAAAACAGATTTCTGGGGGAATGGTAAGATTATAAGAGAGATTGGTCCGCTCGATCACGAGAAACATATCTATTTCAAATTCGGGGAACCATTCCGGGTAGCCGGTGCAGGCAAGGAAGAAAACCAGAAGATCATTGAATTCATTAATTCATCTCTGAATGTGTGGGAGGGCATAAAAAATAAATAGTGTAATATTTACATTTAATAAATTAATTTTTTAGATTTGTTCTGGATAACTTGCAGACCGGAAAACATGTGTTGCATTCTCCTGATATCCTCTTTAAACTCGTTCCATCTTATTATGAGACTTTTAATATTTAAATAATTACTTAAAACATTTTAATATGGCAACATTAGACTGGATCATTCTTATTCTATTCTTTCCATTGCTTGGAGGAATTGTTCTGTGGGTAGTGAAGCATGAAAAAGACAACACAAGTGATTATTTTTTATCAGGAAGGAATGAAACCTGGCTGGCTGTCGGGGCGGCGATTTTCGCAGCGAATATAGGATCTGAGCACCTCGTTGGACTTGCCGGGGCGGGGGCAGAGAGTGGAATGGCAATGGCTCACTGGGAGATGCAGGGATGGATGATACTAATCCTGGGTTGGGTGTTTGTGCCTTTTTATGCTCATAGCAAGGTATTCACAATGCCTGAGTTTTTGATGAAACGCTATACCAAAAACACAAGTTCCACATTATCAATTATCACGCTGGTAAGCTATATATTGACTAAAGTATCCGTAACTGCATTTACCGGTGGAATCTTTCTTCAATCTGTGATTGGGATTGATTTCTGGTATGGGGCTATCGGATTGGTACTTTTAACAGGGATCTTTACTGTTCTTGGAGGGATGAAAGGTATTATGAAAATATCCGTATTCCAGGCTCCGATTCTCATTGCAGGTGCTATTCTTATTCTGATCTTAGGGCTTTTTAAACTTGGGGATGGTCACATAATCAATGGATGGCAGGAAGTCGTAAATTTTGCCAGTGCAGGTGGCAAAACCAATATGCATCTTGTTCACCCTAAAGGTGATATATGGTACGATAAATTCCCCGGGATCAGTGTGATCTTTGGGGCTTCCATTATTGGTTTCTGGTACTGGTGTACTGACCAACATATTGTTCAGAGAGCACTAGCTGCAAAAAACTTAAACAATGCACGTAAAGGTACCATATTAGCTGGATTTCTTAAGATCCTCCCTGTGTTTATGTTCCTTATCCCGGGTATGATAGCAGCCGCTTTAAAAGCAAAAGGTATTCTTATGTTTGAAGCCAATGATGAAGCTTACGGAAGTCTGGTAAGTACATTATTACCTGTAGGCATAAAAGGTATTGTTGTTGTTGGTTTTGTCGCAGCCCTTATGACCTCCCTTGCAGCTCACTTTAACTCATCAGCAACCTTGTTTACTATTGATTTCTATAAACACTATCGTCCGGATGCAACCGAACATAAACTTGTTTGGATTGGACGTGTTGCAACGATTTCAGTGGTGTTGCTGGGATTGATATGGATCCCGATCATGAGAAGCTTAGGCTCCGTACTTTATGAATATTTGCAAAATGTTCAATCGCTTATTGCACCTGCCATTGCCGCAGTATTCCTTTTAGGTGTTTTTACTCGTAGAATCACTCCTAAAGCCGGAGAATGGGGCTTGCTCATTGGTGCTTTAATCGGACTATTCAGACTTTGTCTTATGATTTTCGATCCTGGCACCAGTTTTGACGATGCCACACAAAAAATGGTTACTGATGCTTCTCTTCGCTCAGGTATTTTTACTATTCTGAATATCAACTGGATCCATTTCTGTATCTTCCTGTTCTTCTTTACAATGCTGCTAATGGTAGTGATCAGTTTCTTTACTCCAAAAGCAGGGGAACAGCAATTACAGGGAATAACTTATTTCTCACAAAGTCCTGAACAAATAAAAGAAACCCGTGAAAGCTGGAGCGCAATGGATATTATTACTTCACTTATTGTGGTAGGAGTATGTGTATTATTCTATATTTATTTCTGGTAGGATTATCATTAATTAATAAAATTTAAATAAAGCGAGATATGAAAAATAAAGAAGTTTGGTTTATTACTGGTACTCAGCACCTCTATGGCCCTGAAACACTTAAACAAGTTGCAGCTGACTCGGCAAAGATTGCAGCAAGCCTTGATAAGTCACCTAAAATCTGTCAGAAAATTGTATTTAAACCTATTCTGACTACACCGGATTCCATCACCGAAATTTGTACACAGGCAAATAGCTCCGACAAATGTATTGGCCTGGTCGCCTGGATGCATACTTTTTCACCTGCAAAAATGTGGATCAAAGGATTATCAATCCTTAACAAACCGTTCCTGCATCTCCATACGCAGCTTAATCGTGATATCCCATGGGAATCTATCGACATGAACTTTATGAACCTTAATCAATCGGCTCATGGCGACCGTGAATTCGGTTTCATTGGAGCCAGAATGAGGCTCAACAGGAAAGTTGTTGTCGGACATTACCTCGAAGCAGATGTGGTAGATAGAATTGCTGTTTGGGTAAGAGCAGCAACAGCTTATTCTGATGCCCGGGAAATGAAGGTAGCCCGTTTTGGCGACAATATGCGCGATGTTGCTGTTACAGAGGGCAATAAGGTAAGCGCCCAGATGCAGATGGGCTATTCAGTTTACGGGTATGGTATCGGCGACCTTGTTAAAGCCGTAAATGATGTATCTCCGAATGCAGTAAAGAAACTGCTTGCTGAATATGGTTCTGATTATAAAATGACGAAGGCAGTAGCAAATTCTGAGACTCTTAAAGAAGCCGCAAGGATCGAACTTGGGATGGAAGCCTTTCTGGAAGCAGGTAACTTTAAAGCGTTTACAACGACCTTTGAAGATCTTCATGGGCTTAAGCAATTACCGGGACTGGCAGTACAGAGACTTATGGCCAAAGGGTATGGATTTGGAGCTGAGGGCGACTGGAAAACAGCTGCTCTGGTTCGTTCAATGAAAGTAATGGCTGAAGGATTGAAAGGTGGTACGTCATTCATGGAAGATTACACATATCACCTCGATCCAAAGGGAGGTATGAAAATCCTTGGCGCTCACATGCTTGAGGTATGCCCTTCAATTGCGCTCGAGAAACCAACAATTGAAATACATCAGCTTTCCATTGGAGGAAAGGATGATCCTGCAAGACTTGTATTCAAAACAACACTCGGAAAAGCAATCTGCGTTTCTGTCGTTGACCTTGGAAACAGGTTCAGAATGATTGTTAGTGAAGTAGAAGTCGTTAAATGTCCGGATATGCCTAAATTACCGGTAGCAAGCGTCTTGTGGAAACCTATGCCAGATCTGAAAACAGCTGCTGCCGCATGGATATTCGCCGGTGGTGCTCATCATACAGGATTCAGTACTGCTGTAAATTCAGAATACCTTGAAGACTTCGCAGCAATGCTCGGGATTGAATATGTTCTTATTGACGAGAATTGTAAACTTGATACATTCCGTAAAGAGCTGAGATGGAATGAGGTATATTACCATATCTCAAATGGAATAATTTAAATCATCAGATTAATCTTCTGGTCAAACAGGCCCGGCAGAAGAAAGTAATTTATGAGACAATATTCAAAACAAAGCAAATACCTTGTTGCTGTCGACTGTATTATTTTCGGGTACGACATTGTTGAGAAAGATATTAAGTTGCTTCTGATTAAAAGGAGCTTTAATCCGGCAAAAGGAAAATTGTCGCTTGCAGGTGGTTTTATTGAACCGCGCGAAAGTATCGATGAAGCAGCTACAAGGATCTTGTGTAACCTTACGGGACTAAAAGGTGTTTATCTGAAACAACTGCATAGTTATGGGGACCCTGACAGAGATCCGGGTGCAAGGGTGATCTCTGTTGCATACTGGGCGCTGATAAAGATCAAAAACATTGATAAAGGACTTACTGATTCCAATGGAGCTCACTGGAGGTCATTAAAGAAGATTCCCAGACTGATATTTGACCATTCCACAATGTTCGGACAGGCTCTTAAAGAGCTGAATATTCAATTAAAAATCAAACCTGTAGGATTTGAGCTTTTACCTGAAAAATTTACCCTGGTCCAGCTTTTTGACCTGTATAGCGCTATCAGCCAGCGGAATATTGATAAAAGAAATTTCAGGAAAAAAATCCTGTCAATGAATATCCTTGAAAAGCTTGATGAGAAAGAGAAAGAGACTTCTAAAAAAGGAGCCTGGTATTACAGATTTAATAAATCAAGATATAAAAAGCTGGTAAAGGATGGATTCTATTTTAGTCTTGATGTCAATTAATGTATAAGGAGCCAGCTTTCAATGGATGAGTCAGGATACTTTAAATAAATATTTTATGCTTGAAAAACTGAAAGAGAGCGTATTTCTCGCGAATCTTGAACTCGTAAAGGAGGGACTTGTAATTCACACCTGGGGAAATGTAAGCGCACAAGACAAAAAATCAGGCCTGATAGTCATCAAACCATCAGGGGTCAGTTACAAGTCCATGAAACCTGAGGATATGGTGGTGCTGGATCCTGACGGTAAAGTCGTTGAAGGAAGTTTTAAGCCATCTACTGATGCACCGACTCATTTGTTGCTTTACAAAGCTTTCGGTAAGATTGGAGGAGTTGTACATACTCATTCAACATATGCTACAGCATGGGCTCAGGCAGGGAAATCAATACCCGCTTTCGGGACGACACACGCCGATCACTTTTACGGACAGGTGCCCTGCTCGAGAAAGCTGACTGATGAGGAGGTAAATAATAATTATGAGGTCAATACAGGAGAGGTGATAATTGAGACGTTCAAAGGGAAAGATCCAATGATTGTTCCATCAGTGCTTATCAATAGTCACGGACCCTTCTGCTGGGGCATTGATCCGGGGAATGCGGTTTATAATGCTGTGGCTCTTGAAGAGATCGCAAGGATAGCTTTTTATACGGTCCTTCTCGGACAGAAAGAACCTGTTGATCAGTTTCTCCTCGATAAGCACTTCCTGCGTAAACATGGGAATAAAGCATATTATGGTCAGAAAAAATAATTAAAACTATATAGAAAAATGTTAAAGAAATATGTTATCGGTATCGATTACGGCACTGATTCAGTCCGTTCAGTTGTGGTTGACACGACAAATGGTGAAATAGTTGGGACTTCAGTTTTTGAGTATCCCAGGTGGAAGCAGGGTCTTTATTGTGATCCTTCGCTTAATCAGTTCAGGCAGCACCCTCTCGATTATATTGAAGGGCTCCAGCAGTCTGTTGCCGGCGCGCTCGAAGGTCTTAATACTGAAATAGTGAATAATATAACTGGTATCACAGTCGACACAACCGGTTCAACTCCAATACCTGTGGACAGAGCGGGAATACCACTTTCTATGAAACCGGGATTTGAAAATGATCCTGACGCAATGTTCGTGCTGTGGAAAGACCACACAGCTATAAGAGAAGCCGCTGAGATAAATGAGCTGGCTAAATCGTGGGGAGGAACAGACTATACAATGTATGAAGGCGGCGTTTATTCATCAGAGTGGTTCTGGGCAAAGATCCTTCATGTTCTGAGGAATAATGAGAAGGTAAGGGAAAATGCTTTTTCATGGGTCGAACACTGTGACTGGATCCCGGCTTTGCTTACAGGGAACACCGATCCGCTGCTTCTAAAAAGAAGCCGTTGCGCTGCAGGGCACAAAGCAATGTGGCATGAAAATTTCAATGGTTTGCCGGATGAAGCCTTCCTTGTCAAGCTTGATCCTGTGCTGGCCGGCTTGAAAAGCAGGCTCTTCAGGGAAACCTTTACATGCGATGCAGTTGCGGGAACAATTACAACCGAGTGGGCTGAAAAGCTGGATCTTCCAACCGGTGTGAAAGTGGGAGCCGGCGCTTTCGATGCACATCTGGGTGCTGTAGGAGGTGAGATCAAGCCATATCAACTCGTTAAAGTCATGGGCACTTCAACCTGCGATATGATTGTATCTCCAATGGAAGAGGTTGGAGATAAACTGGTTGCAGGAATATGCGGTCAGGTCGATGGTTCGATAGTTCCGGGAATGCTTGGTCTTGAGGCCGGACAGTCAGCTTTTGGAGATATCTATGCCTGGTTCGCTAAGCTTTTACTATGGCCCGTGGACGAGATCATCTCAGGAATGTCGTGGCTTGATGCCCAGACAAAAAAAAGAATTGCCACTGAGAGTGCTGAAAACATAATTTCAGAACTGAGTAAACAAGCTGAAACCATTCCGGAGGAAGAGACTGCTCTGATCGCTCTCGACTGGCTTAACGGACGACGCACTCCTTTTGCAAATCAGGAACTTAAGGGAACAATAGCAGGACTATCTTTAGGTTCAGATGCACCAAGAATATTTAAAGCCCTTGTAGAAGCAACAGCTTTCGGATCGAGAATGATAAATGAAAGATTTATCTCCGAAGGAATAAGGATAGATGGAGTCATTGCCATCGGAGGTGTGGCAAAAAAGAATCCTTATGTAATGCAGGTAGTAGCAGATGTTCTGAATATGCCAATCAAGGTTGCCAATTCAGACCAGACCTGTGCACTCGGATCAGCAATGGCAGCTTCAGTGGTAGCCGGAGTTCACAGGAATATTCCTGCTGCACAGAAGGCTATGGGAAGAGGCTTCGAGAAGGAATATAAGCCCGATCCCGCAAGAGCAAAGAAATACAATGAGCTCTTTATCAGGTATAAAAAACTGGGAACATTTATTGAAAAACAATTAACATAAGTCAAATTACGGCAAACTATGAAGAAGATATTTTGTATTCTTTCATCAATGCTTTTATGCGGAATATTGGTTACCAATGCTCAGAAAGTAAATTCAGTAGCTGTTAATCAGCTTGTTGTAATTGCTAACAATGAAGGGCCAGTTATCAGCAAGGATATTTACGGTCATTTTTCAGAACACCTCGGTGCCTGTATTTATGGAGGCATCTGGGTGGGCACTGATTCAAAGATTCCAAATACATATGGGATCAGGAATGATGTTCTTTTTGCGCTTAGGGAGATTAAAGTGCCAAACCTGAGATGGCCCGGAGGATGTTTTGCCGACACCTACCACTGGCAGGATGGTATTGGTCCGCAATCAAAACGGGCTTCGATAATCAATACAAACTGGGGAGGGGTAACTGAGGATAACTCTTTCGGTACTCATGAATTCATGAAACTAACAGAACTCCTCAGCTGTGATGCTTATATTAACGGCAATGTAGGTTCCGGTTCAGTAAAGGAGATGTCGGATTGGGTAGAGTACATGACATCCGGTTCTGAAAGTCCGATGACCAAGATCAGGAAGGAAAACGGAATTGAAAAACCCTGGCAGGTAAAATACTGGGCAATAGGAAATGAAAACTGGGGGTGCGGCGGAAAAATGACCGCTGAATTCTATACGAATATAATGAGACAATATTCAAATTTTCTGAAAGACTATTCAGGAAATCAGCTTTACAGGGTTGCCTGCGGCCCATACGGTGACGGATACCAATGGACAGAGACCCTGATGAAAGATCCGGACTCCCGTGAGATGTTCCAGGGGCTCTCCATTCACTACTATACTGTAGTAGACGGATGGGGTTATAAAGGATCAGCGACAAAATTTGATGAACGTGAATGGTTTGAGACATTCAGGCTCAATTATGAGATAGATAATATTATTAAGGGACATAAAGCAGTGATGGACAGGTACGACCCTCTTAAAACGAAAGGACTCGTTGTTGATGAATGGGGAAACTGGTTTCAGGTTGAACCCGGTACGAATCCGGGATTTCTGTACCAGCAAAACTCCCTTCGTGATGCTTTAACAGCTGCGATTCATCTGAACATTTTCAACCAGCATGCCGACAGAGTAAAAGTAGCTAACCTTGCACAGATAGTCAATGTGCTTCAGTCTGTGATACTTACAAAAGACGATAAGATGGTTCTTACTCCTACTTACCATGTATTCAGAATGTTCAGGGTTCACCAGGAAGCCCGGCTCCTGAAGACAGATCTTCGATGTGAAGATTATGCCCTGGGTGATAAAAAAATCCCGGCAGTTTCAGCTTCAGCCTCTGTTGATAAGGAAGGTAAAATACATATTTCACTCGCAAACCTGAACCCGAATAAGGAGATCGTACTTACATGTCCGGTCATCGGAGCCGGTTTCAAAACTGTCACTGGGGAGATTCTCTCAGCGACCGAAATGGCAGCTTACAACAGCTTTGAGAAACCTGAAGCAGTTAAACCGGCAACATTCACAGGCTATAAAATGAAAGATGACATTCTGACTATAACAATGCCGGCCAAATCAGTGATTGTTCTGGAATTAAAATGATCTCAGTCCTGCGAAAGTAAAATAACCCGGCAAAGTTTTGAACTTCGCCGGACACAAAATAATAAATATTGCCGATCAGATAAGAAATGTAGAAAGGATATGCATGAATAAAGTTCACTTTTGTTTTCTTGTGATATTGACAGGTATCTTTGTATTCCAGGGATGCTCAAAGGACAAAACTTCGGGAGACTATCCTATCCGGCCTGTGCCTTTTACATCTGTAAAGCTTACAGATGATTTCTGGGCGCCCCGTATCAGAAAGAATGCAACTGTAACGATACCAATTGCATTTTCTTACTGCGAATCGACCGGCAGGGTCAGGAACTTCGAGATCGCAGCAGGTCTGGATACCGGTAAATTTCAGACTATTTTCCCGTTTGACGATTCAGATGTTTTTAAAATCATTGAAGGTGCCAGCTTTTCACTGCAGACATATCCTGATCCCCGGATGGATGCATATCTGGATACTTTAATCTATAAAATTGGTCAAGCCCAGGAAGATGATGGGTACCTGTATACAAACCGGACGATTGCGGAAATGCATCAGGGCGAGGGACTTCATGAATGGGCAAGCCCTCAAAGGTGGGAACTTGATTCTATTCTCAGTCACGAGCTCTATAACCTAGGCCATCTTTATGAAGCTGCTGTCGCACACTACCAGGCGACAGGTAAAAAGAGCCTGCTTGATATTGCACTGAAATCGGCTGAGCTTGTCGATAAGGATTTCGGATGGGAAAGAGTAAAAGTTTATCCAGGCCACCAGGTCATAGAAATGGGGCTTGTAAAGCTATACAGGATCACAGGAGATAAGAAATACCTGGATCTGGCAAGATTTTTTCTCGATGTACGCGGACCAAAGGGAGAACAGTACAACCAGGCTCATATTAAGGTGACCGATCAGACCGAAGCTGTAGGTCACTCAGTAAGAGCTACATACATGTATTCAGGAATGGCCGATATTGCTGCTATAGAAAAAGATGAGGCATATCTGAATGCTATCACAAAGATCTGGGAAGATATTGTATATCATAAAATTTATCTTACAGGCGGTATCGGAGCTACAGGAGGGAATGAGGGTTTTGCCGCTCCTTACGTCCTGCCAAACCTTACCGCTTATTGCGAAACATGTGCTTCCATCGGAAATATATTTACAAATCACAGACTTTTCCTGCTCCACGGAGAATCAAAATATATTGATATCCTTGAGAAAACATTATATAATTCGATGCTGTCGGGAGTCTCTTTATCTGCTGACAGATTCTTCTATCCTAATCCTCTCGAATCGGACGGTAAGCACCAGAGGAGCGCATGGTTCGGCTGCGCCTGCTGTCCTTCCAATATCGCCCGTTTTGTCCCGGCTATCCCCGGTTACATTTATTCAGTTAAAGACAACGACCTTTATGTTAGTCTTTTTATCTCAAATGACGCTGAAATATCAGTTGGCAATCAGAAGGTTAAGGTTTCGCAGAAAGCAAATTTCCCATGGGATGGGAAAGTGGAAATTTCTGTCAATCCGGAAAAGACCGGGAGATTCTCAATGATGATACGGGTTCCCGGCTGGTCAGTCAATGAAGCTATTCCCGGTAACCTCTACAGGTTTGACGAGGTGAATGATGAGAAGTATATCATCTCAGTTAATGGAGAGAAGAGTGATTTGATCGTTGAAAACGGTTATGCCAGAATTGACAGAAAATGGAGGAAAGGGGATAAGGTTGAAATTGAATTTCCAATGCCTGTGCGTAAAGTAGTTGCAGATGAGCGGATTACAGAAGACATAGGAAAGACTGCAATTCAGAGAGGTCCGGTAATTTATTGTGCCGAGTGGCCGGATAATAACACCGGGAATATCCTTAATTTGCTGATCGGCAAGGAAGCAACCTTTACAACTGAGTTTGTCCCTTCCCTTCTTGGAGGAACACAGATAATAAAGACCTCCGGATTTCAGACCAGGAAAACGTCCGGCGGTTTACTTGAAAAACTCCCTGAAGAACCTGTTACTCTTATACCATATGCCTTGTGGAATAACAGGGGACCGGGTCAGATGATGGTATGGCTTCCTGTTTCAGAGGAAAGTGCAAATCCTCTTGCAAAGGAAAAGGAATAAAAAGATCAACCGGATAATCCCCGTCATAAAAAGTATTATTTTTGACGCAACAGATTAATCCTTTCATGCTTAAATATTATTTCGTTTATTATCCAAAATCAGAAGGAAGTATTACAGAGGAGTGGAGGCAATGTTTAATTCAGATTGAAAATACCATCTTATTAAAATATACAGCTGTAAAGCTGAATGTTTTTACTGACCTCCCCGATTATGATACACTTCTTGCTCTCAGGGGTACAATACTTAAGTCCGTTCAGGACCTGTTTGGCAGTGCTTGTCCTGCGCTGAATATTTCGGTTCACCCTCCGGAAAAACCGTGGAAAATTGCTGTGGAAGCAACATGTGTCAGTACAGATTCTGTAAAATTAACAGGGAAAAAATACAAGGATATTCCTTATCTGATACTCGAATCAGCTTCGTCAACCGAGCTATGGGCAGGAGGAGTAAGTAGTTACAGACATCCTGATAATACTTTATATGCAGCAGGTGAAGCATTTGAAATGATGATCGATATCCTTGATAGCGAACATTTTTCATTAAATCACCTTGTAAGGCAATGGAATTATATAGGAAATATTCTGGAACTCAGGGATGGATTTCAGAATTATCAGATATTCAATGAAGTAAGGAACGATTTTTATTCAAGGTACAGAACAGTAAAAGGATTTCCGGCAGCTACCGGTGTGGGCATGAAGTTCGGAGATGTTATACTTGATTTCTGCGCAATACGTTCTGACGATTCATTTAAGATAACCCCCATTGATAATCCCGATCAGGTCAATGCCTATGACTACGGGCAGCAGGTTTTGAAAGGAGTGACTGAAAAAGACAGATCAGTCAAACACCCTCCGAAATTCGAACGTGCCCTGCTGATCGAAAACAGAAACCGGTCATATATTCATATTTCAGGAACTGCTGCAATAATCGGACAGGAGACTGCAGGAGTGAACGATATAGAGAAACAGACTCTCATTACAATCGGGAACATAAGAAATCTGATAGACACAGACAGGATCAGCAAGCTGCTCCGGGGTCAGTCATTATTGTATGGAAAATTTAGCCTGGTACGTGTTTATATAAAATCGCAAAGGGATTTTAAAACTGTCAGGCAGATATGCAAAAGGAATTTTCAGGGGGTTCCTGCAATTTACCTTGAAGCAGATATTTGCCGTGACGATCTTTTAATGGAAATAGAAGCTGAGGTTGAGCTGAATTAATAACAGGAAAGTTTATTAAATTAGCGAAAATTAATCTGAACCAGCTATGAAGAAAGTTTTATTATTATCAATCACGTTGATTGCAGGCAGTCTCCTTTTTAATTCATGCAGACAGTCATCAAAAAAAAATAAGGAAATGGTCAAAAAAGAAAATTACGGAGTGCATAAGGGGAAGGAAGTATACCTTTTTACCCTTACTAATAAAGCGGGTAATGTATTAAAGTTGACAAACTTTGGTGCAAGGATTACCTGGATTGAAGTACCTGACAGATCAGGCAAAAAGGATAATGTCACCTTCGGGTTTGACACTTTCGACGGTATGATAAAAGGCGATCCATATTTCGGATCGGTTGTGGGACGTTATGCCAACAGAATTGCCAAAGGGAAATTTACCCTGGATGGTACAGAGTACTCACTACCAATTAACAATGGCGAAAATACCCTTCACGGAGGTCCTTTAGGCTGGCACAGCCTTGTGTGGAATGGTGAAGTTGTTGCTAAGACTGAATACCCCACCGTGAAATTTACATACCTGAGTCCGGATATGGAAGAAGGTTTCCCGGGCAATATGAATGTTGAGGCAACTTATACCTGGACTGACAATAATGAGATAGTAATAGATTATAAGTGCACCACAGACAAAAAAACGGTTCTTAATATTACGAATCATGCTTATTTCAACCTTCATGGCGCAGGTAATGGTGATATACTTGATCATCAGTTGGTTATCAACGCCGACAAATTCGTTCCTGTTGATTCCGGACTTATCCCGACAGGAGAGCTGAGGCCTGTGACCGGAACGCCATTCGATTTTATAACACCACATACTGTTGGTGAAAGGATCATGGAACAATATGATCAGCTTGCACTTGGAGGTGGTTATGATCATACTTTTATACTTAATAACACAGACGAAGTTGATGCCACGGTTTATGATCCTTTGACCGGTCGTTTCATGGAAGTATTAAGCGATCAGCCCGGTGTCCAGTTCTATTGCGGCAACTTCCTTGACGGAACGCAAAAAGGGCATGGCGGTAAGCAGTATATCCACAGGTCAGGTCTGTGCCTGGAAACAGGTCATTTTCCTGACAGCCCTAATCATCCGGAATTCCCTACTACGACTCTTAATCCTGGAGAGACATTTACATCTCAGACTATCTACAGGTTTTCTGTTAAATAATTAACAGTGTTTCAGAATATGCATCAGTACCGGGTTCTCTTCTTAAATATCCGAAGCGGCGTAGTTTTTAATTTTTAAAATTTTTCAATATGTCGAAATCAATACTTTCAGGTGCTGCATGTATGTTATTTTGTTATGCATTAAATGCAAGGACGGCTAAACCTGCTGACACCCTTACATTCATTCATGTCTCCGATGTACATGTATGTAACATGACAGGTTATGATCCTGCATTCGTAAACCAGCGGCAACAATTTTTGAAAAGCGCAGAAACATTTTCCGAATTCCTTAAAACGGTCCCGGATAGATACAATGCTGATTTTATAGTTGTTACGGGAGACAATATAGATTATTACGGAGCTGAAACGGAGCAGGGAAATATTTTGGAAACACAGGTTGAACAGTATGCCGACCTGCTGGATCAGAGCGAGATTCCGGTGTATATTACCCTTGGAAATCATGATATTGGAAGTTACCGGGCATCATCAGCAACGACCTATTCAAGTACACAGGTTGTATCCGGAGAAGCCAGAGCCTCATGGATGAGGAATGTTCCATGTCTTAAAGATGGTACTTATTACAGCAGGACCTTTAAAATCGATACGGTGACTATCCGAATGATTTTTCTGGATAATTCTTATAATGCAACCACGGAGATCTATGATGGAGTTCTGCCTTTCATCGTTGACCAGTATCAGTTGCAGTGGCTTGATAGCCAGTTAAGTGAATCGTCTACTGACATAGAGATAATATTTATGCATATACCAGTCCCTTATGGTCAGGGAGCTGAAGGGAAAATGTTATCCGAACAATTATCGGCATTTGCCTCGAAATCGAAGTACTACAATTTATTAAGCGTTCTCGAAAAGAGAGCATCCGCAAGGTTAATATTTGCCGGGCACAAGCATATCAATAATGTCAATGAATACATCTTCGGGGATGGCAACAGAATGACCCAGGTCATGACAGGGGCATATGCTTATGAGCCGGCTAACTGGCGGTTGGTAAAAATTACAGGTGATAAAATACTTATCAGCTCTCCCGGCAAAACGGGTGCTGAACTTATCATTCCTTTTAAGTAAGAAACAATTTCTAACAATTTATTTGATAATGACTATGACAACACGAAGGGTTTTCTTAAAAAACACTGCACTAACAACCGCAGGTCTGGGGCTCGCTCCTGTAATTACAAGTGCCTTAGCCGGTTGTGCTCCCTCCGACAGGATCAACATAGGTCTGATCGGGTGTAATGGAATGGGCTTCAGCGACCTCAGTGAATTTCTCAAAAATCCTGAAGTAGAATGCATTGCATTGTGCGACATAGATGAGAGAGTACTTAACAGGCGGGCTGCAAATGTCGAAAAGATTAGGGGAACGAAACCTGCAAATCTTTATAAAGACTGGCGCCAGGTTATTGACAATAAGGATATAAACCTTGTCATAATCGGTACTCCTGACCACTGGCATTGTCTTCAGATGGTTGCCGCATGTGAAGCCGGGAAAGATGTTTATTGTGAAAAACCTATAGGCAGGACAATTGAAGAGTGTAACCTGATGGTAAAAGCTGCCAAAAAATATAATAGTGTTGTCCAGGTAGGCCAGTGGCAGAGAAGTGATCCTCACTGGCTTGATTCAGTCGATTTTATCAGATCAGGTCAGCTTGGAAATATAAGGCAGGTGAGGGTCTACTCATATCAGGGCTGGAATAATTCAATACCTGTTGTGCCTGACGAGGCTGTCCCTGAAGGTGTTGATTATGATATGTGGCTGGGACCGGCTCCTTCGAGACCTTTCAACAGGAACCGCTTCCACTTTACTTTCAGGTGGTTCTGGGATTATGCCGGCGGACTAATGACTGACTGGGGCGTTCATCTTCTTGATTTTGCTTTGTATGGTATGAATGTTACAGCCCCAAAATCAATTATGGCGGGGGGCGGTAAGTTTGGATATCCTGATGACGCTTGCGAAACACCCGACAGTATGCAGGCAATTTATGAATTCGAGGGATTCAATGTGTTGTGGGATCACGCCACAGGGATTAATGATGGCGGGTACGGAAGAAATGCTGTTCTGGGATTTGTAGGAGAGAACGGGACTCTTGTTGTCTCGCGTGAGGGATGGCAGGTGATCCCTGAAGTTGTAAATGATGTCACCCGTATGAAAGCTGTGCCCTGGAAGAACGGAACTGATGAGGGTCTGAAGATCCATGTAAAAAATCATCTCGACTGTATTAAGAAGCGTGATCAGAATACAACAGTAACTCCTGAGATTGCTGCTCATATTGCGAAATTCTCTGCTCTCGGAAATATTGCTTACCGGACAGGTAAAAAGCTTGTCTGGGATGGCACTAAAATTACCAACGATACGGAGGCAAATAATTACCTTGCACCTCATTACAGAGAACCCTGGAAGCTGCCGGTAGTGTAAAAATTAATTTAGTTTACGCACTCCTGTTCGATTGATTATTTTTGAAACCTTAATCTGCGAAAATGGCCGGACAGAACCATCTCCTTCAGAAACGCGTAAATCTTTTCGATGGAATTTCGATTGTAGCCGGAGCAATGATCGGCTCCGGAATATTCATTGTAAGCGCTGATATTGCACGAAGTGTAGGATCACCAGGATGGTTGATGATCGTCTGGCTTATAACGGGTATTATAACCGTCATAGGAGCAATTAGTTATGGAGAGCTGGCTTCAATGATGCCTCATGTAGGCGGGCAGTATGTTTACCTTAAAGAAGCCTATCATCCTCTTATCGGATTCCTTTTCGGATGGACTACCTTTCTGGTGGTGCAATGTGGATCAATAGCTGCAGTAGCTGTGGCTTTTGCCAAGTTCAGCGGGGTCCTGTTCCCCTGGATATCAGACAGAAATATACTTATGCATATTGGTCCGTTAGGTATTAACAGCACAATGGTAGTCGCCATAGCAATGATCATTTTCCTTACATGGCTCAATACCAAGGGTATAGTGACCGGCAAGACAGTTCAGAATTTCTTTACATCAACAAAGGTGATAGCCCTTCTGGGATTTATCCTGATAGGATTTCTTGTATCAGGCCATCCGGGCCTTGAAAATATTAATAAAGATGCTTTCTGGAGTGCAGGCAGGATAGGTTCTGACAACCAGGTCATACACCTTTCAGGTTTTGGAATTATTGCAGCAGTGGGTACTGCTCTGGTCGGTTCCCTTTTCGCATCTGATGCCTGGTATAATGTGACTTATATTTCGGGTGAAGTAATCAATCCCAGGAAAAATGTACCTCTAAGCCTGGTTTTTGGAACGCTTTTAGTATCAGTTATTTACCTTCTGACAAATTATATTTATATTAAAATATTGCCAGTTGCAGGATCACCCGAGGGATTAGACGTTATGTCGAGGGGAATGCAGTTTGCCACCGACGACAGGGTTGCCACCTCAGCAATGTATGTCGCGCTTGGTGATTCTGCAGCCGTTGTAATGGCAATATTCATTATGATAAGTACCTTCGGATGCAATCACGGACTTATACTTGCCGGACCGAGGGTCTATTACGCTATGGCAAAAGACGGACTCTTTTTCAAAAAAACAGGTGAGATAAACAAATTCGGAGTTCCCGGATATGCATTGGTGGTTCAGGGAATATGGTCAGTTCTACTTTGTTTATCAGGAACTTATAGCGATCTGCTTGATTATGTGATTTTTGCAGTGCTGATCTTTTTCACCCTGACAATCCTGGCGATCTTTATTCTCAGAATTAAGCGGCCGGATATTCCCAGGCCATATAAAGCTCTCGGTTACCCGGTTATCCCCGCTCTTTATATACTGGCTACAATCACTATCATGATCATTTTACTTATATATAAGCCAAAATATACATTCCCGGGACTTATAATAGTTATTATTGGAATTCCGGTATTCTACCTCTGGAGGAGATATTCGCTAAGATCAAGGGGGAAGGAGGATGATATTACCCCGGAAGAACAGGTGTAAGGTTTATTTTATGTTAATCATTTAAAATAGCATTTGAGTGTTTTAGGGTATAACAGAGAATCAAATGAAAAAGTCCGTTATCCTTTTAAATTTTAAGATTCTGGCAGGAGTTATCCTGATTACAATTAGTGGTTCCTGCGAAAGAACAGATTATGCTCTCCTGGATCCTGAATCAGCAGGTAAGTGGACTCATTATGACACTAACAACGGGCTCCCGGGAAATACGGTTACAGATATTACTCTCGATTCAAAAGGCAGCCTTTGGATGACATTCCGGGGAGAGGGAATTGCAGAATACTCCGGGGGCACCTGGACTTACTACAAAACAACTGATGGCCTCCTGAGTAATGTGGTTACATGCCTTGATGTATCTGCCAACGGGAGTATTATTTTCGGCACTGTAGCAGGTCTGTCAACCCTTTCCCTGACTGACAAATGGGACTCTTATCCCTCTGCAACTATGATGGTCACTGCAATCAAGGTTGCTTCCAACGGAACGACCTGGGTAGGGACTGCCAATAATGGTTTTTATACAAACAGCGGAGGGGGATATATCAATAATTATACTGAGCCTTATAAAACTGTTAATGTAATTGAGGAGGATAAATCAGGAAATATATGGATAGGAACCGAAAACGGGCTTATAAAATATAACGGATCAGATTATTCCTATCTGGATATAAAAGATGGTCTTCCTGATAACAGTATTACTGCTATTTTTCAGGATGATAGAGACCGGTTATGGATAGGGACAAATGGTGGTAAGACAGCATGCTGGATAGACAGGAGTGGTCTGCATGAACTGCCGTTGCTTAATGGAAAGGATGAGAATTACATTAAAGATATTTTTCAGGACAGGAGAGGTCATATCTGGTTTGCCACTGCTTCTGATGGTCTGATTTCATACGACGGGATCGTTCCATTGACATATAAAGCTGCAAACAACACTCTCCCTGAAAATGCAATTCTTTCGATAGGAGAAGATATAATCGGGAACCTGTGGTTCGGTCTTTCAACTAAAGGGGTGGTAAGATATACATTACCAATTAATTGACCTGACGGATATGAAACGAACAATTTATTCTTTACTGTTGCTTCTGTTTTGTACCTGCTCTCAGTCTGACATCAAAGGCCAGACTATAACTCCTTCCACAGGAAGGTACAACCTCCTTACTATGCCATATAATCAAAGACCGCTTTTACTTTACAAAGGGCAATTGCGGTTTGATGCAGGATATAAGTTTGCAGTCCGGGCTCAATCTTATAGTTCTGAAGGTGATCTCATCAACCTTAAAAGCAACGGGACCGGATCGGTCTATCATTATTATTTTATCAGGGTGAGGTACGGAGTATTAAAATTTATTGAGCTCGGGGGTGAAACGAATCTTTTAAAAAGAGGGATCAGAGATGCAACAACAACAGTTGTAAGTGTCACTCCGACTTCAACAGAAAGCATTACCGTGAACAAGCTGACTGAGACGAAAGGTATGGGGGATATACTACTGTATGCAAGTGTAAGAATGCCAGTCGAATACAGATGGTTTGACCTAAGCATCAAAGGTGGATTATTTTTACCGTCAGCGAAATATAAAACTCCGCTGCCTGCAAATAAAATCGAGGTCGCACAGCTGAACTCATCAACAATAAACCTCCATTATAATTATGCAAACGGATACGGAGTTCCGGTATATCTGATTTCTTCCTCCGCAAAACTTAACTACAAAAAATTCACTCTTGAAGCTGAATGGACAATGCATACTCCCGTGAAAGAAGGTCAGAATATAAGATGGGAGGCGACTCTGACTGATGACTCATTCTCATATGCAGATAATACTTATACTTATCTTCTCAGCGATACGTATACATTAAATACTTCATTGCATTACCAGGCAACAGGATGGTTTAATTTCTACCTGAACAGCAGCTTTCTGAGGACTAAAAACGGATGGACAGAATACTGGGGGAACCGATATGAAAATCCTGAGAAAAGGTTAATAAATCTGGAACCGGGTTTTGAATTACAGATTTCTCCGAGTCTTACAGTTTACCAGATGGCCGGATTTCCGATCAAAGGGAAGAATAATGATGCGCCTTTCTATATTTTTACGACCTTAAGCTATAAATTGTTTCCTTTTATGAGGTAAATCATAATGATAATTATGAAAAGAACGACAATAGTTTACCTCTTCATGATTTCTGCCTCTTCTGCATTCAGTCAGACGGAAAAGATGTTGGTCCCTTCCGATCTTAAACAGCAGACAATAGTCACAGAACCCGTAACATTGAGAAAAGGATATTTCAGAGCCGGACTCCTCCTTGATTACAGGGTTGCTGACAGGTATTTCGATAATTCCGGGAACAGAGAGTATTACCGTGCCAGCTCATGGGGGTCAAAATCAGCCTATGGCGTTACACTTCAATATGGTATCAGCGAAAGGCTTCAGGTCGACCTGGTTTCAGAGTATATGTATACCAGGCAGGAGACACAAAATACAGAAATCATTGCTTTAACAAGCGCTAAAGTAGTCACTTCAATAAAACAAAAAGGGCTGGGCTTAGGGGATACTCACCTTTCCCTCAGATACCAGATCTTCCCCGAAAAAGAAGGAAAGTTCTCTCTTACCGGAAGTCTTAAAGCTACTTTTCCGACCGGAGAAAAGAATCCCAGTAATATTAAGAGCGAAAACGAATATGACCTTCCGGTTGGAGATGGGACTTATGCTCTGGGCCTGAATATTTCTTCGAGGAAAATAGTGTACCCTTATTCATTTTCAGGATACCTTGCTTATATATATAATTTCAGGGGTTCCAGGGTTTTCAAAACTATAACTGATACTGAAAAAAAGTTCCGGATCGGCAATCTGTTTGAATCAGGTTTGAGCTGGAACCTGCACCTGAATGAATGGATCGTTTTTGGGAATGAGATTAACTTCTATAGTGAGAGACAGGGTGAAATAGAAGACTCTGCATCAGACCTTCTGCCAGCTTCGTGGGCGCTCTCTTATGAACCTGGTATTATTTTCCAGGTGAACAGGTTCAGGCTGGGAGAGACGATCAGGATACCAGTCAGAGGTAAGAATGTTCCTGCAGACCCGCTCTATGTTCTGATGGCTCAGTATATCTTTTAATTATCCTCTATGCGGGAATTAAATAAGGCGCTGTCATCAATAAAATGCTTCCCGTCTCTGATTTCAGGGCTGGAAAGTCTGATTTTATTTATCCTGCTGGCAGGTTGTACAACTCCATCAATCAGGGTCACCCGTGAACAGAACCGGGGAGATGTGTTATTCAATGACCATAATTATATCCAAGCCGCCAGGCACTACTCACTAATGCTGGATGCCAGCAAAAAACTTGGCATTTACAGGAATCCCGCAATGGAATCAGACGTTCGCCGTAAGATGGCAAATTGTTATGAGATGATTGGAAATTATGAAGATGCATTATCTCACGTCAGGTTAGCGCAGGAGATTGATTCAGCTTACAATAACCTGACTGGAAGGATCGCTGATTACCGTCAGGAGGGGAAGATCTATATTTATATGGGATTGAGCCGTAAAGGTATCTCCTCTCTTGAGAAATCACTGTCTCTGAGCGAGGGTGTGGGTCAGAGCCTGAAGACCGAAAACAAGCTTTCCATAGCAGATAATTACCTGGTCCTAGGGCAGTTATATTCAGTAATGGGACTTTCGGAAAAAGCGCTGGAGTATACTGACAAAGCCCTGACTCTGTTTATTCAGGTAAAGGACTCACAGGGAGAGATGGAATCAAATCTCACTCTGGCGAATGTCAGTTCCGATCTTGGCGATATCTTTAAATCGCGGGAGCTGGTCGAGAAATCGATGAAAAAAGCTCTTGAGCTCAACCTTGGTACCTCAAGGCACAATCAGCTTCTTGCATCAATTGCATCAGAATTGGGTGAATATGAAGATGCTCTGCGTCACCAGGAGAGAGCCTTAAACGAAGCAAAGGATTTTGGCATTATGGGTCAGGTTATCTGGACAACGATAGGAATGGGGGATATATACAACAAGCTGGGAGATTATACCAGGGCAGAAAAATATTTCAGGGAAGCCCGCTTGCTAAAAGATACTATGGCGATGAAAACAGAAAGCCTTGATGCTTCTCTCAATTTGCGTTTGGGCGAGGCTCTAAGCGCAAACAGATATTTTTCCTCGCAGGGTTCAAATACCGGCGAAGCTATTTCGTCGATGCGAATAGCTGACGTGATGATGCAAAAAGGTGACCCGGACAGCGCATTGATATATCTCGGTCAGGCTGAAGAAAAGTTCAGGTCTGCCGGAAACAGACAGGGTGTGGCAAATACCCTTATCCGGAAAGGACAGATATTAATTGATAAAAACGATCTTTCCTCTGCGCAGCCGCTTTTGGATTCGGCATCTCAGACGACAGATTTTCCTGAAACGGCATGGCAGGCATGGTATCAGCTCGGGCGAATGTATGAAAAACTTTCCAGGGATGAAAAGGCCGTGGAATCATACAAAAATTCTATCTCAGTAATTGAAAAGATCAGGGGAAATCTTACAATCGACGAATTTAAAAGTAAATATTTCGATAATAAAAGAGAAGTATATGACAAGCTGCTCAGGATTCTGCTTAAAATGAACAGACCGGAAGAAGCCTTTCAGATATCGGAGCAGGCAAGGGCAAGGGCATTCTATGATATTCTCGCAAATAAAAAGATTGACTTCAAGGGATCGGTCCCGGGCGATCTGATCTCACTGGAACAATCCATGCGGATCGAGATCCAGCAATTGTACAGGCTCATTCAGAGATGGGAGGCAAATCCTTATGCTGGTCAATTATCGGCAAATTCAGAAGTCAGACAGCTAAGGGAAATGCTTGAATCGACTAATGCTGAGTATGAGGATATAATCAGGAGGATCAAGCTTAATAATCCTGCTTATGCTGAAATGGTGACAGTACAGCCGGTTGATCTGGATGCCTTGAAAACAGGGATTGATAATAAAACCGCACTCCTTTCATATTGGATCAGTGATAATGAGCTGATATACTGGCTTATCGCAGGGTCTGAAATCACATATACTACCGTCCGGATAAACGAAAAAGAACTCTCATCACTGGTGGAAAAAGCCAGGCTGGCTATCCGGTCCAACTCGATGGATGAGATAATTTCTGACTTATCCCTTCTTTATTCAAAACTTATCGCTCCCATTGAAAGAAAGCTGGAATCATTCCCGAATCTTGTTATCGTACCAAACGGATCTTTGCATTTTCTACCCTTCCAGGCACTTATCAATAGCAAGGGAGAATATTTAGTTCAGAAATATAATCTTATCTATGCCCCCTCTGCAAGCGTTTTCATGATGAGCAATGACCATCAGCAGAAACCTGGCTCAAGGTTCATGGGAATTGCTCTGTCTGATGTTATGGTTGAGAACAGGAGCGGACTTCCGGGTACCGAAGATGAACTCAGGAAGATATTGCCGTTATTCACTGATAATATTTCTGCTTTCGGGAACCGGAGCACAGAATTATTCGTAAAAAGGAATGCCGGTAATTTTAATTTTATTCATTTTGCGACTCACGGGAGCTATAATTACGAACAACCGCTTTATTCTCATCTGGTTTTTCTTCCGGAAGGGGAAGAGGACGGTAAGCTTAATGTTTTTGAGGTCTTTGAACTTAACCTTAATGCCAGTCTAGTAACTCTTAGTGCGTGTGAGACCGGCTTAGGAAATATAAGTGAGGGTGACGAGATGGTCGGACTCAGCAGGGCCTTCCTTTTCGCCGGTTCGTCGGCTGTTCTTGTAAGCCTGTGGGCGGTGGCAGATTATCCGACTTCCCTTCTGATGGCCAATTTTTACAGCTATCTCAAGGATCATGATCTGCAGGAAGCGTTAACTCTGGCACAGAGGGATGTGATAAAAATTTACCCTCAGCCACTTTACTGGTCACCATTTGTTCTTATCGGGAATGGTAATGTAACGGCAAACTAATATATAAATGTTTCCGGAAGCTTTCATAAAAAGGATAAAACAACAGCAAAATATTAACGCTGATGAACTGCTTCATGCACTTGAAGAACCATCTCCTGTTACTATACGTATTAACCGCATTAAGTGGGACCACGATCCACTGGAATAGCGAATCCGTTCCCTGGTGCAGGGATGGTTTCTATCTGAAAGAGCGGCCGTCATTCACGCTGGATCCTCTCTTTCATGCCGGTGCTTATTATCCTCAGGAGGCTTCAGGCATGTTCATTGAGCAGGTGGTTAAGCAGGTGATGGTTGAAATGCCGGAAGTCAAGATACTCGACCTTTGCGCCGCACCGGGGGGAAAGAGTTCTCACCTGTCAGCACTGATTGGCGGAAAAGGGATTCTTGTGGCAAATGAAGTTATCAGATCGAGGGCTTCTGTGCTGGCGGAAAACATTACAAAGTGGGGATTATCAAATTCAGTTATCACTCAGAGTGATCCTTCTGTATTCGGTAAATTAAATGGTTTCTTTGATCTTGTACTTGTTGATGCTCCCTGTTCAGGAGAGGGGATGTTCAGGGATAAGACAGCTTTAAGGGAATGGTCGGAGGAGAATGCAGGACTATGTTCCGACAGGCAGAAAAGGATACTGATGGATGTCTGGCCGGCTCTGAAAGAGAACGGGATTCTCATATACTGCACCTGTACTTTCAATCCTGCCGAGAATGAACAGAACATAAAATGGTTGACCGGCAGACATGAATGTGAAAGTGTCAGGCTGGATATTTCGGATTATACAGGAATTACTGAAATTGTCTGTCAGGGGATTTATGGCTATGGTTTTTACCCGGGAAGAATAAAAGGAGAGGGACTTTTCATTTCTGTTCTGAAAAAAACCGGGAAACAGGAAAAAACTGAAGTCAGGTACAAATCCGCCAATCAAAGCAGAGTTACCAGGGAAGAGAAAACCATTGCTGAAGAATGGACTCTTTTCAAGGGTGATCAGCTTATAGAATCAGGGAATTCTGTTATTGCATATCCGGGGGATATTAGTGACTATCAGTTGCTTGCAAATAATCTTAGAATCATAAGACCCGGAGTAAAGTTATTCGTAACTAAAACAAAGAGGAACATACCGGAACACGATTTAGCTATGTCGGTTCATCTGAGAAAAGAGTCATTCCCATCGGCTGACCTTGAATATGAAAAGGCACTTGCATTTCTCAGCCGTGGACAATTCAGGATAGATAATATTCAAAAAGGCTGGAATATAGTTTGTTATCGTGGAGTTACTCTGGGATTTATTAATAACATCGTCAGCAGGATCAATAATTATTATCCGGTCGGATGGCGGATCAGGATGAACACTCAACTAAAGGGTCAAAAAAACATAATTAAATGGGATTCAAACACCTGAATAATGAGTCGTGAATTTCAGATATTCGTTAAACCAGCAGGTGCTTTATGCAACCTTCGTTGCAGTTATTGCTATTATCTTGGGAAAAAGAACCTTTATCTGGACACAGATTCTTTCAGGATGAATGATGAAACTCTTGAAAAATATATCATCCAGCATATTGAAGCCTCAACAGATGATGTCATTTTATTTTCATGGCATGGAGGAGAACCGATTCTGGCAGGACTTGAATTCTATCAAAAAGCTGTTGCGATTCAGAAGAAATGTCTTCCGGCAGGCTGTACAGCTATTAATGGAATTCAGACAAACGGAACCTTACTTGACGAGGAGTGGTGCAATTTCCTTGCCAGTGAGAATTTTATTGCTGGCATCAGTATTGATGGTCCGGATGAATTCCATAACCGTCACCGGCTTTATCCGGACGGAAGAGGATCTCTTTCACAGGCAATCAGGGGTTATGAGCTGCTGAAGAAGCATGGAGTTACAACTGAGATACTCTGTGTGCTGAATTCACACAATGCAGGTTATCCTCTGGAAATTTATAATTTTTTCAGACTGATGGAAGCCAGGTACATAACTTTTCTCCCCCTTGTGGAACGGATGCCTGGTGTTTCTTCGGGAGTAAGTCCCTCTTCAGTGTCTGCAGAAGAGTACGGCCGTTTTCTCTGTACTGTTTTTGATAACTGGGTTGAAAATGATATTGACAGGATCAGTATCCAGATATTTGAAGAGGCTGCAGGAACAGCATTCAGCAGAGAACATACGCTGTGCATTTTTAAAGTTAATTGCGGAGGTGTTCCGGTAGTTGAGCATAACGGCGATTTCTATTCATGCGATCATTATGTCGATAAAGATCATCTTATCGGCAATATTAACCATAATTCACTATCATATTTTCTTGACAGTCCCGCACAGAAGGCTTTCGGAGAAGCAAAATCGATGACACTCCCAAAATACTGCAGAGAGTGTCCCGTAAAAGAGATGTGTAACGGTGAGTGTCCGAAGAACAGGTTTATCACAACACCTGACGGTGAACCGGGATTAAATTACCTGTGCCAGGGGTATAGACTGTTTTTCACCCATTGTCAGCCCTTTATTGAAGCACTGAGGGTGGCAGGGAAGAATAAGTAAGTGGTGACTGGTGACAGTAAACCAATTGCTTATAGTCAACTACAGATCAAAGATTATTTCAGTTTCTCTTTGAAGAATCCTACTGTCCTCTGCCATGCAAGTTTGGCAGCTTCTTCGTTATACCGGCCGGTATTTGTATCGTTGTTAAAGCCATGTCCGGTTCCCGGATAAGAGAATATCTGGTATTCTTTGTTGTTCTTCTTCAAAGCTTCCTCAAAAGCAGCAATACCGGCATTTATACCCTGGTCGTTCTCAGCATAGTGAGCCATGATCGGGGCTTTTATTTTTGCCACATCTTCAGCTGATGGTTGCCTTCCATAATATGGAACTGCAGCATCCAGATCAGGTGAGTTGACAGCAACCTGGTTGGTCATTGCTCCACCCCAGCAGAATCCGGTGCATCCGACTTTACCTGTTGAATCGGGATGTGTTTTAAGATACTTTACGGCAGCTACAAAGTTTTTGGTTGTTTCTTCGGAATTCAGCTTTTTGAACAATTCACCCACATTGCTGATATCATCCGGTGTGCCGCCGACAGGAGAGAGTGCGTCCGGAGCGAGTGAGAGAAATCCCTCTCTAGCCATCCTTCTTGTAACATCTTGAATATGAGGAACTAATCCTCTGTTCTCATGGATTACAATGACTGCAGGTAGTTTTTTACCTTTTGCAGGCCTGGCCATGTAAGCCCTCATTTCTCCGGTCTCCCCGGGATATTTGATAAATTCAGCGATAATATCTGAGTTTTGATCCTGTAAGGTGTCAGCCTTGAGATCATTTTCTTCCAGGATCGGAAGCAGGACCAGGGCGGCAGCAGTACTTCCCGTTAAAGCTGCAAGCTTTTTTAAAAAGTCACGACGGTTTGTCTGACCTTTCCTGTAATCGTTATACAATTCGGTAATTTTCTTGTCCATAATTTCATCAGTATTTAATTTATTTTTAATGGTCTGATGGAACCACACATGATTGAAAATGAATTATATTCATCTGTGTTTATGATTGAATCAATCATGTGGGTTTCATGTTTTTTGTCAGTAATAAGACTTTGCGCTTTTTTGACACAATTTAGAAAAAAAGATCGAAAACAAACTAACTTTAAGGCTGAAGTATTAGTTTCGTTCTTTTATTTGTAATTGAAATTCAATATAATTTATGAAGCAAGACATTGAAATTGCCCAGGAAGCAAAGATACAGCCGATTGTAAAAATAGCTGATAAACTCGGCATACCACGCGATGATCTGGAATTCTATGGAAAGTACAAGGCAAAGATTCCTCTTCATTTCATTGATGAAGATAAAATTAAAAAGTCAAAGCTTGTTCTTGTTACGGCAATAACTCCTACACCTGCAGGGGAAGGGAAAACTACGACCTCAATCGGGCTGGCCCAGGCATTAAACCGGATTGGAAAACGAACAACCGTCGTTCTTCGGGAACCTTCTCTGGGTCCTGTTTTCGGGATAAAAGGAGGAGCAGCGGGAGGCGGTTATTCCCAGGTTATTCCAATGGAAGATATCAACCTGCATTTCACGGGGGATATTTCGGCAGTTGAAAAAGCTCATAATCTTCTTGCTGCACTGATAGATAACAACATCCAGCTTAAAGAGGGGAATCTTGGAATTGATCCCAGGACCATAGAGTGGAAAAGAGTGATGGATATGAATGAAAGATCATTAAGGGATATCGTAATCGGCCTTGGAGGAACAACCGAAGGTGTCCCCCGGCAATCAGGATTTGAGATTACAGCCGCATCAGAAGTAATGGCAACTCTTTGCGTGGCAGAGAATCTTACTGACCTCAGACAGAGGCTTGGGAATATTTTTATCGGATTTACATATTCCGATAAACCTGTATTTGCACGTGACCTGAAGGCACACGGAGCAATGGCAGCTCTGCTGAAGGACGCAATAAAACCAAATCTTGTGCAGACTCTCGAAGGGACACCGGCACTTATTCATGGAGGGCCATTTGCAAATATTGCCCAGGGCACAAATTCAATAATCGCTACCAAAACAGGTCTTTCACTCAGTGAAATGGTAGTTACCGAGGCAGGATTTGCAAGCGAACTGGGTGCTGAGAAATTCTTTGATATCAAATCTCAATATGGTAACCTGAACACAAGTGCTGTAGTCATTGTTGCTACAATAAGGGCTCTTAAATATCACGGAGGTGCAAAACTATCAACACTTCAAAATGAAGATATTGAAGCACTGAAGAAGGGCTTTGACAACCTGGACAAACATATCGAGAATATGAAATATTTTGGCTTCAATCCAATAATATCTATAAACAGATTCACTTCTGACACCGACGCAGAATTAGATCTTCTTGTAAAACACTGCAAATCGCAGAATGTAAAAGTTGCTATTAACGAATCGTGGGCTAAAGGTGGAGAAGGGGCTATTGAACTTGCAAAAAAAGTGCTTGAATCAGTAAAGGACTGTCCGGCCTGTTTTAAACCACTTTATGATCTTTCATGGTCGTTTGAAGAGAAAATTGAAACCATCTGCAAAAAAATGTACGGCGCCGACCATGTGGAATATACTGTAAAAGCAAAATCGCAGCTTGATAAGATAGTAAAACTTGGCCTGGGGAACCTGGCAGTATGCATTGCCAAGACCCAGAAGTCACTGTCCGATGACCAGAATAAAAAGGGACGCCCTCAGGGATTTACTATTAAAATACGAGAAGTGGAGCTCTCTTCCGGTGCAGGGTTTATTGTCCCGATTGCCGGTACAATAATGAGAATGCCCGGGCTGCCAAACGTTCCTTCAGCAGAAAAAATAGATATTGACGGTGAAGGAAAGATATCAGGACTGTTCTGAAATAAATATTTAAATACATGAAGAAATTCACATTTATTGTACTTTTTATAGTCCTTTCATTGTATTCCTGTAAGAGATACAGGAATTATGAAGGTACTGCATTCACTGAGAAAGAACCCAGAGATTGGGAAAATCCTGAAATGATCAGCCAGAATAAGGAAGATCCGCATGCAACTCTTATTAGTTTTGATGATGAAGTATCAGCCCTGGAAGGAATAAAAGCAAATTCACCAAATTATTTATCCCTTGACGGAACATGGAAATTCAATCTCGTCAAATCGCCTGATCAGAGACCCTTCTGGTTTTTCAAAGATGACTTCGATACACGCGGCTGGGATGACATTGAGGTGCCATCAAACTGGGAAATGAAGGGATATGATGTACCTATTTATGTGAATATAACCTATCCGCATAAGAAAGATCCTCCATTCATTCAGCACGATTATAATCCTGTAGGTTCCTATAAGCGCAATTTCAGGGTACCTTCCGGGTGGAACAATAAGCAGGTTTTTCTTCATTTTGGAGGTGTTGCATCGGCTTTCTATGTATGGGTGAACGAAGAACTTGTGGGTTATAGCCAGGACAGCAAAACTCCTGCTGAATTTAATATCACCAAATACCTGAAAAGAGGCAATAATTCGCTGGCAGTTGAGGTCTATCGCTGGTGCGATGGAAGTTACCTTGAGGATCAGGATTTCTGGAGATTGAGTGGGATTCAGAGAACAGTATTCCTGCATGCACGGCCGGGAACTTATATCGAAGATTTTTTTGTAGTTGGTGACCTTGAAAATAACTACAGAGACGGCTTATTAAAACTGGGAATTTCTATAAAAGGTATTGATGAAAAAAGTGAGGATCTAATCGTAAAAACCTCTTTATTCGATAACGGACAAGAGTTATATTCTGAATCGAAAAATGTAATACTTGCAAATCAGAAAACATTTATTGAATTTGAGAAGAGCCTTTCTGAGGTAAAGAAATGGTCAGCGGAGACTCCTTATCTGTATACCCTGGTTATAGCCCTGCAGAACAAAAATGGCGATATTATCGAATGTTTAAGCTCTAAAACAGGATTCCGAAAGGTGGAGATCAGCAATTCACAGTTGCTCGTTAACGGAGCAGCCATACTTCTTAGAGGAACAAATCTTCATGAACATGATGACGTTAACGGTCATGTTATTGATGAAGAAATGATCCTTAAAGATATAAAGGTGATGAAGAGTAACAACATAAATGCTGTCAGGACATCACATTACCCCCAACAGGAGCTCTGGTACGAATTATGCGATAAGTACGGACTTTACCTGATTGATGAGGCCAATATCGAATCGCATGGCATTGGTTATGCAAAGGATGTTACTCTTGCTGACAAACCTGAATGGGCGGATGCACATTTTGCCAGGATGAAAGCCATGGTGGAGCGGGACAAGAATCATCCTTCAGTCATTATCTGGTCGCTGGGAAATGAGGCAGGCGACGGCCGGAACTTTCTGGAAAACTATAAATGGACAAAAGAGAGAGATGTAACCCGTCCCGTTCAGTACGAACGTGCAGAAAAGAGTACGAACACAACAGAGCGACATACAGATATTTATTGTCCGATGTATGCCAGGATCGAACAACTTGAGACTTACGCAAAAGATGATAAGAACGACAGACCCCTGATAATGTGCGAATATGCTCATGCAATGGGCAATTCAACTGGCAACCTCCAGGATTACTGGGATGTGATCGAAAAATACCCGAAACTGCAGGGAGCATTTGTCTGGGATTGGGTGGACCAGGGGATCCTCCAGACCGATGAAAACGGTGAGAAATACTGGGCTTACGGAGGTGATTTTGGAGAGGAAGGTGTGCCAAGCGACGGGAATTTCTGCATTAACGGATTGACCTGGCCCGACAGAACAGCCAAGCCCGGACTCAGCGAAGTTAAAAAAGTCTATCAGTATGTCGGCTTTGAACCTGTTGATCTCAATGAGGGACTGATAAAGATCAGGAACAAATATGATTTCACGAATCTGTCAGAATTCGCTTTTGACTGGGAAGTAGTTGCAGACGGGTCCGTTATTCAATCGGGGAATATACCACTCCCTGATTTTAAGCCCGGAAAAGAGTTAAATATCATGATACCTGTTACAAAGATTGATCCTTCCCCGGGAACAGAATATTTCCTGAATCTGAGAGTAAGCAAAAGCGATGAATGGAACCTTGTTCCCGAAAATCATGTCTATGCAACAGCGCAGTTCAAGTTACCGGTAGAAGGTGATAAGATCCCTTTGAATATCGATAATATGGCTGTGGTCCAGACCAATACTATCGGTAATAAACTCGAGGTGGCCGGTACTGATATGAAGGTGGTTTTTAATCTCGAAAACGGAAGGATGGAATCCTGGATTTATAAAGGGAAAGAATTTATTTTACAGGGTCCTGAGCCTGATTTCTGGAGACCACCGACAGATAATGATTACGGTTATGGAATGGACAGGAGAATGGGTATCTGGAAAAAAGCAGGGGAGAGAACTGTCATTACCAAAGCCGATATAAGGGAGCCTGAGCTGGGTAAGGCAGTTGTTGTTTTCAGGTATGATATTAAGGATGCAGATGGTGCAAAAATAGCAGGTTATTCTTCAGTCTATACTGTTCTTGGAACAGGAGATATAATAATTTCAAATTCGTTTGAGAAATTATCTGATAAGCTTCCTGAAATTCCAAGAATGGGAATGCAAATGCAGCTGCCCGGAGAATTTGCAAATCTGAAATGGTTTGGCAGGGGTCCTCACGAAAACTATACCGACAGGAAAACTTCCGCAGATGTCGGATTATATGAAAGCACTGTTGCAGGACAGTATGTTCCCTATGTGCGTCCGCAGGAGAATGGTTATAAAACAGATACGCGGTGGCTGACACTGACAGATGACAGCGGAACAGGAGTATTGATCAGTGGAAATCCTTTATTCTGTTTTGCAGCATTGAATAATATCCATGACGATTTTGAATCACCGGGGAATCTGGCGCGTTACAGGAAAGATGCAAAAAGTGCCAACACGCATACGAATGATGTAAAACCACGCGATCTTGTCAATCTTAATATTGATCTCGGACAGATGGGTGTGGGTGGTGACGACAGCTGGGGAGCGCCTGTACATCCTCAGTACCGTTTGCCCGAAAGAAGATATGAGTATTCATTCAGAATGCGGCCGGTCGTTAAAGAAGATGATATATTGAAACTCACAAAGGAACTTCTTTAGAGTAATATTATCAAAATTTTAATTCTACCTGCAGCACTTCGTTCTCTCCTGTGATAATGTTTTTGACATTATATACAAGCGGAGTGGTCAATGATTTACTGAATACCACCCTGGTTGCTGTGTTTGCCGGAAGTGATATTGAAGCTGGTGTTCCGGGTACACCATCAACAAGATAAAATGGAATATCTGAATTATTTGTTATCTCTAAGTAAATACTCTTATCGGTCTGGTAAAAAGATTTGCCGATTGAAATACACTTATAGAAGAATGGTTTTGCAAACTCTTCTCTCCCGGCAATCATATCATCAAAATAAGCCAGTGTTCTTCCTGCAAACATGGCTTCCTTAAGGGATTCATGTGTTCTTTCTTTTGCAAAAACAAGGGTCATTGGCCGGTTTGTATATTCAGGTTCCCTGTAAGTCTCACTTATAACCCCATGATTGTCGCTGTTGGCCAATACAGCCAGGTTATTTTTTAAACAGAATGTCATTGCCAGAGGATAATATTCACTGTCGTTAAAAAACTCAATTCCGTGCAACCATTTATTCTTGATAAGTCGGTAGTGGATATCGTACATTCTGGGTATCCCGTCGGGTTGCTGCGATCTCCATCCGGGGTGGTTCCAGTGCAGGAAAGCTCCCTGCTTTATTGCAGCTTCATAAGCATCCCAGACGGAATCAACATCCAGGGCATTTGCATCCTGTATGAAGAGTGCGTTCATATGTCCGGGAGGCATACTGCGGGTTATCTCTGCCCCATGGACAAGAATAATATTATAATCCCTGGCAGTATTCTGAGCGATTTTCCAGGCAGCATTATGATCAACAGGGATGTAATCTTTTTTTGGAGTGTATTCAATATGATCGGTGATAGCAATCGCATCCAGTCCGTCGCGGTATGCTTCACCGACTCTTACAATTGGCCATACATTACCATCAGAAAACACCGTATGCATATGGAAATCACATTTAAGAGTCACATATCCCGGCAAGTCAGGAAGATTGACAATTTTTCTTTGTCCGAAGCCAGCTAAGGTTACGACAGCAACCAGAAAAAGAATTATGGTCAGTTTTTTCATAGGCATTGATTTGTATATTTATTTTTAAATCCGCCCCCAACCCTCTGAAGGGGGCTTTAAAAGAGCTGTGATTAAGCCCCCCTTTAGGGGGGATGGGGGGTTTCATATTTCCTCATAAAAATACGCAATCTTTTCATCTGCATCATCCCACGTGAATAATTTCTTTTTCCGGTGAAGCAGGAAGTAATTCATCAATGCAAAATCGCCGGCACACATTGTTGTGTGCACAAACAGAAGCAGCGAGAGGCTCCATTTCCACAATCCTGGCAGAAACAGGATCAGAACCAGTATGCATACGTTTATGATGATAAAGGGAGCAAATCCGATAAGACTAAATTGTCTGGCAGGTACAACATGCCTGTGTGCAGTAACATAGAAAATATACTGTCTCAGATCCATTCCGATCCGGATCTTTTTAGCACCAACGATCCAGAAAGGAATTATATGCAGGAATTCATGGATTGGAATTATGAGAAGAGGGAAAATAATTAATCCCAGGAAGCTATGGATGAGGATATTCTTTAAAGGGAAATATCCCGCAATATTTATTCTGACAGTTAAAGCGAGTCCGATAAAAATAATACACACCGACCAGAAGAAAACAATCAGTCCTGTTCTCCGTTTCAGATACTCAAGGACAAATGTTATGAGTTCGTCGTAGGGGACCTTTTGTACTTGCCTGTACTTTGACTGATCGTCAAGATCTTCAACCCGTAATGCCATAAAAAAAGCTTTTCTCAAATCTAGCTTTTTCAGAATGTATTACAAAAGAATTTCAGGTTAAAACGCTTATTGTTTATTATTCAGGAAGATTAAGTCGACCCATTATTTCTATAAACCGGGGATCATTGTACAATGGTTTATAATAAGCATCGGAATTAAACCATGGCACGAAATTAGTTCGTTGTTTATAAGCTTCTTCGATCCAGTAAATAGCTTTATCTATATCTCCAAGAGCAGTATAAATTTCGGCGATACCATATGCGTACCAACTGTTGTTTGTTTTTTCCAGCTTTAAAGCCACTTCAAGTGCTTTATCTTTCTGACCGGCACGGGCATAAGCAATTCCCAGTCCATGCTCAAAATCCGGACTTATTGCAATTCCTTTTTTATGAGCCTCAATGGCCTCATTGTACCTGCCCAACTCGGCATAAGCAGATCCCAGAGCCCATAGTCCCATTACATTATTTGGATCCAGTTCAAATGTCTTACGTATTTCCGGTAATGCCTCCTCGTATCGACCGATCCAGACATAAAAACCAGCGAGATTACTTATAAGGGTCGGATCAATCGGATCAATTTCGATAGATCTCTTAAATTCAGCTGTTGCTTCATCTACCTTGTTAATCGCCAACAGAAGCCATCCATAATGGTAATGAACCATTGGTTTATTTGGATTAAGTGCCATGGCTCGCTCTAAGTATCGCTCAGTTTCCGGAAAGTCATAGTCGGAATAAAGTGATTTTGTTGCCAGAACTACATATGCATCAGCTGCCTCAGTGATGGTAGAATCAAGGGAAAGAGCCTGCCTGGCATATGCTATTGCCCTGTTGGCAGCATCTGCTGCCACTGTTGAAACATGACCTGCGGTGCTGTAACCTAGTGCCAGTCCTATATAGGGCAAAGGATCTGCCGGGTCAATTGCTATTGCTTCATTATAAAATTTCAATCCCCTCTCAAAATCTTCCGGAGTAAGCTTATTCATATAATATTTTCCTTTGGCACATGCTTTTAAAAGATCCGCATCATGTTTTTGAACAATTGAAAGGGTATTAGCTTCCCGGGAGGTGAGCTTTATCTTTGTACCCTTAATTATTTGATCGAGTATCTCCCGGTAAATTTCTCCAATCTTATCCCATCCCTGAATAAAAGAAGCGTTCCAGACATATTTCTCAGCAGGAAATGCTTCAATTAACCTGACCTCAATCTGGAGATTTTCTTCAGATCCTTTTATTGATGCTTCAATAAGATTATTAACGCTTAGTTTCTTAGCTATCTGCTGTACTGTTTCCCTGGAATCTTTAAACTGAAGAGTAGAAGCTCTGGGTCTCACATCGAGACTGCTGATACTTCCCAACTTCCCCGTCAGATCATCCTGAATACTTAAGGCTATAAATTCCAGATCAGAATTACCTGTCAGATTCGAAACCGGCATCACTGCTATCGCTTTTCTTACTGTCTCTTCAGCCGAAGCCAATCGGCTATCTTTTTTAAACAATTTCGGGACAAGGAAAATTATTGCCAGGATTGCAAATAATCCTCCTAAAATCAAGGGTGCTTTCCGTATGCGGATCTTCCGCTGCGGATGACCGATCTTCTCAGCAACCTGGCGAGTCTCCTCTTCGATATAACCTGTTTGTGTCCTTGTCTGGTAAGTTTTTGTTGTTCTCTTTTTCTCATCAGGATGAACTCCATAGATTATTTCCTTTATTGCATTTGCAACTTTATTGATCTGGTCACGGTAATAGGTTTTGTTCAGATTTTTATCGGGATTATCATCCGGTTTAAGGGGCCTGTTTACACCTGCGCTGGAGTAAATAAATTCAATGGCCCGGAGCCGGCAACCCATTTCACTTTCTATCAGTTCAGTATCGGTAGCATCGAGGTCATGTATCTTTACAGGGATTATCCTGCTGCATACATTTCCGGATGGAAGTTTTACATCTCTTCCAATCTGATCTGCTGTAGCCATCTTATTGAATTCTACAAATTCGTTCTGCCAGGCAAAGCTTTTCGGATCGCAATATGTCTGCGAGATGATCGGCATGAAGATCAGTGATCTCAGCTTTGATTCAAGGCTTTTATCAACATTATGGATCTCCAGCAGACCATCATGCGGATTCTCATCGAAATAGATCGATACATCCTCTTTGAAAGTGGCCTCGATCTCCCTTTTCAGGTGGTCGATAAATTCTGTTACCCAGCCATCGTATTTGTTGTCTTTCTGGCGGTAGCTGATGAAGATATCATACTCGTATCCGGGAATTATACTTGCCATTTTAAAACATTTGATTAAAGCATTATCTGATCTTAAAAACAATCTTTAATTATTCTGCTTTCGCTTAAGAATTATTTTAACAATCGGCTGACTTATACAGGCAGATTCAGCCGTTTTACGATATCCGTAAACCGTTGATCACTCAATAAAAATCTAAAAGTTGTACCCATGTTTATCCAGGGCATAAAGTCCTGCCTGAGTTTGTATGCTTCCTCCAGAAAGTATATTGTTTTGTCCTTATCTCCAAGAGCGGCATAAATCTCGGCAAGACCCCATGCATACCATTTATCAAGGTTCTTTTCCATGCCGGCAGCAACCTCCATTGCATTTTCCTTCTGTCCTGCACGGGCATATGCTGCACCCAGCCCTGCTTCGAAGCCCGGGCTGATAGAGAGACCTTTCTTATGCATCTCAATGGCTTCAAAATGCATTCCCATTTCCGAATAAGCACATCCCATGACATAGTATGCCATAGTATAATTGGGATCAATTTGAAGTGTTTTCCGAGCCTCTGCTATTGCTTCTTCATAACGGCCCAATCCAAGATAAAGCCATGCAAGATATCCCTGGCATAAGGGATCTATGGGATCAATTTCAACAGCTTTTTTCATCTCAGCTTCTGCTTCATCATTTTTGTTTTCCAGGAGCAGGTACCACCCGTAGGTATAATGAACCGAGGTCATACTCGGATTAAATCTGATAGCAGTTTGCAATGATTTTTTGGTTGCCGGGAAATCCCAGTCAGTATACAGGTATCTGGTTGCCAGAACTGCATGAGCATCTGCCAGGGTTGAATCCAGTTCAAGGGCTTTCAGGGCGTAAGCTTTAGCCCGGTTGGAAGCATCATCAGCTACAGGGGACACGTGTCCGGTATTACTGTATCCTAAAGCAAGTCCAAGATAAGGCAATGGATCTGCAGGATCAATTGCTATGGCTTCATTGTAACTTTTTAAACCCTGCTCAAATCCTTCAGCAGTATAGAGATTCATGTAATAACTTCCCTTGGCGCACGCTTTCAACAGATCAGGATCATGTTTCTGAGCAATTGAAAGATTGCTCGCTTCCTGAGATGTAAGCTTTATACCGGTACCGTCAACGATATGGGTGAGAATTTCAAGGTAAGTATCAGTTATATTATCCCAGCTTTGTGTAAATGTTGAACTCCAGGTATATTTTTCTTCAGGAAATGCCTCAATCAGACGCATTTCAATCTGGAGTTTGTCTTCAGTCCCTTTTATAGACGATTCAATTAAATTGTTGACACTGAGTTTTTTAGCTATTTGCTGGATTGGTTCCTGTGAACCTTTAAATTGTAATGTCGAAGATTTGGGTCTGACATTAAATCCGCTGATAGTTCCCAATTTCCCTGTAATATCATCCTGGATACCTAAGGCAACATATTCCAGGTCAGGATTTCCTGTGAGATTTACAACCGGAAGAACTGCAATGTTCTTTTTGACTTCGATCCCTGATAATTCTGATTTTGTACTCTTGAATAATTTTGGAATAAAGAATATTGCAGCCAGAACCAACAAGATGCCAAGAGATCCGACCAGGATTGTTTTACCTGACAGATGCATCCTGCTGGCACGTTTTTCAGTGAAAGATGCAGTCCGGGAATCCGGATATGAAGGAGCTGCACCGGTCTGGTATGATTTTGTTGCCCGTTTCTTAGGATCAGGGTGGATACCGTAGATAACATCCTTTACAGCGTTAGCAACTTTGTTTATCTGATCGCGGTAAAAAGTCTTGTTCAGGTTTTTGTCGGGATTGTCATCCGGTTTCAAAGGTCTGTTGACTCCTGCACTTGAGTAAATGAATTCAATTGCCCGAAGCCTGCATCCCATCTCACTTTCAATAAGTTCGGTGTCGGAGCCATCCAATTCATGGATCTTAACAGGTATGATCCTGCTGCAGACATTTCCGCTTGCCAGTTTTACATCCCTGCCAATCTGGTCGGCAGATGCTATCTTGTTGAATTCTACAAATTCGTTTTGCCAGGCAAAGCTTTTCGGATCGCAATAAGTCTGCGAGATGATTGGTATAAATATCAGTGATTTCAGCTTTGATTCAAGACTTTTATCAACATTATGGATCTCCAGCAGACCGTCATGCGGATTTTCATCGAAATAGATCGATACATCCTCTTTGAAAGTGGCTTCGATCTCCCTTTTCAGGTGATCGATAAACTCTGTTACCCAGCCATCGTATTTGTTGTCTTTCTGGCGGTAGCTGATGAAAATGTCATATTCGTAACCGGGAATGATGCTTGCCATTACGCGAAGGGATTAGAAAGGTTTATATTCAGGTTTCGCTCTGATTCTCAATCAAATTTACACTAATATTGAATTCAATGCAAGCAGTAAAAGAGAAAAGTTGAGGAGAGAGGCATCAGGCGTCTGGTGTCGGGCGTCGGGAAGAAGTGCAGAGATAGCATGACCGCCAGCCATTGCCAGGGCTATGGCGGGCAAAGCACGACCACCTAAAAGAGTGTCCTTTATTTTATATATATAGTTCCCGCATACTATCTAAGATCATCTGTTGTTTTTATTTATGGCCCGTTATTTGATAAATTTGTACAAAATCCTGCTGTTTGTGAGGTTTACATTCTCAATATTAATGTTCTTATTCACGGTCGCTGTCTCAGGCCAGACACCTTCCGACACAGCCGTTCAGATAAGCGATTCCCTGTCCGGCCGTATGTATCTGTTACAGCAGGTTGACCGGAATGGTGAAGTCCTTCCTGAGATCGAAATAAAAGAGGTGACTGTTATCGGGCGTCCAAAAGGAAAGGCAAGGAGACAACAACAATCACAATTCAGAAAATATGAAAGGCTTATATATAATCTGAAAAAAGCCTATCCTTATGCATTGATAGTAAGGGCAAGGCTTGAAAAGGCAAGTGCAGATCTTACAAGGATCGAAGATGAAAAGGAGAGGAAAAAGTACATGAAGGATCTCGAAAAAGAAGTATTTGCTGAATATGAGGATGATATGAGAGATATGACAATTACCCAGGGTAGATTGCTCATTAAGCTTATTGACAGGGAGACGCAAAACACTTCGTATGAACTGATCAAGGAATACAAGGGCGGATTTTCAGCTGCTTTCTGGCAGGGAGTAGCCCGGATATTCGGTACCAACCTTAAAGAAGATTATGATCCATATGGTGAAGATGCGCTAATAGAAATGATCCTCCTTGATATAGAAGCCGGACTTCTGTGACGACAAGACAAAACCTCTGATTAAAATAATGAAAAGAATTTTTATTGCAATTAAAATTGACCCGGATCAGACCTTTCTGAAAATATACTCTTCATTCAAATTTCTTCTGGGAAATGAAAGAATAACCTGGGTCGATCCGTTAAATATCCATCTGACTCTTGCTTTTCTGGGCGATACTGAAGATGTAAGGATTAAGGTTGCCGGGATAATGTTAAAGCAAAAATGTACCGGTTTCGGAGAATTCGATTTCTCATTGTCAGGGACAGGTGTTTTTAAAGACCTTCGAGATCCCAGGGTAATTTGGATATGTATTAAGGAATTTGACAGACTTCAGGAACTCAATGAGCTGATAAAGACCGGATTAAAAGATACAGGTTTCAAGGTTGAGGATCGCCCCTTCAAACCTCATATCACTATCGGAAGGATCAAATATCTTAAGAAACAAGAGGATTTAAAGCTGGCCCTTGAAAAATACCATGAAACTCCAATTCAAAAGGTAACCACAAAAGAAGTCATTCTTTACGAGAGTATTCTGAAGCCAACGGGTCCAATCTATAAACCGTTGGGAGTATTCAGATTAAAATAGTTATTTACCAAGTCACACAGAGTTCTTCACGGAGTAACACTGTTTGTCTCAACCTCACTCTCATACTCACTACACTCCTGTTCCCTTTAATACCGTTCCTATCGTATTTAAAAAGATCTTCGCATCAAACCATAACGATCTGTGCTCCATGTAATACAGATCGTACTCCAGCCTTTTAAGCATCTGATCTACATTTGAAGCGTATCCGTATTTAACCTGGCCCCATGACGTAATACCAGGTCTTACTTTAAGAAGATCTTTGAAGCGTGGATTTTTTATCATTATCTGATCAATAAAAAACCGGCGTTCAGGTCGTGGACCGACAATCGACATATCACCTTTTACTACATTGAAGAAATTAGGGATTTCATCAATCCGGTATTTTCTTAAAAACTTACCTAAGCGGCTAATTCTCACTTCATGGATACCTGATAACAATGGTTCACCGGTCTCTGCATTATATTTCATCGATCTGAATTTATAAATGACAAATGGTTTACCGTCTTTCCCGATCCTGTCCTGGGAGTAGATAACCGGACCTCTTCCGGAAAGCCTTATGAGCAAACCCAAAAACAGCAGGAAAGGTGAAAGGGTAACCAGGATCACAAATGAAAACAGGAAATCAGAAAAATATTTAAATATTTTTCTGATGGAATTTTGATCCCCCTTATCAGTAATTTCCATTAATAACCTTTTCTATAAATCTCAAAATAAGGATTGAAAGGTAAAGAAAAAATGGGAACAATATTATACTGTAACCTCTACGAGGTAAATATACGGTGATCGATAATTCGCGGTCTACAATACTGAATGCGCTACGCGCAAAAGATTTGAGGGAAACATGTTTCGCCGTAGGCGATCAGGTCTACAATACTGGAAGCGCTACACGCTAATGAGATTATTATAACAATTCTACATACTGAAAGCGCAGCGCGCTAAAAGATTTCGGGACAAGACAATTCATAAACAATAAACACTACGCGCTAAAGAATCTCGCGGAATTATGTTTCGTCGTAGGCGATACAGTATTGTAGCTTAAGTATTTGGCAGAGTATTATATATTCCTCGTAGAGGATTAAGAAAAACCTCTTAACAATTTATCAACCTCTGATATCCATTCCTGTAACCTGTATAACAATTTGCTTATTTTTGCTGCAATGAATCTGATACTCCTTTTTTCATGATTGATGATTTTGAAGCCAAAGGGAAGAGAAAAAAACTCATCGAAGAACTCCGACATAAGGGAATCACTAATGCGGAGGTCCTGAGGGCGATTAATAAAGTGCCACGCCATGTCTTTATGGACCCTGCATTCCTGATACATGCATATGTCGATAAAGCTTTCCCTATTTCATCGGGACAGACAATCTCCCAACCCTATACCGTGGCAGTGCAAACTTCCCTTTTGGAAATAAAAAAGAGGGATAAGATCCTTGAAATAGGAACAGGTTCAGGATACCAGGCAGCAATTCTTGCTGAAATGGGAGCTAAAGTCTATACAATTGAACGATTCAGGGAATTATATATGAAGGCTCAGAGAACACTGTCTGCACTGGGGTATTCTGCTGATTTTTTTTATGGTGATGGTTATGCCGGGAAACCACACTATGGTCCGTTTGATGGGATTATTATTACTGCAGCAATTGATAAGATCCCGGATGCACTTTTAAAACAGCTGAAAACAGGAGGGAGACTGGTAGCACCGGTAGGTTATGGCGATTCTCAGGTTATGACTCTGGTTGTGCGCACTGGAGAGGATACTTTTGATTACTCTTCACATGGACTTTTTGTATTTGTTCCTATGTTGAAAGGTACGGTTAACGGAAAATAATTCAGAATGGAAATTTCAAAACTTGTCTTCTCGCCAATACAGGTCAATACGTACATAATTGCCGACGATTCAGGTAGATGTGCAATTATAGATTGCGGTTGCTATGATAAAAAAGAATTTGAGAAACTTACCAGCCTTATTGAACGAAAGAACCTTGAACCTGTACTCCTTTTGAACACACATTGTCACCTTGATCATATTTTCGGCAACGGAATGTTCCTCGAAAAATACAGAATAGGTTCTCAATGTCATCCGGAAGAAGAAAGGAACAGAAGAAGCTCGGTGATTATTTCTGAACTTTTTGGCTTGAAAATGGATGCTCCACCAGAGCCTGCAGGATTGATAACCGACAACCAGGTCGTATCTTTCGGATCCGTAAAACTGAAAGCATTGCATGTGCCCGGTCATGCTCCGGGAAGCCTGGCATTCTATTGCCAGGAAGAAAATTTAATTTTTACCGGTGATACTCTCTTTGCAGGAAGCATTGGAAGAACAGATCTTCCAGGTGGTGATTACCAGACCATCTTACAAAGCATAAAGAATAAACTGTTTGTTCTTCCTCCTTCAACGGTCGTATATCCGGGTCATGGAGAGGCTACTACTATTGAAACCGAAATGAAAACAAATCCGTATTTTACACCAGATTAAATACCCCCTGATTCCATGGCGTCGGGCGACAGGCGGCAGGCATCAGGAAAAATTAAACAATAACTAATGACCAATTACTAATTACTAATTACTAATTACCAGTTATCAATTACCAATATTATGTCATACGATAAGTTTGTTAACCGTCAAAATGGTCCGGGGGAAGAAGATGTACCCCAGATGCTTAAAGTAATCGGTGTCGGCTCCCTTGATGAGTTGATCGATAAAACCGTCCCGCAGAATATAAGGCTGAAAGATCAGTTAAAACTTCCAGATGCAATGAGCGAGTATGAATATCTGAATCATATAAAAAGTCTGGGAGCAAAGAATAAGATATTCCGTTCGTTCATAGGACAGGGTTATTATGGTGTTGCACCATTATCTGTAGTGATCCGTAATGTCCTGGAGAACCCTTCCTGGTATACCTCTTATACTCCTTATCAGGCTGAAATATCTCAGGGAAGGTTGGAAGCTCTCCTGAACTTTCAGACTATGATAATTGAAATGACCGGTATGCAGATTGCCAATGCCTCGCTTCTGGATGAATCAACAGCAGCTGCTGAGGCTATGATAATGATGTTCAACGCCAGATCGCGTGTTGCAGTGAAAGCCGCAGCTAATAAATATTTCGTCGATGATGATATTTTTCATCAGACACTGGCTGTCCTGAAGACCCGGTCTGAACCGCTTGGAATAGAGCTTGTCAGAGGTAAATACAACGAGGTGCAGCTCAATGAAATGTTTTTTGGAGCACTTGTGCAATATCCTGCTGCCTCAGGACAGATAAGAGATTATCAGGAGTTTACAGAAAAAGCTCACAATGCCGGAGCACTTGTGGGAGTAGCAGCCGACCTGATGAGCCTCGCACTGCTAAAGCCTCCGGGTGAATGGGGTACCGACGTTGTTGTCGGATCGAGCCAGAGATTTGGCCTTCCAATGAGCTTCGGAGGACCTCACGCAGGGTTTTTTGCAACAAAAGATGAATTAAAACGAAGTATGCCGGGCCGAATAATAGGAGTCTCGGTTGATGCACAGGGAAATACTGCTCTCAGGATGGCCCTCCAGACAAGAGAACAACACATTAAACGCGAAAGAGCTACATCAAACATCTGTACTGCTCAGGCACTTCTTGCAATTATGAGCGGAATGTATGCTCAGTATCATGGCCCCGAAGGTTTGAAAAAGATAGCATATCAAATTCACAGGTCAGCCTGCACTATAAGCTCTGCACTGAAAGAATTAGGATTCAGACAGATGAATTCAATGGTTTTTGATACTTTAAAAGTAGAGTTGCCTGCATCAATCCAGTTGATGAAAATCAAGGAGTTGACTGAAAGTGCGGGCATTAATATTTTCTATTCAGCAGATAATCAGGTAAATATAAGTACTGATGAAATAACTTCTCTTAAGGATATCAATGATATAGTAAATATTTTTGCACAGGCGGCACAGAAACAGTTCAAACCCATTAAATCATTTTGTGACTGCAATTGCATTGAAGATAAACTCCTGAGAAAATCAGTGTTTCTGACGAAAGAGACTTTCAACCGCTATCACAGCGAGACAGAAATGATGCGCTACATAAAGATGCTTGAAAGAAAAGATTTCTCTTTGACCCACTGCATGATCTCCCTTGGATCATGCACGATGAAACTCAATCCCGCTTCATCTTTGTTTGCAATGAGCTGGCCTGAGTTTGCGAATATACATCCTTTTGCTCCAAGATATCAGGCTGAGGGGTATTTCTCTCTGATGGACGAGCTTAGTGCCGCATTAAAGGAGATAACAGGTTTTTCTGCTATCTCATTTCAGCCCAATTCAGGTGCTGCCGGTGAATATGCCGGACTAATAGTGATAAGGGAATATCATAAAAGCAGGGGAGAATTGCACAGGAATGTTGTTCTTATCCCATCATCGGCGCACGGTACAAATCCTGCGAGTGCTGTAATGGCAGGTATGGAGGTTGTCGTTGTTGTGTGTGATGAAAAGGGAAACATTAATGTTGATGACCTAAAGAAGAAAGCTGAGGAATATAAGGATAATCTCGCTGGTTTCATGATAACATATCCTTCAACTCACGGTGTTTTTGAAGCAGCAGTAGTTGAAATGACTGAGATAATTCATGCCAATGGAGGACTCGTGTACATGGATGGTGCTAACATGAATGCCCAGGTAGGACTTACAAGTCCGGGCCGGATAGGGGCTGATGTGTGCCATCTGAATCTGCACAAAACTTTTGCTATCCCTCATGGAGGAGGCGGACCGGGAATGGGTCCTATCCTTGTAAATGACAAACTTGCTGAATTTTTGCCTTCACATCCGATAATCAGGACCGGTGGAAGCCACCAGGTAGGTGCTGTTGCAGGAGCTCCCTTCGGAAGCGGCCAAATACTTACAATCTCGCATGCTTATATAAAAATGATGGGACCTGACGGACTGACTCAGGCAACAAAGTACGCGATTCTGAACGCAAATTATCTGTCTGCTTCGCTCAGAGATTTTTATAAAACTCTTTACACCGGTACGACGGGATTTGTTGCACATGAATTGATACTTGATTGCAGGAATTTTAAAACTGAAGCAGGAATAACCGAGTCGGACATAGCCAAAAGGCTCATGGACTACGGATTTCATGCACCAACACTCTCGTTCCCCGTTCATGGGACATTGATGGTGGAACCTACTGAATCAGAATCTCTCCGTGAACTGGACAAATTTATTGATGCCATGAGATCAATCTGGCAGGAAATAAAGGAGATCAGGGATGGCAAAGCTGATAAAGAGGATAACGTCCTTCACCACGCTCCCCATACTGTGAAAGTGATTACAGCCAATGAATGGACATACAGCTACGACAGACAGAAAGCAGCATTCCCTGCCGGATGGATTGCGGAAAATAAATTCTGGCCTTCAGTGGGCAGGATCGATGATGGTTATGGTGACCGCAACCTGGTTTGTACATGTGACCCTATAGAGACTTACAGGCTTGAAACGTTTAAATTTTAGCTTATTCATCTCTGTGTAACGGTGTGAATTTTTCTTTTTTTACAGAGAAAACCATAGAAGATCTGATAAGTAGCGGTTGTCAGAATAATAAATTTTTTTCAACCGAAATAAATTATCAAATTTATTGCCGTTAAATATTATTGTCTGATATTTTAATTAATTAAATATATGCGTAATTCTTCATGGGATGATCTGATCAGTATGATCAATGGTAAAAAGCTGAATTATCAGCCTTCCGGTTTTATTGTTGACAGCCCCTGGATACCCGGATGGTATGGGATCTCGACAGTTGACTATTATTCATCTGATGATCTGTGGCTTAAAGCTAATCTAAAGATGATCAGCACCTTTCCGGAAGTCTGGTTTCTCCCGGGATTCTGGTCAGAATATGGGATGTGTACAGAACCTTCAGCGTTCGGATCCAGGATGATCTTCCTGGAAAACAGTCTGCCTCATGCTGAGAGGATACTCTCTTCAATTGAAGGTGCAGATTCACTTCCCAAGCCTAATGTGAAGACCGACGGACTTCTGCCTTTCATGATCAGCAGGCTCAGAAACAACGAAAGAGCTATCAGGGAATCAGACCACCAGATCAGGTTTGCTATAGCAAGAGGACCACTCAACATTGCCAGTTTCCTGATGGGAACAACCGAGTTCATGATGGCGCTTGCAATGGATCCGGATAATTCACATAAACTCCTGAATAAAATAACCGATTTTATCTGCGACTGGCTGAGCTGGCAGAAAGAGTGTTTCACTTCCATTGATGGGGTACTGATACTGGATGATATTATGGGATTTGTCGGCGAAGGAGAATTCCGGGAATTTGTTATGCCTTATTTTAAAAAGATATTCAACTGCACAGGAGCAAAAGCAAGATTTCTTCATAATGATGCCGAAGGATTAATCACAGCCGCAAATCTGAATGAGATAGGTGTAAACATGTTCAACTTCTCATTCAACCATTCAATGGGAGAGATCAGGCAGCTTGCAGGTCCTGAGGTTATCCTTGTTGGCAATGTACCCCCTAGGGATGTTCTTGCAGGAGGTACTCCGGAGCAGGTTGATGAAGCCGTAAAGAAATCGTGTGATGAGATCAGCAGCCGTGAGCGCATTATCTGGTCGGTTGGCGGAGGAATGGCTCCTGAAGTTCAGGATGTCAATATAAACGCGTTCATTAAAGCAGTTAAAAATTACTCAAAATAAAAGGTTATGAAGAAAGGCATAGTTTTGGTTTCAATCTTTCTGATTTTGCCTATCCCCCCGCTGTGACTGTCAGTAAAAAACAGTAAAAATGCCTAGTAAGTTGAGTTTAAGTAACTCTAAGTACTTTAGGCACTTTAGTCACTCCCAACTTCAATGATGTAAATCCCAATATTATGAAATATATTCTTTTATTATTCCCTGTGATAATCCTGAATGCCTGCGGATCAGGAGGCTCAAAGAAACAACCTGATGCAAAATCAAAGGAAATTATGGATAATAAATATCAGGTACATCTGATGACTGTTGATCCGGGTCACTTTCACGCTGCGCTTGTTCAGAAAATAATGTACGATCAGGTTTCTCCCGAAGTGCATGTATATGCCCCTGAAGGTCCTGATTATCTTCAACATCTCGACAGGATAAAGTCATATAATACTCGTGAGGCTGATCCGACGGCATGGAATGAGATTGTTTACACCGGACCCGATTTTTTCGAAAAGATGCTTGAGGATATGCCCGGGAATGTGGTTGTATTGTCTGGCAATAACAGGAAGAAGGCAGAGTATATTTCAAAATCAATTAATTCAGGTCTGAATGTACTGGCTGATAAACCAATGATAATTTCACCAGATGATTTTCCAAAGCTTGAAGAGGCATTCCGGATAGCTGGTGAGAAGGGGATACTTCTATATGATATCATGACAGAGAGATATGAGGTTACAACTATCCTTCAAAAGCTTTTATCGCAGAAAGAGGAAATCTTTGGAAAACTCACAACCGGAACAAAAGATGAACCTGCTGTTACAAAAGAGAGTGTACACCATTTTTCAAAGGTCGTTTCCGGTACCCCGCTGCTACGGCCTGCATGGTTCTTTGATGTTGAGCAACAGGGTGAAGGTATTGTCGATGTAACCACCCATCTTGTAGATCTTGTTCAGTGGGAGTGTTTCCCGGAACAGATATTGAATCCCGCTGATGTTAATATAGCGGAAACAAAAAGATGGCCGACAATTCTGTCAAAAGAAGAATTCAGAAGGGTGACAGGTTTTGATGATTTTCCGGAGTTCCTTCTTAAAGATGTTAAGGATGGCAAAATGAATGTCTATTCGAACGGAGAGATAGTTTATCAGATAAAAGGAACGTGGGCTAAGGTATCTGTAACGTGGAATTTCGAGGCACCACCGGGAGGAGGGGATTCACATTATTCAGTTATGCATGGATCAAAATGTGATCTTGTTATCAGGCAGGGGATTGAGGAGAAATTCCTGCCGACACTTTATATTGAGAATATTAATGGTATCCCGATAAAGGATTTCACATTAAATATTGCAGAAGTATTAGCATCACTGCCATATGATAGTCTATTGATAGAACCGGCAGGTAAAAATACTCTTAGGATAAATATCCCCCAAAAGTACAGGACCTCACACGAGGATCATTTCGGAGAGGTGACATCCAGGTTCCTTGAATATATGAACGCAGGAAAGCTCCCTGAATGGGAAGTTAAGGGCATGATCACAAAATACTACTACTACCAACAAGGGCCCTGAAGAAAATGGCAAAAGGAATAAGCCTGCTGATTATTTAAACAGATCCTCAACTACCATAGAATATAAAACCCCGGGACTTATTCCTGCAGCTTTTGCCTGTTTAGGTACTATACTCTCTGCTGTCATACCGGGAACTGTATTGATCTCAAGGAAAAAAGGTTTATTATCCACAACAATAAAGTCGACCCTGACGATACCATTACAGCCAAGAAGATCGTAGATACTCAGGCTGAGTCTCTGAATTTCATCTGTTATATCTTCAGACATTTCTGCCGGTGTCACTTCATCCGATCTGCCTGAAGTATATTTAGCTTCATAGTCAAAAAATTCATTTTTACTGATTATCTCAGTAACAGGCAAAACGAGTGTTCTTGTCCTGGTTTTGACAACTCCGCATGCAACCTCTCTGCCCTTCATGTAGGCTTCGATCAATACTTCGTCACTCTCTTTGAAGGCTGTTTCTAAAGCAGATGGCAGATCTTCTTTTTTCTTGACCTTGGTGACTCCAAAGCTCGACCCGCTATCATTAGGTTTTACGAAACAAGGTAATCCAACCTGCCTGATAATGCTTACATGATCGGGATGATCGTCTTTCCTTAAGAGGATAGCATCGGCCATGGGGATCTTGTATTCTTTCAGGAACAACTTACAGGCTTGCTTGTTAAATGTAAGGGCTGAACTGAAAGCCCTGCATGAAGTATAAGGTATCTTCATCATATCGAAATAGCCCTGAAGCAATCCGTTTTCTCCAGGAGTCCCATGGATAGCAATAAAAACTGCATCAAACCTCGTGCGGGAATCATCAACGACAAGCGAAAAATCGTTTTTATCTATATTATGATATCTGCCTTTCGGATCTTCCCAGTACCAGTTTGTCCCTCTGATTATAATGATATAGACGAGGTATTCTGATGACAGTGCTTTACATACCTCAGTTGCGCTTTTTACCGATATTTCATATTCGGAGGAGTCTCCACCTGCTGCAATGGCAATAGTTCTCATTTAATTTGAATGATATTCAATTCAAATTTAATTATTTGTGTGAAATTTAAAGATAAACTCAAACAGAGTTGTGCAGAGAAAAACAATTTATTTTGGCAGATATTGTTTAACTTTAGGCAAATTTTAAAAAATAAGAAATGAAAAAAGGTTGTTTACTCTGGATTATAATAGGAGCCATTGTTGCACTTTTTGTGCTTGGGTTTATATCATGGGGTATAAAAGTCAATAATCAGATGGTAACCCTTCAGGAGGGTGTGACAAGTCAGTGGGGTAATGTTGAAACTCAATATCAGAGAAGGGCAGATCTCATTCCCAACTTTGTGAACACTGTAAAGGGTGCTGCAGCTTTTGAGCAGGAAACTCTTACACAGGTCATTGAAGCAAGAGCCAAAGCCACTCAGGTAACACTCGATCCGACTAATATGACTGCTGAAAACATGCAGCAGTTTCAGGCAGCTCAGAGTGAAGTTAGCTCAGCTTTGTCAAGATTGATGGTCGTTGTCGAAAAATACCCTGAGTTAAAAGCTACTCAAAACTTCAGGGATCTGCAGGTTGAACTTGAAGGTACAGAGAACAGGATATCGACTGAAAGAAGGAAATTCAATGAAACAGCTCAGACGTTCAATACTTATATCAAGAGATTTCCTCAAAGCATTATTGCAGGGATGAGAAAATTTACCGAGAAACCATATTTCGAATCAATGGATGGAGCCGAAGTGGCGCCTCAGGTACAATTCTGATACCCTTAAGTCTTATTTAATGAAAGCTTCATTATTTTTTACAAAAGAGCAACAGGACCTTATACGTGACGCCATTAAAGAAGCTGAAGAAGAAACTTCAGGAGAAATAAGGGTTCATATTGAATCCAGCCTCACCGGAGATGTACTCGACAGAGCTGCATGGATCTTTCAGAAGATAAACATGCATAAGACAGAGGAGAGAAATGGCGTCCTGTTTTATCTTGCAGTTACTAACAGAAAGTTTGCAGTTATTGGCGATGGGGGAATTAATGCAAGGGTGCCGGAAGATTTCTGGAACAAAACAGGGGAAACTCTTCATAGATATTTCAATGAAGCAAATTTTACTGAAGGACTTGTAAGAGGGATATTGATGACCGGAACGCAGCTCAAAGAATTTTTTCCGCATCAGAAGGGTGATATCAATGAGTTGCCGGATGAGATCTCTTTTGATGATTCATTTAAGCCAGGGGTAGAATGATCATGAGAAATATATCAAAAATATATACGATCCTCATTCTTCTTATTACTCTGGTCAGTTTAGAAATTACAGCTCAGGATCTTCCGGGAAAACCCTTTCCACAGAGACTTGTAAATGATTTTGCCGGGGTGCTTAAGAGTCAGGAAGTCAATGCTCTTGAGAATAAGCTTGTTGCATTTGATGATTCCACATCAACTCAGATAGCTATTGTGACTGTGAATGATCTGCAGGGGTACGATGTGGCAGATTATGCACAGCGGCTTGCTGAGAGCTGGGGAATAGGACAGCAGGGGCTTGATAACGGGATGCTTATTCTCATTAAACCAAAAACAGGTTCTTCGCAAGGATATGTAGCTATAGAACAAGGGTATGGTCTTGAAGGTGCAATACCTGATATAACATGTGCCGGGATCATCGATTACGAAATTCTCCCGGCCTTCAGGAATGGAGATTACTATGGAGGACTCGAGAAAGCAACTACTACTCTTATGGCACTTGCAAGCGGGGAATTCAGTGCTGACGAGTATGGGAAATCAGGGAAAGATGATCTCAGTGCTCTGACTCCATTCATCATATTTATTATCTTCCTTATCATAGTGATGTTCATGCGCAGCAGCGGAGGTAAAAACCAGAGACATATCAGCGATAAGGGATTACCTTTATGGATGCTGCTCTCGATGATGAATTCAGGTCGCAATTCACATAGCGGAAGCTGGGGCGGTTTCTCAGGAGGTGGCGGTGGAGGAGGTTTCGGTGGTTTTGGCGGAGGCAGCTTCGGCGGTGGAGGAGCAAGCGGTTCCTGGTAATGGTTCAGAGCGAAGGGCTAAGAGCAACAGACCCCCATCATTTACGACTCTGGAGGCTTAATCAGCAACAAACAACTAGCGACTCTTACATATCTCTCCCGGCAGTGTAGTTTCTCCATTTTTCAATTACCTGACTTCATATCATCAGGCAGTTCGGAATCGAAGAAGAGCCTCTTCCCGGAAACAGGATGGTCGAAAGCCAGCGACTTCGCATGTAAAGCCTGACGGGGAAGCAGCTTGAAACAATTTCTTACAAATTGCTGGTATTTTGTAAAGGATGTACCTTTAAGTATCTGGTCTCCACCATATTCATCATCGTTAAAAAGCGGATGCTTAATATAGCTGAAATGCACCCTTATCTGGTGGGTACGGCCTGTTTCAAGCTTGCATTCAACTATTGAAATATAGCCGAGGTTCTCAATAACCCTGTAATGTGAGATTGCAGTTTTCCCCTGGTTGCTGTCAGGAAATACCTGCATTATCTTCCGGTCGCGGATATTCCTGCCGACATTTCCTGTAATTGTCCCTTCTGACGGATCAGGAACACCCCAAACAAGAGCAATATATTTACGGTCTGTTGTACGATCAAAAAACTGTTTTGAAAGCCTGTTCAGGGCAAGTTCATTCTTTGCTACCACAAGTATCCCGGAAGTGTCCTTATCAATCCGGTGTACAAGTCCCGGTCTGAGATCACCTGTCTTAAACAGTGGCATATCCCTGAAATGCCACATCAGTGCATTGACGAGAGTACCTGTGTAATTACCATATGCAGGATGAACGACCATCCCGGCTTCTTTATTTACTACCACTACATCATCGTCCTCATAAACTATGTTGACAGGAATATTCTGGGGTATGAGTTCAATTTCCCTCGGTGGATTCGGGAGTACGATCTGAATAATATCTCCGGATTTTACCTTATAGCTGGGTTTGACAGGATTATTGTTCACCAGGATGATTCCTGCAGCGGCCGCATTCTGAATCCGTGTCCTGGAAGTACTTTCCATTCTGGTAAACAGGAATTTATCGATCCTGAGGGCCGACTGCCCCGGATCAACCTTAAAACGATAATGCTCGAAGAGCTCCTGTTGGTCAAATGATTCTTCTCCGGTCATCTTCGCGATTACTTTGTCCTGACTATCCGGTTGTAACCGTAAGGCTTTCCATTACGGCTCGCAATAATTATATACATACCTTCATTCAGGGTGGAAACATCAACTCTCTCTGTAAGAGGTACTTTTAAAAGTTCCCTTCCCTGCAGATCGATGAAGGATATGTATGTTTGTCCGTCAACAGGAACCTCTTCAGGATCAAAAGAAATATAATCGTTCGCAGGATTAGGCCAGAAATGTATAACTGATCTGTTTTTGTAAGGTATATCATTTACTGAAGTTACAAGCGGAGGACCTGTTATCGGTCTGATCATGAGAGTGCCTGATTTTCCCGACTGGTTCCAGCTGCCGTTGATCCAGTACAGTAGTTTTCCGCCATGCGGGGTATTAATATCAAAACCTGCATTCAGGAAAGACTCTGATCTCTGTTTCCATCCGACGTAAAAGATATTATCAACCTTTACACCTTTTGGAATATTATAAGTGTAAAAGCCATTTATTGCATCTCCCTGTTCCACCATAACCTCTTCCTGAGAGGAGAGAAGCGTTCCCGGTACGCCTCCGTTATCAGCCCAGACCATAAGATCAAATAATCTTAGGTTTGCATTCAGGTAGCTATCATTAAAACAGATGCTTACAGCTCTAAGGGTATCTTCCGTAAATGAACGGAAGCGAAAAGCTACCATTGCATTACTTGAGCCCAGCCCATTTATTCCATAGCCTCCTTCTGCTGATCCGTCGTCGAATGCGAAATAATTATTGAAATTCTGGTAATAGACGACAGTGTCATTTATTTTCGGATCAAAGTCATCAGTGATAAGCCAGCTTGTTACTTTGAACAGAGCAGAATCTTCATTAGCAGAATCGAATGTATAAGTCAGATCGGCATTAAAATCTTCATCAGTTAGCGGATCAATATTTACAGCACCGGCAGAGAAGGACTCTGCAAGTTTGTCTTCATATACATCCCATATCTCAAAATTGCGTGTTACATTACGAACGATATTATCATTATTCCTGTAATGAACAGGAATTGTGAGAGCCATTTCCTGAAGGGATATCTGTTTGAATTGTCTCCAGGGCATTGCTTCATGTGAATTAAGAAGTGACCTGAGCGGAAACCTGAAAGCAACATCCGCAAAGAGAGTGTCAGTTGCTTCCCTGTTTTTGTCGAGAACTATATAGTCAACATTCCATTGGTCACAATTCCCGACAATAGAGGGGTCACTGAGGTTGTCACTCAGGCTGGCATAGTTTATGAAGCGGAACCTGAATCCTTTCTTAAGGAAGCGGGGATTATCAATTTTAATTGTAGCTGCTTTAAAATCCTTTGGATTCCCTGCAACTGCTTTCCAGACAGAATACCATTTATTTTCGTCCGGTGCAAAGAAATGGAGTGTCAGACTGTCCTTCTCCTCAGGCATATCTGCCAGTCCGCCGGGTTGATAATAGAAGCTGAGCCATATATTATTATTGGCTGCATAATTCAGGTTGACCGGCTGAGAGGTAAGATGATCTGCTTCAAATCCGGTGGAAGATGCAGTTTCGTATAGCCTGCCTGAATTGTTTATTGCATCGAATGTTGCAACTCCTTTTGTCAGCTGTTTATCTGTGTAAGTATCGTTGATGAAGACAAAATCATCCGTCCACTTTCTGTTGTCGGGGAAAATACCCGGGGCTGAGAAATCGTCAAAAAACGGTAATTCAATATCCTCAGCAGCTACAGATTTGGATCCGTTTGTTCTGACAGTTTTAAGGAGAGGATTTGACTGAAGACCTGTTACAACCTCCTGGCTGATTGCGTGATGAAGGCAGAAAGAAAGAAATATGATATTTAATATTGATTTTTTAGCCATCCGAATTATTTTTCCGTGCCGGTATCAAGTATCAGTCCGGGAATTGTGTCAGAGAGCATTATCAGAGTTGAGTCGACAGGTAATTTCATAGAATCAACTGAAAGCCAGAGGTAAATTGACCATCCAAGCGGGAGGGTGGCTTCCTCATCAAATTCGGGATTCTGTTTATAGACAAATGCATTGAGACTATCATCACTTGTGAGGATGGTATTATCGAATTTATAGGTACCAAGGTTCATGGATGCCCTGAGTATCCTGTCCCTGGCAGGTTCAAGCGTCATACCTATCAGATCAGGCACGAGAGTTCTCTGGTTGCTAAAGCCTTTACCCAATACAAGATCTATTATTGCACCTTTTTGAAGTGAGTCACCTTCAATAATATCTTTACCGTTATGTTTCTGATTGAGAACCATGTTCTTGGAAAGATCAGGCTTGTAGCTTAATGTGCCCATTTCGAGTCCTGCACCCTTGATATTCGCAATTGCCTGGTTAAGAGGAAGATCCACAAGATTCGGCATTGCCACCATTTCAGGTCGGAATGCATTGATGATCAGGGAAATATTCCTCCATTTTTTTACTTTAAAGCCCGGTTTGGGATTCTGTTCTACTATGCAACCGCGTGGAACAAATGAAGTGAATACGGAATCGACGACCTGGTATCTCATCTTACTTTTCCTGGCCAGGCTATCAGTCTGTTTCATTGTCAATCCGAAAAAATCAGGAACAGGACGGGACTGCCCATGCCTGGTGTAAATATTAAGATAAAGAAGCATTAATAAGACGAATCCTACAACAATTATGAATGCCAGACCCAGCTGCTTCAGAAATTGTCTACTTAAGAAAAATTCTTTTAAGCTCATACAGGCAATGAGTACGTTAATGATAACGCAAATGTATTGATAAAATTATTAATTGAATAGTGAGGTCTGTCATATAGACGAAATGACATTGTAATCAGAGTCTCTTTCGGCAGGTTCGAATCCGGCATCACGGATGAGTTTACAGATATCTTCTGCTGTCATTGCAGGATTTTTCTCTTCTGCTCCGGCCATTGAATAGATCCTTGTAGTATCATCTATAGTACCGTCGAGATCATCAGCTCCAAACAGCAGGCTTATCTGAGCTGCCCCTTTCCCAATCATAGGCCAGTAGGCTTTAATATGCGGAATATTGTCAAGATAAATCCTGGCAACTGCAAAATTACGAAGATCCTCCATCAGACTTACTTCACCAAGATATCCCATGACGTTGTTTCCCATTTTATATTTAAGTGGTATAAAGGCATTAAAACCGCCTGTTCTATCCTGCAGATCACGCAACCTGTTCATGTGGTCAATCCTGTGGGCATAAGTCTCAATGTGTCCATAGAGTATCGTTGAATTTGATTTAATTCCAAGATTATGAGCTGTCTCATGAATTGCAAGCCAGCGTCTGGATGAGGTTTTCCCGTTACATATTTTCTGACGCAGCTCTTCGTCGAAAATTTCAGCACCTCCTCCGGGCATTGAATCGAGTCCACAGCTTTTCAGGTATTCAAGTCCATCTTCGATAGTCATATCTGCTTTAGTGATCAAATGATCAAGCTCAATAGCTGAATATGCTTTAATGTGGATCGATGGCCTGTGTAATTTTATTTTTCTTAAAAGATCGCCATAATAATTGATATCATGAGTTGGATGGACACCGCCTACAATATGAACCTCTGTTACCGGTTTATTGTCAAAGCGCTTTACAATTTCAAGCATCTCATCGGGATTGTACTCCCAGCTCTCAGGGTCTCCGGCAGGTTTGTGATAGGAACAAAACAGGCAGTTATAGACACATTTGTTTGTTGGTTCGATATGAAAATTCCTGTTGAAGTATGCAAGATTCCTGTTATTTCGCCGTCTGACAATACCCGACAAAAATCCCAGGAGCGGAAGATCGCACCTGTTATAAAGAAGCAATCCATCTTCGGAAGAAATACGGATTCCTGAAGTTATTTTGTTGGCTATCTGCCTGATATCGTTATCGTTAATATAAGAAATAAGTTCTGTCATCTGATCCTTAAGTGCAGTCAAAATTAATAAAAAAAGGTGCCCAGTTAGCTGGCACCTGTATATTCGTTGATTTAGGTTTAACTGTTATGATTTCAGTTTAAGCTGGGAAGAGACTGTAAGCTTTTTTCTTCCTTTCGCTCTGCGTGAATTAAGAACCCGCTGACCGTTTGGTGTGGACATTCTTTCCCTGAACCCATGCTTGTTTGCTCTTTTCCTTCTAGATGGCTGAAATGTCCTTTTCATCTGTATTTGTATTTAATTTTGTTTCTTTTTTGAGATCGCAAAGATAGTATTTTTTTGAATTGAACAGAATTCTGATGACAAATTTTTGAAACTCCGGACTTATTTAGCTTCTTCTTCAGGGGTGGTGGATTAATTCAAACTATCAAACAGGCAGGTAGACTATTTTTTTGGTTTCAAAGAACGGCTCAGAGAAAAAATCTTTGATATTCCAGATAGTGGTTCTTTTCGCGAAAATTCCAAGTTCGTTTTCCAGGTCGCCGCCCTTCAGGTACAGGATGCCGTTTTTAATAGTGTTTTTGCAGGATACAGAGACATTCTTGGAAATCATCTTAATGAATCTCTGATATTCTGTTACCGCCCTGCTGACCACAAAATCATACTGACCTGTTTCATCTTCAGCCCTGATTATTAATGTTTTAATGTTCTTAAGGTCCAGCGAATCAGCCACGGAACTGACAACTTTTATCTTCTTCCCGACAGAGTCAAGCAATGTGAAATCTGAATCAGGGAACATTATGGCAAGAGGTACTCCCGGGAAACCACCACCTGTCCCTGCATCCAGGATCCTTGTAGCCGGAACAAAAGAAATGACTTTTGCAACAGCAAGTGAATGAAGCACATGATGGATATAAAAATTATCCATATCCTTCCTGGAGATTACATTGATCCTGCTGTTCCAATTGTCATAGACAGTTCCTAATACGGATATTTTTTCTTTTTGGGTGGCAGTCAATGAAGGGAAATATCTGAATATTCTTTCCGGCATTACCTGTTACCTGTTTTGATAAATATATTGTAGAGAAGCGATTTTGCCCGATACAACTGAGCTTTCACAGTACCAATCGGGATCCTGAGTTCCGATGAGATTTCCTCATAGGAATATTCCTTATAATATCTGAGTTCAATTATTTCGCGGTAGGGTGATTTGAGCTGGTTCACAATTTTTCTCAGTGTAGCTATTTTCTGATCATTAATAAGGGCTTCTTCCGGGTCAGGGAAATCGGACTGGATATTAACTGTCAGATGATCCAGACCATCAGGCCCCTGATCGACAGGATTCGGGGATGACTGCTTTTTCCTGATAAAATCAATACAATTATTAGTTGCTATCATAAAGAGCCAGGTACTGAAAGCAAAACGGGGAGTGTAAGTTTCAATACTCCTGAATGCTTTGCCGAATGCTTCTATTGTCAGATCCTCAGCATCGGCCGGATTATTTACCATCTTCAGTAACATATAATATATTGAGTCTCTGTACCGGTTCATAAGACTGGCAAAAGCCTTTTCATTTCCTTTCTTAGCCTCTTCAACCAGCAACAGGTCGCCTTTAGCTTTTTCCGAAAGCCCGTTGTTTATTTCCATTTGTAATTGCCCTTACGGTTGATTGTATTACTTAAATAAACAGCCCCGTTTATCAACGGCGAAAAGATATCAAAAATTACTGAATAGAACAGGACTCCCGGCTCATGAAGTTTTTTCTGCCCAAGGGCCAGCGCAACTATCTGTATTATAAGCCTTAATCCAAAGATAATCATTACATATTGCCAGAAAAACAATTTCGAAAGAAGTATAATGAGTGATAAATAAAACAGCATCCTTGAAACAGGCTCGGTAATCAGGATGAATTTGTCCTTCAGTTTGTAATATGGTGCAGTAGTAAGATGTCTTTGTTTCTGCGACAGCCACACTTTGAGTGAGGACCCCGGAACTGATCTGGTATGGCTCTCCTCACTGAATTCAACGCTTGTATTCTTTTTTGTTGCATTTGTATTGACAAACAGATCATCGTCACCTGAAACAATATGATTGTGCTTCCCGAAGCCCTTATTCTTAAAGAAAAGCGATCTGTGATAAGCTAGGTTCCTGCCTACTCCCATGTATGGATTACCACGGATCGCCATACCCAGATACTGCAGTGCAATTGTAAGAGATTCATACCGGATATACTTGTTTAAAATCCCGTTTCGCTTTTGATAACCTCCGTATCCAAGAACTATTTCTGTGGTACTATTAAAATGGGAGGCCATTCTCCCGATCCATTTTTTTGATACAGGATAACAATCGGCATCAGTAAAAAGAAGGATGTCATTTTTAGCTGCTTTAATACCGATGAACTGTGCGAACTTTTTATTATGGGTAAATCGTGCATCCTTATTTACTGTTGATAATTTAAGGTGCGGATATTGCTGAAGATATTTACCAAGAACGTCGTAAGAATTATCTTCGGAACAATCGTTGACGACAATAACCTCATAATCAGGATAATCCTGTTCTAAGATGATAGGAAGGAAATTTTTCAGATTTTCAGCTTCGTTCCTGGCACATATTATAACTGAGACAGGGTTTTTCTCTGAGTTTACATCTGGGTGTCTGTAGATGACCGCTGCCAGATAAAACCAAAGATAATAAAACAGCTGAATTACCGCAGCCAACGCGAATACAGAAAAAACTACAGACAGAAACAAATTGTCCTGAAACATCTTAAGACCTTCGAAATCTGTGGTAATATTAGTAAGATATTCGGAACGACAAAAGATAGTTTTCAACAAAAACGAATGATAATTTTACAAGCCGACCCATATGTTTTACATTTGTGCTGCCATCGATAAGACTAATACATGTTTGAAGTTCACTCCAGTGATAAGAATAGCAGGGCAAGAGCGGGGCTTTTTAAAACACCTCATGGAGACATTCCTACCCCTATATTCATGCCCGTAGGTACTGCCGGGACTGTAAAAGGGATTCTCCAGCGCGACCTGATGGAGGATATCGATGCAAAGATCATCCTCGGGAATACCTACCATCTGTATCTGCGCCCGGGAACAGAGATCCTCAGACTGGCAGGCGGACTTCACACCTTCATGTCATGGGAGAGGCCGATTCTTACAGATAGCGGCGGATTTCAGGTTTTCTCTCTTTCAGCGAACAGAAAACTCAGTGACGAAGGTGTAGTTTTCAAATCTCATATAGACGGGTCGAAGCATACATTTACACCTGAAAATACAGTTGATATTCAGCGTATTATCGGGGCAGATATAATAATGGTCCTGGATGAGTGTGCTCCATTCCCCTGTGATCACAGATATGCCAGAAAATCTGTGACTCTCACTCACCACTGGCTTGACCGGGCAATAGAAAGGTTCAGGACAACAGAACCTGCCTGGGGAAATGAACAATTCCTTTTCCCTATTGTACAGGGTGCTACCTTTGATGATCTGAGGAAAGAATCTGCCGAAAAAGTGGCAGAAACCGATATGGCAGGATATGCAATAGGCGGACTCTCCGTTGGAGAACCTGCAGAAGAGATGTACAGGACCATTGAGATCGTAAACGGGATACTGCCGGAAGATAAACCAAGATACCTGATGGGAGTGGGCACACCGGCAAATTTGCTGGAAGCAATCGACAGAGGTATAGATATGTTTGATTGTGTAATGCCAACACGAAACGGGCGCAATGGAATGCTGTTTACATCCGGGGGAACAATAAATATAAAGAACAGAAGATGGATCGATGATTTTAGTCCCATCGATCCTGAGGCACCCTCAGAAGTAAGCATAAAATACTCCAAAGCATACCTCAGGCACCTCATTATTTCGGGAGAGATACTCGGTTCCCAGATATCGAGCCTTCATAACCTGGCATTTTATTTGCGACTTGTTAGCGAAGCACGGAAAAGAATTGTAGACGGAACATTTAAAAAATGGAAAGAGGAAAAGGTAAAAAAGGTATCAGAAAGGTTATAGACTCGCTTAAGCTTAAGATAATCGATGTTTATATTATCCGGAAATTCCTCGGCACTTTCTTCTTTTGTCTGGTTCTGATAATGACAATTGCTGTAGTTTTCGATTTTACGGAAAAGGTCGACAACTTTATGGAGAAGGATGCTCCCTGGAAAGGGATAGTTTTTAATTATTATCCCAATTTCATACCATATTTTGCGACATTATTTGCACCGTTGTTTGTTTTTATTGCTGTAATTTTTTTCACCTCCAGGATGGCAGTTAACACAGAGATCATAGCAATCCTGAACAGCGGGATGAGCTTCCGCAGAATGATGTGGCCGTATTTCCTGTCAGCTCTCACAATAGCACTTATTATTTTTTACCTTAACAATTTTATAATTCCTCAGGCTAACCTTAAAAGGATAGATTTTGAAGATAAGTATTGTTACTCAAGGGGAAAGAGATCAAGCGTTGAAAATATTCACAGGCAGGTATATAAGAATGTCTATGTTTATATAGAGTCTTATAGCCCGGTTTATCTGAGAGGTCGTAATTTTACACTCGAGAAATTCGATGATAACGGCAAGCTTATCTCGAAACTCTCTGCGCCAACTGTTACCTGGGATACAACTTTGAATAAATGGACTGCTTTAAACTTTGTTCAGAGGGAGATCAGCGACAAAGATGAAGTAATAACGACGGGACAGAAAATCGATACTACACTTACAATACAGCCCAAGGATTTTTTAAGGGATCCAAGTGTTGTGGGTACGATATCTTACAGGGAATTAAGAGATTATATTGATCTGTTGAAACTTCAGGGATCTGAAGAGCTTAAAATTTTCCTTGTTGAAAAGCATCGGCGATATGCTAGCCCTTTCTCTGTTTTTATCCTGACCCTTATCGGAGTGTCTCTTTCATCAAAAAAGATCAGAGGGGGAATAGGAATGAATATAGGAATAGGTCTTGCTCTGAGCTTTTCATATATTCTTTTCCAGCAATTTGCGTCGCAATTCTCATTGAAAGGGAACCTCAGTCCAATTCTGGCCATGTATATTCCCAACCTTTTATATATGGCTATAGCCCTGGTCCTCTATAAAATGGCCCCAAAATAGTTTCTTTTAGTCAGCTATTTTCAATAAATTGTGCAACTTAATCATCAGACATTATAATTGTTGGCAAAAATCAGTTAGGGTATGGTACTTAAGAGTAAGATAAAGGATCTGCAGGAAAGACGTGAAAAATTACTCCTTGGAGGTGGTGAGCAGGCTATTGAAAAACAGAAAGCACTGGGTAAACGTACCGCACGTGAGCGGATAATGGCTCTTCTCGATGAAGGTTCATTTAATGAGTACGATCTTTTTGTAGAGCATGATGCACGCGATTTTGACATGGATAAGAAATCGCTGCCAAGCGATGGTGTAATTATCGGGACCGGAACCATTTACGGAGCTCCCGTGGCTATTTATGCACAGGATTTTACAGTAGCCGGCGGATCTCTTGGATTTATGCATTCAAGAAAGATTACCAAAATAATGGATCATGCTCTGAAAATGAGAATACCGCTTATCGGGATCAATGATTCCGGAGGTGCAAGGATCCAGGAAGGCGTCAATTCCCTTGCCGGGTACGGTGAAATATTCTTTCGTAATACACTTTCAAGCGGAGTTATCCCACAGATCTCTGTGATCCTTGGTCCATGTGCCGGAGGCGCTGTCTATTCACCGGCTCTGACCGACTTCGTATTTGTCGTTGAAAATATTTCAAAGATGTTCATTACCGGACCTGAAGTGATAAAGACCGTGCTGGGAGAAGAGATATCAATGGAGGACCTTGGCGGTGCCAGAGTACATAGTGAAATAACAGGTAATGCCCATTTCTTTGCAAAAAGCGAAAATGAGTGTTTCGAACAGATCAAGAAGCTCATCACTTTTATACCATGGCATAACGGTCAGAAAGCCAGGCCATTTGAACCTGCCGAACCTGTTCCCGGATATAATATTGAGAAGATAGTCCCGGAAGATCCCACAATGCCCTATGACGTGAAGGATGTGCTGAAGGCGGTTATTGATAATTCGGATTTCTTTGAGATAATGGAACATTATGCCAGGAACATTGTGATCGGTTTCGGACGCATGGGAGGAAAGACAGTCGGCTTTGTTGCCAACCAGCCTCTCGAAATGGCGGGAGTCCTGGACGTTGATTCTTCGGATAAAGCTGCAAGGTTCATAAGATATTGCGATGCGTTCAATATACCGATAATAACATTTGTTGACGTGCCCGGCTATCTGCCGGGAATTGACCAGGAACATGCAGGAGTTATCCGCCATGGAGCCAAAATGCTTTATGCATATAGTGAAGCTACAGTGCCAAAGATCACTGTTATTTTGCGGAAAGCTTACGGCGGAGGATATATAGCTATGAGCTCCAGGCATCTCAGATCTGATTTCGTTTTTGCATGGCCTTCAGCCGAGATTGCTGTTATGGGACCTGAAGGCGCTGCCAACATAATTTTCAGAAAAGAGATAATGTCTTCAGATGATCCTGACGGAACGAGAAGACAAAAAGTTGAGGAGTACAAGAAGATGTTTGCCAATCCTTATGTTGCAGCTTCACGCGGTTATGTTGACGCGGTAATCGAACCGGCAGAGACACGAAATTCACTGATGCATTCACTTGCTGTATCAGAGAATAAACTGATCCAGGTGCCGCTGAAGAAACACGGGCTGCCGCCATTTTAGTATAACTGATCATTGAACCTGAAGAATAAAACCGATGAAACAGGAAACCAGACTGGAGACTCTGAACATTGATACGACCTTGTATACTACCAGATTAAGCAATAATTTCAGGAACAGAAAGGCCTACAAAGCCCCTGATCCGCTTGTAGTTTTAAGCTTTATACCAGGAACTGTACTTGAAATACTTGTCGAAGACGGGCAGGAGGTAAAGAAGGGTGACAGCCTTATGATCCTTGAGGCAATGAAAATGCAGAATCATCTGAAATGTGCTTTGGACGGCAAGGTAAAGAAGATTCCTGTAAAGAAGGGCGATAAAGTTTCAAAAGGAACACTCCTCCTGGAGCTGGAATAAAATCAGAGAATTCCTTCGTATATTACATACTCCCTCAAACTCTCAGGCAGGTTTGGTTTTCCTTCGAAAATGCCATATACTGAAGATCCGCTGCCTGACATCGAACTGTAAATAGCTCCGGCCCTGTACAGGGATGTTTTATACTCACCTATCTGAGGATAGAGCTTGAAAGCATAATCTTCAAAATCGTTTACCATATATCTTTTCCACTCATATATACTTTGATTTACGAGGTATTCGAGGCCTATCTTTGGTTTTGCAGGACGGGAATTTATGTATGCTTCCCGGGTGCTTATCCTGACACCGGGATTTATGAGTATTAACCGGTACCCGTAAAGGGTCTGACTTATGGGTTTCAGGATCTCTCCCCGTCCGGTTGCTAACGATGGTACTGGATTAATGAAAAAAGGACAATCGCTCCCCATTTCCAGAGCCAGATCCATCAACATACTCTCGTCCATTGACAGATTGAGATATTTATTTATGGCTTTAAGAATACATGCTGCATCAGAAGATCCTCCTCCGAGACCCGCTCCGGCAGGTATTGCCTTATGCAGATGGATACTGAAATAAGGTAATGTAAAATACTCACGCAATTTTATGAAGGCTCTGATCACAAGGTTTTTTCCGGGACCGATCCCGATCTGGTATCCTGTTACAACAATAGTATCCTCTTTTGCAGCTTTGGGAGAAACCACAAATTCCAGAGCATCACATAATCCAATCGGGTAGAAAACTGTCTCAATGTCATGAAATCCATCTGAGCGTTTTCCGACAATCCTTAACCCGAGGTTTATTTTCGCTTTTGGAAATGTGATCATCTTTCCATATTTACAGCAAAATTATCATTAGGATTTGAATTAACTCTCATTATTTCATTTTTTAGCTTTTCAACAAGTTTTTAACACAATTATGTTTGTAATAAAAAGAGCTTGAACGGTCTGAAAGAGCTTTGGTTATATATACCTTTGAAGCATTCGTAAAAAGTTTAAAAATATCCTATAAATATCAGTAAATCAGTACTATATAATTGATGGCAAAACAAACAAGAACAAGCAGGCCGGCTGTAACGGTATTACCTGATTTTGGGAAGGTCCCACCACAGGCTATTGATATGGAAGAGGCTGTGCTGGGAGCAATAATGCTTGAAAAAGAGGCGGTCATAACAATTCTCGATATACTGCGCCCGGAGAGTTTCTATAAAGATGCCCACAGTAAAATATTCAAGGCAATATCTGATCTGGCAACAAGGGAATTCCCTGTTGATCTGTATACCGTGACTGAGGAGCTGCGGGCACACAATGAGCTTGAGAGTGTAGGTGGTCCGGTTTATCTTACCCAGCTTACTTCAAAAGTCGTTTCAGCAGCTAATGTAGACTACCATGCCCGTATTGTCGCACAGAAATATATCCAGCGGGAACTTATAAGAGTCTCTTCTGAAATCCAGACAAGATCGTTTGACGATACCTGGGATGTAACGGAACTGCTGGATTATTCGGAGAATGAACTTTTCCAGATTGCTGAAGGAAATATCAAGAGAGAAGTTTCTCCAATAAACATGGTTATTAAAGAGGCCATTAAGGAAATTGAAGAGGCAGGTAAACGAGAGGATGCTCTCGTCGGAATACCTTCAGGTTTTACACGGCTCGACAGGCTTACTTCCGGATGGCAGAAATCAGAACTTATAATCATCGCGGCAAGACCATCAATGGGGAAAACTGCCCTTGCACTTTCAATGGCCAGAAGTATGGCTGTGGATCATGGCAAAAAAGTAGCAATTTTCTCCTGCGAAATGTCTTCAATACAACTTGTTAACAGACTGATAATTGCAGAAACTGATATCCCTGGCGACAAAATCAGGAACGGAAGACTTTCTGAAGAAGAGTGGAAACAGCTTGATACAAGGATAAAGAAACTTGTTCAGGCACCGATATTCATTGATGACACTCCGGCTATATCTATATTCGAGCTGAGAGCAAAATGCCGCAGGTTAATGGCTCAGCGTAAGCTCGATATCGTTATTGTGGATTATCTTCAGCTTATGTCGGGACCTGACAATGCCGGCAGCCGTGAGCAGGAGGTTAGTAATATCTCAAGATCGCTCAAAAGCATAGCGAAGGAACTTAATGTCCCTATAATTGCTCTGTCACAGCTCAACAGATCTGTAGAAATGAGGGGTGGTACGAAACGACCTCTGCTTTCTGACCTGAGAGAGTCCGGAGCGATTGAACAGGACGCTGATATGGTGGTCTTTATACACCGGCAGGAAAAATTCGGCTTAATGACATTTGAGGATGGATCATCAACAAAAGGTATTGCTGAAATTATCCTGGCAAAAAACCGTAACGGCCCCGTCGATGATGTCCGGCTGAGATTCCGCGAGGAAAGAGCACAATTTGTTGATATTGATGAGTTTGACATCGATAATATGGCAGAACCTGGCGTTGCCCAGAGTATCACCTTCGGTTCAAAAATGAATCATGATCGAATCCGGAGTATGAATAGCGAATTTGATAAGGAAATTGATCCGCACAACGAACCTCCGTTTGCTTAAAACTTAACCTGAGCTATCTCAGCTTGAGAACCAGTCTGACGCCTATATTATTATATCTCAGATTTTCAAATCCGACATATACACCAAGTTCTCCTATCAGTGATATTTCGCTGATAGAATACCCTATCTCAGTATAGTTTCTGTGGAATTCTGAACCGAGGTAAGAAAGACTAAGGTTTTCCCTCATAAGGGTTTTACTAAGTCCGGGAAGATACTTAAGCAGAAGGTAAGGAGTTGTATATTTAATGTGAGCTTCCCCATAAAACTCCGGAGTGCTCAGGGAATAATATGCAGGTAACCGGAATGCATCCTGATAATCATCAACAAGCACTGGCAGAGGCTGGGTATTAAAATGGAAGAAATCATAATAAGTAAGGGAAGATCTGTTCAAAAATCCTCCTGTACGTAATCTCCATGTGAAACTGCTGAATGCACCTATATCGTGTTCCTTGTAAACCTGGAACTTTATCATATCGAAATGCTTATATCCGTTAACAGGTCCGGCTGACTCATTTATACCATGTTTCCAGGTAAGCTCAAATGTAGGCCAGTCAGAACCCTGAGGTATTTTTGCTTCATTATATATCCTGTATCTCTGCCGCGGGGTAAATGTAACATTTGTTACAATTTCATAATGTTTCTGGTCCCGCAATGCATACCCGGGATCAGCTCCTTCATCGAGGTAAGAATTATCAGGTATGTTATCCGAATACTCCCGGGGAGGTTTTAATATTGAAAAATTCGTAGTATTCTCCAGTACTCTCCTGTTATCATAACCTGCCATAAACTCCAACCTCAGTCCATTAGTTATATAACTCCTGTACCCTAAAGTAAAGTACCTTGAATCATACAGTTTAAGGTAATTTCTTTTCCCAAAGAGAGATGTTACTGTATTAAGGAATGTGTTTATGCTGCCACCTGTTGCAATATCCCTGCTTATAATACCTGTCCTGAAGAACAGTTGGTTTTGCTTCACCCTGTTAAAACTATAATTGCCATTTACTCTCCACATGAGTGATTCCCTGCTAAAAGCCCATCCAATCTCCGGTGATATAGTAATTGAAGAGTTGTTATTCCATCTTTTTGAAATCCTGAAATCCATTCCATAAACAAAACCATCAACTGTATTAAAGCTGAAGTTTCCCGGATCCATAAATCCGCCAAAATTGAAACTGAATCCGGTAGTGTCAGACCAGGTATGTCCAAATGCCATACCTGACAGGGTAGTGGAGAATTTGCTTTTCTTTTTAGTTGAAGTTGCCGGGACCGAATCAGGCCGGCTCTCTCTCAGAAAAGATTCCCTTTTTAAACTGTCGCGGATAATAATGCTCTTCATTTCCATTTCCGATAAAGGGATAGGCCTTATTTCAGCCCAGTAGGCACTATCTTTTTTATTGGCATTCTCATCAACTGTTTTGACTGAATTATCCTTGATTTCCAAACTATTACGGATGCTATCAGGTTTTGAATTCTCCGATTCCTTATTCATCAGGCGCGACAGTTTTACCATGTCACGGTTTGTCAGTTCATCCTTCTGCAGCATCTCTTCGATCTTTTGCTGGTTTTTGGAAATACTCTTTTCAGGAGCTGCCATCTGTTTTGCAAATCGATCCGAAGTGATTGATGAAGGTTTCTGCAGGGAATTGTTAGGTCTGACTTCAAGATATTTAACGGAACTTCCGTACTCTCCGTCAGCTCTGACACCAACAATTCCGATATTAATGACAAACTTATGACTTACAGGCATCCAGATATCATCCTGGACAGGAATATATAATTGTTGAATTTTGATCTTTCCGGCCAGATTATCGTTTGTAAGATCAACACTCTGGAGGCACCAGAGATCTTCAATTATGAATATCGTGCCTTCAAACAGCTGCTGGCTTTTTACTTTAGGTATGACCTGGATCTTGCTTATGACGTAATTTCCCTGAGGTGAAGCACCCAGGTATTTGAATTTATAATGCGAAAAAGCCTGGGGTGACAGGGGAGAGATAGCTATGTCAGCTATAAGAGGTTCATAAAAGCTTGCCAGTATAAGATCCATAGGTGATACGTTATCACCAAGGTCCGGCAGAGTGCTGTTTACCGATATGACTTTTTGAACATATCTGTCAGGAGCTGTAAATTCAATCTCATTAAATGATTCAAGCATAAAGAGATCCCCTTCTTTTATCCTCATCGTCTTTCCTTCGGTCCCGTCCTTATTACGGGTACTGATTGTCATCTGCTTCTGGATCAGTTTCGGGATCTTGTTGAAAATGACATTTCCTTTAATGTAAACATCTGCCTTATAATAACTTATATTATTAAGATAATAAGGAGCCATCCCAATTGCTTTTCTCATAATGTCGTAGGCAGGATCTTCACCGGTGGCTGTTATCCTTACCTCAGGGATTTCATAGTATTGCATCGGCAGAACAACATCCTTAATGATTGTCTGGTCGGACATTGTTACGTCATAGAAAACCGGCGAGAAGCCAAGGCTCTGATAAGTAACCATATATTTCCCCTGCGGGATTTTAATCTCATAATCACCTCTGGTATTTGCTGTCGTCCCCTGTTTGAGTTCCTGGATATATACGGTTGCATAGGCAACAGGTTCACCCGACTGGTTCGTAATCCTGCCTTTTATTATTTGTGCATCAGCAAGCGTTGATGTCAGTAAAGAGAATATGAATATTAGTAGACTGACTTTCACAATACGATAGTCCTTAGTTTTTTTTGCCTGCCACAACGATCACTATTTCTCCTTTTGGAGGTTTTTGGGTATAGTGATCCGACAGAAAAGATAATGTTCCTCTTATATTTTCCTCAAATACCTTGCTTAGCTCCCTCGATATGCATGCTTCTCTCTCAGGACCAAAATATTTTGTCATTTCATTCAGGGTTTTTACAAGCCTGTATGGCGATTCATAAAAAACCATTGTCCTGGATTCTGTTTCCAGAGAAGTAAATCTTTTATTCCTCCCTTTTTTAACAGGAAGAAATCCTTCGAAACAAAACCTTTCACACGGCAATCCTGAATTAACGAGCGCAGGGATAAGCGCAACCGGTCCGGGGAGTGTTTCGACAGGGATCTCCTTTTCGATACACGTTCTTACAAGTAAAAATCCCGGATCAGATATTCCGGGTGTGCCTGCATCGGAGATAAGGGCAACTGATGTACCGGACAGGATCTTTGAACAGACTGATTCAACACTCCTGTGCTCATTGAACATATGATGCGACTGAAGAGGCGTAATAATATTGTAAAAGTTCAGAAGCTTCGAAGCATGTCGCGTATCTTCAGCAAGGATCAGATCAACACTCCCAAGGATCTCAACAGCGCGGTATGTTATATCTTTAAGATTACCGATAGGAGTTGGGACAAGGAATAATTTACTCATCGGAGGTGAATTTGCGTTTCACAAGTTCAAGCAGCTGACGGGATGCATCATTATCACTGGTATCTCCTGTATACCCCGACATTATTATTTTTGCATCAAACAGATTTTCCGCACTGTCAAGTCTGGAGATAGCCTGGTTAAATGTTTCATTATTCCCGCCAAAGATCTCCCTGATGAACAGAAATTTATCATTTATTCCTATCGCATCTGACAAATTCGTAACATGTTTCGTTTTAATCCTACCCGATATATCATCTTCATCACGCAGATTACCAAGCTGTTCATTCAGGCTTCCCGGCAGATTTGTAAAAGAGTCAGCAATAATTGCACGTGACGAGCTCTTCTTTCCGGGGACTGGTTGTTCATTTTTAACAGCGGAAACCGGTTGGCTCCGGACCACCTGTTTCGGTGGAGGTAAGGGTTTCTCAACCGGGACGACCTTTTTTACTTCCGGTCTGATATATGATTCCGATTTTACTTTGTTGGAATCATCAGGTGTATTCCCGGCGGTTTTAAGAAGGGCAATTACTTCTGCCGCACTTTTACATTTCGATTTCGCCAGTTCTATCTGCAAAGCAGGTATCCCAGGGTAATTCTTAAAATCGTCAATAATTTCCCGTGCTTCGTAAAGATCTTTGATAATTAAATCAACAGTTGTGTTGAAATCCATAGGTTTTAATGTTTATAAAACAAACCAATTTCCTTATTTTGCAAAATTAAGTATAATTCCACAAGTCATAACGGAACATTATTACAAATTGGTACTTATTATCTGAGATTAATTACTGATGGATTTTCTGGAAAATTCGGCGGGGACAGCCGGTAAAAGGGGATCAATTGAGGTTATTACGGGTTCGATGTTCTCCGGTAAAACTGAAGAATTGATCAGACGGCTGAGGAGAGCTCAGTTTGCAGGCCTGAAAGTTGAGATTTTCAAACCATCACTTGATAAACGATATTCAGAGATGAGGGTCGTTTCGCATGATGAAAAATCGATTGTTTCAACTCCTGTTGATAATTCATCTTCAATCCTTTTGCTCACAGATAATGTTGATGTTGTTGGAATAGATGAAGCACAGTTTTTCGATAACTCAATTGTTGATGTATGTAATAAGCTTGCTGATAATGGAATAAGGATTATTATTGCAGGACTCGATATGGATTTTATGGGAAATCCGTTCGGACCGATGCCGGCTCTCCTTTCTATCGCTGAATTTATTACAAAAGTTCATGCGATATGTGTCCGATGTGGCAGTCTTGCGCAGTATTCGTTCAGAAAATCTCTGGAAGAGGAGGTTGTTGTACTGGGTGAAAAAGACAAATATGAACCTCTTTGCAGGAGCTGCTTCAATAAGGAGTCAGGGAAAATTTAAAAGAAGAGAGATTGAAATTTACTACATCCGATATTGCAAAAATAACTGGTGGCAGACTGACAGGTAATACTGACCTGATCGTCACTGATGTAATTACTGACAGCCGTCAGTTTAACTTCCCTGATGGTCTGGTTTTTGTTGCTATCCGGGGAAAAAATCATGATGGTCATCTGTTTATAAGGAGTCTTTACGATGGAGGTATCAGAGCTTTTATTGTTGAAAAGCTGCCAGAGGATCCCGATAAATATTCAGAAGCTGCATTTATTCTGACAGACAACTCAGTTACTGCCCTTCAGTTACTGGCAGCCCGGGTCAGAAAATCTTTCAGATCGCCGGTTATTGCTGTAACCGGAAGCGCAGGAAAAACCGTTGTCAAGGAGTGGCTGGCAGATGTTCTCGGCTTATCAGCAGCTGTTGTGAGAAGTCCTAAAAGCTATAACTCCCAGATAGGAGTACCCCTATCGGTGATGAAGCTGGATGAGAAATATAGTTTGGGAATATTTGAGGCCGGCATATCGCTTCAGCAGGAGATGGATGCTCTGCAGAAGATAATTGATCCTGATATCGGGGTCATTACAAATATAGGAGATGCTCACAGCGAAAACTTCCCGGACAATTACACAAAGGCAAAGGAAAAGCTTAAGCTATTTGTAAACTCCTCATTAATAGTATATTGCAGCGATCATGAAATCATTCATAAGCTGATAACGGATGATACGCAATTACAATCCAGAATGTTAATTGACTGGTCAGTTCTGAATCCTGAGGCACAAATCTTCGTAAGGATAACACCAAAACCAGGGAGGTCTGTATCAGTTGATATGAGCTTCATGGAGCAAACGCATGAATTTATGATTCCCTTTGATGACAGGGCTTCCGTTGAAAATGCAATAACAGTAGCCTCGGTTTGCCTTGCTTTACGAACAGATCCGGAAATCATCAGGAAAGGTCTTATCAGTCTTGTCTCAGTTGCCATGAGAATGGAGATGAAGGCCGGAATCAATAACTGTGAATTAATTGAAGACTATTATAACTCCGATCCCGGATCGCTCGGGATGGCTCTTGAGTACCTTAAAGCACAAAGAAGCAGAAATAGAACACTTATTCTATCTGATTTTGTTCAGACAGGAAGGGCTGAAAAAGAGTTATACGGAGAGGTTGCAGAGCTTGTGAAAAAATCGGGGATTGACAGATTCATCGGGATTGGCCCCGGGCTTTCAGGTAACAGCTCTCTGTTCAGCGGAAATACGTCATTTTACTTTTCAACAGAGGAATTCACACTTAATTTTAATAGTTCTGAATTTAAGAGTGAGACAATCCTGCTCAAGGGAGCCAGGAAATTTGAGTTTGAAAAAATAGGGAAGCTTCTTGAACAGCAGGTACATCAGACTGTGCTGGAGATCAACCTTGATGCGATCGCACATAATCTCAATGAATTCCGGAGATCCCTTAATCCCGGAACACGTATTATGGCTATGGTCAAGGCATTTGCATACGGGGCAGGACCTGCTGAGATTGCAGGATTACTTGAATATCACAGGGTCAGCTATCTTGGTGTTGCATATGCCGATGAGGGTGTAGAGCTCAGAAATGCCGGTGTGACATTACCAATTATGGTCATGAATCCGGATCCTTACTCTTCTGAATTAATAATCCGGTATGATCTGGAACCGGTAATCTACAACTTCTTTTCGCTGAATAGATTTTCCGATGTTGCATCAAGGCATGGCCTGATTCAATACCCGGTCCACATTAAGATAGATACCGGTATGCACAGACTTGGCTTTATGCCCGAAGAGGTTCCCGGTCTCGCGGAGGGGCTCAGGAAGTTGGAATCGATAAAAGTTGCTTCAGTTTTTTCTCATTTTTCTTCAAGTGATGACGAACAATATGATAAGTTTACTCATTCACAGGCTGATGCATATTTAAAAGCTGTTTCACAGATCCGGGATACAATTGGTTATTCGTTCCTCCGGCATATCTGTAATTCTTCCGCAATTGCCCGCTTCCCTCAGTACCAGTTTGATATGGTCAGGCCCGGTATCGGTATTTACGGTATTGGAAATTTCCCCGGGCTCGATCTGAAGCCGGCCGGGCGGTTTAAGACGAAAATCTCACAGATAAAAACAGTGAAAGCCGGAGAACCTGTCGGTTATGGTTGTGCCGATGTATCAGAAAAAGAACGTCTTATCGCTATCCTGCCTGTTGGTTATGCAGATGGCCTTAACAGGATGCTAGGAAATTCAAAGGGTGCTCTTATGATCAGAAATAAAAGAGTACCCGTAATCGGGAACATCTGTATGGACATGTGTATGGCTGATGTAACTGGCATTAATGCTGAAATTGATGATGAAGCTGAAATATTCGGTGAAAAAATATCTATCGAAGAAATTGCAGCTATTTGTAAGACAATTCCTTACGAGATCCTTACTTCAATTCAGGGTCGGGTCAGGAGAGTCTTCTTCAGGGAATAGTCAGTACCTTGCCACCAGAGGCATTCTTCTTCCATCGCCGAAAGATTTTGAGGAGATCCTTAAAACAGGAGGAGCCTGGTATCTTTTATACTCGTTGTAATTTATCAACCGGATCACCTTTGCAACTGTTTCATTGTCAATACCCTGACCGGTAATCTTTTCTGCAGGTTTCTGAAGTTCAATGTACTGGTATAAGATAGAATCAAGTACTTTATAATCGGGCAGGGAGTCGGAGTCAAGCTGATCCGGCCTCAGTTCTGCTGAGGGCAATTTGGTCATTGTGCTGACAGGAATGAATTCATGATCCCTGTTTATGAATTTTGCCAGCTTATAAATATCGGTTTTATATACATCCCCGATTACTGACAACCCGCCTGCCATATCACCGTAAAGTGTTCCATAGCCTACAGCTGCTTCGCTCTTGTTAGAAGTATTCAATAATATATAACCGAACTTGTTCGAGAACGCCATCAGAAGAACAGCTCTTACCCTTGCCTGGATATTTTCCTCTGTCACATCTCTCTTTTTACCTTTGAAAAATTGTTCCAGATCATACTCAAATGCTCTGAAAAGTTTCTCGATGCTGATTATTTCATATTTGATGTTAAGTCCTTTTGCCAGATCCTCTGCATCTTTCACCGAGTGCTCCGAGGAATATCTTGACGGCATCAGCAAACCTCTGATGTTATCATGGCCCAGGGCTTCAGCGGCAAGGCAGGCACAGACAGCTGAATCGATACCCCCGGAAAGACCAATAATGCATTTTGTGAAATTAGTTTTGGTAAAATAATCGTGGATACCGGTTACAAGAGCTTTGTGAATAAGTTCAACAGGATCAGTTTTTTCACTGATCACCGGGATCATACTATCGTTAAGATCCCCAAAAGAGAATGTCCTTAGAGCCTGTTCAAAGAATGGTAGTTGCACAATGATCTCTCCTTTGCTGTTGATTATTTTTGAAGCTCCGTCGAAAATCAGCTCTGTATTTGCTCCGGTCTGATTTACATTTATCAGCGGTAAATTATGCTTTCTGGCTTTCGATCTGAAAATATCAGCTTTTACGTCAATTTTGGAATATGAAAACGGTGAAGCGGAGAGATTAATAATGAGATCGGGATTTTGCTTTGCCAGTTCATCCATCGGTGAGACTGTATATAACCTCTTTTTCTCAAATTCATTATCAAAGGGCTGTTCATCCCAAAGATCTTCACAGATCGTGACGGCCAGCTTAAGACCTTTAAATGTGAAGACCGAAAAACTACTTTCCGGCTCAAAATATCTGTATTCATCAAAAATATCGTATGTTGGAAGAAGCGCTTTATTGACCGTGAATATTATTTTTCCTTCCGACAACACAAGTGCGGAGTTATACAGCTTTTTCCCTTCAGGATTTTTATTAATCGTTGGAGAACCGACTATAGCTGTTATACCTTTACATTCCTGTGAAATCTCCAGGACAGTCTGATTACATTTCTCAATAAAATCGAGTCGATCGAGAAGATCAAGCGGAGGGTATCCGGCAACACATAATTCTGAAAAAATAATAAGATCGGCATTTTCAGCTTTAGCTTTCCTGATGGCATCACATATTAAAGCTTTGTTTTTATCGAAGTTTCCTATATGATAATTAAGCTGAGCTAATGTAATTTTCATCAGATATCAAATTAAAAGATCACTCCAAACCTGAATGAGAGCAGTTTATGCGACACTTTATCAAGAGGTTGATCTCCTATGTCTTTTGTAATATCAAGGAAATTATTATCGAAGCCCAAGCCAAGAACTGCTGCAGTACTTCCTCCAATAGCATATTCAATACCGGCCATTATATGGTATGAAAGGTTGATCTTCTTTAATTCCGACGTCGCTTTTGCATCCTTTATACTGAGAGATGGGATGTTCGCTTTACCACCTACAAGAATCTTCGGATCAATTCCCAGATCTGAAAAGAAAGTAATATATCCTATCTGATTAGTCTGTAGTTTTACTCCGAGAGGGAAGGCCAGGTACTGAACCTTGTAAACGATAGCCTCACCTGCAGCAACTGTAACTATCTTAGGTTCATAGTTTACCAGTTCAAACAGAGTTGTTTTATTGCTTATCAGCCTTCCGCCCGAATTGATAATATTTATACCTGTGGAGAAAGAATAGTTAGGGCTGAAGTATCTGTAGCATGAAATCCCGAAATTAAAACCTGGTCTTGCTCCTTCATTTCTGATATCATAAATATCGGTTGAGAACCAGCTTATTATCGGATCAAGATGAACTCCGAGACTTATAATCGGTGGAAGACCGAAAGGTCCGGCAGGCCGGCCACCCAGCTGGGCATGTGTAACAGAAGGTACGAAAACGAGAAAAATTAAAACTTTAATTTTAAGTAAATGAGGCAGACACTTTTTAAAATATCTCATTTTACGGTCGATATAATTTTTAGACTTAAATAATCCTAAAACGGTCAGATTTAATTTAAATTCTATCTGTTCTGCGAAATTAAGAAATAATAATAGAAGTTATTGCCCCGTTTAGAATAGTTGTCATCAGTTGAAAATACTTAATTTCGGCATTAAAAAAGAATTCAATGAAAGTTCGCTTTATCATCATTTTACTTTGTATATGCAGCCTGACATTAATTGTCTCTTGCAGGAGAAGCAATTACAAGATTAACATATCAGGCATATCTGCCGGTGTTGAAGTAAAGAGGCTTGAAAAGGATCTTTTTACTCCTGATCCCGGTGAAATTCCGCATATCATTCCCATGCTTAAAGAAAAGTACGGATCTGTTCTCCAGTTGTTCAGCTACGTTATCAATGCAGGAGATATAAATGATACTTCATACAACGAAATGCTGACGGGATTCTGTACCGACAGAATAAATAACGAAGTTTATTCGGAAGTTTTAAGGCAATATCCTGATATCAATCACCTTGAGGAAGAGCTGGAAGATGCTTTTCGTCATTTTCTTTGGTATTTCCCTGACCGGAAAGTACCGGAAATCTTTACATGCATCACCGGTTTTAACAGAAGTATTATTACAGTAACCGGGAGCACTGTACTGGGTATCGGGCTTGACGGTTATCTGGGAAGGGATTGCGAATATTACCCAAAACTGGGCATCTACAGATACGTTGCTGCCAGAATGAATTCTTATAACATCGTACCCGATTGTATGTATGCATGGGGTAAGACACTCTGGGATTATGAAGAGATGAGGTACACAGCAGGAAATGTGATGACGGAAATTATTCATGAAGGCAAGCTGAAATATTTTGAAAGACGTATGCTGCCTGAAGTAAATGACACAATACTTTTCGGATTCACATCCGGTCAGATGAAATTCTGTATTAATAATGAAAGTCAGATGTGGCAATACCTTGTTGAACATGATCTGCTTTTCAGCACCGACCTGTTAACCATACAAAAGCTCACGGGAGAAGCTCCTTTTACAAGCTTTTTCACAAATGAATCGCCCGGCAGAGCCGCTGTGTGGATTGGCTTCAGGATCGTAGAAAGTTATATGAACGGGAACGGAAATATAGTTCTGCAGACTCTGATGGATAATAAAGATATTCAGGGACTTCTTGAGCAGGCCAAATATAATCCGCAATAAAAAAAGCTAAGCGTAGTTCAAAACTACGCTTAGCCATTCTCCAATAAATCCAAAAAGACTGCAGAACTTATTCAGGATGAATTGCCTCTACAGGGCAAACATCTGCACATGCACCACAATCGGTACAAATGTCCGGATTAATTTTATAGATGTCACCCTCTGATATAGCCTCAACAGGGCATTCATCGATACATGTTCCGCAAGCAGTGCAATCTTCATTAATTTTGTAAGCCATTTCTATGATCTTTTAAATAATTAATTACTTTAAACGCACAAATTTATCCAATTTTTCTAAATTAAAAAATATCACACTGAAAATACAAGAATCGTGCCTTAGTTATATAATGATCTTCATCCGGAATATTATTCTGATCCGATATCCCGGTTAAAAATCAAGGCTGAATGAGAGGTAGAATATTCTCGGTAATAAATAATTGTCTTCGATACCCCATGCCCAGTCAGCTCTGATGAAATAACCCATCAGCTGGGCTCTTAATCCCGCTCCGAAGCCGGTAATGATCGGCTTCCTGTTTGAGTCCAGTGTTACTACTACAGGCCCGTTTTCTATTACCTCGTTGTCATAAGCATTTTCGCCTGACCAGGGAGAATCTCCGGTCCAGGCTGTGCCGATATCGCCAAAACCTACAACCTGCAGACTGTTCAGGAAGTTTGAACGAAGGGGATGCCCGGCAAAATATCTGACGAACGGCCATCTTATTTCACTGTTTATGAGAGCGAAACTATTCCCGTTTCGGGCATTCTGGCTGAAGCCTCTCATATTGGTTGCAGTCGTCTGGAAACCATAATTAACATCAGGATTTACGGGAATTGTATTGTCGAACATTGGGTATTTGCTAAAGAAGTACCCCATCCAGTTATCAACTCCGCCAAGATAATAAACAAGCTTGGTCGGTCCGTAAGAAGTACTTGCCGCAAAGCGGTTAGCCCAGATAAGCTCTCTGTGGATCTTGGTATATTTTCTGAAATCAACTCCCAGTACTATCATATCTGATTTGCCGGATGTGATCTCCTTATAGTATTCTCCGAAGATTTTAAATCGGGTACCATAATATATATTTACGCTTCTCTTACGGGTATTATCATAAATTACTTCCCCTTTAATGCTTGCCCAATGACGCGATAAACTCTCTTTATTAAGGGTTGTCATGTTTGTAGGAAGGTAGACATGGCGGTCGTATCTGTACGCCAGAGTTCCCTTAAGTGCAAAAACCGGACTAAAAGGTTTTGAAAATGTAAGATATACATTATGTGTATGCGACTTGAACAGCGTATCCTCACCAGCGCCCTCTCCCTCTGCAGAACTGTAAAATGCCTGTCTGTGGAAAATCAGTTGTTTGTCAAATTTGCCTTTGAGGTTTTCGACACTCACCAGATATTCATTACTGTCGAAGTTCCCTGAAAATCTGAATCCTCCTGTGATCCTGTAATTTTCAAACAGATCAATAACACCAAATCTCGACAGCACATTCATTCCCGGATTAAAGTAGGGAGCTCCTCCGCTGTAAACCTGGTATGAGTTATTCAGAAATGTGAAATCAATCTGGTTAGCAATATAATTATTATAGAAGGAGGTCTCATAAATCCTCATCAACGGAAGCTGGAGGATTCCCGTATCCAGATCTATATCCATATAGTCCTTGCGCCATTGTTGCTCGTAGTAATTCTGTTTTTCTTTTTCAAAGATATAATGGTTTATATCAATTGATTCATCTGTTAGAAAGTACTCATAGTATGGTTTGGTCAGGGTATCCCTTCTTTTTTTATCTTCTTCCACAAGCCACTGCCTGATCTGTTCAACACTGTCAGCCTTATGGAAGAAGATGTTCTTCTCTTTGCGGAAATTACTTAGCTTAATTTCATTCTGCTGTACTGGTTGCAGATCACTCATTTTCCCTTTCCTGATGAAGTATTTGCCCTTACTGAAAACAACTTCTCCAAAATCATCTGATACAGTTGAAACCGAGTGATCGAGAATATTCCTGTCATAATCGGTAACGGGCTGAGATTTAATAAAATACCGGTAATGGGTGGTTGTATCGATATAACTGATAGTGCTGTCAAATGTTGCCACATACCGGTTGATCACACCGTCAGTATTTCCGATGTAAGTAATATTATTTCCCGCTGAGCTTGAAGCAGAATACCTGTCAGTGTAATCACCTTCGGCAAGCCTTGTAAGCAGGTTTGTTTTCTTTAGTATGTCATAAGTAAAGAGGTCGAATGTCATTCCTGACTTTTCAAAAGGATCACCTGTGTTAGTAATAGAATCAGTGAGCCTGTTTGAAGAGAAAATAATTTCATTTGGTGATTTTGCCAGAAAAGAGGGATTCAGGTCGTCAGCTATGTCTCTTGTAATCTGCTCATTAGTTCCTGAGGAGATTGTGTGGATATACAGATCGGTCAGTCCATCCTTCACGGCAGAAAGCACAAGGGTGGATCCTTCAGGGGAGTAGGAGAAATCGAGTACTTTATCAAAGTACAGAAGATTTCGTTCTTCTGTCGATTTATCATTAATGCGGTAAAAGTACATCACAAGGCCTGCCTTTTCCTCATTAATGAATGTGAGTATTCTCCCGCTTGGATGCCATGCCAGTACAGGATAGGTTTTATCGATCACCTGTTCAAATTTAGGCTCAGCCCTGAAAATAACCTTTTGTTTTCCTGTAGCCTGATTATAGAGCCAGATCTTTTTTCTTCCCCAGTCATTTGTAACATAAGCAATATAGTCACCTCCAGGAGAAATTCTTACCTGCTGGTAAATCTGTTCCTTTTTCGATTTCCGGATTGTGTTCTGATCGACTCCCGGCAGATCCCTGTCTCCTGCGTACTCGTTTCTGTAAAACTCCTTCCATTCAACAAGGAGATCCTTCAGATCTTTTCCGACTACGTACAGCAAACCATCATCTACCTTCTTGTAAACTTTTGTGAGGTAAATTATATTCGGTATGAGTGCATCGCCGTACTGTCTGCCCAGAAATCTCCAGAATGACTGTCCTGCATATACAGCATCTTCATATTCGAGATGGTTAATATTTTTGTATTTGCCGGACATGATCCCATCCTTGACCCTGTTTTCTGCCTCATAATCCCATCCGTAAGCAACATAATTAATAAGTCCTTTCATATACCATTCCGGTATACTGATAATAGAAGAGCTTGAAACCCTGTCCTTGACCTCTGCATCATACAACATCTCGTTAATTATCACTTCAGTGATAGCTGCAGCAATCTGTTTCTGAAAATCAATATGGTCGTCTTCATAATACAGCATCACCTTGTTTTTGATTATCCTGCTAAAACCACCGGTATTGTAGCTATCTTCATCATATGTGACAAGCCCGACATTAGATTGTTTATACTCGGCATTTTTGTTGTAAATAAGGAAAATCAATCTTTTTTCAAGGGTATAGTCAAAGAAATCCTCTATTTCCTCCAGCTTTTTAGTCGCATAATCAGCGGTGAATTTGGCAAGATCACGACCATATTCGTTAAAGTAGCAGTCAAAATTATCAAACCTGTAGAACGACCAGTAATAGTCGTAATACTGCACCTTGTTCTTCCCGAATGTCATCTGATGCCCATTGTAGAACTGGCCATTTGCATTCAAGTAAAATAAACAGATTAAAGTGGTGAATATCAGTCTGCAGGCGTTCCTCATTCTTTTATCCTTCATTGGAAAAACTGGATTTCTATTAACAAAAATTGTTCCAACTACTGCGGTTAATGAGACAAAACTAATGATATTCTGGTTTAATTTGTGTATAAAGCCCAAACTTTATTAATTTTGTTCCAATGGTCAGCAAATACTTTTCCGGTCTGATTTTTGTATAGTATCATGCAACCATTTACCGGTTGATAGTGTTAATAAATAAAACCGAATAGAAAGTGGATTTATTATATTTTTGCAAATAAAACTGATGTGAAATGAAAAAGATATTTCTGTTAATCCCGATTTTTTTAATCAGCGCATCTGTTATTGCGCAACCAGTTATGAAATTATCTGAATCGGATCACGATTTTGGGAAATTCAAAGAAGAGGCCGGACGGCAGACTTACGAATTTGCTGTGAGCAACACCGGAAATTCTCCTCTGGTGATCCAGAATATTGTTGCATCGTGCGGGTGCACAACTCCCGAATGGACAAGGGAACCCATACCCGCAGGAGGGAAAGGAGTCATCAAGGCAATATATGATCCTAAAGACCGCCCGGGGGCCTTTAATAAAACTCTGTCAGTCTATACAAATTCAAACCCGCAGGTTGCAGTACTTGTGATAAAAGGTGAAGTTTTACCGCGCGAAAAAACAATTGAAGAGTTATTTACATTCCCTGTTGGTTCTATAAGGTTTGAGAGTAACCACCTTGCATTCACTAACATTAAGAAGACCGAAAAGAAAATAAGGGTAATGCAAATTGTAAATACTTCCAACGAACCCGTTAAGATCGGGTTCGAGATGTTGCCGGTACATCTTAACCTGAAAGCCAATCCCGAAACTCTTAAACCTGGACAGAAAGGGATCATCGAGGGAACTTATGACGCAACCAGGAACAACAGCTGGGGTAATGTTAGCGATATGGTTAAGGTAGTGCTCAACGGAGCTGTTCAGGAGAATGTGTACTATTATATATCAGCAAATCTTGTTGAGGATTTTTCCTCCCTCACAAAGGAAGATCTTGAAAAGGCACCTGTTTTCCAGCTGGCGTCAACAACAGTCAATCTCGGGAAAATTCCGGGTTCGTCAGAAAAAGAAGTTGAGTTCAAATTCACAAACACTGGGAAAACGGACCTCGTCATCAGGCACGTTCGGTCAACATGCGGCTGCACGGCAGTTCAGCAGGGACAGCAGGGCGTTGGCATTAAACCGGGTCAGTCGAGTTCAATAAAGGCAGTTTTCAATTCAGGCAGCTATAAAGGGAAAGTTACAAAAGCTATTTATGTTTATACAAACGATCCAAAGAACTCTGAAGTGGTTCTGATGCTTAATGCTGAGGTTGAACAGGTAGCCTCAGCCAGGTAACTGAAGAGTATTAAAACTTTTTTGAAGGGGCGCCGGTATACTACCAGGCGCCCTTTTTATTATTTTTACACTGACTTTATCCTGAAGTAATGCAAAAGAAGCCAGCTGACAGTACTCTCAAAATTAAAAAAGGAGTTCAACAACCGCCCAGCATAAATCCTGAGGTACTAAGGGGAAAGGGAAGAAAGAAAAGGAAAGATTATTCTGTTGATGAATATATTTCAGGTATATTATCAGGGAACAGAACTATTCTGAGTCAGGCTATCACCCTTACTGAAAGCTCATTGCCGGATCACTCTGATATAATTCATTCGATTATTGAGAGGTGTTTGCCCTACGGCGGACGTTCAATACGGATTGGAATAACAGGAGTTCCCGGAGTGGGCAAGAGTGCATTCATAGAATCTTTCGGATCATATATAACCGGAATGGGAAGGAAACTTGCAGTTCTTGCCGTAGATCCGAGCAGCGGAAAAACAAAAGGAAGCATCCTTGGTGATAAGACCAGGATGGAAAAGCTGAGCAATAATCCGAATGCATTTATCAGACCCTCACCGGCTGCCGGAACACTTGGCGGCGTTGCAAGGAAAACAGCGGAAACCATAATCCTCTGTGAAGCAGCAGGTTTCGACACAATTCTTGTCGAGACTGTAGGAGTGGGTCAATCGGAAACCGCTGTCCATTCAATGGTTGATTTTTTCCTTCTTCTTATGCTTGCCGGTGCAGGAGATGAACTTCAGGGAATTAAAAGAGGCATTATGGAAATGGCTGATGGAATAGCAATTACAAAAGCAGATGGTCAGAATATGCTCCCCGCACTTGAAGCCAGAAACCTGTTCAGGAATGCACTCAGTTTATTTCCCGTATCTTCTTCGGGGTGGAAACCGGAAGTTGTTGTATGTTCTGCTCTGGAAAACACAGGAATTAAAGAGCTATGGGATATAATTATGAAATATGCCTCTTACACGAAGGAGAGGGGATATTTTGAAGAGCGAAGGAAAAAGCAGGCAGTTACACGAATGCATGATACAATAGATGAATACCTTACAAATTCATTTTACAATAATAATGATATTAAGCTGCTTGCGACACTCCTTGAGAAGAAACTAAATGAAGGTAAAGTATCATCATATAAAGCGGCAGCTGATCTGATCGATAAGTACAGGAAAGATAAGAAGGAATGACAATAATCTCTATCTTTGACACCTTGAATTTTTTAATATCTGAGACATAACTAATAATATCTGAAATGAAAAGGATCATTTATCCGGCAATTATAATTGCAATTCTTTTTAATGCCTGCGCTTCTGAACCACATTATCTCATTAAAGCGGAGATTGGTGGTTCCGATGGTGAACTATTCCTGCTCCAGAAGAGAGTTGACGGCGAAATTGTTGCAATTGATTCTGCAATCTCCGGCAAGGGCTCCTTTAAAATGGAAGGTAGTGTTGAATACCCTGATATTGTGCAGCTTATTGCTGTAAATACAGCTGACAGAGTCTCTTTTTACATCGAGAATTCTGATATTAACATTACCGGGACGCTTGATTCTCTGTTTGATGCCCGGATTACCGGTTCAAAGACCCAGGATGAATATCAGTCTCTTGTTGACTCAGACAAACCATTGAGTGAGAAATATGAGAACGCACAAAGAGAATACCAGGTTGCCCGGCAGGTAAACGATATACAAAAGATGTCGCAGTATGAAACCGAGCTTGAAGAGATCGATAAAGAAATGATGAATTTGCAGAAAGAATTCGTCAGAAATAATCCTTCATCATATGTAACTCCTTCAATTATAAAAAGTCTTTCCTATTACATGGGAGCAGATGAAATTGAAGGTGCAATAAATGCACTGGATACCAATGTGGCAAAAGTACCTGTCGTTAAAGATCTTAAAGAGCTGGCTCTTGCAATGAAGCCGGTATCAATCGGACAGAAGGCTCCTGATTTTACATTGAATGATGTAAACGGAAATGCTGTTTCTCTTTCATCAAAAACCGGAGCAAAGCTCCTTCTTGTTGATTTCTGGGCTGCCTGGTGTACCCCCTGCCGTCTGGAGAATCCTAATTTGGTAAGGATCTATAATGAATTCAATAAAAAAGGCTTTGATATCTTTGGTGTCTCTCTTGACCAGACGAAGGATGACTGGACCAAGGCAATAGCTGACGACAAACTCACCTGGACACATGTGTCAGATCTCCAATACTTTAATAATGCAGCAGCAAGATTATATGCTGTCAATGCTATTCCTGCCAATTTTCTTCTCGATGAATCAGGCATCATCATCGCCAGAAACCTCAGGGGTAATGACCTGTATGATAAGGTAAATGAGGTGCTTGGGAAGTAATTGGTTCAGAGCGAGGAGCATAAGGGGTAATTCAGATCACTCATTTTTCTTTAATTCCTCGAGTATAAACCCCGTTCCCCGTACGGTTCGGATATCGATGTTTGTATCTTCAGAGATATACTTTCTGAGCCTGCTGATGAAAACATCCATGCTTCTGCCAAGAAAATAATCATCTTCACCCCATATTTCGGTAAGGATATCTTCTCTCGCGAGTACCTTATTCTTATTGATTATGAAATATTTAAGCAGTTGAGCCTCCTTGAGGGTAAGCTTCTCACGGGTATTTCCTGAGATGAGCTCAAGAGTATTGAAATTAAGAACAGTTGAAGAGATCTTAAATTCATCATTAGTTGATGAATAGACCCGTTTCAGGATATTATTTATCCGCAGGATCAGAACTTCAGGATCAAAAGGTTTTGTTATATAATCATCAGCACCGATTTTTAAACCTCTTACAATATCTTCCTTGAGGCTTTTTGCTGTAAGGTAGATTAGCGGAACATCCGGCTGCGCCTCTTTAATCTTTTCTCCCAGGGTGAATCCGTCCATTTCCGGCATCATCACATCGAGTACACAGATGTCAGGTTTATCCTGACTAAAAAGTTCCCAGGCTTCTTTGCCATCGCGTGCCAGCGTCACATCAAATCCATTGATTGTAACGTATTGTGATAGAATATTACCGAAATCCCTGTCATCTTCAGCTAATAAAACTTTCATAATCGCGAATAATTTTAATAAGGAATTGTTAATGTAAATATACTACCTTTTCCCGGTTTACTTGATAATGTTACATCACCTCCGTGTGCCTCCGCTATAGTTTTTACATAATAGAGCCCCAGCCCAAGCCCCTTGTATTTATGAATATTTCCGGAAGAGGCACGGTAAAACTTATCAAAAACGTGCTTCTGATCAGTTTTACTGATTCCTATTCCGTTATCGGTAATCTTTATACTGAGATTGTTATTCTCCACGGATCCTTCAACTGAAATGACAGGTTCTTTATCGCAATATTTCACAGCATTCGACAGGAGATTATTGATCATAGTGGTGAAATAGACCAGATCAATATCTGCCTTCAGGCCATCGAAATTATATTTTTGTGTCAGTTGTGCCGAGCTGCCTGTTCCGGCCTTAAAACTCATCACAATATCGTTCATAACCTCCTCAATATCTATCTTCTTTTTGTAGAGCTGGAATTGTGTTCTCTCCCACATGCTTATCTCGAGGATCATGTTTATAAGCTGGTTCAGATGAACGCTTTGTTTACCAATTAGTTTGGCTGTTTCCAGGATTTTTGAATCATCTTTACGGATCTTCTCCATCTCAAGGGTTTTACCTGCAACCGTTATTGTGGCAAGAGGCGTCTTGAGCTCGTGTGTCATATTATTAATGAAATCGGTTTTCAGGTTCGACAACCTCTTCTCTTCCAGTAGATTCCGATAGGTGATCAGGAATATTGAAACAACCACAAGTATGCTCAGCAGGCTCATAATAAGTGATGCAGCAGTTTCTCTGAGGATCATCTTCTGCTTATCTGAGAAATCGATAAAGTAATCAAAATTCAGATAAAAATAATTTCCAATAAGTCTGTAACGATAGACCAGGATACTCGATCTTTCATCTTCAGGAATATTAGTTATCATACGGGGGCCTCCGGCTCTGTAGCTTGCATACGCTTCATTCCTGTAAATAACTATCGTGTCAGAATCAACAATCTCAAGGTTGCTTATGATGATTTTGTGATTGAAATCCTTTTCAAATCCCTGATCTTCAAAATATGCAGAGAGAAAACTTGAAAAATCCTGCTCAGTGTTCAATACAACTGTGAAATATTCAAGAATATCCCTTTTCTTTTCAATCAGCTTCTGCTCATCTTTTATCGTTGAGAGTTCTTTCACAACAGACTCTGAGTAATTATTGAGCAGAAACCTTACAGTGTCATAGCCTGAAAATGATCCACGCTGCGACATTACTGCCTCCTGTGACAACGACCTGTACCTGAGGGTCAGCATCTCATTCTGCTGCTTCCATAGACCTCTTAATATTATAACCTGGGCAGCTATTATAAATACTATTGCCAGGATACCCAGGGTAAGGACAGTGTTTCTTTTTCTCATCATATTCAGGTTTACTGTCCAAAAGTATTCATTTTTTATTAAAAGCAGGATGCTGATTATCTTACATTAACCCGGTATTAACCCGGCATTAACATAATCCTGTAATAAACGGCATTAACTTTGAATCGTTATATAAAAACAAGGCAGTCATGAAAAACAAGATTATAATATTAGCAATTTTTTCCATCATCTCAGTTAGTTTGTCAGGCCAGGCAGCAAATCCTCAAACAAAGCCAAAAGAGGAAAAGGAAAAACAGATTCAGGAGGCTATTCTTGAGCAGAAGAAAGCTATGGCGGAAAAGAAGGCAGCTGATGAAGAATTGCAGAAACTGATGGAAGAACAGAAGGCGAATATTGAGAAAATATCGGAATATGCCAAAAGTATGGAAGAACTGAACAGGCCGGACAGAATTTTCAGAAGTAATGAGAGTGTGGGACGGAACTTCCCGTTCAGTTCAGGAGAACCTTTTTCAGGAGCTGACTGGCAACGCCAATTTTACCACACCTATGCAGGAGATGCTGAAAGAACATCGTGGGATTTCTCAAAATCCATGAAAGCTTCTTCATTCTCAAGAGATTATGTTATTGATGTAGATCCTGAAGTTAAGAATGTTGCGATGTCGGTTTTCGGAGATTGCAAAGAAGGAGAGATCAGGATTAAAATAGTCATGCCCAACGGAAAGACCTATTCAGATATAGTAGTGGATGAATTTGGCAACCTGAACTGGAGGAAATCATTTACAATCTCGGAAAGCGAAAACAAAGATAAAGTCGGACCATGGAAATTTGAGATAAAATCCTCAAAAGCATCAGGATTTTTCAGAATATCAGTTCAGGCAAATTAAGTTAATAGCAGAAAGATTTTTTTCATTCCTTTGAAAATGAGACTGGCACGTGGGGTTCCGGTCTCATTTTTTTTATTCTGTCTGTGCCGAAACGCGGCCGCCTTTTACACTTTCAACCCTCACTGTAAATTTGTTTCCGCCTTTAACGATCCACTTGAGGTCAACTTTCTCGTAACCGGGAATATTTTCTATCTCCATTCTTTGAGGATTTTTCTTCTGCTCTGTTGTAATATTAAGATCGGCATTATCAACAATCACACCTGCAATGACCGTTCCTCCGTCAAGAAAAACATAATCGGGGGGGTCAATTTGATATTTTAAGTTTGTGGCAGAATGTGTCGGAAGCATCCTTGTATTCCAGACTGTTGCGGTAACCTCCTTCAGACCACCGTCAAGCTTTGTGATTTTAAGATTCCTGATCTCAAGTTTTGGTGACTGATACGAGTTATAAATGCAGAAAGCTGCATTTCGATGAGCATCCGATTCCAGAAGGAATCCCGGATGCAATCTTCCGAAATTCTTGCTGAAGCCTCCCACTTCAACTTCTCCATATACCGGGTGATTTATCTTCTGCCAGGGGATAAATGAATCTTCAAAAAGAAGAAGCTTGTCAAATTCATACTGATCGTTGTTTGTAGTATCATAAAACATCAGGTAGCTGTTCCACAATTCATTTGACCAGACAAAGCATCCCATTGCACCATGCCACCAGTCAAGCTCTCCGCCGTAAACTGTGTACATATCTTTCCATATCGTTATAAGTTTATACCCGGGGATGATTTCCTCCCCCTTTTTCCCGATGGCATTAATGACCTCATCATCTGAACTGCTGTAAGCTTCAGCACCTCCGCCCTGAATTGAGGGCCCTCTCAATATCAATCCGCCTGAATTATGAAAAGACTGTGCACCGGTAATATTCCTGTGTTTTACGATGAAATCACGAATTGCCTGGTTTTCAGGCTGATTGAACGGGTATTTATCGGCGCCATTCTGAACATAATTTGGTTCCCAGTTGAATCCCCAGTCACGGTTCCCGTCATATCCCCCTGGTCCGTCTTCATTAATTAATCCATCACCATCATTATCTATTCCCTCTGTCCCCAGCATTTCATATTCTCCTTTCTCTCCGGGTTCCACACGTATCATACGCCGTGGATCTTTAGGATCGGGTTTGTATGCGCCGTCAGGATTCTTTCTTCTCATCTGGCTTATATTTTTGTCTCCGTTAAGGTCATCAGTCCCGTCTTCATCCCAAAATCCGTCACGATCGCTGTCATATGGCATCAGTCCTGACCTTGGAGGAACTCCGACCGACGTGAAATATTCTCTTGCATCGGGATTAATAGTAGGTGTTATATAAAAAGTTTTGTCTGCAAGAAGCTGTTTGATAAACGCATTATCAGCATACATCTCACACAGGTACCATGCAGTATACATCGCCATCTCTGTTCCCTGCAATTCAATGGAATGGATATTTCCGTCGATCCAGAAAGCGGGTTTCTGATCGGGATTACCTGTCGATTTGTCGGAAATTGTCAATACATTGATATTCCGTCCCTGGTAGGATTTCCCCAGAGTTCCAAGTGAGACCAGACCGGGATGTGCAGCCGCCAGCTTATTGCAAAAATCTTCAACGCCTGCCGGGGTGTAGTATTTATTCCATGAGACCTGGACTTTTGGATTTGCCGGGGAGCCGGCTGCTTTAAAGAAGAGCTCCTGGCTCTGGGACAGAACAGGTTCCGGTATGACTGAGATAACCAGTGCAAGTATTGCGGGAATAACTATTTTCTTCATAATTGGTTCTTTAAGATTTGAAAATTATTTCAGTTCGACTGATGTGCTTACAGTACCTGTATTGACAGCCCCTGCTGTTATCTTTACAGAGCCTTTGCCCATTATCAGCCAGCTGAATTCAGCCGAGCTGCCGCCTTCAAGCCTTGAGATCCTCTGTATGGGTTGCCCGCTGAGGAATTTTTGATTTTTTGAAGTTTCGAGATTCAATCTCATTATTCTGGTCCACATATTTGAAGCTCCGGCTTCAGTGGATGTCGCAAAAATTCCTTTATTATGAACCTTAAGGGTCAGCCGGTAAATGTTTTCTCCTTTGTCTTCAACATTAACATCGAGGAACTCAAGTTCAGGATGCATTGCAGCAATCGTTTTGATGAACCTGTAGTGTCCGGCGACGAGATCCTCAAGTTTATCTGCCGGGGGATTGATCATAACGAAAGGCTTGATTCCTCCCGTCTCAGTCTTCTTACCTGGGAAATCAGGATGGTTTATCTCAGTCCAGGGTACAAAAACATCATCCATTTTATTTTCAGCTGCATATTTCAGAAATGAAACTTCAGCATTCGTATCCTTCTCAACATTAAACCACCATCCCGGAGTACTGTAACTGTAACGGCCATAATGAAAATATGACCAATCCATGAAATTTCCGGGAGATGACTTCACCGGTGGTGAGTCTTTTATGCCGGTTATTTTGTGATATTCTTCAGAGACCAGCTTATTGATAATCTCGTCGGACCTGAGAATATTTGTAAACTTTCTTTCGTTGTTCACGGGTTGCGGCTGTCTCTGATCAGAGCCAGAAGCCTGGGGATCAGGAGTACCTTTCCGTTCAGTCTGTCTTTGATCTTGTCCGAGATTATCCTGCGGACCAAAAGCGATGGTTGCATATATATTGTAATGTTCAAACAGGAAATCAAGTACCGCTTTTGTTTCCGGCTCTGAAACAGGGTGTAATCCGGCATTGGTACCGAATTCCTCATAATTATAAGTCAGATTTCTGTTGAAATTAACTCCGCCCTGACCATCCTCATTGAACTTACCATCTTTATCGTTATCCGTTCCTTCAGAATGTACAAGATAAGTACCTCTCTGACCTTTTGAAAGGTCAGCAGGTATCATAATCCTTTTATCTTCAGGAGCTTCAGTATATGTACCAGCTGGATCAGAAACACGTATAAGCGTTATGAACCCATCATTATTGAGGTCTTCGCAGGGATCTTCATCAACAAGGAAATCACGGTCATCGTCAGTTGACCTTGCATTTATGTTTCTTTCATATTTGAGGCCCTGGAAAAACTGTTCAGATGCGTCAGGACTCACATCAGGAAAGATATAAAATGTTACCTTGCCCAGGAGCTCTTGTATTTCAGGAGATTCAGATTCGTTAAGCAACGAGGATGCAAATCCGATAGCAAGTTCCCTGCCAACAATATAACTGCCTTCGATCCCACCCATAACTGCAATACCTGGCTTGCTATCCTTGTTGTCCCTGCCAATTGAGAGTACCATGATCTCCTTTCCTCCGGCAGTTTTCACAAGCGATCTGACTGTACATAATGAAGGATACCTCTTTGCGAGACCATCTGTCTTCTGAACCATAGTTTTATAATCGGTGTACTGTTTTTGAGCTCTTGCAGGTATCAGGAAGACTACACCTGGAAAGGCCAGGATAAGAATAATTAAGATCCTTTTCATTCTGTTTATGTTTAGTTTATTTCTGTTTAGAATGTCTGACCGGTCTTTTAGCAGGCGATCTGTTAATACAGTTGTTATACTCCTGATCCCAGTTCAGGTTCTTAAAAAACTCAAGCGTACTGTTATTGAAATATCCGAGAATATGTTTTGGAGAGACAGTGTAGACCAGTTCATCGTTGTCGCCGTAATATGGTTCACTGATTGTGATAACTTCCTCAATTCCGGTTTCATTATCATTTGAGACCCGGGAATAGAACTCATAAATTTCTTTGGGTATAGCCAGGATCAATGTAAAGGCTCCATAATCTTTTCTTTGAAAAAAGAAATATGTTATTTCAATAGGTTCGTTAGGATTGACCTGATCAGTGGAGTGAGGAAGCTGGCTCTCAAATATAAATCCCTCTTTCATGATTTTTTCCACAATACCATGATCTTTAGTATTATGAAGAAAAAAAAGACACTCTTCATAACCCTTCAGAATTGATGCAAGTATATCTCCCTTATTCTTCATTGATCCGGTTAATATTACGGTATTTCAAAAATAGCTGATATTATTTTATTTGCAACACATAAACCTTTTGTTCTCTTATATGTTAAATTTGTACACTTCCAGAATAAATGTCGGATGAAAAGATTATTTCCCCTCCTGGCTCTTCTGATATTGTTATCGTGTAACCGGAAATCATCTGATGATGGAGTAAGGATCATTACTGTCAGCATAGCTCCTTTTAAATATTTTGTTGAAGCCATTGCAGGCGATGATTTTAAGGTGAATATTATGGTGCCTCCCGGATCAAATCCTCATATTTATGAACCAATACCGGATCAGATAAACAAACTCAGGAAATCAGAAGCCTTTATAAGCAATGGTTTCCTGGGATTTGAAATGGCCTGGCTGGACAGGTTTTATGAGATAAATAAAACTATGGTAAAACTATCCATAGGAGATAAAATAGTTCCGATCACTTCAGGCCATGAAGGGGGCGGGGAGCATGCTGAAGGTGCAGATCCTCATTACTGGATCTCTCCAAAGAGTTCTGCTATAATTGCATCATCGGTAAATGATCTTTTATGTAAGCTTAATCCAACAGCGAAGGATAAATACCAGGTGAGTTATTCAAAGCTTCTTGCCGAAATTAATGCGATTGATTTAAAAGCAGAGTCTCTTCTTTCTGAAGCTCAGGGCAGAACCTTCATGATCTATCATCCCAATCTGGCGTATCTTGCACGTGACTATGGTCTTACTGAGATCGCGGTTGAGTTTGAGGGAAAAGAACCAACTCCCTCAAGGATGAAGGAACTGATTGACCTTGCCAGAAGGAACAAAATCAAAACTATTTTTGTTCAGAAAGAATATGATGACAAAAATGCGAAGGCAATTGCTCATGAGATTGGTGCGGATGTTGAGGTCATTGATCCTCTATCGGAGAGATGGCCGGAAAGTACAATGTTGATAATCAATTCATTGCACAGAAGTCTGATGTCAGATCATAAATAGTATTCAGCAATGCGGTACCTGTTTGAAATGAATTCATTATCGGCATCATATGATAACAATATGGTGCTTCAGGACATTAACTTCAAAGTTTATGAGAATGATTTTATAGGGGTAATAGGTCCCAACGGAGGAGGTAAAACGACTCTCCTTAAAATAATATTGGGGCTTATAAGGCCATCCGCAGGAAAAATAATTTTTAACAATGAGCTTCTGGATGGAAACAGCATCGGTTATCTTCCCCAGATATCCACAGGAGATATAAATTATCCTGTAAATGTGATAGACGTGATACTCTCCGGGATGATGATAAGGAAGAAGATCATATCTCACATGTCGTCCTCCGATAAGAGAAGGGCTTACGATGTTATTGATAAGCTGGGCCTCTCGGGAATGGCTGATTCATCATTAAATGAGCTGTCGGGTGGTCAGTTGCAGCGTGTTTTTCTTGGACGGGCTATAATAGGGAATCCGAGATTACTTTTGCTTGATGAACCGGGGAACTTTGTCGACTCGACATTTGAAAATGATTTCTACGAAAAGCTCAGGGACCTTAACAAATGGATGGCTGTACTGATGGTCTCTCATGATATCGGAATGATCTCATCTCATGTTAAGTCGTATGCCTGCGTGAACAAATATCTTCATTACCATCCTTCATCTGAAATATCAAATGAAGAACTCCTGGCTTATGGTTGTCCGATACAACTCATAACACACGGAGAGGTCCCTCATACAGTTTTAAAGAGCCATAGTTAAGTGGAAGGAAATATATTTCAATATGAGTTTATTATAAAAAGTCTCCTGGGGGCTGTTTTTGCCAGCATTACAGCAGGTCTGGCCGGGACTTATATTGTTTCCAGAAAGATGGTATTCCTGAGCGGAGGGATTACTCACGCCTCATTCGGAGGTATCGGGATTGGTTATTTTGCAGGTATAAATCCTGTTCTCGGAGCAGCCGTTTTCGGTATTCTGTCAGCCCTGGGGGTTGAGTATCTCTCTGTCAGGCAAAAAATAAGGGAAGACTCTGCAATTGGCATCCTGTGGGCGTTCGGAATGGCAACAGGGATCATTTTTATTTATCTTACACCGGGCTATTCTCCTAATCTGATGAGTTACCTTTTTGGCAGTATCCTTACGGTGACATATGCCGATATCATAGCGCTCGGAATAATGTCGGTCATACTTATTATCTATTTCACAGCGTTTTACAGGACAATTCTTTATATCTCCTTTGATGAATTGTTTGCCCGGACATATTCATCATATGTTGATATCTTCAAGTATGTTACAACTTCCCTAGTGGCTCTTACAATTGTCCTGAATATAAGGATGGCAGGAGTTGTACTGGTGCTGTCACTTCTGACCATTCCTCCGAACATAGCCATGATTTTCACCCGTACCTATCATAAGATAATCCTCTGGTCGATCCTTTCAGGATTTATTGGTACAGCAGCAGGTTACATAATTTCGTATTTCGCGGGAATTCCTGTCGGTGCTACGATTATTTTCACACTTGTGATAATCTGGATCATTGCAAAGGGACTGTATCGGATGATCAGGAACTGCCCCCCTGGCGCTAATGCCCCCCTGGCTCATGAAGCCCCCCTAACCCATGAAGCCCCCCTGACCCCCCTAAAGGGGGGAACGAATAACTAATAACTAATAACCAATAACTAATATGGACTATGATCTTATAATAATCGGAAGCGGCCCGGGAGGATATGTGGCTGCTATCAGAGCTTCGCAGCTGAAGATGAGAGTTGCAGTTATTGAGAAAGCTGAGCTGGGAGGTATTTGTCTCAACTGGGGATGCATCCCGACAAAATCGTTGTTGAAAAGCGCACAGGTATTTGAATATCTCAATCATGCAGCAGATTATGGCATTACTGTCGATGGAGAAATAAAAGCTGATTTCAGTGCAATGATCGCTCGCAGCCGCCAGGTTGCCGAAGGCATGAGCAAAGGGATACAGTTCCTTTTCAAGAAGAACGGGATTGCTCATATCAGGGGTACAGCCCGTCTTTCAGGTGGTAATATCGTTGAGGTTGAAGATCCGGAAGGGAAGAAGAATTTACTATCAGCAGAGAATATTATTCTTGCTACGGGAGCGCGGTCAAAAGAGTTGCCGAACCTTAAACATGACGGGAAAAAAATTATAGGATACAGGGAGGCGATGACCCTTTCAAAACAACCTCAAACAATGATGGTTGCTGGTGCAGGAGCCATAGGAAGCGAATTTGCTGATTTTTACAACACAATCGGTACCGGGGTCACACTTGTGGAATTCCTTCCAAGAATAGTACCTAATGAAGATGAGGAGGTATCAAAGCAGCTCGAAAGGTCTTTTAAGAAGAGAAAAATGAAGATATTGACCGCTTCAACAGTTGAATCAGTTGATACTTCGGGAGAGAAATGCAAGGTATCTGTAAAAACGCCCGGAGGAGTTGAAACGATAGAGGCTGATATTATTCTATCGGCTGTGGGAGTGACACCTAACATAGACGGTATAGGACTTGAGACAGCAGGAGTGAAGACGGACAAGGGAAAAGTAGTTGTGGATGATTATTTTAACACATCAGTAAAGGGTATTTATGCAATTGGCGACATAGTAAAAGGTCCGGCCCTTGCACATGTCGCCTCAGCAGAAGGTATAATATGTGTTGAAAAAATTGCAGGTATGGAGGTTAAACCTCTTGACTATAAGAATATACCAGCCTGTACTTATACAAGTCCCGAAATTGCATCGGTCGGACTCACCGAAGCGGCGGCCAAAGAGGCGGGATATGATATAAAAGTCGGAAAATTCCCTTTCACTGCTTCCGGTAAAGCCAGTGCTTCAGGGACGAAAGATGGATTTGTTAAACTTATTTTTGAAGCTGCCTATGGAGAGCTTCTCGGTGCTCACATGATCGGTGCCAATGTGACCGAAATGATTTCAGAGATCGTCGTTGCCAGGAACCTTGAGACCACAGCTCATGAGATCATTAAGTCAGTTCATCCTCATCCCACAATGTCGGAGGCAATAATGGAGGCTGCTGCGGCAGCATACGGGGAGGTAATACATATATAAGGCGATAGGCGCCGGACGTCAGGCCCCCAACCCCCGACGCCTGTGTTAAAGCAACCTTTTTCATCTTTTTTTCATCAATCTTATACAAAAGGAGTTGGTTTTAAGATAATTTTTTTATAATTTTATCTCTTTATAAGGTATTTATCCTTGCCTGAGATCAAAAATATAATTAACGGTTGTCTTAAAGGAAGCAGAAGAGATCAGGAACTCCTTTACAGGCGGCATGCGGCAAAATTATATGCTGTATGTCTGCAGTATTCGGGTAATGATGAAGAGTCGAGGGATATTTTACAGGAAGGATTTATTAAGATTTTTGAAAACCTGGTTCATTACAAACATGAGGGTTCTTTTGAAGGCTGGATGCGCAAAATAATGGTCAATACTGCTCTTGAGAAGTACAGAAGCAAACACAACCTCTACAGAGTTGATGATATTGACATGATAGCGGAACAGGATGCGGAACCGGATAATGAAGATTATGCAGGACTTGAAGCAGTTGACCTGCTTGACATTATCAGGGAGCTGCCACCTAAATACAGGATGGTGTTTAACCTTTTTGCTATTGAAGGGTATTCTCATAAGGAGATCAGCAAGATTGTAAACATTTCCGAAGGAACTTCAAAATCGAACCTGTCACGGGCAAGAATTATTCTTCAGCGGAGAGTGGGATCGTATACTGGACTTAAGAAAAAGATTTCGAATGGATAAGCAGGAAGCAAATATTGATATTCTTTTCAGGAACGGACTGAAAGATTATGAAGTGCTTCCTCCCCGGGAAGTCTGGAATAATATTCGTCCGGTTATAAGAAAACGCCAGCGTCCTGTTATTTTTCTGCGGGCTGCAGCAATGATTGCTGTAATCCTCTCGCTAACCCTTTTGGCATACAGGTATAGCATCCGGATCTCCGCCGGGCTTGAAAATATTGACCTGACAGTCGGTCGGGAAACTGATCGGCCAGTAATCAACACTACGGTTGCAGTCAACTCCCCCGTTATAAAGATCCGGAACAAAATGCCGGTACTTGCTGATGCTTCAACCACAGAAACCGGTTCTCAGAATTCTGATGCTGTGAGTGAAAATGTCATCGCAATACAAAATATTCTTTATCCGACTCTTACTGACAGGATGCCGGTAAATAAAAGACCGGGGCCGGGAACAATAAATTTATCAGAATTATACAGGAATACTCCAGGCGCCTTCAGCGAAACAGAAAATCCGACCCTGTATGTTCCTGAAAATACCGTTGAACCAACATCTCAGAGGTGGTCGATAGCCGCCCTTGTCTCTCCGACATATTATACAAGGTTCGGTTCCGGCAGCGACGAGGTTCCATCCTCCATGGTTTCTGAGGAACAACCTGTCATTTCATATGCAGGTGGCGTGGCATTCTCATATAAGATCAACAAACGGTTCAGTGTACAATCAGGATTGTATTACTCATCTTTCGGACAGGAACTTTCAGGCATCTCAACTTTTGGGGGTTTCCAGAGATATGATTACACAAAAGGCGATCCTAATTTTGCTGTACGGACCGCAAACGGGATTGTCTATACAAATAATTCTGACGTCTTTCTGTTGGATAATATTTCTGAGAACAGGATCTCAACAAGATATACAAATGACGTCTTCGATCCGTCAAAAGCAAACCTTACCTATCTTGATAATTCACTCCGTCAGAACTTCAGTTACCTGGAACTGCCGGTTATTCTGAGATATAAACTCGTCGACAGAACTGTCGACTTCAATATTATCGGAGGAGTGTCATCAAATGTTCTTGTCAATAATTCTGTCTATGCAGCTCTTGACGGAGGTAAATACCAGGTTGGAAAAACAGAAGGGCTTAATCTAATCTCATTCAGCAGCTCACTTGGAATGGGAATGGAATACAGCTTCTCAAAAAACCTGTCATTAAACCTGGAACCTACATTCAGATATTACATAAATCCTTTCAGCTCATTCTCCGGTATGAGAATTCATCCCTACTCTTTCGGGATATTCTCAGGTGTATCGTACAAATTCTGATGTTTCATTTCAACTCGTTTTTTTATTCCTTTTCTATTTTTTGACATACCTTAAATTAGTTATCAGGTGTAAAAATATTACCTTTGCACTTTATTTCTAATTACCCTCATGTTATGACAAAACCAAACAGGAAAACACTATTAACATCATTTGTCCTGGTGAGCTTTTTAATAATAGTTATTTCAATTGTAAAAGGTTCTGAGGGATTCAGTAATAGCAGTCAGGAGCTGATTTTGTCAGATTCTGTCTATTCAAATAAGCCTTATAAGCTGCCCGAAAATGTGACTTTCGCAGGGGAGAAAATACCTCTTGAAAACTTTGATACAAGAGAAAGCCTTGACCGTGAGATTCTTACAAGCGCCTACAGACACTCATCGACAATATTGATCATTAAGAGGGCAAACCGTTATCTCCCCATCATAGAGAAGATCCTCAGAGAGAATGACATTCCTGATGATTTCAAATATCTTGCTGCAGCAGAAAGCGAGTACAGCAATATGATTTCACCGGCAGGAGCTACAGGTTTCTGGCAGATAATGCAGGCGACAGGCAGAGAAGACGGAATGGAGATCAATGATGAAGTGGATGAGCGTTATAATCTTGAAAGATCGACACAGTTTGCATGCGACTATTTTCGCAAATCCTTTGAAAGATACGGTAACTGGACACTGGCGGCTGCTTCATATAACGGTGGGAGATCAGCAATAGATGAGCAAATCGGGATCCAGAAGCAGAATAATTATTATGATCTTCTTCTGACAGAGGAGACTGCGCGTTATATTTTCAGAGCAGTAGCATATAAGCTCGTAATTGAGGATCCTGAAAAATATGGATTCACAATCGCACGGGATGAGCTTTACCCTGAGCTTAATTATTATGAAGTAAAGGTAGATACTGCCGTAACAAGCTTTTCGGAATTTGCGGAACATTTTGGCACTAACTATAAGCTTTTGAAATTCCTTAATCCCTGGTTGCGGAAACCTTACCTGACTCCCCGGCAAAACAAGGAGTATTCAATAAAGATCCCGGCAAATGGAATGCGGAATATTGAAAGATCGGAAACAGTGAACTGATTATCCCGCATGGGATATTGACATGAGCGAAAAGATAGAAGTACTGGGAGCCAGGGTCCATAATCTAAAGGATATAGATGTTACTATTCCCCGTAATCAGCTTGTAGTAATCACAGGGCTTAGCGGAAGCGGTAAATCTTCGCTCGCTTTTGATACAATTTATGCAGAGGGTCAGCGACGTTATATGGAAACCCTCTCGGCATATGCACGACAGTTTCTTGGAGGTATGGAACGTCCCGATGTGGACAAAATAACAGGATTAAGCCCCGTTATTTCAATCGAACAGAAGAGTACGAATAAAAATCCCCGTTCAACTGTAGGTACAATAACTGAAATATATGACTTCCTGAGGTTGTTATATGCCAGGGCAGCCGATGCTTTTTCATATGCTTCCGGAGAAAAAATGGTAAAATACACTGACGATCAGATAATTGACCTGATAAAGAGCCGTTTTGCCGGGAGAAAAGTCTATTTTCTGGCTCCAATAGTAAAAGGACGTAAAGGTCATTACAAGGAGTTATTCGAACAGCTCCGAAGAAAAGGCTTTTTATCTGTCCGTATTGATAATGAAATAAAGCAGCTTGTTCCCGGAATGAAGCTTGACCGCTATAAAACTCATTTTATCGAGCTTATTATTGATAAGTTCAGGACTGGCGATATAACGGATAAAAGGCTCACTGATTCAATACAGATGTCACTTGATCAGGGTGACGGAGTGATGATAGTCCTGGATTCTGACAGCAATGAACCCAGGTACTTCAGCCGCCACCTGATGTGCCCTTCAACAGGATTGTCATACAACGAACCGGCTCCTCATACATTCTCTTTTAATTCACCTCAGGGGGCGTGCCCTAATTGTAACGGACTGGGTGAGATATCAAGCATAAATGAAAAGAAACTTATCCCCGACATGGATCTCAGTATCAGGAAAGGTGGTATCGAACCTCTGGGGAAATACAGAAATATATGGATATTCTGGCAGATCGAGGCTATTGCCGAAAAAAACGGTTTTACTCTTGATACCCCGATAAAAGATATTCCTCCGGAAATTCTGAACAAGGTACTCTATGGTTCTGATGAGGTTCTTAAATTGTCCAATACACCTTTGGGGATGACATCAAATTATTTTCTGACATTTGAGGGTGTTGTCAATTTTGTCGGGAATCTTGAAGCAATTAACGGTAAAAAGAGCACATCAAAGATAAAAGATCAGTACGTACAATATGATACCTGTCCTGAATGTAACGGTACCAGATTAAAGAAAGAATCGCTGTTCTTCAGGATTGCAGAAAAGAATATTGGTGAACTGTCTGCAATGGATATCAGGGAGTTATCACATTTCCTTTCTGATATTGAGGATAAAATGTCGTCGAAGCAGAAGCAGATCGGATCGGAAATATTAAAGGAGATAAGGTCAAGGCTCGGATTCCTTCTGGATGTAGGACTTGATTATCTTTCACTTAGCAGAGGAGCCAGGACTCTCTCAGGAGGTGAAAGCCAGAGAATAAGACTCGCGACACAGATAGGATCAAGACTTGTTAATGTGCTCTATATCCTTGATGAACCAAGCATCGGACTCCACCAGAGAGATAACAGACGACTTATAAATGCATTGAAACAACTAAGAGATTCGGGGAACTCTGTTATTGTAGTGGAGCACGATAAGGAGATGATACTATCTGCTGATCATGTTGTTGATATGGGACCCGGCGCCGGGATCCATGGCGGATTTGTTGTTGCACAGGGCAAACCTGATGAGATAAAGAGGCTGGATACTCTGACTGCAAGCTATCTTAATAAAACAAAAAAATTCAGGATACCAGAGAAACGAAGAGAGGGAAGCGGAAAATTCCTTTTGCTTTCAGGTGCAACGGGGCATAACCTGAACAATGTCGATGTGGTTTTTCCTCTTGGAACATTTATATGTGTAACAGGTGTTTCCGGAAGCGGTAAATCATCCCTTATAAATCAGACCCTGCATCCGGCTCTTGCCAGACGGCTTCATCATTCAGGCAAAACATCGCTTCCATACAGGGAGATAACAGGCATGGAATACATCGATAAGGTAATAGAAGTGGACCAGTCGCCGATAGGCAAGACTCCCAGATCAAATCCTGCAACCTACACAGGTGTATTTACTGATATAAGAAAACTCTTTGAGCAGACAACGGAAGCAAAGATCCGGGGATTCAGCGCAGGAAGGTTTTCATTTAATGTAAAGGGAGGAAGATGTGAAGGGTGTGAGGGTGCAGGTGTCAAAACAATAGAAATGAATTTTCTCCCCGATGTATATGTTCACTGTACTGAGTGTAACGGGAGACGATATAACCGGGAGACACTTGAGGTTAAATTCAAAGGCAAATCCATAAGTGATGTCCTCGATATGACGGTGAACATTGCTGTCGAATTTTTTGAGAATGTCCCATCTATCCATCATAAGATCAAGACATTAAAGGATGTAGGTCTTGGTTATATAAGGCTTGGTCAGCAGTCGACAACCCTTTCCGGAGGGGAAGCCCAGAGAGTAAAACTGGCAACAGAGCTGGCCAGAAGGGATACCGGAAAGACGTTGTATATTCTAGATGAACCGACAACCGGACTTCATTTTGAAGATGTGCGGGTGCTGCTGGATGTTCTGAATAAGCTGGTCGACAGAGGCAATACTGTTATTGTTATAGAACATAATATGGATGTTATCAAGATGGCTGATTACATAATTGATCTTGGAAAAGAGGGGGGCAAAGAAGGAGGTAATTTAGTTTTCTCAGGACTGCCCGAAAAACTGGCAGACTGCAGTGATAGTTATACCGGATTATTCCTGGAACAGGAGTTGAAGGCTTAAGAAAATAATTATATTTGAATCTCTAAAATGATTTAAAATGGTCAAAAAAGACAAACCTGCTGATCTTATCAAGGATGCATTTGAAGAGAAAACATGGCACGAGATCCATACAACAGATTCCTGGAGAGTGTTCAAGATTATCTCAGAGCTGGTTGAGGGTTTCGAGAAACTCTCCCGCATTGGTCCCTGCGTCTCAATTTTTGGATCAGCAAGAACCCATCATAATGATAAGTATTACCGTCTGGCCGGAGATATTGCGTTTAAGCTTACACAAAAAGGTTATGGAGTGATCACTGGTGGTGGTCCGGGTATTATGGAGGCAGCAAACAAGGGAGCCACCAAGGGTAACGGAAAATCAGTCGGGATCAATATTGACCTCCCTTTTGAACAGAGACCTAATCCATATATTGATGCAGACAAGCTTATCACATTCGACCACTTCTTTGTGCGGAAGCTGATGTTCATGAAGTATGCCCAGGGATTTATTGTATTGCCTGGTGGTTTTGGAACATTTGATGAGCTTTTTGAAGCTATTACGCTCATTCAGACAAGGAAGATAGGTAAGTTCCCAATCATTCTTGTAGGGAAAAAATACTGGAAGGGTCTTATTGATTGGATCAAAGATGAGATGCTTGCTGAAGAACACAATATTTCCGCTGATGATCTTGACCTCTTCACCCTTGTTGACACCTCCGATGAAGCCGTTAATACAATTGTCATGTTCTACTCGCGCTACCTCTTAAGCCCGAATTTCTAACTATTTCTTTCTGAAACGGTCAAGCTCCCGTTCTGAATCTTTGCGTTTGAGGGTCTGGCGTTTATCGTACTCCTTCTTACCTCTTGCGGTTGCAATTTCGGCTTTTGCCAGACCGCGGTCGTTAATAAAGACTTTAATAACAATTATAGTGAGGCCGGTTTCCTTTACTTTCCTTTCAATTTTCCTTAATTCGCGCTTATTCAGAAGCAGCTTTCTTTCGCGGACGGGATCGTGATTATTCATATTACCCCACCAGTATTCTGAAATGTGCATCCCCTTGATGTAAAGCTCTCCTCCCCTGAAAAGGCAGAAAGAATCAGTAAGTGCGGCCTTACCAAGCCTGATTGATTTTATCTCAGTGCCTGTAAGCTTGATGCCGGCAATATATTTCTCGAGGAACTCATAATCGTGAGAAGCTTTCTTATTTTTTATTACAATATTGTCGGATTTTCCTTTCATGTGTTCCTGTCGAAATCATAAGAGTGACCGGTAAAATTAACTAATTTTATGTTAAATTGCCTGTTACCGTTAATTGTTACACGTGTGTCAGTAAAACCTCATTCAGAATATGATCTGGTAGTGGTCGCAGGTCCGACCGCCTCGGGAAAGACATCGCTGGCGGTGGCTCTTGCCGGTCATCTGGGTGGAGAGATCATTAGCGCCGATTCCAGGCAGGTTTACAGGGGAATGGACCTCGGTACAGGAAAAGATTACGGTGAGTATATTATAAATAACAAAACTATTCCCTGTCATCTTATCGATATTGCCGAACCGGGCTATAAGTATAACCTGTTTGAATACCAGAGGGACTTTCTAAAAGCTTATAATGAAATTAAGGCACGAAATATTTTCCCGGTTGTATGCGGTGGTTCAGGAATGTATATCGACAGCATTATCAGGGGATATGAAATATTCGAAGTGCCTCCTGACAGCGGACTGAGGGCAAGGCTTGAAAAAAAGCCTATGGCTGAGCTGACAAAGATATTGTCAACATATAAAAATCTTCATAACACCACCGATCTTGATACCAAAAAACGTGTGATAAGGGCAATTGAAATTGAACATTTCAATACAGTGAGAGTCAGAAAGCAAACTCGGTTCCCTGTACTGAAATCGCTTTTTGTTGGAATTAAAACAGACCGGGAAATCAGACGAAAAAGAATCACCAGAAGGCTTCATCAGCGACTTGAAGCAGGTATGACAGACGAGGTAAAGAAGTTGCTTGACAAAGGTATAAGTAAAGAGACTATGATCTACTATGGTCTTGAATATAAGTATATTACACTATATCTGACGGGTAGCCTGAATTATGATGAAATGGTTAAGAATCTTGAAACAGCAATCCATCAGTATGCGAAAAGGCAGATGACATGGTTCCGTGGTATGGAGCGAAAAGGAACGGTAATTCACTGGGTCAACAGTGAACTGACAATGGAGGAGAAAGTGTCGAAGGTCCTGGAGTTATTGTAAATAAGTCTCCAGCCACTCAAAAAACTCCCTCTGCCATATGACCGCGTTCTGCGGTTTCAGGACCCAGTGTGATTCATTTTCGAAAAAGAGGAACCTGCTGGGAATATTGTGAAGCTGAGCAGCAGTAAAAGCCTCCATGCTCTGAGTGTAGGGTATCCTGAAATCGTTTGCACCGGTGATGATAAGGATGGGAGTATCCCAATTGTCGACAAGGAGATGCGGTGAATACTGATAACTTTTCGGAAGATCCCAGTACGGACCACCATAATCAAAGTCGTTGAACCATAGCTCTTCTGTAGAGCCATATTCACTTATAAAATTGAAAACTCCGCAGTGTGATATGAATGTTTTAAATCTTCCGGCATGAATACCTGCAAGGTAGAACACTGAGTATCCTCCATAACTTGCACCTACTGCTCCCATCCTTTCAGAATCGATGTATGGCTCTTTTGCCATAGCATCTGTTGCATCGAGCATATCCTGCATGTTTTTCCCTCCATAATCACCTGATATCTGTTCTTTCCAGGCCTGACCGAAACCTGAGACTCCTCGCCTGTTAGGAGCAAAAACGATATATCCCTTAGCAGCCATCATCTGAAAATTCCACCTGTACGACCATGATGGTCCCAGAGGTCCCTGAGGGCCGCCGGTACAGAAGAGCAGTGCCGGGTATTTCTTTTCCGGATCAAAATCGGGAGGGAATATTACCCACATCTGCAGATCTTTACCATCCTTGGTCTTTATATATTTCTCTTCCGATTTACCCATCCTGATGGACTCATAAATGGAAGTGTTAATCCCGGTGATCTGTTTAACATCACCTGTTCCCATATCTACAGATGCAACTTCAGCGGCCAGTGAAAATGACGTGATCCTGGTTGCTATTTTGCCTGATTCAAGTTCCAGGGAACCGAGTTCATGTTTCCCTTCTGTTAACTTGTCGACTCCTTTACCGCTTATAGTTGTCTTAAAGACCTGAGAAGTTCCAAGGTAGGCACTTACAAAGTAGAGAGTCTGTTCATCAGCCCATTTGACAGTTTCAACATCAAATTCCCAACCCTTTGTTACCCACGTGCGTGCTCCGGTTTTGACGTCGTAAATAAAGAGCCTGTTAAGATCTGATTCATACCCGTCTCTTTCCATGCTCTGAAATGCGATCTTTGATCCATCAGGAGAGAAAACCGGACACCTGTCGTAGCCCCTGTTACCTTCTGAAATATTTACCTCCTTACCCGTGGAAATTTCATACAACATTATATCCGAGTTTGTGCTTCTGGCATCCTCTTTTCCTCTTAACCTCTTTGTTGTGTACGCGATATATTTACTGTCAGGGCTCCAGGATATTTCACTCTCGTCAAAATATGGTGCCAGGGGAGATTCGAATTTCTGCCCTTCCATAATATCCTTCTCACCTGAAATTGTTTTTCCGTTAAAATCTGCAACAAATATATGGCTGTATGAATAGTCGCTCCAGGAATCCCAGTGTCTGTACATAAGGTCATCAATTATCCTCACTTTGGCATTGGGCAGGTTATGTTTTTCATTGGCAGTCTGATCGAGCTTTACTCTCCGGGTAAAAAAAAGCTTGTCCCCGGAAGGTGATATCCTGAAGGCTTCGAAATTTTCCAGTCCTCCTGTTTTTTGAATAACTGATCCTTTCGGGTCCATTACAGCCAGGTTACCGTCTCCATCGACAAAGGCAACAGATGTTCCGTTATCGAACCACTGGGGTGAGCTTCCTCCGGTATTTGTAAGCTGAACAGCTTCACCGCCCTCAATCCCGATACTGAAAATATTCGTTCGGCTTGCCTCTGTTGACAGATCTCGTTCTGTGACAGTATATAGTACTGTTGATCCATCGGGAGAGAGGGCTATGTTACCCAGTCTGCCGAATTTCCACATCATTTCCGGTGTCATCAGGCCTCCTGCCTTTTCCTCCTCAGTAAGCTGATTATTGAATTGCGGGCCGGGCTCCGGTATCGGCGATGGCTTCTGCCTGCAGGAAACAGACAAAAGGCCAACCGTAAGAATTATCGGTACAAGATATCTTTTCATAGATAAAGGATTTATATAATTTATTGTTTCTTAAGTGCTTCCTGGACTTTAACTTTCAGTTCATCGTATAGTTCAGGATTATCTTTCAGGATCTGTTTCACGGCATCGCGTCCTTGTCCTATTTTCGTTTCGCCATAGCTGAACCAGGAACCGCTTTTCTTAATAATATTGAAGTCGGTACCAAGGTCGACGATCTCCCCGAGCTGGGATATTCCTTCGCCATAGAGTATATCAAAATCAGCTTTTTTGAAAGGAGGAGCAAGTTTGTTCTTTACAATTTTCACTCTTGTACGGTTACCTATTATCTCTTCTCCGTCTTTCAGCTGGCTTGTCCTTCTTATATCAAGTCTGACAGAAGCGTAGAATTTCAGCGCATTGCCTCCGGTTGTTGTTTCGGGATTCCCGAACATGATACCTATTTTCTCTCTCAGTTGATTGATGAAAACACAGGAAGTATTTGTTTTACTGATATTTGCAGTAAGCTTCCTGAGAGCCTGTGACATTAATCTTGCCTGTAATCCCATTTTTGAATCACCCATCTCTCCTTCGATCTCAGCTTTCGGTGTAAGGGCTGCCACTGAATCAATAACAACAATATCGAGAGCACCCGAACGGATAAGATTATCGGTTATCTCGAGTGCCTGTTCCCCGTTATCAGGCTGGGAGATGAGAAGGTTCTCAACATCTACTCCAAGCTTCTCGGCATAATTCCGGTCAAAAGTATGTTCTGCATCTATTATAGCAGCTATCCCGCCGTTTTTCTGGGCTTCAGCTATCGCATGAATTGCAAGGGTTGTTTTCCCCGAAGCCTCCGGACCGTAGATCTCGATCACACGTCCCCGTGGCAGACCACCGATCCCAAGTGCCGCGTCAAGTCCGATTGATCCTGTTGATATGATCTGGATATTTTCGATGGCATGATCGCCAAGCTTCATTATTGTACCCTTACCGAAATCCTTTTCAATTTTTCCCAGGGTAACTTCCAGTGCTTTAAGTTTCTCTTTATTGATTTCTGCTCTTTCTTTGCTCATATTATTGGTATTATGTGTACATCTTAAAAATTTGTTCAGAATGTGCTTTGGTTTCGACCTTTGAAATTATTTTTTCAATGATACCCTTTTCATCAATTATAAAAGTGGTTCTGACAGTCCCGAGGAATGTTTTGCCGTACATACTTTTTTTCTTCCAGACACCATAATCGCTGATAATTTTTTTTGATGTATCTGCTATCAGAGGAAAAGGAAGTGAATATTTATCTGCAAAGCCTTTATGCGATTTTTCACTGTCCATACTGATCCCGACTACAGCAAATCCTTCTTTTAACAGGGAATTGTAATTATCGCGCAGATTACATGCTTCATCAGTACAGCCCGGAGTATTATCTTTCGGATAAAAATAGAGTACTAATTTTTTCCCTTTGAAATCGCTCAGCTTGACCAGCCTGCCATCCTGATCTGTCCCCTCAAAATCCGGGGCTTTCATCCCCTCTTTTAATTCTTCCATATTTAGTAAATTTTGTTATTATGGGTAAATTTACGAAGTTTGAATTGTATTCTGAAGAAAATGATTTTTTTCTTTTTCAACAAAGAAGATCATTTGAAAATACTATAATTGTCTGATAAAATGATAACCTATTTATTGTGAGAACAGATCATCAATCAGATCGGAATATGAAATGCCGGTACTTCTGTTTTATGTTACTGGTAATAATTATTTTATCCGGGAATAATCTGTTTTCCCAGTACACACAGTCGAAGCCGTTGCGCCAGTTATCCCTTGAAGCTTTTTCAAAGGGAGACTATGAAAGGGCTTATACCGGATTCAGCGAATTGTTGGTTACATATCCAAAAGATCCTCTGTACAAATACTATTCAGGCGTCTCACTTGTTAATCTGCGGAGGGATCCTGAACAGGCGTTATCGCTGCTTACACAGGCTCAGCAAAGTGCCGGCGTTGTCAGGGCTATTCCTGTGGACGCACTATTCTGGCTTGCAAGAGCCCAGCAGATGTCAGGGAGATACGCTGAAGCAATAATTTCATACAATAAATATTCAGAACAGTCCGGGAAGAAAGCAGCGCGGGACATGGGTGTTTCAGGATATATCCAGGAGTGTAATAACAGAAAAGGGCAATTATCAGATACGGAAACGATACGGGTAGCAACTGACGAAGGTGTAAAGCCCGGAACAGAAGTCGTAAATGATAAGAAATCATCTGCAGGAGCAGCTAATGGCAATGAAGACTCACGGGATCGGCCAAAAGAATTACTTCCTGAAGGATATGAGAAGGTATTATCCGAAGCGCTGACGTATCAATTTAAGGCAGACTCCCTGTCCGGAATTGCGGAAGAGGGTAAGAAAAACCTTGAGAACCCTCAATTAAAGGATAAGGCAGGATTAAAAGAAACGATTACAGTAACGGAAAAATCCGCTGCCTCTTTTCAGGAAAAAGCTGATCAGAAATACAGGGAGGCGAATGCTGTATCGGAAGGAAATACTGTTGCAGGTAAAAGAAGCGTAAAACCGGATAGCAATTATCCCGGTAATTCTGATGAAAAGGAAGATACAATTAACCGCACAACTGTTGAGACAGTAAAATCCGCCCTCAGACAGGACAAGACTGAACAAAAGGAAACTGCAAAAATACCTGCTAATACCGGTGCCTCAAAGAATGAAGATAATCAGCCAGTTACTAAGGAGACTGCTAAGCAGACGGATAAACCACCCACCGGTAATCTTTCCTTTTTTAAGGTTGTCGCAAAGCCCAATAATGCTGCCAACGAAAAGATTGTCATTGATCCGGAAGTACCTCCGGGACTGATTTACCGCATTCAGGTGGCAGTGTTTCGAAATAATGTGTCTCCTTCTTACTTCAAAGGGATCACACCCGTATTTGGTTTCAGGGTACAGGGAACTGACAGGACTAATTATTATGCCGGGATGTTCCGCAAAAAGGCTGATGCAGGAAAAGCTCTGCCTCTTGTGAAGCAGAAAGGATTCAAAGATGCTTTTATAGTCTCATTCACAGGGAGTAAAATAATTTCAGCTGAACGGGCCGCAGCACTCGAAAAGGAATGGGGAAAAAGGCCGTTTATAATTGACGACAAAGGGCTTGTAAAAGTTGCTTCAGATACGCTTCCCCCGACACTTTCATTCAGGGTCGAAGTAATGAGGTCATCAATACCGTTAAAGGATGACGTCCTTGCAGGTTTAAGTAAACTGGCCGGAGGAAGGGGGCTCGATATAGAACATACTGATGATGGTACAGATATTTATCTTATTGGAAAATTCATTACTTTTGAAAGCGCTGAAGATTATGCAAACCTTTTGGAACGAAATGGTTATCGCGATGCAAAAGTCAGTGCATGGCTCGGCAGGAAAGAGATACCGGTAGAGACAGCAAAACAACTTTTTGAGCAACTGGAATGAAAGAGAAGACATTACATAAGAATAAAAAACTGAATAAAGGTGCTGAGCGCTGTTCACTTATTCTTTTCAATGATGAAATTAACACCTTCGACCACGTTATCAAATCGCTTGTTGAGGTATGTGGTCATGACGCTGTTCAGGCGGAACAGTGTGCCATGATAGTGCATTTCAGAGGAAGCTACGAGGTGAAAGCCGGTCAGAAAGAGATCCTACTCTCTATGAGTAATTCGCTTAATCTAAGGGGATTACGTTCTGAGGTACATTATTTCGTGTAGAATTCTATCATTTCCCTTATCGCTTGCCGGCAGACAGGACATAATCCCTGCGGAGTACTCCTTTTCATAGTGCAATCTATCTTTGGCCGGTAAATACCTTTTGCAGAATAACCGCCACCCTCGAACAAGCCCGTCACATCTTTATATTCATCGGTTGCTGGGGTCGGTACAGGAGTATTTTTCCCGATAAGGTTTTTCCATTTTGAATCGAAGTTTACAAGTGTTGTGATGTTGGGTTCCCAGGGTTCGACATCAAGAGGATAGAAATTTTCGTATGAAACAATTGATTCATAATATTCATCTGCCAAACCTGCAAATCCGTGACCGAATTCATGAATAAAGAGATATCTCAGCAGAACATTATCGACTGTTGTCCCGCTGTAGTAATTATAAACACCACCACCTCCGTACCTGGAGCTGTTGATCAGCACAACAATATTATCGTGGGGTACCGCAGCAGCGTAATCGCTTATTGATTTCATATCCTGGGTCGTAAGGTACCGGTCAAGGTCAAAAGTATAGAAGCTTGAATTCAGGACAGTATTAACATATATCTTTTCACCCGGTACATCGGTCCCTGATTCTGCAGATACAGCTTCCACTGCCCAGAAATTGAACTTATCCCTGTATTCATTATATGGAGGTTCAGCCAATAGCATATCGGCCAGTTTTTTGGCATCTTCCCTGAATTTCTTCATCTCGCTGGCTTTGTAGCCCTCAGAGATAAAAACAAGATCGACACACTCAGCAGGATCACCCGAATAGATGATCTTTGATACAGAAGCTTCTACGGTATTTTCTTTCCTGATAAAATAATCTTCCGGATCTATTTCAGTCTCGAAAATTTTAGCAAATGATCCATTATATTCCCTTTTGCTGAGTACAAATTTCACTTTCTTTTTCGGGAAAGGTATCGTTGCCACTTCATAAAAGCTCCTCTCCATCGATCTGGCTTCCGCAGTTGTCTGCCATTCCTGAAATAAAGTTGAGAATCCTCGTGAATAGATCAAAATATTTTCGGCAGCATCGTACACCTCATATTTAAAATTACCATAGTTGAACGGGTCAGCAAGATTTGTTTTTGAACCACTAAAGTAAGGTTCTTCTTTCATGCCAACAGGATATACGATAGTTTTACTGCTGTTACCTGAAAGCATAAAATCAAATCTCAGAACTTTTCCGGTAAAATACTTCTCAAAACTGACCTGCGCTGTTAACGCTACAGGAAAAATGGTCATTAATAAAAAGGCTATAGTTCTCATGCTGTGTCGAAATGAAACTTAAAGAAGCAAAGCTAAAAATAATAGGTGATTCACAGATGAATAATTTACCTAAATTTGCCGGATAAATAATTATACCATGGCCGACCTGAATACCAGAATAAGTGATTTTTTGTGGAAGAACCTAAGTGAAAGACGTGTCGCAGGGAAAAAAGATCCTTTCTGGGAATCGCTGCGTAAGACAGGAACAGAGCTCTGGCTTGATACAGGAGATATAGAGGAAGCTGAAGCGAACTGGTCGGCTGAGATGAGTGCGCTTACGACCAATAATACACTGCTTAACAATGAGATACAAAAGGGCATATACGATGTCTTTATATCTGAAGCCAAAAGCCTTGTAAGAGAACTTCCACAGGAAGAAAAAACAAAAGAGATCGCTTTCATACTTAATGCTCGTCATGGTCTTGTGCTTGCATCAAAATTCGGAGGTCTTGTAAGTGTCGAACTTCATACAGACACCGCACATGATATAAAGGGTATAGAATATTATGGCCGGAGATTCCATGAGATCTGCCCTGACCAGTTTGTAGTCAAAGTGCCTTTTACTGCTGAAGGATTAATAGGAGCACGGCGGTTAAAAGATTCAGGGGTAAAGGTTAACCTGACTCTCGATTTCAGCGCAAGACAGAATATCCTCGTGACAAGAGTGGCAAGGGCGGATTATGTGAATGTGTTCCTTGGCAGGATCGGAGCCTTTATGATAAATAATAAGCTTGGTGACGGTAGTGGAGTAGGAGAGATGGCTGTTATTTCATCACAAAACTGGGTGACTGCCTTTTCATCGAAGAATGACTGGCAAACAAAACTGATTGCCGCCAGCCTCAGGAATTATGCTCAGCTCGAACTTCTTGCCGGCGCGGATGTCTTTACAATACCTCCAAAAGTTGCAGAGGCAGGTCGAAAATCTTTACCGGGTAAGTTCTCTTCAAAGATGCATGAGAATTATGAGATCAGTCTTTATGATTCTGCAAAAGAAGCGAAAATTGAAAAATTCTGGAAAGTAGATGACAAAATACTGAATCTTGCTGAGAGACTTGCTTCAAAAGTACCTTCATCAGGAAAGGAGCTTGTTAACATAGCTTATGAGGAGGGTTGCGAAGATATGTTTCCGCAGCTTACAAAAGAGGAAAAAGCGCTTCTTGTATCCGATGGCAAGATCCCTTTCTTTTCAAGATGGGAGAATAAGGTAAAGGAGGGGAAGATGGCTCCTGACACACTTCTGACACTTGCCGGTCTGGAATCGTTTACTGCAGATCAGAAACTGCTCGATAACAGAATAATGAGCATTATAGGCTGATAGTTCAGGAACGCTGATTCACAATCTCATATATCAGGATACCGGCAGCTACTGAAACATTCAGGGAACTGATGCTGCCCTTCATCGGGATCCTGACCACATGATCAGCAAGAAGCGTCAGTTCGCGGCTTACACCTTTATCCTCAGAACCTAATATAAGAGCTACCGGACCTTTAAGATCGGTTCCGGAGGCAATTTCTCCTGATTTTTCGGCAGCACATATTATTTTTAACCCGGATTCTTTAAGATATTCTACTGACCTGACGATTGATTTCTCTCTGCACACAGGTAGAGTGTGGAGGGCACCGGCGGATGTCTTCACTGCATCGGCTGTTATCCTGGCTGATCCCCTTTCGTGTATCACGATACCATTAACTCCAAAACACTCAGCTGTACGTACTATTGCTCCAAAATTCCTTACATCAGACACACCATCCAGGGCAACGATAAGAGGATCTTCTCCTTTTTCGAATATCATGGGCAAAAGATTCGAAATATGCTGGTATTCAATAACAGATAGCCAGGCAAGGACTCCCTGATGATTTTTTCTTGTTACAAGTTCGATCCTCTCCACAGGTACTATCTGGTAAACGATATCATGTGATCTTACCTCGTTCATCAGCTCGTGATACAGGGCTCCCTGAAGACCTTGCTTAATTAGTAAGCGATCTATCTGCTTGCCGGCTTTGATAGCTTCAATAACCGGTCGCAGACCAAAAATGCAATCTGATTCTTTCTGCATGGGATTAGAACTCTTCAGGATTATCCAGGCGGAAAACTATTCCTTTTCTCCAGTTGTCAACAGCCTGTGCCCAGAATGTAATAAGGCTTTCGTTTCGGCTAAGGAAAAAATCATTATCAGAGAAAATATTATCCTTCTTTTTAAAAACGAAATATAAGTATTCCTCTTTAACTCTGTACCTGCTGCCCCAGGATGATCTTATTGACTGTTTACGATATCCCCAGCTCTCTCCGTCAGTGGTTTTGTACACTTTATCGGGAGGTCCGTAAATTATATAGATCATGCCTCTTTCGGTACGCCAGCCTTCTTTGTACGATGTAAAATAATAGTTTGAGTAAAGTACCCTTGTATAGTATATTCTTATCAGCTCACGAGCTTTCTCAACATTGCCACCGCACCTTATCCAGAATTCATCCAGAGCGACTTTTGGTCTGACAGCTGCGCGCAGGCTGTCAAGTTCTGCAGGCCCTGCCAGGTAGGCAAGCGGTTCGATCATTGTCACGGGATCAGTCATTTCAGGGAATGTGGAGCCCAGGTTCAGTATAGTGAATCCTTCAGTAATCGCTTTATCTGTAGTAACCATGTAAATCCCTTCCAGAGGAAAACTCATCGGAAGAGTATCGGAGTAAGAAAGGGGAACTATTGTATCCGGTCCATAATCTATAGTCTTTTCAGGAAGAATCATCGACGGAGGATCAGGAACTTCCATAAATTGTTTGTAATAAGACACATATATTGAATCAAGGGGCTGTTTCAGATAGACCAGGTTCAGCAGCTCATTTGATCTGACCACCGGATTGAAAAGCTGGTTCTTTGCAAAATGACCCTGCAATCTGAAATTGTACCTGTTGGTAACTGATAACGTATTAAAAGGAACAAATGCCTGTACTATATCATTCCTGAGCTTGTCAATTACCCTCACCTCAGCTTCATATTCCTGCCCAGTCGTAACCCTCAGGGGTATAGTGTATATGTATTCCGGTCTCTCCTCAACCTTAACAATGCTGATATTGAAAAAAGCTGTATCTGCAAGCAGCCTCCCTCTTGACATGTTAAAAAGTTTCACGGTAACTACCATTTCTGCTATAGGTATGCCCTGCGGATTAGCTTCTGAAAAAAAGAGCTGATTTGCAAAGAACTTTATTGAAAGGTCAGACTGTTCATATGATTGATTGGTAACACTATAGCGTGGGTAAAAGGGATTTTTGGTTGGATTATAGAGATAAGAAAGATCTTTGGAATCGATGACGACACGGGTTGAACTGCAGGAAATTAAGAATGGGATAATCAGTAAAAATGTGAATATCAGCCTGATGATCTTTGAATTTGAACTTTTATTCATAGTTTCCTTCCTCCTTTGATGTTCTGATAACTATCTCCTCATTAAACATCGATTCTGCAAGATAATTTATTTCTACTGAAGTTGGAAGATGGTTCATTATGAAATTGAGATTGACTCTTCCGTCCGGCCCTGTTTCATAAACATGCACTTTGTATTCCTTTTGGAGCTCCCGCAGATCCATCTTTATCTGTTATCTTGTAAGAAAACTTCTACATCGTGCGTATATTGTGCCCACCTGTTCATTTCTTCGTTATGCTTTTCCTTCAGCTCCCTGTACCTGATGAAAAAGTCGTGTGTCTCTGCTGCCGAATGATCGGGTGAGGCCAGAACAGTATCAAGTGCTGCAATTTCCGTTTCAAGCTTTTCTATCTCTTTCTCTGAATCCTCAAGTCTTTTCCTGAGCTTCCTGAGATTCCTTTCATACTCTTTCTTATCAAGATATTTTTGTTTATTGGTGGAGATGTTGTTACCATTGATATTCCTGATGGATTGTATCTCCTTTTTTTCTATTTCCCTCAGACTTGTAATCCTTTTCTTTCTCAGGAATTCATAAATGCCTCCGATATTTTCTTTTATCCTGTTATGCCTGAATTCATACACCTTCTCTGCAATACCATTGAGGAAATCCCTGTCGTGTGAGACCACAATTAACGTGCCATCAAATTTAATAAGTGCCTGTTTCAGGATATCCTTTGACCTCATGTCAAGGTGGTTTGTGGGCTCATCAAGAACGAGCAGGTTATGGGGTTCCATAAGCAGTCTGACCAGTGCAAGCCGTGATCGTTCACCTCCTGAAAGGATCCGGACCTTCTTATCAACATCATCACCACGGAAAAGAAAAGCACCAAGCATATCCCGTATTTTTGTCCTTATCTCTCCTTTAGCTATGTAATCAATTGTTTCAAAGACTGTTTTGTTTTCATCAAGAAGCTCATCCTGGTTCTGCGCGAAATAACCGATTCTGACGTTATGCCCCGGTTTCATTATACCATTGTAATCAAGCTCCCCGATAATAATTTTTGCAAATGTGGTTTTGCCTTCACCGTTTCTGCCAACAAAGGCAACCTTCTCACCTCGGTGCAATTTGAAATCGATCTTTTTCAGTACATGCAGATTCCCATAACTCTTCGAAAGTCCTTCAGCCTCAACAACATTAGTACCCGAACGTGGTGCAGGCGGAAACCTTAAATTCATAGATGTTGCGTCTTCTTCGTCGACTTCAAGCCTTTCAATCTTGTTAAGCTGTTTGATCTTAGACTGAACCTGGATCGCTTTTGTTGCCTTATACCTGAACCTTTCAATGAATTTCTCGGTATCATCTATCATTTTCTGCTGGTTTCTGTACGCAGCCATCTGTTGCTCTCTCCTCTCTTTTCTCAGCTCTGTAAACTCTGACCAGGGTACTTTATAATCATAGATTTTCCCAAGAGATATCTCTATTGTTCTTTTAGTGACATTATCAAGGAATGCCCGGTCGTGCGAGACAAGAACGACTGCTCCGTTATATGAAGAAAGGAAACTTTCAAGCCATTGAATTGATTCAATATCAAGATGATTTGTCGGTTCATCAAGAAGGAAAAGGGATGGTTTTTTAAGCAGGATCTTTGCCAGTTCAACTCTCATCCTCCATCCACCGCTGAGCTCTTTTGTAAGCCTTTCAAAATCTTTTCTTTCAAACCCCAGACCTATGAGAGTCTTTTCAGCTTCGGCCAGATAGTTGTTTCCCCCAAGCATCCTGTATCTCTCTTCAATAACAGTAATGTGGTCACATAATCTGAGATACTCATCTGAATCATAATCACCTCTTCCCGCAATCTCAGCACTGCATCTTTCTATCTCTTCCGATAATCCTGTTATTTCCGAAAATGCAGATATTACTTCATTGATTATTGTGGTTGAGTCATCAACCTTCATCTGCTGGGGAAGATATCCGATCGTGACCTCCTTCGACATATCCACCTGGCCTGATGCCGGACTCTGTATACCTGCAATTATGCCCAGCAGAGTTGATTTACCCGATCCGTTTTTCCCTGCAAGCCCTATCCGGTCCTGATCATTTATCAGAAATGAAATATTTGTAAGAAGGTCGAAACTGCCAAACGAAACACAGATATCCTGAACCGAAACCATCGTCAATTAAAATTGACGCAAAGATAGAAAAAGTATGTCAGGCTTTGATGAAGAGGATTTCTCAGGATGGATTATATTTGTGCGCGGTAAAATGATTCGCGCCCCTGCTACCTCAAGGTGGAACTTAACAGGCAACTAACAACAGGTAACTTTAACTAACTAATGGAAAAATGAGATACAATAAAAACATTATGAAGTCATTAATAATATTTCTCCTGACTGCAATAATACTTTCTTCGTGCAGGAAGGAGAACGGGCCGGATTATGATTATTTTGTTTCGAAGGATCTTTCCTTCTCATTGTCCCGTACAAATATTTCCACAATAATTGATAATGCTGCTGTTACTTATCCTGAACTGGATGATCTTAAACCTTTACTGACTACAGGAATTAATGTGTACAAGATGTTCTATAATACAACAGTTGACGGGGAGGTTATCGAAGCATCAGGGCTTGTATGTATGCCGGATGAAGCAGGTGATTATCCGGTATTGAGCTTTCAGAATGGAACAAACACATTAAATTCAAATGCCCCCAGCGAAAATCCGGCCAATATCTCTTATCAACTGGTTGAATATATTGCGTCAATGGGTTTTATTGTTGTGATACCTGATTATCCCGGTTTCGGAAGATCGGATAATATCCCTCACCCTTACCTCATTGCCGAACCAACAGTGCAATCAGTTATTGATATGCTTCGTGCACTTAAAGAGGGAGTGGAATATGAATTTGCTGGTCTAAATGTAAAGAACGAATATTACCTGTTCGGATATTCCCAGGGCGGCTGGGCTACGCTGGCACTTCATAAAGCGCTGGAGCTTGAGTATTTTGATGAGTTCACACTGGCAGGCAGTGTTTGCGGTGCCGGGCCGTATAATATTTACAATCTTTTACTTCACATTCTGAGCCTTCAGGAATACCCGATGCCCTCTTATTTGTGCTACATTATAAATGCATATTCATCTTATAATCAGTTTACCAATCCTGTATCCGATTTACTGAATGCTAAGTATGCAGCACTTCTCCCAACTCTGTTTAACGGAACAATGAGTCTGAGTCAGATAAACAGTCAGCTGACAACTTCAATTTCAGGATTATTCAAACAGGATTTCCTTTCAGGATATACGTCATCTATTGCATATACATCTGTACGTGAGGCGGTTACAAATAACAGTGTTAGTGCCTGGAATTCATCTGTTCCTGTATTCTTCGGTCATGGCGATGGAGATACTGATGTCAGTATGACAGCGACTGAAACGATGTACAATGAAATGATATCTGCAGGTACTTCAGATGCTATCTGTAAAAAGGTAATATACCCTGGTCTTGATCATGGGGAAGCTGTAATTCCTTGTATTAAAGATGGTCTGCTTTTTCTTCTTGATATCAGGGATAAATAGTTTCAAAAAAATTTTGGTATTAAAAATTTGTAAGCAGTGGGCAGGAAGAAAGAGATGCCTTTAATTGAGAAGGTAAGAATTACTGATATTGGTGCAGAAGGGAATGCGCTGGCAAGAATTGACAACCAGGTGATCTTCGTCCCGATGCTTATCCCGGGTGATGTAGTTGATATACAGGTCAGGACTAAGAGAAAAAAGTATCTTGAAGGAAATGTCGTGCGGTTTCATGAGTACTCAGCTGACAGGATAGAACCGGTTTGCAGGCATTTTGGAGTATGCGGCGGTTGCAAATGGCAGCACCTGCCATATCATCTTCAGTTGTTTTATAAGGAGAAGCAGGTTAGAGATAACCTTACCCGTATAGGGAAAGCAGAGTTGCCTCCTGTCAGTCCGATAATCGGATCTTCCGAAACATATAATTACAGGAACAAGCTTGAATATACTTTTTCCGACAGGCGGTGGCTCACAAGGGAAGAGATAAACTCCGACAATGATTTCGAAAAGGAAGATGCGCTCGGATTTCATATCCCGGGTTTATTTGATAAAGTGCTTGATATCAGGGAGTGCCATTTGCAGCCCGAACCATCCAATGCCATCAGGGATGCGGTAAGGAGGTATGCCCATAAGAAATGTCTCCCGTTTTTTAATCTGCGGCAGCAGAGCGGTTTTCTCCGTAATCTGATAATCAGAAACACCCGTTCCGGAAATCTGATGGTCATTGTTGTATTTTTCCTTGATGAGAAGGAAAGGAGGGAAGGTCTTCTGGATTTCCTGATCTCTGAATTTCCGCAGATAACATCTTTGTTTTATATAATCAATTCCAAACGGAATGATTCATTATCAGATCAGACTCCCATTCTCTATAAAGGTGATGACCATCTGACCGAAGAGATGAATGGTCTGAAATTCAGGATCGGACCAAAATCTTTCTATCAGACAAATACAAATCAGGCTTTAAATTTATACCGGGTGGCCAGGGATTTTGCAGGACTTACAGGGAAAGAGATTGTGTATGATCTTTATACCGGGACAGGGACAATAGCCAATTTCGTCGCATCTGAAGCCGGTAAAGTAATTGGTATCGAATATATTGAAGAAGCAATAAAAGATGCAGAAATAAATTCCCGGATGAACAATATCCGGAATACATCATTCTTCACCGGCGACATAAAAAATATTTTGTCGCAACAATTCATTGACGAAAATGGTGTTCCGGATGTAATCATCACCGATCCTCCGAGAGCCGGTATGCATGAAGATGTAGTTAAGACAATCCTTTCTGTTGGTCCCGGCAGGATTGTTTATATAAGTTGTAACCCTGCTACCCAGGCGCGCGACATACTGGCATTATCAGAGAGATATAAGGTTACCAGGGTACAGCCGGTGGATATGTTTCCTCATACACATCATGTTGAGAATGTTGTTCAGATGATCAGAAATGACTGTTGGTAAATGGCATAAGTTGATATTCTGTAAAATATAAAATTAATGTATCTTTAGGCTTTCCGAAAATTGTTCTGATAATGGAATTTGAGAATCAGGATAATTTCGATCTTATTTCACTGGTTCAAAATCAGGGAATGGAAGATCATCTGGCCAGCCTTCAGTATGCAAAGATGATCCAAAAGGCTCTTCTGCCTGATCCTGAGCAGCTAAAGAGTCTCTTCAGGGATTACTTTGTTCTGTTTATGCCAAGGGATATTGTCAGCGGTGATTTCTATTATGTTTTCAGCCATAATCAGTTTGTATGTGTCGCAGTTGGCGATTGTACAGGCCACGGTGTTCCGGGAGCTCTTCTCAGTATTCTGGGTATCAGCTTTCTGAATGATATCTTACAGTTAAGGAATGATCCGAAAGCCAACCGTATACTGAATCTCATGAGGGAGAAGCTCATGAAGGCTCTGCATCAGACCGGGGAAAAAGCTGAAACAAAAGACAGCATCGATGTAGGCTTATGTATTCTTGATTCGGCCGCCGGTAAGCTGCAGTTTTCAGGAGCCAACAGACCACTGGTAAGGATAAGGAATGGCATTCTTTCGGAGTATAAGCCTGACAAGATGACAATCGGTGTGGCTCCATTGAGAGAGCATCCGTTCACAAACCAGGCGGTGGATATTTTACCCGGAGATATTTTTTACCTTTATACTGATGGATTTTCAGATCAGTTCGGTGAAGTGACCGATAAAAAATTCAAACAGAAACAGCTTAAAAAATTGATAGAATCGATAGCAGGACTCTCTCTATCCAGACAAAAAGAGTATCTGGAAGAGACTTTCCATGAATGGAAAGGTAAATCGCAGCAGATTGATGATGTGCTTATTTTTGGCTTTCAGATATAACATTTCGGGAATATGATGAAGCTTACAGCTTTCAGGATAAGGAACTTCCGGTCAATAATCGATACCGGATGGCAATTCCTGTCTCCTGATAATATTACCTGTCTGATCGGTCAGAATGAATCAGGTAAGACATCAATCCTGGAAGCTCTGAAAGTATTTTATACGGGTGTAATATCGGAGGATGTCCTTCGAAGCGATCTCTCTCTGCCTGATGTGAGCTGCCGGTTCACTGTACCTGAAGGATGGCTTCTTAAGATAACCGATAATCCGGGAACTGAACTGAAGGAGCTCTTATCCGGACTTTCTCATATAGAACTTACACGAAGCTGGCTTCCGGATCTTTCATCACTCATGAAAGTAAGCGGATCAATAAGTCAGTATCTCGATTCCCTTGAAGATGCCTGGAGAATTTATCTCGGCGATGTGATCATCAAAATGGAAGAAGAGATGGAATACATTGCAGGTATTGAACAGTCTATCGAGAATGTTAATGCAAGGGAGTCCCAGCTGAGATCAAAGCTGCCAATCCAGGATCCAAAGAAGAAAGGTCTCAGATTATTTGGAAAGAAGAGCCCGGCAGAGGAGCTTCCGATTATCCCGGAGGATCCTGTTTTAATAGATCAGCTTAATGAGCTCCTCAGACAAAAAGAGAAACTCACAAAAGAGTTATCGGGGAAGCAGTTGATGAAGAAAACCGGTGATACATGGAAAGCCCTGCTTGAAAAATGCACCTCACTTGAAAATCATCTTGGAGCGCTTTCAGTAAAGCTCGAGGAAAGGCATCAGCAAATGACTTTCCTGATGTATCCCGTAGAGAATGAGGAAGATCAGACATGGAAGAATGTTTTAAATGATTACAGAAAAACAAGGAGAGAAAGGGATCTCAGCAAGGCTGAGCTGGACAGGCATATTGCATTGTCGGGTTACATTATGGAAGGGAACACGGAAAAAGATGCAAACAGCAAGGTCAATGATATAATACAGCAATATAAATCGCAGTATAACAGCGAAATGCTGGGAAGAAAATTCTTTGAATATTGTCCTGTTTTTGAAGTGTTTGAAGATTTCAGCAGTCTTCTCCCGAACAGGATTGATATGGATGATATTATTTCAGGGAATGATAAGGTGGAGGGTTATAAAGCTGCACGAAATTTCCTGTCTATTGCACAGCTTGATTACTCATTCTTTCAGCAGCCTTCGAGCAGGATACTGAAACAGAAAATTGAGAACCTGAACTATACCCTGACAACTAATTTTCAGGATTTCTGGCAGCAGTCAATCGGACGGAACAATAAGATACATATTCAGTTTGAGCTCGATCATTATAATGCGACTTTCGGTGATAAAGCCGGAAAACCTTACCTGGAATTCTGGATCAAGGATGAAGGGGAGAGGCTCTATCCGAAACAGAGAAGCCGTGGTGTGCGATGGTTTTTATCCTTTTATATGGAGTTGAAAGCTTCCGCAAATTTAGCCAACAGGCAGATGGTTCTGCTTATCGACGAACCAGGGGTTAGTCTGCATGCAAGAGCTCAGGAGGATGTGCTTAAGGTTTTTGAAGATATTAAAGACAAGATACAGGTTATTTATACAACTCACTCTCCTCATCTTGTCGAGATAAATAAGCTCCACCGTATACTGGCAGTCCAGAGGGATGATCTTGACAGTCTCAGGAGCACAACACGGATCCTTGATCCGTTACGACTCTCGGCTGCATCTCCCGATACGCTTACTCCTCTGCAGAGCATACTGGGTAATCCCATGGCAGGAGAGGGATTCTCGTCGCAGAAATTTAACCTGATAGTTAACGATACCGGATCGTTTTACCTTCTGAACGCAATTATTCACCTGATGGGTTTTACAACCAAAGTAAGCGTGATACCGTCCACCAATGTCTCTTCAATTCCATTGTTATGTAATGTTCTGATGGGATGGGGACTTGAGTTTGCCGTGCTTCTTTTCGGGAATGATAAGGAAAACCAGGTAGGAGGATTATTGAAGGATACTATTTTTAAGACTGATAACAGTGGCAGGGATCTGATAATCAGGATGCCTGAGAGGTTCAATAATACGGAGGACTTACTGTCTACTCTCGATTTTAAAAACCATATTTTAAAATCACGGGAAGGGATAACAGTGTCGAATTCGGAGTATGTGAGGGATAAGAAGATCCCGAGGAGTTTTCTCTTTTCGAGGTTTCTTACTGAGGTAACTTCAGGTGTTATTAAAGTCTCCGATTTTGATGAAGAGTCGATGGAGAATTTCAGGTTTATGGTTGATGTTTTAAAAGGTGTCAAATAAGTTGTTTTTTATTTTGCGCTTAAAGTCCGATTATCTATTTTTGTCGCTCTCGGAAAACGAGAGGAGAGATGGGTGAGTGGCTTAAACCATCCCGCTTTTTAAGAAAAAAGCGGGATAAACTGCCGTATAAACTTTTTATGGCTTATAAAATATTAGGAGAGATGGGTGAGTGGCTTAAACCAGTCCCGCTTTTTAAGGAAAAAACGGGACTAAACTGCCGTAGCACTTTAGAATATTAAGGAGAGATGGGTGAGTGGCTTAAACCAGTCCCGCTTTTTAAGGAAAAAAGCGGGACTAAACTGCCGTAGCACTTTAGAATATTAGGAGAGATGGGTGAGTGGCTTAAACCAGTCCCGCTTTTTGAAGAAAAAAGCGGGACTAAACTGCCGTATAGACTTTTTATGACTTATAGAATATTAGGAGAGATGGGTGAGTGGCTTAAACCAGTCCCGCTTTTTAAGGAAAAAGCGGGACTAAACTGCCGTATGACTTTTTAGACTTATAGAATATTAAGGAGAGATGGGTGAGTGGCTTAAACCAGTCCCGCTTTTTAAGGAAAAAAGCGGGACTAAACTGCCGTAGCACTTTAGAATATTAAGGAGAGATGGGTGAGTGGCTTAAACCAGTCCCGCTTTTTAAGGAAAAAAGCGGGACTAAACTGCCGTAGCACTTTTATGACTTTAGAATATTTGGAGAGATGGGTGAGTGGCTTAAACCAGCAGTTTGCTAAACTGCCGTATGGGTAACTGTACCGGGGGTTCGAATCCCCCTCTCTCCGCAACACCAAATTACTCCCGCGGTAAGCCGCGGGATTTTTGTTTTAAGTAAGGCCGTACAAAGCTTGCTTTGTTAAGGCCTTACTTAAAATAAAAACCCAACGAACGAAGTGAGTTGGGAGTAATTTGGAGTTGCAGGGACCTCCCCAGGTATCGCCGAAGGCAATCCCTCAAAACCTTACCCATTTAATCTTCGCTGGCTTTTATGAAATTAAGGCGACAGACATCAGGCGTCAGGCGTCAGGAAAACCTGCTTTTTGCGAGACCAGAAGAATTATCAGATCTGTAAACCAGTGTCAATTATTTCCTGCAGAAAACCACTTTCGTCTTTTCCATTAACCAATAATACAGGTTCAATCCTGAAGTCAATTTCTTGTCTTAGTTTCCAGAGCAAAGGTGCATATGTAAAAAAATCGGTGGATAAAGAATTCACTACAACAGCTACATCAATATCGCTGTCGGAATGCTGATTCCCCCTGGCATAAGATCCAAACAGGATTAATTTATCAACGTCAAAATGTTCTGAGACAAGGGACTTATATCGCTTCAGTTTCTTTATAACTTCTCTTTTACCCACTTCTGTAATTCTTTGGTTTTTAATAGAATGTCCTTACATTTTTGGCTTGTAAGACTTTTCAATAATAGCTCTTTATCTGTCGGGTATCTGGCTTCAATATTTAGAGGCTCAAGAATAATAATTAACTCTTTAAATTCAACAGGCATTACTTTCTCCAGATCGCATTTTTCCGCCAAATATGACAGATTATGAGAAAACGGTGGTGTCTCTTCATTATTCAGAAAATAAAAAGCTTTAAATATTTTTTCAATTGTCTGATGGCACATGAACCCGACATATAAATATCGACCACCTGAAAGCATTGCATTTGCTGTCTCCAGATCGTAGTCGGACAGTCCGATCCAATATTTAACTTTCCGGTTCACATACAGCTTTTCACAAATATAGGAATTTTAAGGCAGGAAGAGTAATACATCTATTAGCTAAAATTCATTCAGGGCGATCTCGGGCGTCCCTCAGCTACTGCCTACTGTCCTAGCAACTGCCAACTTACATTAATGTCCAATCCTTCGTCCTTAGCACTTCATCCTTGGCTCTGATCAATCTCACCACTCACTACTCATCGCTCATCTCTTTTTGCCAACTGCTTTTTGCCAACTGCCAACTTAGTCTAATATTCACCTTTGCCAACTGCCAACTTTGTTTAATATTCATTCCTGGGCCCTGAGCTGCGTCCTGCTCACTACTCACTGCATCCTGCACGCTGCACCCCTTTGTCTCACCTTCACCACTCATCGCTCATCTCTTTTTTTGCCAACTGCTTTTTGCCAACTGCCAACCTATCTTCTGGCCTACTGGTATATCTATCGGAGGAGTGAAAAGAATTAAAAAATCAATCCTCTTTCTCAAAAGGTATTGTGAACCTGAACGTTGACCCTTGGCCAGGATTCGATGTAACCCATATCTCACCCCCCAGAAGTTCAACATAAGCCTTGGCAATAGCCAGTCCGAGACCCGTACCTTCGTGACGTCGCCTCGAACTGTTATCGCCCTGCTGAAAAGTGCTGAAGACACTCTCCTGATGCTCCTCAGGAATGCCGATACCGGTATCGGAAATATAAAACTCAACCTTATTCTCTTTTAATGAATATCCGAACTGAACCTTACCTGTGTTGGTGAACTTTATTGAATTGCCGATAAGGTTGCTGAGCACCTCCATAAGCTTATAGCTATCGGTCATTATTTCCGTTTCATGTGCTTGCGGATCTATAGTAAATTTCAAGGCCAGACCTTTCTGAAAGGCTTCATCGCGATGCCGGTCGTAGATCCGTTGGATCATTGTATCCGGATTCACCTTGCTTTTGCTTATCCTTACTGTTTTTGCTTCAATCTCAGCCATTTCGACAATTTCGTCGATGATCTCAAGGAGATGATCAGCGTTTTTTGTTATTATATCCAGATACTCCTGCCTCCGGTCGGGATTGTCAGAATGTTCTCCAAGCAGAGTTGAAAAACCTACGATAGCGTTCAGGGGTGTCCTTATCTCATGAGAAATGTTGTGCAGGAAGGCAGCTTTTAAACTCTCGCACTCATCTTCTTCATTATTTACACTCCCCGGTTTAATCCGATGGATCCTGGTTGCGGTCATATCACGAAATATTCCGAAAGCCCCGGTCACCTTCCCTGTCTCTTCATCATAAGAAGGCACAGATGAATCCCTTAGCCATTTTTTGTTTCCATCTTCTGTCCTGACAAGTATATCAGCTTTATAGGTCTGGATCTCTCCGCTGATAAATTTCCGGCGCAGCTCTGTCATATCAAAAGGAATATCCTTAATGAGAGGAATTACCTCTTCAATCATGCCAAGAAAATGCTTTTCAGTAAATTCTTCCGGTGTCACACCAAGCAGTTGTTTTATTCCTGCCCCCACCTTGAGATAATATCCCTCTCCGGTCTCCGGCATAAATAACATCTGATAAGGTACTCCGTCGGCATTTTCAATAGCATTCTGATAGAATGAGTCGGCATTCCGGATCTTTGGCTCCTTATCTCTGCCGAACTTTAGACTGCTGTCGTTCTGATCGTGTAAAATTTCCATCTGAACTTTTGTTTTTTAAAGTTTTTTGTTTCACTGCCATAAACAAAAATAGAACTACATTACTGGTTCTCTTTTATCGATTCCAATAAAGTCCATATTATCAGTTATTTACAAAATCTGCTCTTACTTTCTGAAGTAAAAACACTGTTTAATAAGGATAGGGTCGAAATTGTTACCCTGTCTGACGATATTTTTTATCACTGATACAAAAAATAGTTTAAATTTGGATGGCAGCTTTCAGTGCTGCAAAAAACAGGAGCTTTTGTGAAAGAATACAGCGATAGTGAAATAATCGATTGTCTTCGTAACCGTCAGAGCTACGTAGTACGTTATCTGTCCGACAGGTATCTGCCCATGATCAGGCTGATGGTCTCTCAATCTGGCGGCTCTTCGGAGGATGCAAAGGACATCTTCCAGGAAGGACTTATGATAATTCTGGAGAGGATTGATAATAAAGAATTTGCGCTTACCTGTAAACTCAAGACATTCTTGTATTGTGTGTGCGAAAATCTCTGGAAATCAGTTCTGACCAGAAGGCAGGCAAACGTAAATTACATCAGAAGCAGGGTGGTGGCTGATGAGGATAATGATTATGATTTCACAGAGATTATAGATAATAATTTATGCAGAAATATATTCGAAGAAGCATTTGATACACTAGATACAGCCGGTAAAAATATATTGAAGCTCTATTGGGTGGATATGTCTCCACGGGAGATCGCCGAAAAGCTTGGATATACTTACGGATATGTCCGAAAGAAAAAATGCAAAGCACAGGCTGAATTAATAATGAAAGTAAAAATACACCCCGACTATAACAGAATAATGGAGCAGGAGGAGAGTGTCCCGGAACTAAACTACTTACCTCACCAAAGCTGATCCAGGTAAATTAAGGAACAGATAAGAGGATGACAGAGAAGGGAAAATATGATAATAACAGCTACAGGTCAGAGGAGTGGGACGATCTGTGGGATGATCCTGATTATAACGTTGTGATTAATGCTGAAGATTCAGCTCTCGTTGAAAAGATAAACACATATTTTAAAGGGATTAAAGATATTGAAGATGTGAAGAGCGATCCGGCATACTCAGATACCCTGGATAAAGTAAAATATATGATCTCCGGTTATAATAAGAGTACCAGGCATAATAAAGAAAGCATGGATTTTATTCTCAACAGCATGCCTGTTGATACACGGGAAGCAGAAATCATAAATGAGATAAATGAGATAAAGCAGGAGATAAACCAGGGCACCCTCGGCAAAATACCTGCCGAATGGGTGAAAGAGTGGAACGAAAAGAAACAGAGGGGGAGTGGGAAAGATAAAAAAAGCGAAGAGATCAGAGAGTTTATCAAAAGCTCTGTCGGCCCGGAAAGAATTATAGCGTGATATTCATTCGCCCTCCCCCGATGGAAGGTCAGTGTCGGGCAGGACCCGTATTATAAGCTTTATATCTCTTGCAGCGGCTGCAATTATTGGTGCAGTTCTTCTTTCCAGGTCACTGCTCCCCTTTTCCAGTCCCGATAAACTTTTCGTCAGATATTACGAACCTTTCTCAGCTGTTTCCGACGTAACACGAAGTAACGATGCCGGAGGTGATCAAAGCTTTGCATCTGCTCTTGAAAGCTATAGGATAAGCAATTACAAGGTTGCAGCGGCCGGATTCTCTGAGATACTGGCTGTTAATCCGGAGTCAAATTCATCGCGCTTTTTCCTTGGCATCACACAGACTGGCCCTTAACAATCTTAACCAGGCAATAAATTTACTGGAAGGAGTTGTTGCCCGGCAGGATGAGTACTCAAAAGAAGCAACCTGGTATCTCGGACTGGCCTATCTGAAAACAGGTGATAAAGCTAAAGCTTCAGAGTGTTTCGGGCGGCTTGCCCGAAACACCCGGCTTTTACGAGGATCGTTCAGCAAAAATCCTTCGCCGCCTGAAATAAAGAGACAGGATAAAGAGGAAAATAATCAGGCAGATTATTACCAGCAAAATCACGAGGTTCGTTATTAACAGCTACCGGTGTATTATCTCCCAGTACTTCATAGGCAGCCCAGAAATAAGGACTTGTAAAAGCAGGAGGAGTAGCTTTCAGATAATCGAGCTTGGCCTGACGCATTGCTTCATCTTTGTATTTTCCTTTTGACAGGTAGTAATAAAAGCGTGAAATAATTGTTGCGCTTGTTTCATCATTTACCTCCCATGAAGTCCGGATCACCGAAGATGCACCTGCAAGTATGAATCCACGGGCAAGACTCATCAGGCCTTCGCCGTGATATAAAGTTCCCGGTGCCCGAGTTGCAGGCGCTCAGGACGACCATCGGCGATTTCATCCGCGCAAGGCTGATCTCATAATTGTAAAGCCTGCCGTCTTCAATCGTATCGGACCGTGTGTCGAACAGGAGATATGAGTACTTTGAATTGGTAGTATCTGATACTGAATGCATTGCCAGATGAAACATTGCAGGATTGACTGATTACCTCCATGAAATTTGCTTCAGCAGCCTGTTCGCTGCATGAATTTCTTGCCCCTGAACCATCTGTAGATCGATTCAATCTCCTGCGCCGCTCCCTGAAGTCTGTCAATTGTTGGATTTGAAAAGTTCCCATCATTATAATCGGGTGAAAAGGCATAGACCTTTGAACCTCTCCTGATCCTGTCTTTTTTCCCGGAAATAAGTGAAGAGGAGTAACTGTATGATATAGAATATTTATGGATCAGATATTTAAGTCCATCATAATTTGTTTGTTCCGGTCCGGCACTTCCCGTCAGAAATGCATCAAACGGCAGCCATTCTATCTCTTCATCGGGGATCACTATAAGTTTATTGCCGGTAAAGAATCCTTCCACCGGATTTACAAGTTTTTCGTACATATAGCTCAAGGCATTGGTGTATTCCCTGAACTTATCGGTTGCTGGAAGCCTGATCGATATTCCTGATGATTTCAGCATTACTTAAAAATACTGAATCGAGACTGGTCTGGCGGAATTTAATATCGTCCCTGGTAATAAGGAAGATAAAAAGGTCTCTTCCTCCTTCCTTATATTGACTGGAAATTATATAATCAATAATTGTTTCATCCCTGCGAAGATTTCTTTGTATCCCTGTCAGCGAGACAGGCTCTGTTTTTTGGAGAAGATCAGTATACTGCGGGTAATCCCTGTTTATTTCAGCATTTAACTTTTCCGATTTCGCGCTTCATGCTGAAAATTGCATCCTTCCAGAGGGATATCTTGCTGTTGTCGGGATTGGTTTTTCCGGATTCTCCAAGTATCAGATTTTTATAGGCAGCTATATTCCCGGTGAGTCTGTTTCGTTTTTCTCTTAAGGAATCAGGTATACCTGCTGAATAGAACGATTCATTCTCTGTGATCTCATTACGAAGGAGTGCTGCTTTCGCACTCTGTGCAATGCTGTACATTTTTTCTGAAATCGAGATGTCACCCGTAAGATTATATAAGGTACCAGCAATATGAATTGCAAATAAATAGGTTTCTTTCTCATATTCAGATAGATAAAGACGACTTTCTTCAGTGGGGTAACTACTCCTGATCCGGTTTATCAGTTGAAGCGCAAGATCGATTGTCTCAAGACTTTTGTTTATTATTCTGAGTTCATTAGTACGATCATCCTGCTCCAGCCCGAACAGTTCAAGAGCCTGTGCTTTACTTTTCAGATTGTCAAGCAACCGGATATCAAACAAAGAGGAATCGATTGATGGATTTGAATAGATATCTGTTTCATTGAAATCTCTGACAACAGATATCAGTGATTTCTGGAAATACTCCAATGCTGTAGAATAATCCGACTGATTAAAATAATGATCGCCAAGATGTTTATACGATAATGCTACAAGAGTGTGTTTCTCGCCATAATTACGCAGACAGATAGAGAGAGCTTTGTTGTAAGCAGCCAGACTTTCGGAATCTCTTCCTTCAGAATCCAGAAAGAGCCCGTAATCAAAAAAAACTTCCGCAAGTCTGTAATAATTTGCATCAAATTCATCGGTAAACCTGTCAATGCTCTTTAAAAAGATACTTTTCAGCCTGATCCGGATTATTAAGCTTTACCCAGCACTTTGCCAAATTCAGATAGACAAGACGCTGATCCCGGGAAATTATTTTTTACCTTAATTTCTAAACTTCTGTTAAAATATTCGAGAGCAGCTATTGTACTCTTCTATATTGAGAAAGTGCAATTCCGATATTTAAAAAGCTAGATGATAAACTTGACAAGAACACTCTTGTTCCTGCAGATCCAGACTATTGTATATTCTAATGCTCTTTTCATAATATCCGATAGAAAGATCATATGATACGGTTAATAGAATAATATATAACCTTTATTAGAATAAATGTCAGCCAGTTCTTTTAAGTTTTGCTCTTTACCGGTTACTAATGCTTCTGCCTTATCATAGAATCCGATAGCTTTGTCATACTTTCCGGATAACTGGTTAATTACTCCAAGATTATTATAAACAGCTGTAAGGTACGATTCATCAAGAGTTTCTTCTGATTTTAATATCAATAAATAGTGTTTCTTCAGCATTTATAATGTCACCGCTACTATACAATGAGCCAAATTCCCGGAAAAGGGAATCTATATCCTCATTTTGCGCTTTTACAATGGTTGAAAGGGCAGTAAAGATCAGTACACAGGCCAGTAAGATAATCTTTTTCAATTCCTGAAATTAATATCAAGGTTTACCGGAACTCAGAAAATGTGCTCCAAATTAATTAAAAAGGAATTTCAAAAAAAGAGGGTGATACTAAAAGTTGACTTTTAATACACCCAGCTTACAGGCAGACAGCAGGATCCTCTCGGGTCGTATTCTTTGATGGGAGGGATAATGATTATTGGTTCGCCACAACCGCCTTCTCCGTCCCCGCCCTTCACACATCTCATTTCGTGAAGGCTGAGTATTTTACATTCTGGCAGTTCAGAGATCAATTCATAAATACTTCTTTCTGCAATTGCTGATTTGTCTTCTCTTTTCATGATTTCCGTTTTTTTAATTAAACAATACCGTTTAATACAGATAGGTGCCAAATTGTTACCCTGAAGAATATAAAAAAATGTAGCAAAAGCTTAAAAAAAATGTTAAGATATTGTAATACAGCAAAATATATCAACCTTCATGATAACTTTTCTCATGAGGATCGCTTTGCAGTTAGTGGCTATTTTATCCTTAATACAGAAAAAAGAAGAAAATCAGGGTAACAAAACAGGGTCTAAGCTTATATAACCGTACATAACTTTTTATATTGAAGTCTTAAAAACCCTGAAAAAGAAGTGAGATTACCTGTTTAAAATATATTAAATGAACAAGATGTCGGAAAAATACTTTATTAGTGACAAACCGGGAAAGGAGGGGAGTCACTATATCCATAAGGAGGATTGTCCCTTTTTACCGGAGCCGGGTAAAAGAAAACTCCTGGGGACTTTCAGAGCTGCCCGTTATGCCCTTGAAGAGGGAAGAAAATACTTCAATAATCCGGATGGATGCATTTTCTGTTCGAAAGAGTGTAACCATACCTCAGGCATGCAGGTATTGAAAACTGTGGTAAGTAATTCCTGTCATGTTTCACACAGAAATATTAAGCTTAAGCCCGTGAATACCCTCGTGTGTTGCACAAACTGAGAGAGGAGGTCTGCAGATCCCTGGTTTTCCTGGCTTCAGAAGTCTCCTGACGCCCTTCATATTGAGACTATATACTTGAAATATAAGTTGATACAATGGAAGTGCATCTGAAATCTGAAAAACAGTCAGGTTTTTAATAATAATTTATTATTTTTTTAATTGTGTATCGCAAAATTATACTATCTTTGCCCCGTGATTTTTCAAACTGAAACGATTCAAAAAAAAATCATAATTGATTAACAAACAAAGTATTAAAAAGATTAGTAAAATGAAGAACAAAGTTGTAATGGGATTAGCAGCTATCGTAATGGTTGCTTTCCTTTCAAGCTGTGGTAAGGTCCCGCAGGCTGAAATTGATGCTACTAATGCAGCTATTGCTGCTGCTCAGGCTGCTGAGGCTAGTGTTTATCTTCCAGGTGAATTTACAGCATTACAGGATTCTATGAATGCCGTCACTGCTGCTATTGAAGTTCAGAAAGGTAAATTATTCAAGAAATTTGGTCCGGTTAAGGAAAGTCTTACCGCTGTTCAGGCACAGGCAAATCAGATCGCCGCCAATGTTGCTGCCAAGAAAGATGAAGTTAAAAAAGAAGCCGAAACTTTGCTTAACGATATTAAAACAGTTGTAGCTGAGAATGCAAAGCTTGTTGTGAAACTCCCGAGAGGTAAAGAGGGTGCTGCCGTTATCGAAGCTATTAAAGCCGATCTAGCAGCCGTAGATGGTTCAGTTGCTGAAGCTCAGGGTATGTTTGATAAAGGTGCTTTCATGGATGCACTTAATGCAATAAAAGCTGCAAAAGAAAAAGCTGCAGGTATCAATACCGAAATTAAAGAGGTATTAACAAAAGCCAGAATAAGGTTTTAATTACTCCTTATTGAAATTGTTTAAAATCCCCGGGTTTTCCCCGGGGTTTTTTTTAAGTTCACCAAATTGTTTTATGGGAAAGTCCTGGAGACACCTACTCATTATTTCTCCTGTAGTAATCTTTATAACATTGGCAGGATTACTATTATTCTATCCCGTACCATCTCCTCCTGAAAAAGAAGTCATGAATGCCCGGATAGCTCTGTCTGCCGCGGGAAAAGATAATGCAGAAAAATATGCCGGGTATCTTTACCATGAAGCAAAAAATTATTACGATTCCACTATAATTACCTGGCGCAAAGAAAACTCCAGATTTATTTATAAAAGAAATTACGCCGGTGTAATAAAATTTGCCGACCTGACTGTTGAGAAGGCATACCTGGCCCTGGAGGCTTCACAATATAACATCACCGAGCTCAAAGTAACTCTTTTGAAGAGGATCAACACTCTTAAGGGTGTTGCTGAAGAAATATCCAAAAGATTTTCAGATTATCCTTTAACCCAGGAAATAACAAAGAGGATTTCAAAGGGAGTATATCTGCTTGAAGGAGGCGAAATAGCTTACAGGGATGGGAATTACCTCCTGGCAGATGAAAAAATAACCGAAGCGGAATATCTCCTTGCCTCCTCTTATGAATATGCACATGCAAATCTGAAAAACTATTTCAGATTATATCCTGAGTGGAAACGATGGGTTGACAGTACAATTGCCGTGTCAGATTCGACGAATGATTATTCAATAATAGTTGATAAGTACTCCCGAAAAGTACTCGTTTATTACGATGGGAAAAAGCATTTTGAATATTCAGCTGAACTTGGAAAAAACTGGGTTGGAGATAAAAGGGTGAGAGGTGATAAAGCAACACCTGAAGGCATGTATAAAATTACCAGGAAATTTAAAAGCGACAGTACAATTTATTATAAAGCGCTTTTAATTAATTATCCCAATGATGAGGATACTGCAAATTTTGAAGCTGCAATTGCAAGAGGCTCTCTGCCAAGATCTTCAAAGATAGGGGGAATGATTGAAATACACGGTCACGGAGGGAAAGGGATCGACTGGACAGAAGGTTGTATTGCACTAACAGACAGGGAGATGGATAGCATATTTACAATTACAAAAGTAGGCACTCCGGTTACTATTGTGGGATCGATGTACGATCTGAGGCATGTACTTAAAAGATAAACCAGGCAGAATGGACGATGATTCTTTATTGAATGATGCCCCGCAGGGAGCTGAACAAGATACGGGTCAGAACGAAGATTACCAGCGAAACCTGATCACAGGATCATCTGATGCTGCAATATCCTCTGAAAAGAAACTTTTCAGAATATTGAGAAAATTCTTAATTGGTATTGTTTGCTTTGCAGCGCTTATCACCCTTGTCATTTTCTTCAATTATTTTGTTCCACTGTTGCAGGAAATCGCGTCAGGAGGAAAGATATCTGTCACAAACTCTGAAGAATTAAAGGAGGATGCAGACTACAAAAGACAGATATCACTTATGAAAAGAGATATTCAGCGTCTGACAGGCAAATACAACAGCTTTACAACCGGACAGTCTTATCTTGTCATTAACACCACCGACAACCTTTTTTATCTGTACAGGAACAAGAAACTGGTAAGAGAAGGTCACTGCAGTTCGGGTAGTTATAAAATGCTGAAGACGGAAGAAGGACGAAGCTGGATCTTTAAAACACCCAAGGGAAAATTCTGGATTCAGGGTAAAATGACAAACCCTACATGGAGAAGGCCGGACTGGGCATTTGTTGAAGAGGGATTACCTGTACCTTCTCAGGATGACCCTTCGAGATTCGAATATGGGGTACTCGGAGAATACGCGATGGCACTGGGCGATGGCTATCTGATACATGGCACTCTCTATAAACGCTTCCTGGGTATGCCTGTGACCCACGGATGTGTACGTCTTAATGATGAGGATCTTGAAGCAATATTCAACACTCTCACAATCGGTTCAAAAGTATATATTTTCTGATCCGGAGGGAAAAGAATTAAAATGCATACAGAAACAAAAAATAAAAGAGGAACCGTCAGAAACCTTGTAATATTGGCAATATTCCTCCTTGCCTTCCTTATCTACTATACGGTAATGTCGATGCTTGCTCCGGGAAAGAGGAGAGAAGCAATAAATGAAGAATACGGATTTATTCAGGGGGAAAGGAACGACATAGATGAGAATATTTATGCAGATTCAACGTTTCTCAGCCTGTCAAAACAGAGATCATTCCTTCAGGCCAGGATCATGATGGCAGAATCTGATTCTGTCTTTCTGACGATGAACCTGTCCGACAGTACCATTCATCTTGAGATAAATGGTGTATCCGTTCACTCAACCCGGATAAAGAAACTCAATATGAGCAAAATAATCAGGAATGGTAATAATTATGTAATTGCATCAATGCTGGCCAGACCATTTACTGTTGAAAAAAATTATTCTTCCATAGAAAAAGAACCGCTGATGATTAAAATGGCACCAAAGGATACTTCAGAATATCAGCCTGACATAATTCCCGACACAGCCGATATTGAGCCTGTATTTTTTATTATGGAAACAGACAACGATACCAGGTTTATCGTTTACCAGGAAGAAAAAATTAATCCGGGTGACGGGTTCCGTCTTCTTGTGTTTGACATGTCTTACAGGATCCGCAACACTGTTCAGGCATTAAAAGATGTAATATTATTGAGGATCCCGGACTATAATCCTTACATTAAAATAAGAATTCCCCGAACCGACGCTAAGATTATCTACAGAGCCCTGCCAGAACACGGGCAGATCGGTGTCTACATCTGAAAATCTTTTGCCACAATCATAATTACGAATAAAAAGATGTAAGTTTATGATTGCTTTTATCTAATCATAATTTATATGGGAAGGTTTACTGGTATAATCGGGATAATTATTATTCTGGGTCTGGCATTCCTATGGTCTAACAACCGTAAGGCTATAAATCTCAGACTAGTAATAACAGGCTTACTGCTTCAGATCACTCTGGCGGTTTTTATTTTAAAGGTCCCGGTTGGTCAGACTATCTTCGCATGGCTGGGTAAAGCGATCAACAAGCTTCTTGATTTTTCCCAGGAAGGTGGTAATTTTGTTTTCGGCGACCTGACAGAGATATCCAAAATCCTTCCTCCCGAAATAGTCTCAGGCGGAGTTTTCCTCTTTATACTTATTCCCACAATTATTTTTGTATGTGTCCTTGTAGCAATGGCTTACCATGTGGGATTGATGCAACGGATCGTTGCAGTTCTGGCACGGTTTGTACACTGGGCGATGCGTGTAAGCGGAAGTGAAGCATTGTCGAATGTTGCTAGTGCTTTTGTGGGGCAGGTAGAGGCTCAGATAATGATACGTCCCTACCTTTCAGGAATGACTATGTCGGAACTGCTTGCCTCAATGACGGGAAGCATGGCATGCATAGCAGGAGGTGTTATGGCAGTATATATTTCAATGGGTGTTCCTGCATCGTACCTTCTTGCAGCCAGCCTTATGGCTGCACCCGGTGCCCTTGTGATATCAAAAATAGTCTTTCCCGAAACCCAGGTGTCAGAGACAAAGGGTACGGTAAAGCTGGAGGTGAAGAAAGAGCATGCAAACATCATGGATGCAATATCGAATGGGGCCTCCGATGGCATGAAGATAGCCATCAATGTAATAGCCATGCTGATAGGCGTGATTGCTCTTGTCGCTCTTGTGGATGCACTCCTGGGATATTTCGGGCAGTTCCTTGGATGGACAGGAGCCTCACTTGATTTTATCGGACTTGATGTCGAAAATCTGCGTCTGAAAGATGTTTTTGGCGCCTTCTTTTCACTTTTCGCCATTGTAATGGGCGTCCCTGTGGCAGAATCCTTCGATGTAGGCTCGCTGATGGGAACAAAAATGGTTATTAATGAGTTTGTCGCTTATTCTGATCTGTCACCTATGATAGCCCAGGGTGCTCTCAGCGCAAAATCAATTGTAATTGCAAGTTTTGCATTATGTGGATTTGCCAATTTCAGCTCGATAGCCATACAGCTCGGCGGGATAGGAGCAATGGTACCTGCGCGAAGGGCTGATCTTGCAAGGCTGGGATTTAAGGCAATGATATGCGGTACTATGGCATCATATATCTCCGCATCATTGGCAGGGATATTGATGTAGAAGGCATAATTCCGGATCTGTTTATCCTGCCTTTTTAGCTGTTTCTATATCTTTCTTTACTTCTTCAGTCAGTTTTACCCAATCGACAAATCCGACCCGGTTGGTCCAGAGTGGATTTAAATATTGTTCCATGGCTGATTCTGTGTATAATTTCCAGTATTCCAGGGCATCTGTTAATTCTTTAACAGCCGAATCCTGAATTGACTTTGTTTTTGTTGCACGGAATAGCGCAAGGTCTGCAGCACCCTTTATTTTAAATGCATAATATTTACCCAGATATGCCATCGATCGGATATCATTTACTACATCTGATAATTCCCGATCGCCACCGGGATTAATAGTCTCAATAAGTTTCAAGGCACTGTCTGCATGTTGATGAAGCAGATCAGCAACATTCAACGGACTTAGCAGATTTGAAGGTTTATTCTCAATCACTGATGCTACATAATCAGGGATGGATTGATAACCCGATTCTTTATGCGGGGGAAGAGTAATAAACCTGTTTACATCGTGAAAACCAGATTCTGTCTGTGCCGGTTCAGGTCTGCTTTTGCATCCTTCGATATACCATCTGAAATCGAGATCTCCCCAATGAAAACCGGTTGTAACCGGATATATCATTGAAGCATTCTGCCAGGCTGAGAAAAGGACGGAACCATCAGCTTCAGGATAACGATCAGAAAGAATCCGGATGAATGTCTCATCTGAAATTTCAGGATTATATCCCAGCCTTCCCCATATCATCCACTGATACCACTGCCTTGCCACCTCTGTCTTTCGTTCTGCCTCCAGGTCTTTGCTCAGGAAATCCCTTCCCCAGATATAATTGTCTGAACCATAATAGAAACCCTTGGAGACATCGGCTGGCATATTCTTTATGAATTGCCGTACGAAATCCGGTGCACCCCACCTGAAATAATAATTATCATCATTACGCAGTGTCCAGAAGGTTTTATTCCCTGCAATATCTTTAATGAACTCCTTGTGATACGATTGCTTTACTGAACTAAAAACATGTGCCTGTGCATATTTGAAACTGTAAATGAATTCAATATTCCTGAGTGCTGAGAGAGGAGCAAACTTCCTGATAATATATTCTGTTCCTGCCTCATGCTGCCGGTGGATGAATTTTATCCTGCGGTCAGGCTGAACATTCAGTACATCAAGTATCCCCATGGCATATGTATCGAAGATCCAATCTTCCTTTATCTCGAATCCTTCACCTCCCGCCCCCATATTTTCTCCGGTTGTTACTCCAATTCCCGCCAGATCGGGATATGTCAGGAACATCTGCTTTACACTTTTCCTGAAGTAATCTTTTGTGACGTCGTTATTGAGATCGTCAGTAATACCATATTTGCCTTCAGTACCGTAAATATAAGTATTCCAGGTGATTACATAGAATTCAATATTTCTTTCTTTGGCATATTTCATCACCTTTTTCCAGAATTCTATCTTTTCTTCGATCGGTATTTCCAGTAAAGTTTCTGTATTCCCGATTATAGAGGGATCATCGTAACCAGTTGCACGGGTATCGTAATATTCAGAGAATTGTCCTGTGGAACGTTTTACATCATTCAGTGCAATATCAGGGAATTCAGGCACCTTTACCATTGAAGGGAAAGGATGGAGGCTCCAGATCGTTATCAGGTTGAACCGGTATTTTGCCAGATTGTCGATAGTCTCTTTCCAGAAGTCAAAGTTCCACATTTCTGCTATATTGTTCTGTCCGGCATCGCTCATATCTGAGTAGCTGGGAGTTCGTACGTCAAGAGGGATGTTAAATTTTATTCCTCTCTTTTCCATATATGGATTCTGGTCAGTATCCATGATTCCTTCAATACCAGATAGTTTTATCTGTTCAGCGAGTTCGAGGATCCCGTACATTAGACCTGGTGAATCGGCTCCTGCAACCCAGATTTTTTTCTTTCTATCCCTGTGGATACTGAATCCTTCTGCTTCAGGCCGGAAGTTGTAATTTCCTACAGCTTTCTTCATTTCATTGAAAACGGGTTCAGATGATGTAATGAATAAGTGAATCTCCGCTTCTTCCGGATCAGAGTACTGAACTGAATACCCGGCATTTGATAATACAAATTTGAATTCCTCTAATGCAAAGCTTATCATCGGATTTGAGGTATTCTCATAAACAGAGATTTTTATCTGTTCGCCGGTTTCTCTTTGCCTGGAGGTATTACAATTTGAAAGGCAAAAGATGATTGTGCTTATAATCAGCAGATTAGTAAAATATCTTCCAGCCATGGTTGTTTTGTTTAATCAAATATACCGGTTTTGATTGTTAATTATTTAACAATAGTCTTCAATTTACTGTTTTTAATATCATGGCAACCTTTGCCAACTGCCTCTGCCAACTCTCTTCCTGATCTTTAGCAAAGCGAAGGAAGTAGATGGGTAGGTGAGAATAAGAGAGGGGGATTGCCTTCGGCGATCCCTGAGGGGGGATCCTGCAACGACAAATTACTCCCGGCTCGTTTCACTCGCCCGGTCTTTTTGTTTCAAGTCTATCCTTAACAAAACAAGTTTTGTACGGACATCCTTGAAACAAAAATCCCGCGGTAAACCGCGGGAGTAATTTGTCGTTGCGGAGAGAGGGGGGTTCGAACCCCCGGTCCCGCGGATGCAGGACAACGGTTTTCGAGACCGCCGCATTCGACCGCTCTGCCATCTCTCCTAATACTCTGCAAAAATGGTCATTTTTCTTAAAAGAATTTAAGAATAACCGGGAAAAGTACAATATATACCCTTCAGGGATTTACTAATACTTCACTAATTTTCTTGAAATATATCCATTGCGATAAAAAATCTTAATAAAATAAACAGATGACGGAAGATCAGCAAGCGACAAATCAATTTTATCTCCTCCCTCCGGGACAATGATCTTGTGAATCCTGCCACCGGCATCCAGAATTTCAAAACGGACACATCCCTGAATATTGCTTAAGGTAACTATATCTCTGACCGGATTTGGATAAATCAGGACAGGAACCGGAGTATCCTGTAAAACCTGTACAGACGTTACTTCATCGGTGAAAATCACAAGATTGTCAAGGTAAAATCTCTTTGCCTGAGATTCAAACCTGATCTTCCCTGACGCTATACCCGAAGCTATCGGAATAGAAACTGTCTTGTACTCATCAGCCGGTTCTATCAATTCTCCAAGCTGGACCCCATTGATCAAGATCTTTACGCTTGTTGCATCACCAGGCCATCTTGAGATGTCGAATTTTAGAAAAATTTCGGTACTATAACCCGAGAAGTCAATCTGAGGAGTCTCAATCCAACCCGCAATCTCTGATGTGCTGATCTTGATCTCTCCACCGGCAGAATAAACCTTGAAACCCGCCCAACCCGGAGTGTGAGTTCTAGAGTCAAGCGAGCCTGATACATCACTTGTTGAAGGGGATGTGTGCGAACCTGTTGTAAAACCTGAGAAATCTTCAGAAAGCAATAATGTCTGTCCATTCATAATGAATGAAACACTCAATAAATAAATGGATACAGCATACCTTGAAAATAGCAGCGATCTTTTCATTTTAGTAAATATTTAAATCCATAAAACCTTTTAGCACAATGCTAATTTAAGTAAAATTTCTTTTAACGCCTGAAAATCATCGATAAAATCCTACCTTCGCAAAAAATATTTACTACCAATATTTAAATATCTGAAATCGTGAAAACCTTTTTTAAACCATTCATTATTATCGTTTTAAGTGCTATGACACTATCTTCATGCAAAAATGAACCTGAGGTTGATAAGTCCAATCCTTTCTTTTCCGGGTTTGATACTCCTTTCAATGTACCTCCCTTTGAGAAAATCATGGCAAAGCATTATATGCCTGCATTTGAAAAGGGTATGCAGGAGGGAAGAGAGGCGATAAAAAGTATCGTCATTAATAATGAGGTACCTACGTATGAAAATACGATCGAAGCCCTCGACAGATGCAACGAACTTCTGTTTAAAGTTAAAAATGTGTTTGACGGACAGATTGAATCGAATGCGAGTGATTCACTTCAGGCTATCGATATGGAGATATCCCCTAAATATTCTGAATATCAGGATGAAATAAAACTCAATCCTGAACTATTCAAAAGAATCAAACATGTATATGATAACAGGGAATCCAGTATTCTCACGCCGGAACAATCTTACATACTCGAAAATCTGTATAAGGAATTTGTTCGATTGGGAGCAAATCTCAATAAAAAAGATCAGGATACCCTCAAGAAGATAAACCAGAGACTATCTGTCCTTACCGTTATGTATGATCAGAATGTACTTGCTGAAACAAACAATTACAAACTTTTTGTCGGGGAGAATGATCTGAAAGGTTTACCGGAATCGCTTATAGCTTCAGCTGCTGAGGTTGCTAAAGGAGCTGGTCAGGAAGGGAAATGGGCTTTTACAACACAGCGTCCGAGTATTTTCCCTTTCATCCAGTATTCGCCAGACAGGGAACTGCGCCGTGAGATCTTCAATGCCTATACTAACAGGGGAAATAACGGGAATGAGAATGATAACAATGAAATACTGGCTGAGATCATCAGGCTAAGAGCAGAACGCGCAAAGTTACTGGGGTACAGGAATCATTCCGATATTGTTCTCGAACCCAGGATGGCTAAAGAACCTGAAAATGTACTCGATCTGCTTAACAGTCTGTGGGAGAAAGCAATACCTGTCGCGAAGAATGAAGTGAAGGAAATGCAAAAGATCATTGATAAAGAAGGTGGCAAATTCAGGCTTGAACCCAGCGACTGGTGGTACTATGCCGAGAAGCTGAGAAAACAGAAATACGATCTTGATGATGAAGAACTTAAACCATATTTCCAGCTTGACAATGTGCGCGAAGGTGCATTTACACTAGCTAATAAACTTTTCGGCTTTACTTTAACACGGTTGAAAGAGATACCTCTTCCTCATCCGGATGCGGAAGCTTTTGAAGTTAAGAATGCCGACGGATCTCATCTCGGGGTCCTGTATATGGATTTCTTCACAAGGGAAAGCAAGAGACAGGGTGCATGGTGCCTGAGCTATCGGATACACAGGGTCGTTGACCAGCAGGAAATTACACCGGTAGTAACAACTGTGTTTAATTTTACCTCCCCTGTCGGGAATGAACCGGCACTCCTGAGCCTTGATGAGGTCTCTACTCTATTTCATGAATTCGGACATGCTCTTGACTTCCTTAACAATAAAAGCAGCTACAATAAGACATATTTGGCCTGGGATTTTGTTGAGCTTCCTTCACAGCTGATGCAACACTGGGTGACAGAACCTGAGATGCTGAAAATATATGCAAAACATTATAAGACTGGTGAGCCGATCCCCGCAGCACTGGTACAGAAGTTAAAAAACAGCAGCTTTTTTAATGCAGGTTTCACCAATGTTGAAATTTATGCTGCATCGCTGCTTGATATGGCATATCACACGCTTGAAGCCCCTGTAAATATAGATGTTCAGAAATTTGAAAAAGAATATTTCACAAAGCTGGGCTTGATTCCTGAAATTGTATCGCGTTACAGGAGTACCTATTTTACTCATATCACAGGCGAATACGATTCGGGTTATTACAGCTATACCTGGGCTGCAGTGCTCGATAATGACGCTTTTGAAGCATTCAGGGAGAAAGGGATTTTTGACCGGACTACCGCAGGATCTTACCTAAAGAACATACTTGAGAAAAATGGTATCATGGATCCGATGCAGATGTATGTGAACTTCCGTGGTCATGAACCGGGAATCGAACCATATCTGAAAAACCTGGGATTCCTTTAGATTGCCGGTACGGTTCTAAGGTTTAGGTTAATTTTAAGTTTGCTTTTCACATACTATATATTAATAATCGGAGCATTTTTGCATACAACAACCGGTTATGAACAAAACAATATTATGCGGCCTGACAGCCGGAGAGATCTGCAGGATCATTGAACCGGGAGGTTTTAATCAAAACCATTCATTAGCGATAACCAACCTGATTTACAGAAAAGGGCAGGCTGATTTTTCCGGAACCCATAAGATTTCCGGGAAACTGAAGAATTACCTGGATGATATTGCTCAGCCGGGATTATTTTCACCTGACCTATCGCAGGTTTCCGGAGATGGAACAACTAGATACCTTTTCAGATCTTCGGATGGGAAGCAATATGAAACTGTCTTTATCCCTGATAATAAGAGGAATACGATCTGCATCTCAACTCAGTCAGGTTGCAGGATGGGATGCCCATTTTGTATGACAGGTAAATATGGTTTTCACGGAAACCTTTCCGCCGGTGAGATTGTAAACCAGATTTTAAGTATCCCTCCAGCCAGAAAAATTACTCATGTCGTTTTCATGGGAATGGGAGAACCGATGGATAACCTTGAAAATGTTCTGAAAGCTTGCAACATTATAACTGCAGAATGGGGAATAGCAATAGGTAAAAAGAATGTAACAGTATCCACAGTCGGTATGACCGGCCCTGTTAAAGAATTCCTTGAAAGATCAGAATGTAATCTGACACTGAGCCTCTATTCTCCTTTTTCTGAAGAAAGGAGAAAGGTGGTCCCTGCTGAAAAAGCTTTTCCGGTGAAGGAAATTATCAGTCTGATGAAAAATTATCCTGTAAAGAAAGGCAGAAGACTCAGTATTGCATATGTTATGATAAGTGGAGTGAATGATACTGATCATCATCTTAATGAACTGACAACCTTGCTGAAAGGTTCATCTGTCAGGGTAAATCTGCTTCCGTATCATCCTGTGACAGGAAATGATAATTGCTCTTCTTCCTGTGAAAGGATGCTTTTCTTCAAACATAAACTTGTCAATTCAGGAATCCCGGCATCAGTCCGCAGATCGCGTGGTGCCGATATTTCAGCTGCATGCGGCCTCCTGGCGTCAGGATTGAACCGGTCTTAATATAAAAGTTCATATTTAAAATGTTTAATTAATTTTACCTGTACCATTTATTAAATATCCGACCGCTATGCGAATAAGCTACAGTTTTATTATGATACTCATTATGCTGATCAGTGCATGTAGATCGAAAACAATTACAACTTCTGAAAGGGATATTTCTATTATCCCGGCACCTGTTTCCCTCACGGTGCAAAAAGGTAGTTTTATCTTTTCAGATAAAAGTAAAATTATCCTCCCGAATCCCGACAGTGACTCGAAGCTCGCAGCTGAATTTCTGGCTGATCTGGTAAAAAATGCTACGGGAATGGAACTTCCTGTTGAAGAGGGCAGCAAACCTGTAAAGGCATCAGTATTTATGGCGCTTGATACTGCTGTAAAGAATAACGAGGGATATATTCTGACAATAACATCTAAAATGATCATTATCCAGGCAAAAACTGCCTCAGGCCTTTTTTATGCAGTCCAGACATTACGGCAACTGCTTCCTGTTGAGGTTGAATCCCGGTCATTTACAGAGGGCTTTAAGCTCTCTGTACCGGCGTGTGTAATTAATGATGAACCTGAATTTGCTTACAGGGGTATGCATCTTGATGTGGGACGGCATATTTTCCCGGTTGCTACTGTCAGGAAGTATATCGACATGATTGCCATGCACAAAATGAATACTTTTCACTGGCATCTTACAGATGATCAGGGTTGGAGGATAGAGATTAAGAAATATCCCGGGCTGACAGAAACAGGAGCTTACCGTAAAGAGACACTTGTCGGGCATTCAAGGAATAAGCCAAATACTTTTGACGGAGAAAAGTATGGAGGATTCTATACGCAGGATGAGGTGAAAGAAATTGTTGCATATGCCAGGTCAAAATTTGTTACTGTTATCCCTGAAATAGAAATGCCCGGTCATGCCCTGGCAGCGCTCGCATCCTATCCGCAGCTGTCATGTACGGGTGGTCCGTTTGATGTCGGAACAAAATGGGGTGTTTTTGATGATGTTTACTGTGCAGGCAAAGAAGAGACCTTTAGTTTTCTGCAGGATGTATTAAGTGAAGTGACAGATCTCTTCCCCGGTGAGTATATTCATATCGGTGGTGATGAGTGTCCTAAAGTACGCTGGGAGAAATGCCCATTGTGTCAGAAAAGGATCAGACAGGAGGGACTGGGAGACGAAAATGAGCTTCAGAGCTATTTCATTAAAAGAATAGAGAAGTTCCTGAGTTCGAAAGGGAGGAGAATAATTGGCTGGGATGAGATCCTTGAAGGAGGACTTGCATCTGAAGCCACTGTAATGTCGTGGAGAGGAATTGAAGGCGGTATTGCTGCCGCAAAACAGAAGCATGACGTTATTATGACACCGAATAATTATGTCTATCTCGATTATTACCAGTGTGAGCCTGATGGGCAACCGCTGGCAATAGGAGGGTATCTGCCACTTGAAAAGGTATACTCATATAACCCTGTTCCGGCTGAGCTTTCACCGGAAGAGCAAGAGTATATTCTTGGTATTCAGGGTAATGTATGGACAGAGTATATAGCGACACCCGAACATCTTGAATATATGGCATACCCGAGAATGTTGGCTATTGCTGAAACAGGATGGACATCCGACAGGTTAAAAGATTTTGAGGATTTCCTTGCTCGTTTTGAAATTCTGAAGAAGAGATATGATGTTATTGGCATCAACTATTTCAAGGGAGAATACAGGGATACAAGAGCTGCTGCAGCTGACGGATTATAAATATTAGAAGATTCCCGCAGATTTCGCACAGTAATTTTATCTGCGGGAATCAGAGGGATCTGAGGGAAATATATTAAGCTTCCGGTTTCGGATTAATCATCTGAAACATATACTCATGGAGGTAACCGTCGGATGTTTTAAGCCAGTCTTTTTTAATGCCGATGCGCTCAAATCCCACTTTTGTAAAGAGGTCCATGCTTTCACAGTTATTTGCCAGGATGTTACAATAGAGCTGGTGCAACTGAAGGGTAGCGAAACAATAATTTATGAGGCATTTTAGCGCCATTGAGGCATATCCTTTCCTTCTCTGACCTTCATCAGCTATCAGGATACCAAGTCCTGCTCTTTTATGGAAGGGATCAAAATCAAATAGATCTATTGTACCGATCGTCTTTTTTTCAGCAATAAGACCAATCATAAGACGAAGCTGACCGGTTTCGTAAATATTCTTATGTGAATTTTCGAGATACCTTTTGAGAGTATATTTTGAGAATGGAGATACGGTATTACTGATAAGCCAGTATGAATCATTATTTTCCCATTCATAAAGCAGCTCAAGGTCTTCCGGTTCGAGTGCTCTTAATTTTATTTTTTCATATTTCATGAAAAATGACTATCTTTATTTATTTAGCGTCGATTCAGCCAGGTTCTCTGATGAAAGCCTCATCAAATCTGCCTTATCAATAGATTTCAGCGTTTCCTTTGAATTAAATTATTAAGATCAGCCTGGGTTATAATGGATGCATCGCTGAATCCTTTTTCTTTTACATATTCGAGATATTTTGTTGCATCAGATTTATTGTAGAATACACCGACTGAATTAACAAAGCCGTCATCTGCCTGTAAGGTCCGCAGGAATAAAATACCATTCAGGTCAAGGTTGCTGAAATAATTTGCACCCAGCTTTTGAGGTGATCGCCTTAAAATAATGCTGTAGGTTGTAGTTGATACGGCCCTCAGGTGTTCCGGAGTATAAGTTTCCTGCCTCAGTACTATACCGGTCCTCGGATCGACGATCCCGAATGTGACCCTCCTGTTGTATTTTCTGCCTTCCGGATTATCTGAACCGTCGCGGTTTGAATTAACAGCAGCAAAATTAGATTCACCAAATGATTTTTTGACAAACCGGGAAGCGGAGATCGATGCTGATGTAAGGTAATCAATTACAGCTTGGGCACGTTTATCTGCAAGCTTTAGATTATATGCCGTTGAACCTTTTGAGTCAGTATAACCTGCAACCTCAACCTTAAGGTCAGGGTGACTCAAAAGTATTGATTTTACAGATTCGAGAGCTGATTTTGCTTCGCTGTCAAGGTCGTATCTGTCGAATTCAAAAAGTATGTTGTTTATTGTAAGGAAGCTTCCTTCTGCCACTTTCAACGGGATCAGGCTTGAATTTACAGCCATGTATTGGCTCAGGAAATAGAGCGGCAGACTAAGGTTGATTGTATCATTTTTATATCCTTCGTGAGAGACAAACAATCTGTATTCGCCGGGCTTGAAATCGAATTTAAATGTTCCGTCTTTATTTACCGGGACGGTTTGCACCAGAGTCAAATTTGCAGCATCAGTAAGTCTTATAAGAGCTTTTTCAGGATTGATCTGCATACCATCCGACAGAGAAACGGCACCTTCAGCCGTAGTTAGCTCATCTGCAGGATCCACTCCAACGACTGCATAGATATTCCTGGTTTTAGACTTGTCATTATAAATACTGGCAATAAAACCGGGAGCGTTGTTATTTAGTATAAAGGAAGTATTTGCAGTGGTGGTATTGAAAGCATAGGGCATTCCTACAGGAGTGGTCCAGTAGCCGGCTCTTATAACTGACCTGAACACGTCGTAATTTCCCATACTAATATGTCCGTCGGAGCTGAATATCAGGGCATCATTGGCAGGATCGAAAAATGGAGTATCTTCATTATAGGGAGTGTTGATCCTGTCGCCGCAGTTTACTGGCTCGCCCCAGGTCCCATCTGCCTTTTTTTCAGATACCCAGATGTCGAGCTCCCCTAAACCACCGGGTCTGTTGCTAGACAGATAAATAGTATTGCCGTCAGGAGTGATAAAGCCACTCGATTCCCAATAGATTGTATTGATCGGTCTCCCGGGGCTCTTGATCTTTGTCCAGGTAGTATCTTTACGTTCACTGAAATATAGATTACCATCACCTCCGTCGTCCATATAAAGAACCAGGAGTTTTCCATCGCCGGTTATGGAATTGGTATAGAACCTGTCGAAGCCTCCAAGTTGTAATGTAATATCGGTAGGTTTTTGCCACTCCTTATTTTTATAAGAGCAGAGCACACGTGTTCTGCCTTCCGTTTTCTGAGTGAAAATGAAAACAGAATCATTCTTTGCCAGTACAGGATTACATGCTCCGGGGTAATCTATGAGCCAGGGAGCAAAAAGATCTGAAAGTACCCTTACAGGCTTCTTTTTCATCTCCATCGCATATCGTGCATACCCGATCTGCTTATCAATGTACTCCTCTGTGAAGACTTCACTTTCGGTGAGCTTTTTCCTGACCTGATTATACTGGGCAACAGCTTTGTCAAGGCTGTCGTTCATATGGTAAGCTATTGCCAGGTACATATAAGTATCTAAAGAAGCCTTTTCACCAGTCTCAATATAATCTTTCTTTTCGCTTACAATATTGGTCGAAGCTTTTTTCAGCAGATCGAGAGCCTCCTCTTTTCTTCCTTCGATGTTTAGATAGCAAATGCCTAGTTTTGCTGCCAGGCTGCTATAACCCGGATTAGCTTTATAGAGAGGTTCATAAAGGCTCGCCGCCTTGATATAATCCTTATCGTAATAGAATGAATTATCAGCAACCTGGATAGATTTTGCCAGTGCTTTTTTGTCTGTCCCCTGCGGGAAAAGGAGATTGCTGCTGTTAACAATTAGTAAAAGAGTCACGGAACATTTTAACAGTCGGTTCATTGTTTTGAAACTTTTTTGATGAAGATGTCTTCGGGATAACCTTTCCTTTTCAGCTCTCTTAAAAGAGCCGAAGCTTCCTCCCGTGTTTTAAAGCGGCCGGTAGTATACCTGAAGAATTTATCAGTCTCATTGTACATAACCCTCATATCGGTAATATGTGTGAAGTAACTGATATCAACAGGATTATAGAGAGCCATTACCTGAACGGTATAATAAAGAATACCTGTATCAGTTTCGTCCTGATCGGTAACATCATCAACCTTCATGTTCCTGATAAGGATATTGGTGTCAATTTCAGCAACAACAGGAATCTCATCAAGATTGATCCTGTCATATCTGACTGGTATCAGAGAGGAATCCCTGACCAGTGTAACATTAATACTTACATTTAATTCAGGATCATCCTGGATTATTACTGTATCAATTGTCTGAGAAAAGTAACCATCCCCTGAGTAGACTAATTTATAACTACCGTGTACAACAGGAATACTGTAAAATCCTGTTTTTATTTCCGGAGCGCTTTTCCCAAGAATATCTCCTGATATGCTATTAAGGATATGGATGCTGTAATTTTTATTTGCAGAAAGTGCTGTATCATTCAGCATGAACTGTCCGTTTATCTCAAAAATTTCGTTTACATCCGGACCTTCCAGCCCAAGGTAGAAAATATCCCTCTTTTTGTAATCAGTCTTCATTGAGTAAAATGCGTTCACTCCGTTATTGAATGGCTGGATGAATTTATTATCGTCAGTTGTGTTTACAGGAAATCCAAGGTTTTGAGGAGTATCCCATCCTGTTGATGTTTTATGGCTTTTGAAATTATCATATCCTCCCATTGAACTGTGCCCTTCAGAACAGAAAAAGAGAAAAGACTGATCACCGGTTATAAAGGGATTATCTTCGTTGTACGGAGTATTAACAGTTGTTCCAAGATTTACAGGTATGCCCCAATCACCGGTGAAGTCCTTTTTTGAGACATAAATATCCAGACCACCAGCTCCGCCTTCTCTGTTGCTTGTAAAATAAAGTTCATTCCCATCTGACGAAACTGAAGCATGTGATTCATAATACTTGGTGTTGATGTTCTTATTAAGTTTTACAACAGGTGTCCATGCATCATTTACATAGTCAGAGGAATAGATATTACCATCGAAATTATCCGTCTTGTATAAGAATAATTTCGTCCCGTCGTTGTTAAGAGAACATGAAGAGCAATCTTCCCCCGCATTCAGCTGTGCAGTTATATCAATCGGGTTCTGCCATTTTCCTCTTATTTTCTTCGAGAACAGAATGATGTTAACAAGGCCTCTGCGTTCTGTATAAACTAATGTATTACCGTCAAAGCTGACAGCCGGATTTTCATTCATGGATCCCTCGCTGAATTCCTTACCAAGCAATTTTTTGCTTATCATCACAGGATTTCCCTGGAACTTGATTGCATTGTTACAGGCTTCTATCTGCTGATCCGCAAATTCGAGGTTTTTCATTCCACCCTTACCTTCATAATCCCGTGCCAGTTTGTTGAATGTCTGGAGGGTAGTGAGTCCTTTTTCAAGTTCATTATTTATCATGTAAGCTTTTGCCAGGAAGAAATAAGCATCAAGAGGGGCTCTTGTCTCCTTAAATGATCCGGATTTCGCATTATAGCTGGCGTTCTTAACAGCAGCTTCGAGATAGGGTATTGCCTTCTCCTTTTCATCCGGGATATTAAGGTAACATGTGCCTATTTTATATGAGATATTCAGGTTTTCCGGATTATCAAGAAGGAGATATAGCTGATTGGCCAGATCATATTCCTCATATACATAATGTGATTCAGCCTGAGCAAATATCTCTTTCATCTCTTTTTGGGATTGAGCTGATGCAGTAAAAGAGAAAATCATCAGAGGTAATAACTGCAGCAGAAGGAAAAGTCTTCTCGCTCTGAAATTCTTCATTATAACTAATATATGGGTTTAATTAACGAAGCTTCCATCATTCCTTTTGGTTCTATTTAAAGGTAATCTTATAAAGATCCTCTTTTCCCGAATTGTCTGATTCTTTACTCATAGAATAGTAGCCGGAATTACCATTATCCAGAGGCATAAAGAAGATATTGTCATCAGGAGTATTGATCGGATAACCAAGGTTCACAGGTTTACTCCAGAGATTATTTGATTGAAGATCAGATTTGAACAGATCGTAGCCACCCATTGTCGAGTGACCCTGCGAGCTGAAAAACAGTTTTGTCCCTTTATTGACAAGAAATGGTCTGTCTTCGTTGAAAGGGGTATTTATTTCCGGACCAAGATTAACCGGAGGGCCCCAGTCACCATTTACTTTTTTTGACAGGTAGAGATCAAGCCCTCCGAATCCCCCCGGCCTGTCTGAAGCGAATATCAGCTGGGTTCCGTCGTCAGACATGAAGCCATGTGATTCCCAGTATCTTGTATTTATATTTTTATTAAGCTTAACAGTCAGCCTCCATGTAAGTCCATCATATGAACTTGTGTATATATTGCTATCGTAATTATTATCCTTTGAGAGGTAAAGGACTTTCCCGTCTGATGACAGACACGATATATACATATCTCCATCTGACTGGAGTTCTGGTGTGATGTTGATCGGAGAGGTCCATTTTCCACTCACAAGCTTTGATAACATTATTGCGTCATAAAACTTCAGGGAGACCATGTAGGCGAATGATTTTCCATCGGCTGATATAACAGGATTGAAATTCGCCTTGTCATCATTGAAAAGACCTCCTAAATTCTCGGCGGTGTATGAGACAGGTTTAGCAATATACTCTTTAGCATTATCACAGGATTTTATTTGCTGGTTGACAAATTCAATATTTTCCCAGTCATCCGGAAGGAGTGTCCCGGAATAACGTGTAAAAGTTTCTTTAGCTTTATCGAACTGGTAATTAATGAGGTATGCCCTTCCGAGGTCATACAGTGCTTCATAAGGTGCAGATACCTGATTGATCGTACCTTCTTTGTGCTGTGCTGATAAGTTCTTTGCAGCAGTTTCAAGGTAATCTATCGACAGGTTCTTCAACCCATTAATGTTCAGGTAGCACGCACCGATACGATATGCTACGTTGGCGTTGTCCGGCACTTTTTCATAAAGTTGCAGGTAGTATGGAAGTGCATCCTGATAATCTTCATTCACGAAGAAATATTCAGCTTCGATGAAATCTTCCTGAAGACTCATTATATCCTGAGCGGAAAGCTGGAAAGAGATAATGAATAAGATACTGATATAAGTTAAAATTCTCCTGCACATAACTACTGGTTTTGTAAACAAATTTAGGAAAAATAATAATATATACCATCCTCAACAGTCGCTGTTCCACTATTTCCTATCCTTATCCTTATCTTTTCTTCTTTTGAATATTATAAAAAAGAGGAAAACTGATGCCGCAGCAACAAGGAGCCACCACAAATACCTGAAATCTTTATCTTTCATCTCACCGGTTGTCACCTGCGATCCGGCAGTGTCAATTTCATCCTTCAGTACAGCACCCGAAGTATCAGGTTTGGAAGCAGTACTCTGAGCTATTTTTTTCTCCAATTCTTCAACAGCTACAACCTGTTTTTCAACAGGTACACTCTTTATTAACCGGTCCACAATCCTTCTGATTACAGTTTCCTCCCTTGTAACTGAAACATCAGAGACTGCATTATTGCCGTAAGGATCGGTAAGCTTAAAAACAACCTTGTTGTCTCCGACCTGAGGAACCATTTTATATATGAAAGCGGAGTCGTTAACATCATATTGTTCTGTGGAAATCAGAGAATCGCCAACCCAGTGTTCAATATTAAGAGTAGAATTTGGTTCCACACTGAGAGGGAACATCAGTGGCTCATCTTTATTTACACTTATAGCATTATCAGTGTTAACAGTGAGTTCAGCTGTAAAATCAGTTTTTGCAAGGATAACCTCAGATAATCTAAATGTATCAGAAGGGTTCAGCAATGGAATTGTAATATTTGTTTTAAGTTTTTCACTTCCGGCCGATTCGTATGCCAGATCATAATTACCCTGATATGTCTGAAATTCAAACTGACCTGTTCCCGGGTTTGTGAAAACGACAAGCGGCTGTTCAGAGCTTTTTGTATTCAAAGCGCTAACTTTCACACTACTGCTCAGATCAGCCCCCCTGGCTGATCCTGTAACATAAAATTTTCTCGGATTATCTTCGGAGAAAATCTCTATCCTGTAAATATCCTGTTTCCCGATACCATCGGGACTGTACTTTGAAAAATAGCCCTCAAAACCATTCTTTACTGGTTTGAAGAACTGATCATCGTCAGTTGAATTCAGCGGATAGCCGATATTCAACGGAACTGACCATTCTCCGTTTTCCCGGAGTGTAGAGTAAAAAATATCATAACCTCCCATGTTTAAGTGTCCACGGGAACTGAAGAACAAAGTCCTGTCATCTTCACTCAGGAAAGGAGTATCTTCATTGTACCGGGTATTTATAACCGGGCCCAGGTTAATGGCAGGGCCCCAGCTTCCTGAACTGTCACGGGTGGAAACATAAATATCAAGTCCCCCATAGGTTCCTTTCCGGTTACTTGTAAAATAGAGCTTTTTATTATCATGCGAGATTGTAGCATGAGATTCCCAGTATTTTGTATTAATATTATCATTCAGCTTCATTATAGGGCTCCATGTTCCATCTGTAAAAACAGTTGTAAATATGTTACCATCATAATCTTCAGAATTATACAGGAACAACGTTTTCCCGTCTTTTGACAGACTGGTGGGATAAATATCTCTGTCAACTTTCAGGAGCTCATTCATATTTACCGGTGCGCTCCAGATTCCCTGATTCCTGGTTGAATATAGCAATGCCTCATAAAATGGCTCACTCCTTGAATACATCAGAATATTCTCATCGTCGGAGATCACAGGATTATATTCTGAATTATCTTCATTTATGATCCTTCCAAGATTTTTCTCCCTGATGAAGATGGGTTTGCTCATCAGATCTTTTGCGGTGATGCATGACTGTATCTGCTGGTTTACAATTACAGAATCATAGATTTCGGGATCCAGGTTTTCCTTGAATAAATTATACGTTTCAATTGCTTTGTCGAGCCGGCCACTAATTCTATAGGCATTTGCCAGATGATAAAGAGCATCCCAGGGAGCTCCGGTTTCCCGGAATTTACCCTCACGGTAACCGGGATTTAAATTTTTGACAGCCTCTTCTAAATAAGAGATGGCCTTATCCTTTTCTCCGGGCATGTTAATATAACATTGTCCGATCCGGTATTTAAAATTTGAATTAGAGGGATATGTTTCAAGAAGCTGAAGATATTTAGGCAGGGCTTCATTATAATCTTCAAACAAGATCCAGCTTTCTGCATCGTAAAAAATCATTTTGTTCTCGAGCCTTTTCTGGGAAGAAAGATCAGTGCTGAAAAGCACAAGCCCCAGAAATGTGAGCAGAGTTAATCTTTTCATCATATCGTTACGGACTAATTAAAACGAAAAACCTCGTATTTAAATCTCTATTCGCCAGTTGGCGTTTCACAGGCTGGGAGGTTTATATTGTTTAATTCTTAAAGGTACTAATATAACAGAAATAATAAAAAAGGATCTGAACAATTTATCCTTTTTATTAACCGGCGATAGAATTCTTTCAAACCTTAATTTTGCCGGTCAGTGAAGTAATCAGAGACTATGGGTTTTACTCTCAGATTGAATCTGGCAACTGGTTTTCCAGTATATCTTTTATCCTGTTCAGGAATTTCCCGGCAAGGGCGCCATCAATGACCCTGTGGTCATAGCTCAATGACAGGATCATTACCTGGCGGATAGCTATCATATCTCCCTCCGGTGTCTCGACAACAGCAGGGATCTTTCTGACCGCCCCTGTTCCGAGGATGGCAGCCTGAGGCTGGTTAATTATAGGTGTACCTGAAAGATTATTGTAGCTGCCAAAATTAGTGACCGTGAAGGTTCCTCCTGTAATCTCATCAGGTTTCAGCTTGCTGTTTCTGGCTCTCTCCGCAAGGTCATTTACACTCCTGGCAAGTCCTGTGATACTCTTCTCATTTGCATTTTTTATTACAGGAACAATAAGGTTACCATCGGGTAAAGCTGTTGCCATACCTATGTTAATATTTTTCTTTTTGATGATTTTATTCCCGTCTACGGAAATATTAATCATCGGGAAATCATATAATGCTCTTGCTGCTGCATTTATAAAAAGCGGTGTGAGCGTAAGCTTCTGACCCTCGGTAGCAAGGAACTTTTCCTTGATCGAATTTCTCCAGCTGACAAGCCTTGTAACGTCTGCATCAATGAATGAGGTCACATGAGCTGAAATACGCTTCGAAAGGACCATGTGTTCTGCAATGATCCGGCGGACTCTGTCCATTTCAATTATCTCATCTCCTGAAGATCCTGTTTCCTGATTGTTCTCTGATTTCGCACTTTTAATTGTTTCTGATGAGTCATGGGCCTCTACCGCTTTTTTCCCCGATTCAAGGAACCTTATAATATCATCCTTGGTAATTCGTCCGTCCATTCCTGTACCGTCTATACTATCGAGATCAGAATAACTTATATTTTCACGCGCTACAATGCTCCTTACGAGAGGGGAGATAAATTTCCCTGACGGAGTACGGCTTTTCAGACCTCCTGAAAGGAACTCAACCTCTTTCTTCTCTTTCTTTACTGATTCTATCGTATCCCGTATCCGCGCTACTTCTTTATCGATCTTTTCAACTTCACCGGGCGTTGGTGAACTGCTCTTTTCAATTATTGCTATTGTCTCTCCTACTTTTACCACATTCCCCTCTCCTGCAACAATTGATACTAATATACCATCTGCAGGTGAGGGGATCTCAGAATCAACTTTGTCTGTTGCCACTTCAACAACAGGATCATCTTCCTTAAGAGCTGCACCTTCAGGAACCAGCCATTTGTTTATCGTGGCTTCAATCACTCCTTCACCCATTGCGGGAAGTATTAAATTCATCTTTGCCATTATGTAATCTGTTAAATTACTATACTATGATAACATCCGGGAAGCAGAAATGTTTAACGAAAAAGATCGAAACAGGAACAGTTATTTTAGCATATTGTGAAACCTGTCAGTTATTTTATTTCTCAGGGGTGTTCTCTCAGGGAGGATCATTCCCTCTCCTGTGTTTACATATTTGCTGCCAAGTATATATTTGCCGTCAGCAGAAGCAATCCTTGTCGTAATCCGCAGATCTGATGTAAGATGCATTAAATCAATTATTTGCGAAGCTGTCATGTTGCCTGTGGTAAAAATTACCTCCTTTATTCTGTTGATCCTGATAACTTCCTTGATCTGCTCTATGTTACCAAGTACATCCTCACTTATATCATCCGGATTAATACTAACCCTTCCTGCTATTCTTTTACTTGTTCCTGATAATGACATAAGTTCAGCAACCGTCTTAAATCCTTCCTTATCCGCGACAATGATTGTCCGCTTTGACTTTGCAAATGGATTGTTTGCTAATTCAATGTCAGAAACTGACAGGATCAGCCTCCACAATACAACAGCCGGAAGTGCAAGGAGCCCTCCTGATAATATAATTGCTCTCGAAAATCTAAGTTCGAGGGGCATAAGAGCGTATATTATCAGGATTGCCGTTACTCCTGCAAGTGTCCCTTTTACAGCGCTGCTGATTTTTGAAGGTAATCTGTAACCTGAAAAAAGAGTTATTGAAATAAGTATGATTAAGGAGCAGGCAGGTACTATTATTCTGGCTAAAGTAACCGGATAACTGTATTCCCCGCCATATTTTTGAGTTTCCCAGAACGCGATTACCAATCGGTACAGAAGGTAGATAATTATTCCGTCAGTGAGTGGAAGGAATATTCTTTTAAGGGATCTTTTAAAAAGTGAAAGAGATGCCCTGAAAAAGATAGCCATCCTTACAAGGAATAACAGACCTTTAAAATTACCATTGTTATAGTGTTTCCTGACAAAGATGATCATAGCTGTATAGAAGTTTATCAGAACGTTGATATTCCCCTTTTTTGTACTCTCTCCTTTATAGTGAATTATCTTTATTTCAGGGTAATAATAGTTGCTGAATCCTGCTTTGATCAACCTGTAACTGTAGTCAATATCTTCTCCGTACATATAAAAATCTTCATCAAGAAGGCCTGTCTTCATTACTGCCTCCCGTCTCAGGAACATGAAAGCACCTGTTATTACATCTGCTTTTGCAGTCTTCATAGTGTCAAGATGACCCAGATAGTAATTGTTGAAAAACTTTGATTTTGGGAAGATATGCGATAAACCGAAGATTTTAAAGAATGCTGTCCTCGGATCAGGAAGCGCTCTTTTGGATTCAGGAAGCAACTTCCCTTTGCCATTGATCATTCTGACTCCTGTTGCACCTGCATCAGGATGTTCATCCATAAAGCTTATACACTTTGTGAACGTGTTTTCCTCTACAAGAGTGTCGGGATTAAGAAGAAGGATATACCTGCCTGATGCGATTTTTAATGCCTGATTATTAGCAGCAGAGAATCCTCTGTTATCATGATTGCAGATCAGCCTTATCCCGGGAAATTTCCCGGAGATCATTGAACAGGAGCCGTCTGCCGAATTATTGTCAACTACAAATATTTCACAGTCAATGTTTTCTGATGCCTTGCGGACCGAAAACAGACATTGTTCCAGGAAATATCTGACATTATAACTGACAATAATTACTGAGAGTTCCATTAAAGTTAATTTGTCATTCAGTTTTTTGCAAATCTGCCAGGATTTTATTAACAGATTTCAGCATTGATGGTAAGGATTTCTGTTGTTTAATGCCCTTCCGAGAGTTATCTCATCTGTGTACTCAAGTTCGTCCCCGACAGCTACACCCCGTGCAAGAGTCGTGATAAGCGGATTATATTTACTGAGTCTCTTGTAAAGATAAAAATTTGTTGTATCCCCTTCCATTGTTGTACTAAGGGCAAGGATTATTTCCCTGACCCCTCCGGATTTTATTTTCTCCTCAAGATTGTCAATTTTCAGATCGGAAGGACCTATCCCGTCGATAGGGGATATTATCCCTCCCAGAACGTGATATAACCCTCTGTACTGGCAGGTATTTTCTATCGCCATTACATCCTGTATGTTCTCAACAACACAAATTGACGATCTGTCCCGTCTCTCATCATTACATATACTGCATATTTCTGTGTCGGAAATATTATTGCAGACCTTACAATAATGAATCTCTTCATGGAGCCTTATAATACTTTCGCCAAACTTTCTGACATCTTCAGAATTTCTTCTCAACAGGCTCATTACCAGTCTCAAGGCTGTCTTCCTGCCTATACCGGGAAGAGTAGTGAATTCATTGACTGCATTTTCAAGCAACCTTGAAGGGAACTCGGTTAAACTCATAGAAACGGTTTTAGACAAAATTAATTCAATTATTTAATTAAGTATGTGAGAATTTTCCGGGATGCTTACTTTTTGCTATCCTTGTAACTTAATTTTTTTGCAAAATGTCACCTGCCCTGATACTCGGCATTTTTCTGATCTACACCTCCATACTGTTCACTGTTACCTGGATGACGGCCAGAAAAGCTGACAGCCAGTCATTTTATATCGGGAACAGAAAATCTCCCTGGTTTGTCGTGGCGTATGGTATGATAGGAGCATCTCTTTCCGGTGTTACATTCATGTCGGTCCCCGGATGGGTGACAGATACCCAGTTCAGTTATATGGTTGTTGTATTTGGATATCTTGTCGGATATGCTGTGATAGCACTTGTCCTGCTGCCTCTCTATTACCGGTTAAAGCTTACTTCAATCTACTCCTACCTGGAACAGCGTTTCGGCTTCTGGTCATATAAGACCGGAGCAGGGTTCTTCTTACTCTCCCGGACACTTGGAGCTTCTCTCAGGATGTTCCTTGTAATTAATGTCCTCCAGCTGTTTGTTTTTGATGCATGGAATATTCCTTTCTGGGTAAATGCAATGGTCTTCATTATATTAATCATACTTTATACCCTGAAGGGAGGGATCAGGACGATCGTCTGGACCGACACTCTTCAGACAACATTCATGCTGGTTGCGGTTATAATTTCAATTATATACGTAAGGAGGGAACTCGGAGAACCTCTTTCCCTTTTATTATCTGATATTAACGATAAAGGGATGACAAGGATGTTCTTTTCCGACTGGCACCATGAGAGATTTTTCTTAAAACAGTTTTTTTCAGGTATGTTCATAACAATCACTATGACCGGTCTTGACCAGGAGATGATGCAGAAAAATCTCAGCTGTAAGAACCTGAAAGAAGCTCAGAAGAATATGTTCACCTTTAGCGGTATTCTTGTTTTTGTGAATCTTTTATTTCTGTTCCTCGGCGCTTTTTTGCTTTTATATTCACAGAGCAAAGGAGTAAAAGTCAACATGTCAGATGATCTCTTCCCGACAATTGCTCTGAGTTATATGGGCCCAGCCGCCGGAATAGTATTCCTGATAGGATTGATATCAGCTGCTTTTCCGAGTGCTGACGGGGCTCTTACATCACTTACAACTTCAGTCAGTATTGATTTTCTCGGCCTGGACAGGAAAAAGGGTATTCCTGAAAAAACAGTAACGAGAATGAGGTACGGAGTTCATCTTTCAATTGCATTGGTGTTTTTTATCAGCGTTTTAATGTTCAGCAAGTTAAATGATGAGGCAATTATCGACAAGCTTTTCACCATCGCGGGTTATACTTATGGTCCCTTACTCGGACTCTTTTCATTCGGTCTCTTTACCAAACGTCTTGTTAATGACAGGGTAACCCCCTTCATAGCAGTTCTTTCGCCCGTCATCTGCTTTTTCCTGAGCAAATATTCAGTTCAGCTTTTCAACGGATACAGATTCGGATTTGAACTGATACTCCTTAATGGATTTCTTACGTACGCCGGGTTGTTTATATTCAGCCGGAAAAGGGAGGCTTAATGGTCGTGCGGTCGTCCGGCCATGCGGCCATGCGGTCATGCGGTCGTGCAGTCCAATCACCAATAACTATCTGAAAGTTCTGATGATACCTGCCGGACTCTCTGTCTCCTGATCTTCTTCAGGTACTTCCGGTGCCTCCTGTTTAACCGGGACCTTTATTTTTCTGTAGGAGAAGTTCCAGGTAATAAAATATGTAATTCCTGTGCTGAATGATTCCCCCGCCAGACCGTAACCCGGAAAGTATAATGGTTTAAGATCCTTTCCCGTACTTGTGAAAAGCAATTTTCTTATACTTACTGACCATCCAATGCTTATATTTTTCATAATCTCAGCCCTGAAACCCGGAGATAATTCAAGATAATGTCCCCATTCAGTTCCCGGTAATATTGATGATGTAACGTCTCCCCAGTAATTTTTAACTGTGAAAGAAGGGATCTCATATTTAAACCTGCTGATCCCGTATCGCAGTCCGACGCCGGCCCAGTATCTGCCATTTGATATCTCGGGTTTCAGGATATTGAAATCGACCCCGGCTTTAAAGTATGTACCCTTATTCCGGAAATCATAATTATACTGAGAGTATTTATAATCGGAATATCCACCACCCGCGTAAACCGCCATCTTTTCATTCAGGTCATATGAAAAAAACCCTTCAGTATTAAGGATATCCTTATTAGTGAAATAAATTACCGGTCCTGTAACTTCAATACCGAACCTTATTTTCAAAGGTATTTCAACGCTGTCCTGAGGCAACACATCCGGTCCCTGTCCCATAACCGTGATACTAATAAGTGTAAATAATACACTAATAAAATATACGAATATTTTCCTCACTTAGAGTCGTAATTGTTCTTTTTGTGATCATGATCTTGTCTACAATATTATCTGTAGCTGATGTCTGATCAATTGTGAAATAATAAGTATAACCACATTCCTTTGATATAAGGTGCGGATAAGAGGTATAAGTGAACGTAACCGTGTCAGCAATCCCGTTTATCCTCATAACAAAGGAGCAGCTTTCCGCTGAAGGATCAAGCGGGAAGAGTGCCTGACTTATATTCTTTTCTTTATTATAGATCTTGTTTGTTTCCAAACCTATCCCGTAAAGAGTAATGCTGTCAGGGGCAGTACGTTTTGCGGTACTGCTCTGATACATAGAAGATTTCACATAAGCCTCAGTCTCCTCGAAACATGATCCAGGGGTACAGGAATACATTATGATAAACATAATACCCGAAGAAACTGATAATATTTTAAGGAAAAATACTCGCATTACTGTAATTAACGCCCCAAAAGTAAGAAAATTACCCGGGAAAAATAAACAGTCGGCCGTTAGCCGGCAGGCCCAACGCCTGTTACATCCTTCTTACGATATCCTCAGCTTTTTTGAGTGCCCGTTTAATCCCATCAGGATTTTTGCCTCCAGCAGTTGCAAGGAAAGGTTGTCCGCCCCCTCCTCCGTTAATTTCGCCTGCAATCTCTTTTATTAAGCTGACAGCATTTATTTTTTTCTCTTTTACGAGATTGTCACTTACCATTACAACAAGGTTGGCTTTTCCTTCTGTGGCAGAAGCAATTACCAGGATTGTGTTTTCGGATAGCTTTCTCATCTCAAATGCGATTGTCCTGAGAGTATCTGGCGTATCAGTTTCGACCTGCCCTGAAATGAACCTGATATCATTAGTAGTCACAGCATCTTTTTCAAGATCCCTTAGAGCAGCCATCGCTTTCTGATAATGATATTTCTCAAGTTTCTTATTGAGTGAATTATTTTCGGCTATGAGTTTTCCGATACTCTCTTTAAGATCGGGAGGATTCTTAAGAAGTGAAGCTATCTCATCAACAAATGCAAGTCTTTCATTTATAAATTCTTCTGCTTTACCGGCAGTTACAGCTTCTATCCTTCTTATTCCGGCAGCTATTGCACCTTCCGAGACTATTTTTATCAGACCGATACTGGCTGTTGAAGTGACGTGTGTTCCTCCGCACAATTCCACCGAGTCACCGAATTCAACAACTCTTACAGTTTCACCATATTTCTCACCGAAAAGTGCCATTGCACCCATTGACTGTGCTTGCTTAAGTGGTATGTTATCTGTGACTTTCTGCTTATGGTTCTCCCTTATAAGCCTGTTGGCGATCATCTCGACATTCATCAGTTCATCTTTTGTCAGCTTGCTGAAATGACTGAAATCGAAACGAAGCCGCCCGGGAGTCACCAAAGAACCTTTCTGTTCGACGTGCTTGCCCAGTACTGATCGTAATGCAAAGTGGATCAGATGGGTAGCTGTATGGTTATTGGCAGTCATCTGACGTTTTTCAGGATCTACCTTAGCAGTAAACAATGCTGTGGGATCGGAAGGAACTTTTTTTGAGATATGAATTATCAGGTTGTTCTCTCTGACTGTATCCGTAATCTCAATTTTTTCATTTTCCGAAATTATGATTCCGGTATCTCCAACCTGTCCTCCTGATTCTGCATAGAAGGGCGTTTTGCTGAACACAAGCTGACAAATTTCTTTCCCTTTAAGCTTTATTGTTCTGTACCTGGTTATAAGTATTTCATCCTCGGTTTTTTCATATCCTGTGAACAAAATATCTTCTGCTTCCCTTACAATCACCCAGTCTCCGGCATCAAGGGTAGCATCTTCCCTTGACCTGTTCTTCTGGTTTTTCATTTCTTCTTCAAAACCTGCAATGTCCGTTTCAATTCCTTTTTCCCTGAGGATAAGCTGCGTAAGATCTAAAGGGAAGCCGTAAGTATCGTATAATTCGAAAGCTACCTTGCCCGGTAATATTTCCTTATGCTCCAGTCTGAGCCCGGTGATCATTTTGCCGATCATTTTCAAACCTTTACCGAGTGTTTTAAGGAAAGATGTTTCTTCCTCAAGTATGATCTTTGAAATCTGGTCCCCGGCCGAAACGAGTTCCGGATATTGTTCCCCCATAGTTTCAACAAGAACAGGGACAAGCTTATAGATAAATGGTTCTTCCATTTCAAGATAATTGTACCCGTACCTGACAGCCCGTCTTAGTATCCTTCTGATCACATATCCTGCTTTATTGTTTGATGGAAGCTGTCCGTCGGCAATTGAAAAAGAGACAGCCCTCAGGTGGTCGGCAATAACACGCATTGCGGTATCAAATGAATTGTCTGTGCCGTATTTTTTCGAAGTTATATCTGAGATTTTTCTTATGATAGGCTGAAAAATATCTGTATCATAATTCGATTTCTTACCCTGAATTACCATACAGAGCCGCTCGAATCCCATTCCCGTGTCAACATGTCTGGAGGGAAGCTGGTCAAGCGATCCGTCAGCTTTTCTGTTATACTGGATAAACACAAGGTTCCAGATCTCTACAACAAGTGGATTTCCCTGATTGATAAGCGTATGCCCCGGTGTATTCTTTCGTTCAGTCTCATCCCTGATATCGATATGTATCTCTGAGCATGGTCCGCATGGCCCGGTCTCGCCCATCTCCCAGAAGTTATCTTTCCTGGATCCTTCAATTATCCTGTCCGATGAATCAGGGAAGCATTTCTGCCAGCAGAGGAAGGCTTCATCGTCGCGGGGTACTTTGTCTTCAGTGCTTCCTTTATATATCGAAGCATACAGGCGATCCGGAGGTATTCCAAGCTTATCCGTAAGGAATTCCCATGCCCAAAGTATGGCTTCTTCTTTAAAATAATCTCCGAAAGACCAGTTGCCAAGCATTTCGAACATTGTATGATGGTAGGTATCCCGGCCTACTTCTTCAAGATCGTTATGTTTCCCGGAAACCCTGAGACATTTCTGGGAGTTTGCCACTCTGTTGTACCTTTGCTGGCTGTTCCCCAGGAATATATCCTTGAACTGATTCATACCGGCGTTTGTAAACATCAGTGTCGGATCGTCTTTTATAACCATTGGTGCTGATGAAAGGATTTCATGATCCTTTGACCGGAAAAAATCGAAGAATGTCTGTCTCAGTTCCTGTGCATTCATTTTCAGTGAGTAATACAAGTTCGTAAATATACCCGAAAATTGACTTGTAAAATTAAATTATTTGATTTAGATTTGTCGATCAGCGAAAATAAAAATTCGAAATCCAGAGACGGAGTATGCGCAAACCCAAATACTTCCTTGACCTTAACGATTTGCAGTACAAGCAGGTAAGACTTCCGCTTAAAAAGAAGCTTCTTCGTATTGGCCTTTGGTTTGCGGTTACGGTTTCAATCACAATTTTGTATTCAGCCATTTTTCATAATTTTTTTGGCCGGCCAAAGGAACACGTGCTTAACCAGCAAATTGATGATCTCAAGCTTAAATATTCTCTGGCAGAAAGAGAGCTCGATAATACTTCCGGCATTATTTATAGTCTGAAAACATCTGACGAGATCCGCTACCGTCCGATCCTCAGGATGGATTCGATTCCCGGATCAATCAGGAATCCCGGTTTTGGTGGTGTTGACAGGTACAGCAGCCTCAACGGTTATTCCTATTCTTCATTAATGAAGTCAATGCGCACAAGAATAGATGAGATGAAGAATATGTCTAATGTTCAAACTGAATCTTTTATTTCAATAAAAGACAAAGCTGAAGAATGGAAGTTCGATATGGATCATCTTCCTGCAATCAGCCCGGTTGATCCCAAATTCAGGCTGGGTGACGGAATGAAATACCGTGAAGTTCATCCTGTTCTGGGAGTAGGCAGACAACATTACGGACAGGATTTCTATGTTCCTTACGGAACAGAGGTTTATGCTACCGGGGATGGGAAAGTTATTCAGGCTAACTGGAATCCGGGGGGTGGAGGATTTGGCAATGTGGTTATTATTGATCATGGGAATGGACTTCATTCTTACTATGCACATCTCAGCAAAATAGGGGTGACGGTCGGTGCTAATGTAAAGCGTGGCGATACCATTGGATTAAGTGGCAGTTCAGGATTATCATCGGGAGCTCACCTTCATTACCAGATAAATAAATTCGGAAAGCCCGTAAATGCTATCGATTTCTTTAATAACGATGTAACAGAAGATATGTTCAATGAAATGATAGATGCATTTGCGTCAAAATCAAAATACAGATAATCTGTCAGGCTTTATCCGCTGGATATTTAATTGACCCTTAAGGGTCTTTTTTTTTGTTAAATAATTATCTTTGCAGCATTATGCCAAAATCAAGATATAAATTCAATCCGGAATCGCTGAGCTTTGACAAGATAAAGCTTGGTTTCAGAGAGGTGCTGTTGAGGTCTCTGGCATATTTAGTGGGATCACTTTTAGTTGCATTCGTTTACTATGTGATATTTGCTATTTTCTTCGATTCCCCCAAAGAGAAAACTCTTTTACGTGAAATCGACCAGCTTACCCTTCAGTATGATCTGATCCACAGAGAAATGGATAACCTCGATAAAGTGATAGGTCAGCTTCAGGAGACTGATGATAATCTTTACAGGACAATATTTGAAGCAGAGCCGATACCTTCAACCCTCCGTGAAGGAGGAGTAGGAGGTGTGAACAGGTATGCGGAACTTGAAGGATACAATAATTCAAGCATTGTCATAGAAACGACAAAAAAGCTCGACAAGATCAGGAAGAAGGTATATCTGCAGTCAAAATCATTTGAAGAACTTATAAGCCTGGCGACGAGAAAAGAGGAGATGCTCGGAGCTATTCCGGCTATCCTTCCGATATCAAACAAAGACCTTACGCGAACGGCTTCAGGCTATGGATTGCGGGTACATCCTATTTATAAAATTATTAAGTTCCATGCCGGTATGGATTTCACTGCACCCTCCGGGACAGACATTTATGCGACAGGCAATGGGACGGTAGCTGCTGTTATATCATCAATGAGAGGATTGGGAAATCATATTATTCTTAATCACGGTTTCGGATATACTTCTGTTTATGGTCATCTGGAAAGAGCAAACGTCAGAACCGGACAAAAAGTCTCAAGAGGAGATATTATCGGATTTGTCGGTAGTACTGGTTTATCAATCGCTCCGCATCTGCATTATGAGATTAAGCTTAACAGTAACAATGTTGATCCGGTGAACTACTATTTCAACGATCTTACTCCTGAAGAATATGAAAAGATGATTGAAATTGCATCTAAAACCGGCCAGTCTTTTGATTAAGCGTTCCCAATATTCATTTATGAAGAGGTTACTCAGCCTGATAACAATAGTTTGCTTTAGTTCATTTTTTTTACCTTTTTCAGTCTGTTCAGGCACCTCAGATACCTGCTCTGTCAGCAGAAACCTGACAATCATTGGGGTTGGTGATATTATGCTTGGCTCTGCTTTTCCCGCACCGGGAATCCTCCCTCCGGGCAATGATCCATTGTACTTATTAGGAGATCTTGCCGATACCCTTACAAATTCTGATGTCACATTCGGAAACCTTGAAGGATCTTTTCTGGATTTCGGAGCTCCGGTTAAGAAATGCAGGGATACAACTATTTGTTATCTCTTCAGGATGCCTGAAAAATATGCCAATGCTCTCGCTGTATCAGGATTTGATATAATAAACCTGGCTAATAACCATTTTGGTGATTTCGGACCTCCGGCACGTAACCGTACGAAAGAATTGCTTGATTCATTGGGAATCAATTATGCAGGACTTATTGAAAACCCATATTCAATATTCAATGTTGATACTCTTGTTTTCGGTTTTTGTGCCTTTGCTCCCAACGCCGGAACAGTTAATATTAATGACATATCCAAAGCAGAAAATATTGTAAGATTTCTTGATGACACCTGTGATATTGTCATTGTTTCGTTTCATGGTGGTGCTGAAGGCGCAGAATTTCAACGTGTTCCAAAAGCAGAAGAGCTTCATTACGGAGAGAGCAGAGGGAATGTTTATGAATTTTCTCACCGGATGATAGATGCTGGTGCTGATGTGATCTTTGGGCACGGACCACATGTAACAAGAGCAGTTGAAGTCTATAATGAACGGTTTATCGCTTACAGCATGGGCAATTTTTGCACGTATGGACGATTCAACATTACTGGCCCAAACGGAATAGCGCCGGCAATTAAGCTCAAAATTGATGCAGAAGGCAGGTTCATTTCGGGCAGAATAATTCCAGTTTTCCAGACAAAAGCCCAGGGCGTCAGGTTTGATCCTGAAAATCGGGTAATAAGAAAAATTATAGATCTGACGGCACTCGATTTTCCTGATTCAGTGATAAATATTTCGGGTAACGGAGAAATAACATATAAGTAACTGCCATGCCATACAGTGAAAGAACTATCGAAAAGCTCTATTATTCAATAGGAGAAGCTGCAAGAATGCTTCATGTACCTGTGTCAACCGTCCGTTTCTGGGAAAATGAATTTAACATCCTTAAACCCATGAAAAATAAAAAGGGAAACAGGATGTTCACTCCTGAGGATATTAAAAACCTGAAGATAATACATCATCTTCTGAAGGAGGAAGGAATGACCCTCCCGGGTGCAAAAAAGAAACTGTCAGGTAAATGGGAAGAAGCGGACTATAAATATGAGATCAATGAGTCTCTGAGGAAAATAAAGAGTTTACTGGTCGATCTGAGGGATAATATCTGAAACTCTCAGTGGTTCTCTGTGTGATTTTTTGTAACACAGAGCTATTCGTCCAAGGGACAGAGGGTTACACAGAAAAAAATAAACCATGAAACTTCAGGAGCTGTCTTCATTTTTGGATTCTGCAATACCACTGGCATTCCAGGAAGGATATGATAATTCGGGATTGCAGGTTGGATTACCCGGGAAGGAGATTCATTCAGGTTTAATAACTCTTGATGTTACTGAAGAAGTACTGACTGAAGCCTGTTCCGAAAGCTGCGATGTAATTATTTCTCATCATCCTCTGCTTTTCACAGGATTGAAACGGTTGACGGGAAAGACTTCCCCTGAAAGGATCCTGTTAAAGGCTGTAAAAAAAGACCTGGCAATCTATTCCTCCCATACAAATCTGGACGTCCTTGCTGACGGTGTCAGCAGAAAGATGGCCGGCAAGCTCGGATTGACCGATACCAGAGTGATGCTGCCCTTAAAGAACAAGCTGCTTAAACTTGTCACATTCATTCCCGAAACCCATCTTGATAAAGTAAGGGAGGCAGTTTTCGATGCCGGAGCAGGAGTAACCGGCGGTTATGACAGATGCGGCTTCACTACTCCGGGAACGGGAAGTTTCAGGGGTAATGCCGGAACAAATCAATTTGCCGGAAAGAGAGGAGAGATCCACCTGGAGAAAGAGATAAGATTTGAAACAGTCTTGTTTTCACACCTGAAAGAGAATGTCATTGCTGCTCTGCTGAGAAACCACCCTTATGAAGAAGTTGCGTATGACATTTATGCACTTGAAAATGAGAACATTGAAATTGGTATGGGGTGTATTGGTGAATTACCTGAAGCCATGCGGATAAAGGATTTTCTGAAGCTTCTGGCTGAGATTTTTGGCGCCAGAGGTATCAGGTACTCGGGTGCTTCCGGAAAAAGTATAAGGAAAGTAGCCCTTTGCGGAGGCGCCGGGATATCTCTGCTTAATGAAGCTTTAAAGACAGGGGCTGATGCCTTTATAACCTCTGATATTAAATATCATAGCTTTTTGGAGGCAGGTAATAAATTATTACTTGCTGACATAGGGCATTATGAGAGCGAAAAATTTTCAGTAGAAATATTATACGATCTAATTATCAAAAAATTCCCTAAATTTGCACTCCGGATTTCAAAAATTAATTCGAATCCGATAAACTATTTATGAGATGGAAAAGACAAAGAAAGTTGATGTTGAAATCACTGTTGAGGATCGACTGCGGGCATTATATAGTCTGCAACTAGTTGATTCAGAGATAGATAAGATAAAAACTCTGAGAGGTGAATTACCTCTTGAAGTACAGGACCTCGAAGATGATATAGCAGGACTTGAGACAAGGTTGGGGAATCTCAGGGAGGAAGTAGTGGTACTTGAAAAGTCAGTTCAGAAGAAAAATATTGAGATATCAGAAGCTGAATCGCTCATAAAGAAATACGAAGAACAACAAAAGAATGTAAGGAATAACAGAGAGTTTGATTCCCTTTCAAAAGAGATTGAATATCAGAACCTTGAAATTGAATTATTTAACAAAAAAATAAAAGAGTTCAACGTCCAGATAGATGAAAAGAAATTAATCATAGCAGAATCTGAAGGAACTTTGTCTGAACGTCAGTCCGATCTTGACAATAAAAAAGCTGAGCTTGATGAGATTATTTCCGATACTCAGAAAGAGGAGGAGGGACTTTTTAAAAAGCTTGAAAAAGTTCAGGGTGTAATTGAAGATCGGCTTCTCACTGCTTATAAAAGGATCCGCTCAAATGCAAGGAATGGTCTGGCCGTTGTTCCTGTCCAGAGAGATGCATGCGGTGGTTGCTTTAACCAGATACCTCCTCAACGGCAGCTCGATATAAAATCGAGAAAGAAGATCATCGTTTGTGAGTACTGCGGAAGAATTCTTGTAGACGATGAAATAATAAAGGAAACCAAAATATAAGGTGTCATAAAACACCTCAGAAACCGGTCATAGCATGGCCGGTTTTTTTGTGCCAAAATTCCATACCTTTATACTTATTATATTTTCTTACCTATGACAACTGATGATTTCAGAAAACTCATCTCAGAAGGTATACCCTCCGAATTACCATCCCTGAAGCCTTATGATCAGGAAATAAATCATGCTCCGAAGAGAAAAGATATACTCACACCAGCAGAAAAAAAGCTTGCACTGAAGAATTCACTCAGGTATTTCCCCTCAAAATTTCACAAAGTACTTGCAGGAGAATTTGCCAAAGAACTTATAGAATACGGAAGGATCTATATGTACAGATTCAGGCCGGACTACGAAATAAAGGCACGACATATTGATGATTTCCCCTACCGCTCACGGAAGGCTGCCGCCATTATGCTGATGGTCTCAAATAATCTCGATCACTCTGTAGCACAGCACCCCCACGAGCTGATAACTTATGGTGGTAACGGAGCGGTTTTTCAGAACTGGGCACAATACCGGATCACGATGAAGTACCTCTCTGAAATGACAGATGAACAGACTCTGGTAATTTATTCCGGACATCCCCTGGGTCTGTTCCCGTCACATAACGATGCTCCAAGGGTAGTTGTTACTAATGGCATGACAATCCCAAACTACTCATCACAGGATGACTGGGAAAGATTCAATGCTCTCGGCGTTTCGCAATATGGGCAGATGACGGCAGGGTCATATATGTATATCGGACCCCAGGGGATAGTGCATGGTACTGCAATAACAATACTAAATGCCGGCAGGAAGATTAACAAAAAGGGGGTAACACTTAAGGGGAAGCTGTTTGTTTCATCAGGACTGGGAGGTATGTCGGGAGCTCAGCCGAAAGCAGCTTCGATTGCTGGCATTATATCCGTAATAGCTGAGATAAATCCAAAAGCGATCGCGACACGTCATTCACAGGGATGGATCGATGAAATTATAACTGACATTTCAGACCTTGTTAAAAGGGTCAGACAGGCGAAGGAGAAAGAGGAGATTGTTTCTTTAGGATATCTGGGAAATATTGTTGAGGTATGGGAGAAATTTGCTGATGAAGGTATAATTGTTGATATCGGTTCTGATCAGACCTCCCTGCATAATCCTTTTGCAGGAGGTTATTATCCGGCAGGTCTTACTTTTGAGGAGTCGAACAGAATGATCTCTGCGGATCCTGAAAAATTCAGGGATTGTGTCAGAAGATCACTTGTACGGCAGGTTGAAGCAATTAAGAGACATACAGAAAGGGGCACCTATTTTTTTGATTACGGAAATGCATTCCTCCTTGAAGCTTCCCGTGCAGGAGCCGATATAGTGAAGCCGGATGGAGAGTTCATATATCCATCTTATGTCCAGGATATTATGGGGCCTATATGCTTCGATTACGGTTTCGGACCATTCCGCTGGATATGTTGTTCAAATAGTCCCGCTGATCTTGAAATTACAGATTCTTTGGCTTCTGATACACTGGAACGGTTACTGAAAGATTCTCCTGAACAGATAAGGCAGCAGATGTCTGATAATATCCACTGGATTAAAGAAGCAGGCAAAAACAGACTTGTCGTCGGTTCCCAGGCAAGAATTCTTTATGCTGATGCTGAAGGCAGGATTTCGATAGCCGATGCTTTTAACGAGGCTGTCGGAAGTGGAAAAATATCTGCACCCGTCATCATTGGAAGAGATCACCATGATGTGTCCGGAACAGACTCGCCTTTCAGGGAAACCTCGGATATTTATGACGGATCGAAATTTACAGCTGATATGGCTGTGCAGAATGTAATTGGCGATTCATTCCGTGGAGCCACTTGGGTATCTGTTCATAACGGGGGCGGAGTAGGCTGGGGTGAGGTAATAAACGGAGGATTTGGCATGGTGCTGGATGGAACTGAAGATACAGCAGCCAGGTTGAGAATGATGCTTCACTGGGATGTTAACAATGGTATTGCCCGAAGGAGCTGGGCCCGGAATGAAGGCGCTCTTTTCACTCTCAGGAGGGAAATGGAACGGACACCCGGGTTGAATGTAACAGTGCCGTATATTGCTGACGATAAGCTGATCGATGAGGCTATTTCTTTAGCAAGACAGAAGCTATAGCAGCAATACCTTCTTCCCTGCCAATAAATCCCATTTTTTCGGTAGTAGTGGCTTTTATGGAAATATCTTCCGGATATATTTCAAGGATAGCAGAAATTACTGACTTCATTTCAGGAACGAAAGGTAGTATTTTAGGTTTCTCAAGAATTACGGTACTGTCTATATTAACAATACTGAAACCGTTTTCTTTTATATACCTGTACGTTCTTTCAAGGATGATCTTACTGTCGATGTTTTTATACTCTGTGCTTGTATCAGGAAAGTAGTACCCTATATCAGATAGGCCTGCTGCTCCGAGCAATGCGTCACATATTGCATGCAGGAGAACATCGCCGTCGGAATGGGCTACACAACCCTTTCCGGATGGTATAAGAATACCTCCGAGCCACAGGCTTAAGCCATTTTCAAGCTGGTGGAAATCAATGCCCTGACCTGTTCTGAGATTCATCCGTTAGATCTGGCTGTCTTCAATGCGTTGATATCAAAAGAGAGCGAGAAACGCAAGGTACGTGCAAGAGGATGATTCTGAACAAGCGGCATGAGGTAAGAGAAATCAAGGGTAAAACCTTTCAATCTGAAACCTGCACCTGCCGTAAAATATTTACGGTTGCCTTTGGTCTCATTCTCATGAAAATACCCGGTTCTTAAAGCAAACTGGTGATTATACCAGTATTCTGCCCCTGCTGAATAGGTAAACTCACGCATCTCTTCTTTAAATCCTCCCGGTGCATCAAAGAAGGACTGGAAGATGGCAACCGGTACAGCAACATTTGGATCCTTTCCTGAAACGATACTATCAGGATTTGTAATGCTGTATACCGGGGGTGTCGGAACAAGAAGTTTATTTATATCGACAGTAACAGTTATTTTATTAAACGGGTCAAGATCAAATGTAACGGCAGATCCGAGACGCATGTTAATAGGAATGAAATCAGAAATCTGGGAATCGGAATAACTCATCTTTGAACCTATATTGGAAAGGTTTATCCCGAAAGCCAGCACAGCATTCTTGCTGAACAAAGAAATATCTTTGTGGTAGTATGAAGATATATCAGCAGCAAATGATAATCCCGGTTTCGTTGCAGCGCCACCGGAATAGAATCCTCCTGTCAGGTTTGAATAGATAAACCGGAATGCCACACCCCCTGAGATATTTTCAGTAAATAATCTGGAGTATGCTGCGTCGAATGACCACTCATTGGGTCGGAATGTTGTCTCAAGGTTTCCGTACGCGTCAGTAAAATCAACATCTCCCAGAGATGAATATACCAGGCTGCCGCTGATTACCTGCTTTTGATCTAACCTGTAATATCCGGTCAGATAGGCAATATTAATGTCAGGGACCAGATTCCTGAGCCACGGGGCATATGAAATGCCAACTCCTGCTTTCCCATCGATAAAGGCAAATTTGGCAGGATTCCAATGCATGCTGTAAACATCAGGTGATGTTGCTACCCCGGCATCACCCATACCGCCAGCTCTTGAGTCGGGAGCAATTGTAAGGAACGGAACGACTGTCTGAATAGCGTTAAGTTCCCCGGAATCATCCTGGGAATAAAGCCTGGCGGTCGCCGATAAGGCAACTGATAATAAGATAATTGCAATTGTCCTGTTTTTCATGCTGATTCCTGTCATTCTGCTAAAATACAAATATAAAACAAATTTTAAGCTGTCTTATTGTGTTTCTGTTATAAAATGATTATCCTTCCCGAACCTTCGGCCTTTTCTCCATCCTCAGTGCTTATAGTCACGCGGTATGGATAGACACCTCTTCCGACCCTTTCCCCGTTATGACTGTTCCCATCCCATATTACCGGTGAAAGCTGATAGCCGGATGAGAAATCAGAGGTATTGATTATTCTTATCATTTTTCCGCTCAAATCAAAAATGCTTACTGTTATTTTAAATTCTTTGTCAGGCCGGTTATGCTCAGCACTGATTTTTGTTTCACTAATTGCAGGATTAGGATAATTCATCAGGTTCTTAAGAATAAATTTTCCTCCCGTTTCAACAACAAAACGGATTGTTTCAACTGTCGAATTGTTATAATTATCCCAGGCTTTAAGGGTAACAGAATGGTTACCGCCGGAGAGGTCTGAGAGATCATATACTACTTTCCCTTTCATATAGTTATCGAAATCGTTTTCAAAATAACTGTTAAGCACGAAAGAGGTATTAGCATCATTATCGAGATATGCTGTAAGGTCGTGTCCTATGCCGGCTCCTGTTGTATTAATGCCACCTATATCTTCAATAATTGCAAGCATCCTTGGATTATTATCTGTGATCCCTCCATCCCGGAATAGAGTGTCATTCATAAAGATCTGTATATGAGGACCTTCAATATCAGTTACGGTACCTTCTGCAAATCCTCCTACTATAATATCAGAGAAGTACCCTGTCATATCCTTTCCGTTCTCTTCGGCATAATAATTTATTTTTCCCTGGCCGTATGAATAATCAATATCTCTCGGCACGATAAAGGAAAATCTGAATTTACCTCCGGTGGCTATTGTTTTTCCGCTGAAGAGTATATTATTTCTTAATTCAAAATTGAACATTGTGCCACCGTCATTTGCCAGTGTCTTGATATTCGTTGTCTTGTCAAAAACTATCGGTGAAATAATCCCATTAAAATCATCAAGTACCATACCATCGGGATCTTCAATATGACCAGAGACTGTTATCCGGGAAAGTGCTTTCAGACTATCAGTATCATTTTCTACTGAAATGTTATTGATAGAATCTGTCACAACTTTTCCGTGCCATGGATAGGCTAGTCTGAGTGCCGGATCACCAAGCAGGCTGAAGTTCCTTTTATTATAACCGTTTCCGGAATTGTTCTTTGCCAGCCTGATTATGTCACCAAGGCGTAAAGCATTTCCGTTCGTATCCAGATCAAAAGCAAAGTCATAAATATTTTTATTCAGATAGAAATTTGGAGCTGAATATACTACTCGTGTTGTTGACATTAATGCTATGCCCCCTCCGTTTTCACTAAGAAGGACCATTTCGCCTGCTGATATTCTGCCTGTCATTTCCCTTGAGATAATATTTATATCAATATCATCGAACCTGCTGAATTCACAGGTTGCAGTAATAAAGAGAGGAAGTCTTGATTTATTCTTCCATGAATTTATGTCTTCTGTTTTTACGACTCTCTCATGGGCAAGACCGTTCTCGTTTCCATGACCGACATAGTTAAATATCAATGCTCCTGAATTGACCTGATCATTTATTGCAGTTGTTACATCGGGGTATGACTCTCCGTTTACAGATGTTACCTGTTTGAAGGCATCAAGATATATCTTATTGATTCTGAAAGCAGGTACGCTATCTTCAATTACTTTTGCAAGATTCTCGGCATCAGACATATGTGTATTGCCATCCTCGTCGTCAGCTATGATGCAGATCACATTCTTCCAGTCGCCGGTAACGGCAGGATCCAGATACCTGGCTATTTTTCTTATAACTATGCCTGCCTGAGCTGTATCTGAAACCGGAAGACGGCCTATCCCAATATCCTCAGTACCATCCGCTTCACCCTCCCCGTCTTCAAGTAATCCGAAGAAGTCATCTGATGTAAAGGATGAAACCACAATATTTGAGTTCTGCGATTGGTAAGTCGGGATGAAGTTGGGATTCATGGGAGGCAATGTTTTGTTCTCAAAAGATCCGTCACCAAAGAGCAAAAGATATTTCAAAGGTTGTTGTGTCCCGGATTGCCTGAGATACTTCATCCTGGCAAAATTTCTTATTGCTGCAATGTCTGGAATGCCACCGGAGAATTCATTATAGACCTCTTCAATTGTAACTACCTGTGATATCAGACCACTGTTTGAATTATGTATATCAGCCAGTCTGTCAGCATAATCCTTAAATAATGGATGAGTTACAATTACCATATCTGCTGCATTGGAACCATGGAGGTCCTGGTTTTGAACACCGGCACTTTTAAAAATCGGTTCAAGTGCATTTTTTTCAAGAAACAGAATATAGGTCTTAAGTTTTTCTGTCGGAGCTTTGAATTTGATTTCGTCTCCGGTTTTCACGTACGTGATCCCCTCAGGACCAGAAGCATCAGTTATATCCCATATTAAAGGTGAGTTACCCGGACTGCTAAAAGTGAATTCTGTTATGCGGCCGGAAGCAGGGGATCTGGCATCCGAAAAAACCGAGGTGGTGCCTGTGAAAGAATTTTGTTTCCTTCCCTGCAACAGGACGTAATCAAGCCATCCCTTTGCGCCTGATTCACCATTATTATAATACTTTATTTCATACAGGGGAGAGGAGGTGAGGGGATAAGCCGATCCTGACGAATCAGTGATCTGAGCGTATGTGCCGTTATAATTAAACATATTAACACCCTGGATCTGAATATCCTTCTTTACCTCAGCACCTTCGTAAAACCTGAAAAGAGTATTTACAGGAGCTCTTGCCAGTACCCGTATTCCGAAATTAAGCTTTTCAGTCGTGATCAAACCGACAAATCCGGGATTAATTGTTATGCCGCTGAATGCAGAAACAGGTTGATACCATTCTCTTCCTGATTTGATGAGGTTCTCACTTTCAACTTCATGGATAAATAAGGCATCAGATTGTGATGAGAAGTAGTTTGGAGTTGCTGCCGGTTCTTCGACGGTTGTAATTCTTTTCCCTGCAGATGAACCTGACGTAAGAAAGTAGAATGCAGTATCTGAATAATTATGCCGGGTATAATTGTACTCACCTGTTAATGAGTTGAATTTCCATCGGCCGGTGCCTTGTCCGTAAAAAAGCATATAATCACCTTCATTGAAAATACCGTCAACTCCTGTTGCAGTAAAGATTGAGACTTCTTTCAGATCATCAGGTTTGGGGTCATCATTATAATAGGAGAGCTGTCCGAAATTGTTAGCATAAATTTTAGGATTCGAAGGATCCGACAGTCCCATCTGCTTTAGCTTTGAATAATCGATCCTGTAAATACCATCTTTCAGGACAGCTAGCTTGAACCACTGCCCCGATGATAGCACCGATGATGAAGAATAATTATCTTTGGCAGTCTGTGGATAAAGATTATCTGAGACGAGGAGGCATACGATTAGCAGTATGTGACAGGATCTGACCATAATTTCCTTGCAAAGATATAAAGATGAACTTCACATGTTATACTAACACAAACAATTAATAAATATAACTTTATCAACATGTGGGTTCCATCATGACACATTAAAAATAAATTATATACTGATGAAATATTGATTGTTAACTATTTTTGTTTTGTATCCGGGAAAGTGTTAAAATAATAACGATTTCAATACGTTGATATTGCAGCAGTGTTAAATATGATAAGGCAACTCAGTCCGGTACTTTTCTTCATTCTGATCACACCTTCGGTTATCTATGGGCAGGATAATGGTTCCGGGCTTGATTACCAGCTGACTATGTTCAGTAATCCGGGGCTTACGGGAGCAGAGGGGAATGGTTATCTGCGCTTATCATATCTTAATTTTTATCCGGGTAATAATTATAATCTTCATACTCTGAATTTATCATACGATAGTTACTTTCCCGGACTGCATGGAGGTGCAGGTTTTTTTCTGATAAATGATTATCTGGGAGGCATAGTAAATAATTTCACCGGGGGATTTTCTTATGCCTACAGCTTTCAGGCAGGGAGTAATCTGTTTATAAGCGCTGGACTCTCTGCTTCTGTTTTTCACCGGAGCTTTAATTTCAACGGGGCTCTGCTTCCCGATCAGATCGATCCTGTCATGGGTGCCATACTCCCTTCATATGAGACTTTAAATTCGAGGGGGAAGAGCGTGCTTGATCTGGGAACAGGATTCCTGTTTGTTTCCGGCCGTTTTTTCTGGGGGATCTCTGTAGCTCATCTTACAGAACCGGATCCTGACGGTTCGGATTCTTCAGACGGCATATTAAACAGGAAACTCCTTTTACATCTTGCCGGCGACTTTGATCTTGGTAAGGAACGGTACCTGAAGATAAGGCCGATAATAAAATTTGATCTTCAGAAGGGATATATGTCAAGCGGTGCAGGTGCCGTAATCGAAAGTAAACATCTGTCAATCAGTTCAATATTTCTTTATAATGATCAGAAAGATTTTGATCTCCAATCAGGATTTTCAATTAGCACGGGATCTATAATTTTTTATTACAATTACCGTTTTAATATTGTTTCGGGAAATAACCTGCTGCCGTTATCACTCTTTCACAATACAGGTATTGCTGTGAGTTTAAATAATGTTGAAAAAAGAAAGACCGTAAAAACAATAAATTTTCCCAAATTGTAGTTATATTTGGTGTTCTAAATCAATTTTTTAAAAATTTAGTATATTTGAATATTCTTAAAAGTCATAAAACTAGCGGAGTTATGAATAAATTCAGAACCTTACTGGTTGTATTAATTGCGACAATTTTTCTTTCATCCTGTATTTTTAAGAAGAAAGATAGTATGAATGTCTCTTCAACAACAGGATGGGAATATAATAATCCCGATAATGGAGGATTTGAGGTCCAGGAGGGAATAGAGCAGGCTACCGGACCAGGCTTGGTGCTGATTGAAGGCGGACGCTTTACGATGGGTCAGGTGACGCAGGATGTTATGTTCGACTGGAATAATAAACCAAGAACAGTCACAGTATCATCATTTTATATGGATGAAACTGAAGTAAGGAATGTTGATTACCGTGAATATCTGTACTGGCTTCGTCGTGTTTACACCGATTATCCCGAGGTGTACAGAAGGTCTCTGCCCGACACCCTTGTGTGGAGAAGCCCGATGGGTTTCAACGATCCTTATGTACAGTATTATTTTCGCCATCCATCATATAATAATTACCCGGTTGTGGGTGTAACCTGGCTGCAGGCTAATGACTACTGTCTATGGAGAAGCGACAGGGTAAATGAACAGCTTCTGATTGATGAAGGAGAGCTCAACTACGATCCGGATCAGAAGAACCAGAATAACTTCAATACTGAATCTTATCTTGCAGGTCAGTATGAAGGTGTTGTAAATCAACTCAGGGAAAGCCTTAATCCAAACCAGACAGAAAGAAGAACCAATTTTGAAGATGGTATTCTCCTTCCAAACTATCGTCTTCCAACTGAAGCAGAATGGGAATTTGCAGCATATGCGCTCAGAGGCAATACATATGAGGAAAGAGTTTATGAAAGAAGAATATTCCCCTGGGATGGTCATAATGTAAGAAATGCACAGCCCCGGAACCGTGGAGAGATGATGGCTAACTTCGTTCGCGGAAGAGGCGATATGATGGGAGTTGCCGGAAGCCTTAACGATAACGCAAGTATTACAAGCGACGTTAAATCTTACTGGCCGAATGACTACGGTTTATATTGCATGGCAGGTAATGTAAATGAATGGGTACAGGATGTGTATCGTCCACTTACTTCCGATGATGTTGATGGTTTCAATCCCTTCAGAGGGAATGTATTCACTGACCTGCGTCGTGACGCTGCAGGCAAAACAGTCACAAAAAATAACCTGGGAAGACTCTATATTGATACTGTAAAAGATGCCGATGTGGCTAACAGATATAATTATCAGAAAGGAGACTACAGAAATTACAGGGATGGCGACCTGCAATCATCAATTACCCCGGACTGGAAAATCGATGACGGCAAACAAGCTTCCACAAGAATGTACGCACAGCAGACAGGTACTGAATCATCGAGCGATTTTGTCACACTTATCAACGATAACGCAAGGGTCTACAAAGGCGGTTCCTGGAGAGACAGAGCATATTGGCTTAATCCTTCAACCAGAAGATTTCTGGACCAGGAAAGTTCACGTGATGATATAGGCTTCAGATGTGCCATGATCAGAGTAGGTAGTCCGGCAGGATTTTAAGCAGAATAGCGCTATATAATATAAGCCTCATTATGATCGCATAATGAGGCATTTTTTTGAAAAAACCTTATGCAGACAGAAAAACTTTACCAACTATTCCGGGAATCATCAGGCTTATCAACCGATTCCAGAAAAATTACAAGAGGCCAGATATTTTTTGCTCTCTGGGGCGATAAGTATAATGGGAATAAATTTGCAGAAGAAGCTATTGACCATGGCGCTTCGTGGGCTGTAATTGATGATCCTGCTTTTGAAACGGGAAAGACAATACTGGTCGATGACTGTCTGACTGAACTCCAGAAACTTGCAACATACCACCGGAAAGAGATCAATGCTTCCGTGATCACAATTACAGGAACAAATGGTAAAACAACCACCAAAGACCTTATTTCTGCAGTACTATCCAAAAAATTCAAAGTACACTCCACTCAGGGAAACCTGAATAACCATATCGGCGTCCCTCTTACAATCCTCTCCGCTCCTGAAGGAACAGAAATGATGGTCCTTGAGATGGGAGCAAACCATGTCGGAGAGATCAGGTCTCTGTGCCTCATTGCCAGACCTGATTACGGGATCATTACAAATATTGGACATGCTCATCTAGAAGGATTCGGATCTTTTGATGGCGTTGTGAAAGCAAAAACTGAACTGTTTGAATTTCTGCGGAAAACAAATGGCGTTGCTTTTTATAATGAAAAAGACCCAATACTCACTGATAAAATTTTCAGACTGATAAACCGGGCTGTCCCATACTCACATCCTACTGGTGTTGCCCTTACAGTTGAATCCGGAACAGCTGAAATGAATCTTTCGGTCAATGCAACTTACAAGTATATGACTTACAAGATCAATACAAACCTGTTTGGCCGGTATAATCTTGAAAATATCAGGGCAGCAATTGCTACCGGATTGTTTCTGGGTGTGGATATGGATGATATTTCAGATGCTGTGGGGAATTATATCCCGGAGAATAACAGGTCACAGGTAAAAAAATCCGGGAAGAATAATACTCTTATTTGCGATTCTTATAATGCAAATCCTTCAAGCATGCAGACTATCCTCGAATCATTTGCAGCTGTCAAAGCCGACAAAAAGATCTGTATCCTTGGCGATATGCTGGAACTTGGTGAGAAGAGCGAAGAAGAACACCTCAAAATAATTAATACTCTGAAAAATTGTAACCTGACAAATTCATTACTCGCCGGACCCCTTTTTAGCAGAGTATCAGATGAGTCGGGTATTAAATCATTTAAAGATGTAAGTAAACTGAGAGATTTCCTAAAAGAAAAGCCGTTGAAAGGATACCATATCCTGATAAAGGGATCCAGGGGGATGTCTCTTGAAAAGATTTATGATCTTCTTTAACCTGTTATTTTTCAGCAGTACCTTTCCCTGTAAAATTGATATCGATCTGCAGTACCTCAGACCTGCTTCCTGATCTTACTCTTGGGCCCCAGAGACCGAATCCCGACGAAACAATTATCTGAGTATTACCTTTCCTGAGATACCCGTAGCTTACTTCAAACATCTTTCGTGTAATGTAATTAAGAGGCCACATCTGTCCATTATGTGTATGTCCGGAGAGCTGCAGATCCACACCGTTCCTTTCAGTTGCATCAAGCTTTAATGGTTGGTGATCAAGCAGAATTACCGGTTTTGAATTATCGATATTCCTCATAAGCTCTTCTAAACTCATACGTTCCTTTGCTCTGAAACTGAAAGAGTCTTTGTCAAGCCTTCCGACAACCTGAATATTTCCCGGAAGGATTACTGTCTCATCTTTCAGAACTCTTATCCCCTTACTTTCAATATAGGGTATAGTTTGATCTGCGCCTCCGATAAATTCGTGATTCCCCGTTATTGCAAACAGGCCATACCTGGTCCTGGGCTCTGTAAAATATTTCAGCAGATCATCCCTTAAAACAGGACTAAGATCTCCATCAACAATATCTCCGAGTAGAAAAACAACATCAGGTTCCATCTTATCGAGCATCCCGGATAGTTTCTTAACACTCCTCTTTCGTATAATGCTTCCAAGATGAATATCTGAAACAGCTGCGATACGAAGGCTGCTTATTTCACCGGCAGATTTATCAATTGTAATATTGTATTTTTTAATAACGGGAGAGACAGCATTAATGAAACCTCCGATTATGAAGCATGCCGAAAGGCCAAGTGTGACAATAAAAGCCCATTTTCTGTAATCCGGCATCATCTGGCTGTTGAGGATACCTGAAATCCTCATAATGAGTCCTGCGATATCCGAAATAATCAGGAACAAAAAGCCATAGACAAGGAATCCCATCCAGAATCCGCCGATAATGTTCAGAATATCTGATAATACTGAAGAATGCCATGATTCAAGGACTCTGCCAAAGAAAAAAGTTAAGGCAAGCGTAATGAAAATAATAGTGTAAATAATCCTGTTACTGCGATGGAGTGGAAGTACATTATATCCCTTGAAGAATATATAAAGGTTTCCAACCGCATAGATTGTCAGGACAACGGAAAAGAATATAATCATCTGGTGGTTTTTCATTCAGAGCAAAATTTTGTTTTCAGGCTTTTAAAAGTCCTGTTGCCTTTAATGTAAAACTCAAAGACGATGCATTTGTTCAAAATCAATTCTGAATATTCGTTTTCTCCCAGCGACATTGCCTTTTCTCTTCCTGCTTTTATTCTGTCGAGCTTTCTGTAGAAATCGATATGAGCTTTCCATACCGCACCAACACTTGTGAACTGCCCCTTGAAGAGAAAAAACAGCGCAGCAAGTCCATCAAGTATCTTTCTGATGAACAATACCCTCTTAAAATTTCTTTGAGGCAGGTTTTTATATAGCAGAAACAGACTGTTACGGAAATTGAGGAATGTTTTAAAAGGTGAGTTATATGGAAGTGCTCCACCACCAACATGATACACTTTTGAGTGGGGGACAAAAGATACTCTGTAACCTGCTTTGTGAAAGCGCCAGCAGAGATCTATTTCTTCCATGTGGGCAAAGAAATCCGGATCGAATCCACCGCATTTCTTCCATAACTCCGAACGGACAGCCATACACGCTCCTGTCGACCAGAAAATATCAGTTGGGGAATCATACTGACCGGTATCCTTTTCAACATGCGAAATTATGCGGCCCCTGCATAATGGATAACCGTATTTATCTATGAATCCTCCAGCAGCTCCTGCATATTCAAAATTATCTTTCCGGTTAAAAGAGAGTATTTTTGGCTGGCATGATGCAACGTCCGGATTTCTATCCAGATGGTCTATCAGAGGTTCAAACCAGCCATCCGTTACTTCAATATCAGAGTTAAGTAAAATAAAATACTTTGCTTCGATCTTTTCAAGAGCAAGGTTATAGCCAGCTGAAAAACCGAAGTTCTGTTCAAGTTCAATCAGCCTGACTTCTTTATGGTTAGCTGCAATCCATTCAGCAGAGCCATCGGTCGATCCATTATCTGCCACCCATAATTCTGTCGTCTCATTCACTGAACAGTCAATGACCTTCTGAAGGAACATTTTGAGATATTCAATCCCGTTCCAGTTTAATATAACGACAGCAGTTTTAGCCATCGGAATTTTCTCTTTTATATTTCCATCTGCGGTGACTCCAGAGCCAGTATTCAGGTCTTTCAATTATTATTTCCTCAAGTTTCTTTACGTGGGTTTGAGTGATGAGATGATCTGACAGCCCATCAGTATGTTCGAACAGAAGTTCAGGAATGACCTTATAATATCCTCTTTTTACTTTTTGAATATTAAAAAATATTACAGCCATATTATATTTGGTCGAAATTTTTTCGACTCCGAGGAAAACCGGAGTATCCTGGTTGAGAAAATTTACCCAGTATCTTATTTCTTCCTTTGATGGAGTCTGATCCGTAACAAATCCATAAAGAGTCCTGATATTATTCTTCCGGTTTTCAATGATATCCCTGATAACTTTCGTCATAGGAACTGCTACTGCTCCGAATGTTGATCTTATTCGGATCATAAACTTATCGAAGTGTTTTTCCTGTAATGGTTTATAAATCGCGGCAATTTTATGTTTTGTCCATAATGGAAGGCAGTTCGTCCATTCCCAGTTTCCGTAATGTCCGACAACAAGCGCTACATCACGATTTTCACTGAATAGCCTGTTGAGGAAGTCAGGATCAGTGAGCCAGATCCTTTTCATAATCTGGGCTTTACTCATGTGAGTGAGCTTTAAAGTTTCGATAAAAAGATCACCAAGATGGTGGTAATATTTTTTTTCTATTGTGATCAGCTCTTTTTCAGTTTTCTCCGGAAAAGCATTTTTAAGGTTTGTTTTCACAACTTGCCTTCTGTATCCAGGGAAGTAATAAAAAAAGAGAAAGAGCAGATCAGAAAAAATATAAAGGATCTGCAACGGAAGCAAAGTTACTATCCAGTTGACGCCATAAAAAAGATAATATGCAACCGCTCCCATTTCTATAAACTATTTGCACATAAATTTACTTACATTTCCGAGAAATTCATTATAAATGTGACTATTAGAGGCCACGATCTCATTTCCCGAAAGGTCTTTCCCGTCACCGGCAAAATTACTGAAGCGTCCCCCTGCCTCACGGACAAGCAACGCACCGGCAGTCACATCCCATGGTTTCAGACCATATTCAAAAAAAGCCTCAAACCGGCCACATGCAACATAAGCCAGGTCGACAGATGCAGATCCGAACCTTCTTATACCATGTGTGGTCTTACAGAAATGAGCGAGGCAATTCATATAACTATCGAGGCGGCTGAAATCGCTGTAAGGGAGACCGGTGGCAATGAGGCTGTCTGAAAGGTTAACTGCATCTGAAACTGAAATCGGTTTTCCGTTCAGCCATGCACCGCCATTTTTCCATGAACTGAATGTTTCTTTCCCCTTCACTTCATATACCACACCTGCGACTGGTTCATTATTCTTTATCAGACCAACGCTTATTGCGAATAGCTTGACTCCATGTATGAAATTTGTAGTTCCGTCAAGAGGATCGATAACCCAGAAGTACTCGGTTCCCTTTTTCACCGACGTGCCCTCTTCAGTAATAAAACCGGCTTCAGGGAGGATAAGAGCAAGCCGGTCGACAAGCATTTTTTCAGATGTTTTGTCAACATAACTTACAAAATCGTGCAACCCTTTTGTCTCTGTCCGGGAGTTATCATATCCTTCTGCTTCACCAGAGATGAATTCTCCGGTTTCATGAACAACATCTGAAACTTCCGTACATATCTTTTTATAATCAATCATATTTCAGTCAATTAGTTCAATGTTCATTCTCCCCGAATATGCAATATTTTTCAGCCTGACTCTTTTTATCTGTTCTGCAAGAGTTGTCCGCCATTGATGTTCAACTCTTATGTAGTTCTCCGTTAATCCTGTTATCATCCCATTGTTTTTGGTCCTTTCAAAAAGGACTTCAGCTGAATGCCCTGCATTAAGGTTGAGGAATTCCATATGTTTCATTTCCGAAAGGGAAAGCAATTTCTTTGTCCTGGTTTCCTTATCATGATGTTCTACTTTGCCGGGTAGCTTCACTGCAAGAGTTGATGGTCGTTCCGAAAAAGGAAAAACGTGGAGATAGGAGAGGGGAAGGTTTTCGAGGAAAGCATAAGTATCCATAAAATTATCTTCCGTCTCCCCCGGGAAACCTGTAATTATATCAGCCCCGATACCCGCGAGAGGTAAAATGCTTTTAATCTTTCTTACTCTTTCGCTGAAAACCTCTCTTACATATCTTCTTTTCATCAGTCCAAGTATTTTATTACAGCCGCTCTGAAGAGGAATATGGAAATGAGGCAGTATTTTCGGATTATTAAAAGAGATCCCGATCAGTTCATCGGTAAGGAGATTAGGTTCAATTGACGATATTCTTATTCTTTCTATTCCTCTGACTTTAACAATTTCAATCAGCAGGTCGGCAAATGATTCACCTGTTGTCTTTCCAAAGTCACCTATATTTACTCCAGTCAGGACGATTTCTTTGACACCTTTCTCAGCTATATTGACAGCCTCCTTGATAATCGTTCTGATTTCGGGATTTCTGCTGGATCCTCTTGCAAGGGGAATTGTACAATAAGCACAACTATAGTCGCATCCGTCCTGCACTTTCAAAAAAGATCTTGTTCTGTCTCCTGCAGAATATGCGTGGATGAATTTATCGGCAGGAGAGAGATCAAATGAATGGATTTTGCAGGATCCGGGTTTTTCAATATTATCGATCAGATCAGCAATTTTAAATCTTTCATTGGTTCCCATTACAATATCAACACCGGGCATGGCCGATATTTCTGAAGGCTTAAGTTGTGCATAGCAACCTATAACAGCAATAAAAGCATCAGGCGACTGATTAATAAATTTTCTTATTGCCTGACGGCACTTTTTATCAGCTGCCTCGGTTACCGAGCATGTGTTGATTATATATATATCAGCTTTCTGACTGGCCGGGACTCTCTCATACTTATCTTCAGGGAATGACCTGGAGATAGTTGAAGTCTCGGCAAAATTAAGTTTGCAGCCAAGTGTATGAAATGCAATCTTTTTTCGTATGTGATTCATTCACCGATCCTGCGAACCTATTGCTTTAGTTTTGTTATATATACATTTCTGAATTCGATATCCTTCCCTTCGCTCTGGAGACAGATGTGACCCTGACTCGGACTGGTGCCCGTTGCTTTATTCTGATGTATACCATTGATGGTCACATCAATAGAGTTTGCCTTACAAATAACTTCCATCGTATTCCATTCTCCTGTCGGTTTTTCTGATGAATCAGCCAGTTTTTTAATTACTCTGACCGATTTATCTGTCCGTTCATTCATATCGGAACCGTTCATACAGATAAAATCTCCGGCACTTTCAGCTTTCAGCTGGATTTCAAAACACTTTGGCCAGATTGTGTCAGGCAGCTGTACGTTGATGAAAACGCCGCTATTAGTTGCCTCTTCAGGGTATCGCCATTCAAGATGGAGGTTATAATCGGAATATGTATCTTTTGTTCGCATATACCCGAAAGGATCACCTTTTATCCGTATTACGCCATCTTTGATGTAGAACACATTTGCAGGATTCACAGATTGATCTCTGAGGAAAAAAGCCCAGTTCTTCAGGTCCTTCCCGTTGAACAGCTGAATCATTTCAGTTTTCTGTTTCTTTGGTTTCTTTGTTCTTTTTGCTTTTTGCTGGGCTGAGGAGTCGACAGAGAGTCCGATCAGCAATATGGCAAGAAGTATTGCCAGGTGGTTTGTTTTGAATTTCATGGTAATCAGTTTATAAAGATTATTAAATAAAATTATTCTTCTCTGAGAATTAATTCTAAAGTAACTTGCTGGCAAGTTCAGCCAGGAAGCTTCTTTCTCCTTTCACAAGGTTTACATGAGCAAAGATCTCCTGGTTTTTCATTTTATCCGAAAGATAGCTTAATCCGTTGGATGCTGTATCGAGGTAGGGAGAATCGATCTGCTCTATGTCGCCTGTGAATACCATTTTTGTTCCTTCTCCGGCACGGGTGATAATCGTTTTAATTTCATGAGGGGTCAGATTCTGAGCTTCATCGACAATAAAGAATATGCTCGACAGGCTGCGTCCCCTGATATACGCCAGCGGAGTTATTACTAGCTTCTCTTCTTTCATCATATCATTAATACGCAGAAACTCAGGACTCTGGTGGCTGAATTTATGTTTGATAACTGTAAGGTTATCGTATAATGGTTGCATGTAGGGATCCATCTTCTCTTTCACATCACCGGGGAGAAATCCAAGATCCCGGTTTGCGAGAGGGACAATTGGGCGTGCCAGAAATATCTGTTTATATCTTTTGTGCTGGGCAAGGGCTGAAGCAAGTGCCAGAAGAGTTTTTCCCGTACCGGCTTTCCCTGTCAGCGACACAAGCTGAATATCTGGATTCGACAAAGCATCAAGAGCGAATGTTTGTTCAGCGTTGCGCGGATCAATACCGTAAGTTGTCTGTTTTATTACCCTGTTGAGAAGCTTTGTTGCCGGATTAAAATGCGCAAGAGCACTCGATCCATTGTTCTTCATTATGAAAAACTGGTGACCTTTCATATCCTTTTCAAGCCTGAAACCGTCAGCGGTTACTCCTTCAGGAAGCTCATAAAGCTTGCTTATGAGTTCCTGTTCAACACTTTCCAGAACCGTAATCCCCTTATAGAGGTCATCAATATTTGCTACTTTATCATTTTCATAGTCCTGAGCAATAATTCCAAGTGATTTTGCTTTCATCCGAAGATTAATATCTTTCGTAATGAGAACAACTACCTTATCCTTGTTAGCATTACAAACATATTCTGCTATAGCCAGTATCCGGTGGTCGGCTGTTCTCTCAGGGAAAGACTGACTGACCTTTTCCGAAAAGTCCTTGCCGGTCTCAATGTGGAGGTTACCGAGGTTTTCTCCCAATGGAATGTTTGCAGTAAGGAGCATATCGCCTGATAATTTATCCAGCTCCCTTGTGAATTCCCTGGCATGGAAATTGATCTGGTCGTTGCCCTTTTTAAATTTATCGAGCTCCTCAAGAACCACTATCGGTATTATTACATCATTTTCTTCAAAATTGTAAATGCATTTATAATCGTGGAGGAGAACATTTGTGTCAATTATGAAAAGTTTTTTGTTATGTTTTTTACTCATTTTATAAGTATTTGTAATTCAGCTTATTATATTAAATTATTTGATTTTTGAGTCTGTAAAATTAGCCAAAAATTCAGTATTTATTGCTATCTGATGTTAAAGTATGTTATTTTGCATAACAAGAACTGTTTATATAACTTCCCGACTTTCAGGACCGCATGACCGCATGACATATATGAATTACCAGCAAACGACCGACTACCTTTACTCACAACTGCCTGCTTTTCACAGGATAGGGAAAGATGCCTATAAGAATAACCTTGACAATACTCTTGCCCTTGATGATTATTTTGGCCATCCTCATTTAAGCTTCAGATCCATTCATATTGCCGGAACAAACGGGAAAGGCTCGGTCTCGCATATGATTGCCTCAATTCTGCAACAGGCAGGTATTCGTACCGGACTTTATACATCGCCCCATCTGAAAGATTTCAGGGAGCGGATAAAAGTAAATGGTAAAATGATTCCAAAAGGTGAGGTAGTAACCTTTGTAAAAGAGCACAGGAAAATAATTGAAAGTATAAATCCGTCGTTTTTTGAAATTACTGTTGCAATGGCATTCGTTCATTTTGCAATGGAAAATGTAGATACTGCTGTTATTGAAGTTGGCCTGGGTGGCAGGTTGGATTCCACAAACATAATAACCCCGGCAATTTCGGCTATCACTAATATCGGACACGATCATATGGATCTTCTGGGCAATTCCTTCAGGCAGATAGCCACTGAAAAAGCCGGCATAATAAAAAAGAACATTCCTGTTGTAATAGGAGAATCACAGAAGGAGATTCAGGATGTTTTTATTTCAAAAGCAAGAGAGAATGCATCAGAGATATTTTTTGCCGATAAGCATTTCAGATGTCATCTGGATGGTACTTCCAGTGGAACAGCTATATACAAGTATAGTATTGAAAGTTTGAACGATAACAGAATTGTAGAGGGAATGACACCACTGGGAGGAGATTACCAGGCAAAAAACCTTCAGACTGTATTCCAGGTCTGCAATTGTATTAAAGATAGTTTCACCATTACAGAAAAAGATATACTGGAGGGTATAGAGAAGGTTGTTAAGAATACCGGACTGAAAGGCCGCTGGCAGATAATAAGGAAAAAGCCATTGACGATCTGCGATACAGGTCATAACCGGGAAGGATTAACATATACAATGTTACAGGTCAAAAAGATCCCTGCAACCGGATTGCATTTTGTAATAGGTTTTGTAGCAGATAAAGACCTTAATCTTGTATTGCCGCTTTTCCCGGTAAATGCATGTTACTATTTTACAAGAGCATCTGTCCCCCGTGCTCTCGACGAGAAAATTCTGCAGTCAAGAGCATCTGAATATGGTCTGAAAGGGAATTGTTATGCAAGTGTCGATGCAGCTCTTAAAGCTGCAACTCAAAATGCGCTGCCGACAGATCTGATTTATATCGGTGGCAGTACTTTTATAGTAGCAGAGGTAATCTGATATTCTTAATTTTATTTTTTAAAACTGTTCTGATCATATGAAAAAAACTGTAATCATTCCTCTTCTTTTTCTTCTTCTCTTACCTCTGTCAGCCCAGTCAGATAAGAAGATAGTAATACTTCATACAAACGATCTTCATTCAAGACTTTATGGTTATCCGCCAGAAGCTTCGTACACTCCACTCACAATAAATGATGATAATACAACAGGAGGATTTGCGAGGATAGCCACAATTATAAAAAATGAAAAAGATGCTAATAAAGGCATTACCCTGGTTGTTGATGCCGGAGATCTGCTGATGGGATCGCTTTTTCAGGGGATTGAAACTCAAACCGGATTTCTGCTGCGGTTGATTAAGACGATGGGTTATGATGCAGGATGCATAGGGAATCATGAATTCGATTACGGACCCGGCAAACTGGCCGAAATTGTGAACTCATCAGTCCGAAATGGTGATATTCCTGCACTCCTTTTGAGTAATGCTGTTTTTGATCAAAAAGATGCTGCTGATGATGAACTGGAAAAGCTGTTCATTTCAGGCATTATAGCAAGAAAGTGCATAATAGACAGGGATGGCTTTAAAATAGGCTTTTTCTCGCTGCTTGGCAAAGTAGCCGATGATAATGCAGCATTTGCTTCTCCTGTAAAATTTGCGGATCAGATTAAAGTGGCAAAGATGATGGTAAAAGAGCTGAAGGCTGAGAAATGCGACCTGATAATCTGTCTTTCACATAGCGGAGTATCGAATGAGGAAGAAGATAAGATGTCAGGTGAAGATGTCAGACTCGCAAAGAAAATTAAAGGAATTGACGTAATCATAAGTGGACATACACATACGAAGCTTGAAAAACCTGTAATAGTGAACGGGATTCCGATTGTTCAAACCGGTGCATTCGGAGAGTATGTCGGGAAATTATCACTTAACTACAATAAGGGTGTTGTGACTATTGATAATTATTCCCTCATTCCTGTAAATGATAAAATACCGGGAGATCCTGAAATAATTGGACTCATCGAAACCCAGAAAGAAATAATAAATGAGAAGATACTCAGGCCTGGAGGGATGGAGTATGATAAAAGTATAGCTGAAACTGACTTCATTCTGGAATGTAACGAGCAGGGTGATTTTAAGGGTAGTAACCTGGGTCCGATGGTTGCTGATGCAATACATACATATATTAATAAACACTCCGGAACAGGTACTGATATCAGTTTAGTTGCCACAGGAGTTATATTCAGTAAAATTTCACCCGGTTACCAAAGTGCACCTGATATCTTCAAAGTATTGCCTATGGGATACGGAAATGATAACATACCCGGCTATCCTCTTTCACGTGTTTTTTTAACAGGGAAAGAGCTTAAAAACTTTCTTGAGATACTTCAGGTAGCCTACAAAAATACTCCTGCCAACTACTGCTATTTTTCCGGAATAAGGGTGGAATACAATCCTGAAAAGATGATGCTCAGGAAGATAAAAAGTATTGAGATCATCCATCCTGACGGAAATGTCATAGATGTTAATTTCTCAAAGAAGAACAATACCCTTTATTCGATTACAGCTAACTCTTATATGCTTGAATTTGTGGGCATTATTAAAAAAATGAGCTTCGGTCTGATCAATTTGGTTCCAAAAGATATTACCGGAAATCCGGTCACCTCCATGGCGAATGCCAGAATTGATATGGACGATGAAAGAAGCGGGATCCAGGAAGGGAAGGAGTGGCTTGCGTTGATGGAGTACCTCTCGTCAATGAGAGATATTAATGGTAATGGTGTGCCTGATATCGACAAAAAATACAAGACCCCTGTTCAGAGTTTTTTTATTGTGAAATAGTTAACACCACAAAAACCATTACCACTTGCTGAACGGATTATCTACTCCGATCCTCGATCTCCTGTTTGCAACTGTGTATCCAATCTGATACATCGTTTTAGTGATGAGCTCCATTTTTTCGAAATCCAGCTTTTCAACAACATCTCCGGGGGTATGATAATCGGTATGTAATCCGGTTGAGAAGAAGAGAACAGGAATATCTTTCATTACGAAATTATAATGGTCACTGCGGCTGAAAAGCTGCAGGGGGTGCTCCCTGCCGCTGAGACTATAGTCAAAATCAATTACCATACTTTTATCCACAACTTCCGCTATTGATCTCAGCTCTTTACTCTGACCATCGGTTATTACAAATACCTCTCCGGGACCTGACATCGGATTTTCATCTGTACTGTCTGCTTCACTTTTTACTCTTCCGATCATGTCCATATTAAGGTCTGCAATAGTATTTTCAAGAGGTACAAGCGGATTACTGACATAGAATTTTGATCCATATAATCCTATTTCTTCTCCCGAGACCCACAGGAACAGAATTGATCTGAGTGGTTTCTTTTCAAGGCTCTGGAATGCTTCAGCCATCGACAGGAGAGCGGCACAACCCGATGCATCGTCATCGGCACCGTAGTTTACTCCCCTTCTTGTGGTCCCTATATGATCGGCATGCGCTGAGAAGATTACATATTCTTTCTTGAGCACCGGGTCACTGCCTTCAATATATGCTGCAACGTTTTTGAGTGTTACTTCTTCTGTTCTTACCGCTTCAGTTATTTTCAATTGTTTATCAGGTATCTGGAATGAGAAAGGTTTAATCTCTTTATCTATTTTTCTCTGAAGGTCTTCAAGAGTATAGCCGGTCCCTTTAAGTAATTCATCAGCTACATCCTTGTGAACAAACATCATTTTCGGCATTCCCGGCAGTTGTAAAATACGGGGTTTCTCTCCTTTGAGACTCTTCGATGAATTCAATTCACCTGAGATACCGGGAAACTGTTCATCAAGCGATGAATAGCCTGATTTAGGGTCAGGTACAATCAGAATAGCCTTGGCCCTTGTAAATAAAAGAGCAGTAAGTTTTACCTGAATGCTCTGAAAAGATGACCAGTCGACACCCTCTATCAGATATTTCTTACCGTCCTTTGAAGGCGGTACTCCCAGCATGACGAGCAGTATCTTTCCTTCAGGATTTATGTTTTCAAAATCATTATATCCTAATCTCTCCTGGCTCAGGCCATATCCGGCAAATATTACTTCCCCTTCCACTGTAAAGTCTGAAGGTCCTGTCGGGACAAGCTGGAAGATCGGCTTTTTGATTGTAACTGTATCATTATCTCCTGGTACTATCTGTATCTTACTCCTCAATGTATCAATTACATAATTGATTATTGAGTAGGGTTGAAAATATTCTTTACCATTAGCAGGCTTAAGTCCGAGTATTTTTGCCTGTGAGGCAATATATTGCTGGGCAATTTCAAGCCCGGGCTCACTGTTCTTCCTGCCTTTTAGCAGTGGAGAAGCCAGGAAGGAAACATAGCTTTCAAGGTCAGATGATGTAATTGCCTGATCTCCTGAAGGTTTTTTCTGAGCAGGAGCATTATACGAAATATATGCGACTAATATGCTGAAAATAAGACATTTAAATTTAGATTTCATCGGTTGATATTTAAAATGAAGCGTAAATGTATAAAAGTTTTACGTACAAAGTATGGAATTGCATGGTTTAACAAACAGATCCATTGTCGTGTTATGAGAAAATATCTTGTTATTTGGACCAGAATTTTGTTAAGTTTGCGACTAAATTTTTCATAAATGGAGGTAAGCATTTATTTCTGGATCGGGTTTCATTTTTTTATATTCTTAATGCTGGGTCTTGATCTGGGGATATTTAACAAGAAGGGACATAAAGTGAAGCTTAAAGAAGCTCTGATATGGAGCTCTGTCTGGATCACTTTAGCACTTCTTTTCGATCTGTTCATTTTGTTTGAATTCGGAAGAACAAGGGCTCTTGAATTTCTGACCGGATACCTGATTGAGTACTCCCTCAGTGTTGATAACATCTTCGTATTCATCCTTATTTTTACATATTTTGCTGTCCCTGCCCAGTACCAGCATAAAATATTGTTCTGGGGGATCGTTGGTGCACTCGTGATGAGAGGCATATTTATCTTTGCAGGAGTAGCTCTTATAAACAGGTTTCACTGGATTGTATTAATTTTTGGAGGTTTCCTCCTATTTACAGGGTTAAAGATGCTGTCACAGAAGGAGATACATGTTGATCCCTCAAAGAATCCGGTAGTAAGGTTCGCCAGAAAATTCTTACCGGTTACTGATGATGATCACGGAGGCAGATTGATTGTAAGGATTAATCACAGGAACTATGCAACTCCGTTATTTCTGGTCCTGCTCATTATTGAATCCTCGGATCTTCTGTTTGCAGTTGACAGTATTCCTGCCGTCCTTGCCGTCAGTCATGAACGATTCATTGTATACACCTCAAATATCTTTGCCATTCTCGGACTCAGGTCACTCTATTTTGCAGTCTCAGGAATAATGGGATTCTTTAGGTTTTTAAAAGTTGGACTGGCTTTTATCCTGACATTTGTCGGAGCAAAGATGTTAGCTTCATTTTTTAACGTAGAGATCCCTATATTAATGTCCCTTGCCGTAATAATCTCTATACTGTTGATTTCGGTACTTGCATCAGTTCTGATAGCCAGGAAAGAAGATCCGGATTAGCCAGTCTTCCGAATAATAGTATATTATTATCAGGAAAGTATTAATTTTGTGCTGGTTGAAGAAAGTCAAAGTGAAATTCTGATACTATTTAACAGGGCGCGATATGAATTCGCAAAAGCAAAAACCGGCTCTCCCATGGCCGCTTATTGTACTCTTTCTGATATTATCTGCAGCAGCTGTTGTTGTCGGCATCTTATTTTATCAGAATCAGAAAAAACAAAATCTTGGAATAAGTACCAAAGAGCTTTCGGCTATTGCTGACCTCAAGGTAAAACAGATCATACAATGGCGAAGCGAAAGAATAGCTGACGGATCAAACTTCAGTGAAAATAAAAGTATGATGAGACAGTTTTCACGTTTTATGACTGCCCGCAATAACAGAAGTTTAAAGGATGAACTCTTTCAGGATTTAAAAGCTCTCACCGACAGTTATGATTACAGGAGCGCCATATTCGTTGATCGTAATTGTAATGTCATACTTTACTATCCTGATCAGGATACAGTTATTGGCACCTATCTTGAAGCGCTTCTGAACCGTGTTATGCTTAATGAGGAAATAGTTGTTACAGATATGCACCGGGCAGAGGGGATAAGCTTTGATCACCTTGACCTTCTTGTGCCATTAAAAGGTCCTGAGATTAAGGATACTTCTGTATTCGGAGCGCTGGTGCTCAGGATCGATCCTTCGAAAGTTTTGTTCCCGATTATACAATCGTGGCCTTCCACAACAATTACATCTGAGGTACTATTATTTCACCGTGAAGGCGATTCGATAGTTTACCTGAATGAACTCAGACATCTGGAGAATAAAGCCAAGGTTAAAAAGTCAATAACTGATGAGAGGCTTGTTGATGCAAAGGCTCTGCAGGGGATATGGGAGACAGATGATGCTGTCGATTACCGTGGTGTTCCGGTCGTTGCAGCCATGAAAAAAGTCCCGGAATCGTCCTGGTATCTGGTAGCTAAAGTGGACCGGAAAGAAGTGTACAGCTCACTGCAACCTAATCTGAGGCTGATAGTTATAATAATAGTCCTTTTCATTTTCGCCACCGGATCTTTCCTTGGATTTTTCTGGTGGAACCAGAGAGTACGTTTTTATCGTCAGAAATATGAGACGGAGCTTGACAGACTGGCCCTCGTCAGACATTTTGATTATATTCTGAAGTACGCAAATGATATTATACTCCTTATTGATAAAGATTTCGTGATCATTGAAGCCAACGATAAGGCTCTTGAAACATACAGGTATGAAAGGGAAGAGCTTATCGGACAACCATTCAGTATTTTACATTCTTATATATCAATGAAGGAATTTGAGAACGATTTCAAACCGCTTGATGATATAGGTTATGCAACTTTTGAGGCATTCCATAAGAGGAAAGACGGGTCCATCTTCCCGATTGAGATAAGTGCCCGACGGGTTGATATTGAGGGTGTAAAGTATTATCAGTCAATTAGTCGCGATATTACTGAAAGGAAGCTTGCAGAAGAAACATTAAAGGAGAGTGAAGAAAAATTCCGTAAGATTTTCGAAGAGAGCCCACTCAGCATTGCATTAACAGGCAAGGATATGGGAATAATAAGGGCAAATTCAGCCTATTGCCGGATGCTTGGGTATTCAGAGGAAGAGCTGCTTGGGATGACCTATAAAAATTTTACACATCCCGACCATATTGCAGATGATGAGCTGTCGATACTTCAGCTTGTTGCCAGGAATATTCCGATTTATCATACAGAGAAACGTTATTTAAAGAATGACGGGTCAATCATCTGGGGTTCAACAACTGTGAGCATTATCAGGAATAAGAATGGGGAGATCCATTTCTTTCTTGAGATGGTCGAAGATATTACATCAAAGATCCTGGCCGCAGCTCAGCTTGAGAGATCATTCTCACTTCAGAAGGCAACTCTTGAATCAACTGAAGACGGCATTCTTGTAATTGATAACAATGGCAAAATGGTCCAGCATAACAGGAAGTTCGCTGACATGTGGAGGATCCCTGACGATATTTTACTGTCAGGTGAAGACGTAAACATAATACATCACGTTCTTGATCAGCTGAAAGAGCCTGAAGAGTTTGTAAACAAGATAAGCAGGCTTTATTCCGATCCTGACGCTATCAGTTCCGATCTGATCGAATTTGTTGACGGGAGGTTCTTTGAACGCTATTCACAACCGCAGGAGCTGAGTGGCCAGACAGTGGGACGGGTCTGGAGCTTCAGAGATATTACCCAACGTAAAAGATCTGAGGCAGAAATTATCGCTGCAAAGGAAAAAGCTGAAGAGAGCGACAGACTAAAAACAGCCTTCCTCCATAATGTATCACATGAGATAAGAACTCCTATGAATGCCATAATGGGCTTCTCATCTCTGTTGAATGATCCGGATCTTAAGGTGGATGAGCGGATCCAGTTTATTGAAATCATTATGCAAAGCGGTAACCAGTTGCTTTCGATAATAAACGATATAGTTGATCTGGCAAGTATTGAAAGCGGCCAGATGAAATTAAACCTCAAAACAATAAATATTAATACTGCCCTGAAAAACCTTTGTGAACAGTTTAGCTATAAGGAGAAGCATCAGAAAGTAATTTTGAGATTAAAAACTCCTCTGGAGAACAACGAATCTGAGATATTAACAGATGGAACCAAATTGGTCCAGATTCTCTCCAACCTCGTTAATAATGCTTTAAAATTTACAACAGAGGGAAAGATAGATGTCGGGTATAAACTGAAGGATAGTTTTCTTGAATTCTTTGTTAAAGATACAGGCATAGGGATCCCAAAGGAATACCAATCGAAAGTCTTTGAAAGATTCTACCAGGTCGAAAACAGGGTTTCCCGACAATACCCGGGAACCGGTCTGGGGTTATCAATATGCAAAGCATACTCTGAACTGCTTGGGGGAAGGATCTGGCTAAAATCAAAGCCTGGAGAAGGAACAACTTTTATTTTTACAATACCTTATGTCAGACAGGAAGTTCAGCAACCTGAAAAGTAAAACTATCCTCATGTTTTTTCAAATGATATCCCTTTCTCCCTCATTCAGAGAAGTTTTTTTGGCAAAATGGAATAAATTCAGTTTAAAATAGTCTATTAGTATAGATAATGAATGAATAACGAGTCGTAAGAATATGAAAAGAACATTAATTACAACCGCAATTATTTTTGGAGCTATAATTATAGCACTGATTATTTTCAGTAAGTTGACTTCAAGGAAGGATAAATCAAATGATTTTACTGAGGCTAAAAAAGGCCTCTTTGAGATATCTGTTACGAATGCCGGTGAATTACTGGCCGAAAAATCATTCGATATAAAGGGACCTGAGATTAATCAGAGCGAACAGGAACACGGAGGTCAGGGAGGAAGGGATCATGGAGGTGGCGGTCGTGGCGGAATGCAGATGCGTGCAATGAGTCTTGAAATTCAGGACATTGTTGCAGAAGGCACAATGGTCAAGGAAGGTGATTATATAGCCCAGCTGGACAGGTCAAATTATGCAAACACCCTGAATGATGCTCTTCAAAACCTTACTACATTACAGACAAGACTGGAAGTCAGGATCCTGGATACTGCGGTGACTCTGTCCACGCTCAGGGATGATATATCGAATCAGAAATTTCAGGTTAAAGAAGCCCAGATCACTCTTGATGAATCAAAATATGAGCCCCCTGCCACACAACGTAAAGCAGCAATAAATCTGAATAAGCAACAGCGATCACTGGAACAAAAAATAAAGGGCTATAATCTCAGACGTGCACAGGCGCTTTCCGACATTGCAACTTCCAGAGACCAGCTCAAAAACGGAGAACAGCTTGTTAAAGATCTTCAGGATTACCTGGCAAAGTTTACTATCAGGGCTCCTGCCTCAGGTATAGTAATGTATAAAGAAGAGTTTAACGGATCTAAAAGAAAAGCGGGTTCTTCTGTAAATCCTTTTGACCTTGTTATTGCCACACTCCCTGACCTTACTACAATGATCTCCAAGACCTATGTAAGCGAAATTGAAGTGAACAGGATCCAACCCGGACAGAAGGTACACATATCGATTGATGCTTTACCCGGAAAATCAATAACCGGCACTGTTACATTAATTGCAAATGTGGGAGAAGTACTTCCTAATTCCGATGCAAAAATGTTCGAAGTACTTATAAAAATTGACGGCTCTGATACTGATCTCAGACCTGCTATGACAACATGGAACAAAATAGTTATTAAAACCGTCAATGATGCAGTGTTTATACCTCTTGAATGTGTTCATACAGGAGCTGACAGCATCCCCTTTGTCGTTAAAAAGAATAAAACACGTCAGATAGTTGTGCTGGGGGATGTAAATGATAAAAATGTAATAGTTAAAGAGGGACTTGATCCCGGTGCCGACATATATGTGGTTCCTCCGATCGATTTTACCAAGTTCAAAATGGTCGGACAAAGTCTTATTGCCGGCAATCAGTAAATTCCGGACAACAGCCTTCTCTTAAACAGAATTCCATGATTACACCAGGAGTTTAGTCTCCATACTAAAGTCGTCTGATCCTTACTGTATTGACTGTAAAAACGTTATATTTACATAACTGAATTAAACCTGCGGTCATATCAATCATTCCGGAGAAAGAATGAAGTTACACTGGCTCATACTATCTGTAACCCTCCTGATCGTTCCTGAGTTTCTGAACGCCCAGGTATCCGGATGTACCGATCCAATGGCTGTCAATTACAACAGTACTGCAACCATAAATGACGGCAGCTGCTTATACGATCCGGCTTCGGTAAGACCTATATCAGGTGTGGAACTGGCAGTTACTCTTAAAGAGACATCAGGACTCATAAACTGGAATGATCAGATCTGGACACATAATGATAACAGCGATGTGAATATCTATGGTTTAGATACTGTAAGCGGTAGCATTGTTCAGTCCTGCACGCTTGAAGGGGCTGTTAATAACGACTGGGAAGAGATCTCGCAGGACAATAATTACATCTACATCGGAGATTTTGGGAATAATGCAAATGGAAACCGGAAGGATCTGAAAATTCTGAGGATAGCAAAAAGCAGTGTGCTGTCAGGTGCTCCTGTAATAGAAACAATAAATTTCTCCTATTCAGATCAGGTAAATTTTGACCCTGCAGGGGCCAATACTACTGATTTCGACTGTGAAGCTTTTATTGTCTCAGCCGACAGTATTTTTTTATTTACAAAACAATGGACCAGCAATAAAACAAGTCTCTATGCTTTTTTAAAGACTCCCGGAACTCATGTTGCAGAGCTTAGATCAACTTTTGATGTTGAAGGTCTTATAACCGGCGCCGTATCACTTGAATCTAAAAGACTTGTTGTACTTTGTGGTTACAGCAGCTCACTGGATCCATTCCTTTTTTTGCTTTACGACTTCAGCAACAACATTTTTTTCAGCGGGAATAAGCGAAAGATCACAATTGAGCCTTCTTTTCATCAGGTTGAAGGGATAGCAACTCCCAACGGATTGAAATACTATATCTCAAATGAATACTTTTCACTAGGTTCTATTCTCACAATTCCCCAGAAATTACGGATCCTCGATCTAAGCTCCTACTTAAGGAACTATCTTAACATTTCCACATCTTCTCCTGAAAATGGGACACAAAATAGTTATAGTGTTTTTCCTGTTCCGGCGTACGATTATATTTACGTTGCAGGAGATGAAAATCCGGGGAATATGAATTATTCCCTGATAAACATATCCGGGAGTACAGTTATTTCCGGCAGGCTTCCGGAAGAGAATCCGGCCGTTCCTCTTTCGGGTTTACCTGCAGGTGTTTATTTTCTTAAGATTGAAGGATCTGAAAAAATAATAAAAGTTATTAAGAGATAATACAAGGCATCGTCATATGCTTTTATATAAAAAATGACCGGATGAACAGAGTAAAAGAACGAACAATATGGCGCGAATATCTTCAGATCAGGGAGGTGAATGTATTCATTGCTCTGATCTGCCTTGTAATTCTGATGAGTGTATCAAGTCCGTATTTTCTGAAGCCAGACAATATTTTCAATGTCCTCAGGGGTATGTCAACTATAGGAATTATGGCAATCGGGCAGACAATGGTCATCATTACGGGAGGTATAGATCTTTCGGTTGGATCACTGATGGCAGTATCTTCAATGCTGACAGCAAGGTTAATAACGGTGCATGATGAAAATGCATTTCTATCAGTTCTGTGTGGTCTCTCTTTTGGATTATTGCTGGGAACTATAAGCGGTTTGATCATAACCAGGTTAAAAATAAATGCATTCATTACAACGCTGGGAATGCTGAGCATAGGACGAGGCCTTACTTATCTTCTGGCCACAGGGATCAAAGGTGGTGTTGCATCGAATATTCCTGTGCAAAATGCATCGATAATTTTTCTGGGTAACGGATATCTGGGACCTGTACCATTCTCTGTTGTGCTCCTGCTCATTCTGGTAATTCTGGCGGCCGTCTTCTTAAAGCGTACTGTTCCCGGACGGTATATCTATGCTGTAGGGAGTAATGAAAGATCAGCAAGGCTATCAGGCGTCCCGGTAAATAAAGTACGCGTTTTTGTCTATGCAATAACAGGATTTTTCTGTGCTCTCGCAGGCATCATGGTGTCAGGAAGGTTATCGACTGCTGCAACAAATATTGGAATCGGGAATGAATTGGATGTCATTGCAGCGGTAGTCATTGGAGGAGCGAGTTTACAGGGCGGAGAAGGAACTGTTACAGGAGCAATAATAGGTGCGACAATTATGGCAATAGTTCGGAATGCATTTGTTCTGTTGCACATCCCCAACCATTTTCAAACTATAACAATTGGAGTTGTGATCATTCTTGCAGTCGGTCTTGATCAAATCTTAAACAGGAAAGCGAAAAATGAATAATCATCTTAAAATGTACAGAAATATATTTCTGTTGATTCTGGCTCTTTTACCCCTTAATTATTCATGTCAGAGATCTTCATCTAATAAGAGCTCCCGGGTGTTACCTCCTCCTCCTCCATATTTCTCCGAAGGAAGAGCAGCAGATCAGGGAAAAGTGATGCCTGTTGAAAACAAAAAGAATGAGAAAATAAGGATTGCTTTTCTGGCAATGGAGACTAATCCGTGGTGGGTCCCTGTCAAAGCAGGAGTTATGGAGGCGAAGGATATTCTAAAGGATTTTAATACGGAAGTCGACTGGATAGTGGCGGGCGATCGTCATACTGCGGATGTATTCGGAGTTGCCCTCGAAGCTGTTATTGCACAAAATTACGATGGTGTTGCATGTCTTGCCGGAGATGAAGGAATGCTTCCGTTCATTCAAAAAGCGGTTGAAGCCAATATTGCTGTTGCAACATACAATTCCGAGACTAATAAGGAATCGTCGAGGGCATTTTTTGTCGGAGCCGATAACTATGAACAAGGCAGAATCTGTGGAGAAAAAATGGCTCAGTTGATCGGCGGAAAGGGAGAAGTAGCGATCATCACAGGTTTTTTTTCAGTGGAGGCCCATGAACTTCGACGGACAGGTTTTAAAGATGTGCTGGCAGAAAAGTATCCTGAAATTAAAATTGTCGGAGAAGTTGAAAATACTGATCTGGCTGATATAGCGTATACACAGGCTAATGATTTCATGAGCTCTTTCCCTGGTCTTTCGGGTATTTATATTACTGCAAGCGGACAATTCGGGGCCGCAAATGCGGTTAAAGACTCAGGGAAAAAGAATTCCGTCAGTGTCGTTTGTCATGATTTTTTACCTGAAACAATGGGACTTGTAAGGGAAGGAGTTATTCAGGGGGTAATAGATCAGAGTACCAGATTACAGGGTCGCGATCCTGTGATCAGGCTTTATAATTATATTGTTGGCGGGATTATCCCTCCTTTTGGAAAACTTTTACTGGACACTCCTGTGGCAACTCCTGAAAATATTGACCAGTATTGGCCAGACTCTGATGATTAATAATCTGACCAAAAACGTAAGATTATATTAAAGTTGGGAAATCATGTCAGAGCGCTCCGGATATATTCTACAGGCACAAGGCATTTCAAAAAGCTATGGAGGTGTTCATGCATTGTCAGATGTCGATTTGTCAGTGCTGGGAGGAGAGGTACACGCGGTGGTTGGTGAGAACGGAGCGGGAAAGACAACCCTTATGAATATTCTCGGAGGGATCATAAAGCCTGACGAAGGTAAAATAGTATTCAACGGAGAAAAGATAGATCTCAATTCACCCAAGGGGGCTTTTAGAAAAGGGATCTCAACAATTCATCAGGAGCTGACAATGATTCCTCATTTAAACGTCATGGAGAATATATTCATGGGGGATCTTCAGAAATTCACTTATTCCTCAAAGGGTATCATCAATCATAATAAACTAGAATATGCTGCAAAAGAAGCTCTCGATTTAATTGAGCTGTCGATTGACCCTCACAGGCTTGTCAAAAGCCTGAGTATCTCGGAGCAGCAGGAGATAGAAATTATCAAAGCTGTCTCAGCCGATTCACGGCTTATTATTATGGATGAGCCTAATTCTTCATTAACTGATCCGGAAACAAAGCGGCTTTTCAATATTATCAACAAGCTGAAGAAGAGGGGTGTATCTATTGTATATGTATCCCACAAAATTGAAGAAGTTCTGCAAATTGCTGACAGGATAACAATATTGCGTGATGGTCGTTCCATAGGGACACTCGGGAGAAGTGAGGCGACTGATGAGCGCTTATTCGGCATGATTGCGGGGAGGGATAAGATTAAAAAAGAATCCCGCAAGACTAATATGACCGATGAGATACTTCTTTGCGTTAAAGGACTGAACGGTAAGCGGTTCAACGATATCAGCTTTAATCTCAGGAAGGGCGAAGTGCTCGGATTTTACGGACTTGTAGGGTCTGGCAGAAGCGAACTTGGACGGGCATTGTTCGGAGCGGATAAGATCAACGCCGGGACAATCTCTCTGGATGGCAAGTCAGTGGTAATAGATTCACCACGGAAAGCGATGGAACTTGGAATAGCAATGGTCCCTGAGGACCGGAAGGAACAAGGTCTGTTCATGAACCTGCCGGTTATATCAAATATGACAATCTCGAACCTGCCTGATCTTAGTTATCTGAATTTCCTTATCAGGTCAAAAAAGGAAAAAAGCATAATAAATGATTTTATCAGATTGCTCAATATCAGGATGAAACTAAGCAGTCAGCCGATCAAAGCTCTAAGTGGCGGAAATCAGCAAAAAGTTGTTCTGTCCAGATATCTGATGATAAAGCCGCGGGTACTTATTTTAGACGAGCCGACACATGGCATTGATGTTGGAGCCAGGGAAGAAGTACATAATCTTATTGAAAAGAGCTCTGCCGGAGGATTAGGTGTCATCTTTATCTCATCGGAGATGCCTGAAATTATTTCTGTATCAGACAGGATAGCTGTGTTGCACGAAGGTGAGCTGGCAGGTATCTTCAATCGTGAAGATGTATCTGAAGAAAAGCTTATTGCCTGTGCAACAGGTTACAGGATGTAAAAAACAGAGATATGACTTCAGATGTAGTTATAGGTATAGATAGCAGCACAACGGCCACTAAAGTGATAGCATGGGATTGCCTGGGAAACAATATTGCTGAGGCAAGCAGCCCTGTTCCGCTGATCTCCCCAATGTCATGCTATTATGAACAGAATCCTGACGACTGGTGGCTGTCTGCGGTAAAAGCCCTGAATAGGTTATTGCATCAGATCGATAAAGAACGGGTCGCGGCTCTTTCAATCGCAAATCAGAGAGAAACTTTTGTAGCATTGAATAAAGATGGTGAGCCCGTCAGACCCGCCATTATATGGCTTGATGAGCGATGCAAAGAACAGGTGGATAAATTCGCCGCGATTATTGGGGAGGATCGGATACACCGGATAACCGGTAAACCCAAAGATTATGCACCTGTGGCTTATCGTCTGGCCTGGATGAAGGAGCATGAGAACGATCTGTACAGAAAAGTTGACAAATTCTGTGATGTGTTGTCTTACCTGGTCCACAGGTTGACAGGCAATTTTAATACCAGCTGGGCGAGTGCCGATCCTCTCGGGATTTTCGATCTTGAAAATAAAAAGTGGTCATCTGATATTCTGCAAAAACTTGAAATAGTCACTGATCAGCTGCCTGTTCCATGTTGTCCGGGAACAGTGATCGGACAGATCACAAAAGCTGCAGCAGAGGCAACAGGATTAATTACCGGTACACCTGTAGTTGCCGGTGGTGGTGATGGTCAGTCGGCAGGACTGGGTGTTAATGCCTTAACTCCGGAGAGGGCTTACCTGAATCTTGGAACTGCGGTTGTTTCCGGGACGTTTGTTAAAGATTATGTTACTGATAAGGCATTTCGCACAATGTCGAGTTGTTCGGATAACGGGTATTATTGTGAGACAAGTTTACGTGCAGGTACATTTCTCATCGACTGGTTGATTCATCAGGTACTTAAGATTGATACATCTGCACATAAGGATATTTATCAGCTTCTTGAAGAGGAAGCAAGGATGATTCCAGAAGGAAGCGAGGGACTGTTGATACTTCCATATTGGAATGCTGTAATGAACCCCCACTGGGACTCTGATGCCCGTGGTTGTATGATAGGTCTTTCGCCGGGTCACCACCGTGGCCATCTTTACAGGGCAATTCTTGAAGGAATAGCGATGGAGCAGTCTCTTGCAACAGGATCGGTTGAAAGATCGGTCGGGAGAAAAATAGAAGAATTTGCGCTCATCGGCGGCGGGGCAAGAAGTGAACTGTGGCGTCAGATTATCGCCGACACCTGCAATAAAAAGATACTTCAAATGGCTTCTGAGGAAGCATCCTCTCTTGGTGCAGGAATCTCGGCGGCTGTTGCCGTCGGTTGGTACCCGTCATTTGAAGCAGCTGCAAAGAATATGACTCATGTAATAAACGTTACTGAGCCGATACCCCAGAATGTGAAACAGTATCAGGATCTGTTATTGATTTATAGTGACATCTACCCGAATAATAAGGGGATCTTTAAAAAGATACGTTCTTTTATATCCTGACACCTATAACCAGTATATCATCCGTCTGATCCTCCTTATACTCTTCCCTCCATGCTTCAATCTCCTCATTCAGTCTGTCACTCTGTTCAGGCATTGATAATTCCTGTATGCTTGTGAGGAAGGATTTAAACCTGCCACTCTGATATTTTTTACGAAGCTTACCTCCAAACTGATCAATAAAACCATCGGAGAATAAATAAAGTGTATCATCTACACTTAATAGAATTTTCTCTGACATAAACTGACTTCTGCCTGTTTCACTTTGCTCTTCCCTCAGATTTCTGGCCTTGTATTCAATTAGTTCACCATCTGACACTCTGTATAAGGGATTCATTACGCCTGCATAGGTCACAATATTTGTATTAATATCAAGCACACAAAGAGCTATATCCATATCATCCGACAAACCTGCTCCTGATGTACCCTGGCCCAGGAACCTGTGTATTTTTGCATATAAATGTTGTAAAATACTATACGGATCAGTCAGTTTAATCTCATTTACTGCCTGGTCGAGGATACCGTAACCCAGAGTACTTAGGAGCGCTCCGGGGATCCCGTGTCCTGTGCAATCAGCTGCAGCAAATATTACCAGACTACCCTGTCTGCTGAAAAAGTAGAAATCACCACTGACAATATCCTTGGGTTTAAACAAAACGAAGCTCTCAGGCAGGCACTCACGGATAAAAAGGTCATCAGGCAGATAAGTCCCCTGGATACGTCTCGCAATATTATAACTTCCCTCAACTTCCCTGATGGCCTCTTCAATTTTTCTGTTCCTTATCCCGAATATTTTGTCAACTTCAGGAGGTATCGTGACCATGCTCCTGATCTGTAAATTCATTTCCCTGATTTCATTTAAGATCCTCTGGATATTACCATGAGGTTTGATGGCATATGATAGTTTTCTGATCCTGTTCGGATTGACAGGATATGCTTCGTAATCAATATCCTTCAAAAGTGAAGGGATCATTCTGACAAGCTCACGGTCTTTTTCTTTTTCAGCTTCAGACAGGTCTTCATACGGAATGATGCTTGGATGGGTCTTCCTGGTATTATCCTTTGCAGGGCCGAAGAACCAGCCGTGTAGTATTTTATCCCAGCACCATCTTATATGTTCAACTTTTGCCATTGTTTCGATCTCTTCTACAGTGAGATGAAGAGCTGCTGATTTATATCCCTTCCCGACTGGGCGTATCTTAAAACCTATTGACAACAGCTTGGTCGGGATATGAAATGCATTATCAAGATTTGAGTGTTTGATCTCCTCGGGCAGTTTGTCAAATTCGGTTATATTTTTATCGCCCGTATTGAGGATCCATGGAATATAAATTTTCTTTTGAGATCCTGAAGTCTGTTTTCTCATCTCATTCAAATACTTTGAATGGATAACTCTGGCAAGCCTCGCAACCATTTTATCGTTTATTTCCGTGATCTCCTCAGACCGTATCACTTCATATCCGATTTTTTTCAGCTCAACAGGAATCAGATGATTCAACTCAATGAAAAAGCGTTTTCTCTTATCCGGTAAATCCTGAAAAGATATCCGGTCAGGATCAGATTCTTTATTTGGTGCATCCGTATGTGCAAGGAGAGATTTTTTCCCCGGGGCTCCTTCATAGTCAATCCTTGCCATCTGCTCAAGTTCATTATAAGGTATCAGGCATGTCCTGCAGAAATCTCTGTACTGGCGGATACAGAGGTTTAACGACCTGAGCTTCACAGGTACCTTTAAGGCATATGCATACCAATCAAATTTCTCCTCATCCGAAAGTTTGCTGAACTCTTTTTTGAACGTATATGGCGAAGAAAATAAGTGTTTAGTGCGCTGAATATCTTTGTAGAAATACCTCGCAATAGAGTCAATGAAGATCTTTCTATGATCGGACCAGTTATTTGACAGATCCTGAATCAGGTTATTATCAGGATCATAAATAATCTCAGTCCATGGCAGTATTTCATTATTTAAAGCCTGTGTTGTCATTTTTAAACATCACTGCTGCTCTTCTTTATGAATTCAAACGGGAATTTTGACATCCTCGATAACTCTTTACCGACCTCAAGCATATCCATGTCATCTGCTTCATAATGCCATCTGATTGCAGTGTCTTTTCCTTTTGAAGGAATTGTAGCTATCTTTTTGCAAAAATCCAGTATGTATTTTGCTGACGAAGAGTTAAAATATTCAAAATCAAAGTCAAAAACAACCGGATCCTTCCTTTCATTATATCTCACCAGATGCTGCGAATAATCGTCCATCCAACTTAGTATTTCCCCATAGAAATTGCCTACATCAGGAGGTCGCGATTCGCCTGAAATTTGAAACTTACTGTTTTCAGGATCGAGAATTACTCCCGGTGAATTTGTTGTCTGATCAATAATTAACTTTCTCATGACAGATTTATTTATTGATATATCTATATTGAATTCAGAGATGTTCTTATTAATACTCTGGAAGGTGAAATCAATTTTATTCCCCGACTTTAATCTTAGTATAATAAAGCCCAGTCCTGCACCATTTTCAAAATCCAGCGGTTCCTTGTTGATCATATGCTCGTACATAACAGTAAGGACTTCACGTTCCATCTGATTAATATGGGTAAGCTTGTCTGTAAGCTTCTTTCTTTCAACTTCTTCAATGGGATTGCCGGCTCTGATAACAATCTTGTCATTTTTTTCTTCAACTGAGAGAAAGGGTTGAAATTTCAGATTTTCGGGGAATTGTTTTACCGAATGTCTTGCTATATTTTCAAGACACTCAACAACTATTGCATATACCCTTTTCCCGGTTGTTTTTTGTAATCTGGTGAACTCCCGGGTGTTCTTCAATTTTATTAAGAGGTGATCAATCTTATCGTGATCGACAGGTCCTTTGTAACTCAGGATTATCCCTGACTCATGCATTTTACTTTGTTTTATCCTTATGAATATGAAAATAATGATTGCCGGCCGAATGATTTAACAGTCACGTTTGTAGAGCCACCAAAAATATTTTTCTATAATCATAATATTTGCTAACTTGAATATCTTTAAGCAAAGATAAACTATAAGATTCTGATAGGGTATATCGACTGGTTTTATTTTCTGGCAGAATTCACTTTATTTAATATCTATGAGCGAATCCATTTTAAAAGCGTTGATGCAGCTCTTTGCACTTATGGTCGACGTACATGATGATACTGTCATCACAGTCTCAGAAAGAGATATCGTAAGATCGTTCCTGTCACGTCTTCTTAATAATGAGTTGGTTGACAGGTATTTGAAAATGTTTGAAGAATTCCTTCAGCTTTATAATACAGAGAAGATAGTTAAAAACAGTATAAAGGACAGGAAGCGCACTTCACTGAATGCCGTGAGAATACTTGCAATATGTGAAAAGATTAACAACGAGCTCCAGCAGAAACAGAAAATATATGTTCTGGTACAGCTGATGGACTTTATATCTTCAGGTAAAGAAATAACGGAAAACAAGCTGGACTTTATTCAGACTGTCGCAAATGCATTTTATATATCTGAGAATGAATATCAGGACATTAAAAGCTTCATCCTTGGAACTTTATATGATATTCCGGGGAAGGGGAAAGTGCTGATTATTGATAATAAGAAGGAAAAAGATCTTGAAGATGTAAAGCATATCTTCAACGAAAACCTGAAAGGCCGGATCTCATTTCTTAATATTTCCAGTACAAATACATACATTTTGCGATACTCAGGTGACGGAGATCTCTATCTTAATGGTCAGCACATTCATGAAAGCCAGACCTATATTTTTGATCATGGTTCATCAGTCAGGGGATCAGGGATAAATCCTGTGTATTATACAGAAATTGTAAGCCTTATCTCAGAAGCGACAGATGGATTAAAAGTAATTTTTGAAGCCCATGATGTCTCTTTTGAATTCACGAACAGCGAAAATGGCATTCATAATCTGGAGTTTTATGAAGAATCAGGCAAACTTGTCGGTATCCTGGGCGGAAGCGGGGTTGGCAAATCCACTACCTTAAGTGTTCTCAGCGGAACTTTGGAACCCCAGAACGGAAACGTAATGATAAATGGATACAACCTTTACATTGATAATGAAAGGGACAGTCTGAAAGGGATCATCGGTTTTGTTCCGCAGGACGATCTTTTAATAGAGGAGCTGACAGTTTATCAGAACCTTTATTATAATGCAAGGATGTGCCTCGATAAATTCCCTGAAAACAAGATAGTTGAGATAGTAAACAAGACACTTTCCGATCTCGATCTTGATGAAATCAAAGATCTGAAAGTAGGTAATCCCCTAAAAAAAATAATTAGCGGCGGACAAAGAAAAAGAGTCAATATAGCCCTTGAACTCCTTCGGGAGCCAACAATCCTCTTTGTTGATGAGCCAACCTCAGGTCTCTCCTCAGTCGATTCGGAAATCGTAATGAACCTGCTCAAGGAACAGACATATATCGGGAAGCTTGTTATTGTGAATATCCATCAGCCATCTTCTGAACTGTACAAGATGTTCGATAAAATAATGATTATTGACAAAGGTGGGTACCAGATCTATTATGGAAATCCAACAGAAGCCATTGTCTATTTTAAAACCCAAAGCAATCACCCTAATCCTGATGAAGATCAATGTGTTAAATGCGGAAATATAAACACCGACCAGATCCTTCAGATAGTGGAGGCAAAGGTCGTTGATGAGCATGGAAAAGCAACTCAGATAAGGAAAGTCACACCACTGGAATGGGCTGAAAAGTTCAGGCAGATCGTTCCCGAGGTAAAGGGAAAGGTTACATCTGAGAAGCAAAAACTTCCGGAAAATAATTATAGCATCCCCGGATTATTAAAACAATCAAGGATATTCTTTACACGTGATGTATTATCAAAACTAGCCGACAAACAATATATCCTGATAGGCTTGCTTGGTCCACCGTTTCTTGCCTTTCTTCTTGCATATTTCACCAGATATTCAGAGGAATCGTCATATAAATTCAGTGAAAATGAAAATATCCCGGCATTCATGTTCATGTGTGTTATAACTTCAATGTTCTTCGGGTTGATGATCAGTTCGGAAGAAATAGTGAAAGACAGGAAGATACTAAAAAGGGAATCATTTCTTAACCTGAGCTGGTTCAGTTACCTTAATTCGAAGATCATGATAATGTTCATACTGTCAGCTGTTCAGACTTTATCCTTTGTCCTTATCGGTAATTTTATTCTCGGAATTAAGGGAATGACGCTGAGCTACTGGCTTGTTCTGTTTACCACCTCCTGTTTTGCAAATGTGCTGGGCTTAAATATTTCATCAGCATTTAATTCAGTAATTACGATTTACATTCTGATTCCGTTTGTAATCATCCCTCAGCTTTTGTTCAGCGGAGTTCTTGTAAAGTTTGATAAGCTTCATATAAGTAAATTTTCCACCCGTGAATTTGTTCCGGTGATAGGAGATGTAATGACTGCCCGATGGGCGTTTGAGGCACTTTCGGTACATCAGTTCAAGGACAATAAGTTTGAAAAGAATTTTATAGAATATGACATTGCAGAAAGCCAGAATAACTATTACGCATCTTTCCTGATTGATAATTTAAAACTTAAGCTTCAGGAGTTCAATTCGGATAAGGAAAATCCTGATCGTTTAAATGATCTTAAAGACAATTTTGCAAAATTTAGTCATTATATGAATGATTTATCCTTACTGGCACATTTATCAACAGGTACCTGGAAAGATTCACTTAACATTGAATTCTTTAATCCGGCGATAAGCAAAAAAGCCGAAAATCATCTTAACTCTTTAAAATACAAATTCATCCAATTCAGGAAGAGGGCCACAAATTTAAGAGATTCTGTATCAGGATCACTTATTGAGCTGTTGGGCAGAGATCAACTGGTTGTACTTCAGGATGATTATGTGAATTTAAGACTTTCAGACATTATCCTTGACAGACCAACGCTTGATGCTTCTTACGAAACTCATAACAGAATAATTCAAAAATATGAACCGGGCTTTATGAAGCCCGAAGCAAAATTCGGGAGGGCTCATTTTTTTGCTCCCTTCAAAAAAACAGGAAATATCGAGATTGATACTTACTGGTTTAATCTGATAGTTATCTGGATAGTATCGATATTATTGTACCTTATTTTGTATTATAAGATATTGCAGAGGTTTGTCACATTTTACGGAAATCTTCGCATTAAACCACCCGAAAAATAATTTTCATTTTCCGGCCGCTGTTTTAATCAGTTTTTGCTTATTGCCGGATTAAGGCTAATTTTGATCATGAAACATTCGGAAATGAACCTGATACAAACGACAGATAAAATGATCGCTTCAAGTCTGTTATTACTTTTATTCCTTGATGCAGTCAGTTGCAGTAATCCGGTTGACGAAAAAAAGGTTTCACAGGAAGTTAAAAGTGTTAAGTCGACTGGTTATAATTTATCGGTTCCCGATAAAACAATTCTTTTGCCGGGGGAACTTCACGAGATATCGGGAATAACTTTGATTGATCCATCTTCTCTGGCATGTGTTCAGGATGAAAATGGGGTGATTTTCATATTTGACCTCTTGAAAAATGAAATAAGGGATCATCTGTTTTTTTATACCGACGGAGACTATGAAGGAATAGCCAGGGTCGATAATAAATATTATGTTCTGAGAAGCGATGCAACATTGTTTGAAATTTCAGATAACAGGTCTTTAAATACTGAACCGAAAATTTATTCAACAGGTATTCCGGCAAGCGATAGTGAAGGCCTCTGTTACGATAAGAAAACTAAAAGACTTCTGATCGCTCACAAAAGTAAACTTGAAAAAAGTCCTGAATTTAAAGACCGAAGTCTTATTTACGGATTTGATCTGAGATCCGGGACCCTTGTTGAACAACCGGTTTATGATTTTGATATGCAGGCAATAACGAGGTTCGCTCTGGATAATAAGATTATTGTGCCGGATACGGACAAAAAGAAATCGAAAAAAGGTAAAAAGAAATCTAAGGAAAAAGAACCGGAAATTAATTTAAGACCTTCTGCCATCGGTATTCACCCTGTTACAAATAAATTATTTGTTCTCTCTGCCATGGAGAATAAGTTGTTCATATTCAGCAGGAACGGGACTATTGAACATATAGAAAAGCTCGATAAAGATATATTCAATATGCCTGAAGGGATAACCTTTTTTGATAACGGAGATATGCTTATATCAAATGAAGGTCAGAATAGTATAGCTACATTGTTGAGATTTAACTATAAACAGTAATAGAATAAAATACCAAATCCTTATTCTCGCTCTCCGGAGCAATGAAAAGAAGCGGATTCAATCCCTGTAATAAATTTCCAGAACCGCAACTTTTTCTTTAAAATCAATTTTTCTGATCTTTATTCTCACAATTTCTCTCCCGGTCAGCTCTGATACATCTTTTAACAGCTTTTGCTTTTTCCCTGCTTTGAGCAAATCGAGATTCTCGTAAACAATGCAGTGTGTTGTGCTATTGTATTTAATTGAGAATTTTTCAAGAATAAGTGCTGAAAGACAGATTACTGAATCGAAGATCACAACTGCAATCCCGGGGATTTTCCCTAGCTTTAATGAAGTTATCACTGAAATCCCGATAACTGCAAAGATATAGGACATATCCTTTAGGCTAAAATTCCTTGTTCTGAACCTGAGTATGGCAAATATAGCAAACAGGCCAAAACCCATACCCATTTGCACAAACGCTGAATCCATCGCTGCCGCAAGGAAAAAGACTACTATACCCATCAGGAAAAAAGTAAAAACGAACTTTTCTTTCTTGGAGTACCTGAAATAAACAAGACGGATAAGTATGAATAGAAAAAACATGGTTATTACAAACCGTATTAACAACTCCCAAAAGTTCGGGTTACTCAGATCAAAGTAATCTTTAAACATTGTATTAATTATTATAGAGTTATAGTTTCTTACAACTGTTCAGAAAGATATCAATAATGTTATTTCTTCTGTCAAACATATCATAAAATTCCTCAATATAAGCAATCATATCCTTTTTTGAATTCTGATTCAAATAGGGAAATTCATTGATAACTCTGATCATCTCTTCCTTTTTATTAGAGAATTCTTCCAGATCTTTTGTGAAGACTTCCCTTGTCCGGCATATCCCGGCAAAAAACCGTTCCCGTATATTGTTGATACCCACATTATCAGCAGGAATTGCGTATGAAGCATTTACAATACCGGTCCAGTCGAAATCATATGGGATTGCAATCGGCTTATTATTCGCACCGAAATCCGCCGGCCGGAATATTTTGACGTTATGCTCACCAGGGATACCCCAATCGTAGTTGCCGATCATGTAATTGAAGATCGCGAGCCTGTCCATCACCCTCTCGGCTATATATTTCTGGTTCAGAGCCTGTTTTGTCTGGATTAAATTTGTCCGGGCAGCTAATATTTCAACCGGCTCTATGAAAAATCCATATTGTCTGATCGGCTTCCTTTTTTTAACTGTATCGACATAGTTGATAATAAGTAATCTCACCCTGAAGCTTGTATCCGTCATCACATTAAACAACTTATAGGTCAGATACTCCCTCAGGAGATAATATTCATATTCTTTTCTTGTATCACATTGTGCCACGAGCTTTATTTTACCAATTTTGTTCAGATCAGCATAGCCGAAATCAACCTTTTTAAAGTTCAGTTCAATAGGTGCGAAGTAGCAGTTCATATTACGGTATTCCCCTCGCGTTCTTAGTCTTATATTCTTGTTAATTGAGTCTGATCCACTGAAATTAAAAGTCATACTGGCTTTTATATACTCTTCCTTTGGTTTGGTTCTTAAATAAGTATTCATATCGAACCTCAGGGAGATCTCAATGGGCTCATCGTTTTCAAAAAGTCCGAAATTCTTTAGGGTAGATAGTGAAGCCTGGGATTCAGTGACGGTATCATTCTGACCAGAAACCGGTAAAACCAGCAAAGGTATCAGACAAATCAGAAAGATGATCTTTATTTTCACATTATTAGGATTAATGCCTGTTGTCTGATTCTCTTTACATTATAAAGTAAAGTTAAGAAAATATTTAATTCAGGAATATTACACTCCAAATAAAATATAACTGAAGTGGATTTTGATGACCATTTATAGGAGGAGGAGAAACCTTTTCAGGATGACAACCGGCCACCGGTTTCCTGCTTCCGGAAAGCCAAGGGACTGTGTGATGATAAGACCGTGCGATTACTTAATTGAATTATTCACGACTGCAAGACAACTTTTATTTGACTTGTGTTCAACACTTTTGTAACTTTAACAAAATGATATAGTAATATGTCCAGTTTAATAGCAGGTTACGAATATGATATCTTTATCAGCTACCGCCAGAAAGACAATAAATATGACGGATGGGTTACTGAGTTTGTGGATAATCTACAAAGGGAACTGGAAGCAACATTTAAAGAGGATATCAGTGTTTATTTTGATATCAATCCTCATGACGGGCTATTAGAGACTCATGATGTTGATGCCTCGCTGAAGGAGAAAATGAAGTGTCTGATCTTTATTCCGATTATTTCACGTACTTATTGCGATCCTAAATCTTTTGCGTGGGAACATGAATTTAAAGCCTTTATTGAACAGGCTTCAAAGGATCAATTCGGACTTAAGGTTAAGTTGCCAAATGGGAATGTTGCAGGCAGAGTTTTACCGGTCCGCATACATCAGCTTGATAATGATGACATTAAATTGTGTGAGTCCCTTCTGGGAGGTGTGCTCAGGGGAGTTGAATTCATTTACAAATCTGCCGGTGTAAACCGGCCTTTAAGATTAAAAGAAGATAATCCGCACGATAATCTTAACAGAACAATTTACCGCGATCAGATAAATAAAGTAGCAAATTCAATCAGTGAGATTATCTCCGGCCTGAAAATAATTCAACCTTCTCCTACAGGGTTAAAGACTGAAGCAATTACTGCTTCTGATGCCGGAACTTCAGAAGAATCTGATGCCATGCACAATCCGATTGGAAAAGTGTCTGATAAACGACATTTAGCAAAGTTTTATGAGCCAAAAAGAAGAAGATTGATCTATTCATTAACATCTTCCGCAGTTGTTATCCTGTCGCTCGTAACACTGCTCCTTTTTTCCAGTGGGAGTACTTTCCCGTTCTCTAAACGGGATTGGGTATTAATAACTGATTTTGAGAACCTTACAAAAGACAGCGTTTTTAATAAATCTCTTTATACTGCATTCTCCCTTAGTACAAGTCAATCAAGATATGTTAACGTTTTTCCAAGATCAAGGATGATTGAAGCCCTTGAAATGATGGATCTTAAGGATCAGACATCAGTCAACGAGATAACAGGAAGGGAGATGGCAGAGCGTAAAGGGATTAACATTTATATCGTACCCAGCATCAGTGAAGTCGGAAAAAGATATGTAATTACTGCAAAGATTATTGATGTGAAATCAGATGATCTTCTTAGTTCAGAAATATTATATGCAGAAACGAAGGATGCAATTCTGCCGGTCTTGGATAAGTTGTGCAGAAAACTGAGAAGAACGCTGGGGGAATCAAGATATAATATTGCAACTCAGGATAAACCATTAAAGACAGTTACAACCTCATCTCTGGAAGCTTTAAAGTTATATTCCCTGGGTATTGATCATCATCTCAAGCTTGATTTCGTTGGAGCCAGGGGTTATTATGAAAACGCATTGAAGATCGATTCAGGATTTACTTCTGCAAAGGCTTCACTCGGATCTATTCTGTTGGAGAGATTCAACGTTCAGGATAAAGGACGGGAGTTATTGGATGAAGCAGTTAAATCAGCTGATAACCTTACTGACAGAGAAAAATATGGGATAATTGCATTCCATGCTGTAAATGTTGAAAAAGATATTAAAAAGGGAATTGAAAATACAAGGGTGCTGTCAAGATTGTATCCTGACGATCCGGTTCCGCATAATAACCTTGGATATTATTATAAGTTGACCGGACAGTTTGAAGACGCTGTCAGAGAGTATAAGATAGCTATACGCTTAGATCCTGCCCAGGCTCTGAGCTATGGTGGCATCTTATGGATTTATTTTGAGGATCTGGGAAGGGTCGACTCACTGTTAATATGGTCCGGTAAGATGATCGCGGATAATCCGCAGAACGCCTGGGGGTATATGTATCAGGGTTCTGCATGGTTCATGATGGACAGCCTTGATAAGGCTGAAGCCTCTCTTGTGAAATCCAGGGAGATTAATCCCCGGCTGACCCTGAACCTTTTTATCCTCAGCCATACTTATCGCCGCTCAGGGCGTTATAATGATGCAGTTAGTATTCTTAAAAACATTCTTGAAATAGAGCCGACAGAATTCGCAGCTTATTATGTGCAGGGTGTAGTATATCAGTCAATGGGAAAGCCTGAAGAAGCCAGGGAATATTTTACCACTTTCAGAGAGAAAATTTCGGAATTCTGGATAAAATGGTGGCCCGATGATGTTGGTACATATGCCTCAATTGCTGCAGTGTCGGCAAGGCTTGGCGATATGGCATCTTCTGAAGAGATGCTTAAGAAAGCTCTTGAAATAGATTCCACAGCGCATGAACGCTTTGCTGAAGTCCTTTGTTTACAGGGGAAAGTGTCTGAAGCTCTTGATGAACTGACAAAAGACCTGGATAATGGGTACCGAAACCTTTACCAGTTAAAGGCAGCTCCTGACCTTCAGATATTGGATTATGATGTCCGGTTCCGTAACCTGCTTGAAAAATATTTTAAATAGGGGAGAGCATATATCAGCTTTTACAGTTATGAAACTCAATTGGAAGTTTTCTTTCACATTTTTGTTTTACATCCTTACTATCTCCGTTTCCAATAGCCAACCTCTCCAGTCGGATTATATAAAGTTAAACCTGACTGATCCGGGCAGAAAAATTGAAAATTCTATTTGTTTTAATATCACTAATTCAGCATACGAAAATATTAAAACCACCACCGGACAAAAAGTTAATATAAAAGCGACTGCACTGGTAATAAACGGGGATACTATTGAACCAGAAGAAATAAGAACAAGGGGAAAGTCAACACTGTATATGAGAAGGAAAAGTTACAATTTCAGTCTCAGAGCAGAAGCTTCATTTCATCATGGTGAAACATCAGAAACATTCAAAAAGTTCTATGTATTGAGCCTTTCAATGGACAAGAACTACAGCAGTAACCGCCTGGCATTGGAAATGATGGAAGCTTCGGGACTTTTTAACCTTTTCTATTCTTTTTGCGAATTACAGATAAATGGTAATAGTGAAGGGATCTGTATGGTCATTGAACGTCCGGAGGATTGGGCGATGAAAAAGAAAGATTCACCACTTGTAATACGCAGGGGATTCAATAACGAAATAGATAAAATCAAAACTGGGAAAAAAACCGATAAGGAGGATACTAAAAAGTACCGGGACAATTTCAGACAAATTTACAGGTCAATGCATAAATATGAAGGAGAGGAGCTTTATAATAATCTTGCAGGGTGGCTCGACATAAATACTTATATGAAATGGCTTGCTTTCAATTTCTTCGTCAGGAATGGTGACTATACTGATGAGGTCTGGTTCTTTGTCGATCCGGCTACTGAAAAATTCGGCATCATCCCATGGGATTATGATGACCTGTTTGCCAGCGCCCCTCATGAAAGAAATCTTGAAAGCATAAGGGCTCTTGGAGGCAAGTTGTTTTTTTCAACCGAAGATCTGCTTGATAAAAAGATAGTTAATGACCCGTACCTGTACAGGATCTATCTTGCTCAATTTAAGGAATTGATGGAACAGTTATCACCTGATGTTTTAAAACGTGTTTTTGAAAATACTTATGCAGAGTTACACCCATATTATTCAAACTATAAGATCATCAGTAATTCGAAATATGATCTTCGTGGGGAAACTAATTTATCGGAAATGGAAAGCAACTTGCAGTCATTATATGAACAGTTGGTAACTCACAGAGAAGTCTATTTGAAATATCTTGAAGACAATATTTTTTAGCTGCCCGGCTCAATGTTTGAAGTAAGCAGCAAACATTTGACTTTTATTTAAACATGGCGTAACTTTGGTATAAGGAAAAGAGAGTTGTATATAACCTTTCTTCTTTTCAGTTGTTAAATTATAAATAAAGCGATTTTTAAAATGAAAATTAAATTATTATTAATAGTACTTATCTCTTTCACAATGTTTTCCGGTATGACTGCCCAGAAAACCAGAAAGATGATAACTATAACCGGTAAAGTATCCGATTTGTTTAAATACCCGGTTTATGGGGCTGTAGTTTTAATTGATGGAAAAGATACAGGGATAAAGACCAACGATAATGGAGATTTTAAGATCAAAGTCAGTCCATCAGATTTAAATATCGGCATTTTTACTACTTCTTCAGGAGTTTCAGAAGAACCGATTAATGGAAGAACAAGAATAAATTTCCTTCTTGATAAATATGTCCCTGCGGCAATAGCCCCTGAAAGGGACCTCGAGGGACAAAAAGTTATCGATGATGGGTACAGTTCTGCCAGAAAAAGGAATATGACAATGCCTGCTACTACAACTGATGTAAGCGGCCGGGAATTTGCTTCTTTTACAACTATCTATGAGATGCTGAGGATGGTCCCGGGTGTTGCTGTAGTAGCAGGAGGAACAGAGACTGATGTCTTTCTTAGGAATCAGACTCCTTTATTCGTCGTAAACGGATCAGTTTTAAATTCTATCAGTTCAATCGATCCTTCAATGGTTAAATCCATTGTTGTTCTGAAAGGTCCGTCCGCTTCAGTTTATGGGTTGCAGGGAGCAAATGGAGTAATAATATTCGAAATGAAATAAACAAGATCTGAAATTCATTACTTTGTTAACTGTATGCCCACGGAAGTATTCTAGTCACTCCGTTAACCGGTTTTAATTTATACGGATTAGCTTCGCTGATCCGGTTCTGGGGGCCCCAACAACCAAAAACCGTCACTCCGTTATCCTTTTTTATTTATACGGATTAGCTTCGCTGATCCGGTTCTGGAGGCCCCAACAACCAAAAACCGTCACTCCGCCTGCGGCGTCGTTCCCCGTTTTTTATTTTATACGCCCTTTTAAGAGCAAGCTCTTAACGGGCGTATAAAATAAAAACCGGTCCCGCTTTCGCGGGATCGGTTTTTGGTTGTGGGCGATTACGGATTCGAACCGCAGACCCTCTGCTTGTAAGGCAGATGCTCTGAACCAGCTGAGCTAATCGCCCTGAAAAGAGACTGCAAATATAAAGGACATTTTAAATTCTGCAAAATAAAACCTCCCGCAATATTAATTGCCATTGTTAATATGTTGAAAACACTTGAAAAATATAGTGTTACAAGTGAACTAAAATTTCTTAAATTCGCTTGAGTTTATTATCATGCGAGAAATATGTGGATTAAACCTGATCATCTGCATTATCTTAGTATTAGATGTTATGTGATGCAATAACTGATTAAACTGAACCTGACCTCTATGAAACATGTGAGCTGTTCTTCAGTAATAAATCCGGATAAAAAATTTCTTACCCGGAAAAATACCTCTTTGTCCCGTATTCTGTTTTCCGATTTACATGTACTCCCATCATTTAAACAAATACATGTCAGCCTGATATTCCTTTGTACATGCTTGTTGCTCCTCTGCAGCCCAATATCTTTGCATGCAAAAATAAAATCAGCCGAAAATATTCTCTCACCGGTACTCCCTCCGGTTGCTATATGTAAGAATATTACTGTTCAGCTGGGTTCGGGAGGATCAGTCACTGTAACAGGTTCCCAGATCAATGGCGGGTCATACGATCCCGACGGTACAATAACAAGCCTGGTTGCTTCTCCTGGTACATTTACATGTTCAAACACCGGACCAAATAATGTAACTCTGACTGTTACTGATAACACCGGGATGACTGCCACATGTACAGCAATAGTAAACGTTCGGGACAATACTCCACCGGTAATGGTATGTAAAAATATAACTTTGTATCTTGGCCAGTCAGGCTCTGCAACAATAAATCCCGCGGATTTAAATAACGGTTCATCTGATAATTGTCCGGGAACATTGATATTCTATATCAGCCGTACAAACTTTTCCTGTTCAGATGTTGGTGCCCCGGTATCAGTAACCCTTACAGGAACTGATGCTTCCGGAAATACTGCATTCTGTACCTCACAGGTCACTGTTCTTGACACAGTACCTCCGGTTGTAAATGTGAAAACCTTTACACTGGTTCTGGATTCTGACGGGACAAGTACTCTGCTGCCTGCCAATATCGATAACGGATCATTCGATAACTGTGGGACTGTTACTCTTTCAGTTTCGCCGGATACTTTTACCTGCGGCAGTGTGGGGAAAAGAACAGTGACCCTTACAGCTACAGATTCTCAGGGGAATTCATCATCGAAAAATGTCACTATTAAAGTAGAGTCATCTGTTAAGATTGAAAGTATGGCGCTGAATAATTGTGATCTTGCCGTACCTTACGCCCTCTACAAAGCAAATATCAATGGTGTTGACTCTCTTTATACATATTTCTGGGACGGACTTGAGGATCTGGTAAAACCGTTCCTCTCTTTTATACCTAACCCTCCTTACCTGATTCCGACAAATACCAGTACATTGAGGACACCCTTCTTCAATAATGCCACATTACCTGACGGGACTTATCATATCAGACTGATCGTAAGCGATAGTATCGGATGCAGGGATACATCTGAGATGGTTTTCACTAAATCCGGCCCGGTATTTAATAATATCACAGGCATATTTTCAGAAACATGCGAAGGCAGCACCCAGATTTATACTGTTAACAGGGACTCAGGTGCATTATACACCTGGGCAATTGAAAACGGGACAATCCTTTCTGCAGATCAGGATACTAACCGGATAGAGGTGCAATGGGATTTAGGAGTTCCACAGGGGGTCGTGAGCGCAACTGTTACAAAACCGAACATCGCCGGTGATCCTTGTGTGTCCTATATGATCGATACTGTGAAAATTAATTCTGTACCTGCGCCAGTTTTTGATACACCGGCACTTGTCGCCTGCTCAGATTCAGAGTACACATATACTTTGTTAAGCAGCTTCCTGTCACACACGTGGAGCGTTACAGGAGGGTATATAACCGCAGGAGGATCTTCCGGAGATAGTTTTGTTAAAGTCCGATGGGGAGCAGTACCTGCAGGCCGGGTAACAATAAGCGCCGGGAATATCTTCACATGTTCCGGTTCGGCATTTGTGGACGTCGCTATTGACAATCTTAGCGGTTCTGTTACATCACTGACAAATATTTCCTGCAATGGTGGTTCTGACGGAAAGGTTACCGTTGCGGTAACCCCGGGGTCAGGACAGCCTCCATATTTATACTCTCTGGACGGAGGGGCATTTGTCGTAAGCGGTTCTTTTGCAGGTATCTCACTTGGTAACCATATTGTGACGATAAGAGATGCAAACCTTTGTACTTTCGAAGTCCCCTTCGTTATCACACAACCTTCGGTACCCCTTGCCAGCTCGGCATCTGTAACGAATGTGTCATGTTTTGGAGCCAGTACCGGGACAGTCAACCTGACAGTAACGGGAGGGACTGCACCATATACATTCCTATGGAACAATGGAGCAGTGACAGAAGATCTTACAAATGTTACAGCCGGAGTATATGCAGTAACTGTTACAGATGCAAATTTATGTACGACTTCATCTGCGGCAACAGTAGCACAACCCACAGCAGCATTAAGCGGAACTGCAGCTGTAACCAATGTGGCATGTTATGGAGGTTCAACAGGAGCAGTTAACCTTACAGTATCCGGAGGCACAATGCCATATACATTCCTGTGGAGTAATGGTTCAGTTACGGAAGATCTGGTAAATGTCGCAGCCGGCGTATATTCAGTGACAATTACAGATGCAAATGCATGTACCACAACAGCTTCAGCGACAGTAGCACAACCTGCCGCAGCCCTGAACGGAACAACTGCGGTGACTAATGTGGCTTGTTTTGGGAACGCCACGGGAGTCGTTAATCTGACAGTAACCGGTGGAACGGCGCCATATACGTACTTCTGGAGCAACGGAGCAGTAACAGAAGATCTGACGAATATTACAGCAGGTGTATATACAGTAACTATCACGGATGTAAATTCCTGTACAACAGTGGCTTCAGGAACTGTCACACAACCGGCAGCAGCCCTGAGCGGCACTACATCTGTGATAAATGTAGCCTGTTTTGGAGGTGCAACAGGATCAGTTAACCTGACGGTAACCGGAGGCACTACTCCATATTCTTTCCTGTGGAGTAACAGTGCAGTTACGGAAGATCTGGTCAACGTGGCTGTGGGTGTTTATACAGTTACCATTACTGATGCAAATTCATGTACTACTGTTGCATCAGGAACTGTTACACAGCCGGCAGCAGCATTGAACGGAACGACAGCAGTAACAAATGTAGCCTGTTACGGCAACTCAACAGGGGCTGTTAATCTGACAGTAACCGGTGGAACGGCACCATATTCATACCTCTGGAGCAGCGGAGCGGTGACAGAAGACCTGATCAACGTGGCAGCTGGTGTTTATACAGTGACAATTACTGATGCAAACTCATGTACTACTATCGCAACAGGAACTGTTACACAGCCAGCCGCAGCATTGAACGGAACGACAGCAGTAACAAATGTAACCTGCTACGGATACTCTAACGGAGCTGTCAACCTTACTGTTACAGGCGGTACTTCACCATATACATTCCTGTGGAGTAACGGTGCCCTGACAGAAGATCTGACCGGTGTTGCTGCCGGAGTCTATACAGTCACAATCACAGATGCTAATTCATGTAAAACAACAGCTTCAGGAACTGTTTCACAACCACCATTGCTCATAGCGACTGCAGGAAATAATGGTCCTTTGTGTGTCAATACTGCTCTCAACCTGTACGCCGGTCCCAACGGGATGACAAGCTACTCATGGACAGGCCCCAACGGCTTTACTTCATCTGCACAGAATCCGGTCGTATCGTTAAATGCTACCCTTTCAATGGCCGGAATATATTCTCTTCTCATTACTGATTCAAACGGATGTACGGCATCAACTACCACAAGTGTGACAATTATTGATAATAACACAATCAGTTTATCGTCAGGTGCCGGAACATCTGACCAGACTATCTGCATAAACACTCCTCTTACCAATATTACATTTAGTACAACAATTGCAACGGGTGCAACCTTCTCGGGGTTACCGGCCGGAGTTACTGGTGTATGGGCATCAAATGTTGTTACAATAAGCGGAACCCCGACTGAATCGGGAGTTTTCAATTACTCTGTTACTCTTACAGGAGGATGCGGAACAATACCACCGGCTACGGGTACGATTACGGTTAATGCATTTCCGGTTAGCGTATCAATAGCAGCAGATGCAAATCCTGTTTGTGAAGGAACCATGGTTACCCTTACAGCAACACCGGTAAACGGCGGAGCTTCACCTGCTTACCAGTGGCAGGTTAATGGTATCAACGTTGGTACAAATGCGAATAACTACTCTTATACCCCATTGAATAACGATATTGTCAGAGTTACTCTGACTTCCGATGTCGTATGTGCAACAGGAAATCCTTCAACCTCAGTTCCGGTTACGATGATCGTCAATGCAAATCCGGCAATTTCAGTCACCGATCCTGCACCGGTATGTTCACCTGCTACAGCTGACCTCACGGCAGCAGCAGTAACCAGTGGTTCAACTCCAGGGTTGATATTTACATACTGGACTGATGCTGCAGCAAGTGTATCATATGAAACACCGGCAACAGCAACAGCCGGAACATATTACATCAAAGGTACAGACGCGAAAGGCTGCTTTAATATCGAACCTGTTTCTGTCACTGTCAATCCGTTACCAGTTGTTTCGTCCACGCAGACAAACATATTGTGCGGAGGAACTTCGACAGGTGCAATTGATATAACAACCAGCGGAGGAACAGGTCCATATACCTATGCATGGACAGGAGCCGGAATTGTTCCTGCTGTTGAAGACCAGACTGGCCTGGCAGCCGGATTATATACAGTTATAGTTTCGGATGCCAATAACTGTCTGTCAGCAGAGCTGCCGGTGACCATCACTGAGCTTCCAGCTCTTTCAGGTAGCATTGTTTCGCAGACAAACGTTACGGTAGCAGGAGGTAATGACGGAAGTGTTACAGTCAGCGGAACACAAGGGACTCCGCCTTACCAGTACAGGCTTGATGCAGGTGCTTTCCAGCCTTCAGGGACGTTCAGTACGCTTACGGCAGCAGTATATATTGTAACTGTACTGGATTTTAACCTTTGTGAATTTACTTTTCCTGTGACGATTACGCAGCCCGGGTGGCCACTGTCAGGTACAGTTACATCGCAGACTAATGTTCTCTGTTTTGGGGAAGCCACGGGTATTGTAAGTGTTACAGGCTTAGGGGGAGAAGAACCTTATGAATATCGGCTAGATGGAGGCGCTTATCAACCATCAGGCACCTTCAGCCTTTTACTTGCCGGAACGCATACAGTAACTGTAAGGGATGCTCTTTCCGACACTTACGATGTAAACGTTTTAATAACGGAACCTGCTGCAGCACTGACAGTTACAACTACAAAAGTTAACGTGCTCTGTGCAGGCGGATCAACCGGGAGTGCAACTGCAACAGCAGCCGGAGGTTTCGGACCATATACTTACTCCTGGAGCACTTCACCTGTTCAGACTGGCCCGGCTGCGACAGGGTTGGGATCTGGTACTTACACGGTTACTGTAACCGATGCTAATGGTTGTATTGTGAGTACCGATGTCACAATTTCAGAAACGGTTTCTCTGACAATAAATATTACTCAGGTAAATGTCCGGTGTTATGGGGATGCGAACGGCAGTGCGACGGCTGAAGCTACCGGAGGTACAGGGCCGTATGCTTACTCGTGGAACACATCTCCTGTTCAGACAACAGACGGGATAACGAATCTTGCCAGAGGTTCTTATATTGTAACAGTCACCGATGCTAATGGATGTACTGCTTCGGAGACAGTCCAGATAACAGAACCGGAAGTCCTTGCTGTATTTGCCACTGCTACTGATGCTGACTGTCCTGATACTAATGAAGGTTCAATAACACTCGAAATTACAGGTGGTACAGGACCCTACAGTGTTATTTGGATGGATGGTGTCCCGACTCAGAACAGGGAGGAACTGTACCCTAAAACATACAGCGTAGTGGTCTCTGATGCCAATGCTTGTCCGGTTTCAACAAGTGTTGATGTAGGATTTGTCAGAACGTTTGATTGTATTGAAATCCCGGATATCATAACCCCAGATGGCAACGGTCATAACGACGAATGGCAGATCAGGAATATTGATATTTATCCGGATGCCGAAATCCTGGTTTACTCAAGATGGGGAAGGCTCGTTTACCGGACAAAGAATATTTCGGATAATCCGTGGAATGGCCAGTACCGAAATAGCGGAGACCTGATGCCGACAGATTCATATCATTATATATTACACCTGAATGACGGATCTCAGCCAAGATCAGGTGTTATAAGCGTAATAAGGTAATAACCGGTTAAGTGATGAAAAAACATATGAGATCTATAAAGAGTATAATATTGCTGATTTCCCTGAGCCTTTATTGCGGTGTCTCATTTGCTCAGCAGGTACCAATGTACAGCCAATACATCATGAATGGATTTCTTGTGAATCCGTCATTTGCCGGGCGTGATGGTTATTCAACCGTCACACTTACCACAAGAAAGCAATGGATAGGACTTGAACAGGCACCCAGCACTTATGCAGCAAGTTTTCAGACTAGGATATTGAAAAACAGCTATATCTCAAAATCCACATCTGTTAAGAAGAAGCTGGTCAGGCCGACAAAAGGAGGCAGAGTTGGTGTTGGCGGTTATGTTTTTAACGATGAGAATGGCATTATGAGACGAACCGGGATTCAGGCCATTTATGCTTATCATATCCCCATGGGATCTACAGATGGATATCCAAATGACCTTGCTTTCGGACTTGCGCTTACAGCTTACCAGTTCGCTATAAATACAAATGGACTTATTTATGATTACAGCGATCCTCTTTTGAACAACTACGACAGATCAGTCTTTATTCCTGATTTCAACTTTGGTGCAAGCTTTACTACTTCAAAATATTACGTCGGATTTGCTATGACCAACATTTTAAGAGGCTCCCTGCTGTTCGGCGATACTACAAGAACAAACAGGAATGAACTTGGTCACTATTTCCTTACCGGCGGAATTAAATTTCCTCTGAGTGAAAACTGGACAATTGAGCCATCTGCTTATATTAAGGCATCCGATATGTTTTTCAAATCGCTCCAGCTTGACCTGACAGGCAGGATCTACTACATGGAAGATTACTGGCTGGGATTGTCATACCGGACGAATGATGCCATTATTCTGATGCTCGGAATTAAGTATGACCGGTTCTATTTTGCATATGCAGTGGACTTTACTTTAACCGAGATAAGAACCCAAAGCTTCGGTTCGCATGAGCTTACTCTGGCGGTAAAATTTGGCGAAAGCGCCAGAAGATACCGCTGGATAAACGCCTACTGAGAGTATTCTTTATCATAAAATATGTCAAAAGGTATCGTATCAGGATTTACCGGTACCCTTTCGCTGCTGATGTTATTATTTACTGAAGGATATCCGCTTAATGCCCAGGAGCATTCTGTGAGACTTCTATTTTATAACGTTGAAAACCTGTTTGATATACATGATGATACTCTCATCGATGACAATGAGTTTCTGCCACATTCAGCCAGACGATGGAATTTTAAAAGATATCAAAACAAGATAAATTCGGTTTATAAAGTAATCACAGCAGCGGGGGAGTGGTCTCCGCCGGATCTTATCGCTTTATGTGAAATTGAAAACAGAACGGTTCTGGAGGATCTGGTATACCGGACAAACCTGATAAAATATGATTTTGGTATCGTACATGAAGATTCCCCTGATCCAAGAGGAATAGATGTATGTCTGATATTCAGGAAAGAGCTTGTTGAGGTCATCAGTTACCAGTATTTTAATCCCGGGCCTCTTCAAAAAGATGACTTTTCAACCAGAAGTATACTTTATGCTAAGTGCCTGATATCCGGAGATACAATACATCTTTTCGTAAATCACTGGCCTTCGAGAAGGGGAGGAGTGCTGGCGGGTGAGTTGAAGAGAACAAAAATAGCTGAGATGGTCAGAAGTAAGGCAGATTCTGTCGCTGCCGGAAGTGTCGGGGGTAAGATCATAATTGTCGGCGATTTCAACTCGTCGCCTGATGATAAGGAGATCAGTAGATTAACTGCAGGATCAGAATCAGGATTTTCAATGATAAATCTGTCTGAGAAGATATCTGATGGATCAGGTACATACAGGTATCAAGGCATCTGGGAAATGCCCGATCAGGTGATTGTATCAGATGAGCTTTTAAACTGCCGTGAAGGGATTTATACCGAACCGGGTTTTCTCAGAGTGTTCAGTCCTGATTTTCTTTTAATTAAAGATCCCGTTTACCCGGGGATCAGCCCTTACTCAACCTGGCGGGGGTATAATTATCAGGGGGGCTTCAGCGATCATCTGCCCGTTATACTTGATCTTTTTGTCAGATAACGGTACCGGATGGTTTTAATCCGAGCTCTTTTCCTTTTTTTATCATAAGTTTTTTGGCGGCTTCATGTTCGTTGGGGATAATCCCGTCAAGGATTGCTTCTCTGATAGCATTCTTTATTATCCCTACCTCTCTGCCCGGTTTTATTCCAAATGTTTCGATAATCTCAGTTCCATCAACAGGAGGCTGGAAGTTCCTTATCGCGTCTTTTTCTTCAATTTCAAGGAGCTTTTTCCTGACATATTTGAAATTTTCAAGATGCCTGGCTTTCTTTGCTTCATTCTTAGAAGTAATATCAGCTTCGCATAACATCATAAGGTCATCAATATCGTCTCCTGCCTCAAAAAGTAATCTCCTTATTGCCGAATCAGTGATCTCTTCCTGCGATAATACAATAGGTCTGAGATGAAGGTCAACAAGCTTCTGAACATATTTCATCTTATCATCCAATGGCAGCTTAAGCTTCCTGAAGATGTCAGGGATCATTTTGGAACCAATAAATTCGTGGCCGTGAAATGACCACCCGGTTTCAGGTATGTATTTTTTAGTGACCGGTTTGGCGATATCGTGAAGAAGCGCAGCCCATCTTAACCAGAGATTATCAGTGTGCACAGCGATGTTATCAAGCACCTTGATTGAATGCAGAAAATTGTCCTTATGTGCCTTTCCATCTTTTGTGTCTACTCCTTTCAGTTTACTGAGCTCAGGGAAGATAATCCCCAGAAGTCCGGATTCCTCAAGAAGGATAAGTCCTGTGGATGGATTGTCGCACATTATGATCTTGTTCAGTTCAGTGATTATCCTTTCCTTCGAAACAATACTTATGCGTTCGGTATTTTCTTTTATCGAATTAAAAGTATCTTTTTCGATGATGAATTTTAGCTGGCTAGCAAACCTTATTGCCCTTAACATTCTCAGAGGATCATCTGAGAATGTTTTATCCGGATCAAGGGGTGTCCGTATGACCTTACTGCTGAGGTCTTTCCTCCCACCGAAGGGATCAATAAGCAGTCCATACGTATCTTTATTGAGACTGATGGCAAGAGCGTTAATCGTAAAATCCCTTCGCAACTGATCGTCTTCGAGAGTGCCATCTTCAACAACAGGTTTCCTGGATCCTCTTCTGTACGACTCTTTTCTTGCACCCACAAACTCAATTTCATATTCATTCCACCTGAACATTGCTGTTCCAAAATTCTTAAAAACATTTACCTTGATTTTAGGATCAATACTTCTGGCGATCTTTCTGGCAATCGCAATGCCGCTGCCAGCAACAACAATATCGATATCTTTCCCCGGATGATCCCTCTTTAGCAGACAGTCTCTTACCCAGCCTCCGATTACAAATGCCCTTACATTCTCTGCAGTTACTACCTCCGACACTATCCCGAAAATCTTGTCATTTAGACATATATTCATATATAGATATGACAATTTGTTTATTAATCATGACAAAGTTACAATTATTAACTTATTTTTATCATTTTGAATAGCGACAGCCTGAATGGCACAGAGGTTGTCGTACTTTAAATAATTACACTATTCTTATGTTTAATAAAAAAATTGAGATATGACTGAACATTTGACAAAAGAGACCTTCTTAAGCAAAGTCTTCAATTTCGAGAAGAATAAAGAATGGAAATTTGAAGGTGAAAAGCCATGTGTTATTGATTTTTACGCTGACTGGTGTGGGCCCTGTAAAATGGTAGCCCCTGTCCTTGAGGAGCTTGCAACGGATTATGACGGCAAGCTTGATGTTTATAAGATAAATACCGAGGATGAGCAGGAGCTTGCTTCCGTTTTTGGTATAAGGAGCATTCCTTCAATCCTCTTCGTACCTTTAAATGGTCAGCCTCAGATGGCTATGGGAGCATTACCTAAAGAAACCTTTGTTAAAGCATTCAAAGATGTTCTTGGTGTCGATAAATAGGTGATTAATCAAAAAAGATCATTTTGTTAGAAAATTTATGTTTTTCAGTGAAACATTATAACCTCCGTTTACGTTTAACAACAGAAATAGCAGAATCGTAGGTAAACACGAGTTTTTCATGGATTTAGGTTTAGGGTGGTAATAAATCAGGACTTCGGTCCTGATTTATTTTATACGAGGTCCTTGAAAATGCTGTTAATCTCCTCCTCGGTTGTCCGAAGTTTCTTCTGACATTGTTTTATCAGTTCTGATGCCCTCTTTACTTCAACGGATAATTTATCTACATCCAGATCACCGCTTTCAATGATCCTGAGGATCTTTTCAATCTCAATAACCGCTTCATTAAATGAAAATTCCTTTTTTGCCATAGTCATATATACTTTAAAAAAAATTTTAACACATTGTTGCACTAAAGGTTATCACCAGGGTCCACCAATGACTCTCAAAAACATGGTCACTCAGTTTTATCTGTCGTTATATTCTTCTTTTATTATCTTTCCCACTACTTTACTTTCAGCTTTCCCATCATAGAACTGTGTCTCAATAATATCATCCTTCCCTATCTGACTGACACTTTTTATTATTCTGCCCCCGATGGCTGTTAATGTAAATCCTCTTTTCAGAACATTCTCAGGATTCAGGATATTGAGGCTATTAAGCAATCCATCAATCCTTATTTTTACTTTTGTAAGGATGTTGAGAGTCGTTTTTACAAGGTTTATTCTGTTCTTTTCAACAAGAGTCTCCTTCCCCAGTGAAAATGCTCTTGCAGAGGAGGTCAGTCTCGATTTTTGATTTGCCGGTATCATTCCTGCCCTGAGGATATATTCTTTTCCGAAATTAATCATTTCAATTTTCACGTTCGAAAGATATTCCTTCCTGTCAGAGATCATAAGTTTTGCTACCGGCAACAATTTTATCTTAAAAGACCCGGTTAGATTCCTGTATTCTTCGATAATTGACAGTGAATTTTCAGCTATTTCAGAGCTCATTTCATTCAGGTGGTTCTCGGCCCCGGCAACGTATTCTATTATAAAGTCAGCTACTGCTGTGGGTGTTTTAAGCGATCTGTATGCAACCATATCGGTGACCGAAAGATCTTTCTCATGGCCAATTCCGGTAATCACAGGGACCGGAAACTGTGTAACAAAATAGGCAATATTATAACTGTCAAACCAGCTGAGGTCACTTTGCGATCCGCCGCCCCTGATAATAACAACTACATCAAAAAGTCCGGGATGATCTGCTATTCTTGTAAAAGCGTTAATAACGCTTCCTTCAGTGTCAGTCCCCTGCATGATTGTATCGAACAATGCTGTATAAAAAACGTAACCATAGCTGTTCTCATGAAGGTGTCTGATGAAATCCGAATATCCTGCGGCATTGTTCGAAGAAATTATGGCAATCCTCTGAGGAACAGCAGGGAACTCAAGCTCTTTATTCATTTCGAACACACCGTCCTCCTCCAGTTTTTTAATCACCATCTGTCTTTTCATGGCCATTTCACCAATTGTGAAGGATGGATCGATGTCGGATATTATCAGGCTGAGTCCGTACAATTCATGATACTCTATCTTTGTTCTCACGAGTATTTTCATTCCAATCTTAAGTGGTTCACCCGTAATATTTTCAAAGAATGAACAGAGAAAACTATATCGTTTGCTCCAGATTATCGCTTTTATACGCGCTCTGACATTTTTGTCTTCGGGGTGTTTTTCAATGAGCTCGAGGTAGCAGTGACCGGCATAGTTCTCCTTTATTTCAGAGATCTCGGCAACGACCCAGTACATATCAGGTAAGGCTAAATAAAGCGAATCCTTTATTATGAGCTGTAATTCCGTTAGTGATAGCTTCTCAGTCATTACCGGCCATCTTTACAATTTTATGCAAATATATACCTGTTCCGGTTAAAAGCCTGATAAAATAGAGTCCCTGTTGCCTGTTATTCAAAGCGGATATAATCAGGTTACGGCCTGCATAATCAGGGAACTCTTTTTTGAATATTATTACTCCTGATGAAGTAAAGATTTCTAAAGTTATTCTTCCCGGTGGTTGCCTGAAAATTATTTCGACATCGCCGGTTGTGGGATTTGGTCCTGCGATAGTCTGATTAGCTGGTCTCTTCAGGTGGATATCCTGAAGCGTTGCAAGGGCATTCGCCATATCCGGTATCCCGTATCCGTACAGAGAATCCGGGAATAGATATCTGTCGGCTGAAGAATGAAGGACGTCTATTATTTCTTTGTTTGTAGCTTCAGGTACTGCCTGCATAAGGCATGCTGACATACCGCTTAATATGGGGCACGAAAAAGAAGTGCCGTTTGATCTTGCCGTTCCGGTAAGGGAAGTCTGTATAATAACCCCGACGCCAAGAGCCACATTATCGGGTTTCACCCTGCTGTCGGCTGAAGGACCGGCTGAAGAAAATACGGATATTATTTTATCACTGTCTACAGCCCCGGCGCAGACAACACTGTCGCCGTCTGAAGGTGAAATAATGCGCAACCAATCATTAATTCTTTCATTGCCGGCGCTATTGACGACCAGGATCCCTTTCGAAGCTGCAATATCTGCTGCCCTGGTTATAAATGCGGTGTTACCGTCGAGATCTGAAAAGGTGTAATTAAGTGAGGGATCATCAAAGCTGTAATATCCCAGTGATGAAGAGATTATATCGGCACCGGCACTATCAGCAAATTCCGCACCCGCTATCCAGAAATCCTCTTCAGCAGCTGTTTCACTTTCAACGTCTTCAGTTCTGAGAAGCATATAATCTGCCCCGGGTGCCGTTCCCCGGATTATGTTATCAATCTGTCCTGCAAGAATTGACATTACAGCTGTTCCATGAGTATGAAAGTCATAAACATAAGGATCATTCCTTACAAAATCGTAAGTAAATTTTATGCCTTTACGGATGTGCAGATCAAGTAGAGAAGGGATCTGGTCAGCATTGAGAAATCCTCCGTCGAGCACAGCAATAAGGATACCTGAACCTATATATCCGGAGGAGTGCAGGGTAGTTCCGTTCAACATACTGATATGGCGATAGGTTGGAGATGTATCATACTGCTCTGCCGGCTCTTGCGGGAAGTCAAGCTTGTCGGAATAGATACTTTTAGTTCCTGGTTTTTTCACAATCCTGACATCCGCAACAAACGGCAGGTTAATCAGATTATCGGTGCCATCATACTGCCGGGTCTTAAAAAGTGCCGTATTCATCCATTTTGATGTGCAGTGAAGCTCGAATCCCAGGGATTTAATAATTTCAATATATTCTGATGAGACAGGAATATCTCTGAGATCAGGAACTAATATTCCTGACTTCTCCCTGCGATTTACAGCCCTTTCTGAAAGAAGGTCCGTTGGTAAATAATTCCCGGTCTGATTTTCTCCTTTATCAGCGAAATAAACTCTGTAAAAATAACTGAAGGGTATCTCCTGTCCGCTAAGGTCAAAATCTGTCAGTATGAGTAACAGGGCAAGAATTATTTTTACCCTCTCTCTTCCTTAGAGGATCAATGATGTTCATTATTTTATCTCCCCTGTTTTTTCAGGATCGGGAATTCTTCCCTGGTTCTTTTCGAGCCTCTCCATCAGGTCGCTGGCATCAATATCCATCTGGCGATCTTTTGTTTTCCCCATAATATAATCCATTTTATATCTGAGAGTTCCGTCTTCATTATATATGAGCCATGTCCCATCGCGGAGGTTATTTTTATAGTTTCCCGAGATCTCGATCCGGCCATTTTCATACCACACTTCAAATTTGCCGGTCAGAAGGTCTCCGGAATAATTTGATTTAAGAGAAATCTTTCCGCCGGGGTAGAATTGAAGCCATTCCCCTTCTTTCCTGTCGTTGATGTAAATTGTTTTCTCTGCCACAGTGGTATCGGGAAAGAATTTCAGGGATGGACCGTTTCTCTTGTTTTTCAGGTATGATTCTTCATTGATAAGGTATCCTTCAAAAAAAGAAGAGAAGAATTTCCATTCTCCTTCTTTGAGCTGGTCGATATATTTTCCGCTTGCCGCGATGAAACCGTTTGGATGGTATAATGTTGCATCAGCCTGTTTCCCGTCGTCACTGTAAATGAGGACTGAACTAAATTTTTTATTCTCATAGTATCTTTTAAACTCTCCTACAGGATGATCATCTTTAAACACTCCTTCGTATTGGATATTGCCGTCAGGATAATTTTTGATCCAAGGTCCCTGTCTCCGTCCCTGCTGATCGGTTTTATTAATGACTGGAGCGTTCTGCCCCGACAACAGGACAGAAACGGTTAACAGTATTATTGTGTCAAGTATTTTCCGGTTCATATGCAGGAAACGCAAAATATTCCACAAAATTACAAATTATAATTGTAAGGGCGTTGCATGCAACACCCAAACCGTGTTAGCCCATAACCAAGTAAGGGCGTTGCACGCAACGCCCCTACATCGTATTATTAACCGACACCCGGAATATCTCCCGGGTATTATTTCACCTCTTCGAAGTCGACATCAGTCACCTCGTCGCTTCCTGATTTTGTACCTTTTCCGCTATTCTGATCAGGACCTGGCTGTTCAGGACCGGGTTGTGATGCACTCTGACCGGAAGCCTGTGCCGTCTTGTACATCTCTTCAGACGCGGTCTGCCATACGGCATTCAGATCGGCGAGTGCTTTGTCAATTGCAGCGACGTCCTGGCTTTTATGAGCTTCCTTAAGGCTGGCAAGAGAGCTTTCAATTGCAGATTTTTTATCAGCAGGGATCTTATCCCCAAACTCTTTGAGTTGTTTTTCGGTAGTAAAGATCATGCTGTCAGCGGTATTTACCTTATCGACTTTTTCCCGTGCTTTTCTGTCGGTTTCCTCATTGGCTTTAGCCTCATCGCGCATTCTGCGTATTTCATCGTCACTCAGACCAGAAGATGCTTCAATCCTGATCCTCTGCTCTTTACCTGTGCCACGGTCTTTTGCAGCCACATGCAGGATCCCGTTAGCATCAATATCGAATGTTACTTCGATCTGCGGAATTCCTCTTGGGGCAGGCGGGATACCGTCGAGATGGAAACGTCCGATCGTTTTGTTTCCGACAGCTATAGGTCTTTCACCCTGCAGAACATGTATCTCAACAGAAGGCTGGCTGTCTGCAGCAGTTGTAAACACTTCTGTTTTTTTAGTCGGGATTGTAGTGTTCGATTCTATAAGCTTAGTCATAACGCCACCCATAGTTTCAATACCTAACGAAAGCGGAGTTACATCAAGCAGAAGCACATCCTTAACTTCACCTGTAAGCACACCACCCTGGATAGCTGCTCCAACGGCAACAACCTCATCGGGATTCACCCCCTTTGAAGGAGTTTTACCAAAGAATTTTTCAACAAGCTGCTGTATTGCAGGTATTCGTGTTGATCCACCTACCAGCAATACTTCGTTAATCTCGGACACCTTGAATCCTGAATCATCGAGAGCTTTCTGGCAAGGTCCGAGACATGACTGGAAGAGTTTATCACATATTTGCTCCAAGTGTGCGCGGGTCAGCGTTTTGACAAGATGCTTTGGAATACCATCTACCGGCATTATATATGGAAGATTGATCTCAGTTGTTGTTGAGCTTGACAACTCGATCTTGGCTTTTTCGGCTGCCTCTTTAAGACGCTGAAGAGCCATGGGATCTTTTCTCAGGTCGATACCTTCCTCTTTCAGGAATTCCTCGGCCATCCAGTCAATTATAAGGTGATCGAAATCGTCTCCGCCAAGATGCGTGTCTCCGTTTGTCGATTTGACTTCAAATACACCATCTCCAAGCTCGAGAATTGATATGTCAAATGTTCCTCCGCCAAGGTCAAATACAGCGATCTTCAGATCCTGTGATTTCTTATCCAGACCATAGGCAAGGGATGCTGCAGTCGGTTCATTAATGATTCTTTTTACATTCAGTCCGGCTATTTCACCAGCCTCCTTTGTTGCCTGACGCTGTGAATCGCTGAAATAAGCAGGCACTGTTATAACGGCATCGGTAACTTCCTGACCAAGATAGTCTTCAGCTGTCTTTTTCATCTTCTGAAGTATCATTGCAGAGATCTCCTGAGGAGAGTACATCCTGTTATCGATTTGTACCCTGGGAGTGTTATTATCACCCTTGACTACCGTATAAGTTACTCTCTTTATTTCTTTGTTCAGTTTATCATATGTTTCACCCATGAACCTTTTGATAGAGTAAACAGTTTTTTTGGCATTGGTTATTGCCTGACGTTTGGCCGGATCTCCTACTTTTCTCTCCCCGTTTTCAACAAATGCCACGATTGAAGGTGTAGTTCTTTTTCCTTCACTGTTTGGGATAACTACAGGCTCATTGCCTTCCATAACAGCAACACATGAGTTGGTTGTTCCCAGATCTATACCGATTATTTTTCCCATTTTATAATGTTTTTAAAATTTCAATTTGATATTATATTTCCGCAATGATTATGCCATTAGAGAAGAATGTGACAAAACGACAGTAACTATATCCCAAACTGCCAATATTAAAAGAAATAAGTACCTTTGTGACCTGATCAAGCAATAAGTGAATTATGGAGATACATAAAATGGTAAGAAGGGTCACCACGCATGTCCTGAGTGAGATGAAGAATAAAGGCGAGAAAATCGCGATGCTCACAGCGTATGATTACTCAATAGCAAGGATCCTGGATGAAGCAGAAATTGATGTTATTCTTGTCGGTGATTCAGCATCGAACGTGATGGCCGGTTTTAACACTACACTGCCAATTACTCTGGATAATATGATTTATCATGCAGCATCGGTGGTCAGGGGAGTAAAAAGAGCTCTCGTTGTTGTTGATCTGCCATTTGGTACTTACCAGGGTAATTCTAAAGAAGCACTGGCTTCGTCGATCAGGATTATGAAGGAAACCGGAGCCGCTGCTGTTAAACTTGAAGGCGGTCAGCAGATTGTTGAATCTGTAGAGAGGATCCTGTCGGCAGGCATTCCGGTTATGGGGCATCTTGGTCTGACTCCGCAGGCTATTCATAAATTTGGTACTTATGTAGTGCGGGCGCAGGAAGAGGAAGAAGCAGAACGTCTTTTAGAAGATGCTAAGCTGCTTGAGAAAACCGGATGTTTTGGAATAGTACTTGAAAAGATCCCCGCCAGACTGGCCGGGGAGGTAACAGCCAGTGTAAGGATACCGGTTATTGGTATAGGTGCCGGCCCAAAGACAGATGGGCAGGTGCTTGTCCTCCACGACATGCTGGGTATCACGCAGGAATTTTCGCCAAGATTCCTCAGAAGATATCATAACCTTCATGCAGAAATAAAAAGTGCGGTTCAGGCTTATATAAGTGACGTAAGAACTTCGCAGTTCCCAAATGAAAAGGAACAATATTAATTATGCCTGAGATACTCTACGAAGACAATCACATAATTGCTGTCAACAAAAGATCTTCCGATCTTTCGCAGGCTGATAAGACAGGCGACACCTCGCTTGATACAGAGGTAAAGCAATACCTTGCTCAAAAGTATAAAAAGCCCGGTGATGTTTTCCTGGGTATTGTTCACAGGCTGGACCGCCCGGTCAGCGGTGTGATCCTTTATGCACGCACATCAAAAGCCCTGGCAAGACTGAATGAGATGTTCAGGAGCACTCAGGTTAAGAAGATCTACCTTGCGATAGTCAGGGAGAGACCTCCGGAGGACGAGGCTACAATTACGCATTTTCTGAAAAAGAACGAGAAACAGAATAAGACCTTTGTTTATGATCATGAGGTGAAAGGTTCTAAAGAAGCCAGTTTGTCATACCGGATTGCAGGCCGGTCAGACCGCTATTATCTGCTTGAGGTTGAGCTTCATTCGGGCCGGCATCACCAGATCAGGGCACAACTGGCAAAAATAGGTTGCCCGGTTAAGGGAGATCTGAAATATGGATTCGCACGATCAAATGAGGATGGCGGAATAAGCCTTATAGCCAGGCGGATCGAATTTATTCATCCGGTAAAGAAGGAAAATATTGTAATTACTGCGCCATTCCCGAAAGGAGATATCTGGGATGCATTTAAAAATTCTAATCTGTAAAGATCTGCGAAAATCAGAGAGATCCGGGGGAAACAGTAAGTATTTTCCCGCAGATCGCGCAGATTAACACATATTTATAAGAAATTAAAAAAAAATGAGCCGGGAAACCCCGGACTCATTTTCAGGAATAAACATGAAAGCCTTTTCAGAATTCTGATACCAAAGTTACATCATACTATCTATAAGGGCGTTAATTTGAGGTTAATAAGAGTTAACGAAAAGTTAAAACATTTACAATATAGAGTGCTATAAGTTAATTTTGTGCTATGAATAAGAAGAAATTCATAGTCCTCATACTGATGATGCTCTTTTCTCTTGTCGGTATTATCTGGGTTCAGATAATATGGATAAGTAATGATGTACAGATACGGAACGAGAATTTTGATTATTACGCGAACGCAAGTATCCGGAATGCTGCCGTAGAGATCGAGACATCAAGAAAAATGAGTTTTTTCAATGATATGCTGTTCCCCGGGGTAAGTTCATTTCCTGATACAACATCAGGAATTTCGGGTTATATGAGTATGGGCAGCTATTCAACAGGAGGTGACGGGAATTTCAGTATTCGTATAACCAATCAGACTGTTACGCAAAATCCCGGAGAAGATCCGGTTGTTGTTACCCACGATACTATTTTTTCAACAGATTCAGGATCAGTCATAACGACCTCCCCGGATGATCCGGGTAAAATGGTCATCGTAAACGGGGGGGACAGTATGTTGAATAATAACGGTGGAACATATGTTGATCAGAAGGAATTCCTTGAGCGGGTCAGAAAAAGGGGAGAAGAATTCCGTAATATGAGTGACCAGATGATCACTGAGGTCTATCAGTGGGAGAAAACGATGGATATTGACAAAAGAGAAATTGAGTTCGCTCTCAGACAATCACTTATGTATTCGAATATCCGGACGCCATTTGAATTTGCAGTCTTAAAGAATGGGGTAGTGACAGATGGTACCTTCAAAAAAGCAGGCAGGAATGATTTCCTGAAAAGCAAATATATGGTCAGTCTCTTTGCTGATAATATTATAAGACAGGATCTGATATTATCGGTGGTCTTCCCTGAACGGACCAATTATGTACTGGGGAAGATGGCGTGGATATTGGGAGGATCACTCCTGTTTTCGATAATAATACTTGCTACATTTGCATTGAGTCTCTTTTTCATCATCCGCCAAAAGAAGATTTCGGAGATGAAGTCCGATTTTATAAATAACATGACTCATGAGTTCAAAACGCCAATTGCAACAATTTCACTTGCAGCTGATACGATAACTAATCCGAAGGTAATAAAAGATGAATCGAGTGTCAGACATTTTATCAACATGATAAAAAAGGAAAACAGCAGGATGGACAAGAAGGTGGAAACTATTCTGCAGATTGCATATCTCGATAAAAATGAGATTCATTTTAAATTCGAAAATCTGTCATTGCATACAATTATTGAACGTGCTGTGGATACAATTGATATAATTGTAAAGCAGCGGAATGGGAAGATCACAATGAACCTTAATGCAGCGGAACCGGTTATTTACGGCGACAATGAACACCTGTTCAATCTGGTAAATAATCTGCTTGATAATGCGATCAAATATTCACCTGAATCGCCTGATATTACAATCGGGACCAGAAATGAAAGAAACGGAATAATTTTGTATGTGAACGACAAGGGTATCGGTATGAGCAGGAGTGTTCAGGGAAAAATATTTGAACGTTTCTACCGTCAGGCTTCAGGAAATGTGCATGATGTAAAAGGATTCGGACTGGGTCTTAATTATGTGCGTGCGATCGTTGAAGCTCACAAAGGAGATATTTCCGTACAGAGCGAACCCGGTAAAGGAAGCCGGTTCGATGTATTTTTACCATTTAACTGTGAAAATTAAAAATGAGTACAAAGCCTGTTAAGATATTTCTTGTTGAAGATGACCTGAGCTTCGGTTCGGTTCTGAAATCCTATCTCGAAATAAATGATTTCTCTGTCGATTGGGTTGATGACGGAAAATATGCTGTTGATCATTTCAGAAAAGGGATGTTCGATATCTGTATCCTTGATGTAATGCTCCCTCATGTTGATGGATTCACTATCGCAAATGAAATAAGACAGATCAATAATGTTGTCCCCATTATTTTTCTTACAGCAAAAAAGTTGAAAGATGATGTCCTGCACGGATATGGAGTTGGCGGTGACGACTATATAACAAAACCATTTGATACCGATATCCTGCTGGCCAAGTTGCGTGCAATACTTGCCAGACGTGATTTTCAGGACGGTACAAGAGATATCTATGAGATCGGAAAATTCATTTTCAATTCAAAGCTCAGGACTCTTACGGCAGGTGATGTTGAGAAAAAGCTTTCACCAAAAGAAGCGCAGCTTCTCGAATTGCTTGCAATAAATCCCAATGCGCTTATCAGCAGGGAAATAGCTTTGAAGAAAATCTGGGGCAATGACGATTATTTTACTGCCCGCAGCATGGATGTTTATATAACGAAACTCAGAAAATTCCTTTCTGAGGATCCCAGGCTGAATATAAAAAATATTCACGGAGCAGGCTTCCAGCTGATTATCAGCGAGAGTTGACTTCAAGGTTGTTCCTGTTGAACTGAAGAGGCAGAAGATCTCCTCCTTTTTCAATAACCTTTATTTTTGTTTTGCTGCTCAGGATTATCCTGATGCTGTTCCCATTCCTGAATTCTTCCTCGGCAATTACCTGACGGCAATTACCGCATGGTGATACAGTTTCTTCCGTAAAACCTTTTTCTGTAGTTGCAGCAATTGCAATAGCTACAGGCTTGTCCTCAGGGTAATTTGATGAAGCAGCTGAGAGCGCGCTTCTTTCAGCGCAGATACCTGAAGGGAAAGCGGCATTTTCAACATTGGTCCCCAGTACAATTTTCCCGCTTTCAAGCCGGACTGCTGCTCCTACCTTAAAAAGAGAATAAGGGGCGTATGCATTATTTGCTGTCCCGCGTGCAGCCATAACAAGCTGGTTGTCCAACGGATCCATCTTTTCAGGATCATCAAATTCTTTGTAAGTGAATGATATATTATTGGTTTTTATCATAACCCTCTTATTTGAGATAGTTTACAAAGGTAATAAATAGTGTTAAAAGTGCCTAAGGTGCCTAAAGTGACCTGAATTGAGAATAAGTAACTCTAAGTACTTTAGTCACTCTAGGCACTTCTGACTCTTTTTATTATTTTTGTCCGAAACCGGAAAGTTATGTCCCGTTCATTGTATCTGATTTTTCTGTTACTTCTTTTTATGGGTTTTACCTCCTGCAGGGTAAGCAGACCTGTGGCTGCATCATACCGGACGGCACCTGATCAGCAGGCATATATCAACAGATATAAAGATCTCGCAATAAGTGAGATGTACAGAACAGGTGTCCCTGCCAGCATAACCCTGGCTCAGGGTATGATAGAATCGGATTTCGGGAGGAGCAGCCTTGCTGTCCAGGGCAACAATCATTTCGGTATCAAATGCCACAACGACTGGAGCGGACCAACGATTATCCATCACGATGACAGGAGGAATGAATGTTTCAGAAAATATGCTAGAGTTGAAGACTCCTTTTCCGATCATTCCGATTTTCTAAGAACAGGATCAAGGTACAGCTCCCTTTTTGACCTGTCAGCTTCTGATTATAAAGGGTGGGCAAAAGGATTGAAAAAAGCAGGTTACGCTACAAATCCTGATTATGCAAATATGCTGATAACAAAAATTGAGGAGAATAACCTTCAGTTCTTTGACAGACAATCCCCTGTGCAGGATGTTTCTGATGTTAAAGTTACTGCCACTGCACCGGTCAGAACCGAACCCTTGAAAAACGGACCTGTTAAAACGGACCCCGTAAAGGAAGTACCGGTTAAGGTTGAGGAGGTAAATGAATCTCCGTTACAACCACAGCCTGTTATTAACGATAACTTCATTGTTTCAGCAACGGTATCAAGAGTGAAAGAGAATAACCGTATACAGTACATAATTGTTAAGGACGGTGAATCAATTGCGATGATTGAGAGGGAATTTCAGCTCCTGAAATGGGAACTTCAAAGGTATAATGAGCTTGGGGAGGATTTTACACCTGTTGCCGGCCAGATTCTCTATCTTCAACCAAAACGGGACAAGGCTGAAGCAGGAAATGAATTACATACTGTCGTCGCCGGAGATACAATGTACTCAATATCTCAGAAGTACGGAGTCAAAAAGAAAAAATTATACGAATATAACAAGATCCCGGAAGGTGCAGAGCCATCTCAGGGACAAAAGATCTGGCTTAGAACAATGCTCCCGGTTGACTGACCGGTATAGTGCATCCTGCAATTTTAAAGCCTCTTAGGAATTCCGGAGTACTCATTCTCTTTTTGCCTTCAGTCTGGAGGCTTAAAATATTCACAAATCCGTTTTTGCAGGTGACTTTCAAAAAGGTCTTTCCATCAGAGACAATGATTCCCGGATTGATTGTCTGTCCGGAAATTTCAGGTTGACTTTCGAATATTTTAAATGAAATGGTTTCTTCTTTACACCTTAGAAATGATCTGGCGCAAGGATATGGTGCCAGTCCCCTTATCAGATTATGGATCTTAAATGGTTCATCATTCCAGTTGATAATACAATTTTCCGGGAAGATTTTAGGAGCCGGTTTTGGTAACTCTCCGGGTTTGAGGAATATTGATTGCAAATGTGGCTTCAGGCTATTATCAGCTAGGCTTTTCAGGGTTCTTATAACAAGTCTGGCACCAGTTTTCATCAGCCTGTTTTGAAGATCTCCGGCATTTTCAGAAGGAAATATCTGTACTTCTTCCCTGAGAAGAATATTCCCTGTATCAATTTTCCCGTCGATGAAGAATGTTGTAACGCCGGTCGAAGTTTCTCCGTTTATTATAGCATGATTGATCGGAGCTGCTCCACGATAATGGGGTAAAAGTGAAGCATGGAGGTTGATTGTACCGTATTCAGGCATCTTCCACACAATTTCGGGGAGCATCCGGAATGCCACAACAACGAATATTTCAGCATTCAGATCATTAAGGTTCTTAATAAATTCCGGATCTTTAAGATTATCAGGTTGAAGGATCGGCAGATTACTCATTTCTGCAAATTCTTTAACTGCGGATTTTGTTATTGTTTTCCCTCTTCCTGCAGGCTTATCTGGGGCGGTAACAACACCGGCTACATTAAAACCGTTCATAAGAAGCGCACCAAGTGTTGCCACAGCAAACTCAGGCGTGCCCATAAATACTATCCTGAGATTATTCATTAATGGATTGTTCCGGTTTCAGGACAAATCTATTAAAAATATCAATCCTTGACAATATGCTTGTAACAGGTAAGATTGTGGCCCATCTTATTAGCTTTTGTCTCTAGGTAGAATTGATTATGGGGATTGGATTCGATTATAAGAGGTATTGTTTCAACAATCTTAATACCGTATCCTTCAAGGCCTGCTCTTTTGACAGGATTATTTGAGATCAGGCGCACTTTTCCCAGGCCGAGTTCTCTCATTATGCTGGCCCCTACACCATAGTCCCTCTCATCTTCACCGAATCCAAGCTGCAGGTTTGCCTGGACAGTATCCATCCCTTCATCCTGGAGGCGATAAGCTTTTATTTTATTGAAAAGTCCGATACCCCGTCCTTCCTGGCTGAGATAAATAACCACACCCTTACCTTCTTTCTCAACCATTTCCATAGCCTTACGCAGCTGTTGCCCGCAGTCGCACCTCATCGATCCGAATATATCACCTGTAAAGCATGATGAATGGACACGCACGAGAACAGGTTCTTCTTTTGTCCATGTACCTTTAACAAGTGCGCCATGTTCTAGCCCGTTGCTTGTTTGTCTGAAAGGTATGAAATCAAACTCGCCTCTGTCTGTTGGCAGTTTGACCTTTTCACCTTTTTCAATTATTGAATCTCTCTCGAGTTTAAATTTGATCAGGTCGCTGATGGAAATAATTTTTATTCCGAATTTCTTCCTTATTTTAATAAGGTCACTGAGTCTGGCCATAGAACCGTCGTCGTTCATTATCTCGACAAGTGCTCCTCCGGGGTTTAAACCGGCAAAACGTGTAAGGTCAACAACCGCTTCAGTATGACCGGCTCTTCTGAGGACACCTTTGGATTTTGATTTTAGAGGAAATATATGTCCCGGACGACCAAGATCTGATGGTTTAGTGGAAGGATTCACAAGGGCTTTAATTGTCAGAGCCCTGTCTTTTGTTGAAACACCTGTGGTAGTCTCCTCGCTTTTCAGGTCAACCGACACCGTGAACTGTGTTTCATGAAGTGAAGTGTTATTTCCAACCATAAGATTAAGGTCAAGCTCTTCGCATCTCTCCTCAGGAAGGGCTGCGCAAATTAATCCGCGTCCATGTTTTGCCATGAAGTTGACAATTTCCGGAGTTATAAGTTCGGCAGCACAGATAAAGTCGCCTTCATTCTCACGATCCTCGTCATCGACAACAATAAGAAGCCTGCCATTCTTAATGTCTTCAATAGCTTCTTCAATAGTGTTTAGTTTGTTATTAGCCATCAGAATTATTATTCTTACCAGATTTTCTTATTCTTCCCTGAAAAAAAATCCTGTAAATATAGTCTTTAATCTTACGGAAGAATTGCAGATATGTATCAACATTCATAATTACCGAGTCGTTTGAAGCTTTATAAGTCAGAAAAATACCTACCGGCAGCAATATATATGAAGATGCCCACATTCCGGGAATATTCCCTATAACATTTTCTTCAACAAGCTTTTCTCCCGACAGTGAAATGACGTACCAGACCACAAAGAAAAAGATAGAGATTACCGATGGTGTTCCCAGTCCGCCTTTTCTTATGATAGCACCCAGCGGGGCTCCTATGAAGAAAAAAACAAGGCAGGCAAAAGGGAGGGTGAATTTTTTATGCCAGTCGATCTCATACTTTTTAATACCCCTTATTGTTATTTTCATCGTTTCAGTCTTTGATGAAACGTAATTGCTTGCCTCTCTTAATGTCTCAAGCGCCCTTTCAAGTACCATTGTTTTGCTCTCCCTCCTGAGTGTGTCAAAAATAACAACTGAATTGAATTTTAATGATTCCCCAGGATAACTGGCACTGTCTGGTCTTAAGTAGTTTGGAATCGGATTTTGTTCTATATAGAATTTTGTATTTCTGAATTCCCTGTACTGCAAATCACCTTTTTCATTATAGTCTTTTGCGAGGGAGTCAGAGAAATGTGAAAGTTGTTCCAGATTGAGCATCCAGGAAGTCGATTTGAACATATCATTACCGCTTCGCTCGAGGTCAAAACCGGTCAGAGAAAGCACTATAGTCTCTTCCTTGAAGCTATCTTTTCTGCTGGGAAATTTTTTATTGTCATACGCAACATTATTCTCTTCTATTTCATTATAAGTTCTGCCGTTATACAAAGTCATTATCATGCCGGTTTCATCCGATGTGATCTTCATATATCCTGAGTCGGCATAGGTTACTGATACGTTCCCTTTATTGCTTCTGTGATCATAGATAAGGAGTTTATCGAGCCTGTTGGTTTCAGGATCTTTATAAGCTATTTTGATGCTGAATCCATCGATATCATTGTTAAATGTTCCGGCCTGAAGGTTTATGTCAGGGCGTTTGCGCCTGATATCGTAGAGAAGTAATCTGGCCTGCCGGTTGGAGTAGGGCAGGATATAGTTTGAAAATAGGAACGACACAAGTACCAGGAATGAAATAAGTATAATTAGTGGTTTCATTATTCTCTTCAGCGGGATGCCGGATGATTTCAGTGCTGTGAGTTCACTGAATTCCCCCATATTCCCGAATGTCATCAGTGCTGCAAGGAGGATCGCAAGAGGAAGGGCTGTCGGAACAAATGAAAGGCTGAACTGGAACAGGAGTTCGGCAAGTATATTTAGCTCGAGACCTTTTCCAGCAAGTTCATCGATATACATCCACAGGAACTGAAGGAGAAGTATTATAAGCACAATAAAAAATGTGAGTATAAGGGGACCTATGAATGATTTTATGACGAATTTGTCGAGTTTCTTCACCGTATGGAGAATTTGGATGCAAAACTACTTGATTTTTGGCAGAAAATATACGGGTTCAGGTCTTTTAACAATTTCAGGACGGCGCAACGGCGCAAGGGCGCAAAGGCGTAATGGCGTGAAGGCTTAATGGCTAATGGATATAAGCTCAGTCTTTATTTCATGATCCTTTTCTGATTGCCATACATGTGGCTCTGGAAAATTTCCAGTTGCACCGCTGAGCCGCTGCGCCGTTGCACCGTTGCACCGTCGCACCGTTATATCCCCAGAACCCTCTTAAGATCAGTGATCTGAGTATCCCAGAGATATATAGCATCATCTTTTTCCTCTGTTTCGGCGAAATCGATAATAATTAACGCGAGGCTGCCGCTGATCTCCTCAATTATTATCCTGAATTCGAAATAGTTTGATTCTTTATCGGGGTTACCGAGCCATTCAAACCTCACAAATTTATTTTCCTTGAATGCTGATAATTTTGCTTTAGCTTCTGTTTTGCCCCATAAAAAAGTAAAGATATCACCATCAACATTAACGTCATCGGCAAACCATTCACAGAGTCCCTCGGGGGTACTGAGTCTTGAGAAGAGCACTTTGGGTGAGCAATTCAGCGTATATTCAAGTTCATACTTCATTTTAATCCTGGTATCAGATCTTTACTGAATCGCAATATAGAAAAAATATTGGTAGATAAAAAAATCTTATTGTTATTTAGCGTCAGACTCCTTATATTTGCACCCGCAAAAGTTCCGCCTCTGCCAAGGCTTCGGTTGGCGAATTCCTCCTTCGCTATAGCTACGGAGGACAAAAGGCGAGATAGCTCAGTTGGTTAGAGCGCATGATTCATAATCATGAGGTCCGGGGATCATTCCCCCGTCTCGCTACACTGAAAATCAGTCACTTACAATGTTTGTAAAAAGTCATGACTTTTTTATTTTCATACAATTTTCATACAATTAGAGCTTATAATAGCCCATTTGGTACATAACTCATTGTGTGTTTGGAATGACAAACTTGGTGCGTTTAGGTTATAGATTTCCCACTAAAGTCAAAATTCAAAGGGTAATATTATACTTATTAAACCACTCATAAAGACATACATCAAAGCTACCATTGATCTCGGTTATGACAGATATGCCAAGAGGTGTAAGTTTATAGCGGTTGTATCCTTTGATGATCTCAGCCAGTTGGATCATTCCTTTACTCTGAAGCGAGTTTAAGTAATACTTGATCTTACCAAGGTTATAATAACCGATATACTTCAGACAGCCATCCTGATGATATGCATGTGCTTTCATGCTTACAGTAAAGATAAATACCATTCAGGAAGATTATTTCATTAATTGATAGCTTGTATTTGCGTCTGAGTGGCTTAAGTCCTCGGAACAGGTTGTGTAAGATATAATGTACGTTAGTAGCAGGAATATTATATAGCTGAAGGTTATTTGAAGGTTGACCTGTGGTTGCGGAGTCCGTATCTTCTTGTTTGTTCGTCATAAATGCAAAGGTACTTCAATCTATTAACTTGTCTGAAATACCCTTTTTTCTGCTCTAGGCTGAAGATGTTTTTTAGAGAACAGGAACTGATTGATTATATTTTTTCTTTTGAGTGGTAAAAAAGAATTCTTATTTGAGGGATAGGGATATCGACAAATTGCACGTCCATTAAATTATCACCTCCCCAAATGATAGGTCAAGTAACTGATGTTTTAATGTTTGGATTCTGATTTCATTATTCACTGGTTAAAGTTACTAAGCTAAAATTAACCAGTGGTCTTAATTCAGCGCGTTAATCCAGAGTAAAAAAAGTATGCCGTGACATTCTTGTTCCCATTCATCGTAATCGTCACCTGATTGGACGTCCCGGTCACATCGCCATCCCATCCGACGAATGAATAGTTGTTTGCAGGATACGCCCTAAGCGTCACGTTCGTTCCAGCATTGTAGTAACTCTGGTCGGGTGACTTACCGACTACACCTCCATTTGTGGGTAAGACCGCAACAGTGAGGGTATAATGATTTATGCCTGCTGGTATAAACGGTTCATTGTTGCCATACTTTGTCCCTCCGCAATTAACTGCTTTTACTCTGTAATAATATTCGACATTTAATGAAAATTCTGTGATTGCTACCTCTGCATTTACTGCCAAGAGCTCTCCTGTCCCGGTTAGCGGGCTCTGGACAGCTGTTACTGTCTTATCCAATCCTAAGACATTTGTCCCGTATTCAAAAGTAACTGTAGTTGGGGAAAAACTTGCATTTACAGTTCCGTTAAATGTTACAGTTGTTCCACTATAGGTCTCAGAATTTGTTACTGCGGAAGGTTCGTAGCATGGATTGTGGAAAGGTATATTATTCCCAAAATTTATCCCAACACTATTTATGGCATATGCTCTCACATGGTAATCCTTGCCGGGCAGTAATCCTGAAATATAACTAGTGTAACTATCGTTTCCGGTTCCGTCAGATGTTTTATTGGTTAAATCCGGATTTTCAATGGTTCCCCAGCAAACACCTTTTGCAGTAATTGCACTGCCCCCGTCATCAGTGATGTCTCCGCCTGAAGTTGCAGAATTATAAGCAAGATTAGAAATTGGTTTTGTCGAGAGCGTTGCTTTTGTGATAGCTTTTGTGGTAAATGAAATTTCATTACCGTAAGCTGTTCCATGATCATTAGTCGCGTAGGCTCTGACATAATATAAAGTATTTTCGGTCAATTGTGTCAGGCTGCCAGTAAAGGGGCCTATACCGGAACTATCAACATCAACACTGTATCTGTTGTCAGCTATAGTCGGAGACGGATTTGTACTCCAGCAGACCCCGAGTTCTGAACAATCACAGAATCCTCCTCAATCATCAATTACTACTCCGCCACATAATGCACTGGTTCTTCCAATTTCAGTTGCCTGACTGGTCGTTACCATCGGAAGTGTATTACAGCAGGAACTGGCAAAAAACAATATTACCAGTTCCACCATAAAAAACACTCCTGAAAACTGATAAATGAACCTTTTTTTGAATGATTTCATTGGTTAAGTATTTAGTATGAACATTGCCTAATGCTGTTTAGCTTAATTATTGAGCTATGACGATCATTTCATTATGAAAAAAAATCTCCTAAGTGAATACACATTCACGATGACACCATAAATGGGTTTGTCATCGCTATTGTTTTCCTCAGCTGTCTGAAAAACACCCCACTTTTAGTTTATTTAAAATAAGTAAAGTTACCCCCCAAAAAGGCAAAAGTCAAATTTATTTTAGAATCATACCTTCTTTCATCCTGTATAGGTACCGTGTAAGGGTATATTGTCGGGGTGATACCTTACTATCACCCGAGTCTTTTATGTCGACATAGGGGGGACACTGATAGGACACCTCAGGTAAAAAACCGGCAGGATGTTTCGTACGAAAGAAAAAATCCTCGGAGATGATTTCCGAGGGCTTGGTATAAGTCATTGTTAATTTAAAGCGGTATTTCCTATTTGTAAAACCTCATGCTAAAAGGGAATATGTCTCGCTGCTTGCTACATTAAATAGTATAAAAGGGAATGCTGCTAAGATTGAAATTATGGATTATTAGTATGCGATGCCATTTAAAGCTGTTTGTCTGCTACTAATACTTATTTTTTAGTAATAGTAACTAATACTCCATCCGGAGTGGTTTCTTGCATATAAATAGCCCCCATATAGTCAGCTGCCTTTTCACATATTACCCTGTAAAATGTCAGGTAATCATCGTAAGTTACGTTATATTGTGGACCCGCTTTTAATCCTGCAAGCATTTTACTGACACTAAAAATAAGATGATTATTATCCTGTTCCTGGATTTTAAGTTTTCCTATCGGTACCACGGAACGCCAGAAACTTAATATACTATTCACAAAACCGTTGTAACCGCTGGCTTGATTCCAGCTTTTCTTATATTGATCTCCTGTGAATCCGGCTAAATCTTCCACACTTTTTCCAAGCGATTTCGCATAATTTATTGAGTTCAAAATATAAGGATCTGGATTAGAATAAGTAGAAGCTTGTATAGAATTCCGGTAAACTATTTTCCATGTGCCGTCATGTTTCTCCAGAAAATAAGTTATAAATTGTTCTCCCGTTAATTCACCATTAAGAGTTTCATTATCGTAAAGAATCCAGGCAGTTTCTCCATAAATTTTAATTCTGATGGGGGTTTTTACTTGTTTCCGTACTTCCTTTTTATTGAGAACCTGTGGCTTCCAAATGGGAAGTATAGAATCCCAGCCGGATAGAATAGAAAATCCTGATTTAGACTCTAATGTATATACAGCAGTCGAATCTTGAAGATAGAATGTACACCAGCGTTCAAAATCACTGGCGTAATATGCTGCCGTTTCTTCCTTAATGACAGCCATAATGGCTTCTTTTTCTTTTCCAAAGTCAATCTTTTCCTTACAGGAATAGTTGACGATATTAACAAATGCAATTAAAACTGTAATTACTTTTTTCATAATGCCGAAGATTAAAAGATTAAGAAAATTCTTTATCCAAGGAGTGATATTGATCAAATTTACGCTATTGAAAAGCCATAGTCAAATTTATTTTGAAATCTTCCCGCGTATACTGTATATAGGGTTTATATAAGGCCATATACCCTCAAGTGATACTTAACTATCACTTGAACCTATTATGCCGACCCCTCACCCCTATACCAGGGACACATCAGGTAAAAAATCGGCAGGATGTTACTTGTGGAAAAAGAATGTTCTTTGCTTCCTATTTTAGATAAGAATAAAAGAATGCTTTTCTTAGGGTAGTGGGATAGATTATTCTGATCTCCTTCTGAAAGTGGTATCCCTGTAATAATAGTAATGACCTCTCTTGTGGATGTTTGTTTGTAACATGAAATTCAAAATACTTTAATTCTTTTGCTCGGCAACAGCCTTTTTTGTTGCTTCGAGATGAATATATGCTTCACGATCATATACAGCTTTCTCCATTCTTAAATCCCAACTTTTTTGAAGTATCTTTAACGCTTCCTGGTATTTCCCTTGTTTATATAATCCCCAGCCTTTGGTGTGTAAATAATTAAAATCATCAGGACTTAATTCCAATGCTTTTTGGGCAAGTTCCAAGCCTTCTTCAATGTTCCGATCTTTATCAATCAGGAAATAAGCAAGATTATTAATCCTCTCAGGGGCTTTAGGTTCTAATGAGATTGGCTGACGATAATATTCTTCTGATATATCCAGAACACCTGCCTCAGAATAAATTGAAGCCAAGCTTGTTGTTATATCTGCATCAGAGACTGAATTGGCTCTACAAATAGATTTGTATTTCTCAATATATTCAGATGCAGTTTTCGTTTCTCCTTCAGTCAATGATAGCACTGCTTGCCTGTAGATCAGATCGGGATCATCAGGAAAATCAAGTTCAGCTCTTCTATAAAGTTCTTTCTCTTTATTAAATTGACTGGTCTGATGATATGCATTTCCAAGGTATGTATAATCAAATACCCACTGCGGTTTTACTCCCCAGTTTTTATATATTTGAAGTGCTTTTTCTAATTCAAGAATGACCTTCTCATGTTGGAATAGTTTTGAGTAGCTATTTGCAAGTCTGTAATAAAAATGAGGGGATTGGTCATCAATCTCCAAAAGCTGTTGACAATATTTGATCTCTTCAACTGGAGTTTCAAAATAACTGGCATATGCCATATCAATATTATGTCTGAGCTTTAAAGAAGATTGATTCTTTTTCCTATAGGCCTTCAAGCACCATTTTTTAGCATCGTCATACATTGATTGATTTCCATATGAATATGAAATCATTATAGTAGCCCCGACAAAATTGGAATCAATATTCAATGCCTGTTTAAACAAATTCCTTGCTGCAGAATAATCTTTTTTATCATAGAAAATATGAAACCCTAACGTATAATACCTGGACGCTTCAGGAGAGAACGTGGTACCAATATGCTGAACATCAGGAGGTACTTCCTTATTCAATTTTGAGATTATTAGATAATCCCTCACCATTTTTGATAGTGAATCAATGATTAGATAGATCTTCTCGGTAACTCCTTCTATTTGGAAAGCCTTAATAATCTCTTCTGTTCTCGTACTAATTAATTGTGCATTAAGACGTATTATTGATCCTGCTTTGCTTATACTCCCATAGGCAAAGACATTTACATCCAGTTTCTTTGAGATTGAACTTGCGACTGACGGTGTTATTGAGGCATAGTTTGTAATTATTTTGCTCTGTATAAGATTTTCTATTGATTCTATTTGTCTTATTTTTAGTTCTTCAGAGTTCGATAGGAAGTTGATCAAATTATCCTGAATTATATCTTGCCATATGTTCCAGATTGTGTCATTAGTCATATTTTGAAACGGCATTACTGCAATGGAGATTCTTCCGTCAGAAGATTTCAGATTTTCAAGCTTGTCTATTTTGAATAATCTAGGATAAACAAATATTGCAACAGCAACTAAAATTGTTATAATGATACTACTTAAAAGTAGCTTCCGCTTAGGTAATCTGGAAGGTTTCTCCTGTACTTCCATTTTATCCACCTTCCCCAGTTCCTCCAATGGTTCTATGTAAAATGTATTTTCTTTTACCGGTGCAGTCTGAACATTCTTAAGGCTGATAATTATTTCATCAATCGCATTAGCTACTTTGTTTATTTGATTTAGGTAAAATGTTTTATTCAGGTTGTTACTAGGATGATCTTCATTAACCCTGAGAGGACGGTTTACACCAGGTTCTTTATATACAAATTCAATCGGCCTGAGTATTCCTCCCAATTCCCTTTCAATATGTGATTTATCATCAGCAGCTATTTCGTGAATCAGGATTGGAAGTACCCTGTTTGCAATATTACCATTTGGAAGTCTGACCTTTAGTCCGAACTGATCTTTGGAAGCCAATTCTACAAATGCTTTGAATTCATGTTCCCATGCAAATGACTTCGGGTCACAGTAGGTTCTGGATATGATAGGGATAAATACGGAGCATTTCAGCTTCTCCTTCAGAGATTCATCTACATCATGTGTCTCTAGAAGTCCATCATGAGGATTGATGTCAAAATAAACACTGATTTCTTCCTTGAATGTTGATTCCAGTTCCCCTTTCAGGTTATTCACAAATTCAGTCACCCAGCCGTCATGCTTATTATCCTTCTGGCGGTAGGAGATGAAGATGTCGTATTCGTAACCTTCAATGATGCTTGACATCTGAGAATTATATGCTTAAATACCAAAGTTACATCTTGTTTAAGCCAAAGTCAACTTTATTTGCTGATTCAATATAAATTTCCGAAATTTGATCTGAGCGGTATTTCCATATGAGATTCTCATATTGGGTATCATTCATTGACGATGTATATACTCCCCTGGAAATACCGCTTTCTTTAAATAAAATCAACCATGAAATTATTGATCACTTTAAACCTTCGCTAATTGAATTATTTTTCCGATATTTGATAATGGTGGCATCTCCAATTCGTAAAACCTTACTTTAAACTAAGTAGGTTTAAATGCAGCGAGACATATTTATTCCACAAGGAGATGCGCATGTTTACTCGTGAAAATCATTTATCTTTGTAAGGCATCAAGAATTCCTTAAATGGATACCAACCGAGTCAAACACCACGGTGGTAAAACGATGTGGACAGTCCGTCAAAAATGTTTATAAATCACCATGGCTTTCCGAGATTGATCTTGATGTGAAAATTGATTTTTATTATTCACTTTTAACTTTTTGCATTATGAAAGACAACAAGAGAAAAGCAGCCGAACCAGTACATTATCGACAATCGGAGAACGGCAGAGCAGTTTTGGGAAGATTTGATGAACACACCCTATAACGAAGATAAGGTAGGGCAGGCTTTTGTAAAAGTATCATGGAAACGATTACCGGAATCTGAAAAACCCCAACCAAATAAAACTGATGAAAAAGAAAATAAATAAGGATGAATTAGCTACAGAGCAAAAATCAACTTCTTTGGAGAGGGAGAATATAGAGAAACTCTTTCCAAATTTAAAGATAGTGGACGCTACGGACGAGATGATTGGAAAGACCTTTCTGTTTACGTGGATAAGGCCCACTAAAAAATCGAATCAGGACGACGTTTAGAAATTCCACTTTTAGCCAAATATGGTTACTTTTAGCAGAAAAGATACGTTTTGTTTACAATTACTGAGTGACATTTTAGAGGCCAATAAAGAGAAAATTATTATGAAGAAATCCGAAAAGATTAGAATTTCCCTTCTGGGTTTGATGTCAATTTTGGTATCATGTAGTACAAATCCAGTTGACAAATTTCAAGGTGTTTATATCGCTGATAAGGATTCCTTGAGAGTACTTTTACAAAAGGATATGGATGATGATAATGCTTTTGCAGTTAATTTGTTGAATATAGCGATTGAAAATGCTGTTATTGAGTTTGAAATTAAAGGAGACTCGATAAATGGATTAATGTTTCTGGCAGGTGAAAGCACTACTATTAACTCAAAAATAGTTACAAGAAATGATGGCATGATTATTAAGGTTGGTGAGGTTGAAGCGAATTTAACACCCACGCCAACTGGTTTATTATTCGGCAGATCAAATTCAGATTTAAGTATTCACCTGATTAAATCAGAACGAACTAAATTATCTGAGGAAACGTGGCAGGCAATAAAAGAGGAGAAAGAGTATGAGAAAAGTCTTGGGAAATGGCAACTCAGAAATTTTGTCGATGACTTTGGTGATTCTACAAGTAGTAAATATATCAAAACACAGGTAGAAGGTACATTCTCTAATTCTGCTACCAGTAATTCATATTTATTTGCTGAGGTTTTATTTACTAAAAGTGCAATAGGTATTTTTTTCCATGAATATAGTATTTCGTCACCCAATGCTAGATTTATTGAAGATGACTACATTCTAGCGACGGTTAACCTAAAAAACTCCAAAGGAGAGACGCTATTCTTGGGTTCTTCTCTTGAATGGGGGGATGATGGCGGAATTAGCTTTAGAAGAAAGAGTAATGATCCTGATGATGATTATACAAAATCTAAGAATTTTATTCAAAACAACACGGGCAAAATAAAAGTAGTTGTTAAAGATCGATTTGGATCATCATATCTATTCTCAATAGATTCCACAGGATTTACAGAAGGGCTTGCGCTGTTGTGAAAAACAACTCAATTTTTAGACTTCATTATCATATAAAGACATATAAACACTCGAAGAACGTAAAGCAGTGCAGCGAGACAAATTTATTCGACTAGGAGATGCCGCTTTCTTAGATAATCTTTTTTTTCACAATTTTACACTATGGGATCATTCATTATTGTCGTAATCATTTTGGTGGTTGTAATTACTTTTTTTCTTAAGAAAGCCAGAAAGTTTGATGAAGAGGTAGAAGAGAGAAAATCTACATCAAAGAAGAAATCAATTAAGGAAAAGAAAACCGCACCACATCACACAGATTTAACTTTTGAAGAATACAATTCTAAATGGGATAGTTATTATGGCATTAGAACAGACGAACCTTTTACCACAACATTATCTGGAACAAAATATAATGATTGTCAATCTGTAATTAAAAAATTAGTTAAGGAAGGAGATGAACTAATGTTGCTACCTGACCTTGAGAACGAACATGATAAAACAGCAACACGTGTATGCACTAAAGATGGTTGGATGGTCGGCTGGATACCAAATCAAGAGTGGAGCGATAGGATATTTACTGACTTACTGAAAGGGAGGAGATGGGATGCTTATGTAAAGGAGATCAGACAACCTTCAAAAGAATGGAATTTTTATAATGTAGTTGTTGAATTATGGCGATATGAACTAGGTACCGTTATTGATTTGACGTTTTTAAATCAATGATAGAAGGTTTAATTTTACAAGCTAAGTTAGGAAAAGGAATAAAGAAACCAAAGTAAAAGCAAGCATCATCTTACTTTCTCAAACCGTCTAAACATCAACAAGTTGATTCTGGTATTATTGGAATAAAATGTGCGATAAAAAGAAATTTGCTTACTCCAAAAGAAAACGATATTACTAATTTGAAGGGATCAAGTTAAAATAGAAATCTCCAGTAAGTGAAGTCGACTCCCAAGGTATTTGTTGTTTTTTCGTTCTCTGGGAAACAACATTCCTTACATTCTGGAACATCTGAATTATTGTGAGATTGGGGATTTGGATGTTTTCTAATACAGCAGTTGTATAAGGACTGTTACTTCCACTACCATCTGATGCCGTATTCCCCGGTGCGGTTGAATAGGCAATAAGTGTACCTGTGGGGGCATTCATAAATGCAAGTCCCCTCCCGAAGGAGAGCGAGTCCAGCTTCGTTCAAATGGATTATTTCGGCAAGCATCTAATACAATAACATTGACTTTCGTACCAGATGTCTCCATAAGGGCCAGAACACGATCTGCTCGCACACAATCATATTCAACTTGCTCTTCTGTTGTAAGCTGTGCATCAACTGGTATTAAATAATTATAACCCTTGGCCTGAAGACCATGGCCAGCATAATAGAATAATCCTACATCATTGCCCTTAAGTTTTGATCCAAATTCGTCAATCGCTCTCTTCATCTGACTTCCATTCAGATTCTTATAAGAATAAACTTCAAATCCGAGCTTCTTTAAAATATCGGTCATTGATCTCGCATCATTTTCAGGATTTGCCAGAATACTCCCAATATAATTGCCATTGCCGATTACTAAAGCAATCCTTTTTCCCGGTTTATTTGTCTCAAAATTTGTGATCTTTGATGAACTGGCTTTCAAACCAGCGCTTTCCGAAGAAGCAACTTCCTTTTGATCTAATAAAGGAAGCTCATCCTCCTTATCATTCACACTTTCCTTTATAACCGTATTTGCTACATAATCTCCAATACTAATTTTTAAAGGTTCATATTCGTTTACCACTTTCTGGCCTTTAAATGTGAGGCTATCTTGATAGTGATAACGATATGTCTTGCCATTAGATGGGTTAGTAATTATGAGACTTATTAATGCAAAGCCTTTTGTTGTTAATGCATAGTCTGGTTTGGAAAATATAAGGGATAAAATATTACTTTCAAAAGATGAGGCTTCATTATCTGCGATCGGAACTTCTATATAAATTGCAGGAAGAGAACGAATTATTAATTTGTAAACCTCATTATCAGCATCATATTCTGCTTGTTTGATTCCAAATACAATTTCCTGGCTGGCGAGATTATTGATACTACTCTTTACTAAATCATCGATTTTTTGTTGCCTATTTAAAGGAGTAATCCTTTTTTCATAATCAATTGTGTTTTCATATCTACCCCGTACCTGCCACTTACTTATTTCATTACTTGCAAAGTCTCCAATATGCTCAACAATTTTATTCAAATCTAAATTAGACTCATATAGATAGTACTCTATTGAGTCCTTTCTCAGTTGTAATTCCTTTGTTATTTCAGCCAAGGCATCTTTAATAGGTTTATTTAATTTCTCAGTAAACTTGATTGACGGTGAACCTATCTTATTATAAAAAAAGGATACAGCTAAGGTCTCTTTTTTATTGTATTGTAGCTATATAACAAAGTATCCTCTGTCTGAACCTTAAGCTGAACATTAGCAACGATATTATCAAAATACCATGGAGATCCGATTAATGACAATAGAATAAATGGGACCTTTAGTATCATACCTCCGTATGAAAGTATATGATCATAAGATTCAATGATTATTTCAGCATAGATATCCTTTGCTGTCGGGTCGTTTGTAAAAAGATCCGTAAAATCATCTGATATAAAATTCTTGAACTCTTGTTCGCTTAATCCCAATTTTCTTGGCACTTTCCATTTAGGTGTGTATTTGAGTAAGTTGACTGAAATATTTAATTTCGCATCTATCTTTTTGTGAGACTCTATATTATTTTTCTTTTCATAATATGGGATATAGGAGTTTTTCACAACACACGAAGTAGCTATTATCGTTATTCCAATGACGAATACCTTTGTGAATGGTCTCATGGATTTACGGTATTATGGTAATCTATTTTAAATGAATTCTTAAAATCCCAGTTGTGGGTTTTCAGTTAAAAGTCACCAAATTTAAAAAATTCTTCTCAGGAAAACCTTGCCTGCCAAAGGATTTATCGTATATTATGCTTATTTCATGCGAGGTATATTATTATCTTAGTTCCATGCAGTGAAGATTAAAGTCTGGCACCTTTTATCAGAAAAAATACGGTGACCGGAGCTCAGGATAAGATGGAATTGTACTAAAATATTCTTCGGGACAACGCTAAATAACAAACTATAGTTCTGAAATAGAGACTTTTCTGAAATACCAAAATCCTGTTTTATAAGCAGATGTCTCTTTCAAAGTGAAATACATGCTCCCGGTATTTTCAGGATTTACAGTAAAAGAAATTTCCTGACTACCCGAAAAAGAAACAGAAAACATAACTTTAAGAGACATGCCCCCACCTGAATATATAGTAAAGGTTCTTGAATCCGGTCCAACGACAGTTAACGGAATCCTGATTAAATATTGCTTCCCTGCAGTAACTTCAACTGCAATGACAACATCTTGCTCCTTATTAATATCTTTCACTGGATGGAGCATCAAATCGCCCATTGAAAAGAAATCATCGCCTATACCCAAAGGATATCTAAATGACAAATATGCCTGTCTGGTTGCGAGGAAATTTTTTGGTGTTAGTTCGATATTCATTTTGGTTGTAATAGTGCCTACCTCAACCGTTCCTACAAATTGTCCCGGAGCTAACCGCGTAGCTGCATTCATATCCAATGGTGCCAATACTTCCTTGTTCATCCTGGTTGAGGTACCTGCGGGAAGTCTGAAGGCAGGCACACTGATCACTCCAGGTCTGACCTGAACGGTTTTGAACGTGGGGATAGTAGTTGTCTGTGCACTTACTCAAAATGCGCTACCCAAAAACAATACGAGAAGGAATGATCTTTCTTTCATAGGAGGTAGATATTATTTTTTAAAATATACAAAATATCTCATTATCCCGCCTGATTGTATATTAAAAAAAAGCAGGGGCGTTGCATGCAACGCCCCTACCAACGGTGTTCCGATAATCTTGTTAATAAAAATGATCCCATCTATATGATTTGGCATAACAATGAATGCGTCCAGATCGAGATACTTCTTTTGATAGGGGTGTTGAATTATGTGGTAGAGGGCGTTACATGTAACGCCCTCTTGTTTAAAGGATTTGAGTCATTTTACCCTTATTGACAAAAACAAAATAATATTTAGATTGTTATACTTAAAAAAGCAAAATGAAAAGTATCAACAGGACTCAGGTAACAATCGACCTCAAAGAAAAATCAATTTTCGTATCACGGGTTTTTAATGCCCCGATTGAAAAAGTCTGGCAGGCACATACCGATAATCAAATCTTAGACAAATGGTGGGGACCTTTGCCCTGGAGGGCGGAAACAAAAACTCTAAACTTTAAAGCAGGTGGCTATTGGTTATACGCAATGGTTGGCCCGGAAAATCAAAAACAATGGGGACGCATGAATTACTTGGCCATTCACCAATTCAAAAGTATTGAAATTGAAGATGCATTTTGTGATGAAAACGGAAAGTTGAACAATGAACTTCCGGTTTCAAAAGGACAGATTGCTTTCACCAAAACAGAGAACGGAACAAGAGTCGGGTTTAAAATGATTTACCCGACAGGAACTGATTTAGAGAAAATAGTAGAAATGGGATTTGAACAAGGTATTACTATTTGTCATGACCAGTTAGAACGCTTGCTGAAAGAATAATACACATCCACTATATTCCGGTTAATTGTCAATCCGGATATCCCAATTTCCTGGTTGAGTGATCTCAAACTCAAGAATACAGTCGTATAGTAAAGTTCTGATGTTGTTCCATGACTTATAGTTCACTTTGCAGCTGAAGGGGAAACGGACATTATCAAAAGTGGTGTATTTACTGTCCCGGTTTTCAGATCCGCTGTTCGCTGAAAAATTAAGCGATTCTACCATGTTCATCATACCGTTTTTATAGAAGGAAAATGTTATTGCTGACCCTTCACCAGTTCTTTTAAAAGATGTAGAACCAACATTATATTTACGTATAATATTAGGAGCAACCGGTTTAAGACCTACATATAGATCATCCTTCCAGATCCCGGCAATTACAGAGTCTTTCCCGTCAAATGTTCTTGTATAAGTCCCTTCACCTTCCCTGATACCCATGTTCCATTCTCCATTATATTTGTCGCCAGAAGCCCAGATGTATACCCCCTTGCCATTTGGGTATCCTTTCGTAAAAAAACCTGTGTAAGTATCTGTTCCTCTTGCTGTGCCTTTACCCTGGGCCAATCCGTTTTTACACTTCCCTTCATATGTTCCCTGAAGAGCAGGTACCATTACCCTGCAATCTTCAATTTTCTGCCCGTAAAGGATTGGGGCAGGCAAAACCAATAATAAAAGCAGTAACTTTTTCATCTGGTTACTTTTTACAGGTTGAAGATAGCCATAATATTTGTTAGTCAATTGTTTGATTCAGAGTTACATTGGTAAAAAGCTAAAGTCAGCTTTTTTCGAAATAATCCTCATTATAGCCAAACGGTAAATTCCGGTCTGAGTCAAAACCATGACTGAACTAATGTCTTGTCACCATAACGGAACTGGCTTAACATATAACTTGTATTGTCAATATCCGATTCTATCTGGTATATCCAGTCCCCCCATACTCCACCACGGTTAAAATAGATCCTTCGCACATATAATCTTTCTCCGGGCTGGAACTTGCATTTTTTAGAATAGGCTGTTATTTTTCCATATGTATCTTCAAGGGAAGTACTTATCCAGATCAGATGCGGATCACCCAGCCTTTCAGGCTGTGAATAGCTGAACCCTATAAAATTACCGACATACTTTCGTGTAATGAACATTTCGTCTTCCTGCTGCATAGCGGGCCTGGTCATAGAACATGACATGATAAGAAAACAGATAGACGAAAATGTAATAATTCTTTTCATCAGTATATAATTTATTTTTAATGGTCTGATGGAACCACACATGATTGACTTCGTCGAGCTCGCAAGCTCGGTTGAAAATGAATTTTATTCATTTGTGTTTATGATTGGATCAATCATGTGGGTTTCATGAAGGATTCATTCTGTTAAAGTTACTAAAGACAAATGATAAAATAAATAAAACTATCATCAAATTTTTTCTGACTTTGGTAGTGAAAAAGCAGGTATCCTACTTTTTTATATCTTTATTGGCAGGTAAATAAATATTGTACGCTTTTTCTATAAATCACTAACTGACGTTACATTTGAAAAAATGATTACCGGCTCGAAAAACCAGATCATATGAAAACAATATTTTCGAAAGCGATGATTAGCTTATTTCTGCTTTTGTGTATTACTGAAATGCATGCTCAGAGAGCAACACAGGCAGAAAGGCTCTACTACTATATGGGTATAAAGGACCGCTACAATGCGCGTGCAGCAGCACAAAATATCGACGATGTTAATTATACAGATGTTTATGACCGCAGCTTATTAATGTACGCAACAGCTAACGGTTATACCCGGATATGCCGGATATTGATCAGAAAAGGGGCAGATCCTGATCTTCAGGCAATCGATGGCGTAACAGCTGCAATGTATGCTGCCTTTAACGGTAATAAAAGAATAGTTGAGCTTTTGCTTGAGAGAGGAATAAACCTTGACCTGCAGTCAATTGACGGACTGACCGCCCTGATGATGGCTTGCCAGAACGGATTGACTGATATCGCCGGATTACTGATCGGAAATGGGTCAAAGTTAAATCTTCAGGCGTCAGACGGCTACACTGCACTTATGCTGGCAGCGGAGAATGGACATATTGAGATTGTAAAACTTTTACTCGAAAACGGAGCAATGGCGGACCTGCAGGATAATACTAACAAAACAACCGCACTAATGCAGGCATCTCTTTATGGATTTACTGATGTAGGCAGAGTGTTGCTTGATAAAGGAGCAGATCCGGATTTACAGAATAAGGAAGGAGCTACAGCCCTGATGACTGCCTCTCTTTATGGGAATATTGAATTTGTAAAATTGTTGCTGGACCATGGCGCTGATAACAATCTTGAGTGTACTGACGGAACAAATGCCCTGTTCCTGGCCTCTATGAACGGTTATACCGAAATTGTGAAGCTGTTGCTTGAGAAAGGTGCAAAACCAAATTCCCGGGAGAATGACGGTACGAATGCTCTCACAATTACAGCACAGGACGAGCTTCTGGAGACAATAAAAATGCAACTTTACCAGGGAATAAATTCTGTTTTGCAGGATGGTAAGAATGTGACTGCTATTATTGCTTCCACCCAGGATGGAGATCTGGAAGCTTTAAAACTATCTGACAGTCAGGTAAATTCAGAACTGATAGCCAATTCAGACAGAACCACAGCCTTATTACGTGCTTCCAGGAGCGGCCAGGTAGCTATTGTAAAACTGTTGCTTAAAAGAGATGTACATTTCAATGCAAAGAGAACTATCAGGTTTACTGACCTGATGGTAGCATCACTGAATGGCCATACAGAGATCGTAAAACTCCTTGCAGACAATGGGGCAACATTAGACCTTAAAAGCAACGATGGGACCAGCGCTCTTATCTTTGCCTCACAAAACGGTAATACTGAAGTTGTAAAGGTCTTACTGGAAAAGGGAGCTGATCCCTATCTGAAAGACAATGAAAATAAAACCGCTCTGGATTATGCAATAAATCCCGATATTAAAAACCTCCTGTCTAAATAATTTTATTATGAATACTCTTTCAATTTCATTAGCCCTTTTCTTGTTTTTTTGCAGTTCATTAACTAGCCAGACTAAATACAGTCCGGTTCCTCAGGATTTGCGCCCCACTACAACCCTGGTTTTTCCTGGTACAGATGGCAGGTTGGTGTATATTCCTGATAGCCTGGGTAATACAATTCCGGATTTTTCAAATGCCGGATACAAGGGAGGAGGTGCGGACATTCCTTATGTTGCTGTTAAAGAAACAGTCTGGCCGGTAAAGGGTGATAATTCAGGTAACATACAGACTGCTATTGACCGTGTTTCAGCATTACCTCAGGACCCATCAGGGTTCCGTGGAGCGGTGCTGCTCAAGATGGGGATCTATGAGCTTGAAACACCTCTCTTTATTAAAGCATCAGGTGTGGTGCTGCGGGGAGAGGGGATGAGTGATATCGGCACAATACTCGTAGGTAAGAGTCCAAAGGAGAAAGGGGCTAAAGCCACACGGCAGGCCCTTGTAAATATAGGAGGTGCTTCTGGTACAGCGCCCAAAGAAGAAACTAAACAGGCAATAGCCGATAAGTATGTTCCGGTCGGTTCCAGGTCTTTTACCGTGGCATCTGCAAAGGGATTCAAACCCGGTGATCTTGTCCTTGTAAGACGTATCGGTAATCAGGACTGGATAAACGAACTGGGACTTGGCGGTGAAGCAGCAGGTAAATTTACCTGGAGACCTTTTAATATCCCTCTTGACCGGGTAGTTGTTGATGTAAAGGGTAATGTTGTAACAGTTGATGCTCCGATATTCTGCGCTATTGAGACACGATGGGGAGGAGGGGATATTGTAAGATATGAAGATCCTGGACGCATTGAACAGGTCGGTATTGAAAACCTGCGCGGCATTTCGGAATTTGACCCAACTGTCCGTATTACAGCCTATGGGAACATTGACAGGGGTTCATGGGATGATCCCCGTCCGCATTATGATGGCGATGAGTATTACTCCGACGAAAACCATTACTACAATTTTATAAGCATTTCCAATGCAAAGAACGGCTGGGTCCGTAATGTTTCAGCTCTTCATTTTGCAAGTAGCCTGGTCTCGGTTGGTGCCAGTGCAAAATGGGTCACTGTGCAGGATTGCGATTCGAGAGAACCTGTTTCAATAAGAGCGGGAGCAAGGCGCTTCACATACTCACTGAGTGGCCAGTTGTCTCTTGTTCAGCGTTGTACTTCTCAGAAAGGACGACATTCTTTTGTCACATCCGGATCATCATCAACAGGGAATGTATTCCTCGATTGTTCGGCTACAATGCCATTCTCTACAAGCGAACCACATGGTATGTGGGTCAACGGTGCACTCTACGACAACATAAAAGCTCCATTATCAGCCAGGTTTTGGAAAGACATTAGTATAGGCTGGGCTGGCGCTAACATTGTCTTCTGGAACTGCGAAGGTGACTACCTTATTCAGAAACCACCTACAGCACAGAACTATTCATTCGGACACATAGGTCTTAATGCTGTAGTGTTCAATGCTATTTACCAGGATTTCTCAAAAGAGAGAGGACATACTGAATATATGGATACGCACGTTGCCCCCAGAAGCCTGTACTTAACTCAGCTTAAAGATCGCCTGGGATCTGAAGCTGTGAATAGAGTAGCAAAAGAAGAACAGATAAAATAAGAATATAAACCCGTTAATTAATAGTTTGCATAAATCCTTCCATATTGGTGCGGATCTTATAAACCATTGTATAACTTGTAATATAGAGGGTTTTCATATCCTCATCTCCGAAGCAGACGCTTACCGGGAATGTCGGGAAATTAACCATTCCGATGAATTCTCCTTTGGAATTGAAAATCTGAAGACCTGCATAGGTTCCTACATATAGATTACCGTTTTTATCAATTGCCATTCCGTCTGCACTGGTTGACCGGCCCTTTCTGTCCAGGACATTTTCAGTAAGGAACAGTTTAGCGAACTGACGGCCATTACTAAGTGATCCATCATCATTCACATCGTAAGCCCATATAAAATTCTCCTTATCACTGTTTACCGGGTACCAAGATTCGTCATCATACGTGTTATTTACATAGAGTATTTTTCCGTCAGGTGTCAGAATTGCTCCGTTGGGCATCGCAAAAACGTTTGGTTCAATTACCCTTGTAAGTGCTCCTTCAGCTGACAGATAATAAACGCAACGGCCCGGCTGATTCTTTATACTATCCATTGTGAACTGAGGATCGGTGAAATAGATACCACCTTTTGCATCCATAACCAGATCGTTTGGCCCATCCAGACGTTTCCCGTCATATCTGTCGGCAAGAACTTTAACTACAAGTCCTCCGGTTGTCATCTCAACAACCCTGTGACCCATCATGTCGCAAACGGCGAGATGTCCGTTTTTATAAGGCATCAGGCCATTGGTCTGCATCCTTCCTGAGGATATATATCTGTAATTTCCATCAGGATCCATTTCAACAATGGAGCTCTTGCGGGGATCGCCATTCCATGCCTGATCAAAGTACATATTTGAAAAAAAGAGTTTCCCGTTCATCCATTTGGGGCCCTCTGTAAAAGTTAATCCAGGGGCGGTCTTTGTGCCGTCAATAACAAGTTCTACATAAGCATCTTCAGGAATAATAGCACGATATGCGGCTTCTCTTGCCCTGGATTTGGTATCGTAATCAGGCCGCGCAGGCCAGAATATATCAATTGCATCACAACCCAGTGGTCCTACATTTGCGCCATGTACCATGTCGCCGGGAATAAGAACCAGGTCATTCTTAATCATATTTTGTCCACCATTAAGGATGATCTCGCTGCAACCTCCGCGCAGAACTAACATAATCTGTTCTTCGGGATGAATATGTCTTTCAAATACAGATCCGGGTTCCATGGAGAGGAAGCTGATCTGAGTATTTCTCCCTGTTATCACTCTTGAATTTGCGCCGGGGGAGAGTTCAGTATATTGAATTTCATAAAGATCATAAACAGTATTGGGTATAACATTTGGCACCATCATCGTCTTCAGATCGACAGGTCTGGAAGGGATTCCGGTAACACCGGCTTTCTGAAGGTAATCAAGACGGACAGGGCTATATATTTCGAATATTTTAGCACCGGCCGGTCCTGCTTTCACGCCATTTTTACTTCCTTTTTCGAGGTAAACAAAATCTATCCGGGGTGTTTTACAATGTATACCATCAGGTTCTTCCCTGGTCCTGGAGGTCATGGGTAAATATTTCCCCTCAATGAGTTGCCCGATGGATCCCTCAAGTACAAACACGAACCGGTCAGCAGGGAGTTCCTCCTCAGGAATTTGCGCATTTGGCTCAAGCTCAATCATTCCGGCAAGTTTCCCGCTTCCCCAGTATAGTTTTGCCTTGACTCCGGGATACAGAACGGTATTGTCAATATTACCAATGTTAGTGACTATGCCCGGCTGCAGGTTTGAAGTTATCTTTGTCTTTTGAATTCCCGATATTTTTCTGCCAGTCAGATCATACTGCTTTATCAGCTCTTCATTCTTCTGTTTCCACTCCTGTTTGCTTGTACACTGGGTCAGGATCAATAATGATAAAACGATCAGGAGGTTTTGTAAAAGAATCTTTTTCATTTTTAATTATTTTCTTTTTTTAAGGTTATGACTATCACTCCGTTGGAACCACGGGAGCCATAAATTGTTGTAGCAGGTCCTTTGAGTATGGAAATAGATTTTACGGTATGTGGTTGAATATGGTCAATTGAGTTCGTAGGTAAGCCATTCACAACGAACATCGGATCATTATTGCTAACCAGACTGTTTATTCCACGTATTCTTATTTTCTGTCCATTTACATCCACACCCGGAATTTTCCCGGCTATCATTTCGTAGATATTCCGGTAACTCGAATATTCATCGCCTGAAACGTCAAGCTGACTGACCGACTGAGTCATATTTTTTGAGTTCATCTTCCTATAACCCAGGTTAATCATTTCCTCATTGTAATCCTGAAACTTTATAGTCTGCAGCGAATCAATTGTTTTCCCAAAATTGAAATTTATTGCTGATCTGCCATCTATTAATTCCGACTTAGCCAGGTTATTTTCAGTAAGTATTGTTATCATGTTGGCATCAGATCTGGTCCTGACTCTGTAATGACCATTATAATCAGTGAGGATTTTCGTATTTTGCTTATCAATCAGGACTATAGCCCCTGTAACCGGATTACTGTCAGCGTCGGTTACAAAACCGGAGATGACTATTTTCTTATTCTTCTTCTGTGCAACCAGATTATTGACGGAAACGGCAAGGGATAATAAAATGAGAAACAAAACCTTTCGTACCATTTAAATAAGATTAAATATTTCTATCAATAAATAACATAAAAGATAACCAATAGTGAAATGCAAAATATAAATGTTTGTCAGATACTATGTTAATAATTTAAAATTACTATTTCTTCCGGATAAAATAATTTTGACAGATCAGGAATCTTCAGATCAAAATCTTTTCACTTTTGAAATTTTCGTGATTCATGATATATGATACTTTAGTTTGAATTCTGATTTGAGTTTTCAAAGGTACTTAAAACTTACATTAACAGAAAACCGGAAAGAAAATTTTGCCAGAGGCTTATTAATCCGGGTAAATTCTTTTAGTTAATTTGAGACGGGGCCTTATCAAAAATTTGAATGAGGGAAAGATTATAATATTGATACAACGTTAGTATATTTACAATCAGTTAATTAATAACAATGAATCTATGATAGTGACATGTGTATATGTTCATGTTAAACCTGGATCAGTTCAGGACTTTATAAAAGCTTCTGTACCAAATCATCTTGAATCGGTAAAAGAGCCCGGGAATCTCAGGTTTGACCTGGTCCAGCAGGCTGATGATCCCACTCGTTTCATGTTTTATGAAGCATTTGAATCGGAGGCTGCTGCAGCAGATCATAAAAACACACCTCATTACCTTAAGTGGAGGGATGCGGTTCAGGATATGATGGCTGAATCACGTAAGGGTGTGAAACACATTATTCTTCAACCCGTTGACCCGGCACAATGGTAAATTCATTCCAGTTTTCAAGGTTACCATTAATTTATTTCGGAAATGGTAAAATATCCGGACTCCCGGAAATAATACGCAGATTCGGAGCGACGATCATTCTTGTTACAGGGAAAAGATCATTTCTTGATTCAGACATAGCCAGGATACTTCTTCAGGAACTTGAACAGGCCGGAATTAAATACCATAGCGCTCTTATTACAGGTGAACCATCTCCTGAAATCATTGATTACACTGTTAAAAGGTTAAACAAAGAGCCGGTCAATGCAGTGGTTGCAATTGGTGGTGGCAGTGTGATTGATGCAGGTAAGGCAATCTCTGCCATGATGCATACAACAGGATCGCTTCAGGATTTTCTTGAGGGAGTAGGCACCAAAGATTATTCCGGGGTAAAGATCCCGTTCATTGCTGTGCCGACAACATCAGGTACAGGCAGTGAAGCTACAAAGAATGCGGTGATATCCAGAATCGGTAAAAATGGATTTAAAAGATCACTTCGCCATGATAATCTGGTCCCTGATATTGCTTTAGTTGATCCTGGACTTACAACAAGCTGCCCGCCTGAAATAACGGCTGCAAGCGGAATGGACTGCTTTACACAGCTGACTGAAGCTTATCTGTCAGACAAATCATGCGAATATACTGATGCTCTTGCACTTGAAGGAATAAAGGCGGTAAAATCATCGCTTACTCAGGCATTTGTTAACGGTCAGGATATTGAAGCCCGGACAGGAATGTCGTTCGCTGCTCTCACATCAGGGATATGCCTTGCAAATGCCGGACTTGGAGTCGTCCATGGTTTTGCTTCTTCAATAGGGGGTATGTACAATATTCCGCACGGGTTAGTCTGCGGGACGCTTATGGCAAGTTCAAATGAAGTAATCGTAGCCAGATTGAGACACAAGAATAATAATTTGCAGGCGCTCAGGAAATATTCCCTTACTTGGGAGACTCATCCTTGGTGACAAGAATAAGAACGACGATTATTTCATCGATGGCTTTATAGAATACCTTCACGGTATGACTTATGATCTGAAATTACCCGATCTCAGAAAGGCAGGGGTGCAGGAGGAAGATCTGAAAGAAATCGCATCTATAACAGAATGTAAAAACAATCCGGTGAAGCTTTCTCCCGATGATCTTATCGGGATCCTATATAAAAGATTTATATAGTATATTTCTCCGAGGTTCCCTGTGTCACACTTCGTAATTTTTTTTCTCAAATTGTCTTCAGACCTCAATTACCAGGATGGTATCGGTATCATCTATTATCTCTTTCGGGATCGATACTGCAATACCAAATCCATCCTGTTTATATTTTAACTTAACGGCTGAATTATAAACAGTTATGTTTTTAATCTTCTTCCCGAAATCAGGGATAAGAAGGTTATTATCCTCGAGGTTCATAATATGAACGAAGACCTTATTCTCTTTCTGTGTCGTTACGCCCCATGATTTTGGTGATACCGGTCCGCCTCTTGTGCCATAGATGGTGGTCCCGTTCTTTTCCATCCATAAACCAATTTCCCTGAGTGTTGAAATAAACTCAGGCTGGATCCTGCCGTCTGGCATCGGACCAACATTTAAAAGAAAATTTGAGTTATAACCTGCTGCTTTAACAAGGTATTGGATAAGCTCTTTTGTTGATTTAAATCTTTTGTCAAGAAGGTTAAATCCCCAGGCATTGTTCATCGTTTCACATGTCTCATACGGAAGTTCTCCGACGACCTGTTCTTTATTAAAACCCTCTGTTTTCTGACCCGGAAGATCCTTTTCAAACATCTGGAAATCTTCCCCCGGGAATGGCGCCAGGTGATGATTGCTACCGATGAGGCTTGCCGGTTGCAGACTATGTATCAACTTGTATGTCTTATCAATACGCCAGTCAGCATCTCTCTTATCCCACATGCCGTCGAACCAGATTCCTCCGATATCTCCGTAATTGGTAAGCAGTTCCTGTAGCTGGCCATCCATGAAATCAAGATATTTATACCAGTCTCCATTTTCCGGACGTCCGGTGGTTCGGCCTGTATTGCCACGAGGGAAATAATTCTCCTGATACCAGTCGAGCTGAGAGTGGTAGAAGAATAATTTTATACCCTCTTTCCTGCACTCATCAGCAAGCATTTTAATAATATCCTTTTTGTAGGGTGTACGGTCCATGATATCCCAGTCCGTGAGCTTTGAATCGAACATGGCGAATCCGTCATGATGTTTGCTGGTGATTGTGATATATTTCATGCCAGCAGCTTTGGCCATCGCTACCCACTCCTTAGGGTCGTAATTTACAGGATTAAAGAAGGCCGGGATTTTCTGATAGGTCTGTTTATCGATCGACTGGTTGTTTTGCACCCATTCGCCATCCCCCAATACACTGTAGACCCCCCAGTGAATGAACAATCCGAATTTAGCATCCTGAAACCATTCACGGGCTTTAAGGTTTTCAGCTGACGGCATATAGCCTGTTTGTCCACTTACTTCTATTACAGAAAGTAATAATAAAGGAATGATTAATTTACGTGACATGGTGATTGAGGTTTTGATTTACAAGTGAATATATGAAAAAATCTGTATATAACTTCGTGAAGCATGTGCTTATTATTCACAGATGAGATCCGGTAATAATCTTTTATTTCATTCCAGACTTCCTATTTCTTTTTCGACTTCAAAAAGTATCTCACAGGATTTTACCAATCCTTTCATTGCCGTGTGGTCAGGATAAAGAGGACGGTCTATTTCAAGAAATTCGACATGTTTCCTGATGACATCCTTCGCCTTCTGAACTCCTTTTCCGAAGCTGTATTCCTCTTTCCTGAAATCAAGAGCCTGTGCAGCAGCCATAAATTCTATCCCCAGAATTCCAAAGGCGCAGTCAAGGATCTGGTTATTCTTTATTGCCGTGTTCATTCCCATTGAGACAAAATCCTCCTGATCAGCAGCAGCCGGGATTGACTGGATGGACGCAGGGACAGAAAGTATCCGCTGTTCAACAATAAGCGTATCGGCAGTATACTGGCTCAGCATCATCCCTGAAAACATTCCTGCCCCTTTTGTCAGAAAATCGGGCAAACCAACGCTCAGAGCCGGATTATTAAGTCTGTTCATCCTTCTTTCTGAAAGAACGCTTACCATAGTTATACATGCGCCAGCCATATCCATCGGGACACTTACAGGTGATCCCTGGAAGTTGGCTCCTGACAGCTGGATGTTCCTGTCAGGGAAGAAGATCGGATTATCGCCTACGCCGTTGAGCTCTGTCTCAACCTGACTTTTTGCATAAGCAAGCATATCGTGAGCAGCACCGATCACCTGGGGTGTTGATCTCATTGAATACGCGTCCTGTACTTTCGACTTTACCCTTCCTTCTTTCAGATCGCCTCCCGAGACACATCTGTTAATTGCGTTAGCGCTCCTTATTGCACCTTTGAAACCTCTTGCCTCATGAAGCAGCGGAGTATAAGGTTTCATGTTGGCTTTCAGTGCTTCAAGCGACATTGATGCTGCTATTTCTGCCTGTTTCAGCCAGTTATTGGCATCTACCAGCCAGATAGCGCTCATTGCAGTAAGCATGTTTGATCCGTTTATCGCTGCCAGTCCGTCACGTGCATATAGTCCGGGAACAGCTATACCTGCCTTTTCCATTGCATCTTTCCCATCGAGAAGCTCTCCGTTGTAATAGGCCTGGCCTTCACCCATCAGCAGCAGAGCTATCTGGGACATTGGTGCAAGATCTCCTGAAGCACCTACTGAACCCTTCTGACACACATAAGGAGTGACACCCTTGTTGAGCATCTCAACAAGAGTATCCGTAATCTCTATCCGGTTTCCTGAATTACCATGGGCATGCACATTTATCCTTCCAAGCATTGCACCTCTTACTATCTCAGTTGATGCTGGATCGCCAATACCTGCGGCGTGGTTATAGACCAGGTACTTCTGAAAGTCTCTGATCTGATTATCATTAAGAACCATTTCGGAGAATTCACCGATACCGGTATTAACTCCGTACATGATTTCGTGGGCAACAATTTTCTTCTCGAGCATAGCACGGCACTCAAGAATTCTTTTATGTGCATCAGGATGAAGTTCAACTTTTTGTCCGTACCTGGCAACATTTACTACATCATTTATTTTCAGATCGGAACCTGTTATAACTAATTTATTCATATTCAATAAGTTAAAATTTGATTAAAGAAAGTTTTGTGAAACAATTCTTAAAACAAGATGATAGATTGGAATTTATTGGTGGGAAAAGAGAGTAATATACTCTCCATCAACATAGGCCGGAACGGTTGATCTTGATCTTATATTCCAACAACCAGCTGTGGTTCATATATGAATATATTGACTCAAAGATAAATAATCCGGGGATTTATACAAAATACTTGTCGCATAAGCCTGTGAATCTGAAAATTCTTAAATTTGAATCAGTTAACTAAAAACAATCAGTTATGATCAGGGAAATTACTGCGAAGGAGCTCAATCTCACTAATTTTATTGAAGAAAAAATTAAAATGATAAAAACCACTGTCGGCAGTGGAATAGCTATAAATGCACTCTCCGGAGGAGTTGATTCATCAACAGTAACAATGCTTGGACACAGAGCCCTTGGGAAGCAGCTCAGAACCGTTTTTATTCAGAACGGTCTGATGCGTGAGGGAGAACCTGAAAGAGTAGCCCGCTTCTTCCTGGAACTTGGTATCGATATAGAGATTGTTGATGCTCAGAAAGAGTTCCTTAAAGCCCTTAAAGGAATAACAGATCCTGAAAAAAAACGCGAAGCCATAACTCAGACTTTCTATAAGGATGTTTTTGGACGTATTGTAAAAGAGAGTGGAGCAAAGTTTTTGCTTCAGGGTACGATCCTCACCGATGTCGATGAGACCGTTGCAGGAATAAAACGGCAGCATAATGTCTTTGCGCAACTTGGTATCGATCCGCAGGAAGTATTTGGATACCAGATAATTGAGCCACTGATCGAGCTTCGTAAGGATGGTGTCAGAATGACAGGAAAAGCTCTCGGACTGCCAGAAGAGCTATTTAACCGTATCCCGTTTCCCGGCCCTGCTCTCGCTGCCCGTATAATAGGTGAAGTGACAGCGGAACGGCTACAGACGGTCCGCAAAGCAACCGTGGTTGTTGAAAGGATGCTGCATGATAAAGATGCTTTCCAGTATATGGCAATTCTTCACGAAGATCGGGTTACAGGGATGAGAGAAGGCAAACGCGACTTCGGACAACAGATCGAAATACGTTGTTGGGACAGCCTCGATGCCCGAAAAGCTACACCGACGAAATTACCATTCAGTCTCCTCGAAGATCTTGCTTCAGCGATCATAAAAGAGGTTCCGGGGATTGTAAGCGTCACATATAATATTGCAACAAAACCTCCTTCAACAATCGAGGCAGTTTAAAGAGTTGCGGTAGAAGTAAAAATCTCTAAAATTTTAAATCATGAGAAAACTGACTTTTTTTCTGATTATCATTTCCTTAATTATAGTATCCTGTTCTTCAGGTAAAAAGCCCGGAAAAGGATCTTCAGCAGCCGAAGGTTCCTTTTATACAGGAGAATACAGGAATCTCTTCCTTGAGAACGGACATGACAAAGCTGAAATAGCTGCTAAGAATGAAAGTGCATTCCAGCAGGTTTTCCACGGTGATTCAGCGACACAGGCTGTCTACTTTGAAACCGGACGAAATGAGAATGGTTTGCTGGCAAACATCAGCGACGTTCTGCATAATGATGTGAGAAGTGAAGGTCTGTCATATGGGATGATGATAGCGGTACAGATGGATAAGAAAGAAGAATTCGATGCGATATGGAACTGGGCAGTTACATATGCATATAATGATGATCCGGCACACCCGTCTTACGGTTATTTTTCATGGTCGCTCCAACGCGACGGAACTCCGAATGCTGAAACAGCTGCTCCTGACGGGGAGGAATATTTTGTTATGGCACTCTATTTTGCAGCTAACCGGTGGGGGAATAGTGAAGGAATCTATAACTATAAGGAGTGGGCCGACAAGATACTTACTGATATGAGACACAGGAAACTTATCAGAGGGATGACTAAGTTTGGCCCAATGACAGTCCATAATATGGTTAATGAAGAGATGAAAATGATCCGCTTTACACCTGACAGTGGCAAAAGTCATTTTACGGATCCTTCATATCATTTACCGGCCTTTTATGAGTTGTGGGCTATATGGGGACCTGAAGAAGATAGGTCATTCTGGGCTGAAGCATCAGATACAAGCCGTGCCTTCTTCCGCAGAACAACCCATCCTGTTACAGGTCTGGCTCCCGACTATGCCAACTTTGATGGCACTCCGTTCTCAATTGGCTGGAATCAACGCGCATCAAATTTCTCTTTCGATTCAAGGAGAACCCAGATGAACTGGGCTGTGGACTGGTCATGGTGGAAAAAAGATCCTTATCAGGTTGAGCTGAGTAACAGGCTCCAGTCATTCTTTGCATCAGAAGGGATGGATACTTATGGAACGGAATATTCGCTTGATGGCAAAATACTCAATAAATCACATGCAAAGGGATTGGTGGCGACAAATGCTGTAATGAGCCTGGCTGCGGATCATGCACTGGCTAAAGACTTTGTTGAGGCATTATGGGATACACCAATACCATCTGAACTAAATGAGAGATATTACGACGGATTATTATACCTGATGGCAATACTTCATTGCAGCGGTGAGTTCAGGATTTGGATGCCTAATGACCCCGGACTTCAGTCCGGGGTTTAACAACCTGAATTACCTCCGCAGTATCCCTCCGAGGAGCGATCCAAGGATTCCTTTACCTTTTCCAGACGTTGATCCAGATCCTCCTCTTAGCAGGAAGCCTGCAACGTCATCTATTATGCTGCCGTCGCCGTCGGCATCCAGGAGTGATCCGACACCTGAAATCCCTGATGAACCTGTGTCACGTTTTTTCGTTAATGCGCCCAGAATTAAGGGAGCAAGGGCAGGAATCATCTTCATTATAACAGATGAATCAACATTGAGCTTTTTACTCAGTGTCTGAGCAGCTGCAGTACCTCCTCCAACTCCGAGTAATCCGCCCAGATTGGCATCAGCTGTGTTATCATTCACTTTCGATGAGATAAAATCCTTGATGTTATCCAATACCGAAGAATCACCATATTTATTGAGGATGTGATCCACCCTTGTCATCACCTCCCTGATCATCCTTCTGCCTCTTCAGTCCGCCTAAAATTAGCGGTGCCAGCTGAGGAATAAGTTTAGCTACTGTCCCCTGATCTACATTTAAATTTGAGGACATCTGCCTGGTCACCTCACGACCGTAATTCTTCATAAATTCATCAATAAAATTTGCCATTGTTTTGTATTTTTTATAAAACATTAAAAAAAATCCACTTTCACTTCTTTGGTAAAGCACTAAAAGGATAAACCGAAAGTTACAGAAGATAATTGGATATTCAATGTAATATAATCTTTAATCTTAGGCATATGATTCTTTAGGAATTCTACTACTTTTACGGGAAACCTGCAAATCAATGGAATGGATTAATGACCTGTTTTATAGTGAGTCTGTAGCTCATACAATATTTATTTATTGTATCGTGATTGCACTTGGTGTCATGCTGGGTAAGATTAAAATATCCGGATTATCACTGGGGATTGCTTTCGTATTATTTGCCGGCATTGCTATAGGTCATTTCGGTTTTTCAGCAAACCATCAGGTCGTTGATTTTATAAAGGATTTCGGATTGATACTTTTTGTGTTCTCAATAGGGTTGCAGGTAGGCCCCGGTTTTTTCTCATCATTCAGAAAAGGAGGACTTACTCTTAATCTTCTTGCTCTCCTGATCGTTTTTCTTGGAGGACTTACTACTGTATTGCTCCATTTCATTTCCGGAACTTCACTTCCGATGCTCGTGGGTATTATGTCGGGTGCCGTGACCAATACTCCCGGACTTGGGGCTGCACAACAGGCTTTAACCCAGATTTCAAACGGAACAGAAGTGCCTCAGATAAGCCTGGGTTATGCAGTTGCATATCCTTTTGGTGTACTTGGAATTATTTTAACGATGGTCATAATAAGAAAGGTCTGGAAGATAAATGTTGATACGGAACTATCTCTGTACCACATGGATCAGCAGCCTGAAGATGAACTTCCAGGGAAAGTAAGTATTCATGTGACCAATCTTGAAATGTCCGGTGAAACAATCCGAGGGATAACAGAGATAATTGATCATCCTTTTGTTATCACACGGGTTTTGCACAATGGCGAAATAACCCCGGGAGGCCCTGATGTTGTAATCTGCGAGAATGATGTAATTCTCGTGGTTGCACAGAAAAAAATCCTCCCTGAAATTATTGCTCAAATCGGTGTAAAAAGCGAAATGGATCTGGAAGCAATTTCAGGAAACCTCATTTCAACGCAGATATTGGTAACCAACAGGGAGGTATATGGCAAAACGATTGGATCACTCAGACTCAGAACAAAATACAACATTAACATAACCCGGATCTTTCGTTCCGGATTAGAGTTTGTAACTTCACCTGAATTCCGTCTTCAGATGGGAGATAAGCTGATTGTTGTAGGTGATAAAGGAGCAATAGATAAAGCAACAAGTCAGCTTGGTGATTCAATTAAGAGGCTGGATGAACCTAATATTATCCCGATTTTTATCGGGATACTCCTGGGAGTATTGCTGGGCAGTATACCCTTTAAAATTCCCGGTGTTCTGCATCCTGTAAAATTAGGATTGGCGGGAGGTCCGCTAATTGTGGCAATACTTTTAAGCAAATACGGATATAAGTTCCAATTGGTATCCTACACAACGCCCAGTGCAAATCTTATGCTCCGCGAAATAGGGATCGTTCTCTTTCTGGCCAGCGTCGGGATTACGGCCGGTGAGAAATTCATCCCGACCCTTTTATCAGGTGACGGATTCCTATGGATGGGATTTGGAGCTGTAATAACCCTTCTGCCGCTGATAGTTGTCGGTTTTTGTGCCCGGTTTTTTCTGAAAAGGAACTATCTGGAAATATGCGGATTACTTGCCGGCAGTATGACCGATCCGCCTGCCCTTTCTTTTGCTAACGGTATTGCCAGATCCGATGCACCAGCTCTGGCTTATGCCACTGTTTATCCGCTTGTTATGTTTATGAGAATCTTTGTGGCGCAGATACTCATAATTGTGGCAGTATAATAGATTTATTTGTTTCATAGCTCCCTTTGGTTTAATTTTATAATGCTTTATAAATAACCAGACTATTGTATGAAAAAAATTATCTTAAGTCTGTCACTTATCATAATATTCATTAATTCATCAGGTCAATGGTACAAAGACAGGTATGGTGTCGAAAGAATTGACCTGCTGACCCCGGAGCAGTTTACCGATGCTGTGGAACACTGTAATAATACTGCTGTAACCGGAGGTGTTCTGGCTCTTATGGGTGGTGGATCGCTTGGTGCCGGGTTTTTATATAAAAACAAAGGCCTTGGTGAGGATCCCAGTTTCCTTGAAGAATTAATCGGGGCAGAAGGAATGGGAAATATCCTGATAGGTCTCGGAGGTGTTCTTGTTGTTGCCGGGACAATTACAGGAGTTACCGGTTTGATCCGTACATCAACTGTCAGATCTGCCCAAAATCGTTATTCAACAGGTTATTCTATTGAATTTAAACCTTCAATATTTTATGACAGGAGCACAGCATCTTCTGCAACCGGTATTACTCTTAAAATGAATTTCTGACCTGATCATCCCGGGATTTTTAAACAGTCTGACGGCTTCGCAGTATAATTAGTTAGCAAATTTTTCAGTTACAAGCTCCGGCCATTTAAGATCGAGTTCCTCAAGAGTCTTCAGGACGACTTCTGCAACAGCATATAGTTTCTGCCAGTTTGTATCAGCAGGTATAATATTCCACGGGATTTTATTGCATGTGTTGATGATCTTTTCGTAAACATCGAGATAATTGTCAAATTGCTCACGTGTTTCCCAGTCGCCGTCTTTATGTTTCCAGTGCTTTTCTTTTAATTCAATGCGTTCCATAAGCCTCTCTTTCTGCGCATCCTTCGACACATTAAGAAAGAATTTAAGCACTTTAGTCTCATTTTGTTCAATTGTTCTCTCGAATTCATTGATAATCTCGTAACGTTGTGCAATAACATCCGGAGGGATATATTTCCCGATTGTCGGAACCAGGATATCCTCATAATGTGATCTGATGAAAACATGGGTTGTTCCTTTCCGCGGTGATGACTTATGTATCCGCCACAGAAAATCGTGTGCATATTCTTCTTCTGTCGGTTTTTTAAAACTATCCACTTCTACTCCGATGGGATTGCAGTACTTCAGCAATCCTATTGTCAGTCCGTCTTTACCTGATGCATCTGTTCCCTGAAAAATTATCAGCAGGCTGTATTTGTTCTGGGCATACATTTTATGCTGAAGCTCACCGATCCGCTTTAGCATTTTTCTGGTTTTCTTCTTGGTTTTTTCCTTATCCCATTCCTTGTTAAAAGTAGGATAATCACTAAGTTTTATTTTCATATCATTTATTATTAAAAGTATTTTTTAATCTGCTAATCTGATTTTCTTCCTGACGCCTGGCGCCTTATTTCGACGCCCGTTTCATTTCAATATTTCATCAAGTTTATTTAGGAGCGGCTGGGTTGAAATTTTCTGCCCCACAGCTCCCGCCATCCATTGTTGTGGAGTCAGACGTCCCTGTTTAAATATACGGTCAAGTTCCGAAGCAAGGTTTTTGCCCTTCAGATACTCTTCGATCTGGAAATGAATAACATGTCCGTATGAATAATTAGGCAGGTAAAGGGGAGAATTAACCATATGTGAATAGATTGCCAGCAACGGTGAATCCTCAACACCGATAACCGCAGCAAAGTATCTGTTCCACATCTCAAGTGCAATTTTTATAACAGCCTCCTTGAGTTGAGCAGGTGTGGCTTCAGGATTCTGGTACATCCATTTCCAGTAGTTCATTTCAACCATTCCGACGCCCATTATTTCCATAAGTTGCCAGGCAGCATCAAGTGTTTCCATTTTCTCTTTATCAGGGGTTTCATCCTTCATTCCGAGGAGTTTAAGGTCGCGGTTCTGGAAAACGTAAGCCATAGCTTCTGTGACAGCGGTGTTTGGTACTCCTGTCATTGTATAGTTATCCACATCGTAAAGTGTGATTGTCTGCTCGATATTGTGTCCGAATTCATGGACAGCAATATTATAGCCTTTGTAGTCCATTCCTTTTTCTGATATGCGGGTCCTGAGGTGTGATTGAGATCCCTTCATCATTGCTCCCCAGGCATGTCCAGATCCGCGGGCCGGGTCGACAACAATCTTATCTGCAAGGTATCGGGCCCTTTCAGGGCTCCATCCTAATTTTTCGAGCATTAAAGGCATTCCGGCTCTAAAAGCTGCCGGGCCGGGGTAAAGAGATGATGTCTTGGACGTCAGAAGATCTTCAGGTATGCTGCTTCTTGTTTTGAATCCGTCGTACCATATATCATAAGGTTTCAGATCACGACCAAGTCTCTGACTGATTATTGCCCCAACTTTATTTAACTGAGGGGATCTCAAGTAAGTGTCGAACAACTCCTCAATCTCCTCCTGTGATATCTCCATTTCCCATGAAAACTTTCGCATCATGGCGGTGTTCATTTCAGGATTGTAGGAATCGATATCTTTCATTGCCCTGAAGGTCTTAAGGATGAGCTCATAGCGGGTATCTGGTTCAGGGATCGACTCAACAATCGAGCCACCTCTGGTTACTTTATTTGTATAGGGAGCCCATTCATAGTCAGGATTATTAATAACAACTTCTGGAATGTCCTGTTTTATAATATGATCCATGACCTTTACAATCATGTCCTGTTTCTCAATGCCATTCACCTTATCGGCATAATTGGCTTTCAGCTCATCTCTGAGATTCCAGTGCGACAGCAGTACCATGTCATCGGGGAACAGCTGCCTGCCGTCATCGGTCCGTAACTTCCCCATGCAGATATTATATTCTGCTATATACATATCGCAATTGCCAAGGGCACTGTTCAGAGCCTGGTTAAGATCTGCCGGCACACGCGAGACGAACATATCTCCGAGCCTGGCCATTGCCCATTCTTCACGGCTCCATGCCGGACCCAGTTTCTCTTTTTCGGACAGGGGATAGTATGGAAAATTCAGCGCAATAGCGAACGCTATTTTATTTGAATAAAAATCATCCGACAAATGTGAGCTGACAGAATAATTACCGAACATCCGGTCAATCTCATCAATATCTCCTGCTGCTTCATCGAGATTTTTTTTAAGATCTATTGTTATGTCATTATAATTTCCATAGAGCGATTCAATGTATTTACTTATTTTATTGAAAATTAATTTGCGTTTGACAGGATCTGAGATATAATTCGCTTTCACAAATTCAGTGAATTCCGAAGGGGTTCCATCTTCGGGCCTCCAGAGAGAAGAAGCATGCCGGATGCCTTTTTCCAGAAGCAATAAGTCAGCAACGGTCTCTGCAGTTTTTACACTCTCAAGTGCATTTGTTATTGCAGTTTCATCTAAATAACCAGCTGAGCTTAACGGCTCTTTCTTAATTTCTGTTGAGGTGCAGGCTGTCAGGATAGCCAGGAAAAGGATAATGATTTTTTTCATAGTTTTATCTTTATTTTACCACATAATTATACGGAGTTCTGAATAGTTAAACTCCATGCATACTCCTTGTAACACAGCGGTTAAGTGAATTTCAATTTATTTTTGAACAAACTGTTCAGCATAATATTTTGCAGTAAGCTTTTCTCCTGTTGCTTTTTCGATCATATCATTCCAGTAGTATCTGGCTCCTGGAAGGAAGATTTTTTCCTTCAAATAAGTACCTATAGCTTTTTCGCCAACGAGAGCCTGATTATCAGTAATATTATTCTGAATATATCCATAGAGCTGTGACGCCAAAAGCTCACCCAGAAGGTAGTTATGGTAATAGCAGGGATAGAGTGCAACATGGATCTTTGTCGCCCAGTCCGGCATATTACGTCCTTCAGGCTTTGCCAGCATCTGATATCTCTCAACCAGATCCCACCATAATTTGTTCAGATCCTGATCGGGATCTTCATACATTGATTTTTCAAAACGGTACATTACCTGAGCCCACCGGCTGAAGACAAGCATTTCGAGCCGGAGTGATTTACGGCAATTATCAGAGATTTTTTCGGCTTCTGCCGAGTCGATAATTCCCATTCCCTGCATCCACCGGGGATTTTTTGAAAGTCTGCCGAAAAAATTAGCTATGGCTTCCGTAGTAAAAGTATGGGCAGCATCCCTCAGAGTAAATGGAAGATCCATATCGTTGTAATACGAGTAAACACCGTGGCCCAGCTCATGAAGAATTGTATTCATCCAGTATGAATCAGGGCGGATATTATCAAGAGTCCTTACATCGCCGGCACGGTCGATATCCGTACAAAATGCATGTTGGTTTTTTCCCGGCTTTTCATAGAGATCGCTTTTCACAAGAATGGCATCAACATTTAAACCTATACCATCATAAAAACTGGCAGCCAGTTTTGCGGGCTCCTGATCTGCATAATAATTATCAAGATCAACAGGATAAATTTCCGGAGCTTCCTGGAAATACCTGTTCTGGTAATGCCAGGGCCGGAGCTCTTCGGGTTTGATCCTGTAAAGCTTTGAGAAATAAGCATCTATATCTCCTTTTAAGCTGGCAAAATTATCTCTTGTAAGATTATCAAGTTCATTAAAGATAGCTGTGACTTCGTCGGGTTCCTGTCCGGAAAGTTTCAGACTCATTTCATGGAAGTTGCTGAATCCCAGTTTCCGGGCTATCAGATTGCGTTGCTTTACAAGCTTGATGATATCTTCAGCCACCACAGGACCTAACAACTTATGAGCCTCCCAGGTCGCCTGAAGTTCCGTATTGCTGGTTGAGTTTCTCAGGATGTTGTCCAGCTGATTATCAGATAATTCTTTCCCGTCAACCGTAGCCCGGAAATTCAGATATTTCTTGTTGATTTCAGTCTCCATCCGGAGTCTCTCTGCAATCAGGGTTGTATCAACCTGGTTCCCGAGATAAGAATCATATATAATGTCAAGCTGGCGTGCAAGAAGGGGATCGAGGACTGCGCCAGATTCCTTCAGTTCCTTAAGTTCATTAAATGCGTCAGTATCAGTATAGATCTTTGAAAATTCAAAAGAGGCTTTTTCACTCAGTAGCAGATCTTCTTCTGTTCCGCTTATATTAGCGTTCCACGATGTAAGAGCCTGAGCACGATAAAGCGGGATGATTTTAGCTTCATAGGCTGAGATGAACTTCTTCAGACGGTTCTCCATCTTCTCCTGTTTTGAGGAACAGGAGAATAGTATTGGAATTGCTATCATCATAACAGTCAGCAGGTTAAATTTTTTCATTTTTTCTGATTTTAGATATGCGAAGGTAAATAAAATAATGCTGACTTTTATCCGGCTAATCTGAGGTAAAACCTTTAAATTTGAAGACTACTTGGATATAAAATTCTATTGATGGAGATCATTATTTATATTGCAGGAGGGATCATTTGCGGTGCATTTATTGCCTGGCTGGTAACCAGATCAATTTTCAGTTCAAGGCTGGTTGCGAAAACAAGGGAACTGAATGATCTGGAAAAGGCGAACAGCTCGCTGGAAGCCAGAATTGAAGCTCAGCAGAAGAGCCTGGAAGAGGTTAAAATAGCCATGCTCAACACATTTAAAGCTGCGGCATCGGATGCTTTATTACAAAACAACCTCCAATTTATTAACCTGGCAAAGCCGCAGCTCGAAGCTCAGGTAAAAGCTTCTGAAGTTGAACTTCAACAGAGCAAAACTGCAATTGAGAATATGCTTAAACCGGTGAAAGATGCTATTGACAGCTATAAAACAAGGATTGAGCAACTGGAGGGAGGATCAAAGGAAACATTTGGAAAGGTCTCGCAGATGTTATCCGATCTGCAGAAAACCCATACATCACTTCAGAAAGAGACAGGAGCGCTTGTGAATGCCCTTAGAAATCCGAGGGTAAGGGGCAGGTGGGGTGAAATAGGACTAAAACGGGTCGTGGAATTCTCCGGACTGACAGCGCATTGTGATTTCGTTGAACAGGTATATAAGGAGGGTGAAGATTCAACAATGAAGCCGGATATGATAATAAACCTTCCGGGGAACGGACATATAGTCGTCGATTCCAAACTGCCTCTGGATGCTTATCTCGAGGCTCTGGAAACAGATGAAGAGTCATCACGTACAAAGCTATTCGAAAAGCACGCCAGGGATCTGCGGGATCATGTGAACAAATTAAGCAAAAAAAAATACTGGTCACAATTCGAGAATACCCCTGATTTTGTAATATTGTATATGGAGGTAGAATCTGCATTCAATGTTGCACTGATGACAGACAAAACACTACTTCAGGATGCAATGAACAATAAAATTATACTTACCACTCCTACAACTTTAATTGTTGTCCTTAAATCGGTAGCAATGTCATGGCAACAGCATAACATAACTGAAAATGCAACACTGATAATGAATGCTGCTATGGAATTATACAGCAGGGTAAATGTATTTGCAGATCACTTTGATAAAGTCGGCAGCGGTCTGAAAACTGCACTGAAAGGATTTAATGATGCAGCCGGATCATGGGAAAGTCGTGTTATCCCGGCAGGAAGGAAACTCGAACAGCTTAAAGCAACAGACAATAAGGGGATATTACCTGATTTTGATGTTATTGATAATCCTGTCAGGGAAATAAAAAAACCGGAGGAATAACTTTTGATACAGGTCCCAAATCTTAATAACTTCTCAGGATGATCGACAGAATCAGAATGATCAAATGTATAATACTGATTATCAGTTCATTACTCTTTACATTTTGTCGGGGAAGATCACAAAGTGAGAGCTCTGAACAAGAGCCGGCACAACAGGTGAATGTTTCTTCTGATATTTCCGACAGCACCTATATGTTTGATGGGAAATCGCTTGAAGAATGGGAGATAACAAACTTTGGGCCCCAGGGACCTGTCAGTGTTTCGGGTGGCGAGATAATCCTAGGGATGGGAGAAGGGTGCACCGGAATTACATGGACAGGAGAATTCCCGGAGATGAATTACAAAGTGACTCTGGAAGCAAAACGGGTTGCCGGCAATGATTTCTTTTGCGGCATGACCTTCCCTGTCGGAAAGGAACCATGTACTCTGATTGTTGGGGGATGGGGTGGAACCACTGTCGGATTAAGCAGTATAAATTCCAGAGATGCATCGGAGAACCAGACAACAAGGCTAATTGAATTTGAAAAGAACCGTTGGTACCGGATCTGCCTTATCGTTAAGGAAGATACTATCAGAGCTCTTATCGACGATGAGGTGGTTGTTGATTATGCACGGGCGAAAGATGATGTATTATCAATACGTCCGGAGGTTGAATTATCAAAACCTTTCGGTATTGCATCATGGTACACCACGGCAGCTCTGAAGAATCTGAAGGTAGAAAAGACAGAGTAAAATTGCAGGAGCCTGAGAACTCTGTGAATACTCTTGATTTACTATCTTAAGAAAAAGGGTTATTCAGTAATCCAACTACATGACAAATTTTAAATTCAGATATTAAACAATTTTTTATATGAAACAATTTTTACCAATCATCATTATTGCAGTTGCTCTGAATTCATGCAAGATAAATCAACTATATCTTACTGTTGTGGAGCCTGCTCCGGTTACACTATCCAAAGAAATTAAAACTCCCGGCATAATCAACAGGAGCATCCCCACTGATGAAACAAAAGCTCTTGATGTTCTTGAAAAAGTTCTTTCATTGGAGGGGACCGACCTTGACAAGGATGGTGCGGAACAATGCATCCTGGGTCTCTCAGAAGAGCTTTTAAACAATAACAGGTTTGCTTCAGTTAAGACACTGAACGACATTGATTTCAGGACACCCAAAACCGGTTTGTTCCCGGAACCGCTGAAATGGGAGATCATAGATATGATCTGCAAAGAGAAGGGAACTGATGCGATTTTTGCTCTTGAATATTACGATACTGATACAAGATTAGATTACTCAACAAATAAAGTTGATGTTGAAACACCCTTAGGTATAGCTATCCCGGCACTTGAACACCTGGCAAATATGGAGACAATTGTAAAAACGGGCTGGCGGATCTATGATCCGGTAAACAGGGTAATTGCCGATGAATTCAGTCATCTGCAATCTGTTGTTTATACTGGCAGAGGAATTAATCCGGTTGTTGCCGTGGCAGGGATTATAAAAAGGAAAGATGCAATTAAGGAAGTAAGTAATCAGGCCGGTCATGGTTATGCATTAAGGTTACTGCCTTTTGAGCTCCGGGTAATGCGGGATTATTATGTAAAAGGAACCGGCAATTTCAAAATAGCCAAAAGAAAAGCTCAGCTTGGAAAATGGGATGAAGCCGGGCTGCTCTGGGAAAAAGAGACCGGAAATCAAAAAATGAAAATTGCAGGCAGAGCATGTTATAATATGGGGATCATAAATGAGATTAATGGTGATGTTGACGCTGCCCTTAAGTGGGCACAGAAAGCTTATGAAGATTATAATATAAAGCCAGGCCGCAAATACTCCAGGATACTGGAAGACAGGCTCTACAAGAGAGAAGTCCTGATCAGACAGCAAGAACAGTAATATCCTGTTAACCTGTTCAGATTCGTGATTCACACTAAAAGCTGGTTTATTTTATTATCTTTAACCTGACATACCGGAATAATTTAGACATCGGGAGTGTCAGTTTATCAGGCCTGCGGACCCGAATTTTAATTTCAAATGAGAATCCTTACCAAATTCCTGTTTTTTTCAATCATATTATTGTCCATTCATTATTGTCCGGTCAATGCGTCGGAACACGCCGGATCAGAGGCCATTCAACCACAGGATCAGGAAATACCGGAAAAGCAGATTCTGTATAATGGAAGGATATGGAGGAATGAATATTCACAGCTTAAGGGTGACCAGTTTCTTTTTTCTCAGGAGTATAGTCCGGGAAAGGTAACAGTCAGTGGTAAATTATTTGATGATATTGAACTCAGATATGATATTTACCTTGATGAATTGATAACTAAAACCAGACAGGGCATCATTCTTCAGCTTAATAAAGAAATGGTTAATGCCTTTACCATTGAAGTCAATAATAAATCCTATAGTTTTTTAAAACTGAATGATGATAGCCTGAATAACGAAAGGGGATATGTCAACGTACTGTACAGTAACAACCTGGGGCTTATTGTTAAGTATAAAAAGGAGATCCTTTTACTTGCTGTGGACAAAAAATATGATGCTTTTTTTCAGTATCACCGGATATATGTAATGAAAAGCGGGAAGGTTTATCCGATAAACAAAAAGAATGATGTACTGAAGCTGTTTCCTGAAAATAGACAAGAAATCAGGAGTTTTATTAAAAGCAATAAGTTAGCTGTTACAAAAAAAAATCCTGAAAGTTTTATCCCGGTAATTGAGTTTATTGACAAACTCAATTGATAGATATTAAACATGAAAATTAAGGTATTGATTCTTTTCCTGGCATTTTATTTTAGTCTGGATTTATATGGCCAGGAAGATATCCTTATCAACTGGGATTATACCGGATCCTCTTTTAATGATTTTGTTGCAGAGGTTGAAAAACGAAACGACCTGCATTTCTTTTACATGGAGGAATGGGTTGGAGATCTAAACACAGGTGATTTTAAGGGTGATATCCTGCTGTCCAGGCTCCTTGATGATATATTTTCAGGACGATCGCTCTTCTATTTTTTTGACGGTGCAGGCAATATTATTTTGACGAAAGATTTTGCTGTTAAAATACATGAAACAGAAGAGAAAGCTCCTGAAAAGCAGAAGTATATAACTCCTACCGCTTATGAAGTTCTGGAAAATGATCAGCAGGCTGGAAATATTTTTTTCAGTATTGGTAATCCTGCCGATAAGAATATGCCCGGGAATGTTATGCTTACAGGTTATATAAACGACAAGGACTCTAAGGAACCTGTTTCAGGTGCGACTGTTTATCTGGGGAAGCGTTCTTACGGAACTGCATCAAATCAGTATGGCTACTATTCGCTTTCTCTGCCGCGCGGATCTCATCAGGTGAAATTTTCTTTTATTGGCATGAAAGAGAGATTAGTTAATCTGAATCTGTATGCAAGCGGTGAGATGAATATTGAAATGAGCCGCACACTCATTCCTTTAAGGGAGGCAGTTATTTCAGCTGAAAGAAGTGTAATGCTTCAAAGGAATGAAGTGGGAGTTGAGAAGATAGATTTAACATCATTCAGGATTATGCCGACATCCATGGGCGAGTCAGATATTATCAGGAGTATTCTGCTTGTTACTGGAGTCCAGTCGGTTGGAGAAGGCTCAATGGGTTTTAACGTAAGGGGCGGTTCATCGGATCAGAATCTTATACTTCTGTATGGTGCCCCGGTGTATAATTCATCCCATTTCTTTGGATTCTTTTCGGCTGTGAATTCGGATATTATTAAAGATGTTACTTTATATAAAGGTGGAATACCAACGCGATTCGGCGGAAGGATCTCTTCTGTGCTTGATATAGGGACCAAAGAAGGGAACAGAAAAGAATTTTATGGTAATGCCGGTATCAGTCCTATTACAACTCATATTGTGATTGAGGGTCCGATTAAAAAAGATACATGCTCATTTATTCTTGCCGGCAGGACAACATACTCAAACTGGGTGCTCAAGATGATAGATAATTATGCTATCAGCAGGAGCAGGGCAGCTTTCTATGATCTAAACGGAAAAATAACCTATGATATCAATAAGAACAATAAAATTGACTTTTCATCATATTTAAGCCACGATGCTTTCAGATTTAATTCTGATTCTGTTTACAATTATGATAATAATATTGTCTCCTTAAGCTGGCGCCATTTCTTCAAAAGCAGGTTTTTTTCAATAGTCACTGTCAATAACAGCAACTATAAATACGTCATATCAAGTAACAGTAAACCTGATGAGGGTTTCCTTATGTCTCATAAAGTAAACAGCACCGGATTTAAAGCTGATTTCAATATGTACGAAGGCAGACATGAGATCAACTACGGACTTGACATGACCAGGTATGCTATCATGCCTGGAAGTTACCTGCCTGCATCCGATTCTTCTCTTATTGTGCCTGGAATCATTGAGAAGGAGAGAGCTCTGGAAGCTGCAATTTATGCAGAAGATAAGATCGCACTGAATGAATATATATCAGTGAGTGGCGGAATACGTCTTTCATCATTCTTTGCATTTGGTGACAAATCAGTCATGATTTATGATCCGCGTTATACAAAGAACGAGACAACTGTTACTGATACTCTTAATTTCAGAAGGGGAGAACTTTATAAAGTATACATGGGTCCTGAATTCAGATTATCAATGAATATAAAGACTTCAGACCGGAGCTCATTCAAAGTGAACTATAACAGGACGCGCCAGTATATCCATCTCCTTTCAAATACAATATCTGTTTCTCCGTCTGATACCTGGAAGCTGAGTGATTATTACCTCAAACCTATGATCGGTGATCAGTATGCAGCAGGGTTTTACCGGATGTTGTTTGGAAACACTGTGGAAGCCTCAGCTGAAGTTTATTATAAAAAAATCCGAAATCCGATCGACTTTAAAGGAGGTACAAAACTTGTAATGAATGAACATATTGAAACGGATATATTAAATGCTAAAGGGAAAGCTTATGGTCTTGAACTGCTGTTAAAGAAATCAGGAGGGAAGATCCGATGGAGCGCCGGATATACATACTCAAGAACCTTCCTTAAAAGTATTGGTACATTCCGTGACGAAATTATTAACGAGGGAAAATGGTTCCCGTCAAATTTTGACCGGCCCAATGATCTGATCCTCACCTTCAACTATCTGTTTTCGCGTCGGTTCAGCTTCTCCACTAATTATACACTGACCACAGGCCGTCCGATAACTTATCCGGTTTCAAGATATTATATGAAAGACGTCCTTCTTATCTATTATTCCGACAGAAATAAATACAGGATTCCGGCTTACTCCAGACTTGATCTCTCTTTCGTAATAAGCGGTACCCTTAAAGCTCATAAAATTGCCAATCCCCACTGGACATTTTCAGTGTATAATTTGCTTGCAAGACCCAATGTCTACAGTATTTATTTTACTAATTCGAAAAATACCATCAGAGGATATAAATTATCAGTTTTCGGAAGAGCAATACCCTCCCTGACACTTAGTTTTGATTTTTTAACACGATGAAAGCATTAAGATTTTTAGTTATTCTCATTCTCATTCTTCTGACAGGAAACTGCATAACCCAGTTCATCCCGGAAACTGAAGAGGAGAAGGAGATGCTTGTTGTTGAAGGGATGATTACAGATCAATATGGGATCAATACGGTTAAACTCTCAAAATCACTCGCTCTGAATAGCAAAAACAAAACAAAACCTTTTAAGGGATGTACTGTAAGCATTACTGATGACAATGGAAATACATTCTCATTAACCGAAAAAGGAGCTGGAATTTATGTCACTGATCCTGAGCGGTTTAAGGGCATTCACGGACGTAAATATTATCTGACGGTCATCACAAACGATCCGGTTTTTGGGCATCATATATTCGAATCCTCAGTTGTTGAACTGAAGCCGGTCCCCCTGATTGACTCCATTTATTATGAGAAGGTTGATGAATATTCTCAGTCTGGAATTGTAAACGGATGTCAGATTTATCTTGATACCCATGATCCTCTTAATATTTGTACGCATTACAGGTGGGAATTTACTGAAACATGGGAATTCCATCTCCCTTATGATTATGTTGAAAACAATATCTGCTGGATTACCCTTAATTCTGATATTATAAGAGTTAAAAGCACTTCACTTCTCCAGGAGAACAAGGTTAACAGGTATCCGTTGTATTATATAGCCCCCTACTCCGACAGATTCGGGATAAAATACAGCATACTCGTAAATCAGTATTCTATCGATGAGGAGGAGTATAATTACTGGTCAAAGGTTAAGAATATAGCAGAAGAGGTTGGAAGCTTGTATGATATAACACCAGCATCAGTTCCCGGGAATATTTTTTGTGTGGATGATTCCGCTAAAAATGTGCTTGGTTATTTTAGTGTTTCATCTGTAAGCTCAAAAAGGTTATTTATTCAGGATTCATTCCTGGGATTGACAGACCTGTATTATGATTGCCCTTACATGACTGTTTATGGCTCACTTGACGGGGTCACGGGAATCAGCAGTCTGTACTGGATTATTGAACATGGTTATGTTATGATGACCCCTTACTGGATCCTGACCAGATTCCAGGGTTGTGCAGACTGCACTCTCAGAGGATCTAAAATTGAACCAGCCTTCTGGAGGGACAATGAATAATATGTTTTTTATGCTGAGAGCCGTTAAACCAATATTGTTTTTTCTGTCTGTAATTCTTTTCCTGCCCGGTCTTAATGCCCAGAACGGGAGCAGAATCAAAGAGAACATTGCAGAAAAGTTCATAAATTATTGTGAGATAGTGCCATGGGAAGATATTTATATCCATACAGACAGAGATGAATATATTGCAGGCGAGTCAATATGGTTTAGTACCTGGCTGTCAGACAGATTAAGTTTAAAGCTTTCGGATGCCAGCAGGATTGTCTACTTTGAAGTTCTCAATTGGGAAAACAAACCGGTTATCCGGAAACAGATCGGAGTTGAAGGAGGATTTGGTAAGGGAGTAGCATTACTTCCTGATTCCCTGAGCAGCGGAAGCTATACAATACGGGCATATACAAACTGGATGAAGAATTTCCTGCCTTTTAATTGCTTCGTAAAAAAGATCAATGTTTTTAACGCAATAAATTTTACGCCCTTTACAAACAGATCTGATAGCGGAAACCTGTTTAAAGATGAAGTAGCAGGAATACATTCCGGTAGTTATATGGAAAAGGGAATTAATGTTAAGGTTGTACCCGGGGTTGATACTATTGGAATACTGATAGAGGCTGACGAAGTCTTCCGCTCCGGAAACGGAAACCGATGTTATCTCTTTATACAAACTCATGGTAAAATAGATGTTAACGAAGAAGTGATCCTTACAGCAGAAAAAACAAGATTGTCCGTTCTGAGAAATTCTCTTAATCAAGGGATTAATCAGATTACTCTTTTCAATAACAGCGGTAAACCTTTCTTCGAAAAATATGTATTTACCCCTGCCGATCAAAGGAACAATATGGTTGTCAGATCGACGGGAGGAATAGAACCGAGAAGCAAGATTTCGATCGAATTAGATACAGAGACTATTCCGGTCAAGCCTTCCGAAAGATTGACGTTCAGCGTCTCTGTGACACCTCAGCCTTTTTCAATTCATTCGCAGGATATCGTTGATTATATGGTCTTTGGAAGTGAGTTCGGGATACTTCCTGATGCGATAAGGAGTATGAAATTAATTGAAATTGATCGCGACACTCTCGATAATTTTCTCACGGGCATTAAAAGCAAATGGATCGACTGGGACGTAATATTGTCAGGTAACTATCCTGAGATCAGATATCTACATGAGAATGACAACCATTACCTGTCAGGAACATTGATTAATCAGGCATCCCTTAAAATTATTCCCGATAAATATATATTTCTTTCTTCTCCTTCTAAAGTAGCAGGTTTTCAGTATTCTTTGACAGATAAAAATGGGAATTTCAGCTTACACATTCCCATAGGCCGGAATATTAATGATATAATAATTCAGCCTGAAGAAGTTGACAGTGGCAACATTATAAATATGAGAACTTCATTCCCTGAATTATATCCCCCTGCCGGAGAACCATCTTCTGATCCGGATTATGTTACTTCTCTATATATATCCAAAATGAGTTCGAATTACCAGATAAGTAAGATCTATGGATTATCCACGGTCGGAGACCCGGAAATAACATCAGATAAATTACCTGACGGGAAAAGATTCTATGGCAAACCTGATATTGAACTTGTCATGGATGATTATATAAAGCTTCCTGTAATGGAGGAGGTCTTTTTTGAACTTTTACCCGGTGTAACTATGAAAAGAGCGAAATCCGGGTATGAGATCACTTTAGTGAATAACATAAATAAGAAGGAGTTCAATTCTTCTCCCGGCCTCCTTATTGATGGAGTTATCATAAAAGATGCTACAGCAATTGCGGAAATAGATCCGGAGCTTGTTGAAAAAATTGATGTAGTGACGGAAAATTATCTTGTCGGAGATTATATGTTTTACGGGCTTCTAAATGTCATAACTGTTGCCGGCGATTACAGTAATGTGAACCTGCCCGATTATGCTGTAAGGCTTCAATACAGGGCCGTTGATCCTGTGTATCCATTTTACTCACCTGATTATTCAATCCCCGGAATGAAACAGAACCGGATTCCCGACTTCCGTAATACACTGTACTGGAATCCTTCTCTTAAACCTGGTGTTGACAATAAAATAAGAATAGAATTCTGGACGTCAGATTATCCCTCAGATTATATTATAGATATACAGGGACTTACCTCTGAAGGCAGACCTTTATCCGTAAGGGAAATCATAAAAAATAAGTAACAATTAATCGATCTCTTATTCCCAGGTATCTGTTCTGAAGGAAGACGCAGGAAGACCTTCAGTATTAAAAAGATCTCCTGCAATAAAATCCCTGAATGCATATCTTACTGCGACCGGAACGTTAACTGACAATGAGAAAACGGTTATACCGGTGTTTGTAATAATTGCCTCAGCAGGAACGAATCTCTTGTTCGCTCCTGCAATCTCAAAGCCCTGTAACTCTTTTCCGAAAGATGTAAGACCATTTGGTGCATTATCGAAAGTCAGCCTTGCAAGGTTCCCCTCCACTTTCATCTCTTTAAGCACGGGACCCTCGCAGGCGAAACCTTTCTTCCCGTAGGTTTTGGTTAGCGCCAGCAATGCGAGTCTGCTGCCTGCTGCTTCTTTATTGGCAGGATGAATACAATCTTTTTCACCTGTATCCATTATGCAGGCCATACCGATATTAGGAATTGCTGTTGATGCCTTCAGCTGGGCTTCCCTGAGAAAGGCAGAATTTGCTCCTCCCTGGGGAGTATAATCATATGGTGCGATCTGAACATAATAAAACGGGAATTCACCTGTACCCCAGAGCGACCGCCAGTTCTCAACGAGTCCTGGCATGAGCTTCGCATATTGTTCATATTCGTTCCTGTTCGATTCTCCCTGGTACCAGATGCCTCCGCGAATTCCATATCCAACCATTGGATTGACCATGGCATTGAACAGTGCAGTGGGTGTCATCATGTTCCCCATGCCTTTTTGAGTTTTATCGGGAAGTTTAACCCATTCAAATCTTGAAAGACCGGCTTCACTTATCCAGGGTTCGATCCGGGTTCCTCCCCAGCTCGTATTTATGAGACCAATCGGGACACCAAGAGCCTCGTTCAGCATGAGTCCGAAGAAATAGGCTGTTGCACTGAATTCACTTACATTTTCAGGTTCACATGTTTTCCAGCTTCCTGTAAAATCTTCAAGAGGAGTAAGACTGGTTGCTCTTGCAACAGTAAAGAGCCTTATATTATTATTGCTTGAAGATGCAATATGACCATTTGACCCTGTAACAGGCTGGTTTCGGAATCCTTTCATCGGCATTTCCATATTTGACTGGCCTGAGCAGATCCATACTTCCCCGATCATGACATTCTTAAGCGTCAACGCTTTCCCTTCACTTATTGTCACTGTATAAGGTCCTCCTGCAGCCGGTGTTTGCACTTTTACTTTCCAGTTACCATCATTGTCTGAGCGGGCGGAGTAGGATCTTCTGTCCCAGGAGGTCGTCACCCTGACAGTAGCAACGGCTTTTGCTTTTCCCCAGATTGCAGCATCAGTCTGTTGCTGCAGAACCATGTTATCGCCGAAGATCGAAGGAAGAGTAACATCGGCATAAGAGCTTAATTCGAATAAAGACAATACAAGAAATATTGTTACTGAGGAGATAAAGAATCGTTTCATAGTTTTTATTTGTTTATTTTTTTCATTTTTTATTCTTTCAACAGACATGTTTATATGCAGGGAGGTGCTAAAAACCGGGATTAATCATTTAATTTCTTTTCTGTACGGGGCTGATGCCTGCGCCCCCATTCGTGTAACTGAAATTGCTGCTGCCTTATTTGCAAAGATCACTGCTTCTTTCATATCCATCCCCTCTGCAATTCCAACAGCCAGTGCACCATTAAAAACGTCCCCAGCAGCCGTTGTGTCAATTGGATCGACCTTTATCCCGGGTACCATACCGGTAAAAGAATCAGATTTGACATAAGCGCCAGATGCACCCATTGTTATTACTACATTTTTGACACCTTTTGTCTGAAAATATCGGGCAGCTGTTTCAGCAGATGATTCGTTCCTGACTTTAATTCCGGTTATTATTTCTGTTTCTGTCTCATCGGGTGTTATAAGCCATATATGCCGGAACAGATAATCGCGTATCTTCTGCGCAGGTGCAGGATTGAAAATAACTTTAATTCCGTTATCAGATGCTGTAAGAGCTGAATACTCAACAGTCATCAGAGGTATTTCAAGCTGAAGAAGCAGTATCTCAAAACTTCCTTTGGTAAGAAGTTCAGGAGGAATATCTCCTGCAAACAGGCTTGAATTTGAACCTGGGGCTACAACAATATTATTTTCCCCTTTTTCATCAACAGTTATAAGCGCTATACCTGATGGGAGTAAATCATCTTTTACAATATACTTGGTATTTATTCCCTCTTTTTTCAGCAATCCGATTGTCTCATTACCGAAAAGGTCATTTCCCCTCTTTGCAATAAAGGTGACCTTACCACCAAGCCTTGCCGCTGCAACAGCCTGATTAGCTCCCTTCCCGCCCGGATTCATAAGAAATGTTCCTCCAAGGATCGTTTCTCCTGCGGCAGGAAGTTTTTCAGTTTTAATAACCATATCGGTATTAGAACTGCCGATAACTAAGATTTTACCCATATTATAGTTGTTTGTTAATGTTCAGAAAATCTTCTCTCAAGGGACTGAAGCTGTCAACAAGCCTGACAAACTTACTGATAGTCTGGATACAATGAGGAACGTCCGGAGGAACAGTGAATATATCGCCTTTAACTAAATGGTGCTTTTCCTCTTCCATGATCAGGAGGAGTTCACCTTCAGCAATATAAGATATCTGTTCATGCGGATGGCTGTGAGGTTTATACGGTTCCGGAGCCGGTCCGTCCGTGAAATCGCAGATAACGACCATCAGGTCATTAAGATATGCAATTCTCCTATGATGAAACGGAGATAATTTTTCAGGAGATGATTCACTTTCTTTCAAGACTGGCATGATGTTTTTCAATTTTAAATAAAATTAAGAAAATTAAATGTTGAATTAATTGATAAATGACAATTTATGATATTTAGATATAAAAGTATTTTGTTCTCAGGCTATTAAGAGATTATTAATATGTTTGTATAAGGGTTTCTGTTTACTATTCATTAATCTGACCAGATAATATATCATGGAATGAAAAATATACCTATTCTCCTGGAAATAAGCATATTGGTTTTTTCTTCCTGTAACAAACCGGATCCGATAGAAAGAATAATTGATGAATCACTGGAGTTCTCTTTAAAGCAGTATTCACTCATGTACGATGTAATGAAAGACAAACCTGATCTTTTGCCAAGGACTATTGATACAACGGGTAAGCTTATTACGGCTAATTCAGGCTGGTGGACCAGTGGATTTTTTCCGGGAAGCCTTTGGTATCTGTATGAATACTCAAAAGATGAAAAGATAAAAGATGCTGCAGAGATAATGACATCCAGGATTGAAAAAGAGAAAAACAACACCGGTACCCATGATCTGGGCTTTATGCTTTATTGCAGTTTCGGAAACGGAGCCAGGCTCACAGGAGACGAAAGCTACAATGAAATTCTTCTTTCAGGAGCCAGATCCTTGCTTACACGTTACAGGCCGGTTGTAGGATGTATCCAGTCGTGGAATAGCAATTCAAACTGGCAATGTCCGGTTATTATTGATAATATGATGAATCTTGAATATCTGATGTGGGCTTTTCAGAAAACCGGTGATTCAGCTTTTTACAAGGTTTGTGTGAGTCACTCAGATACAACTATCAGAAATCATTACCGTCCTGATTACAGCTCTTTTCACGTAGTATCATATGATACTATCACGGGCAGAGTGGAGAAGAAACAGACTCATCAGGGTGCGGATGATGGTTCAGCATGGGCCAGGGGACAAAGCTGGGGCCTTTATGGATATACAGTAATGTTCCGTGAAACAGGTCTCGGCCGTTATCTTACCCAGGCTAAGAATATTGCCGACTTTCTGATCAGTCACCCTGATATGCCTGAGGATAAAATCCCATACTGGGATTATGATGCACCAGGTATCCCGGATGAAGGGAGAGATGCTTCAGCAGGTGCAATAATGGCATCAGCCTTAATTGAACTGAGCTCTTTTATGGGAAAGGAGGAAGGAAACAAATATCTTCAGTTTGCAGAAGGACAACTCCGTACACTTGCTTCACCTTCATACCTGGCAAAAGAGGGTGAAAATGGTAATTTCATTCTTAAGCACAGTATCGGTTCAGTTCCGTCCGATAGCGAAATAGATGTCCCTCTGACTTATGCTGATTACTATTTTATCGAAGCGCTGGTCAGATATCGAAAATTACTAAATGTCAATACAACAACACCTTAACGACCTAATGCCTTGACGCCCTTGCGCCTTTGCGCCCTTGTGCCTCTGCGCCTTTTAATACCCCATATCAATCATTGCTTTCATCACCCCGTCACGATAATCAGCAACAAGGTCGAAGGCCTCTTTAGCCTGACTGAGCTGAAAATGATGTGTGACCATATTACTGACATCTATCTTTCCGCTTTGCATCATTTCAAGTGCTGTTTCCGCACAATCCACCTGCCTCCTGATAAAAAGAAGAGTATTCTCATTCCGTCTGGTCTCATCAACATTCACACACCATTTATCGAATTCAGGTATACCCACAACAATAATCTTACCACCTGGCTTCATCACTGCCACCGCCTGGTCTAAAGCTTCCTGTTGTCCGCAACATTCGAACACGACATCAAGTCCTCCGGGTTCCTGCTTCCTTATCTCCTTAACAATATTGTTCTTTAAGGGATTGCCGGTCCACTTCACTCCCTCTTTTGCTGCAATTGCCAGCCTTTCGTTGATTTTATCCGTAACATATATTGAATCAACCCCTTGCGCTTTAGCTGCAAGCATAACGCTCATTCCTATAGGGCCAAATCCAAGAATTCCTATCCTGAGCCCTTTTACATCTCCGGATTTCTTTACCGAGTAGATCCCTATAGAAAGAGGTTCGCTGATTGATCCATGGTCAGGTGTGAGATTATCAGGTATGAGCAAACAGCTGGTCTCAGGCATAATAATGAATTCCGACAACGGACCATCCGCCTGTCCCGGACATCCAAGGAACTTTATCTTACGGCAGGTATGCGATCTTCCGGACAGACACTGATCGCACTCAAAACAAGGCATTGCAGGGTCAATTGCAATTCGGTCACCCGGTTTAACTCTTGTTACTTCCGGTCCCGTTTCAACTACAACACCTGCAGCTTCATGCCCGATCGTAAAAGGATAAATGATCTTCTGGGAACCTATACAGCCCCAGGTATAGTAATGAATATCAGATCCACAGATACCTACAACTGAGACTCTGATTTTAACATCTCGCGGGTTTTTAATCACCGGATCAGGAACATTCTTCATTTCCATCTGTTTTATTCCGGTGAGCATCATTGCTTTCATATGTCCTGTTTTTTAAATTGGAACAAATATAATATCATAATGTAATTCCTTTGTGTTACTTTGTCAAGAAGTTTTCATAATTGAATGAGAAAGATTTTCGGCATAGGAGAGAGTGTACTTGATATCATCTTTAAGGATGGTTCTCCACAGGCTGCAAAACCGGGCGGATCAGTTCTGAACAGCCTGGTTTCAATGGGACGTATCGGTCTGCCGGTCTCTTTTATAAGTGAATACGGATTGGATGACGTTGGTAATTTAATTGACAGATTCCTAAATGAGAATGGTGTTGATACTAAATCAGTTCATCGCTTCAGGGAGGGGAGTACATCTCTGGCAATTGCGTTTCTTGATGAAAAGAATGACGCTCATTACACATTTTATAAGAATGTGCCATCCAAACAGATAGACCTTAAATTCCCTCACATTGATAAGAACGATTTTATCCAGTGCGGATCATTTTATGCTATCTGGACTGAGATCAGGGAGAAATTCATAAAATTCATACAGGATGCTAAGGAGAGTGGTGCTTTGATACTCTATGATCCGAATTTCCGTAAAACGCATATTTCTGAGCTTGATGAACTTAAACCTCTTATCATAGAAAATATGCAAAACTCCGATCTGGTAAGGGGTTCAGATGAGGATTTCAAGAATATTTTTAACATTGATTCCGCAGATGACGCATGGGAGTTGGTTAAGAATTATTGTAAGTGTCTGGTATACACTGCTAATGCTGATGGTGTATTTGTCAGAACTGCTTCCTGCAGCGGGAAATTCCCTGTAAGGGAGATTACCCCCCTGAGCACTATTGGTGCAGGAGATAATTTCAATGCAGGTATAATATCATCACTGTATCAGAAGAATATTCTTGCTGAACAATTAGGAAGCCTGGCCGAACAGGATTGGCGCAAGATTATTTCCGTTGCAGTCGATTTCGCTACTGAAGTCTGCCTGAGTTACGATAATTATATTTCTCAGAGTTTCGCTGATAAGTTCATACGCGACACCCGGCAGGTACGTAATCCTGAAAAATTTATATAGGTTCCGCATTCGCAAGCAGGTATCTTTCCGCCTCGGGAGACCAGATAAAATTATTCTTCGAAACAATCCAATGCAGATCAGCATAGAAAGGATCTCGTTTTCCCAACTCCCCAAGATCATAAAGAGAGATCAATGGTAAAGATATATTAGTGTATATAAGCTTTTTACCTCCGGGGATGTCTGGGAGGTTCAATGTTGTTTGAACTACAGCATCCAATCCGCCCACATGGGTTATCATAACAGCAGGATTGATCTTTCCTTCGCTCATAAGTCTCAGGGATTCACGCATATCATCAGTGTTTCCTCCGGATGTGCCTGCAATATGCGTACAGGCATAATGTACATTATAGAAATTAAATTCTGCACGGAAATCATGATTGGTGGGGCCTGCAAAGAAATTAAGGCAACCGTCAGATCCAAGAATTGCATCTCCCTGTTCAACAACAGTTTTTACAGGTGCAAAAATAAATACATCGTCATAACCGTTATTGCCTGAAAGCTCCTTTAAATGTTTTACCGGATCATCACTATTTCCCGTGTTTACATAAATTAGCTTAACACCTTCCTTTTCAGCAAGTTCCGGAGGGAACAGACTTGCTGCCCTGAATAACCTGTAATCATCAATATCAGTCACTACAATCAGACCCGGTTTTTTATCATTGTGAATGGCATAATCGATGGCCCCCAGTCCCATTGGACCAACTCCTGCAAGTATTGCCATTTTCCCGCCATTGCGTATGCCCATTTCGTGAGTGTAAGTCCCGGGGTGAGTATGATAACTTGCATGAAAAGCACCTATGATACAAGACATTGGTTCAGAAAGTGAAGCCAGGAAAAATGCCTCCCCGTCATATGGGAGAAGACAGTCAGCCTCCATCACAATGTTTGGGATAATAATATAAGTTGCGTCGCCACCTATATACCGGAAGGAGTACCCTGGTGCATCAAGCGTCCCGGTGTGAGACATTGCCGGTTGAATAGAGAACTTGTGCCCTTTTTTGAATTTATGTTGCCATTTTTTACCGACATCAAGAATTATTCCTGCGAACTCATGTCCGATTATCGTAGGATTATTCCGGATATTGTCGGGGACACGCTTATGACTTGCTCCCTGCTGGGCAGCCTTGTATGATGACATACATAAGCTGTCGGAAATTACCTGTGCCAGTATCTCATCATCCTGTAATTCAGGTAATTCAAACTCCTCAAGCCGGAGATCTTTCTTGCCGTAAATTCGAACTGCTTTAGTTTTCATAAGAATGTTTTGTCATTTGTTCTTAAGCCCACCCCAAACTCCTCCATGAAGGGAGTTTGCAGCCTGTTGTCTGTCTCCTGATGCCTTTTATCCCAACATTACCTGTCCCCCTGTCACCGGGATAGCCTGCCCCGTCTCATATTCCTGATCTACAATATATAGAAGAGCCTTGATCAGATCCTCAAGTCTGCAGCCCCTTTTCATCGGAACCTGATCTTCGTAAAACTTCCTGACATCTTCGATAGTTTTTGCCCCTGGGACTTTCCCCGTTTTAAGATACTGTACAAATAGCCCGTGCTGCGGATCCGACCACAAAGGTCCTTCATAAAAATTTCCGGGACATACAGAGTTAACCTTTATCCTGAAAGGTGCAAGTTCAAGGGCAAAGGATTGAGTGAGTCCGATACCTCCGAATTTGCCTCCTGAATATGCAAAGTTCTTTTTACTGCCCCTTAGTCCCGACTTTGAATTGATCTGAATAATATCAGTAAAATATTCAGGATTCTCCTGGTTCTGCTGTTTCATCACCTCAGAAGCATATTTGGTGCAATAAAAATAACCACTATAGTTTATATTTGTTGTTTTTACGAACTCTTCCGGTTCCATTTCATCCAGTCCTCCTGCTTTTAATACACCGGCATTACTTATTAAAAGATCCAGACCTCCAAACTCGCTGACTGTCTCATTGATCAGATCTTTTACGGAAACAGGATCGGAGACATCTGTCTTTATAAAAACCGCCCTGGCTGTGGATTTGATGGTTTCAGTTAATCCGGAGACTAACTTTTTGCCTGCCTCTTCGTTAAGGTCACCAACTACAACATTAAGATTCAGTCTGTAAAGAGATTCAACAATGCCGGCTCCAAATCCCTGGGCTCCTCCCGTCACAATGGCAATCCTGTTCGCTAATTTATTTCCGCTGTTTCCTGATTTTCCGACTTTTCTCCTGTAGTTTTCAACTTCCCACTGGTCAATGAACCCAACCTGTTCAGGTGTCAGGAACTTTATACCACCACATTGTAATGCATAGTGGCATATTCTGATCAGGTCTTCGTAAACATCCAATACGGTTTCGGCCGCCGAACAGCTGTCATCAACTGCGAAGACTCCCATATCTTTCATGACAATAACTCTGGGAAGGTAACCGAACTCATTTCTGAACCGGGGAAGCTGGTTCCTGAGCGATTCAAGAATTCTTTCAGCGGTGGATGATTGTTCTATATAAAGATATCTTGTTTTACAATAGACTATTGTATCAGGGATCAATGGTAAAGAGATCTTATGGAATTCCTGCTGGTTTGTGTAATATTTGGCTATTAGTGTGTTATGCCGATATCTGATAATTTTTGTCTTTTCCTCGGAAAGCAGCATTCGCATTGCCGGTAAAACCTTGTGAAGTAATGGATTATATGGCAGATTCTCAATATCTCCTATCTGCTGTATTTGTTTTCCTATTTTGGTTATAATATCGCGATAGATCTCTCTTATTTCTTCAACTGTATCGGCTCCTGCAAAAACTCCATGGTTTTCAAGCAGAATTATTCCCGGATCGTTCTGAAACCTATCACGGTATTTCCGGATCTCTGCTTCAAGCTTTTTAAAGAGAGCATAACCAGGATCTATATAAGTTACAAAAAGAACTTTTTCACCAAAGAGCTGATGGATAATATTTTTAGCGTTCCTGCTGCACAGAACGCCATTTACAAGTGTAGGGTGGAGGTGTACGACGAATTTATACCGTATCATCTCGTGCAGGGAGGTTTCTACTGATGGTCGCTTGTTTTGAGATGGATCAATTATACTGTTGAACAGATCTTTTTTTACCTGCTCCTCCCGTTTCAGAGGATCGTCAGAGTAATGTTTTGCTGAGATCTCCCGGAGCTTTTCTCTGTTCAGGGCAACCACTCCCCCTTCAGTGAGTCCGGCAAGCGGTTCTCCGCTGGCCTTTATCCAGAGTGTCTTGTCATCTTTAAATGAGGTGTTCCCGCCCCCGGCAATGACAAAATTTTTATCACATCCGTAAAATCTCGAAATCTCTATCAGTTTTTCAATTTCCCGATTCATAATTTTCTGTCATTTAAGAAGTATTCAATAACCATCTGGCCGAGGCTGGACAGGTCTCCTTTCTGTTCTTTGCTTAATGTTCCGTCATTCAATACGTATCCCTGTCGGTCATGCGCCCTAAGGTACTGATGAGCAGCTATCGTGCAGGCACCTTTCCATGCTATTTTCTTTAACGGTTCATCAAGAGGCATTGAATCTCTGGCTGCAATAGTTAAGGGGATAAGTTCCGGAGTGTTATGTTCTGTTCCAAACGTTATAAGGTATCCCTTCTCATCAAAATATTCGACAAAATTCTTCAATAGTGAGATGTCATTCCTTCCCGGAATAAGTTCGATGCATCCTATTCCAAGTTCTGTCAGGGATGCATCAAGCTTTTCCTTATCAGCCTCAAATTCAGTAAAGTTGCCTGATGAATCATCAAGTAAAACAGGGTAGCATGGGATTCCACCTGCATCGATTATAATTTTTATTATTTTCTTCAATTCAAGGAACGAGCTCTCATTTTCTTCAACAAAAGCAGCGCCACCGGCTTTTAACAGGTTGGAGCGTATCTCATTTTCAAGCTGTGCAGGATTATTAATACCAGCTTTTGATTTTTTCCCTCCGTACAACGTTTCGATGAACTTAACCTGATTATCCCCGGAGGGATAATTATCAACGGCAAGCTGCCTGACTGCTTTAGCAAGATGGCGCTCCCGCACAAGATTCTCGGCAAATCTCTCTTTAATATTCTCGTAATTAATTTTAAGTGACGGATTGACCGGCTCTATAATTCCATTCAGCCTTGTTATCATCGCCCTGATCTGCTTCTGGCTCTCCTTCTTTATATTACTCAGTCTTTTTTTCTGAAGCCAACCCGGCGAAAATGGAAAATCAAGGCCTTTTCCGCTGAAATATATTCTCCCCGGATTATTGGGATCATTTATTCTTATTCCTCTCTTCTGCTCTTCCTTTAAAAGACCGACAAATTCAATATTGAACAGGGGGAAAATATTATTTCTGATACAGCCATCATGAAATGCCTCATAACCATCTGTCACAAAAAAATCATTTATACCAAGAACTGCAATTTTTTCATTTTTTGCCATTGAAAAAACTGTTTCCAGTTTATCAAAAGCACTGAAGGAAAAAGGAGTATGTATATGGCCGTTAGCTTCCCTGTACTCCGGAAAGTTTTTTCCATTCATTTTTACTCTCAATTCATCATACCAGGGGAAATCAGACAAAAAGTACTTCTTCACGCCTCTAGAGTTTTGTATCTATTTGAAGTTCAGATATATATTTGTTAATCAGATTTATTTCAGCAGTAGTTAGCGAAAAACGGATTGCCCCGATATTTACCAGAGTCTGGGCTGGATTCCTGGCACCTGCAAGGACGCATGTTATGCCGGGCTGCCTTATGGTCCAGTTGAGGACCAGCTGTGACAATGTTGCATTATGACCTTCAGCAATTGGTTTTATTCTCTCAAGGAACCTGAGAATAGTGGAGAGATTCGGCTCTTTGAAATACGGAGTATCCGGACGGCTGTCTCCTTCATTGAATTTATGTCCTGGTTTGATCTTCCCGGTTAATAATCCACGCTGCATGGGAGAGTATGCTAGGATTCCTATCTTTTTATCCAGACAATACGGTACAATATCATTTTCGATATCTCTTCTGACCATGCTATATGGCATCTGGTCGGAAGCCAGAATAATTGTCTTCTCTGCTTCCTGCATCAACTCTAACGGATAATTGCACACTCCGCCTGCCCTTATTTTTCCTTCACTGACAAGTTGTTCGAGAGCTTCCATTGTCTCGGATACGGGAGTTGTGGAATCGGGCCAGTGTATCTGAAACAGGTCAATATAGTCTGTTTTGAGACGTCTCAGGCTATCTTCACAATCACTCAGAACTTTTTTCTTTGAGGAATGTTTATGGATGTCAACTGCTTTGCCGGCATTATCCTTTGTTTTAAAGAAAAATTCACCGTTATTTCCGCTCCATGACATTCCGAATTTTGTAAGTATTTGGACTTTATCTCTTTTACCTTTAACAGCCTTTCCAACAAGCTCTTCACTGAGCCCGAAACCGTAGACTGATGCAGTATCAATTGTTGTCATTCCGTTATCAACAGCAGTATCAATGGCTTTGATAGCATCATCTGCATCTGCCCCGCCCCACATCCATCCTCCTATAGCCCATGCGCCAAAAGCTATTTCCGTAATTTCCAGATTAGATTGACCCAGTTTTCTCGTTTCCATATCTTTATTTCTTTTTACCAGTTAAATGCTTCTTCCGGAATTTCATTAAGTGATGTGCATACCCAGTCAGCTTCATTAAGCAATGACCTGTCAAATGAGGTAGCTACCGCCAGACATCTGCAACCTGCTGATTTAGCGAATTTTATACCGCTAATTGCATCTTCAACAACCAGACACTCTTCAGGTTTAAGCCCGATTCTCTCAGCAGCCATAAGGTAAATATCGGGAAAAGGTTTCTTATTTTCCACATCAAGACCAGTTACAGTTGCATTAAAAAGTGACGGTGGTATGCCAATTTCATTCAGGTTGGCTTCCATTTTCACATATTTTTTTGTTACACCTCCAATATTCATATTCTCACCTGTTCCGATAAATGGTTTGAATCATCCGGTTTGACAGTTAAACCCTGCTCGGCAAACATGCCAATAGCTGCTTTACAGATAAGTTCTTCTGAATCAGAAAGGACACCGTCCATATCGAAGATAACACCCCTTATCATCGGAATAATCTGTCAATTTCACTTAATCTGATCTGGCTGAGAGGTTTCTTCTTCCCCTTCATTTCGACGATGAGAGTCATCTTTGCTGCGTTTTCAAGGACCTCCAGTCTGTCGAAAGCCTGTAAAAGACTTTTCCCAGTGGCAAGTATTCCATGATTTTCGAGTAGCAGAATATCAGCTTCTGCTGATCTTTTTGCTGCAATATCAGCAAGATCAGATGTACCCATGAGCGCGTAGGGGACCAGCAGAGGTTTTCCGCAGATAGCCCTGGCTTCTGCAGTAAGGTTTGTATTTATCTCTGCTTTCATTGCTGTGAAGGTAGATGAAAAAACAGGGTGAGCATGGACTATTGCTGAAACCTCTTTATTCATTTTATATATGCCAATATGCATGGCAGATTCGATAGAGGGTTTAAGATCAGCAGTCAGGTTCTTTCCATCGGTTGACAGAATTCCGACTTCTTTCCACTTCATACGCCCTTTGTCTGTGGCGGAAGGGGTTATAAGAATGACTTCGTCAGAGACACGCAGACTTATATTCCCTCCTGAAGTTGTAGTCAGTCTGTACCGGTATAGCCGGCGCATGAACCGGGCAACCTCTTTCCGTTCTTTTTTGAAACTATCCTTCTTCATTATATAAAATTATCTTCTACCCATCTATAAATCCGCCCCCAATACATCCCGCAAAGCGGAACGCGAGACGCTATACCAGATCCGCCACCCCATTCAGAATATAGCTTGGCTTGTATGGGAATTTATCCAGATCATCTTTCCCGGTTATTCCGCTGAGTACAAGCAGAGTATCAATTTCAGATTCCAGACCGCACCGGATGTCGGTATCCATTCTGTCGCCAATCACAATTGCATCTTCTCTTTTGACTCCAAGCCTCCTGAGTGCAATTCGCATCATAAGCGGATTAGGTTTTCCAACAAAATAAGCTTTTTTCCCTGTAGCAATTTCAATGGGAGCTACAAGGGCTTTTGTTGAGGGAGTAATTCCATGTTCAATAGGTCCGCTGACATCAGAGTTTGTTCCGATGAGTCTTGCACCTTTTAATACCAGGTTAACAGCAATTTCGATCTTCTCAAAATTATATCCATGTGTTTCTCCAACCACCACATAGTCGGGATTTACATTATTTGTTGTATATCCTACACTATATAAAGCATTTATCAGACCTGCATCTCCGATTATAAAAGCGCTTCCATTTGGTTTCTGGCTGGCCAGGAAACTTGCAGTGGCAAGAGCGCTTGTGTAAAAATGGTCCTCGCTTGCAGTTATACCCAGCCTTTTTAGCTTTTCCTGCAGCTCTTTCGGGGTTCTTTCACTGGAGTTTGTCAGGAAAAGATAGTGTTTTCCGGAGTCTTCCATCCATGTAATGAATTCATTAACTCCTGGTAACAGTTTATTACCATGATAGATAACACCATCCATGTCGATGATGAAACCTGCTTTTGATTTTATATTCCGGATAATTTCTTCCACGTTTTCAGATTGATGAAGTAAAGATATTAAAAGAGGAATTCCTTCTTATTAAACACCCTCTTTGTTTAAAAGGAAAGTTTTTTCAGATGAGAAATCATGTTTCGGTGTATGTCCCTTCAGCGGAACAATTTTTTCATGGATAGCATCCAGTATCCAGTCAGGCTGAGGGAAGAAATACTGCTCCATTTCATAAGCCGGAGTTATCCAGTTACGCGATCCTACCACAATGGGCGGGGCATCAAGATGATCAAATGCCAGTTCAGTTATTGTCTGGGCCATATCTTTAAGGAATGAGCCTCTTGACGAAGCGTCACTCGCAAGAAGAATACGTCCGGTCTTCTTAACAGATTCAACCACAGGTATATAATTAAACGGAACAAGAGTCCGCGCATCGATTACCTCTGCACTGAGACCGTAAGTATTCTGAAGAGTATCTGCAGCTTTCATCACGGGATACAATGTTGCTCCTATTGAAAGAATTGTAATGTCTTTACCTTCTCTTTTAATGTCTGGTTCTCCCAGGGGTATCTCGTAGTATCCCTCAGGAACACCTGATTCGTGAAACATTTCCCCAATGTCGTATATCCGCTGGCTCTCAAAGAATATAACAGGGTCTGTTCCCTGCAATGCAGTATTCATCAGTCCTTTAGCATCATATGGTGTTGCCGGGAAGACGACTTTCAATCCCGGTATATGTGCTGTAAGGGATGACCAGTCCTGAGAATGTTGCGCTCCGTATTTTGAACCAACAGATACCCTGATTACAACAGGCATCTTTATAAGATTTCCGCTCATCGATTGCCACTTGGGAAGCTGGTTAAACACTTCATCGCCTGATCTTCCCAGAAAGTCACAATACATTATTTCTGCAATCACTCTTCCTCCGCACATCCCGTAACCGATTGCAGTACCTACAATTGCACCTTCGGAGATTGGTGAATTGAACAATCTGTGATAGGGGAGTGCTTCTGTAAGACCACGGTAAACTGCAAATGCACCACCCCAGTCACGGTTCTCTTCGCCCCAGGCCGAAAGTGACGGATCTTTATAAAAACGGTCAATTACAGCTTCAAATATTCCGTCGCGCAGCTGGTACAATTTTGCTTTTGAGACCGGCTTCCCTTCTTTATCTTTATAGAACCTCTCCTTGTTTTTCAGGGATTTGACCCTTGGGTTCTCTTCCATGGGAAGGAGCACTTCAGGCGCTCTATCTTCCATCTTATCGACGGAGCAATTCGAAAACATCATTTTACCGATGGCGTCCGGATCTTTATCGAGGTCCAGTCTTGGTGATATATCGTCATTTATTGCCAGTTTCAGGATGTGCATCATTAATTCGGCAGTTTCTCTTTTTGTATCGTCGATCGTGTCCTGAGTTGCTATACCTGCGCTTATAAGTAAATCTCCATATGAAATAATTGAATCCTCCTTTTGCCACGCATCTATTTCCTCTTTCGACCGGTATGATGATGCATCAGAAGGGGAGTGTCCGCTTATCCGGTATGTAAGTGTATCAAGCAGAACCGGTCCTTTCTTTTCCTGTATCAATTTGATCTTGCGTTTAAATGCATCTATTACTGCCAGAGGATTGTATCCGTCAACTCGTTCGGCGTGCATCATTTCAGGATTTACACCCGCACCCAGCCTGGCTAGGATACCGTAGCCCATCGTTTCGCCCATTGTCTGACCACCCATACCGTACAGATTATCCATTATATTAAAAATGAGAGGCAAACCGCCTTTGTATTCACCTTCCCATAGAGTTTTGTACTGGTCCATTGTTGCAAAGCAGATTCCTTCCCAAACCGGACCGCATCCCGTTGATGCATCACCTATATTACAGACGATAACTCCGGGTTTTCTGTTTATCTTTTTATATAATGCTGCTCCGACAGATATATCCCCCGACCCTCCGACGATAGCGTTATTCGGATAGATGCCGAAAGGAGTAAAGAAGACGTGCATTGAACCTCCAAGACCTTTATTGAAACCATTTTCGCGGGCAAATATTTCAGCCAGGGCACCGTACAATAAAAAGTGCTCCGCAAGTTCTTTTATGCTACCCTGAAATCCTTTTTCTACCACTTTAAGAGCATTTCCTCCGAAATAGCTGGTCATTACCGAATAGAGGTTGTCCTCATCAAGCTTATTAATTGCTGACAATCCTTTGGCCAGGATCTCTCCATGACTCCGGTGCGAACCAAAAATATAGTCTTCCACGCCCAGATTATAAGCCATACCCACTGCAGAAGCTTCCTGTCCTATTGAGAGGTGCGCCGGTCCGGGATGATTATAGGCAATGCCGTTATATTCATTTTTTGTTTTAATGAGGTTCAGCATAGTCTCAAATTCCCGGATTATGACCATGTCATGAAAAATCCTGAGGAAATCTTCCCTGCTGAAGTTTTTCTTTTCCTCTTCAATTGATTTATTATACTGATTTACAGGTATTTTACCGAATTCTATGAATTGCGGTTTCCGGACAATTTCAGGATTAATATTTTGATTTTTCGGCATATTATTATGGTGTTACGGCATTTCGGCATCCCCTTCCCAACCTCATTTTTTCTAAAACCTGAAATCTTCAATTTGTTGCTTTATCTCCTTCAGAAACAATGTTGCGGGTCCCCCGTCAATACCTCTGTGGTCGTATGTAAGGGAGAGGCCTATATAGGGGACAAATCCGAATGTATTGTTGCCAAGATCAGCCGGTCTGTTTATTATTGTGCACACTCCCAATATTCCTGTTTGTGGGAGATTGATGACCGGTGTGAACATTTCAACCCCGTAATTGCCAAGGTTTGAAACAGTAAATGTGGCTGCAGTGCTCTGAATCAGTTCAGGATTGATATTACCTTTCCGGCAGGCATCGGCAACAGATTTTAATTCAATTGAAAGCTGCTTTAGGTCCATCTGATCAGCATTTCTTATGGCTGGGACCATTAATCCGCGCTGCGTATCAACGGCTAAGCCAAGGTGTACCCTGTTATATGTTCTTATTATATCTCCAAGAAAATGGCTGTTGGCTTCAGGGAACTTCTGAAGAGCTCTTATTACGCACCAGCAGATCATATCGTTTAGCGTTATATCATGTTTTTCGGCTCCGGAAGCAATACCTTCTTTGATTTTCCGTCTTGCTTCAAGAAGACGGCGGACATCAGCACTCATATGGTGCGTGAGCTGGGCTGAAGTCTGAAGAGATGAATGCATGGCTTTTGCTATCAGCTTACGGACATTACTCAATGGCTGTTCTGTAAATTCAGCCCCAGTCTGATGAGACGGTTTATCTGTGGTCGCAGCTCCTGATAAGGCTCTCTCAATATCACTGAAAATGATCCTGCCGTTCGGACCTGAACCATGCAGGTTATTATATACCAGGTCATTATCCTGAGCCAGACGCCTGGCTCTCGGGGATATACGGATCACTGAGTCAGGAGTGGAAATTACTGTCTTAATTTCAGTTATGGAATCGGAGTGAAGGTTTTGATGTACTCTGAGTATCAGGAGCATCATCTTTGACGCGCATTACTTGATTTTCCGGCCTGAATTGATCTGTCGGTTCTCCCTGTTTGCCGATCACAGCTACATTCATAAGCACCGGTACCTCATCACCCTCGCCGAAGAAGGTCTCAAGCAGTATACCTTCGCCCGGTGATTCCAGGTCGAATGCTGCCTTGTCAGTCTCGTAGGAGAAAAGGATATCACCGGAGGAGACACTGTCGCCTCTATTCTTAAACCAGCGTGTTATTATACAGGTTTCAACTGACTGCCCTTGCTTTGGCATTAATACCGGAATTGCCATTTTGGTTATTTGTTATTAGTTACTGATTGTCCGTTAACTTGTTATAATAAGTTGTATAAAATAGTAATTATTATAAACACATCTTATTATAAATCAATAGTTACAAAAATAAATAAAATAACTTGTATTTACAAGTAAAATATAATATATTTACAGAAAAATAATGATGGTTTACCAGAAGAACATACCGCAGTATAAAAGGTTGTATGAAATCCTTCGTAAGCACATTATTGAAGGAGTATATAAGGAAGGGGATCTGCTGCCGTCTGAAAATGAATTATGTCAGATCTATGGGATGACAAGGCCGACAGTGAGACAGTCGCTGAGCACACTTGCAAATGACGGATACATAAAAAAGCATCAGGGTAAAGGCAGTATAGTGAATCAGCTTCCAAAAGATATAGGAATATTATCAGTGTCAGGTACAACCTCAGCAGTAGGTGATCGCAACCTTAAAACAATGATAATAGTCAAGCCTCACCTTATACCCTGGCAGGAAGATTTTATGTTTCCTCTCACAGATCTTGAAAAAGAATCCGGGTGCATATACATGGAAAGGCTTCGGCTCCTTGATGATGTTCCAATATTTTATGACATCAGCTTCATTGCCAATATAAATCTTCCAAGGATAACTTCACGGCAGTTTGAGAACAGATCGCTGTTCCAGATATTGAGAGATCATTATCATATTGAGATCACCGGCGGGGAGCAGCGGATAAAAGCAATACCGGCTTCTGGCAAGATCAGCAGCTTCCTGCAACTGAAAAAAGGGCAGCCGGTGCTTCACCTTGAAAGAAAAATGGATACAAATAACCCGATCCTCTTCCTCTATTCATCTATCTTCTGCAATACGGTGAGGTATTCAATATTCGGAAGATTCTGATAGCTGTCTGATTGACTCTTTGAATTCCCATAGGGTTCGAAAATTTTCAAAAAAAAAGAGGCTGATTTTAACTTCAGCCTCTTAGCTATACTTTAGGGTAAGATTACTCTATTTTTCTTACTTTGATCGCAACAGGTCCTTTTTCTCTCTGTTCAACTTCAAATTCAACAGACTGACCTGCCTCAAGGTCGGTATGCGAAACCTCTAAACCAGAACGGTGGACAAAGATATCTTTATTATCTTCAGTCTGAAGGAATCCGTAACCTTTGACCCTGTCATACCATTTAACAGTCCCTTTCATAGTTTTAGATTTTTTTACCTACCTGTAATTGTCTCTTCGGGGACCACCACCGCCTCTGCGGTCGTTATCACCACCTCTGAAATTACTTCTTCTGTCAGTCCTTTCAATAGATTCGTTAACGATGATATTCCTTCCCTGAACTTCACATCCGTTAAGTTCTTCAATAGCTTTTTTTGCTTCTGCATCATTTGGCATCTCTACGAAGCCAAATCCTTTGCTTTTTCCAGAGTATTTATCAAAAATGATTTTTGCGGATGTTACTTCGCCATACTCTTCAAATAATTCTTTTAATTCTGCTTCATTCATTTTAAAATGAAGACTTCCGACATAAATGTTCATAATTCAATTATTAATGTGTTATTAAAACAGTGTCAAAGGTCAGTTTTTTTTTTGGAAACAAAAAATATTAGGGCAGAATATCTGGGATTTTGGTCACTTTTTGGATTTTAAATGAATTTTTGACTCATTTTCGGTTCCTGATATAGATGTGTTTGATATTATTCATTCCCGAATCACGTTCGTCAATCTCAAAATCAAATGATCTTATGAGCGGTGTGAGCTTTGTAAATCCGAAATTCCTTGGATCAAAATCAGGTTGTTTCTTAAGAATGAGATTTCCGACATCACCGAGATATGCCCAGCCATTCTCATCTGCAAGGTCCGAAATAGAGGATTCGATGATCCGTTTTGCTTTTTTGATCTGTAACTGCTGCTCTGATTCTTCGCTTTTCTGCTTCGAGCGGACAGGTTTCCTCCCTTTTTCCCTGACTGATACCGTATCCTGAAATGAGGATGATGAATTAATTATTTCTATATATATAAATTTATCACAAGCCACTATAAAAGGGCTTGGTGTTTTTCGTTCTCCGATTCCAATGACTTTCATCCCCGCTTCCCTCAACCTTGTTGCAAGCCGGGTGAAATCACTGTCACTGGATACAATACAAAAACCATCAACCTTGCCGGAATAAAGTATATCCATAGCGTCAATTATCATTGCTGAATCGGTTGCATTTTTGCCCTGAGTATAACTGTATTGCTGCACAGGGGTAATAGCGTTCTCTAGCAGTACGGATTTCCATCCGGAAACTGTGGGTTTTGTCCAGTCTCCATAAATCCTTTTAAATGTGGGAGTTCCGTACTTGGCTATCTCTTCGAACATTCCCTTTACATTGGAATATGGGATATTGTCAGCGTCAATCAGTACCGCCAACCTTAGGTCGTTTAAACTTTGCATTTGATTCTCTCTTTCTTTGTTATAAAATCAACAATTTCAATTTTAAATAAAAATAAAGAATATTATTAACTTTGCCACCACCCTTTAGAGGGTTATTTAAAATAATCAAAACCAATCAATATGGGAAAAGGTGACAAAAAAACAAGAAGAGGCAAGATAATCCTTGGTAGTTATGGTATTAGACGCCGCAGAAAAAAAATGAATAAACCGGCAGTAGCGCTCCCGCAACCGGTTAAGGAGAAAGATACAAAAGATAAAAAAGTCCTGAAGGAGAGAAAGCATATTAAAGAGGTTGAAGAGATTGTTGAGATAACTGAAACAAAAGAAACAGCAGAGCATAAAGCTGTTACTGATGTAAAGGAACAAAAATCTGTGCCAAAACAAAAAGATCAAAAACCGGCAAAGGAAGTAAAAGAGCCAAAACCGGCCAGGGAAGCAAAAGAGGCTAAACCGGCAAAGGAAGTAATAGAGACTAAACCCTTAAAAGCAGCGAAAGAACAAAAACCTGAAAAAGAAACAAAGGAACTCAAACCTGCAAAAGTGATAAAGGAAAAGCCCGTTGCAAAAGAAACAAAAAAAGCCGGACCTGAGAAGAAGGCAACTAAGCAGGTAAAAGCCAAAGTAACCCAGAAGAAAGTGGTCAAAGAATCAAAGGCAGTCAAGGAAAAGAAACCTGCCGCTGCCAAAAAACCGGCAAAAACTGCAAAGGATAAAAAATAGCCTGACATTCATTGTCATATTGAAATAAAGAGACTCAGTTAAAGCGATGCCAATCAGCAGGACCCGGAGTCTCTTTTTTGCAGAAACAATCCTGACGATAAATAAGATAGTGTGTCCAGGTTGGTAGTCCTGAATGACTGGACTTGTATTAATATTTATATAGATCGTTCTTTAAAATCTGTTAATTTTAGCATTTTGTTATGGTTAAAAATATGATATCAATGAAATTCTCAAAGGCTATAATGAATGTTACGGTTATTTTGCTCCTCTCGCATGATATATCATACGCGCAAGGTACCCCCGACGATTATGCAAGAGCTGATAGTCTCGTAAACCTTACTTCTGACAAAGTTTTTCACAGTAATATTAAACCATCCTGGATTGGCGGTACAAGTTATTTCCTTTATGAAAATTTCACAGCTGAAGGGATTGAATACATAATTGTCAATTCTATAAACCAGACAAAGAGACCGGCTTTTGATCAGAAGAGATTTGCTGCAGCATTTGGGGCCATAACTGACCGGAGATTTGAACCGGGGAAATTACAGATAAGTAATATCATCTTCTCAGATAAGCTGCGGAGCTTTGCCTTTGTGTGGAATGATTATAACTGGATATGCAGCCTTAAGGATTACAGGATCGTAAGGAGGGACAGAGTATCATCAAGAGAATCTTCAGGTCTTTATAACTGGTCATTCAGAGATGAGCTCAGTAATAATCCGGTTGTATCCCCTGACAAAAAATGGACTGCTTTCATAAAGGAATATAATGTATGGGTAAGGTCTGATTCTGATAAGAAAGAGTATCAGCTAAGTTACGACGGCGGTATAGGTGAATATTATTCCTCATTTATCAAATGGTCTCCTGATTCAAAAAAACTCGTCTCCTGTCTTGTCAAACCTGCAGAAAAACATATTATCCATTTTATTGAATCATCTCCGGCCGAGCAACTTCAGCCGAAACACTATTCCTTTGAGTACCCGAAACCGGGTGATGCTGTTCCTCAATTCTATCCTCAGTTGTTCGATGTTGGTTTAAAAAAACACATTAAAATAGATGATTATCAGTTAATTAACCAATATGCAATAAATAATATAACCTGGAGCAAAAAGAGCGGGTATTTTACATTTGAGTACAACAGGAGAGGTCATCAGTTATTTCAGATCATAAAAGTTGATTCAGATTCCGGAATTACAAAAACTATCATTAACGAGACATCTCCGACATTTATTGATTACAGCGGTAAAAGATACAGGTACGATCTTGAGGAAACAGACGAAATCATCTGGGCATCAGAAAGGGATGGATGGAATCATCTTTACCTTTACGATTCAGGTACGGGTGAAGTTAAGAATCAAATTACAGCTGGAGAGTGGTTAGTGACTGATGTCGAATTTGTTGACGTGAAGAGGAGGCAGATTATTTTTAAAGCTGTGGGCAGGGAACCTGGTGATCCATATTTTGTATATTATTATCGTATTAATCTTGATGGGACCGGACTTACAAGACTCACTGAGGGTAATGGTACCCACGAAGCCAGTTTTTCTCCTGATAAGAAGTACTTTGTTGATACCTGGTCGAGGGTTGATTCTCCGCCTGTTTCTGTACTCAGAAATACAGAAAACGGAAACCAGCTGATGGTAATAGAGAAAGCAGATGTATCAAAGCTGATTGAAACAGGTATGAGGTTCCCTGAGCCATTTGTTGCAAAGGGAAGAGATGGAATAACTGATATTTACGGGATAATTATTCGACCGGTAAACTTCGATCCTTCAAAGAAATATCCTGTGATCGAAAATATTTATGCAGGCCCCCATGGCAGCTTTGTACCTAAAAGTTTCAGGCCTTTACAAGGAGAGATGCAGCAACTTGCAGAACTTGGATTTGTCGTTGTTCAGATAGATGGGATGGGAACATCCAACAGATCAAAAGCTTTCCACGATGTATGCTGGAAGAACCTGAAGGATGCCGGTTTCCCGGACAGGATATTATGGATAAAGGCAGCTGCTGAAAAATACCCGTACCTTGACCTGGAAAGGGTAGGAATTTATGGAGGATCAGCCGGTGGTCAGAATGCTGCCGGAGCGCTTTTATTCCACCCCGGGTTTTATAAAGTCGCTGTTGCAGCATGCGGGTGCCATGATAACAGAATGGATAAGATCTGGTGGAATGAGCAGTGGATGGGATGGCCCGTTGGAGAGCAATATGCAGCATCATCCAACATCGAGAACGCATGGAGGCTGAAGGGTAAACTCCTGCTCATCAACGGGGAACTTGACGATAATGTCGATCCCGCGTCTACCGAGCAGCTGGTCAACGCGCTGATAAAGGCAGACAAGGAATTCGAATATGTCTTCGTCCCCGGAGCATCGCATATAAGCAACGGAGGTACCTATGGGGCAAGAAAGCGCCGTGATTTCTTTGTCAGAAATCTTCTCGGTGTAAGCCCCCCTGAATGGAACATGATTGAAAAATAAAAAAGAATTCTGATATTTGACGCCAAAATTTTCTGGTGGCGAAAAGAGATAATACGATCTTCTGGGCAATTATAGCATGTCTTTTATGGTCTACAGCTTATGCTGGTATAAAAATAGGTCTGCAGTATGACTCTCCTCTTCATTTTGCAGGGACCCGGTTCATAATTTCCGGACTCCTTATATTCCCTTTCACAGTTAAACCGGCACTATATCTGTCTATGATAAGGGAACACTGGAAAATAGTATTCTGGGTTACAGTCCTTCAAACTCTTTGTAATTATATACTTTTTTATATTGGACTGGACCTTGTTCCCGGAGCCCTTGCGGCAGTAATTGTGGGATCGCAGCCTCTTGTAACTGCAGCAGTCGCAGCAATGATGCATGAGAATGAAAGACTAACAAAAAAGAAAATTTTTACTATAATATTAGGTATCTCGGGAGTAATTCTTATAAGTGCAGGCCGGCAGGCTTTTAAAATGGGAACTACCCTTGAACTGATTGGTGTGGCCATGATTCTTGGTGCCAATATCGCCACTGCTGTAAGTAATGTATTTGTATCACTGAAAAGCAAAGGAATAAATCCTCTCGTTTTAAGCTCATCTTCCCTGTTTATAGGCGGAATAATTATTTATCTTTTATCAATTCTTTTTGAAGACATACCTCGAGGACCAAAACCTGCTGATTACTGGGTGACACTGGCCTGGCTGAGCTTTATGTCTGCCAGTGCTTTTTCTATATGGTTCAGACTGCTTCAGAGACCTCATGTCAAAGTATCGGAGCTGAGTCTCTGGAAATTTATAATTCCTGTTGTAGGAGCAGTATTGAGCTGGCTCCTTGTTCCCGGTGAAAAGCCCGAATGGCTTACAATTACCGGGATGATAATTATAACATTATCTTTGATATTGTTTTATAAGAACGGTAAGAGAGCTCAGGCAGGCTGAAATGAAAAAAAGATTTATTGCAATACTTTTCTATGCTCTTTTCTGGCTGGTATTCTTTTTTTCGGCCAGGTTCTTTTTCATCGTAACCCAGTATCAGGAGGTATCCGGCTTCCCTTTTTCTGCACTGGCCGGATCATTCTGGCACGGACTGAAACTCGATCTTTCTGTCACAGGATATATCTTTCTTATACCAATGTTACTAATGATTCCCGGTGTTCTGTTTACCGGTGGATGGTACAGGATTTTTATGAAGTGGTACACATATGTAATTATAGTAATTTCAACTATCATTATTGTTGCTGATACTTTCCTGTATAAATACTGGGGGTTCAGGATGGACCATACTGTATTATTCTATCTCAGAACGCCTAAAGAGGCATTGGCATCTGTAACCACACTTCAGTCAGCAGGGGTAATACTGATAGTAATTCTGATATCTTTTCTCTTTATCCTTTTGTACACTAAATTCATCAGTAAATTATTTGAAGGATTCAGCAGGATCCGGTTGCGGATCCCTGCAGTGCTCTTCTTTATGCTGCTCACAGGATCCCTGATCATTCCAATCAGGGGAGGTTTCGGGATAGCTCCTATAAATGCCGGAAGTGTCTATTTCAGTAAAGATATTTTTGTAAACCATATTGCTGTTAATGTTGTATGGAATGTCGGGGACTCTTTTTTCAACAGGAAACCTACAAAGAATCCATATGTATTTGATGACACTGCTGTAGCACAAGAATTAGAATCCTCTCTGACAAAGAAAGCATTTCCTTCAGTTAAGTTTTTAAAGAATCAGAGACCAAACATCCTGTTCATAGTCCTTGAGAGTTTCGGCAATGTGCTTATCGGACCTCTGGGGGGTGATTCTCTGACCACTCCTAACTTTAACAGATATTGCAGTGAAGGGATACTTTTTACAAATTTTTATGCTTCAGGCAACCGTACTGACAAGGCAATGCCGGCAATCCTGAATGGTTACCCGGCTCAACCGGCAGAATCAATAATGAAAGATCCAAAGAAAACCCAGTCACTTCCGGGATTAATTAAAAAGCTGGCAGGTGAAGGTTATAAAACCTCCTTCTGGTACGGGGGTGAAATAAATTTTGCAAACTTTAACTCGTTCGTAATAAACAACGGATTCGGAGAGGTTGTCACGATGGATGACTTTGATCCGGATTTTTATAATTCCAAATGGGGTGTCCATGATCATATTTTGTTCAAAACTCTTATGGACTCCATGAAAAGTGAAAGGGAACCTTTTCTTAAAGTGGTGCTTACACTTTCAAGCCATGAACCGTTTGATGTTCCAATGGAACCTGTATTTGAAGGGAATGATGACAACACAAAATTCAGGAATTCTGTTTATTACACCGATAAGGTATTAGGATCATTTATTGATTGGGCCAGGACAACAGACTGGTGGGAAAACACACTTGTTATTCTTGTTGCGGACCACTGCCGGAGGAGTTCCAATGAAGTCCTGGTTTACTCAGAAGATATATTCCGTATCCCGATGCTTTGGCTGGGAGGGGCATTGAACAAAAGTGGTATTAAAATAGAAAAATTAGGAGGCCAGACCGATATACCCCTGACACTATTACATCAGCTTGATCTGGACGACAATTACCCGTTTGGAAAAGATCTCTTGTCGGAAGAATCTGAATCATTTGCCTTTTATACTTTTAATGATGGATTTGCCTTTATTACAGATAGTTCCAGATATATCTATGATCATATGCTGAGAAATGCTGTTGTAAAGAGCGGAGATGATCCTGAAACAGCAGGCAGATATGGCAAAGCATTTCTGCAGGTTCTGTATGACGATTTTCTGAACAGGTAATCCCCGGTTCATTTAAATTTAATATGGATAAGTCAAAGAAATCCATCCCGCATGTAGTTATCATGCTTGGTCTGGTCAGCCTCTTTACTGATGCAGCATCAGAAATGATCTATCCTCTGATCCCGGTCTTTGTAGCAGCTTTGGGATCGGGAGCTATAGCTTTAGGGATAATTGAAGGTGTTGCAGAATCAACTGCAGCATTGCTGAAGCTCCTGAGTGGTATCTTATCCGACAGGATGGGAAAGAGAAAACTGTTGGTCGTAATTGGCTATGCCATTTCATCTCTTGTGAGACCTTTGACAGGTGTTGTATCCTCAGCCTGGCAGATTGTTATTGTAAGGATGTCAGACAGGGTAGGGAAGGGAATAAGAACTGCTCCCCGCGATGCACTTGTTGCTGCATCAGTTGATGAAAGTATAAGGGGAAAATCTTTCGGATTTCACCGGGCTATGGACCATACGGGAGCAGTTATTGGTCCCGTTCTGGCAATAATCACACTGCTGATCCTGTTTGCAGGTTTTGGCATAAAGGATACGACGCTGGCTTTACGGTGGACATTCATTCTTTCCCTGATACCCGGGTTGCTGGCTTTGCTGACACTTGTCTTTTTTGTAAAGGAATCAACGCCCACCCGCTCAGATTCAAAGCTTTTCAGGTTCTCGCTAAAGGAATTTGATCCAAATTTTAAAAACTATCTTTCAATCGTGATATTATTCACTCTTGGTAACTCCTCGGATGCTTTTCTGCTATTCAGAGTTGAGGAATCAATTAGCAGAAGCGGTGCAGTAGTTGATATTGTAAACAGTATCGAACCCCTTCATAAAATGGTTTCCGGTTTTGGTGACGAGACAATGCAAAATAATGTAATAAATATACTTTTTCTGCCATTGGTCTGGGCGTTCTTTCATATTATCAAAGTAATTTTTTCAACTCCGCTTGGATCTCTTTCCGACAGGATAGGAAGAAAAAGAGTAATAAATACAGGCTGGGCAATTTATTCATTTGTCTATATCTCTTTTGCTTTACTTGTTTTCCTTCCTGCAGATATTCAGATAATTGCAACATTCACCCTTTTTGCCGTCTATGCTCTCTTCTATGCTTTTACTGAGGGTGCTGAAAAAGCCCTTGTAGCTGATCTTGTAAAGGAAGATCAAAGAGGTTCAGCTTACGGCATGTATAACTTTGCAATCGGACTCGGAGCCCTTCCGGCAAGTATTATTTTCGGTTTTATTTACAGCTGGTTCGATAAAATTTTTCCCGGATACGGAGGGACGGTTGCATTTGCCTTCGGAGGAGTTATTGCTGTAACCTCAATTATCCTGCTTGCTTATAAAGTAAAAGAACCTGTAAAAAGAAATCCCTGATGATTTAAGAGATACACAGAGTTTTGTTAAATTTGTTAAATGGACCACCGTTTAATCAAAATATTCGCCAGGGCTGATGTTCCAAGGCTAAGGTATATTGCCGGAATTCTGCTGAACGATATTCTCGGACTTCCATTTGAAATTGTAACTGACAGACGCAGGATAGGTAAACACCTGGTGATTAATTATTCAACTGAAAAGATAACAGGTGCACTGAAAATCACTCCCGATCCTTTGCTGTTCGAAACAGGAACCGCAAGCAGGGGCATAAGAGTTACAAAATGGAGAGGCCTGCCGGTTTTTTTTCAGACTGAATCTGATTCCGATTTTCCTTTTGATATTTTTGCAGCCGCATTCTTCCTTGTAAGCCGGTATGAAGAATACATTGATTACGCCCCGGATGCACACGGCAGATTCCCGGGATCATCCTCACTCTCTTTTAAGCATGGCTTCCTTAATCTTCCTGTAGTTGACCTGTGGACAAGGGAACTTGCAAAGGAATTATTGATTAAATACACGACCCTTACGTTCAAACGGAACGAGTTTCACGCTATTCTTACTATCGATTCAGATCAACCTTTTGCGTATCTGGGCAAGAGCATTTTAAGAAGTGTCGGAGGACTGCTGCGTGACATTACGGTAAGGTCAGGTGATGCAACCAGCAGGTATAAAGTCATAGCAAAGGGAGAGAAAGATCCATATGAGGTTTATGATTATATTATCGGGAATATTGAAAAACATAAAACTGATGCCAGATTCTTTTTTCCTGCAGGGGATATCTCAAAGTTCGACAGGAATCCCTCATGGAAAAATGAATTATACAGGACTTTAATAAGAAAGATCTCAGGGAAGTATGAAACCGGATTACACCCATCTTACTATGCATCAAATAAATACGATCTTCTGGCAACTGAGATGGAGAGACTCAGAAAGATATTGGACAGAAATTCAGTGACAAGCCGCTTTCACTTTTTAAGGCTTTTTATGCCTTCCTCATACCGCAATCTGATAAAAGCGGGTATCACCGAAGATTTCTCAATGGGCTATCCGGATGAACCGGGCTTCAGGGCAGGCATAGCACGACCTTTTTTCTTTTATGATGTAATCGAAGATCAGCAGACAAGCCTTAAGATAATACCTTTACAGATTATGGACGCTACTCTTTATAATTATAAGAAACTTGATCCGTCTGCATCAGAGGAAATAATAATCAGCCTAATAAGAGAGACCAGGAATGTGGGTGGTCTGTTTGTAAGTCTGTGGCATAACACCTCGTTACTCGAAAGCCCCGCATGGCAGGGGTGGAGAAGACTTTTTGAAACAATGCTCCAGATGCAGAAATCATGATACTATATCTGAAACATAATGAAATAGACCGGGAGAAATGGGATAACTGTCTCAGGGATATACCCGGGGTCAAACCATATGGTTTCTCCTGGTATCTTGATAACATGGCACCAGGATGGGATGCACTGATAGACGATGATTACGATTCAGTATTCCCGATCCCCGGATTCAAGCGCTTTGGTATCAGGTATATTGCTACACCTGCATTTCTCCAGCAGCTTGGGGCATTCTCACCCGATAAGCCGGCCCGGGAAGCATTAAATGAATTCCTGGAATATATACCTGATTTCTTCAGGCTCATTGATCTTCGTGTAAGCCAGAAGATTGATCCGGGCAAATATAAAGTAACAGCGAGAGCAAATTATGAGCTTGATCTTCTGAAACCATACGAAAAACTCCGTGAAAACTTTTCAAAACACTGTAAACGAAATATTGAGAGATCAGAAAGGGAAAAACCGGAACTGACCTCTGATGTTACACCCGGTGAGCTGATCGGATTATTTATCGGAAACAAGGGTCAGGAAATTAAAGGAATAAAACCTCGTGATTACCTTAGGCTGAAAGATCTGATGAATTATTGCAGAGAGAACAAGACGGGAAGAATTATAGGGGTCAGGGCAGCCGGGAACAGACTTATATATGGGATATTCCTGGTTGAGACAAAGGGGAACAAGACGATGCTTTTTGTTGTCAATACGCCTGAAAGCAGGGAAATGAGAACAGGCTATTATGTTGTCAATGAATTGATCAAAGAGTCTGCCGGCACCAGAACTATCCTTGATTTTGAGGGATCGACGATCCCTTCGATTGCAGCATTTATGGAATCGTTTGGGAGTACAAACGTCCCTTACTACAGGATATACCAGAACAGATTATTTACAGTTCTTCCAGTTCAATCTCTTCATCGTTCTTTACTTCGAGGAGTTTCCCGTCGTCGCATCTGACTGTTCTGGCCGGGAATCTCTTGAGCATAGTATAGTTATGAGTGGCCACAACTACCGCCCTTCCGGTGGTGCTTATCTCTTTCAGTAATCTGACAATACCTTCAGAGGTTTCCGGGTCAAGATTTCCGGTAGGTTCATCAGCAAGGATAATATCCGGATCATTTAAGAGAGCTCTGCCGATTACAACACGTTGCTGTTCTCCACCAGAAAGCTGATGTGGCATTTTATATCCTTTTAATCCCATTCCGACTTTTTCGAGCACCTCCCCGATACGGGTATCAATCTCACTCTTATTCCTCCATCCGGTAGCCTTCAATACGAACAGAAGATTATCATTAACTGATCTGTCAGTCAATAGCTGGAAATCCTGGAAAACGATACCAAGTTTACGGCGCAGGAAAGGAATCTCCTTTGTTTTAAGGTCGGACAAGTTATAACCGGCAACTATGCCTGTTCCCGATTTCAGAGGGATCTGAGCATTAAGTGTCTTTATTACACTTGTTTTTCCGCTACCTACTCTGCCGACCAGGTACATGAATTCACCTTTTCCGACACTCAGATTAACGTTGGAGAGTACAAGGTGATCCTGCTGCCATATCGTGCAGTCTTTCAACTCAATTATTATGTCGAGTGGAAGGTTCTCAATCATATTCAGATCCTTTGATGTGCAAAATAATGAAAGAATTGATAATTAATCTTTGTATGTTGATAAAATCAATAATAAAGCCCGGCCACCGGCGTTTAATAGTAGTAATTTTACATCTGATTTTTAAACAGGCGGTATTAGTTATATAACTTATTATTAATATGTTATATAATGATATTATATGTTTTTATACTTAACCTTTTAATAAGTTAAGGGCAATAAAAAAGAAGTTATGAACAGAAACAGATTCATTTTGATCTTTAGTTTCTTCCTGATATTTTCATTCAGAGGTGGGTCGCAGGCTCCTTTAACGGTCAGGGAACTTGGTTCTGAATATTACAGGGGAATGGAGTTATTCAAAAAAGAAAAATACCCGGCGGCAATAAAGCTCCTGGATTCATATATAAAGAACGGAACTAATAAAGACCTGTTAACAGTGGCGGAAGCTGAATATTACAGATCAGTTGCAGCTTTAAATCTTTTCAATCCGGACGGCGAGTACAGTATGGTGACTTTTATAAGAAAATATCCGGAAAGTCCGCATATTAACGAAGCATATATGTCTCTGGGTAATTATTTTTATCAGAATAAGAATTATCGTAAGGCAGTATCATATTATGAGCTTGTCAACAGACAGGAATTATCTTCTGACCAGCTGCCTGAATATTTTTTCAGGAATGGTTATTCTCTCTACATAAGGGGAGACAAGCCAAAAGCATTGCTGATGTTCTCGGAAATTAAAGATGTTGATACTGAATACACACCTCCGGCAGTATATTATTATTCACAGATCGCTTACGAGCAGAAAATGTACCTAACTGCAATGGATGGATTCACACGGCTGAAAGATGATGAGACTTTCGGTGGTATTGTGCCATTCTATATTGTTCAGATACTATATCTTCAGAAAGATTATGACGGAATTCTGAAAATCGCCCCTGATCTTCTCAATTCGGCCGGAAAGGAAAGGGCTGTTGAGATCTACAGGTTCATCGGGGATGCTTATTATAACAAGGGAAATTTTGAAGAAGCTTTACCGTACCTGGAAAAATTCCAGGCAGGTACAAAAATAAGCGGCAGGGAAGATAAGTACCAGCTGGGATACTGCTACTATAAGACCGGTGATATTGACAAAGCAATCAAAACACTGATGGAGATCGGTTCCAGATCTGATCAGCTAAGTCAGAATATTTGGTATGTACTGGGTGACTGTTATCTGCAAAAAGGTGACAAAAAGCGTGCACAATTGGGATTTGCTGAAGCTTCAAAACTCGATTTTGACAAGAAGATCAGGGAAGATGCCCTCTTCAATTATGCGAAGATTACTTACGACCTTTCATATTCCCCGTTTGGAGAAGCGATAGTTGCATTTAACCAGTATATAGAACTCTATCCAAACTCCGAGCGGGTGGAAGAAGTATATAATTACCTGGTCTCTACTTATTTGCAATCTAAAAACTACAGAGCGGCTCTTACATCCCTCGATAAGATACGGAATAAAAGCAGCAAGCTTGAAGAAGCATACCAGAGAGTAGCTTTTTACAGAGGGCTGGAATTATTCAATAATATGGAGCTGGAAGCCGCGGATGATATGTTCGATAAATCTCTTGTCTTCGGGAAATATAATAGTCAGCTCAGAGCCCGGGCAGCCTACTGGAAAGGGGAAGCTTCATACCGCCTTGGAAGGTATGAAGATGCTAAGACTTATTATATTGAATTTCTCGGTCTGCCGGGATCGATGAAGTTGAACGAATATGCCCTTATAAGGTATAATCTGGGGTATTCGCTCTTCAACCTTGAGGACTATTCGAATGCGCTGACCCACTTTAAAGCATTTGAATCGGAAGTTGCTAATGTGAAGACAGATGTTATGGCCGATGCAAGGAACAGGATCGCAGATTGCTACTATATAGCTACAAGCTATCCGTTGGCAATTTCATATTACGACAAAGTTATAGATTATGCCAGGGTGGATGCCGATTATGCCATGTTCCAGAAAGGATTTTCGCTTGGACTGATGAATGATCAGAAAGGGAAAGTCGAAGTACTTACACTGCTGACACGCAGGTACCCTTCGTCGGTTTATGTACCAAGCGCAATTTTTGAAAGAGGCAGAGCATACCTGGTGATGGAAGATTACAGGAGCGGAGAAGCTGATTTTAATACAATAATTTCTTCATTCAAGGAGACTCAGTTTGTTCCCCGTGCTATGGTGCAGCTTGGGCTTCTTTATAATAACATCGGTGAAAATGACAAAGCAATAGAACAATATAAAAAGGTGATCGGGAATTTTAAGTCAACACCTGAAGCAAGATATGCTTTGACCGGACTGAAGAATATCTACATCGAAATAAATGATGTTGAATCTTACTTTGCTTTTGTAAAGACACAGCAGGGCTCAGGCGATGTGACAACAACTGAAAAAGATTCACTGCTTTATGCCTCAGGTGAAAACCTGTACATCACAGGAAAATATGACAGGGCAACCCAGGTGTTCAGGAACTATCTGCGGGAATTTCCGGCCGGCAGCTTCAGCCAGAATGCTCAATTCTATCTGGCAGAGTGTCTGAAATCGGCCGGGAATAAAGATGAAGCTTTAAAACTGTACATAACTGTTGCTGATGCACCCAACAACCAGTTTACTGAACAATCAGTAATCTCAGCGGCAGCAATCTATTATGAAAGAGATGATTACAGCTTTTCTCTTGACTATTATGAGAGACTTGAGAAGATAGCCGGGAACTCGGAAAACAGAATTCTTTCTCTGAGAGGACAACTCCGGTCAGCATACCAGATGGGTGATGCACAGAAAACAATTACTATAGTAGAAAAGATAAATAACACAGCTAACATACCTGATGAGCTGACAAGAGAAGCTCAGTTTATGAAAGCAAAAGCTAATTACAGCCTGAATAATTATGTGGAAGCACTTCCCGCTTTTCGTAAGCTGGCGTGGGAAGTCACAAGCGCTGAAGGGGCAGAATCGAAATACAGGGTTGCCGAATTATTGTATAAAGACAAACAAATCGAAGAATCCGAGAAATTAGTGCTTGAATTTATTGATCAGAAATCACCTCATGAATACTGGATGGCAAGGATGTTCATACTTCTTTCTGACATAAGTATCAGTAAAGGAGATATGCTTCAGGCAAAGGTGACACTTGAGAGCCTGAGGGACTTTTATACAATAAAGGACGATGGCATTCTGGATGAAGTGAAAAAGAAGCTTGAGGTGATCTATCAAAATAATAGTTAAAATATTGAATATCAATCTATATTAAATATTTTTTCATTAATAACGGAATTCTGAAAACAATCTGAAATGAAAAAAATCCTTATATTAACACTCCTGGTTCTTCTTGTCCGGATGCCTTTACAGGCACAGACCAAACAAGAGGATATGAAACGGGAAGTGACTCTCTATAATCCTTATAAACCTTCTCTTCCTGATGTAAAAAAGAGAAGTTTTTTACCTGATCTTACCGATACCTTAAAGGTTACCCCTGCCTTTAAATATGAGATAACTACCACTTCTTATTCTCCTGAATATAATATCACTCCCATAAAGGCAGCATCTCTGCTTCCCGATCCATTACCGAAACTATATAAGGGTTATGTAAATATCGGTGCAGGAACCTACTTTACTCCACTGGCTGAAATCAGCATCTCAAATGAACGCTCAAAACGTGGGGCATTGGGAGTATACGCAAGGCATTTTTCGACTAACGGGAGAATAAAGCTTCAGAACGATGAACGGGTTTATGCCGGATATATGGATAATGATGTTTCACTGTTCGGGAAAAAATTCTTCAGAAGGACCTTCCTTGAAGGAGCAGTGGATTATACTCAAAAGATAAGATATGCGTATGGTTACGATACGAGTATTGTGGATTATACGCCAAAGAATGACGATATAAGGTTAGGCTATAATAACCTTGGAGCAAATGTCTCATTTTCATCTCTGAATCTTGATTCGACAGATTTCTCGTATGATTTTGATGTCCATTACGATATTTTCTTCAACGGTGGAGACAGAAATCAGCATAATGCCGGCTTTAATGGTGAAATGTCGAAATTGTACAAGGGTTTTTATGTTGGTTCAGGACTTGAGTATGATTATTACAATCCATCCGCTGTTATTTATAATAAATCCAAGTATATAGTTTCAGCCAGTCCATTTGTGACAAAAAGTTCCCCTCAATGGAATTTCAGGCTCGGTCTCAGGCTGCTTCTCGACAAAAACTTTAAATCATCTGCTGAATTTCATCTTTATCCCGATGTCAGCTTCGGATTCAATATCGTACCATCCTATGTCTCGTTCTTTGCCGAATTAAAAGGCAGGCTAGAAAAGAACGATCCTTTGAGTGTAATTGAAAAGAATCCATTTATGGTGACCGACGGAAGCCTTTTCAGACTTCCAAATACCAGTTATCCGCTTATTGTTGCAGCCGGATTGAAGGGGAATAACGGAATGGGAGGCAACTACCGTGTTTCTGCTTCATATTCAATGGTGAACAATATGGTATTCTTTTCCAACCTTGTATTTCCCGATAGTTTACAGGCACCACAAATGGGCAACTTTTTTATCCCGTTGAAAGATGATATTGAACTCATGAATCTGCATGGTGAGCTTACGGGTATGATCGGGGATAAGATTTCTTTCAGGGGATCCGCAAACTGGTATAAATATACACTTACAAACAATGAATATGCCTGGAATAAACCGAACTGGGATGGACTGGCAGGTGTTAAATATAACCTTAGGAATAAAATAATTGCAGGTGTGGAAGTGACAGCAATGGGTAAATTCAGGATGATCGCAACCGAACACTATCTTTCTTTTCCTCCTACCGTAACCCGTTTTATTATGCCGGCACATTTCAATATTAATCTGAGCGCTGAATACAGGTATACAAAGATCCTTTCGGTCTGGGCTAAAGTCAACAATATTTCATTTAACAGATACTATGAGTGGGCTTACTACCCCTCACAGCGGTTCCTGTTCATGGCAGGATTCACGTACAGCATGTAACTTCTGGCGCCTTCCCGATAGTTATCGGGGCCCGTATCCTGATGACTTATTTATCCCTGTTGATTTCTAAACGAAATTGTGAATAAAAATTATCATAATTTCATGGAAAAACCGTTTTAAACAGGTATCTTTGTATTGATAATTAATATTCATGTTATCAATTATTTATATCATGTAAGGAGGGGTTTGTTCTGAAAGGTGGCGGATATAAAAAATATGTTCCGGTTCTATTCCCCCAAAGAAGTTTTTATTATCATCTGATGATGAGAAAAATAAAGTTCTCTCCACGGTGTTTATTAATATATCAGTAAGGATATTTATAAGAAAGGGAAAAGAAAAAATGACTGAGAAAGATAAAAAATTGCAGGATGAGAGTGAATACTCTGCAGAGAGTATTCAGGTACTGGAAGGTCTCGAAGCAGTCAGGAGACGGCCTGCAATGTATATAGGTGATATCGGTGTAAAAGGATTGCATCATCTTGTATATGAGGTTATTGATAATTCAGTAGATGAAGCTCTTGCCGGCTATTGTTCTGAAATAGAAGTAGTTATCCATGAGGATGACTCATTGACGGTGACCGACAACGGACGTGGTATTCCTACCGGGATCATGGAAAAAGAGCAGAAATCGGCACTGGAAGTTGTAATGACTGTCTTACATGCAGGCGGAAAATTCGATAAGGGCTCTTATAAAGTATCCGGAGGACTTCATGGTGTTGGTGTTTCGTGTGTTAATGCACTCTCCTCCCACCTTGCCGTGATAGTTATGAGAGAAGGAAAAATATTCAGACAGGATTTTGAAAAAGGAAAGCCGGTAAGTGAGGTTAAGGTCATTGGCGAAACTGAAAAATCGGGAACAATTGTAACTTTCAAACCAGATGATACAATTTTCCAGATCCTGGAATTCAATTTTGAGATCCTTGCTGCCCGGCTTCGGGAACTTTCATTCCTGAACAAAGGAATTCTCCTTACTCTGAAGGACATGCGGGAACTGGTTGAGAACGGTAACGGAGGCACCCCTCGATATGAGGAATTCAAATCTGAGCTGGGTCTGAAAGAGTTTGTCCAGTATCTGGATGCCAACAGGGAAAGAATTATTGAACATCCTATTCATATTTCTTTCGACAAAACTGAGATACCTGTAGAAATAGCGCTTCAATACAATAACTCTTTCTCCGAAAATGTACATTCTTATGTAAATAATATCAATACAATCGAGGGAGGTACTCATCTTGCAGGATTCCGGCGTGGGCTGACGCGAACACTTAAAAAATACGCTGAGGATTCAGGTGCCGCGGCAAAACTTAAGATTGAAATTAATGGTGATGATTTTCGTGAAGGACTTACGGCTGTCATATCTGTAAAAGTTGCTGAACCGCAATTTGAAGGTCAGACAAAAACAAAACTGGGAAACTCAGAGGTAATGGGTGCTGTCGACCAGGCTGTCAGTGCCATGCTGACAAACTATCTTGAGGAGAATCCAAAAGATGCAAGAGTAATCGTGCAAAAGGTAATACTTGCAGCCACTGCACGCCATGCTGCCCGCAAAGCCCGTGAACTTGTTCAGCGTAAGAATGAATTTTCCGGTTCAGGACTACCAGGTAAGCTTGCCGATTGCGCTGACAGAGACCCGTCTAAATGCGAAATTTACTTCGTCGAGGGTGACTCGGCAGGAGGAACTGCAAAACAGGGACGCGACAGACGATTCCAGGCTATCCTGCCTCTCCGGGGTAAGATTCTCAATGTCGAAAAAGCAATGCATCACAGAATATATGAGAGTGAGGAGATAAAAAACATATTTACTGCACTCGGAGTTAATATTGGAACTGATGAGGATAGTAAAGCCCTTGATGTGTCACGCCTCCGGTATCATAAGATTATTATCATGACCGATGCCGATGTTGATGGATCTCATATTACCACTCTCATTATGACCTTCTTTTTCAGATATATGCAGGATCTTATAAGAGGAGGGAACCTCTTCATAGCAACTCCTCCCCTCTATCTTGTAAAAAAAGGGAAGAATGAACGTTACTGCTGGACTGAAGAGGAAAGAGAAGCAGCCGTAAAGGAGATGGGACAGGGAAAAGAAACATCTGTTTCAATCCAGAGATATAAAGGTCTTGGCGAAATGAACGCTGAACAACTGTGGCAGACAACTATGAATCCTGAAACAAGGACTTTACGCCAGGTGACAATAGAAAATGCAGCTGAGGCTGATCATATATTCTCAATGTTAATGGGAGATGAAGTGCCTCCAAGAAGAGAATTTATTGAGACACATGCCCGTTACGCCAGGATAGACGTCTGATCGCTGCTTCCACCACAACAGGATGAGTTGAAACACATCTGGAGGGATCGCACTCAATCAGTATATTTGGTTTTAAAAGGACTCTCTTATTAGTTACAACAGGTCCGTCACAGGCACGGTAAATATCTGATATATTGTTATAGACTTCCTCAAGATTATATTCCTTGCATTTTCTTACAGCGACCTTTGTATTCATATTTTTAAAAACTGCAAATATAATCTTAAGTTCTGAATATGAAACAGGTCATTTATTCAGTATAGTCTCCTTCAGAATTTCCTCAATACCGGAAATAACATAATTTGACGTGCCAGTGAAATTATTAACTATAATGCAGAATATCAGCTCTTTCCCTGATAATGCAGCAATATATCCGGCATAGGCCCTGACTCTCGTCATTGATCCGCTTTTAGCCTTCAGATGCGACTCAAAAATGGGATCTTTGAAATAATTTCTGAAAGTTCCTTCTCTTCCCGGATCAGGGAGTGAAGCATAAAACTCATTAAAATATTTCCCCTTGTTCTTCATGTAAAGGAGGAGACTGGTAATCTCTCCGGAGCTTACAGCATCGAGTGCAGACAGTCCGCTTCCATCCTCCATGAACATCCCCCCCTTATTGATTCCTTTCTCCTGAAGGAATTCATTGATGACTTCAAGACCATGTCTGGTGGTTCCACTGTTTCTGTAAACCCTGCCAAGCTCTTTTACCAGGTGTTCGGCATACAGGTTTATACTCATATGGTTCAAAACTTCAATTATCTCTTTCAGGGGAGGGGAAAATATTTCTGTTACAGGCATTACATTTTCAATTATTTCCGATTGCATGAGTCTTGAAGTGGAAGGTTCCCCGGAGATTTTCACCCCTGAATCTTCAAGTTCTCTATCAAGTATTTCTGCAATTAACAGCGGTGGATCGGGGATTGAAGCGCTGAGGATGAAATTCCCTGATCTTACAGGTATAGTTCCTTCAATCCAGCCGGTTTTACTGTAAGGAGCAGTAAAAACGTATCCCTGGTCCTCAGTACCTGAAGCCGACAGGCGGTTATCCAATTCAATGCTGCACTCTGCCGGCATAATTTCTGTTATTACAGGATTATTGCTGTCAGGCAGGGTTCTGAGGTGTATTTCATATGTGTTGTCAAATACCGACAATCCAAAAGCTCCTGCTCCGTAATAATTACCTGCATCTTCCCATAACCATTTTGCCGGAACAGGCTGATAATCATAAAATGAGTCATCAGTAACTATCCGGCCCTTAATTTCCCGGATTCCAAGTTTCTTTATTTCCAGTACCCATTTATCAATAAATCCATCATAATATTTATCGAAATTCCCGGATCCGAGCACAGGATCTCCTCCACCTTTTATTATAATGTCTCCATCAAGCCGTCCGGATCTTTTATCAATAGTCCCTGTGAATCCAACACTCGTTTTAAACCTGTAGTCAGAGCCCAGCAGCTCAATGGCAGCAGAAGTGGTGACAAGCTTCATTAAAGAACCGGGAATAAGACTTACCCCGGAGTTTTTCTCATAGACTGTATTACCGCTTGTGGCATCTATTAAACAAAACGAGACGGAAGCATGCTCAATTGAACTGTCTGCCAGAAAGCCGGCAAATGATCTTTCCTGGGCGGATGATATAACAGAAAAGCAAAGAAAAATCCAGGAGAGAGTATTTTTAATCATATTTTTTATTCTTGTTCTGTTCCAGGGTTGACAACAGACCGCAGGCAGCACTTATATCTTCACCCCTTGATCTTCTGATGGTTGCGATGATGCCTTTAGCATTGAGGGCATCCCTGAAATTTTCGGTTGCTTTGAGATCCGGACTCCGGAGTTCTGATCCCGGGATCTGATGGAAACGTATAATGTTAATACGGCATTTTATTCCATCAAGTAAACGAGCCAGTTCTTTTACATGCCGCGGTGAATCATTCATCGCGCTGAACAGAATGTATTCAAACGAAATCCTTCTCTGCCTGTTGAAATCAAAGCCTCTTATAATATCAAGCACCTCCCTTATACTGTTCGATCTCTGTACCGGCATCAGTTTACTTCTCTCATCATCAAAAGGAGAGTGCAGGCTTATTGCCAGATGACACCTGCTCTTCTCAAGAAATTCCCCGATGGTCCCTTTTAAACCTACAGTGCTCACTGTGATGCGGGATGGACTCCATCCATATCCCCATTCACTTGTTAAGATTTCAAGACTTTTAAGAACCTCCTCTGTATTATCGAGAGGTTCACCCATCCCCATGTAAACGATATTTGTGAGTTTTTTAAATTCAGGAGTACTTCTGAACTGGTTGAGTATTTCGTTTGATGTAAGGTTGCCCTGAAAGCCCTGCAGACCGGTCAGACAGAAAATACAACCCATTTTGCATCCCGCCTGTGAGGAGACACATAGTGTAGCCCGGTCATTTTCAGGAATATAAGCGGTTTCTATATATTTGTCGTTCAGTACATTAAACAGATATTTTTTCGTTCCGTCAGTACTTTCGGCGACATTGACATGGGCAGAAAGCCCTATTTCATAATCATTCGAAAGAGACTCCCTCATCTTTTTAGACAGATTGGTCATTTCTTCAATTATGGAGATCTCCTTTTTATATAACCAGTCAGCAATCTGTCTTGCAGCAAATCCGGGAAGCTTTACCCGTTTTGTTACTGCAATCAGCTCGTTAAGTGTCTTGCCGAATAGTTTTTCTTTTCCCATTATCCAGAGCACCGCTGCACCATTTCCTACATCTCAACCGTTCCCTCGAATACAAAAGTTGCCGGCCCTGTAAGCCAGATATTCGTTATTTTTTCACCTTTTACCGTAAAATCGACACTCAGATTTCCTCCTCTTGCTTTTACCCTGACAGGGGGAGTGTCAAAATGTCCTTTCAGGACTGAAGCAATGGCAGAGGCAGTAATTCCGGTTCCGCAAGCGAGAGTTTCATCTTCAACTCCTCTTTCGAAAGTCCTGATATACAATCCATTGTCGAGTATCTGTACAAAGTTTACATTGGTCCCGCCCGGAGCAAATTCGGATGACCATCTTAATTTACCTCCCTCCCTGAAAACATCCAGTTTATCTATATCTTCAGTAAAAACGATGTAATGTGGTGATCCTGTATCAATAAAATAATTCCCGTTAACAATCCTATATTCATTTATGTCACTCATCTGAAGACGGACGGTGTCATTCTCAATAAAAGCCTGGTGGAATCCATCGTAAGCCATAAATTTTTGCTTTGTATCAGCGATTCCATGTTTCGCAGCGAAATGAGCGGTACATCTCCCTCCGTTACCGCACATAGAGCCCAGTCTGCCATCGGAGTTAAAATATTTCATTTCATAATCGGCATTTTTAAAATCCGATACAAGGATCAGTCCGTCTGCACCTATGCCAAAACGGCGGTCGCACAATTTGTTAATAAGTTTTGAATCGTCGGGATTAAAACTGTTGGTTCGATTGTCAATGATAATGAAATCATTACCTGCGCCCTGGTATTTGTTAAAAGTGATCAGCGTCATTGTTAAAGTGTTGTTAAATCATTGTAATATATTGAGGATCATTGAAAAAATGCATGATCTTTGTAAAACAATTTTGACAGAAAACGGTTATAAAGATATGAATCTTTTTCGAGGCATAGAATTTGATAACCGCGTACAGAAAAAGGGATTAATTAAAACGAAAAAGTTATGAAAGGGAAAAATTTATTAGGCGGATTGGTTATGGCTCTTGCCGGTGCAGCAATAGCGTTATTCGCTTACACAAAAATTGTTGATAAGCCAGCTGAAGTCATTGTAAAGGACAGCTCAGGAGCAGTTTTACCTGATGCACAGGCGATTCTGACCTCTTACCAGATGAAGGAAGGGCAGATTGATTTTACTTTGGCAGCTGAAGCTACTGTTCATGCAGTTGTTCATGTACGGACAAAAACGATGGTCGATACACCTGAGAATCCGATTATGGAATGGTTCTATGGTGACAGATACAGGGGAGGACCAAGAGAACAACAAGGATTCGGATCTGGAGTCATTATTTCTTCTGACGGCTACATAGCTACAAATAACCATGTAATTGAGGATGCCCAGAATATTGAAGTCAAACTTAATGATAACAGGATATTTACTGCACAGCTTATTGGCCGTGATCCGGGTTCCGATATAGCTCTTCTTAAAATTGATGCTGATAATCTCCAGTATCTCAGATATGGAGATTCCGAAACACTGAAAGTAGGAGAGTGGGTTCTTGCAGTCGGAAATCCTTTTAATCTGACTTCGACAGTCACAGCCGGGATTGTAAGTGCAAAGGGAAGGAGTCTCGGACTTCTGGAAGGCACTGATTACAGGATTGAATCATTCATCCAGACTGATGCAGCCCTGAATGTAGGGAATAGCGGCGGAGCGCTTGTAAATACGCAAGGCTTGCTGGTTGGAATTACAAATGCTATATATTCACCAAGTGGAGCGTATGCAGGAAACTCGTTTGCTATACCGTCCAATATTGTTAAAAAGGTTATTGACGATCTGAAACAATACGGTGAAGTTCAGAGGGCGATCATCGGAGTTAATATTACTGATGTAACTTCTGATGAAGCCAAAAAACAAAATCTTAATGAAGTAAAAGGTGCACTCGTTACAAAGGTCATTGAAGGTGGTGCTGCAGCTGATGCAAATCTCAGGGAGAATGATGTTATTATAAAAATTGCAGGCACCCCTGTGAATTCTGTTTCTGAGCTTCAGGAGCAGGTCGGGAAGCATCGTCCGGGCGATAAGACAACTATAACATATCTGAGAAACGGTAAGGAAAGCACTATTCCGATAACCTTAAAAAATGTTGCAGGGAATACAAGCATTGTAACACGAGAAATGGGTATCGGGAATATATTCGGTGCTAAGTTCGAATCTGTCAGTTCGGATGATAAGAGTGAATTTGAAATTTCAAACGGAGTAAAAATCGTTGAACTGAACGACGGTTTGTTTAAGGATATGGGGTTGAAACGCGGGACAATTATTGTTAATGTAAACGGCAAAAAAGTGAATAATGCTGATGATATCCGCCAGTCTACAAATAACAACGAAAGATCGCTGAAATCGATCGAAGGTATCTCTCCTGAAGGAAGGTATTTCAACTATAGCTTCAGATGATAATTGGATGTAATTATAATTAATTGTAATTCAAATAATTAATAATTATTTTCAATTCTGTGAAACATTATAAAATAATATTTGTTAATATATATATTTATATTAACTTTGCGCAAATTTTTTAAGGCGGATGAGACAGCTAAAGATTACCAAATCCATAACAAACAGGGAGAGTGCTTCACTCGACAAATATCTGCAGGAGATTGGTAAAGAAGAGTTGATATCGGTAGAAGAAGAAGTTGAACTGGCTCAGAGGATCAAAAAAGGGGACAGGACTGCTCTCGAAAAGCTCACCAAAGCAAATCTGCGTTTCGTAGTTTCAGTGGCAAAACAGTATCAGAATCAGGGTCTGAGCCTGCCGGATCTCATTAACGAAGGTAACCTAGGACTGATAAAAGCTGCTGAGAAATTTGACGAAACACGAGGATTCAAATTCATTTCTTACGCTGTTTGGTGGATAAGGCAATCGATACTTCAGGCATTGGCGGAACAATCAAGAATCGTCAGACTGCCTCTTAATCAGGTTGGCTCTCTTAACAAGATCAATAAAGCCTTTTCAAAGTTTGAACAGGAGAACGAACGCACACCTTCACCTGAAGAGCTTGCCGATGTCCTTGAGCTTCCGAAGGAGAAAGTAACGGATACCCTGAAAGTATCAGGAAGACACGTTTCTGTAGATGCTCCGTTTATAGAAGGAGAAGATAACAGTTTGCTGGATGTACTGACAAACTCTGATTCACCGGTAGCTGATAAGCTTCTGATGGATGAATCTCTTTCAAGGGAAATATACAGGGCTCTTGCAACACTTACTGAACGGGAACGTGATATAATAAGGTTCTTCTTTGGAATAGGTTGCCAGGAGATGACTCTCGAAGAAATAGGTGAAAAATTTGGTCTGACCCGCGAAAGGGTACGGCAGATAAAAGAAAAAGCCATCAGACGTCTGCGACATACTTCAAGAAGCCGCCTTCTGAAAGGATATTTAGGTTAGTTAAATCATATGTGTATTTAAAGTGAGTCCAGCTATTGCCGGACTCATTTTTTTTGTAAAAATGATTTTTGAGACATCCTCTGAACCAAGCAGGAAGATGTCACATACTTCATAAAAATTGACTAGGTTTGTCGTAATAATGTTTTCAACATTCCTTTTATGGATTTTAAACTGGTATCGGATTTTGTACCCACGGGCGATCAGCCGGAAGCTATTGAACAACTGATCGATGGACTGCAGAAAGGGATCAGGTACCAGACACTTCTCGGTGTTACTGGTTCCGGAAAAACATTTACGATTGCCAATGTAATTGAAAAGATCAACAGACCGGTTCTTGTTCTCAGTCATAACAAAACCCTGGCAGCTCAGCTGTATGGTGAATTCAGACAGTTCTTCCCGGACAACAGTGTCGAGTATTTCGTTTCATACTATGATTACTATCAACCTGAAGCTTACCTTCCGGTTACAGATACCTATATAGAAAAGGACATGTCAATTAATGAGGATATTGAAAAACTGCGCCTTGCCGCAACATCCTCACTTCTTTCGGGAAGGAAAGATGTTATTGTAGTCTCTTCAGTATCATGCATTTACGGTATAGGAAACCCCGAAGATTTTCATTCAAACACAATCCATGTAACAAAAGGCCGGAATACAGGCAGGAATCATTTTCTCAGGAAACTTGTTGACAGTCTCTATTCGCGTAATGAGTTGGAATTCAGACATGGCACTTTCAGGGTCAGGGGAGACACTGTCGATATTTTTCCCGCTTACGCCGATATTGCTGTCAGGGTAGTGTTTTTTGGTGATCAGGTAGAAGAGATCTACACTTTTGATCCGATAGACGGGAACCGACTGGAGATCTTAAATGAATACATTATTTATCCGGCAAATATTTTCGTTACGACCCGCGACAGGATCAATCAGGCTATTAGCGAGATACAGGATGATATGATGCGTCAGGTCACCCATTTTAACGACATAGGCAAGAAGGAAGAGGCCAAAAGGCTTGAACAGAGAGTCTCTTATGACCTTGAGATGATAAAGGAGCTGGGTTATTGCAGCGGAATAGAGAACTACTCACGATATTTTGACGGACGGGAAGCAGGGACGAGGCCGTTCTGCCTGCTCGATTATTTCCCGGATGATTTCATTACAGTAATTGATGAAAGCCATGCCAGCATTCCTCAGATCAGAGGGATGTACGGAGGAGATCATTCCCGTAAACAAACTCTTGTTGAATATGGGTTCCGGCTCCCGGCAGCACTGGATAACAGACCGATGCGAATCGAGGAATTCGAATCTCTTACGGGCCAGATAATATTTGTAAGTGCGACCCCTGCAGACTATGAGCTGGAAAGAAGTGAAGGCGTATTTGTTGATCAGGTCATAAGACCAACCGGTTTGCTGGACCCCCCGATAGAAGTAAGGCCCAGCCTGAATCAGATTGATAACCTGATGGAAGAGATCAGGGAAAGAACAAGGTCAGGAGAACGAACTCTTGTAACAACAATTACTAAAAGGATGGCTGAGGAATTATCAGCTTATCTTCTCAGGTTTGATATAAAATGCCGGTATATCCATTCCGATATCGATACTCTGGAACGCATTGAAATTATGGAGGGATTGAGGACCGGAGCCTTTGATGTTCTTGTAGGAGTTAACCTTCTGAGAGAAGGCCTTGACTTGCCGGAGGTTTCTCTTGTAGCTATCCTCGATGCCGATAAGGAAGGTTTCCTGAGATCATCACGGTCTCTTACCCAGACTGCAGGGAGAGCAGCGCGCCACCTTAACGGCAAAGTTGTAATGTATGCTGATACTATTACCGGGAGCATGAAAATGACAATTAATGAGACCAACCGGCGGAGGGATAAACAGATGAAATATAATGAGAAGATGGGGATCATTCCGACACAGATCGTCAGAAAAACTGGCACAATACTGGCAGGATTAAGCCGGAAAGGAATTTCGGTAAAAGCTTATGTCGAACCAGAGCGACCTGACATTGCAGCTGATCCGGTTGTAAAATATATGAATATCGAAGCTCTGGGAAAGGTCATAGAAACTACCCGCAAAAATATGGAAAAAGCCGCATCAGAGCTTAACTTTGTTGAGGCGGCAAGATTCAGGGACGAAATGGCAGATCTTCAGAAGCTTCTACGGAGCAAGTCTTAACAGAATCAGATTACGAAGGCTAATTAACGCTTTTTGCAGCGATCCAGTCTCTTGTACTGCCCGAGGCACTATTAGTAACTGTTCCGACCATCTTTGCCCCATCTACAACTCCCTTGTATTGAGCTCCTCCGACGCTAAAAGATATTTCTTTACCATGAAGCCTGCCATCAGTAATTGCCACAGGTTTACCGCCTGTATTAAGAGTACCGCGTACCAACTGAAATTCCTGTGTAATGACCAGTTCTTCCTTCCCGATTCTCCATGTACCTTCAACTTTAGCCGGGATAATCCATAACAGGGCAGTTGTCCAACTGTTCCAGTTTTCAGGGGTATTAACCTCAAGATCTGGTTCCCATTCGCCCATCGTAAAAGTATTTGAAACAATCCGTGTCCCCGGCTTCAGGTCAAGTAGTCTCGGTCTTAATTTCAGATTTATTTCGGGCAGGAGGAACATAGTTATTACCGTTGCCTTTGACAGATCTTGCTCAAACAGGTCGCCTTCAATAAATTCAGCCCTGGCAGTAACACCTTCCTGGGCAGCATTTTTTCTGGAGAGTGCAACCATGTTAGGATTAAACTCAATACCAAGAGCACGGGCACCTCTCTTGGCAGCAGTTATTACTGTCCGTCCGTCTCCCGAACCAAGATCAATTAAGAAATCATTTGGTGTAAGTTTAGCTATTGAAAGCATCGTATCTACAAGTTCCTGTGGTGTGGGAACCCAGACAACATCTTTACCCTGCTGACCAACTTCGGGTATAAATGTATCTGATTTGTTTTCCTGGGCAAAAAGACCCGGAAGCGCAAAAACAATAATTAAAAAGGAGAATAAATAGCGTAAGGAACTTTGTGGTTTCATTTTCTTTAATTTTTATTTGTTAAGAACAAACGAGGAACGAATTTAGCAATATAATTTTTAATTATTGACAAGTTTCATTACATAATTTGCAATCGCAATACAAGAAGTAAGACCCGGTGATTCCATCCCGATAAGGTTTATAAAACCTTTGTACCCTCTGCCGGACTCTTCCATCATATAAAAATCCTTTGCAGGTTCTCCCTCTCTTTGCAGTTTTGGTCTAATCCCTGCCATATCAGGAGCTATATCATCATAATCGAGGAAAGGCAGGAATTTCTTTGCAGATCTATAGAAAGCTTCCTGTTTTAAAGAGGACACTTTGTAGTCATAGTTAGTTGATTCTATGTATGATATGTCAGGTCCGAGTTTTACTCCTCCTCCCAGATCGATAGTTATATGTACACCGGTACCTTCCAGATCGGGATGGGGTACAGGATAAACAAGTCTCTTAACCAATCTGTTTTTCGGTGGATTGATCCTGAAGTATTCTCCTTTACAAAAATGGATTTTAAGCCCGTCATCTCTTATACCTGCAATCTCAGAGATCTTATCAGCTGTCAGGCCTCCTGAATTGATTATTATTCTGCTTGTAAAACTATAGTTGTTTTTATCTGAATCAAGGAGAGTAACCTCATAACCGGTTTTCAATTTTTTAATACCTGTCACTTCGCTGCCGTAAACTATCTGCCCGCCATTATTAATGATGTTGGTCTCAAAACTTTTCATTAATGCATGTGTGTCTACTATCCCTGTTGTAGGCGAATAAAGTGCCTTTAATGCTGATATGTCAGGTTCCAGACTTGCAATTTGATCCTTGTCCATAATTACAAGATCCACACCATTATTGCGAGCATTCTCTTTAATTCTCTTTATGACAGGAATTTCCTCGGGAGATGTGGCAACAATGAGTTTGCCGCAATTACTGAATGGAATATCATTTTTTCTGCAATATTCGTACAAAAGAGTTTTCCCTTCCACACATAGCTTCGCTTTAAGACTATTCTGCGGATAATAGATTCCCGCATGGATAACCTCGCTGTTTCTGCTGCTTGTCTCCTGACCGAATGTTGAGTGTTTTTCAATGACGAAGAAATCTTTATATTTTTCTGATATCTTTTCTCCGATTGCCAGGCCAATAACACCTGCCCCGATTATTGTAATTTCAGTATCCAAGAATCTTGTAAGTATTTTCCATTTTTACCACTCTGAATAGAAAATCAGAGAACGAGGTGAAGATAAAAAAAAATTCCGAAGGGAAATCCAAAACCGTCATTTGTTAGACCAGAATGACAATTGGTAGATCGAAACATAATATTTAATGAAAGCAAGTTAAATTTAACAGATTAAATGAATCTGATTGTTGTTAAATTGAGGAGTAATTGATACCGGATCGGACCTTATTCTTTAATTTTGTAAATGCTTAATAACTGATTTTGAATATGAAAGCCATTATAACATTATTAATTTCAGCTATTCTGCCATGTATCTTAAGCGCCACTTCATTGACGTTTACCAAGGCGACAGGAAGCATGTGGACAAAAATATCACCTGATGAAAAGGCCAGGCTCGATCATTTATTGCAGATGAGTGAGAAGCATCTGGGAAAATCTGATGTCGGGACACCGGTCGCTTTTGCCTATCTGGATTCCGCAACCATGTTCTGTGATAAGAAAAAACTTGAGTACCCATCCTTATTGCACCTTCTTAAAGCTGAATATAATTATTTGTCAGGTGATTACACAAGTTCAGAGGAAGAAGCTACTCTTGCAATGGAGAGGGCAAAAAGTTCGGGTGATAATGAGACTCTTGCAAAAACAATGCTCTTTCTTGGAAGATACTACAGACTGACCGGATTTTATAAAGAAAGCATTGATCATTACAACAACGGTATCTCGGTTGCTGAGAAACATAACCTCAAAGGAATTATTCCTCTGTCATATCATGGTCAGGCCGAAGTTTTTAATGCAGCCAACGACCTGAAAAACTACAGGAAATATCTGGATTTAATGATAGAAGCCGGTCTTGCTGAAAATGATACTCCAATGATCGCAGACGGATGTTTAATGCTTGGGACATCATTTACTGACAAGGAATGGGATTTCAAAATGGCTGATTCAATTCTGAGAAGATGTGTTGATCTCTCAATTGTCCGGAAAGATACTTTTTCAATAGCGTTTGCTTCCGCAAACATCGGATGGAATTTCTACCGTAAAAAAATGTACGATTCTTCAATCTACTATTATGAAAAATCACTGAAATATAGTATCCCGGGAACCCGGATCAGCGCATCTGCAAATTCCTTCGGGAATCTGGGAACAATAAATCGTGATCTGGGAAAATATCAGGAGGCGCTCAGATATTATGAGCAATCAATTGCACATGCAGAGAAGGTTAAGGACTGGTACTCCTTATCATGGGTTTATCACGATATGAGTGATCTGTATAATGGAATTGGAGATACTTCAAAAGCTTTTGAAAGCTTCGTACTTTACAAAAAGTATGATGATTCACTCCTTATAGCCAGAAATACCCAGGGGATGACTGAAGCCAGAGTCCGCTATGAGGCGGATAATCATAATAAAGAGGTTGCATTGCTCTCGCTCAGGCTGAAGAACAACAGACTTCTCAATATCGGATTTGTCGGTTTCATTATTCTGTCAGCTGCAATAGGATTTCTGCTTTTCAGGGGCTCCAAACTCAAAGATAAACGAAGGATCAGCGAGATGAACCGTAAGATATCCGAACTTACACAGTCCAACCTGCGGCAGCAGATGAATCCTCATTTTATCTTTAACACACTTAATTCTATCCAATACTATATGTATCAGCACGATAAGCTGGCCACAAATACATACCTTACCAAGTTTTCAAGCCTTATGCGTAAAGTGCTTGAGAATTCAAATCATACAAGCATACCTTTGCGCGATGAACTTGATGCATTGAACCTCTATCTCGAGCTTGAGTCATTGAGATTCAGAGACAAGTTCGACTACAATATAACCATTGATGAAGAAATTGATACCCTCTTATTTAAGGTTCCGACAATGCTGATACAACCTTATGTCGAAAATTCAATTTGTCACGGTCTGATGCCAAAGGCAGAAAAGGGATCAGTAAATATCACTCTGAAACTTAATGAGGATCACATAATCTGTACAATTCAGGATAATGGCATCGGCAGGGAGGCAGCTCATGAAAAAATGAAAAACAAAGAGGGTAATCATAATTCTCTTGGAACAAGAATTGTATCTTCACGCCTTGATCTTGTGAATGAACTCTATGGAACAAGCCTTACAACACATTATACGGATCTTAAAAACGAAAAAGGAGAAGCGGAAGGTACTCGTGTCGAAATCCATATCCCGATAATGACATGACAAAGAAACTCAGGACTGTTATTGTTGATGATGAACAAAATGCTGTTGACTTCATATTCTCGATTGTAAAAGAGTATTGTCCCGATCTTGAAGTTGTCGGGAAAGCATATGATGTTTCAGAAGGAGTTGTAAAGATACAGGAGACAAAGCCTGATCTGGTTTTTCTGGATGTGGAAATGCCTAATGGTTCAGGTTTCGATCTTCTTGAAGAATTTCCTGATAAGAAATTTGATGTGATATTCATAACCGCTTTTAATCATTATGCTATCAAAGCCATCAAGTTCAGTGCTGTTGATTATATCCTTAAACCGATTAATATCAGCGAATTCACTGAAGCTGTAAGTAAGGTAATTCAAAAACGTTCAGACAGCAGTTACAACAGCAGCGAAGGTTTCAGGATACTTATGGAGAATCTTAAATCAGGCACTCCTTCACGATTGGCTATACCGACTGCCGACGGCATGGAATACCTGAATCCAAAAGAAATAATCCGGATTGAAGCTGACAGGAGTTATTCCTGGATATACCTTGTCGGTAATCGTAAAATACTTGTATCGAAACACCTTAAAGAGTTCCAGGACCTGCTAAGTGACCGTTATTTTTTCAGGTCACATAATTCGTTCCTGATCAATCTGAAATATGTAAAGAAGTTTGTACGGAAGGAGGGAGGGTATATCGAAATGCAGGACGGGGAACAAATACCAATATCAAGAAACCGCAAAGAACTCTTCCTGATCCACATGTCCAGATTTAAAGGATAACGGATCCATTTCAGGATCCGTTATTATTGCTTAATACATATATATAAAAAGAAAAAGGGGCTGGAAACAGTCCCTTTTTTCGATTAGCTAAAAACCTAAAACTGGCCGGACGGCCTTCTGAAGATGTTTACCTTGTGGCAGATATTTCGTTATCGGGATTCAGGAGGAATGGAAAATAAGCAGCAATAAGCTGTGTTGATTCCAATTCGCCTTTCTGACCCGGGCTCAAGACCTTCTGATGGAAATATTCAAGTTTGTTCAGATCAGAATCTTCAGTCTTAAAACCTTCTGCTTCAAACGATTTATCAAGTCTTTCAACTCCGAAATAGTCAGCAGTGCAAATGTACTGTACCGAAAGTCTGTCAGATAATACAACATATCTTTTACATTTACGGTCCTTGCTTACAACTACTGTTACTTCCAGAGGTGAATTTGCATAGCTGATCAAAAAAGCCTTACAATCCTCGCCCTTCATAAGGACCGGATTGTCGGCTGTTTCAATCTTGTAGTCTCCAAGTGACGAGAAAGTCTTGCCTTCAGCAACGAGGTTGCGTGCGAATGAACCAGTAGTGAAAGCAATAAGAACTGCTGCTAAAATCATCTTTTTCATGGCTTAAAAAATTAATTAGTTTAATTTCAAAAAACGTCTTTTACTGTCTGTATTTTTAATTTCTTCTGAAGTATCTGTCCAACTTCACATCGAAAATATGCTATTGCTGTAAACCCGAAAGGGGTAATTCCACAGATGGTATATCCTGGTTTACGGATAACATGGAATCCATTGAATTTTACAAATTTACATTTACAGTTTCATTTAAGATTTCAGAAATGTAATAAAGAATCCCAGGGGCCAATAGCCTCAAAAAAGTAAAAAAGCTTCTTTTAAGAAGGGAGATTATTCAGCTATATAGGATTTTGTTCCCAATAGAACCGGACTGTTCTTTGATGAGATGCCCGTGAAGGTTGTGCGTTAGAAGACTTCGGACTTTTTTTTTGTCTTTAAGCCTCCCTTTTCTCGACGATAATTGTACAGTCAGTCACTAAAGCTGTTATCGCACCAAGAGCTGCAAAAACCGGCGCCAGAACAACTCCGATTGCCCCGACAGTAACAGGAAATTCCACAATGGTCTCATCCTTATCATTTTTGATTATGATTCTTCTGGCATTCCCTTCTTTAATAATTTCCTTGACCTTTGCTACAATATTATCACCTGTAACTTTGAAAGATTCCTGATTTGACTGATTATTGTTTTCCATGGTATTTATCCTGTTTAATTGTAATGAATGAGTCAACGAAGGATAGTATTGCTTTTGAAAATCTATTACATAATTTTCCAGGATTGAAATTATGAAATATTTTACATTTTTCTGCTTATTAAATAAAACTTCATGATTTATTCATTTTCGGTGAAATACTTTTGACCTGACTATTCACAAGAAATAAAAATGAAGACAATGAAAAAACAAATTATTTTGGCAACCATGGCACTTTTAATATGTGCAGCCATTACAGCGCAATCCGCTAAACAGACAAGAACTCAGACCCGGACACAGGATCCGACTCAGACTCAAACTCAAACACAGACTCAGACTCAGGCCGGAACCATGGCACAAACCCAGGAGCAGTACAAGAATCATGGACAGGCGATGAAAGCACAGAAACATGCCAGAAATGAAGAAAGGAAGGCTCTTAAGAAACAGCAGAAAGAGATGAAAAAACAGGAAGCTGCTCAGAAAAGATTTCAATTCAGGGAGCAGGAAAAAATTACTACTCAAAACAAAGGGGCACGTACAGGTTCACCACAACAGAATGCTGCAAAAGCTTCAAGAAGCAGAGGATCAGGCAGGAGATAGTTACTTTTTTTCGGGTGCTTCAAAGTTGTCACAGATCCCATTTTTATCTGCGTCGGCTTTTTATTACTTCATTGTCATTCATGAATGGATTTTCACAAAAGAATATTCTATCTAAAGCTGGCGAAGTTCAGTATAAACACTTTCAGGCAAAGAATGTTCAACCCGCCTTTTACAATGAATCCTTGAGACGTAACTTTTTTTTACCTGCTGGTCATTATGATTTTAATTGTTTCAACAAACATCTGTTGAGATGTCCTCTATTTTAACGGATATTAATCATTAATCACACCCGATTTTGTCAGAAATGAGATAATTCCGGAATTTTCATCAAAAGAAGGAAACCATTGGTCAAATGCAAAAATTTTTGGGAAAGCATTCGTACAAGGTATAAGCAGCTTTGTATATCCATGATTATCAACGTTATATTGTCGGAGGAATTCTAAATAATCCTTCCCGGATCAGATTTCGTAGTAAATATTCAGCCATTTTTGACGAATAGCCGTCATGTTCATGCAGACAGAATATTACTGTTAATGGTCATCGGTATTACTTAGATTAACATAAAATTAAAATGTCCCATATGCCCATTAACTGGGCATTTGCGGTTTGGATTGGATATGCTCATGTGCTACCTTTAATCCAATATTTAAAAATTAAAAAGATGGAAGATATTTCCCTTTTAGAGAACGTTGAGGTTATTAATGAAAAAACTCAGAGAATAAATGTAAATGCTGATGAAATATCCCGGAAGAAGAGTGACTCAATTCCCTCTATTGTCGACTTGATGACTGAAGGAAGCATCAACTTTTTCAATTACCTGAAAAGTACAGGAATGTCCAGAGAGACCAATCTGATTATATTACCTTCCAGAAACCACTTTTATTATGATTCAGAAGATCTAAAAGGAGTCAGAATTTTAATCAACCTTAAGAAGCTGAATCTGATAAAACATCTTGATATCTTTTTGAAGAGTCTTGTTCGTATTTTACCTCAGGGTGCAAATTTCATTGGGTGCTTTTCCGATAGCAATACTCTTAAAAGAGATGGCTTATCCCATTATCATCCTTCCAGGCTATACAGCAGGTTAATTAATTTTCTCGATTCAAAAACAGATAATAATATGAATGAGAATGAGGTCTCAGAACTTCTGGAAAGGAATGGTCTGGAAACTGTTAACATGAAAGAAATGAACGGACTGACATATTTTACCTGCAAAGTCTCACATAGCCTTTTTAACTAATCAGATGATCGTTATCGCGCTCATTAAAAATTAATATTCTTCATATCAACTAATCAAAACATGACATGAAAGCAATATATCAGATTACATCAGAAGCTACCGGGATTGTTTTTATAAGACGAAGGAAGATCGCCAAAGCGTTACGCTGGTGGTTACGTGAGAATGGTATCACTTACACTTACAGCTATTATTTCGGGTATGCACATTGATTTTTATAAATGATAAAGGTTTAATAATCCTCAAAATTTAAGAATATGAAAACTGCGAAACATTCAAAGAGAAACGGTAAGGCAAAATTCATCCGTGTAGATAATTATACATGGATCGAAAAAAAGCTTGATGAGCCTGATGAGGTTACACGCCAGAGGTTTATAATGAAACTGACCGGAATTGTAAACAGTCCGGTACTTAGACCAGGTTTCTGAGATACAGTGAAGAAATTTCAATTAGTACAATTCTCCCCGGAAATAATCTCCGGGGTTTTTTATTATAAAGAATTGACTTTGATTTTCTTTTTTTTAACTTTAACCGTATTATTTAGCAAAGACGAAGTATTTTTTCTGACTGTCAGATATTATATTGCATTTTCATGCAGTAATTCGGCTCACAGGCAAATCGGCTATTAATCAATTAAATTAATCAGAGCGTATCATGAACAAATTGACATTTAAAACACTAATTCTGCTGGTAACAGCAACCTGGATTGCCAGTATTTCTTGTTCCAGGGTTTCAGACAAACAGGTAGAGTCCCAGCCCTTTACTGTCAGGATATCTGACAAACCGATGACATTCTGTAATCCGCTCAATGTGAGTGTAGGATCCGAAAGAGCCCGCAGGGCAGGAGAACCTGTGGTATTATTATTCCAGGATGATTATTATCTTTTTATTACCGGAAGCAGAGGGTATTGGTATTCCGGTAATATGAGGGACTGGACCTATGTAGATGCTCCGAATTTTCCTGGCGGTGTAATATCAGTTGCAAGTAAGGGTGAGACTTTATATGCATGTTCAATGAACCAAAAGAATGTGTATAAATGTATCGGTGACCCTAAAGAAGGAAAATGGGAGCAGGCAGGTACTTTTGATAGCGACAGATATGGCGATGCCAACATGTTTTTCGATGATGACGGCCGGCTATATATGTATTATGGATGGTCTCAGATTATGCCTTTTAAGGTTGTTGAGTTGGATCCAAATACATTTAAGGAGATAGGAGAACCTAAAGTCTGTTTCTTTGGCAACTATGAAGAGCATGGTTTTGAGCGAAGAAGAGCGGAAGATGTGATATTTCCGTTTTTCGATCACAGAGGATATTTCCCTGAAGAATATCCCTGGATAGAAGGTCCCTGGATAGTAAAACACAACGGTAAATACTATTTGCAGTATGCAGCAATCGGCCTTGAATTTCTGTCCTATTCTCATGGGGTTTATATGTCTGACAGTCCTATGGGGCCGTTTGAATATTCGCAGCATAATCCATTAACATTCAAAACAACAGGTTTCGCTCCCGGAGCAGGCCATGGTAGTACTTTCAAGGACAAAAACGGGCAATTATGGACTATTTGTATGATTCCATCTAAATATGGTAGTGGAAGAGGTGGCTCTGAGATGGCTTTATTCCCCACTGCTGTGGATGCTGAGGGTGTTATGCACTCTAATACTGCTTTTGGCGATTATCCGCAGTATTATCCCGGTATTAAGGAAAATGCGGTTGATAATAACTTTACAGGATGGATGCTTTTATCTCACAATAAATATGTTGAAGTATCATCTACACTTGAAGGATATAGACCCGCTAATGCTGTAGATGAAAATTTTATGACTCACTGGAGTGCTGAAACAGGAGATCCGGGAGAATATATGACTGTTGATCTTGGAAAAGAATGTGATATATATGCTTTGCAGATCAATTCTGACCAGCAGGATGTAAAGGTACAAATGGGCCGGGGTTTTGGCTTTGGCTTTGGCGGTGCAAGCGGACTTGATCGTTATCAGTCATATACTGTTCAGGTTTCAGACGATAATCAGAACTGGTCAATGCTCATTGACAAAAGCAATAATACACAGGATTTAAGGCACGATTATATTGAGCTTCCTGAACCTGTAAAAGCCAGGTATGTGAAATTAACAAATGTATTCACTCATGATGAAGGAAAATTTGCTGTTAAGGATCTCCGTATTTTCGGTAATCCTGATGTTGCTAAAATCACAAAGGTTGATAATATAAAAGTTGTCCGCAATAAGGAAGATCGGCGCGATGCAACCCTTTTATGGGATGCTGTCCCGGGAGCCGATGGTTATGTTGTCCGTTATGGTATTGAACCCGATAAACTATACAACAATTATATGATTTATGATGCCAATTCTATTACTATCCACAGTCTAAACAGGGATCCGGAATATTATTTTGAAGTTGAGGCATTTGACAGCGGAACAGATTATTACAGGGAAAGAACTGAAGAAACCATGGGTAGAGGAGCAGAAATTGAACTTGCAAAAGGTAAAAGTAGCGGAATGGGATTTGGACAAGGGGGAGGATCAACTGTAAGAAAAATGACCTATGAAGGTGTAAATGAGTATGTTTTTGATAATATTACACCTGATTTTTACACATTCAGACATACTTTTGGTCCTGTACTCTGGAGTGGAGAGTTGACGGCAGCTGAATTGATAGGGTCAGGAGATGAACCTACAGTAACCGCAAAACTAACCGAATTGGGTAAAGGCACAGAAGTTCTGGGAGAAATGAATCTTAAAATTATTCCCGGAAAAGAAAGCGGAAAAATTGTTATTACGTTTGATTACAATTAACTTAATCTAACGAATTATGTACCACTTGAGACTAAAAACAGTAATTCCTCTGGCAATTGTTGCTTTGATTACTGGTATTTCATGTAACCAGGTTTCCGACAATTCTAAAAGTTCGACGCAACCGGATAATTTTACGGTTCAAATAACTGATAAACCGATGACATTCTGTAATCCACTCAATGTGAGTGTAGGATCAGAAAGAGCCCGCAGGGCAGGAGAACCTGTGGTTGTACTTTTCCAGGATGATTATTATCTTTTTATTACCGGAGGCAGAGGGTATTGGTATTCAGGCAATATGAGAGACTGGACATACGTTGATGCTCCGGACTTTCCGGGGGGCTGCCCATCAGTTGCCAATGACGGAAAAACTTTATATGTCTCCGGAGATAAAACCCGGCATGATGTGTTTACCAGCACAGATCCGAAGAGTGGTGTCTGGACGAAAGTTGCCGAATATCAGAGGGATTACGGCGATGCTGACATGTTTATTGATGACGACGGCCGGTTTTACATGTATTGGGGGTGGTCACAGATCTTGCCCTTTCAGGTTGTTGAACTCGATCCGAATAACGGATTCAAGGAAAAAGGGAAACCTGTTACTTTATTTTTTGGTGACTATGAATCTCATGGCTTTGAACGGAGAAGAGATGAGGATGTGATCTTTCCTTACTTCTCACACCGACCATATTTCCCTGAAGAATCACCCTGGATTGAAGGCCCATGGATGATTAAACACAATGGGAAATATTATCTGCAATATGCCGCAATCGGCCTCGAATTTCTGACTTATTCACACGGAGTATATGTGGCTGACAATCCTCTCGGGCCTTTTAAATATTCCCCCCATAACCCTCTTACTTTCAAAACTACCGGATTTATGCCGGGGGCTGGTCATGGAAGCACCTTCCACGACAAAAACGGGAATTTATGGACTATTGTCATGGTTCCCACTTTCTATGCCGGAAGAGGTGGTGGTGAGATTGCTTTGTTTCCGACCGCTGTCGATGCCGAAGGTGTAATGCACTCCAATACTGCATTTGGCGATTATCCCCAATATTACCCGGGTATCAGGGAAGATCCGGTCAATAATAATTTTACAGGATGGATGCTTTTATCCCAAAAAAAATACGCTCTGGTCTCCTCTACTCTCGAAGGCTATAAATATAGGGCTGCGAATGCTCTTGATGAAAATTTATTTACCTACTGGTGCGCCGCATCCGGTGATCCCGGAGAATTTTTAACGGTGGATCTTGGCAAGGAATGTGATATATATTCTATCCAGGTCAATTTTGATCAGCACGATGCAAGTGAAGAATTTGCAAGGAGCACGACTAATCCTCGTTATCAGTCTTTTACAGTCGAGGTTTCAGATGACAATGAGAAGTGGTCGATGCTGATAGACAAAAGTAATAATACTGTTGACAACAGGCACGATTACACGGAGCTTCCGGAACCTGTAAAAGCCAGGTATGTTAAACTGACAAATGTATTCACTCCAGGTAACGGTAAATTTGCTGTTAAGGATTTAAGGATTTTCGGGAATCCCGGGAAAGCAAAATTCTCAGAGGTTGAAAATGTATTTATTGTTCGCAATCCGGATGATCAACGTGACGTAACCCTGACCTGGCAGCCTGTTAACGGGGCTGACGGCTATGTTGTGCGTTATGGTATTGAACCTGACAAGCTTTATAACAACTACATGGTTTGGGATGCTTATACCTTGACAATGCACAGTCTCAACAGGGATGAGAAGTATTATTTTAAGGTGGAAGCATTTGACAGCGGAACCGATTACTACAGGGAGAGAACGGAACAGACACTCGGTCGCGGTGCAGAGATAGAACTTGTCAAAGATGGTGTGATGGTTGAACGAAAAATGATTTCCGAAGGGAAGTATGAGTATGTTTTTGACAGTATTGTACCGGGCCAGTATGCATTCAGACATACTTTCGGTCCTACTCTGTGGAGAGGAGAGCTGACCAAAGCCGATCTTACAGGTTCATCTGAAAAGCCCATCATAACAGAAACACTCTCAGATCTGGGACAAGGAACAGAGATTCTTGGAATTCTGGAAATGAGAATTTTCCCCGGAAAGGGTATGGGTAAATTTGTTGTTATGTTTAATTATAATAAATGATAACTGATTATTCCTGAGAGAAAATCCAATATACCAGATCTCTCAAAGGAGATGCAATATAGCCCCCTGGAATCAGTTCCGGGGGTTTTTTGTGATGTGTCCTGATAAATCCAGGCTCAGAGGCACGAAATCGGAGTGATGCGATCTGAAACCATTGCTCCTTTGTGGTTTTATTAAATACTTATAAAGATATTTTTGGCTGATTTTACATTTTCTAATTAAGTAGTTCAAAATAAAGTGATTAAATTTTGTCTGTATTTTTTTGTATCTTTACAGGATGAAAAATGAAATAACAATATCAGATCATTTCCCTGATTTGAACGAGAAAGATTCAAAAGCTGCTGCCAAACGCAGAGAAAACTATGCAGTTTCCAGGGATGCGCAGGCTAAAGAAGATAACGAGGCAATCGCCCGCAGACTGGCAAAAGAAAAAGCGAAGGAAGAGTAACCACAATTCCAGCTCCGGGCAGACCAGTCAGATCTCATAAGAGAAGGATCTAATCTCGGGATACTAGAAAAAATCAGCTGAAAATTTGCACGCTTTGTCAGGCAGGTTATCTGGCATACATTTATTTATCCATAATAATACTCAGAAACAATTATAGGATATCTTTGCAATATAATCTTAAATGAATAATTATATGAAAAAGATACACTATGCAATTTTCCCATTGGCATTGCTGTTAATACTAAATTCCTGTGCTCCGGTTTATAAATGCGGAGAATCGAGACCCTATAAAGTGCCAATTACCTGGAGTAAGAATCTTAAAACAGTAGTGAGTGAAAGAGATAAATTGTGTAATAATCTGGCATCAAAAGAAAAAGAGAACGCCGGGTTAAAGAATAATATTTCTGACCTGACAAGCGTGAACAAGGATCTTACTGAAAAATACACTAACCTGACAGATCTGCAAAGTGAATTGCAGGAGAAGTACAATAGTTTAATAAATGAAAATTTATCACAAAGCGACCAGTTCAGCAAAGTCTTAAAAGCAAAGTCTGATGAGCTGGATACCAAAGAGAAATTACTTTCGGAAAGAGAGAAAGCTCTGGCAGAGATGCAACAGATTATTGCAAGGCAGGATTCTATAACTAAACGGCTGAACAGCATATTGCGTAATGCTTTGCTTGGATTTAATTCCGATGAGTTATCAGTAGAGATTAAAAACGGTAAAGTGTACGTTTCGATGTCAGATAAGCTCTTGTTTAAATCCGGAAGCTCTGTTGTTGAAGAAAAAGGTAAAGAAGCATTAAAATTATTGGCTGATGTTTTAAATAAGAATATTGATATCGACATTCTTGTGGAAGGTCATACGGATAATGTCCCGATAAAAACACCTGTTTATAAGGACAACTGGGATTTAAGTGTTGCGAGAGCTACCTCAATTGTAAGGATATTGTCTGTTGATTACAAAATAACGCCCACTCGAATGACAGCTTCAGGCAAGGGAGAATATTTCCCTAAATCCGACAACGAAACTGCAGAAGGAAGAGCCAAAAACCGAAGAACTGAAATAATTCTTTCTCCAAAGCTGGATGAATTAATGCAACTATTAATAGATTAAGGTTTTACATAGATGTAGAAATTCCGGTTAAGGCAATGCAGAAAACAGGAAGAGATTGGAAAATCACTATTTTTCACTAACATCTTTTGTGTTGACAGGTATGAGAAATCAAGTGAAAAGACCAATGGACTTAACCACACTTAGCTGGAATTAATTCATCTTTCTTTGTCGGAGTTAAGTCTTTGTAGTATTGATAAATATAATTGCTGTAATCTGACCGGTCAGATGTAGCCGAGAGGTTCGGCTTATGCAATTAAGCTTTTACAGAATGGTAAAAGAGAAAAAACGGGTGGCGTTAATCTCAGTCTTTGCTGCTATAATCCTGACTGGATTTAAGTTAATTATTGGAATTTTGACAGGTAGTCTGGGGATTTTATCTGAAGCATTGCATTCCGGACTTGATCTGGTGGCAGCCGTAATCACTTATTTTTCAGTAAGGATTTCAGATAAACCGGCAGATAAGGAGCATAACTACGGGCATGGTAAAATAGAGAATTTCTCTGCCTTTATCGAAACCATTTTGCTTCTTATCACCTGTGGTTGGATTATCTCCGAAGCTTTGGGAAGACTTATATCCGGGAAAACTCATATTGAGGTAAATACCTGGAGTTATGTTGTTGTAATCAGCTCAATTTTAATTGATGCAACACGTTCCCGGGCACTTTACAGGGTTGCTAAGAAGTACAATAGTCAGGCTCTTGAAGCTGATGCATTACATTTCTCAACAGACATCTGGAGTTCAACTGTTGTATTATTCGGTCTTATTTGTGCAAACTTTGGCTTTTTCTTTGCCGATTCTGTTGCTGCTTTGGTTGTTGCTTTAATTGTATTGTATATTTCATTCAGGCTCGGGAAAAGAGCTATGGATGTTTTACTCGATAAAGCACCACAGGATATAATTGAAAAAGTTGAAAAAGTATTGGCGACACATACCGAAGTAAAGAAATTTCATAGTTTAAAAATCCGGACAGCCGGTGCTGATACTTTCATAAAGCTAAATATCCATTTAGAGCCAGATTTAAGCCTGAAAAATGTCCATGAATTATGCGATAGAATTGAGAAGGACATAATTGAGATAATACCAAGAAGTGAAGTGTACATTCATGCTGAACCTCAGGATGTTAGCCACATTGAAGCAGAAACAGAGCAAAACGATAATATAGTTATTTAATAAGACTCCGCTAAAGGTTTTCAGGGAGTTTACTGAAGAATGACTTCAGAGTGAAAGGAATCTATCGTTTTATTCCTCAAATCAGAAAGAATACAAAGGCAGGTGTGTAGGTATGTTGGTTTTTACCTCACGTATGCATTATATATGGGTACCATAGTAACTCTGTAGGATCAAGTGATAGTCAGGTATCATCTGGAGGTATTTGCCCCAATATTACTCTTATTATTACAGACACATTGCATAACTTTAAATAAATTTGACTTTGTTTTTTTAATCGTATAACTTTGATAATAGCTACTAAGATTTTGAAAATTTAAAATCCAGAACATGAAAAAACATCTCGTCCTTGTTATTTTCCTTTGCGGACTTTTAACTGTTCCGCTGATGGCAACAACCTACCGGGTAAATAACCGGCTGTCGGATAATGCTGCCGCTAAAATATACTCTACCCTTCAGGGCGCTCATGATGCAGCTTCAAACGGAGATACAATTATGCTGGAAGGATCACCGGAAATATATAATGCTTCTTTTAATTTTAATAAAAAATTGATTGTTAAGGGACCGGGCTTTTTTCTAGGCGAAAACCCGGGAATTTCCGCTAATAAATTATCTGCCATTATAAGTTCTCTTAGTTTTTTTGAAGGATCGGCAGGTTCTGTAATTATTGGTATTTCTTTCACTTCAACTATTTACTTTACTACTGAGAACAGTAATATCACTTTCAGAAGATGTTCTATTCCCAGTACAAATTGGGGTAATAATACTGAAAATATTACATTTTCAGAGTGTTATTTTTTGAGCGGTTACACAAATATTGGAACTCAGAGCTATCAGTTAACCAATCTTGTCATCTGGAATTGTATTTTCAATGGCACGATTTCAATTTCAGGAACCGACTGCACAGGGGAATTTGTTAACAATGTTTTTAATTCCAATAATATAACGATACCAAATGGTTTTGTTATGAAGAACAATATCTTGTTCACAACCGAGAAGACCAATGTTAAGTTACCCGATCTTAATAGTTTCATCAGCTATAATATTTCAATATCCGATCATTTCGGAACAGCAAATAGCAACAAGGCAAATGTAGCTGCAGTCTCATTGTTTCTTGGAACCGGAAGCACCGATGGCAAATGGCAGCTAAAGGCAGGCAGTCCTGCAATAGATGCCGGTGAAGGTGGTATAGATTGCGGAGCTTTTGGAGGCCTTGGACCATATATTCTTTCAGGTGTGCCTACCGGTCCTGTTATTTATCAGTTGAATGTAAGCAGTCACTCCATAACAGGGAACAAGCTGCCTGTGACCATCAAAGTTAAAAGCTACTAGCTATGCGCGGATTACTTGCTCTTTTGTTACTTGGGCTGACGCTGAAAGCTGTGCCCCAGGTAGTAAAAGCGGAATATTTCTTCGATAACGCCGCTGTAGCATATGGACAGGGTGTATCATTAACAATACCAGCCAATACCGGGAATGTAGATATAACGGCAGAATTACCTCTCACCGGTTTATCCGCAGGAGTTCACCAGGTTTTTTTCCGGGTAAAGGACGCCGTCAGGGGATGGTCCCCTCTTACACCCAAAACCTTTCTTAACCTCGATCCTAATGAGACGATAACAGGATTCAGATACTGTTTTGACAGAGGAACCGAAGCATGGATCTACAGAGCATTCCCGTCACAATCGGCAAATGTAACTTTGACAACGGAGCTTGACCTGGGTACCTTGACGAAGGGGATTCATTATTTTCAGGCAATGGCAAGATCGGCAAGCGGTATCTGGTCACCTGTTTCAGGGGGTACTTTCTTTAACATCTATACAGAACCTCTCGATATTACCGCACTTGAATACTATTTTGAAGATGAAAGCGGAGTGACTGGTCCTCTTTTTACTGCCGATAATTTTACACCATCTCCAAATGTGACCCTTGACTCCGTAACTTTCTCAATTCCTGCCGGATCGCTTGTGAACCTGGAGAAGTATTTTGTGTATATAAGGGGTGTTAATGAGGTGGGAGAAAGAGGTTTCTACATGAAGGATACCATTGTGTATAATGCAAGTACAACCGGGATAAAGGATCTGATACAACTCACGCCTAAAATAATGGTATTTCCGAATCCCGTATCTGAAATGGTCAGCCTGAAATTTATTCCATTGGAAAATCAGGGTGATCTGATCATCAGGGTTGTTGATGAAACAGGCAGGATTGCGGCTGAAAAAGAATTTTCGTTCAGCGAGGTCGATAATTATACCATTGACGCCTCAGGTCTGATTTCCGGGATTTACAGAATTGTTATCTCTACAAAAAACGGTAAACCTGTCGCCAGCGCAACATTTGTGAAAAAATAGGAATAGATCCTTTTTCCCTAATAGTTCAACATCGGTTCCGGTTATCATTCTTTGATAAATCATTAAAAAAAGCATTTTCAAAGTTTATGAAATATGTGATAGTCAACCCCATAAGATTATTCTATCCGCTTAATACGATTACTGTCCTGATGGTGCAGCCGGCAGATATTTTACCTGATGGGAGCGTTGATATATGCAGTCCTTGCCCCAATTTGTGCGTATTTAAAGGTAAGCTGGTCAATTCCTGCAGATTAGATGAATACAGGTTTTATGGTAATTTGTTAACCCCCAGAATTATGAGTGAGAAAACCAGAAAATCCAATTTAATTACCCAAACATTAGAAAAAGAAAACTAAGATGCAGGCGGTAGTACTATTATGGGACTGCTACTTTTATCAGTTAAATTAAGCATATTAGCTTAACTTACTGTCCGGCTATTCCGCACCGGTAAATTTTACATGTTCATTTGAAGGTTAATATTCTGTTCACAAAAGAACTTGAATCTCTTTACAAAAAAGCGGCTTGAGTTATTAACAAATTAACCTTTATCAACAAAAAGAAAAAAGTAGCAAAAAAGGAAAATTTTACATCATCATTATAAATGAAAAACAAACTTAACCTTGATTAAATCCTGCCCTGGAAATGGGGTACATTATAATCCTTAAAATTGAAATGCAGCGATTACCAGTTCTCGGAAATTAGCACTGGAGACTTACTGTTTTAATCCTTTTCTAGAGAAATTGCTATCTTTGATGATTAAAACTAATAAACATGAGAAGGAGGAGTGACATTTGGCAAGCATTACCAGTTGTAATAACACTCGGTTTGTACTTGGTTTTTTATTCAAGAATTGAGTGTAAACCAAGCCATGCTGGTTTTTGGCTTATTATTGCTTTGGGCACGTCGATAGGTGTGGCAATAACTCGATTTGCACAATGGTCAAACTCAAAAAAAACAAATAAGGAATAATTTTCAAACTTTTAAAGAGATACTCTAATAGTTTCGATTTTAAAATTCAGAACTTCATTAATCATCTTGATAGATGAAGCAATAATCAACCCTCGGAATCAGCATCGGGGGCTTTTTTATTTACGTTATGGAAGCAGACGAAATAAAACACTTGCGCGAACTCCTTAGATTAAAAGACGTAATGATTAAAGTTCTGGAAGATTATATTAAGACAGTAGAATACCCTTTGAGGTGGTTTGATGACAGTCCGCATCGTGTGATCTATAATAAAGAGTTAAATAATTAACATTTACATTACGTAATGCAATTTCAAACCTGTCAGAATGTGAATTTTCTGCGGATGCGTTTGCAGATGTTAAGTCAGTAATGGATTAATTTTCTACCTGTCGTCCCTCCTATTTCATCCTCCTCCGCGGCGACTATCACCACCCCCGGTATTACTTCTTCTGTCAGTTCGTTCAATAGACTCGTTCACAATAATGTTCCTTCCCTGAACTTCAGTACCATTAAGTTCTTTTATAGCTTTTTTTGCTTCAGCTTCATTAGGCATTGCTACGAAACCAAATCCTTTGCTTTTCCCAGAGTATTTGTCAATAATGATCTTTGCGGATGCTACTTCGCCATACTCTTTAAATAGTTCTTTTAATTCTGCTTCACTAATTTTATAAGAAAGACTTCCGACGTAAAGGTTCATAATTCAATTATTAATGTGTTACTAATACAGTATCAAAAGTCATATATTTTTTTCGAAAGAAAAAATTATAATTGTTTAAACTATGTTTAAACCATATATAATAAATAAGGCTTTCAACAGTTATGAAAGCCTTATTTATTTTGAGTCGGGGTGATCCGACTTGAACGGACGACCCCTTGCACCCCATGCAAGTGCGCTAGCCAACTGCGCCACACCCCGATAATATTTTTGACTAATCACCATCCTGTCCGGACGACCCTGGCGCCTCCTGCGCCATGCGCTAGTCAACGGAGTTTATCACGCCATGCGTGACCACACTCCTCATTAACCGCCGAAGCTTTAACGAAAGCGGTCTTAAACATCAGCAAAATTAATTAACAATTCGGATATTCCAAAAAAACCGGGAGACGGAGCCAGGAAGTCGACTGTTGGCAATCGGCAAAATAATGATGAACGCAAATCCTTTTTTTGTATTTTTGCACATTAATAATTTTTATCGATAAATGGAACTATTTCAACCCCTGGACTTGCAACCTGGTGCAGAAAAAACCCTGAATGAAAATGTTGAAAAGATCAGGTGCCTTATCATTGGTTCCGGTCCTGCCGGATATACAGCTGCAATATACGCAGCAAGAGCAAACCTGAATCCTGTCCTTTACACAGGACTGCAGATGGGCGGTCAGCTGACTACAACAACCGAAGTTGAAAACTTCCCCGGATATCCTGAAGGGATCACCGGACCTGAAATGATGGAAGAGTTCAGGAAACAGGCAGAAAGATTCGGCACTGATATACGTATCGGCATAGCAACGGAAGCAGATTTTTCAGGTGTGAAACACAGAGTTACTTTTGATGAAAACAAAATAGTTGAAGCAGATGCAGTCATTATAGCAACAGGGGCAACTGCAAGATATCTCGGACTGGACGCTGAAAAGAAATATTCAGGAATGGGTGTATCCGCCTGTGCAACTTGCGACGGCTTCTTTTATAAGAAAAAAGATGTCGCCGTTGTCGGGGGGGGCGATACAGCTGCTGAAGAAGCTACTTACCTGGCGGGAATATGCAATAAAGTTTATCTGATAGTCAGAAGAAATGTTCTCAGGGCATCAAAAGCAATGCAGGAGAGGGTGAGGAATACACCAAATATTGAGATTCTCTGGGAACACCAGACAGTTGATCTTTATGGTGAAAACGGCGTGGAAGGTGCTGTGCTTGTAAGAAAAAAAGGAACATCTGAGGAGGAGACTGTTAAAATTAAAATTGACGGATTCTTCCTCGCGATAGGACATACTCCTAATTCTGATATCTTTAAGAAATACATCGAGACAGACGAGGTCGGGTATATTAAGACAAATCCCGGAACCTCAAAGACTAAAGTACCGGGTGTGTTTGCTGCAGGAGATGTTCAGGATCCTCATTACCGGCAGGCTGTAACCGCTGCCGGATCGGGATGCATGGCTGCAATCGACGCAGAACGGTATTTATCGGAGATTAAATAAGAGAACCTCTGTGTCCCTCTGTTTAAGGTTTTAAATGTTTCAGTTACAGAGGAAATACGGAGAACTAAAGGGTCATCAAGGGAAAATATTAATTATGAAAACTTTTAAAAAGACTTTTAAAATAAATGCCGAACCGTCAGATGTCTACTCTGCACTGACGAATCCATATACAATTGAGTTATGGTCAGGATACCCTGCGCAAATGTCTGAAGAACCGGGCACCGAATTCTCGTTATGGGAAGGTGATATAACCGGGAAGAACCTCGAATTTGTCAGGGATAAGAAAGTTGTCCAGGAGTGGTATTTTGGCGACCAGCCTGAGAAGTCAGTTGTCACGATAACTATCTCTTCCGATAGGGAGAATTCTCAGGTTACTGTCGAGCATACAAATATTCCTGATGAAGATTTTACAGATATCGCTGAAGGATGGAGGGAATATTATATAGATGCAATAATAAACTTCTTTAATCCGAACTTCTGATCACTCCGGAGCAAGTAACCCGTTAAGGTCTTCTACACAGGCGTAAATCAGGTTTCCTATCCCTTTATAACAGAGCGTACGGGAATGTTCCTGCACATCTTCATTCCATTTCGGGATCCATGACAGCAAATGATCTTTTATGAAGCGACGGATCTCTTTTCTCATTTCCCGCCGGCATGGGTCATCGTCAAGGTTTAAATATCTGTCAATCAGATGTGTAAGAAACAAAAGTTCAATTCCGAGATTATCATCAGATACCTTTCCGCGTACTTCGGATTCCCATTCGTAAGTGTTATAGAATTCAGATTCATTCGTTTCATCTCTTTCCGGTAAGCCTTCAGCTCTAAGATACACTGATTCAAAAGCAGGAGCAAGAGGTATCGCATTCACTTCAAAAAGCCTGTAATAATCTTCGGATAATTTATTTTTACACTGAGTTTTATCTGAACAGGAGTTCTTCAACAGTTCTGCTGCCCTTATGAACCTTGGGTTAAAACTCGTAACCGGAAGCTGTCCGAGTCTTCCGGTTGTCCAGAAATCAATCACGCACTCTTCAGTTGGTTCATTGAGAATCATACCTCCTGAAAAATACAATAACATGTTGTATCCTTTCAGAAGATTTACATGAAGATAGTCCATTTTCATTATACAGGTTTATGCCGGAAGAGTGTTAATCATTTAACACATCCGGCAACTTAAGCTGTATAACGCCTGGAATGTAGTTTTGTTCGAAAATTTATTAAGGAGATCTTATTTATTGAAATCCGCCATCTCGTGGGGATATTCATTATTATCGACCTTTTTCTTGATCTCTTTAAAGGCTTTAATAGTATATGCCACATCATCAAGTGAGTGCGATGCAGTCGGTATGATACGAAGCATAACCACATCTTTCGGAACGACCGGATAAACAACCACCGAACAAAAGATCCCATAGTTCTCCCTCAGATCATAAACAAGCTGAGTGACCTGTTCAAGCGGACATTTAAAAAATACCGGTGTGACGGGAGACTCAGTATTGCCAAGGTCAAGTCCGGCATCTTTCAGCCCTTTCTGAAGAGCTCTGGCTATCTCCCATAACTTATTCTTGTATTCCGGATGAGATTGAATGAGTTCAAGTCTTTTGATGGCACCCAGAGTCATAGCCATCGGAAGTGCTTTTGCATAGATCTGTGACCTCAGGTTGAACCGAAGGTAAGTTATTACCTCCTGCGGACCTGCAACAAATCCGCCGATCCCGGCCATCGACTTGGCAAAGGTTGCGAAGTAGATATCTATCTTATCCTGGACACCAAAATGTTCTCCCGTGCCCGCACCTGTAGCACCCATCGTTCCAAAACCATGAGCATCATCAACAAGAAAACGGAAGTTATATTTCTTTTTCAGTTCAGCTATCTTATCAAGTTTGCCAAGATCCCCTGCCATTCCAAAGACACCTTCAGTTATGACAAGGATACCCCCGCCGGATTCCTCAACAAGCCTGGTTGCGCGCTGAAGCTGTTTTTCACAACTGTCAATGTCATTATGGGGAAATACAAATCTCTTTCCGAAATGAAGTCTGAGACCATCCATTATGCAGGCATGGGATTCTGAATCATACACAATTACATCGTGTCTGTCGACAAGAGCATCAATAATTGAAATCATTCCCTGATAACCATAATTGAGCAGGTAAGCTGTCTCTTTTTTGACAAATTCAGCAGCCATTTTTTCAAACTTTTCATGCATTGTAGTCTGACCCGACATCATCCTGGCTCCCATGGGGTATGCAAGTCCGTATTTTGCAGCATATTCAGCATCAGCTTTTCTTACTTCCGGATTATTTGCAAGTCCCAGGTAGTTATTTAAACTCCAGGTCAGAACTTCTTTTCCCCTGAATTTCATCCTCGGAGCAATTTCCCCCTCCAGTTTCGGAAACATAAAATAGCCGTCAGCAAAATCAGAATATTGTCCTAATGCACCTCTTGTTGATTTGATTTTGTCAAAAATATCCATAACGATTTCAATTAGTTAGAGTTTTCGCAAAAGTACAGAATCATAACAAATTCCTTCATACCTATTTATACCTAATTTGTTCAGATCGTATAGTCAGCTAAAAAATCTACTATACCTAAGCTATCGGGACATCGGGAAACTAAAAAAATCCCGGAAGATTACGCGGATTTGCAAAGATAAACTTTGTATAAAACTGCATGCTTTATTCCGGACTATTCCCTGCAATTTTGTGGTTATAATCCCTAAGTCTCCGGTTTGTCTGCATCGTTTAGCCAGAATAAATACATAAAATCTGCGTTTATACCTAATGATCTGAAATATTTTTTGTAATTTTGCGCGACATTTTTATTATGAAGACCAGACTATTAATAACACTTACAGTTTTAGTTTTTTTAAGTTCATGCGGTGAGTACGAAAAATTGCTCAAGGGAACTGATTATGATCTGAAGAAACTGAAGGCAAAAGAGTATTTTGAATCTGGGAAATATGTGAAATCAGCTGAATTGCTCGGACAGATAATCCCGAGGTTCAGGGCAACAGATGAAGCAGAAGATCTGACATGGATGAATGCCCAGGGCTATTATGGGATGAAGGATTACATAACCGCGGGCAGCTACTATAAATCATATTTCGAGCAGTATGCTTACGGGAAATATGCCGAGGAATCTAACTTCATGTCTGCCATGTGCGATTATAATATGTCACCGCGTGCTGAACTTGACCAGGACTATTCAAGAGCCGCAATCGAAGGTTTTAACTACTTCCTTAACAGGTATCCCGGAAGCGCAAGGGCTGATGAATGTAAACTGCTTATTAAAGAGCTTGAGGAAAAACTTGTTGAAAAATCATACCTGAGCGCGAAACTCTATTTTGAGATGGAACAATATAAATCTGCAATTGTCGCTCTCTCAAATAGTCTTAAGGAATACTCGGAATCAAAATTCCGTGAGGAAATGATGTACCTTAAGCTGAGCTCGCTTTTCCTGTATGCCGAAAAAAGTTTGGCCATAAGGCAGATGGAACGATACCAGGCAACACTGGATGATTATTATTCCTTTGTGGAAGAATTCCCTGAGAGTCGTTATTCGAGGGATGCCAGGAGAATATTCCAGTCAACCAGCCGGTTTTTAAAATCAGGAACTGGTATTAAAAGTGATGATGCTGATACTGTTGAAATTACTGAAAATACTGAAGTTAATACTCAATAAATAATTATGGATTACAGAAAGTCAATGGCCCCTGTTACTACAGTAACACGAAATCTGGAACTGATGACCCAGGGAACCGGGAATATCTATGAAACGGTGATTATTGTATCAAGAAGATCAAACCAGATTGCTGTAGAGATGAAGCAGGAACTTAATAAGAAACTTGAGGAGTTTGCATCTTACAGCGATAACCTGGAAGAGGTTTTTGAAAACCGGGAACAGATTGAAATATCTAAATTCTACGAACGTCTTCCAAAACCAACTCTGATTGCTCTTCAGGAGCTTGAGGAAGGTAAGATATTTTACAGAAATCCTGAAAAAAGCGCCAGACCAAAATAAAAATTCAGCCTGATATGCTGAAAGGCAAAAATATATTAATAGGTGTCACCGGTGGTATTGCTGCTTACAAGACAGCAACAATCATACGGTTGCTTGTTAAGGAGGGAGCTCAGGTTAAAGTCATCATGACAAACCACGCCAAAGAGTTTATAACACCTCTTACCCTTTCAACTTTATCAAAAAATCCTGTTCTGACCGAATTCTACGATCCGGAAAACGGTGACTGGAACAGTCATATCGATCTCGGCCTATGGGCAGATCTGTATCTCATTGCACCTGCAACTGCAAATACAATTGCTAAGATGGCCGGGGGGATAGCTGATAACCTCTTGCTGACAGCCTATTTATCAGCCCGATGTCCGGTGCTTGTGGCTCCATCAATGGATGCCGATATGCTTAACCATCCTGCAACAACTATTAATATTGAAACACTGAGAGCTTTCGGGAATACAATTCTCGAACCTGCGGCAGGGGAGCTGGCGAGCGGACTGACCGGGAAAGGACGGATGGCAGAACCGGAGGATATAGTAAAGGAGATATGGAACTTCTTTACAAAAAAAAAGAGAGATAAGCCTCTGAAAGGCAAGAAGATCCTTATAAATGCAGGACCAACCCGTGAACCGATCGATCCGGTTCGTTTTATTAGCAATTATTCATCAGGTAAAATGGGAATAGCTCTTGCAGATATTGCTGCAGAATACGGAGCTGATGTAACTCTGGTGATTGGACCGGTCAATGTCAATCCTGAAGAAAGTACAGTTAAAACAATCAAGGTCATTGATGCCGCGTCGATGGCAGAAGAATGCATTTCAACATTCCCTGATTGTGATATCGCAATTTTATCTGCTGCTGTTGCGGATTTTACTCCGGTCAAAGCAGTAAATGAAAAGCTGAAAAAAGGGAAGGACGACCTCACATTACTACTAAAACCAACAGTTGATATTGCAGAATCGCTTGGAAAGATGAAGAAACCTCATCAGATCCTTGCAGGTTTTGCCCTTGAAACAAATAATGAATTGGAGAATGCTTTCTCAAAGCTGAAGCGGAAGAACCTGGATCTAATTGTATTAAACTCACTGAAGGATGAGGGTGCAGGATTTGAATACGATACAAACAAGATCACAATTATCGATAAGTACAATAATATTGATAAATTTGAGTTGAAATCGAAAGAGAATGTTGCAAGGGATATCCTTGACAAAATTATATCAATGATCAAATAGTTGTCAGAGTGAAACCTGTCCAAATCCTGAAATATCTTCTTCTGACCATATTGGTACTTCTTCCCGGAATAATTAATTCCCAGGAACTTAACTGTAATGTTCAGGTCTCTGCTCAGAAAATTCAGGGATCTAACCGCCAGGTTTTTGAAAACATGCAGCGGGATATTTATGAATTCATGAACAGCACAGTATGGACCAATCATGTCTACAGCTATGCAGAAAGAATCGATTGTAATATTCTCATCAATCTTACTGACCAGATCTCGGCTGATGAATTCACCGGAACAATACAGATTCAGGCTAAAAGACCGGTATTCAATACCACGTATAGTGCAACAATGCTGAATTTCATTGATAATAATTTCAGATTCAGGTATGTAGAATTTCAACCCCTCGAATTTGATCCTTCCACTCACAGGTCCAATCTTATTTCTGTTCTGGCTTTTTACACATATATAATATTAGGCTTCGACTATGATTCATTTTCCCCTCAGGGCGGAACGGAATATTTCCAGATGGCTGAGAAAATAGTTAATAATGCCCAGAACGCACCCGAAACAGGATGGAAGCCATATGATGGCTCACGTAACCGTAACAGATACTGGCTTGTTAAAAATACTCTTGATAAGGAATATGAGGAAGTGAGACAGTTTATCTACGATTATAATATAAACGGGCTCGATAAAATGGAATCAAGAGTCTCTGAAGCCAGGGCCAGCATTGTTGAGAGTCTCCGGCTTATCCAGGAGGTCTATAGAAGAAAACCGGATCCCTTTATGTACATTGTGCAGATAGTCCTTGATGCCAGGACGGATGAGTTCGTAAATATTTTTTCAGACTCTTTCCCTGAGGAGAAGGGACGGGTTGTGGAGATCCTTACCGAAATAGATCCCTCCAATAAAGTAAAATATGAGAAGATAGCCTCTGCTGGCTGACAATACTATCCTTGTATGCTGGTAAAACTATACGTTCAGAACTATGCACTTATTAAAGACCTTGACGTTGAGCTTGAAAACGGTCTGACTATCATTACAGGGGAAACAGGAGCCGGTAAATCAATTCTTTTAGGTGCGCTCTCATTAATACTGGGAAGCAGAACTGATTCATCCGTACTTCTTAAAAAGAGCGAGAAATGCGTTGTGGAAGGGACATTCAGGATCGAAGAATATGACCTGGGTGAATTCTTCACATCAAATGAACTTGATTATGAGCCTGTTACAATCCTTAGAAGAGAAATAAATCCGGCAGGGAAATCACGGGCTTTTATTAATGATACTCCCGTCACTGTTAACCTTCTGAAGGAACTTGGCGATCGTCTGATCGATATTCATTCTCAGCATCAGACACTTATGCTAAGGGATAATTCATTTCAACTGAATGTGATAGATTCTTTTGCAGGTACCTCAGGACCTCTCGATAAATACAGGCGGGTTTATTTTAATTTCCGGAAACTGACAAAGCAGCTTGATGATTTAAAGGAGAAAGCTGAGAAGAGTAAAGCTGATCTTGAATATTTCCTGTTCCAGTTAAATCAGCTTGATGCAGCAAAGCTTACTGACGGAGAACAGGAAAACCTTGAAAAAGAACAGGAATTACTTACCCATGCTGAGGAAATCAAACTGGGACTGAGTAATGCCTCCAGACTTTTTTCTTCTGACAGCAGTTCAATTCTCATATCACTCAGGGAAGCTAAGATGAACCTGTCAAAAATAAAGGAATTTCTGCCTAAAGGAGACGATATAATGGGGAGAACAGAATCTTCATATATTGAGATAAATGACCTTGCAGGTGAAATAGAAAAACTTGCAGCATCGATTGAAGCTGATCCTCATCGCCTGGCAGAAGTAAATGAGAGACTTGATACCCTCTACTCTTTATTGCAGAAGCACAGGTTAACAAGTATTAATGAACTTATACTCAGAAGAGAAGAAATAAGAGAAAAGGTAAAATCAATTGTTACAGGCGACGAAAGGATGACCGAACTTGAATCTCTGGTGGCTGGTGAAATGAGGTTGCTAAAGAGCTATTCAGAAGAGATCTCAGAAAAGAGAAAAGGCATTTTGCGGAGTGTGGAAAAGAAGATCACCGATCTGCTGAAACAGCTTGGAATGTCAAACGCAAAGTTCGTGATATCACTCACACGACTCCAGGATTTTACCTCCTCAGGAATAGATTTTGCTGACTTTCTGTTTTCGGCAAATAAGCAGGTTGAACCTGAAAACCTGGTGAAGATCGCTTCAGGCGGGGAATTGTCGAGAGTTATGCTAAGCCTTAAGTCCCTTCTCTCAAAAAATAATAACCTTCCTACAATTATTTTCGATGAGATTGATGCGGGAGTATCGGGAGAAATTGCTGATAAAGTGGGGCAGATTCTCGCCGCGATGGGGAGATATATGCAGGTTGTTAACATTACACATCTGCCACAGGTAGCATCAAGGGGAACAAAACATTATCATGTTTATAAAGATGAAACTGGCGACTCGACAGTTACAAAAATCAGATTATTATCTCCTGATGAACGTATTACAGAGGTCGCAAGGTTGTTAAGTGGCAGCGAAATAACCCCTACCGCTATAAAAAATGCAAAAGAACTTCTGAAAGCAGCAACCAATTAAGTATAAATACCTATTTTTCAGGCGATTTGCTTTTGAGTAAATCGCTTTTTTTTATATTTGATCATACCAAAACTAACCGCTATGTTGAACCTGATCATTCTCATTATTTTCTACATCATCTTCCCGATGTTTCTGATCTGGCTGACAACAAAATTCTCCATCTGTAAAAAAATTGGAGCAATTGTCCTGGCTTATGCGATCGGTATCATTATTGCCAACGTCGGCATATTACCCAGAGGAAGTTCGGCATTCCGTAGTGAGACAGTGGGTAAGGACAGAGGATTCATCCCCAATAAAGAGGTTACTGAGCTGATTTCTGCAGGTACTCTGACAGATAGGGATCGCAGGTCAAATAATGTTGCTGCCATCCAGGACAGCGTTCAGTCTGCGTTAATTCCGCTTGCATTACCTCTGATCCTTTTTTCCCTTAATGTAAGAAGATGGTTGAAGTTTTCGGGCAAAGGATTTCTTTCGATGATCCTTGCCCTGGTATCTGTAATGACCATTGTTGTGACAGGATTCCTGATATTCAAGGATAAAATACCTGAGGGTAACAAAATTGCCGGAATGCTTGTGGGTTGCTACACTGGAGGTACAATCAATATGGCTGCATTGGCAGTGGCTCTCAATGTTGAACCAAGCGTGTTTGTCATGACAAACACATACGACATGATTATAGGGGGACTGACCATGTTGTTTTTTATTACAGCGGGACCAGCTGTTTTCAGGTTTTTTCTCCCACCTTTTAAAGGTCATGCTGGTAAGAAAGATGCGAGCCCTGATATAGACAGAGTTGAGAAGGAATTGTCCGAAGATTTTGATGATTTTTCAGGGATGTTTAAAAAGGATACAATCCTGCCTCTTCTGGGAGCCTTCGGACTTGCTATACTAATTTTTGCAGCAGGATTTGGTGTGAGCATGCTTTTGCCGAAAGTACCCCTGACAGTCTCGGTTATTCTGACTATTACCACTCTTGGTGTAACCGCATCGTTTATCCCGAAAGTGAGGCAGATCAAAAAGAGTTTCCAGCTGGGCATGTATTTCATAATTGCCTTTTCGCTGGTAATCGCTTCAAGGTGTGACCTGAGCATATTCTTTCAGGTTAAATATCTGAACATTCTTTTCTACGTTACCTACGCATATTTCGGATCACTTATCCTGCATATGTTCCTGTCGTGGATATTCAGAGTTGACGCTGATGATTTCCTGGTCACGACAACGGGATTTGTATATTCTCCTCCCTTTGTACCTATGGTAGCAGCAGCCCTGAAGAACAAGGATGTCATCCTGACAGGATTGGCAACCGGTATTATCGGCTGGATTATTGGTAACTATATTGGTATTGCCTTTGGTATGTGGCTGGATAAGATCTAGAACAAGTAATTCAACCCGATTGAAAATCCTATGTTCCCGTCCTGTTTATTCAATGCTTTTCCTATATCGACTGCTATTACAAAATTCTGACCCCATACAGGCATTATGCTTATCCCGATACTATGATGCAATTTTTCTTCGTCAGGGTTGAAATAATCAGAGTAAGAATCTTCTTCATAAGGCCCTGTATCAAAAGTCGATGCAAGATTATCCGGCAGAGGCACTTTTTTTGTCACAATTCCGGCATCATAGAATAAATTGAGACCAATATAGCTGTCCTGGTTAAACAGTTTAAAATGTATTGGCTTCAACCTGAATTCAAAATTCCCATATGCAAAACCGTCACCGATAACCCTGTTTCTAAGTACACCTCTTAAGGTGCTTGAACCTCCGAGCCCTTCATTTGTAGCTCCGGTAAGCAGGGACGTTATTACCTGCGATCTGTAGAAAAATGGCACATCTCCTCCCAGCGTTGTCTGGAAACCTAAACGGTATACAAAAGATAGATTATCCGGTATAAGTGTAAAATATTGACGATGTGTAATATAGAATTTCGAAAAAGCCCAGTCGTTACCTAAGAATCCCGGAGCAAGCTCAAAACCCAATTCAGTCCAGATCCCTTTCATCGGATTGGGTCTGTTATCGCGTTTATCATATGCAACTCCAATCTTGACAGTATTGACCCATCCTCCGTCAAACTCGTTGTCGGAGATGAGGCCATTGTCATGATAGAGCTCAAATAATCCGGGTGAATCCTCAACTGAGGGAAGAGGATACTCCCTTCCTTTATTCAGTTTTTCAATATTGACCGAATTCACAACAAAATTATTGATGGCAAATCCGGCGCTCCATAAAAGATGCTCTCCGGAAAGTTTACCCTGGAAATCATTTTTGAATCTGAACTGGTTCCGCCTGAAGCGATAGAACATCGCAGTCCTGTAGGGATCTTCAGGTCCTGTCTTTTTATCATATTTCATCCAGTCTTCATTGTACACCGATTCATAACCATTAAAACCATAAAAATCGGTTGCTGCATCCGGAAGATAGCTGAGGTCACTCACCCAATGAACTCCCGGAATAATATGATAGGATTCGTACATCATTCTGTAAATGCCGCTTCCTTTCGTGTAATGTGAAATCTCAGTATATGTATGATCCAGGAATTCCGGATAAACACTGGGATCACCGTAATTATAAAACTCAACAAGAGCTCCATACTGAAATCCGAGATTTGAATCATAAGTTGTTGCCGGAAGCGCACCCCCGAATTTCCATCCGGTCTTTACTTTTTTCTCTGCTTCCTGCCCGTAAACAGAAAGGGTTATCATTAAAATAATAAAAATCGAAAAGGTCTTTTTCATAGATTATCGTTTTGTTTGGTGACAATAAAGATAAAGTAAAATATAAATCAGAACCTCTTTTTTTATTATTTGCTACCTTAGACCCTGGTTTTTTACGACTAAATACCTATATGGGATTACTGATCAGAAATATAAAAGGTCTTGTTCAGGTCGAGGATGATCCGAAAGTAAGGGTCTCCGGAAAGGATATGTCTGTAATAGGCACAATATCAGATGCATATCTTTTAATCGACTCCGGGAAGATACAGGATTTCGGTACAATGAAAGAGCTTTCTCTGAAACAAAATATTCGGGGATCAGCGAACCTTAAAGTGATCGATGCAACAAACCGGTTTGTATTCCCTTCGTTCTGCGACCCTCACACGCACCTTGTTTATGCCGGAAGCCGTGAGCAGGAGTTTACAGATAAGGTAAGGGGCTTATCTTATGAAGCGATTGCAAAAAGGGGAGGAGGGATCCTTAACTCGGCAAAAATGCTTCACGAAACATCCGAAGATGAGCTGTTTAATCAGTCAATTGTAAGAATAAACGAGATAATTGATCTCGGTACAGGTGCTGTTGAAATAAAAAGCGGATACGGACTTAATCTTGAAGATGAACTGAAAATGCTTAGAGTCATAAGGAGGATCAGGGAGACTTCAGACATTGAAGTGCGATCTACATTTCTTGGTGCTCACGCAGTACCTGCAGAGTATAAAAGTAATAGAGACAGATATGTCGATCTCATTATTAACGAAATGATTCCTGTGATCGCATCCGGTCATCTGGCAGATTATATTGATGTATTCTGCGATAGAGGTTTCTTTAGTGTTGAGGATACTGAAAGGATTCTGATGGCCGGTCTCAAATACGGTCTTATTCCTAAGATTCATGCCAATGAGCTCGATTTCTCGGGAGGGGTTCAGACCGGAGTCAGATACGGAGCGCTTTCGGTCGATCATCTTGAGCGCAGCGGCGATGCTGAGATAGCATCACTTATAGGAAGTGAAACAATGCCGACACTTCTTCCCGGATCAGCGTTTTTCCTTGGATTGCCGGATCCTCCGGCAAGAAAAATGATCAGCGCGGGATTACCCTTATCACTTGCTTCCGATTATAATCCGGGTTCATCACCTTCCGGAAATATGAAGCTTGTGATGTCCCTGGCATGTATAAGGTTAAAGATGCTGCCCGAAGAGGTGATCAATGCTGTTACGATCAACTCAGCCTATGCTATGGGTTTATCGGAAACACACGGATCAATAGCCCGGGGTAAAGTGGCTAATATATTCGTTACAAAAGAGATACCGTCATATGAGTATATGCCTTATGCATTTGGAAGTAATCTGATTGAAACAGTGATTTTGAGAGGAAAAGTAATAAACCCCCCATCCCCCCAAAAGGGGGGCTGATTCTCTACTCACTATGAAGATAAAAAAATGTATAGGATTTAGGCCCCCTCTAGGGGGCAGTTCCCGCCGGCTGGCGGGAACGGGGGTTCTGACCCTGTAAGGGAGGTTGTCGGTAAAATGAATTTTTATGGAAAAGAGAATCATAGAATGTGTTCCGAATTTCAGCGAAGGAAGGGATATGTCTGTTATTAAACAGATCACTGGTGCTGTTGAATCTGTTGAAGGAGTTAAGCTCCTTGATGTTGATCCCGGAAAAGATACGAACAGAACTGTTGTAACATTTGTCGGTGATCCCGATGCAGTATCTGAGGCAGCATTCCGGGCTGTAAAAATGGCTTCAGAGCTGATCGATATGTCGGAGCATCACGGAGAGCACCCACGGATGGGAGCCACTGATGTATGCCCGTTTGTGCCAGTGTCAGGCATCACCATGGACGAGACTGTTGTTTACGCGCGAAAGGTTGCTGAGAGGATTGGTAAAGAACTTAGAATTCCTGTTTACTGTTACGAAAATGCTGCATTTGAGGAAAAGCGAAAAAACCTTGCAAGCTGCAGGGCGGGTGAGTACGAAGGATTGAAAGAAAAATTAGCTGATCCTGAATGGAAACCCGATTTTGGTCCGGCGGTTTTTAACGAACGGTCGGGAGCGACTGCTGTCGGTGCACGGGATTTTCTGGTAGCATTCAATATTAATCTCAATACTACATCAACCCGGAGAGCAAATGCAATTGCTTACGATGTCAGGGAATCAGGCAGGAATATAAGGAATGAAAAGGGCGATTTAATAAGTGTACCGGGTACACTTAAAAGCGTGAAAGCAATAGGGTGGTTTATAAAAGAATATGGCATTGCACAAATATCGATGAACCTTACAAACATTTCTGTTACCCCTGTTCACATTGCTTTTGATGAAGTATGCAGAAAAGCTGATGCCCGCGGTGTAAGAGTGACCGGGTCTGAACTTGTGGGATTGATACCGCTAAAAGCGATAATCGATGCAGGGAAATATTTTCTTGAAAAACAGCAGAGATCACTTGGGGTATCAGACGAAGAACTAATTAAGATCGCTGTAAAATCAATGGGGTTGGATGATATTCACCCTTTCAAACCGGAAGAAAAAATAATTGAATTTGTCATGGCAGAAAAAAGTAATGAAAAACTCATTGATCTGGATCTGAAGAGATTCATCGATACTGTTGCTTCAGAGTCACCAGCTCCCGGAGGAGGATCCGTATCGGCTTATATGGGAGCTATGGGCGTTGCACTTGGAACGATGGTGGCAAATTTATCAAGTCATAAGAAAGGCTGGGACAACAGATGGAAAGAGTTCTCCGATAAAGCTGAAAAAGGAAAAGAGATAATGAAAAAGTTACTGGATCTTGTTGATGAGGACACAGAAGCATTTAACAAAATTCTTGAAGCTAACCGGCTTCCCGGGAAAACGGACGAAGAGATTAAGACCAGACAGCTTGCTATCCGGACAGCTGTGAAAAACGCCATAATAGTACCTTTTACGGTCATGGAAACAGCATTTAAGGGGTTTGATCTGATAAAAGAAATGGTATTGAAAGGAAATCCCTCATCAGTGACTGACGCCGGGACAGGCGCTGTCGCACTTCTCTCATGCATAAAAGGGGCATTCATGAACGTTAAAATCAATTCTGCGGGACTAAATGATAATCTCTTTTCAGAGGATATTATCAATAGAGGAAATCATATTGAGAAAGAGGCAATTTCAAGAACAGAAGAGATAATCCAAATTATTGATTCAATGATAACAAAACAATAATCGTAAAAATCCAAAAATATTCATTTGAATTTGTTCATGTGAAATAAATAAATATCTTTGCCGTTCGATTATTCTATTAACCTAAACTTTTATTTATGAGAAAATTTTTAGTGTTTCTTACACTGTTATTCACAACGAGTTATCTCGTTATGGGTCAGACAGTGCAGGTTTCAGGTACTGTGACCAGTGCTGAGGATGGTCTTGTGGTGCCTGGCGTTACGGTAACTGTAAAAGGGACAACTATAGGTGCCATTAGTGATGCTAACGGACGCTTTAGTTTAAATGTTCCGTCAAACGCTCAAACTTTGGTATTTTCATATGTAGGTATGAAAAGACTGGAAGTCGATATCGCAGGCAGATCTGTGGTTAATGTAACTATGGAATCTGATATCCTTGCAATGGGAGAGGTTGTGGTCCTCGGTTATGCCACACGAGGGAAGAATGAAATAACAGGTTCAACAGTCCAGCTTTCAGGAGAAGAGCTGAGGAGTGTACCGGTCGTAACAGTCGATCAGACCCTTCAGGGTAAAGTCGCCGGTGTAACGATCTCATCTTCTTCAGGTACACCCGGATCAACACAGGATATCCGTATCAGAGGTGTCGGTTCTATTACCGGTAGCAATAGTCCTCTGATAATTATTGACGGTGCACCTGTTGTAAATGAAGACTTTTCGGGTGATGGAGCAGCATCGAGTACTCTTAGCGCTCTTTCTGCCCTTAACAGTAATGATATCGAGAGCCTTACCGTTCTGAAAGATGCTTCAGCAACTGCAGCTTACGGTGCAAGAGGTTCTAATGGTGTTATCGTTATTACAACTAAAAAAGGAAAATCAGGAAAAACTAATTTTGACTTCTCGGCATCTACCGGATTTCAAAATAATGCTGTTCCCGGACGTATAGCTCTGACAGGAGCTGAAAGAAGAGAACTTTTCCTTGAAGCAATCTATAATACATATGGTGTTACTTATGACTTCGACGAGGCTGGAGCATACGACTTTATGGTAGAGAACGACCTTGACTATGGTGACCTTGTCAGATGGGATGGCGTTGAAGACAACTGGGCTGATGCAGTGACAAATAAAAATGCTCCGGTAACAAATGTAAGCCTTTCTGCAACCGGAGGTGATGAAATTTCTTCTTTCTATGCATCGCTCGGTTATAATAAAACTGAAGCTACAACTATCGTAAGCGATTTTAAGAGAATAACAGGTTCTCTGAATTATACCAGGAAACTTGCAAAAACAATTAAATTCTCGATAAATTCAAATGTATCAAATACATTCCAGAATGCTTACCTTGAGCAATCTGCGTATTTCGCAAATCCTAACCTGATTAAATATTTCATGAGTCCATGGTATCATACCCGTCTTGCTGATGGTACGCCAAACCTTGAATTAGGTGGGCTATTCAACCCGCTTTATCTCACCAAACATGATATTAACGCAAATGACTATACACGTGCAATTGTTAGCACTAGTCTGGAATGGGATATAATTAAAGATCTTAAATTCAGGACTTTCGTTAGTATGGACTATAACCTGATCAATTACAAACAGTACCAGAACAGGGTGCATGGTGATGCTTCAGGTGAGAATGGTTATTCTTATGCATCGGCCGACAGGAACTTTAACACTGTCATGCAAAACTCTTTGGATTACACTATCAGGTTTAATGATCACAATATAGGATTAAAAGCGCTGATAGAATATCAGAAGAATAAAGCACACTTCCTGTCTGGTGAAGGTGAGAATTTTTCAACCGACGGACTTACAAATATATCAAGTGCAGGGGCTAATTTCGACGCTTCATCCAATTTTGAAGACTGGAGTAACCTCTCTTATCTGGGTATGGTGAATTATAATTACAGAGGTAAATATGTTGCTGACTTCACCTTCAGAAGAGAAGGTTCTTCTTTATTTGCACCTGAGCTGCGATTTGGAAATTTCTGGTCAGCAGGTGCGGCATGGAATGCCAGTGAAGAAGCATTTGTTAAAAATCTGGAATTCATCAGCAATCTTAGATTCAGAGCATCATATGGATTAAGCGGTAGCAACGGTGTAGGACTTAACAGCTACCAGGCACTTTTATCATATGACGCCGATTATGCTGATCAGGGCGCTGTTTATCCAAGCCAGTATGGTAATAGTAAACTTTCCTGGGAAAAAAACCATACACTTGATGTCGGAACAGACTTCGGCTTTTTTAATGACAGGATCACAGGTTCATTTGCTTATTACTACAAGAAAACCTTTGACCTCCTGCAGAATGTTCCAATTACAAGAACATCAGGACATTCAAACATAACCCAGAATGTTGGGGTTGTCGAAAACAAGGGTGTTGAAGCCATGCTTAATGTAGCTATTCTGAGAGGTACCGGTGTGAACTGGAGTATTTCAGCTAACCTTGCTACTGTTCAGAATAAGGTTCTTGAACTTGCATTAGATGGAGCCGGCAAAGAAATTATGATTACGACAGGTCAGAGAAGAACAGCAGTCGGACAACCTATCTACGCCTGGTATACAAGGAAATATGCAGGTGTAAACCCTGATAACGGATTACCCCAGTGGTACCTCAACGGTGAAAATGACGAAGGTGGTGTGACTAATAATTATTATGATCCGAATATGCAACTTGCCTTCCAGGGAGAGAGCGCTTTACCTAAAATATCAGGTGGTTTTGGTACTCATGCCGACTTTAAAGGATTATTCCTTGATGTCAACTTCTTCTTTGCCGGTGGCCATAAAGTCTTCGAAGACTGGTCATACTATACCCATCATGCAGGAATTTATTCTCTGCTCTATTATAATGGGGTCAACGCCCTGATGGACAGATGGCAGGAACCTGGTGATGTAACAGATGTTCCGAAAGTAGTCTATAGCGGTACTGCAAATAACGCTTCCAGACCATCCACAAGGTTCCTCTTTGATGGTGACTATATGAGATTAAAAGACATTGTACTTGGTTACTCATTGCCATCCTCAATAGAGAATATGATCCATTTCAGTGATGTTACAATCTTTGCCCGTGGAACCAATCTCTGGACATGGGTTAAGGATAAAAGACTTGAATATGACCCTGAAGTGCGTGCTGACGGTTATACACGTCTGACAACACCTCCTGTCAAATCTATCGTATTTGGCTTAAACTTAAAATTCTAAAGACATGAGAAAAATAACTATAATAACACTTGCAATTGTATTGATCGGTCTTTCATTCTCATGCTCCAAAGATTCCCTGGAACCCACTCTGGCGCAAGCAAAATCAGTGGAGACAAGCATAAAAACAACAGAAGACCTCCAGGGTATTTTATATGGGGCTTATAACAGAATGACTCAGGCCGCTTACTACGGGCGCGATCTTATCATCTTTAACGAAGTAAGATCTGATAACTGCTTCTCAAATGGCAACTCCGGAAGGTTCATTACACCGGCTGCCATGACTCTGGGTAACAACGATGCATATACTACTGATACATGGACGCAGATATATTCTGTTATTGCATCTGCAAACATTATAATTAATGCTGAGGGTATTGAGGGAGATGCTGATGTTTTGGACCATATCAAGGGACAAGCTTATGCAATAAGGGCTCTGGCTCATTTTGATCTCCTTAAATTATACGGACAACAGAATGTTACAGCATCAGGTTCTAATCCTAATCTTGGTATTCCATATATTATGGAATATAAAGGCGATGATCTGCTTCCGGCAAGGAATACCGTTACAGAAGTCAGAACCAATATTAACAATGACCTTAATCAGGCTCTTTTGCTAATGTCAGTTTCATTAAATGACGAAGCAAAACAGGCAATTTCAACCCACGCGGTCAACGCCCTGAAAGCAAGAGTAGCTGTCTATTTCAAGGATTGGCCTGCTGCAAAAACTGCCTGTGAAGCTGTAATATCTTCAGCTGAATTCCAGATTGTAGATGCTGCTGCATTTGCTGATATCTGGGCAACTGACAGTCCTGTAAACTCGATCTTCGAACTTGCTTTCAGCAATACTGACAATCAGAACATTAATGGTCTGCAGTATATTTACCGTGGTCCTCAATATGGAGATATCCAGGTACTTCAGAATCTCGCTGATCTTTTTGAAGCAACCGACGTTAGAGGAACAATTAACGGAATGATTGGTCTGGAAGGTACCAAAATAAGGAATCTGGGAAAATATCCTGCCCTTCTCTATTCCGATGAGATCTTTCTTATCAGGTATGAAGAAGTTGTTCTGATGTATGCTGAAGCTCTGTTTGAAATTAATAATGCAGATCCAAATGCTTTAACAGAACTGAACAAGATTCCTGCCAAGAGAAATGCAACTCTTTACACAGCAGCTACGAAGGCTAACATCATGCTTGAAAGAAGAAAAGAGCTCTGCTTCGAAGGTTTCAGGTTTGACGACCTGGCTCGTACCGGAAGCGATATTCCTCTGGTAAGCGCATTACAACAAACCCATGGCGGACCAGCTTTTGGAAGCTATAAATATGCATTCCCGATCCCGCTGGTTGAACTTAACGCTAACTCAAACATGGTCCAGAATAACGGATATAGCAGTACTAAGTAAAACTGTCATAGTTTATCAGAAAAGGCTGTTCCGCCAACTGGCGGACAGCCTTTTTTTTGTCATGCAGTCGTGCGGTCATACGGTCGCACGACCGCACGACAGAACACCTCAGACTATTCTTTTTATGGTCCTCAAATGATGGGAGTAGCCCCCGGTCTCGTGCTTGAAGATCCCCTGGTGATCGATAGGATCAATCCTTACCCTGCCCGATGCATGTATGACGAGACCTCTTGAAATGATCATACCTACATGAGATATCTTTCCATGTTCATTGTCGAAAAAAACAAGGTCACCTGGTTTTGTCTCATCTATGAAGGCAATATCCTCGCCAATTTCTGACTGCTGCCAGCTGTTGCGGGGTATTGGTCTCCCATGGATCTTGTAAACGAGTTGTGTAAGACCTGAGCAATCAATACCGGAAGGGATCCTTCCTCCCCAGATATAAGGACTGTTTATAAACTTCATTGCTGTATCAGACAGAGAATCCGTTGAGGTAAGAAATGATTTTTTGAAGTCGCTGCCAGTATCGTATATATGATCTCCAACACTGAAGGTATGCTTTTCAAAATCGGGGTTATAAACTTCACAACCCGCTTCAAGGATCATTTTTGTTTTATCGCTTTTAAAACACAATAACGATCTGTTCAATATATAACTATTCGCAACTACTTGATCTGTGGTCTGCTGTACATGGTTCATGTCAATCCAGCCTGTATAATTATCAAACACTGTCTCGATTTTTATCCAGTGATCAACCTGATCAAGAATTGTATATTTCTCACCAAACAATATCTGGCTGAGCATTTCCGACCTGTGCGCAGGCCCGAGTCTTAATGGGACAAAAACATTCTCACATATATACCTCTCCATATTCCGGAAATTTTAGTCAAAAATACTACTTTTACACTTGAAAACATGATCTGTGTTATGGGACAATCGACATTCTGGACCAATAATTTTCCAAAGATAAAGAAGACACTGATTGATATTCTGCTCTTCGTGGCAAGCGTGATCATTGTGGTTATCATTCTGACAAAAGGTAATAATATTAGTAAACTGGCTCTTTCCGGAACAGTTATAGTTGTTACTCTGTGCTATCTGATCCTGTATCTTTTTCTGCTTCATTTCAGAAAAGAAGTGCTGGAGGTCAACCGTAAAACATTCTTTATACTACTCGCTATAATAGTCTTCGTAGTTATTACCAGGCTTGTTTTGAATGTTCCTCACAAAAACATAATATATCTTGTCCCGTTCGCTGTAATTCCAGTGATCATTACAACCTTCTACGACTCAAGACTGGCCCTTTTCATTCTGCTTATAACAATTATGCTTACCGGATTTATTATTCCGGAACCATCCGGGTTTATTTTTATGAGCTTTATTTCGGGTATGGTGGCAATATTCACTCTAACGAATAATTTCAGAAAAAGCCGGTTATTCTTTACAGCACTTATGGTTATTCTGACTTATTCGGTTATATACCTGGGACTAAATCTGATGAAGAATGGAGACACGCAGGATATTGTGTTTTCTGATTTTCTTCTTATTGCCGGAAACGGACTTCTTGTTCTGATAAGCTTCCCTCTTATATTTTTGTTTGAGCAGAAATTCCTGCTGATTTCAGATACGACATTACTTCTGCTGGCTGATCCCAATCAACCTCTGTTACGTAAATTAGCCGATGAGGCTCCCGGTTCTTACCAGCATTCTCTTCAGGTTGCGAATCTTGCTGAAGAAGCAGCAAGGGCTATTAACGCTAATCTTCACCTTGTGAGGACTGGTTCATTATATCACGACATTGGAAAAATCGCAAATCCAAATCATTTTATTGAAAATCAGGTCGATGAGATTAGCCCGCATGATAAGCTGAATCCAAAGGATAGTGCTAAAATAATCCTGAATCATGTCAGAAACGGGGTAACCCTGGCTAAAAACTACAAGATTCCTGTTCAGGTAATCGATTTCATCAGAACTCACCATGGTACCACCGTTGCATATTTCTTCTATAAGAAATATATTGATAAGTATCCGGAGGAAAAGGGAGTTGAAAAGGCATTTGCCTATCCAGGACCTAAGCCATTTTCGAAAGAGACAGCAGTAGTTATGATGGCTGATGCCGTTGAAGCATCATCAAGGAGTCTTGATAAATACACTGAGGAAGGTATAAGCGAACTCGTTGAAAGAATAGTATACCTTCAGGAACAGGACGGACAGTTTTCAGATGTACCGCTGACCTATAAGGATATTTCTGATATCAAATCAGTCTTTAAGAAGCGCCTCTCAAATATCTACCACGCGCGGATCGCCTACCCGGAGAGGATTTAGTTTAATTGATAAATTCTTTTTTTACCACGGAGGTACACAGAGTTAAAACACGGAGGTACACGGTTTTTTTGTTCCAATAATTGATAATGGAACATATAAGAATTATCTTTGCAGGGTCTCGCTAAAATTTTTTATCATGAAATTGTTGTATGAGGAACTCACAGGTTCCATTTTAAGTTGTGCCTTTAAGGTACATAGTGCATTAGGTCCTGGTTTACTTGAATCAGCATACGAGGAATGTCTTCATTATGAGTTGGATAAGATTGGAATAATAGCTATCAAACAGAAGCCAATGCCATTGGTTTATGAACAAAAGAAACTTGATTTAGGGTACAGAATTGATCTGTTTGTTGATGGCAAAGTTATTATTGAGGTCAAGTCCGTTGATGCTGTTATTCCCGTTCATTTAGCCCAGCTTATGACCTATCTTAAACTGTCAGGATGCAGAATCGGATTCTTAATAAATTTTAATGTAGCGTCTCTAAAGGACGGTATAAAGAGAATAATAATCTGAGTCTGTAGTATTCATTTGCCAATCAACCAATGAATCACTCCGTGAATCAACTCTGTGTAATACCGTGTAACTCAAATGGGGGTGTTATTCTGTGTTACAATTTGCCAATCAACCAATGAATCACTCCGTGAATCAACTCTGTGTAACACCGTGTAACTCTGTGGTGAATAAGGAAATTTTCTTTTTTGGAAAATCTACCTCATATCAATGATCTCTACATCTTTATACTTTGCGGGTGAGAAAGTGAACATTCCGGATTCGGGAACTTTTTTGAGATTGTAGTCTTTTACTACCAGGGTTAAAGTTATTCCATCCCTTCTCTTATACTCGAAACTTTTGAGATTTAAAGAAGGTTTTTCTATTGTAATCCTGACTCGGATCAGGTCGTTTTTAACATCTTCAGGATATAAGTCGATTAAATAATAATCCGGTTTCTCGTCCAGCAGCCTGCTCTTAAAATCACTCTTATACATGGTAAATATAAGAGAAGGCCGGTTCTCGAATGATTTGTCATCTTTATCGGGTTTGGTTATCGTAACCTCCTGTTCAGCAGGTAGGTAACTCCATGCAGTTTCACCATTATACCAAATAATATTATCCGGAAGATCAAGCTTATAGCTGTCCTTGCTAAGTATAACTGATCCGGCCAGCGTGTCCTTCGAATTCTCAACCTGATCGACACTTACAAGCAGGAAACTCATCGAGATGGAAGGAGCTGAAGTCGCTGTAGCGGAGAACTTGTCAAGAACACTTACCGCCTTCGGATCATTCTGTCCGTTGACATTTCAAAAGCCAAAAATATATAAGCAAGGATTAAAGAGGAGAACTTTTTCATTATTCCTGTTTTATTCAAGGTTCTTCAAAATCTGTTCCAAACTTAACATATCGGAACAAAGAACATCTCTTGCTTTACTTCCTTCAAAGGGACCTACGATACCTGCAGCCTCAAGCTGGTCTATTATCCTTCCTGCCCGGTTATATCCAATCGATAGTTTTCTCTGGATCAGAGAAGTTGAGCCCTGCTGGTGCTGGATCACAAGTCGTGCAGCATCATCGAACATAGGATCTCTCTTCTTCAGGTCGACGTCAAGAATTCCGGATTCACTATCGTCTATGTATTCCGGCAGATGCATCGCATCGGGATATCCCTGCTGAGATCCGATGAATTCAGTAAGCTCTTCGATCTCCGGAGAATCGATGAATGCACATTGCACCCTTACAGGTTCATTGCCTGAAGATACAAGCATATCTCCCCGTCCGACAAGGCGGTCAGCACCGGTAGCATCGAGTATTGTCCGTGAATCTATCGATGAGAAAACACGGAATGCAATTCGAGTCGGGAAGTTAGCTTTGATAAATCCTGTGATTATGTTTGTCGACGGACGCTGTGTTGAAATGATAAGATGTATACCAATTGCCCTGGCAAGCTGGGCAAGCCTTCCTATCGGTCCCTCTATTTCCCTGCCTGCCGTCATTATCAGGTCGGCAAATTCATCGATTATTAACACGATATAAGGCAGATACCTGTGTCCTTTTTCCGGATTCAGTTTCCGTGATATAAATTTCTCGTTATACTCCTTTATATTTCGTGCCTGGGCTCCCTTCAGCAGCTCAAGCCTGTTATCCATCTCGATGCACAAAGAGTTAAGTGTATTAATAACTTTCTGTGTATCAGTTATAATTGCGTCTTCTTCTCCCGGTAGCTTTGCCAGGAAATGACGCTCGATCTTAGTATATAGTGGTAATTCGACTCTTTTCGGATCGATCAGAACGAACTTTACCTCTGCCGGATGCTTCTTGTAAAGGATTGAAGTTATAATCGCATTTATTCCGACAGATTTCCCCTGCCCGGTTGCACCTGCTACCAGCAGATGCGGCATCTTTGTGAGATCAACTATATAAGGATCGTTCGTAATTGTTCGTCCCAGGGCAAGAGCAATATCAAACCTGCTTTCCTGGAAAGCCTTTGATGTAATAAGCGAACGCATGGAGACTATTTCCGGCTTTTTATTCGGGACTTCAATTCCAACAGTCCCTCTTCCCGGTATCGGAGCTATGATCCTGATCCCCAGAGCTGAAAGATTAAGGGCAATATCATCTTCAAGCGATTTGATCCTGGCAAGTCTCACTCCCCTTTCCGGCACAATTTCATATAATGTAACAGTTGGTCCTACTGTAGCAGAGATCTGTCTTATATTTATTTTATGGTCGCCAAGGGTTTTAATAATATTCTCTTTGTTCTCAAATACCTCGGAGTTGTCGAAAGCACTTTCAGATTTATGCTCTTTCAGAATTGAAACTGGAGGAAATTTGTATCGGGAGAGGTCAAGACGCGGATCATAATCCTCCATTATCTGGTTAACCTCCTCTTCAGACAATACGTCATTTGCTTCAGGCTTTGTAATTTCAATATCTACTTTCTTTTTCTCGCTTGCAGCTTCTTTGTCGTTATCCAGATCATGAATAAGAGAACCAGTCAGTTTTGATGTCTTAACTGCCTCATCCTCTTCAACAGGATGTGTCCTGTTCTTTACAAGGAACTGAACCTGATTATCCTGTGACTTTTCCTTCTCATTATCAATATCTTCATGGAGTAGGGTGGCGATAGTTTCAGATCCGGATACCGATTCTGAAAATCCATCAGCATCCTCTTTATTATGCTTCCTGAATGCCGGGATATCTGGTATCCTTATATTAAAAGAAGAAGGTGGTACTCTCAATGCGAATATAAGGTATGTGATTGTTACAAGCCCGATCACTATTCCTGTCCCTATTCTCCCCATGAATGCATTCAGCCATCGGGTGATCACATAACCCTGGGCGCCGCCCGGTCCACTGAAGAGATAACCATCTGATTTCCCGAAGATGTACCCCAGGATCAATGACAAAATAATTGCAGCAAAAGCGAACCTGCCAACCAATCCCCATACACTTATTTTTGGAAATTTCAGAAGATAAAGTCCTATTGTTCCGAATATCAGAGGAATAAAGAATGCCCCGTATCCGAAGCCATAACCGATCATCATTTTTGCCAGGAAATGTCCGCTTTTCCCTGACCAGTTCCTGACTTCTACATCAGGTCCTGAAATTATATCAGAATTTTGCAGGCTCAGGTCTGTCTTCCACCAGAACAGATATGCAACGCATGCCAGAAGGAGATATAAAGCAAAGCCGGTTATAAGGATCCCTAAAACAAATTTTATCTTTTCATCTGTTGAGGATGATTTTGATTTAGAAGAATCCTTTCCTTTCTTAACAGATTTTCCCGGACTCTCTTCTTTTCCCTTACTCATAGCTTGAAAAAAAAATGCAACGCAAAGGTAATAAATTTGACCCCTCGCCAAAATACACAAAAATTGTTTTTATAAACAATTACCGGAAGTGACTAACAAAGTAAAAATTACTGAATCAGGATAAAATAAGTGAATTAAGTTACAGACAAGACTTGACGGCGTGCCGGGAATTCTTCAACATCACTGTCCGGATTGACATCCGGCTTATAATGAAGTCATTTTTTGTATGAACCTGCTTACTTCCTCTTTGGAAATTCTCAGATATTTATCTCTTCTCTGGAATGTTTTATCGGAGATCTCTTTTTTATAGACTGTTTCAGCATCAAAATGCATCTCGGCAGGGCCAAGCAAAAAGAAGAAATTCATCAGAATACCATCTATATCCCTGAATGGGGTACCGGCATTTGGGTTCTTTACATCAATATCGTTAGTATACCATATTTTATAAACCTTATTCCTGTTCGCCGGAAATGTAACCTCAGCATTTTTACAGTTAAGTCCGCAGATCACGGTTGTAAGATTTGTCTTTTTGACTTCAATCCCTTCCATCGCTTCAAATCCCGGATGCAATTCCCCCGGACCTGCCGAATAGTAATATTTCCAGGTAAGCAGACTGATATATGTATCATATATTTCATCCTCAGGATTGGAAAGGTTCAGGATACCGGTACTGCCAAAAGGTGCTGAAATATCAAAAAGGATTTTATCGTCCTTAAATGAAACGATCAGATTTCTGGGCATAACCTCCCTTGGCAAAATGCCTACATTGCCAAAATATTCAATATTATAGTGGATCTCTCCCTGATCAATATGTTTCCCGACCTTATGCTTGCAGGAGTACCCCGTCATTGCAATTAATAATGCAATACACAACCCGGATCTGAATCTCACTGATCTCGTTTTTTTTGAATGATGTAAATGTAGTATTTTTTTTTAATTTCATTTCTCTGAGCTGAGAATTATCCGATGGCTTATGAATATCACCTTTAATCCAACTCTGATCATATGCTGAAGTATTTTATTTTCAGGAATTTGATAGATTTGCAGATTGATTTTGGCTACGCCGAGCTCGCCAGCAGAGCTGGGCTCGGTTCTTCGCACCCCATGGAGCCGGGGTAAACGAAGAACCGGAGCGAAGCGGAGCTCGACGAAGTCAAAATCAATAGATTTATATTCTTGATTCCTGATACTTATTATTTTTTATCATTGAAAAGACCGGGTGTATGAAGAAGAAATTAGCTGTTGTGGCGCTTGGAGGAAATGCTTTATCGAGAGGCGACCAGGCCGGGACGATCGATGAACAGGAACAAAATACGACTGAAACACTTGATAATCTTATCTTTCTCCTCAGGGAAGGGTATGACCTTGTCATTACTCATGGTAACGGTCCGCAGGTTGGTAATATACTGATGCGTAATGATGCGGGAGAACAGGTTTATAATATAGCCCAGATGCCTGTCGACATATGTGTTGCAGATTCACAGGGAGGTATTGGCTATATGATTGAAAGAATGTTCAGGAATGTCCTTAATAAGCATAAGGTTGACAAGAATGTAGTTTGCATTGTTACATCAGTGCTTGTTGATATCAATGATCCCGCTTTCAATGATCCGCAGAAGAGGATCGGGAAGATTTATTCCAGAGAGCAGGCTGATGATCTTAATTCCAAAAAGGGATGGATATTCAGGGAAGAAGTTAAGGACTTTGGCGGATTCAGGCGAGTGGTTCCGTCTCCTGTCCCTATAGACGTTATGAATTATTCTATTATAAGGGATCTGGCAATTAAAGGAAATATAGTGATTGCAGCCGGTGGCGGGGGAATACCTGTTTATATTGACGAGAGAAATGATGTAAGACCAGCTGAAGCAGTTATTGATAAAGATCTTGCCTCATCACTCCTGGCTTCACTTATCGGAGCCGATGAATTTTATATACTGACAGATGTGCCTTATATCTATATTAACTATAAAAAGCCTGATCAGCAGATAATGGAATTTTTGAATTATACTGATGCACTAAAGTATCTCAATGAAGGGCAGTTTGCAAAAGGCAGCATGGCGCCGAAGATTCAGGCATGCCTCAATTTTCTGAAGCGGGGAGGTAAACTAAGTGTTATAACAGAAGCTTTTAAACTGGCCGATACGAAATATGGGTCAAAGATCACTATGGAATACGAAGATGAAAGGCGTTAGGATTAGGCGATAGGCGACAGGCGGAAGGCGTCAGGAAGAATCCTCACCAACACCCGAGCCCAAACTACCTGATGCCCGACGCCCGACGCCATAATAAATTTATTTATAACTTTGCGACTTAAAAACTTACCTCTGGCCACTGTAGTCACTCCAAACTTCCCATTATGAAATCCACATGTTATACTAACACAGACACTTAATAAATATAACTTTATCAACATGTGGGTTCCATCATACCATTAAAATCAAAATTATATTATGATGAAAATCAATCTTAAAAACCGGAACTTTCTGAAACTTCTTGACTTTTCGCCGGAAGAAATAATATTTCTTCTTAATCTTTCAGCTGAACTGAAAAAAGCAAAAAAAGAGGGCAGGGAGAAACAGTACCTGATCGGAAAGAACATTGCTCTCATATTTGAAAAAGCTTCAACAAGAACCCGTTGTGCTTTTGAAGTTGCAGCATTTGATCAGGGTGCGAATGTCACTTATCTGGGACCAACAGGCTCACAGATAGGGAATAAGGAGACGATGAAAGATACGGCAAGGGTTCTTGGCAGAATGTACGATGGTATTGAATACCGCGGCTTTGATCAGAAGATTGTGGAAGAGCTTGCTGAGCATGCCGGTGTTCCTGTATGGAATGGCCTTACAAATGAGTTCCACCCAACCCAGGTGCTGGCAGACTTCCTTACTATAATCGAGCACTCCGATAAACCGATTAATAAGTTGTCTTTATGCTATCTCGGTGATGCCCGCTATAATATGGGTAACTCTCTTATGGCAGGTTCTGCAAAGATGGGAATAGATTTCAGAATTGCTGCACCCCGGGCTTTTCAACCCTCGAAGAATCTGGTAACAGAATGTATTTCCGTTGCCAAAAAGACAGGTGCAAAAATTACAATTACCGAAAATGTCGATGACGCAGTTAAAGATGTCGATTTTCTTTATACAGATGTGTGGGTATCAATGGGAGAGCCTGATTCAGTCTGGGCAGAGAGGATAAAACTTTTAAAACCCTACCAGGTAAACATGCCGGTGATCAGGAAAACAGGGAATGCCAACGTGAAATTTCTTCATTGCCTTCCGGCATTTCACAACAGGGATACGAAAATCGGAGAGGAGATCTTTAAGAAATATGGTCTTGACGGATTGGAGGTTACTGAGGATGTGTTTGAATCAAAGCACTCGATTGTTTTCGACGAAGCTGAAAACCGGCTTCATACTATTAAGGCGGTGATGGTTGCAACACTGGGGTCATAGTACCGACCCTGACGCCTGACGCCTTATTTTATCAACTCCTTCACAAAATAAAACGTCATTACAAATGAAGCTGCAAGCTTAAGTCCGATACCTGTAAGAAAGCCCAGCAGACTTCCGAAGCCGGCTCTAACTGCATACTTCATGTCATCCTTGAAGATCAGTTCCCCGACAATTGCACCAATCAAAGGGCCAATAATTATACCTACCGGCCCGAGAAACAAACCTATAATAAGACCTACTGTTGCTCCCCTTGTACCATATTTGGATCCTCCAAACCTCCTGGTACCCCAGATAGGTACAATATAATCAAGTATTGAAACAACGATAGTCATGATTGCAAGAACAATCAATATTGTGGAGGAAAACTGGCCGAATCTTGAGATATGGAGTAAAATCAGGCCCAGGTAGCTGAGAGGAGGACCTGGCAATACCGGGACCAGACAGCCAATTATCCCTATCAGCATCAGAATAATCCCTAATATAAGGAAAATATAATCAAACATCCTGAAATTTTCTGATTGACAGGTTATTTTTTACCAAGGTCATCAAACTCGATATTAGTAAACTCTTCAGACGTAAGTGTTTCATTACCAGCGTTTACAGTATTGTCTGATGATGTTACGGAAGCTTTTACCTCATTCCTGCCATTTCCGATATATGTAATAGCATCCTTCAATCCTTCCGCGAATTTATCAAAGTCTTCTTTATAGAGAAAGATCTTATGTTTTTCATAAAACACCTTTCCTTCCTTACCCAGGCGTTTCTTGCTCTCAGTAATTGTAAGATAATAATCCTCCTTCCTGGTAGCTTTTACGTCGAAAAAATAGGTTCTTTTTCCGGCACGCACGATCTTAGTGAAAATTTCCTCCTTCTGGTTCTTTTCCTCACTCCCGTTTACATCTTCTTTTAATCCGGTTTCTTCTTCCATTTCTAAGTCAGTTAATGTTAGGGGTTTAATTCATGTTGTCAAATGTAACAATTATTTTTTCAAATCAAAACGGAGGAGATTAAATGTCCCGGAAATTTGTAAAGTTGTTTTGAGGGTGATTGAAAAAGAGTATTTTTGCACCACAAAATACATGTTCTTTACAGATGATAAGCAGAAGATTATTACGCATAAAAGCCCTGATGGCTCTTTATGCTTTTAACCGAAGGGAAGACAACGATCTGGTCAAAGCTGAAACAGAACTAATGTTCAGTATCGGAAAGACCTACGATCTTTATCACTATCTTCTGCTGCTTGTCCTTGATATAGCTGATATTGCCTCCGAAAAGATCGACCAGGCTCTTCAGAAAAGAATCCCTACTTATGAAGATCTGAATCCCAACCGACGTTTCGTAGATAATCCAATTATTTTGCAATTAAGAAATAACCTTGCATTCAGTAAATATATTTCCACTTCAAAACTCTCGTGGATAAACTATCCTCATATACCCCGCGCATTGTATAATAAAATGATTGCGTGGGATTCATATGAAGGCTATATGACTGCAAAGGATAATAATTATCTGTCGGACAAGAAATACATTATCAGGATGTTAACAGATCTGTTCGCGAATTCTGAAGACCTCCTGAATTGTTTGGAGGAACAGAGTATCTACTGGAACGACGACATGGATTTTGTCCTTGTTATGGTTGAAAAGACACTGAAAAAATTCAAGTCTGATTCAAAAAATAGTATAGGATTAATGCCATTGTTTAAAAACCAGGATGACGAGGAATTCGTAAGATTACTATTCAGAAAAACAATTCTTCACACTAAAAAGTGCTCTGAATTGATTGACAGCAATACAACTAACTGGGAACTTGAAAGGATCGCCCTGATGGATATCCTTGTTATGCAGCTGGCAATTACTGAAGTACTCGAGTTTCCTGAAATACCTGTAAAAGTTACTCTCAACGAATACATCGAGATAGCAAAGTACTATTGTACCTCAAAAAGCAGTACATTTGTCAATGGAATCCTGGATAATATTGTTAAGGAGATCCGGGGAAAGGGGCTTTTTAATAAATCTGGCAGGGGACTGATGGGAGAGTCACCTGAGAATCAAAAATTGAATATAAAATTGAGATCAATCCTGAGAATAAGTTTAAGCATCCTGACAGCCTTAATGTTTTTAAATATTTCAGGCTGTGGAAGTGGCATGACTAAAGGTGCTGATAAAGAGAATTCATTGACCTCCGATACAGGAAAAGCGGTGATCAGCCTTACTGAATATGAACATGATTTCGGTAAAGTGGAAACCGGGGAAAAAATCGGTTATATTTTTACATTTTTGAATACCGGTACAGCCAATCTGGTGATAAATTCAGTGTCAACAAGTTGCGGATGCACTGTCCCCAAATATGACAAAAAGCCACTTGCGTCCGGCGAAAAGGGATCACTCGAAGTAATCTTTAATACTGCAGGTTATGATGGCATTCAGAACAAAACTATAACTGTACAATCAAATGCAACAACACCTGTGGTAATACTTAAAATAACGGCTGAAGTAATTAATAGCAATTAGCAATTACCAATTATCAATTATCAATTATCAATTATTAATCAATAAGTAATACGATGGTCAATTTATCAATTTTGAGTGTATTGGGTCAGCAGTCTGCTGTGCCCGGACAAAGTAATCCCCTGATTACTTTCCTGCCACTGATCCTGGTCTTCGTTGTATTCTATTTCTTCATGATCAGACCTCAGATGAAAAAGCAGAAAGAAATGAATAATTACAGGAGCAATCTGAAGAAAGGTGACAAGATAATAACTACCGGCGGACTCTATGGAAGGGTGCTGGAGGTTAAGGACAATTTTGTTATGATAGATGCAGGAGGTGATGTAAGGCTTAAAGTGGACAAAAATGCCCTCCTGAAGGATCCGAATGCCGACGAACAGAATTGAACTCCGGTAAAATGCTGTCAGATGATTAAAAATGAGGGTACACGAATGGAAAAGATCCCGAAAAAAGGAGTAACCTCTGTTAAGGAGAACATATTTGTTTTCGCTTTTTTCCTTTTTCTTTCGTTCATTTTCTGGTACCTGAATTCACTCGGGAAAGACCTAGAAGCTGATATAAGATATCCTGTTCAGTATATAAATACCCAGAAAAACCAGATCATGACAGAAGATCTGCCTTCCAGGTTGAACCTGAACATCCAGGGGCCAGGTTATTCAATTCTGAAGCTTAAGATGTCAGGGAACAATGCCCCGGTGGTGATTGACTTTTCACAAATTTCAATCAAACGGCTTCAGAACAGTAATCCAAACGATTATTACCTTGTTACATCAGGTCTGATCCAGAACCTGAATTCACAGCTCAAATCAGCCTGTAAGGTTTCGTCTGTAAAACCTGACACTTTATTCCTTACTTTTAAATAGAGTACGAAGTGATTGTCTGTAACATCTCTGATCACTCTTTGTATTCTTATATGAATAATTGAAAAAGTTACCAGATGAAGGAATGGGGAAAAGGCATGAAGTTAGGGATAACAGGAGGTATCGGAAGCGGAAAAACATCTGTCTGTAAGGTATTTAATGTTTTGGGTATACCTTCTTTTTCTGCCGACCCTGAGGCCAGAAGAATTATGAATGATCATCCTGAAATTATAAGGGGAATAAATGAAATTGCAGGTAAAGACCTTTATCCTGACGGCAGCCTGAACAGCGGTGAATTAGCTGACCTCATATTTAATGATAAGGATAAACTCAAAAAAGTAAATTCTCTTGTTCATCCTGTTGTTTTTCAGTATTTTGCAGAATGGGCTGATTTGCAGACCACTCCCTATGTGATCATGGAAGCAGCTATACTGTTTGAAAGCGGTGCTTCAGAACTTGTCGACAGAGTAGCTACAGTCGTTGCCCCTGTTGAAGAACGTATTATCCGGGTGACTTTAAGAAATAAACTTACCAAAAAAGAGGTAATGGAGAGGATTAAAAATCAAATGGATGATGAAACCAGAATCAAAATGTCGGATTATATCATTAATAATTCGGAAAATGACATGATAATACCGGCAATTCTTAAGATTCACGAGGATATTCTGACTCACATAAATTCATGATCTCAAAATGGCAAATTTTGGCAAATGGATCGGTGGCGGACTTGGATGGGTAATGGGAGGACCTATAGGCGGCCTTCTGGGATTTCTTGTCGGATCAATGGTCGATGGCACATCAATTAGCACTACAACATATCCGAAAGGTGATATCAGAACAACCCCCGGTGATTTTAGTATCAGCCTGCTGGTACTTATCGCAGCCGTCATGAAAATCGACGGCAAAGTTATTAAATCAGAGCTCGATTATGTACAGCAGTTCTTTATAAGACAGTTTGGAAAAGAAGCAGCTTCCGAAGCTTCAATAATGCTAAGGGACATCCTGAAACAGAATATTCCGGTTCAGGATGTGTGTACTCAGATCAGCAGAAATATGGATTATTCTTCAAGGATTCAGTTGATTCACCTTCTCTTCAATGTTTCAATAGCGGATGGGACAGTGCATCCTTCTGAACAACAATTGATTGAAAAAATTATAGGATATCTGGGAATCTCTTATTCCGACTTCATTTCAATTAAGAATATGTTCATCCCTGAAACAGACTCTTCCTACAAGATCCTTGAAATTGAACCTTCAGCAACAGATGAAGAGGTTAAGAAAGCTTACAGGCGGATGGCAATGAAATATCATCCCGATAAGGTCAGTCACCTTGGGAATGAATTTAAAAAATCTGCTAATGAGAAGTTCAGTAAAGTAAATGAAGCATATGAAAAGATCAAAAAAGAAAGAAATATGCCTTGATGTGAAATAAAAACCAGGGATATTAATTCTCACATTTCAATACAAAAACTAAATTTGCAAACAAAATATATACAATGGTTCTAAAGGATATTCTTGCTATTTCGGGTGAATCGGGACTTTTCAAATTCATAGCCCAGGGAAAAAATGCAATTATTGTAGAGCATTTAGAGACAAAGAAAAGGAGCAGTGCTTTCGCTTCAGCTAAAGTGAGTTCATTGGATGAGATATCAGTATTTACTGAGGAAGAGGATATGCCTCTCGGAAAGGTATTTGATCTGATTCATGAGAAAGAGAATGGCGGTTCCGCAATTGATTTTAAATCGGATCCTGAAAAGCTGAAAACATGGTTTGCAGAAGTATTACCTCAATATGACAGGGAAAAAGTATATAGCAGCGATATCAGGAAGTTGATTCACTGGTATAACATACTTCACTCTCTAAACCTTCTTGTGAAAGAGGAACCCGAAAAACCTGCGGCCACTGAGACTAAAGATGAACCGGCAGCAGAGAAATCCGAACCCGGAAAAACAGGGAAAAAGAAAGGAACCGGTTCTGTAAAAAAGGAGAAATCTGAAGTTAAGAAAGGGTCTCCTGCTAAAAAGAGGAAATCCAATTCCGAAAGTAAATAAGAGGGATATATAACTTATGAATTTTGGCGGTGCCGAGGTGATCTGCGATTATTCCGAATCCGGAATAATTATAGTTCCTGTTCCCTACGATGAGACCAGTACCTGGATAAAAGGTTCTGACAAAGGTCCTGAAGCAGTTATGGAAGCATCTGTAAATCTCGAATTCTACGATATTGAGACAGCGACGGAAGTTCACAGGAAAGGTATTCATACTATCGCACCTATACTTGAGAAAAGATCACCGGAAGATCTTGTTGAAACAGTATACCTGAAAACCCTGCATCTGCTTAAAGAAAAGAAATTCCCTGTAATAGTAGGAGGGAACCATACTGTCAGTGTCGGTTCTGTTAAAGCATTTTCGGAACAAATACAAAACCTGTCAGTACTTCAGCTCGATGCACATGCGGATCTGAGGAAGGAATATGAAGGATCTCAGCTGAATCATGCCTGTACAATGTCAAGGATACTTGAAATGGTGCCAGCTGTGCAGGTTGGCATCAGAAGCATGTCTGCTGAAGAACTTCCTTATGCCCGTGAGGAGAGAATATTTTATTCACACAGATTGTATTATAACAAATCCCTGTACAAAAAGGCAATGAACATGCTGTCGGAAAATGTTTATATCACTATTGACCTTGATGTCTTTGACCCATCGATAATGCCATCAACAGGTACACCGGAACCAGGAGGTCCGGATTATTTTGAGCTTATGCACTTCCTGCGCGATGTTGCAAAATATAAAAATGTGGTGGGATTTGATATTGTGGAATTATGTCCTTCCCCGGTTAATAAAACTCCCGACTTCATCGCCGCAAAGATTATCTACCAGCTGCTCAGCTACATCTTTGCCTAGTCTTCGCTTTTGGCTTTCTCCCAGATCACATTCATCTCGTCAAGACTCATGTCGTGGAGAGAGATACCTTTTCTGAGAGTCTCTTTCTCAAGGTAATTGAACCGTCTGATAAACTTCCTGTTTGTCTTCTCAAGAGCGCCTTCCGGGTCAATATCATACAACCGTGAGGCATTGATAAGCGAAAACATAACATCCCCAAGCTCAGATTCTATTCTTTCCTTATCCCCGTCTCTGATCTCATTCTTTAGCTCGGTAATCTCCTCACCTACTTTATCCCAGATCTGTTCACGCTTTTCCCAGTCAAAACCGACACCCCTTACCTTTTCCTGTATCCTGTTGGCTTTTATTATAGCCGGCAGTGAAGCAGGGACACCTGAAAGCACAGGTTTATAGCTATTGTTCTCCTTGATTTTAAGATGCTCCCAGTTTTCTTCCACCTCACTTGCACCTGAAACCTTTACATCTCCGAATACATGAGGATGCCTGTAAATTAACTTCTCATTAATCCCATGGAGTACATCCTGCATTGTAAAGGTTCCTCTTTCGGAACCTATTTTTGCATAGAAAACGAGATGAAGCATAAGGTCGCCAAGCTCATTTCTTATCCCGTCATCATTTTCTGAAGATATCGCCTCGGCCAGCTCATAAGTTTCTTCTATCGTTAGCTTACGCAGACTTTGAAATGTTTGCTTCATATCCCATGGGCAGTTGATCCTTAGCTTATCAATGATCGAGAGGAGCTTTTCGAACTCTTCTGCACTCTTTTTCTTATCATTCATCATTTTCGAATTTAAAACAAGTGGTTAGGAGAGACAGATCTGTTTGCCGTGTCAATTCGCAAGACAGAACCAACACTAAGGCTCAGTAATTCTGAAACATTTGCACCGTTTATTGCTATCTCAAGGAGATCGAGAGAATTGAACCTGGCAAGCATATCACCGACCTGAGCATCGCTGTATTTCTGAACAATGCGGTCAGTATAATTTTTATTGCTCTGAATGAAGATATGGTATTCTTTTTTATCAAAAACCCGGTAAAATACTTCCCTGGTAATGTTGGAGATAGCATTCCCGTAAGAGTCAATGAAAATTATTCTGCCTGTAATAACGTCCTTATCTATTGTTGCCCTCAAAGGGATGCGTTCACTTATACTTGTCACCGGTTTCCCTAAATCCGACATCTTTTTCCCATTTGAAAGGGCTGCAGCAGCTTTAGCAAAGATCTCAAGCTCATCACAATTCTCATTGTAGTCTATCTTTACTGCCTCATCAGGGTCAGTATTGAGAATAAGATTGAAAATACCGTTATCTGTTCCGATAAAAAAGTGACCCTTCGATTTCACAGCAAGATAATCCTGTCCCTTTGCTGCTTCTGAATGGACACATATAATATGTATTGTTCCTTCCGGGTAGTTACTATATGTATTTCTTATAACAAATGAAGCGTGAAGAATGTCGAATGCCGGAATATTACAGGCATTATCGATAATACAAACGTCGGGACACAATGTACAGAGCTTCCCTTTAATGATCCCCTGGTAAATATCATCGGGCTTCCATTCTGTTGTAAGAGTAATTAACTTCATAGGGAAAAAACTTAGAACAAAGATAATCTTCTAAAGAAAAATAAGCTTACTTTGCACTGCTCCGGTGATCTTTTTTTATGAACTTCTGCCGGGGAACAGTTCAGATTAATGAAGGGAATGTTAAGTTAAACGGGTCCTTAATCGATGACAGAGATAGTAATTTTTCTTGAAGATATTGATCCGGTTGTCTTTTTGGGCACAAACAATTCATTACTTGACAAAATCCAGAATTTTTTCCCAAAAATTAAAATATTATCCAGAGGTAATGAAATAAAATGTATGGGAGAGGAATCTGAGATCACTGTTTTTGCTGAAAAATTCAACGAAATCATTGAATATTACAGGAAATTCAACCGGATAGACGAACAGGATATCGAGAAATATTTCTTTGATGCTGAGCATATGAGATCGGCTTCAAAAGGAGAATTTGAGCAGGTTCTTGTTTTTGGTACCAGCGGAAAACCAGTCAGGGCACGCACTATCAACCAGCTTTTGCTTGTAGGTGATTATAAGATAAACGATCTGATCATTGCCGAAGGACCAGCAGGTACAGGTAAAACTTATACTTCAATAGCACTGGCTGTAAGGGCGTTAAAAGAGCGGGAGGTCAAAAAGATCGTTCTCACCCGCCCCGCTGTTGAAGCAGGTGAACGTCTGGGATTTCTTCCCGGAGATATGAAAGAGAAGCTGGATCCTTATCTCCAGCCGCTCTATGATGCACTCCATGATATGCTGCCATTTAAAAAGCTTGAAACATGGCTTGATGACGGTACTATTCAGATAGCTCCTCTTGCTTTTATGAGAGGCAGAACTCTTGAAAATTCCTTTGTGATTCTCGATGAAGCACAAAACGCTACTATAAGCCAGCTCAAAATGTTCCTGACAAGAATGGGTGTATCCTCTAAGTTCATCCTGACGGGCGACTCGACCCAGATCGACCTTCCAAGAAAATCAGAATCAGGACTTCTTCAGGCAATGCGCATTTTATCAGGAATTGAGGGAGTCTCGGTGATAAGGTTCGATGAGCGGGATATTGTGAGACATAAACTTGTAAAAAGGATTGTCAAAGCTTATGAACAGGAAGAGAACCTGAACAATCAATGAATGAATAACAGAGGAAACCCAGAAGACAACAGAAATTTATAAAAGATTATATAGATGAACAGGACATTATTAAGTTCAGATTTTAATTTCCCGGGACAGAAAAGCCTTTACAAAGGGAAGGTCAGGGATGTTTATAATATAAATGATAAATATCTGGTGATGATTGCATCAGACCGGATATCGGCATTTGATGTAGTGCTACCCAGAGGGATTCCGTATAAAGGACAGGTTCTGAACCAGATAGCTTCAAAATTCCTGGATGCTACAAGTGATATTGTTCCCAACTGGAAAATTGCTACCCCTGATCCTGCTGTTACAGTCGGATTAAAATGTGAGCCATATCCTTTTGAGATGATTGTAAGAGCCTATCTTACAGGTAGTTCATGGAGAACCTATAAAACAGGTGTCCGGGAAATTTGTGGAATACCGATTCCCGACGGTATGAGGGAGCACCAGCGGTTCGAAAAACCGATAATCACACCTACAACTAAAGCACAGCATGGTCACCATGATGAAGATATATCACGTACTGAGATCATAAGAAGCGGACTCATCCCTCTGGAGGAGTATGATCTTATAGAAAAATATTCGATGGAGATCTTCCTGAGAGGTTCAGAAATTGCTGCTGCACATGGTCTGATTCTTGTTGATACTAAATATGAGTTTGGCAAAAGAGATGGCAATATTTACCTGATAGATGAGATAAATACTCCGGATTCTTCGCGTTATTTTTATGCTGAAGGGTACAAGGAGAAATTTGATCATGGCAAGCCTCAGAAACAGTTGTCTAAGGAGTTTGTCAGAGAATGGCTGATGGAGAACGGATTTCAGGGCAGGACAGGGGAGAAAGTGCCTGAAATGACCGATGAGTTTGTAAATGAAATATCGGAAAGATATATAGAACTTTACGAAAAGATAACTGGTGAGGAATTTATTAGGACAGATATTACTAATGTTGAGGAAAGAATAGAAAATAATTGCAGGAAATATCTTGCAGCATTATAAACCGGATTGGTAATGAGTTTTATTAATACTATTAAAGTTATACTTATTTCAGGGATCTTTTTGATCCTCCAACCGACAGCTGATGGTCAGGTTGTTGTAGAAAAATCAAAGGATAAGGTGATTATCTCCGGGAATCAGTATTATATTCACCTGGTGAAGAAAGGAGAAACAACCTACTCGATATCAAGAGCTTATGGTGTTTCAATAGAGGAGCTGACAAAGGAAAATCCACCTGCACTTTACGGCATTAATGAGGGCCAGACTCTTAGAATCCCTGTCAGGGAGATGCCTGAAAGCTCATCTCCTCCGACAACAACTGCCAAACCTCTCAGAGACGAAACAAGGTTTATTTATCATAAGCTTCTGCCGGGAGAGACTGTCTATTCTCTTTCAAAGCTTTATGGAGCCTCAGAAAATGAAATTATATCATGTAACCCCGGAGTTGACATAACCAAACTTCCTGTTGGTACTGAAATTGCAGTTCCAAGAAAGGAATTCATGACTGAAAAACAGGAATTTGTCATTCAGGATTCAAAATATATTTTCCATAAAGTCGAAAGAGGTGAATCACTTGCATCGATTGCTGAAAAATACGGATTGACCCTGAGGGAGCTGAGAAGGGAAAACAGGAATACAAGATTTCCCCAGGTCGGGGATTATATAAGAATTCCAGCTCCTAAGGTACCTGAAGCCTCTGTGGTGGAAGTAGTTGAACCACAAATTAATGATACAGTTACAGTTGAACCTTCAGATTCGGTAATTGTCTTACCAAGACCGGAAGGATATACTACGGTGAAAAACCTTACCGGTTCATTTGATGTTGCTGTACTCTTACCTTTTTATCTTAAAGATAATGCAATCAGAACCTATATTGATTCTTCAAAAATTGTAAGGGGAAAACCGTTTAAAAGAATTGTAAAGCGTCCGGAGGATTGGATCTATTCACGGAGTCTGGGATTTGTAGAAATGTATGAAGGTATCCTGCTGGCAGCGGATACACTCCGGAGTCTTGGATTGGACATTAACCTCCATGTGTTTGATATTAAAAATGATACTCTTGAATTATCACTGTTGATAAAACAGGGTATACTTTCAAATACAGATCTCATTATAGGTCCGGTATTTTCTTCAAATCTTGATCTTGCATCTACTTATGCCCGTGGAACAGGAATTCCGGTTGTTTCACCTGTCCCGCTTGTCAACGATACTGCTCTGCTTAACAATCCTGAACTCTTTTTGACCGTCTCATCAATAGAAGTAGCTCAGAATACGATCTCAAAAAAAGTCGGAGAATTTTTCTACCGGAATATTGTTTTTATACATTCAGATTCAGCAGGTAATGATAAGGAGGTAACAAAATTCAAAGAAAAAATATTAACCGAATTAAGTTCAAGGCTCCCATCCGAAGAGATCAGGTTTAAAGAATTTCTTTTTTATAACAGGTCTGCGTTTGATAATGATTCGATTAACCGGCTCAGCCATGCTCTATCCGAAGATATAGAGAATGTGGTCATAATTGCCTCAGAAGAGGCTCCGGTAATCAGTGAAACATTAATGGATCTTCATAATTTGTCAAAAAAATATAGTATAACTGTATTCGGTTATCCCTCAATGCGCGGCATTGATAACCTGGATCCTAAATATCTTTTCGATCTTGATCTTCTGATTTATTCTCCTTTCTGGATCGATTATGTTCAGAGAGATGTACAAGAGTTTAATAACGATTTCATGAGAAAATTCCTGACCCAACCGTCAGAATTGAGTTACGCCTGGATCGGATATGATATAATGTATTACTTCCTGAGCGGATTGGCTATTTTTGGAAAAGAGTTTGTTGAACACCCTGAACTTCATAACCCTGATCTGTTGCAGACTGAATTTGATTTCAGAAGAAAAAGTATGAAAGACGGATTTGAAAATACTAAATTGTACCCGGTAAGATTTACCAAAGAATATGAGGTTAAGCTTAATGCTGAAGCAAATGCTGATCAATATTAACATCTCCGGGATTCAAAGGAAGAACTGAAACAAAACCTTTTGTTAATAAAAATTAACAATCGGGAATAATAATGTGATGAGTGTTGTCTACTAGATGAATAGCAATGAAGGAGTCGTACAGACAGGCTGATGAGAATGAACTTGTTAAGGCTTCTCTAATTGGCGACAAGATTGCATTCGGGGAGATTGTGAATCGTTACCGGAAGCTTGTTGCCAGAACAGTAAAAGGGATGCTCGGCGATTCAGTTTTTGCAGAAGATATCGGGCAGGAAGTATTTATTAAACTCTATTACTCTTTGCCTGAATTCAGGGGCGAGGCGAAACTGTCAACTTATATTCAGAAAATTGCAGTCAACCTTACACTGAATGAAATTAAGAGAAGAAAACGTTTCTTTTCATTGTTTTCCGAGAAAGGGAATAATGAGATGTACGAATATGAAATTGCTGATCATGAAGACAGTGAAAAACGTGAGGCAAAAGAACTGGTGAACAAAGCGATGATGAGTCTTGACCCAAAATTTCGGATTGTTGTGGCAATGAGGATGTTGCAGGGTTATTCTACAAAAGAGACTGCTGAGATCCTCAATCTGCCCCTCGGAACGGTACTCTCCAGACTATCAAGAGCACAGGAACAATTAAAAGAGGTTTTAAAAAAACTTTAAAAATATGAACCCCACAGAGATCAAAAAACTAATCATCGGATCAGCCGGCAACGAAGCAGATCCGAAGGAAATCGCCAGGAAGCTGGAAGATGAAGGTGTCTCTTTTGATTTCAGCAATGAATTCAGTACTAATGTTATCTCCAGATTATTCCCCGGAACACTGACAGTTAAAAGGGAATCGGAGTTTGGCAGAAATCTTAATACAGTTTTTTACCGGATAGCCCTGACAGGAGTTGCTGCAATTTTAATCCTGCTTATTTCAATATTCATGATGGAAGGATCCATCTCCTTTAACTCATTCATCGGATTGGGCAATACCTATGATGAATCTATCCTCTGTCTCTTGACAGGCATTTAATCATTAAGACAAATGAAAGCAAAACCGGTTATTCTTGTCGTCGGTACCCTGATAATAGGATTTGTGCTTGGCATGCTGACTTCTGCACAAATCAGATTACATAAGCTGAAACCTGTTCGTTTCTACTTTTCCCAGGAGCAATTCAGGGACGGCTTCTATAAAATGATTGAGGCTGACGATAAACAGAAAGCCGAGCTTGATAAAATAATGGATAAATATGAAGTGCTGAATGACAATCTTCTTACTGACTACAGAAAGGGATTTGAATTAAATGTTAAAGAAATGCAGAAAGACCTTGATTCAATACTAACCAAAGATCAGCTGGCGAAACTTAAAGAGATCGAAGAGAGACGCCAGGAGATGTTCAGACAGGCGAGAAGGGATTTTAAGAAAGATTCTACAAATACCAGGAACTTCGACAGGAGAGGTCGTGATATGCGACGCGGGCCGGGGAGAGGACCAATGTCTCCGGGAGCCCAGGGTTCTCAACCTGATGACAGACCATCCCCTTTTGACAGACCACATTTCACACCCCGGGATACAGTTGATACTATCAGATAGTGAACAGCAGGTAGTCCAGCAAAATGGGAAGATCATCCTGATTAACACCTGAGGAGACAAGCATAGACCTGTCTTCAGAGTAAATCGCAATAAATTTTTCTTTTGTTATCTCCCCACTTATAATACTTTGCCTGTAGAGATCTATTGCTTCTTTCTTTTTCCCTTTACATAATGCAAGATGACCCATATTAATAAGGTCGTTAGCGTTGAGCTTGCCGGCTGATAACCGTTCATAATATTTTTCTGAGTCATCAAGTCTTCCCAGGGCAAGATAACAATATGCGATTGGTCTTAATATTGTCAGACTGCCGGGATCGTTGTATTCAATTTTAAAATAGTACTTCAGAGCCTGCTCATATTGTCTAAGGTCAAGGTAACAATGAGCTGTCATTAGTGTGGTGTGAATATTATCGGGTTCCATAGTTCCTGCCTGCAGATAATATTCAAGCGCTTCCTCATTCTTTCCCAGCCTTCGGAGACATAGAGCTATCTTTTTAATAGTCCACGTTTTTCGGTCTATCAGCTCGGCTCTCCTGTAATATTTTAGTGCTTCCTCGTAATCCATCCCTTGCTGGTAGCAAAATCCTATCTTTTCGTAAAGCTGAGCTTCTCCGGGCTTCTCCCTGATCTGTTTAAGATAAAGTGAAAGAGCATCATCATAAAAATCCTTGTTAAAGAAGTAATCTGCTAATCCGGCTTCTGCCTCGGCAGCATTACATGTGAGCCGGAAAAATTCCGAGTTATATATGTCGAGCCTGCCTGTAAAAATATCCTCAAACTCTTTCCTGTAGGGCGATAGTTTGAAAAACCTGTAGATATCCTGCAGGTATTGGGTTACGTTTGTGCGGAACTTCTTATTTGGATCTGTAACTGAATCATCATCATCAAGCTGCTGCAAACCCTCGAGCTCCATCCGAAACACCTTTAACATCATTTTCTTCTGAGCCGCAGGAAGAAATTTGAGATTTAGAATGAGCGAATATTTGTCGGAGTTGCAGATAAAGGGTGTTTTGTACATAGCTTCGGCCAATTCATCAGTCCCCGGACCGAGTATTTCATCCCTGAAAATCTCATTTACTACCTCATGGTCGGGATAAAAAGGAACGAACCAGTTCGAAAACTCCCTGAAAAAGTCAAAGTGTTTCAGATTGGCAAAAGCTGACATATAGACATCTGCACCTTCCATCTGCAGCTTTGTAAGCTCCTCCATCGTTTTGAATATCTCCTCAGAGTCACTGAAGATCTCAGTCCAGTCGGGATTCTTCTCCTCATTTTTATCTTTTGGCAGGATATTATCCAGATCAAGCTTATCTTCGATCCTGGGTCTTAGCTTGGCCACCTGCGGCAGAATTTCATCATGAAGCTTCCTGCTTAGTTTTTCAGTTTCACGCGACCTTATAGTTTGTAATACAATTATTCTGCAATGTTCTCTGAATCCCTTCGACGCAGACATCTGACTTATCCTTGTACTGAGCTCAGGGTACAGAGTTATCCGTCCGTTATAATAATGCAGGTTCAGGATCAGGCCTGAAAGTGCCCTCTCCATTACCTGTTCCTGCCCGGTTTCATAAATCCTTATCAGAGAGAAAAGTTTCTCAGACTGCCATGTCCTGAGTGAGCTTAAAGTGATTGCAGTTGTGAAAATGCTTGATTCATGCCATCTGAATTTTCCGGAATTCATTATGATATTGATAAGACTATCTTCTGCTTCACCGTAATAATCAGTAAGCCACAGGTGGTTGAAAATATTTTTTATGAGCTGTTTGTGTTTTTTTGAGATTTCCGATTCCGGATCCGGATTTATCTCATTACTAAGCTTCAGCCATTCATCAAGATCTGATTTGAACATCAGATCGTCAACCGATTCGACTATAGTCCGGCCGGTCAGTTTCTGCTCTTTTTCAGCCTGTTGTTTAACCCAGTAGGTATTCCATCCTGAATTATGTGACAATATGTCCTGTCTGACCTTATCTGATAGTTCCAGGATCGATTGTATTAACTTGAGATATATTTTGCTCCTCTCCGGATCATTTATCCCTTCTATTGTATAAGTCAGCATGTTCCTGTAGGTCATTACAAGGTCTTCATATTGATCACGCAGATCACCTGAGGCGGTGCCTGTAATCATATCAGACAGTATATCAAGACTTTGCTTTATCTTCTTCTCAGAGACAAGTGAACATAAATTTTTGTGCTGTTGTATGATTTTTTTTATTTCCATTTATCTTTTTGTAACGGGACAGCAACTGACAAGATGTAATTTTCACTGTCCCGGAAGAACATATGCAACAATCAGGCCGTCAGTCAGAATCTGACATTATTTTGCCTGAAACCCTAATGGTTGTCTAGGATAATGGTCACAAACGTCAGTGAAGTCCAGGTATATGATCATCCTGTTATTTCAGAACCTATAACCTACGCTTACATATCCTTTGATCTTCCTGAAGTACTTTTCATCTCCATAGAAACCCTGCATTATTCCTGCTTTTATGGGACCTATTAACGACATGTAACCAATTCCTACACCATATCCCGTAAGAAACGAATATCCATTATCCCTGTCAGCTTCCTGTGCAGCAAAAAGATTCCCCGCCAGATTGAGATGAATATCTCTGAATACCTCCCAATCCATCTCCATACCCAATCCGGCGAATTTCTTTACAGGTATTTCATTTGGATGGAAGCCCAGCATAGGTACTGATCTTTCATTAAGGGAGTTCAGACCACCCAGCATATAGAAATTATTCTGAGCCGAAACCGAATCACAATCAGAAACATAAAGAGCATCTGCCCTAAAAGAAAACGTCAGCCGGTCAACTTTAGTAAAATACCTGGTAAATGTCCCTCTGATAGTATAAAACCGGTTAAACGAAAAATCCCCGGAACTCCCCGGCCTGTAAACATTTCTGACCGATCCCTCTTTAACCCTTCCTGACAGAAGATCTGATGTCCCGGCATAAATGTTCATAATAATACCTTTATCCGGGAAGTGATTATTATCAAGGGTGTTGACCCTGTAATTAAAGATTGATGTAAAGTAGGTGTAGGATAAATACTTTAGATTTGTTTCAGAAACGTATCGTGGCATCAGAAAAAGGTTTTCAATGTTCAGCGAAATATTCATCATCTGGTTCAATCCGATGAACCGGCTGATACCCAATCCGGTAAAAATATTCCGGCTAATGACATCACCGGTTTCTCCTCCCAAAGCCAGCTTTGGTATAATTGTATTATCGGCATAGAAATCAAATGATAATCCCAGCTTATTATTTCTGTCTATATATTGTAATAATTTGGTTTTTATTCTGAAATACTGACCAACGTAAGAATCCACATCGATGACCGATTTTTGAGTTAAAAGGTTAGTACCAGAAAAAGCCATTAGTATGCCTGCTCCCAGAGCATTATCATAATGAACTGATCCATAGAACGTAGCTTTTGGTTTTTCAGTGCAATCTATAACAAGGATCAGCGAATCATGCCGAGGTTCAATTCTGTATTTGACTTTATCAAACCATGCTTTGCCATAAAGCAGATCTATCTTATGGTATAAGTTTGTTTTATCTACCTTTTCACCTGTCTCAATATCCAGTACACCAAGTATTTGTCCGTCAGAAATAACGTTATTCCCCTTCAATTCAATTTTATCAAATGAGTAGAATTGTTTATCAAGAATATTGGTAACAGGTAACTGGCGACCAATCTTATTGAGGGAATCAGCAAGCTTCCTGAACTGTTCTTTAAAGGGAAGTGCAGCCTTGTATCCTCTGCTGACCAATGAATCTGCAGCATTGAAATCAAATGATGAAATGCCTTTAAGATCCGGTAAGATCATATAATCAATCAACTTTTTTTGAACTTCAAAATCGTCAAAACTTCTGGCCATCCCTATCTGTTTTATTATTCCCGTAATTTCATGAAGTTCCTCTTCATTTTTTGGCTGGAATCCTGTATAAGATCCTATGATTATATCTGCTCCCATTTCTTTAGCTTCGGTAGCCGGGAAATTTCTCAGAAAACCTCCGTCAGATAAAAGGGCTGTATCAATTTTAATTGGTGAAAATATGGTTGGAATAGCTGAGCTGGCCCGAAGTGCATCCGGGAAATAACCTGTTTTAAGTTCAACTTTTTTAATAGTGATAAGATCTGTTCCCATGCAGGTGAACGGGATGGGCAGCTTTAAAAAGTCATTGATATCTGCAGCAGGCCAGCCATAATAACTAAGAGTGTTCTCGATCTGCTGCCCTGAAATAAGGCCGGAGGGGAGTCTGATCTTTTTTGAGGACAGAGGAAGTGACAGAATACTGTTGTAAAAATGTTCTTTCTCAGGAAATATTATTCTGTTCTGCGGAATTCTGTTCGACATAACAAGATCCCAGTTTACTGCATTCAGTATCTTGTGCAGGCTGTCGGCACTATATCCCAGAGCATAAAATCCACCAATGATGCTTCCCATACTGGTACCAGTAATAATATCGGGTCTTAATCCCGACTCCTCCATGACTTTCAGAATTCCAACATGAGACATACCAAGCGCACCTCCGCCACTCAGGACAAGTCCTATATGAGGCCTGCGAAGAGTATCCTGAGCTGAAGAAGAAAGCGAAAGGGTAAAAACCAATAACAGGATAAGAGGATAATGAATTATAGTTCTTCTGTATGATCGTCGTTCCTTATTTACTGTTATCCTGGTTAACATTGATGAGGTACAGTTTTATAAGCAAGATAGTAAATTTCCGTATTTTTACGGCATGAAACCCACATGATTGATCCAATCATAAACACAAATGAATGTAATTCATTTTCAATCATGTGTGGTTCCATCAGACAATTAAAAATAAATTATATACTGATGAATAGCAAGCCAGATTTCAAAGGTACCTGGTTGCCAACCACCAGGAAAGAGATGGAAATCCTTGGGTGGGAAGAACCGGATGTAATTATTTTCAGCGGAGATGCATATATAGATCACCCTTCTTTCGGACCTGCTGTCATTGGCAGGGTTATAGAGAGTGAAGGTTTTCTGGTGGCTATTGTGCCACAACCTAACTGGAAGGACGACCTGAGAGATTTCCGGAAACTGGGAAGGCCTAAATACTTTTTTGGTGTTACGGCAGGTAATATGGATTCAATGGTCAACCATTACACTGCTGCCCGTCGTCTGCGTTCCGATGATGCGTACACTCCGGGAGGGCAGGCAGGTTTCAGGCCCGATTACCCTACAATTGTCTACTCAACGATCCTGAAAAGATTGTATCCAGATGTACCGGTAGTAATAGGAGGAATTGAAGCCTCAATGAGGCGGCTGACACATTATGATTACTGGAAAGACAAGCTTGAACCTTCCATTCTGGTCAGTAGTAAAGCAGATATGCTTATCTATGGAATGGGTGAGCAGCCTGTAAGGGAGTTAATGCGACTGCTTGAAAAGGGTGTTCCATTTGCTTCGCTCAGGACAGTACCCCAGACATCAGTTCTCATTGCCAAAGATGATCCTTTACCTCCTCAGAAAATGTGGAGAGATAATTTTCTCAATTCCTATGAGAAGTGCCTGACTGACAAGAAGCTATTCGCTGATAACTTTATGGCGTTCGAAAAAGAGTCAAACAGCATGAAGGCTGACAGACTTATTGAACCTGCAGGAGAATCGCTTGTAATAGTAAATCCGCCTTTTCCCGCAATGGAAGAATCGGAAGCTGATCGCTCTTTTGATCTTCCTTATATGTATTTGCCTCATCCCAGGTACAGAAAGAAAGGTCCCATACCTGCATTTGAAATGATAAAATATTCTGTTAATATCCATAGGGGATGTTTCGGAGGTTGCAGTTTTTGTGCTATTGCAGCTCACCAGGGAAAACAGATCGTGAGCAGATCAGAAAGATCCATCATGGAAGAGGTTGAAAAGATTACGCAACTACCGGATTTTAAAGGTTATCTGTCTGATCTGGGAGGTCCTTCAGCAAACATGTACAGAATGAGAGGCAGGAATATGGAAATCTGTTCCGGGTGTTCAAGACCATCATGCATCTGGCCTTCCATATGTTTCAACCTTGGAACAAGCCACAGTGACCTAACAAAGCTGTACAAAAAGGTCAATAGTTTGCCGGGTATAAAGAAAGCTTTCATCGGCAGCGGGATCAGGTATGATCTGTTACTTCAGGAATGGAATAAAAATGCAGGCAAAGCAGAAAACGAGTATCTTGAGGAACTGGTAATCAATCACTTATCCGGGAGGCTCAAAGTAGCTCCGGAACATACAGATCATTATGTACTGAAACTCATGAGAAAGGTTCCCTTTGACCTTTTCCGTGAGCTCAAAAAGCGATTCGAGAAAATTTTAAAAAGAGAAGAATTGAAATATGAGATCATCCCGTACTTCATTTCATCTCATCCCGGCTGTACCGATAAAAATATGCAGGATCTGGCCGAAGAGGTCAGGAGCCTCGGTATCAGACCCGAACAGGTGCAGGATTTCACACCAACTCCGATGACACTTTCAACACTTATTTACTATACTGGTATCGACCCGTATACAAAAAAGAAGATCTATGTTGCAAGAAAGCCGGATGACAAGAAACGGCAGAAGGAATATTTCTTCTGGTACAAGAAAGGCGACAGGCCCCCGAAGGCTATCGGGAAGGATTCTATTTATCATTAATCCTTCTTTATTTTTCGGAGAGAAATAATATATCTTTGCTTTTAAAATAGATCATTAATAATCTGTTTTATGAAAATCTATAAAATCTCTATCTTCCTTGGATTGATATATATTTTCTCTTCCTTATTCTGGATAAGCTCCTGCACTCATAATGCTATTCTTAATAATATACCTGAATTATGTTTTGAAAGGGATGTACTTCCAATATTTCAGAACAGTTGTGCAATATCGGGTTGCCATGACGGAGCAGGAGAATCGGAACTGATACTGAATAGTTATGTGCCTATAAGTCATGCTGTTGAACCGGGTAAACCATATTCAAGCACTGTTTACAAGGCGATCATTACAACATCAGGAGAGAACATGATGCCTCCGGATCAGCCCCTTTCCCTTGATAACAGAATGATTATCAGGCTATGGATAGAACAGGGAGCTCTCCTGACAACATGCGAGGGTACATCAGGTCAGGGCAGTGGAAATGTAAATCCACTTGCCTGTTTTTCACGTGATATTCTTCCTGTGCTTGTATCGCGTTGTGCAACCACGGGATGCCATGATGCAATAACTCATAAGGAAGGGTATGTGTTCTCAAGTTATAGTACGACAATGATGGCTGTTTCTCCTGGTAATCCGAATGACAGCAAGCTCTATGAAGTAATAAAATTGGCTTCAGGTGAGGAGAAAATGCCGCCTGCAGGAAATCCTCAGCTGACAACTGTTGAAATTGATTCGATCCGGGCCTGGATAAGCTACGGTGCTCTTAACCAGTACTGTGGGGAGATCTGCGACACAATTAACCCTGTTACATTTTCCGGGACTATATGGCCAATCATGCAGACATCATGCACAGGATGCCACAGCAGCACATCTCCGGGCGGTGGTATTACACTTACAACTTACTCCGATGTAGCAGCAGCCGCATCAAACGGATCTCTTTTAAACTCACTGAAAGGAAACGGAGTGACAAAAATGCCTCTGGGCGGTTCCTTCTCAGCGTGCAGGATAAGACAATTTGAGCTATGGATAAATAATGGGTATTTAAACGATTAGCAAATAAATATGAAACCCACATGATTGATCCAATCATAAACACAAATGAATATAATTTATTTTCAATCATGTGTGGTTCCATCAGACCATTAAAAATAAATAATATACTGATGAAAAGGAGGCTTTCAGCATTTGTAACATTTGTTACAATTTTACTTTTGTTCGTGTCATGTTACTACGATAATGCGGAGGCTCTTTACCCGTCTGTCAGTACATCATGTGATACAACAAATGTGACCTTCAGTGGGAAAATTGCTCCTATCCTTGCAAACAGCTGCCTGTCATGTCACTCTAACGCGACTGCTGCTTCTGCAGGAAATAATATAAGACTTCAGGATTATATTGATGTGAAGGCTCGTACAACAGCAATTGCAGGATCTATCAAACACACAGGCACTTTTTCGCCAATGCCAAAAAACGGAGGAAAGCTGAATGCCTGCTCAATAAAGCTGGTTGATAATTGGATACGTAATGGCGCCCCTCAAAAGTGACAAAATTTAATGTTGCAAATATGAAACCTCTAATATGTACATTTCTTCTTTTTTTCATATTTACCTGTGCATTTCCGCAGGAAAATCTGATGGACATGCTTGAAGAGAAAACCTCGGAGGAAACTAATTATGCAACTGCTACTTTTAAATCAACGAGGATTATGAATGGCCATTCTGTGGAAAGGATGCCTCCCGGACAGCTGGATTTCAGAATATCTCACCGTTTTGGAACTCTTAATTCAGGTCCTTATGAGTTTTTTGGTCTTGACCAGTCGAGCATCCATTTTGGATTGGAATATGGGATATTAAAGTGGTTAATGGTAGGTATCGGGAGAGGCACTTACGAAAAGACATTCGACGGATTCGCTAAATTCACTATACTCAGGCAATCAACAGGAGCACGAATAATGCCTGTCTCTGTTTCAGCTCTCTCATCAGTGGCTATAACCTCAATAAAATGGTCTGATCCTGACAGAACAAACTATTTTTCTTCAAGGCTCTCTTATGTGCATCAGTTGATTATTGCCCGTAAGGTGAATCAGTCTTTTTCTGTTCAGATTACACCAACAGTCGTCCACCGCAATCTTGTTTTAACAGAGCTCGAGCCCAATGATCTTTATGCTATTGGAGCTGGAGGGAGAATAAAAATGACTAAACGCATCAGCTTTAATGCGGAATATTATTTTCGGGTCAATAAGCAGGCAGACATGAGCCAACAGATTTATGATCCTTTATCAATCGGCTTTGACATTGAAACCGGAGGACATGTTTTCCAGCTGATTTTCACCAATTCACTGGCAATGATTGAAAAGGGATTTATTGGTGAGACTACCGGCAGCTGGGCAAAAGGAGATATACATTTTGGATTTAATATCTCAAGGGTCTTCACGTTAACGAAATAGCTCATAAAACAAATTTGCGTTTTACTTGTTAGCTTTGATAAATCTCAGAATTAAAAATATTTAATTGACAGCAATTATGAAACGTCTTACATTACTTCTCCTGCTCCTTGTTCTTTTCCAGGCGGCCAATTCACAGAAATATATTACAAAAAATGGGTATATCGGATTCTTTTCCGACACTCCTGTTGAAGACATCAAGGCTGATAATAACCAGGTAGCCAGTGTAATTGACGTTTCGACGGGGGAGATTGTATTCCAGGTACTTATCAAATCGTTTAAGTTTGAGAAAGCCTTAATGGAAGAACATTTCAATGAAAACTATCTGGAATCGGAGAAATTTCCCAAAGCGACCTTTAAAGGGAAAATAACAAACCTTTCGGCCGTCGATTTTACCAAACCGGGGCAATATGATGTGACTCTTGAAGGTGACCTAAATATCCATGATGTTACTAATAAGATAACCGTAAAGGGGAGTTTGGAGATTGTCGCCGGAGGAATTAATGCGAATTCAAAGTTTAACATTGTCCCGGAAGATTACAAGATTAAAATACCTTCTGTTGTAAGAAATAGCATTGCCAAAATCATTGAGGTTACTGTAACAGTTAAATATACTCCGGTGGAGAATAAATAAGATTTATCTTCAATACTCGCTGTAAGAGATTAATTTACAGTCAGATAAATATTTTTAAAACAAAAGTAAGTATTGAACAAATACGATTTGTTATGAAAAAATCAGTTAAAACAGCAATGATTGCTGTAATATTTCTTGTATTGGCCGGTACAGGTGTTGGTCTGTATCTTTATAATAAACAGGACAAAAATCTTCAAAAAGAAAAACCTGATTTTATTTTAACCTCCATCGAACTTCAAAAGGCATTTGAGGAAAATGAAGCTGCTTCAATTGAAAAGTATGTAAACAAAATCATTGATGTTACAGGAACAATTGAATCTGTAACAGCAGTTGAAGGGAATATTACCAATGTAGTTCTTAAGACCGGGAGTAACCTCTCATCAGTTATTTGTACTTTATCATCTGTTTCTGATCCGTCAGTCCTTGTCGCGGGGAATGAAGTAACAATCCGGGGCGAATGTTCGGGATATCTGATGGATGTCCTGTTGAATAATTGCGCTATCTTAAAATAATCACTAGTTATCAGACGTACCTGATCCCAACCCTCCCTCTGTACTGAACATTTTTCATTTTTTTTTGTTTTCGCCTTTAAACAGCATTCAATTCTCATGCCATATCGGTCCCGGGAAATTACCTGAAAATGATTTTACATAGAATTTTTATGTACATGTTTTGAACTTTATTCAATCAGTTTTGTCTTATAACATAATAGTAATGTTCAAAAAAATAGGATCAAATGTTTAAGTATGCATTTATAACAATCTTATCACTGCTTTTTGCAGATGACATTATTACTTCGGAAAGCCGGACATTTGAATTAGAAAAAAATAGTGTTTCGTTTCTGATAAATGGTACATCAACCCTGCACAACTGGGATATGCACCTTAAGACCTTTGACTGCAAAGCAAATTTTTTAATTGAGGACTCCGGTATAAGAGGTATTGATGATGTTATATTCACCTGTAGTACAACAGACCTTAAAAGTAATAATTCGCTAATGGATAGAAAAGCATACACTGCTTTAAAATCCTCGGAATTTCCGGAAATAACTTTCGCAACGACATCAGCAATAGAAATTTCTCCTGACTTTGACAAATTCAGAGACAACATGAAAGGTAATCTTTTTGTTGCAGGGAAGTCGATTGCAGTAACGGTTCCTATAGAGGGTACATTAATTAAAGTAAATGGGCAAAATAAAATTAAGATTAGCGGAGAAACAGAACTGAAGATGAGCGATTTTGATATTTCTCCTCCCGTTCTAATGATGGGGGCGCTTAAAACAGGAAACAAAATCACTTTAACATTTTCGTTACAGTTCCTCCAGAAACAAGAAATGAATGCGTCAATTAAATGATGAATAACAATAAAAGCCGGTAAGAAAGAACCAATTATTAATTTTAATATATAGATCATGATAAGAGCAATATTTTTTTTGTTTTTCCTGGTTTTAGTTACACCAGGAGTATTAGGACAAACATTTGAAGAATCTGTTGCAGAGACTGAGGATCAGGAAAATCCAAGGGTACAAGTCGGCGGAGATTTTGCCATGCAGTTTCAGTTTCTGAAACATCATGCCGATACTGCACTTATCCCTCTTGGGAATGGAATTAATCTGCCAACGGCAAATTTTATGCTGAATGCGATCATCGCTGACGGTATTCAGGTAAATCTTACTACTTATCTTTCTTCGCGGCACCATGTTGAAGCCTGGGTAAAAGGAGGCTATCTGCTTTTTGATAAACTTCCATTTATTAAATCTGAAGTGATTTCAAATGCTATGGATTACCTCTCCTTCAAAATTGGTGTAATGGAGCTAAATTATGGCGATGCTCATTTCCGGAGATCTGATAACGGAAATGTAATCAATAACATGTTCACAGGCAACTACATCATGGATGCTTTCACAACTGCACCGGCATTTGAAGCTTTATATCGTAACAGGGGGATCCTTCTGATGGGAGCAATCACTACGGGAACATTAAATCCGTCTCTTGTCGGATACAACTCAGGTTCAAAGAGCTACACACCATATTATATTGGCAAGGAACTGGCATTTTACTGGAAAGCGGGATATGATCGACAGATTAATGAGAACCTGAGAATCAGAACAACATTATCGGGTTACCATGCTTCTAATAACCATTTTGGATCGTTGTACCTGGGTGACAGAACAGGATCACGGTATTATCTGGTAATGAACCGGGTAACTGAAAATCCTGATGATGTTGATCCGTCTAAAAACCATCTTTCAGGTAACTGGGGACCTGGTTTTACCGATAGAAATAACTCCTATATGCTGAACCTGTTCACTAAATTCAGAGGACTGGAGATTTTCGGAACCTACGAGAACGCAACAGGTACCTCAGCATTCGGAGGAGCCGATTTTAAGTTTACACAATATGCACTTGAATCTCTTTTCCGTTTTGGCAGTGATGAAAATTTTTATGGAGGTTTAAGATATAATTATACCAAAAACGATAATGATAATTCCATCGGCAGGATACAGATAGGGGGTGGATGGTTCATAACCCCGAATATCCTGGTTAAAGCTGAATATGTAGATCAAAATTATAATAACTTCATAATATACGGAGATAATGCAGGTTTCAATGGTCTCATGATAGAGTCAACTATATCATTTTGATACAAATTTTTGGTATTGTCATTAATTCATAGCAGATAAAGACGTGAGAAGGATTGTATTGATATTGATACTTTGTTCACCAGTTCTTACAGGTTTAAAGTGGTATAATGATCCAAAAACCCGGACAACTACCAGCTCTCTGGACATTACAGTTTTATCAAATTTCGGGAAACAGTTCTTTCAGTACGATTTCGGCGGGAACTGTTACTCTCTTAATGGAACCCGGGAGAACAGGTATATTCATCCCCTTCCAGTTCAGTTGAGTATAATTATCCCTGTTAAAGAATTTAAATGCGAGAATAAACATGCCTACAACGATCTCCTGAAATTACTTAAAGCAGAAGAATATCCATTTCTTGAGATTGATATACCAGATAATACAGACATAAAATATGATACGACGGATTCAATTTTATTAAAGGGTGTATCTTTTACTGTCGCCGGTGTATCAAAAAAATATGATATTCATTGTCAGATTGTTAAAGACGATAATGGGTATAAACTTCTTAATGGAAGCACCAATATAAAACTTACAGATCTGAAGATAACTCCTCCTGTTAAATTGTTCGGGCTTGTGAAAGTGAATAATGAGATCAAAATTGATTTCGGATTCTGTTTAAAATCTTCCGGTTAAAAGCATAAGGAATGGTCTGACCATTTTCCGCTGACTATCAACCCTTAACAATATGTTAAATACTGAATTTTAGCATCTGATTATTTCGGTATGGTATGTAATTTGTACTATTTACTTAGACTAAATTAAGAGGTTATGAAAACAATGAAATTAAACACGGTAAGCCTCTTTTTGATGCTTGGATTCTTATGGATTTCTCTTAATAGCAACTCTCAGGATGCAAAATTAACCCGCCAGGAACAAAAAGAGGTAAGAAAAGCCCAAAAGGCTGCAAACTTCAATATTCTGGATTCTCTTCTGAACGCAAAGAGTTTTGTTCTTGAAGCAGATTATCTCCGGAATGGATATGGTGACATTTTACCTGTTACCTCCGCTTTGAATTTTATTAAAGTTGATGATTCGAAAGGTGTCTTGCAAACCGGATCAAACTTCAGGTTTGGAAATAATGGTGTCGGAGGTGTAACAGCTGAAGGAAGTGTAGGCATATGGAAGATTTATAAAGATGTTAAAAGGTTAAGTCATACTTTGCGATTCAGTTTACAGACAAATCTGGGGCATTATGACATTTTTATGACTGTTACATCAGATAATCATGCGAGCGCAACAATCACAGGAATGACTTCCGGCAGGCTTACCTGGGAAGGTCATCTGGAAACAATTGAAAATTCGAGGATATTTAAAGGTCAGATATCTATATAATCTGCTTCTAATCTGGGAGTCTCTATAGTGGAATAGATTCCCTGTTGTGATTACAGTCTATATGCCAACTGTCAGGTACTCTATTACAAAGCTTCTTTACCTTTTTACGACAATAAACCCACTAAGCGAAATGCCCTTTTCTGATCTGAGAATATAGAAATATGTATCGTTGGGAAGCGGATATCCGTTATAATCAATCCCATGCCATAAATTGTCATAGTTTTCGCTGCTGAATACCTTCATACCCCGGCGGTCGAAAATTATGAGTGATGTTTTCCCGAGCGATTCCAACCCTTCCAGAACGAAAAAATCATTCTTACCGTTCATATCAGGGGTTATCAATGTCGGGATTAAAAGATCCTGTACAGTTAAAGCCACGTAATCTTCAGCGGCCGGACAGACTCCATTGGTTACTGACCACAAAAGAATATTTTTACCTATAGCCAGCTCACTTATAGTACTTTTTGCATCACCGGCATCTGAGAACTCCCCTGAACCTGCAATTATTGACCAGCTACCGGTCAAATTATCGCCCGGATAATCTGCGTCTAATGTTGCAGTGAACTGATATTTAAGAATCTGATCAGGACCGGCATGAGCAACCGGTTGTTGATATGATGTTACAGTTACAGGTTGTATCCCGTAGCAACCCAGGTTTGTCGTCCCTTTTATATAATAAGTACCTGCTGTGGCCTGCGATGGAGTATTATAGGGTAATGATGCTTTTGCATCTTTCCAGTAAGTGAATGTCAGGCCCGCAGTTGAGCCTTCCGTTATTGACGGGGCTGTCAGATTGACTGTTTCAGGGAAACATAAAGGCGCAGGATTTGTGATCTTTATTACCGGAGTAGTTACAGGTTGCGGATCAATCACAATATCAGAGGAGGGTATAGAAGTACAGCCCGATGAATTAGTTATTGTGAAGTTATATGTTCCTTCAATCAGATCAGTAATAGTTATTGTTGTCCCCGATCCTGTAACAGTTACTTTATCGGGGTAACGGGTTAACGTCCAGGTACCTGAGGCAGGTAATCCTTTCAAAACAACCGTTCCGGTAGCAATTATACAGGTAGGTTGAGTTATGGCCCCTATAACCGGAGCAGATGGGGAGACCGGCTGGACATTGATAATAATATTTACGGAAGCCATAGATGTACATCCCTGTGAATTGGTAACTGTATAATTGTATGTTCCGGGGCCCAGACCTGAAATTGTTGTACTATTACCTGTACCAGTTGTTTTTATTGTGCCTGGGAAACGAGTCAGCGTCCATGTCCCAGTTTCCGGCAATCCGCTCAGGACTACAATCCCTGTTGATACTGTACAGGATGGTTGAGTAATTTTACCGATGAGGGGAGCTCCCGGAGCTACCGGGCTGGTATTAATCACAATATCTTCAGATGGTGATGAGGTGCATCCTTTTTCGTTAGTAACAGTATATTTAAAAGTACCGGATTCAAGTCCTGATATTGTCACACTTGTTCCTTTCCCTGTTGTAGTTGTGCCGTCAGGTAAACGTGTCAATATCCATGTACCCGTTGCCGGTAATCCTGACAATATAACACTGCCCTCCGGTACTTCACAGGTTGGCTGGGTAATTGTTCCTACCCTGGGTGGTGCAGGAGCAACACATTGAATTTTAATCATATAGTCCTCAACTTCACCAAATTTTGCCGAACCGGAACTGTTGTAAACAGGCTTGATACTGGTACTTGGACCAAACCTGAAACGGGCAAAGGTAGCTTTGGAAATAACAGCATTTTCCGGTACAGAAACCGTCAGATTATATGTTCCGGTTATCCTTAAGGAGTTCTTAAAAATATATTCATCATTATCGAGAAAGTCACCATCTCCATTCCAGTCTATCCAGACATTCAGGTAAGCCAGACCGACAATTTTAACCCTCAGGCTTGCTTTTGTTCCCTGTATCATTTCCGGAAAAACCACCCCATCTTCATCATCCTGCCCGTTCAGATCATCTGCATCTGCCTCTTCAGAGGCCTGATAAGCAGGTTCATTGTCCACGATTGATCCGAGGTAGTTTTTTGAATCAATAATATGATCTGCCGGGCCGTAAATTATTGGTGCATCACCGAAATCTTTTATTTCGTCAGTCTGTAAAAAGTAGCTTAAATCAGTCTCGTATATAAAATGATCAAACCTGCCGGCAGGTTTACCTGCTTCGGTTATAAGCGGATAAATAATACATAATATTGTAAGTAATGTTCTGGTCATTTTTACAATTACCTGTTTTCTTTAATTACGTATTCATCAAAATAGACAGGATATTTCCCTTTACTGTCCCTTAAAGGAATTTCCGCAGCAGAGAGTCCTGGAATGTTTTCCAGAAATTCCCGGTCCTCCGCCGTTATATCGATGCCATAGTCTGTCAGATTCCATACAATATTGCACACAGGAGTCATAACGTCATCATAAGCGTTCATTTTCAGAGCAGAGGACCCAATGATCATTTCATAGTTAATCTTTTTCCAGCCGATCAGGTCCAGCAATTTATTAATAACCATTGAACCAGATGTCCCAGAAATTTCAAAAGTTATACCCTGATCTGCCGGATGCTTCCTTTCACGGTTAATACAACAGATATCCAGCATAAACGTTTTTGATCCATTTGGCTTTATGCATACCCAGCACGTCTGAAGTATCATAAGATTATGGTTTTCAGGTGAATTACATTTAAATATCAATCCTTTCGGGAAAAATACTGTTTTAGCAGTATCAGTATAATTTAACAGAGTTATTTTCAGATGGACTGTTCCGCTTCCATACCTTGGCAGCGATCCGTCAACAGGGTATTCAGAAATCGGGCCGGTCAACAGGATACCTTCCGGCAGGCTATAAGGTTCATCTATTTTGAGTTCACCTGAGTTACTTCCCATCCCTGAAATATTACCCGGAGAATCTTCGATGGATAATTTTTCACATGAGATCAATGTTCCCAGAACTAGGAAAACTATAATTATAATAACACGTTTTCATAGAAGGGTGGCAGTTAAGGCAGATAACTTTCAAAAGCCCAACAAGTTAGTAAAATTCCTCCTAAATTCAAAGAGCAATTTGACAGACTGTGATCATGGATTTGTGTTCCTGGCAGCTATAACAGCCATAACATGGGAACTTTTACCTTATATCAGGATTTGAGTGGATTGTAAATAATTTGACGAACTTATTCATTTTTTACATTAATTAACAAGAACAAAGTGACCGGGGACCATCTTCAGGTGACAGGCGTATTAACAATAATCGCTCCTGGACAAAAAAATAGACCGGAACAATAATATTCCGGTCTTTCAAATATCGCAGCCGACTGCATTATTATTCGTATTCTTTAAGAATATTTCTCACATCATCCGGTGCCACACGGCCATATGTCTTATCGCCAACCATTACTACAGGTGCAAGACCGCATGCCCCTACGCACCTCAGGCTTGAAAGAGAAAACTTTCCGTCTTCAGAAGTTTGACCAACCTGAAGACCAAGTTCTTTCTTAAATTCATCAAGAACCTTTTCTGCACCTCTTACATAACATGCTGTCCCCATGCAGATGCTTATCGGGTGCTTGCCTTTTGGGGTCATTGTAAAGAATGAATAAAAGGTTATGACCCCATATATTTTAGCGACCGGAACTACAAGCTCCTGCGAAACAACCTCCTGCACCTCTGCAGGGAGATACCCGAAATGTTCCTGGCATTTGTGCAGCACATTAATCAGCTCCTGAGGATCATTATTGAAAGATGTGCAGATCTCTTTTATCTTGTTCACATCTTCCTGTCTCAATTCTATCTTTATACTTGACATAGCATTGAATATTATGTTGGAACAACTTTTAACTTAATGTTTTACTATAATTTTTTTCTTCTTATCAAAATATCCGGTATGAAGCAGATGATGCGCTTTTTCGGAATTTGGTTTGCCCAGAAATTCTTCATATAGTTTAATTATGAAAGGATTCTCATGCGACTTTCTGAGAGGTTTTTTCCGGTCTTCAGCATAAATAGCTGCAGCTCTCGCTTTTATAATTTCCGAATTGCCGTGATGCAAAGGCTGTCCACCACCTCCGATACATCCGCCGGGGCAGGCCATTACTTCAATTGCATGGAACTGCGACTTTCCTGACCGTACATCATTCAGAAGCTTTCTTGCATTTCCAAGTCCGTGGGCGATACCGATATTCAGGGGCAGGCCGTCGAAGTTAATAGTAGCGGAACGAACACCTTCAAGTCCTCTGAGTTCAGTGAAATCAAGTCTTTCCAGCTTTTTGCCGGTATGTAATTCATATGCTGTGCGAACAGCAGCTTCAATTACTCCTCCGGTTGTACCGAATATTACTCCGGCACCTGTCGATTCTCCAAGAGGGGTATCAAATTCACCTTCATCAAGATTATTGAGATCTATGTTTGCCTGTTTTATGAATGCAGCAAGTTCTCTTGTTGAAATTGAAAAGTCAACATCCCTGTTCCCGTCAACTGAAAATTCCTCTCTCTGGCACTCATATTTTTTTGCCAGGCATGGCATTATTGAAACAACAACCAGATCTTTCCTTGATATCCCTATTTTATCAGCGAAATATGTTTTTGCGATAGCTCCGAACATCTGCTGTGGTGATTTGGATGTGGAAGGAACATCTTTAAGGTCAGGGAAATACTCTTCAAAAAAGTTCACCCATCCGGGGCAGCACGAAGTAAGAATAGGAAGCCTTGCTGTCTTGTCTCCTTTCAAATGTCTGTTGAGCCTTCCGAGAAGTTCGGTACCTTCTTCCATGATTGTCAGGTCAGCAGCAAAATCTGTATCAAAGATATAATCAAATCCGAGTGATCTCAATGCGGTTACCATCTTTCCTGTCACAAGGGTGCCGGGTTCCATACCGAACAGTTCCCCGAGGGCAGCACGTACTGCAGGTGCAGTCTGGACAACGACAGTCTTGGTCGGGTCGGCAAGTGCGCGAAGGACTTCCGGTGTATTATCCACTTCAGTAAGAGCACCTGTCGGGCAAACAGCAACACATTGTCCGCAATAAGTGCAGGTTGAATGTTCCAGGTTCTGTTCAAAAGCCGGAGCAACGACTGCCATAAATCCCCTGTTCACGGCTGACAGAGCACCGACAGTCTGAACCTCATTGCACATCATTTCGCAGCGACGGCACAAAATGCATTTATCCAGATCCCTGATTATCGAAGGTGAAGTATCTTTCCTGTAGGTTGACATAGCGGCGATCTCATGTCCGGGTATCTCTCTGATTCCAAGCTGATGAGCCATCGCCTGCAGATCGCAGTTACCTGATTTCGGACATATCAGACAATCTTTGGGATGGTCCGAAAGGATAAATTCCATTACAGTACGGCGGGCATTGAGTACCCTTGTGGTATGTGTCTTTACAACCATTCCTTCTTCACATTTTGTAACACATGAAGGAGCAAGATTACGTCGGCCCTGTACCTCAACAACACATATGCGGCAACCGGCAGGTTTGTTCTCGATATTCAGATCGTGAAGCTCCATCCAGCACAGGACCGGTATATCAATTCCAAGCTGCCTTGCAGCCTTATTTACCGTAGTCCCTTTTGGTACTTCAACAGTTTTATTATCTATTGTAAGTTTGATAGTTTCCATTTCCGATACTTCTTTGATTATTGAATGATGATTGCGTCAAACTTGCATTTTTCCATACATGCACCGCATTTAATACATATTGAAGGATTGATCAGATGAGGCTCTTTCCTTTCACCGGTTATCGCTCCTACGGGGCAAACCCGTGCGCATGCTGTACATCCCACGCAGTTGGCAGATATTATAAAGTATTCCATCAGGTCTTTGCATTTACCGGCAGGACATTTTTTAACTGTCACATGAGCTTCATACTCATCCCTGAAGTTTTCGAGTGTTGACAATACCGGGTTAGGAGAGCTCTGTCCGAGTCCGCAGAGTGATGTGTCTTTTATAACAAGACTCATATTCTTCAGCCTGTCGAGATCTGCCAGGGTCCCTTTCCCTTTTGTTATATGCTCAAGAAGCTCGTGCAGGCGCTTGTTACCGATACGGCATGGGGAACATTTCCCGCATGATTCCTCGACAGTAAACTCAAGAAAAAACTTGGCGACTGATACCATACAGTCATCCTCATCCATTACAATAAGTCCGCCAGAGCCCATCATTGATCCTGCAGCAATAAGGTTATCAAAATCAATCGGAGTATCAAGATGTTTCTCTGTAAGGCATCCGCCTGAAGGTCCTCCGGTCTGTGCAGCCTTGAATTTTTTCCCGTGCCTTATGCCACCGCCGATCTCAAAGATCACTTCGCGGAGTGTCGTTCCCATTGGTACCTCGATCAGTCCGACATTGTTAATTTTCCCCGCCAGGGCAAAGACTTTTGTTCCTTTGGATTTTTCACTTCCGATACTGGCAAACCAGGACGAACCTTTAAGGATAATAGGGGAGATGCATGCAAATGTCTCTACATTATTAACATTTGTTGGTTTCCCCAGAAATCCTGATTCGGCAGGGAAGGGAGGTTTTACTGTCGGCTCACCCCGCAAGCCTTCCATTGAATGAATAAGGGCAGTCTCCTCACCGCACACGAATGCTCCGGCTCCATACTTTATATCAATGTCGAAATCGAATCCTGTACCCATTATATTTTTACCAAGAAGCCCATATTCCCTGGCCTGTTTTAATGCAGTTTTCAGACGTGCAACGGCAAGGGGATATTCGGCACGGATATAGATAAGTCCTTTATGAGCTTCGATGGCGTAACCGCAGATGACCATAGCTTCGAGCACAGCGTGAGGATCCCCTTCGAGAACCGATCTGTCCATGAAGGCTCCCGGGTCACCTTCGTCAGCGTTGCAAACAACATATTTTTCATCGGACTTATTCCTTGAAGCTATCTCCCATTTGACTCCCGTGGGAAATCCACCGCCACCTCTTCCCCGGAGACCGGAATCCTTGATAATCCTGATCACATCCTGAGGTTTCAATTCTGTCAGTACTTTAGCGAGAGCCTCATATGCATCATTTACTATTGCATCCTCGATATTCTCCGGATCAATGATACCGCAATTTCTAAGTACTATCCTGAGCTGTCTTTTGTATGGGACCATCTCTGTTTCAGATACAGCTGTTTTTCCCGATGGGTCTTTGAAAAGAAGCCTCTCAACATTTCGTCCCTTCATAATATGCTCACTTACAATTTCTCTTGCATCATCGGGAGTGACTTTTGTATAGACCACATTGCCCGGCATTATTTTGACAACAGGCCCAAGCTTACACATTCCGAAACAACCCGTCCGGACCACGATGACATCGTTTTCGAGGGCATTCGCTTCAAGTTCAAGTCTTATATTGTCAATAATAGCTTCTCCCTGATTGCCTGTGCAGTTTGTTCCACCACATACCAGAATTTGCATCTTTCCTTTTGCCATGGTTTTTCCTCCGTGGATATTTTTTATTTAATGGTCCTGTAATTGGCAGGAAGTATCCCGTCAACAAATTCACCATTCTTAATATATTTTTCAATTATTTCGTCAGCCTTGAGTTTATCTACGTTGCCATAAACAACTGGTTCTTCTCCCGGGCGTTTGACTTCGATTGTAGGTTCGGCGAAACTGTATCCCATATCACCGGTACTGATAACTGAGGCTTCTATGTTCCTTTTATCAAGTTCCAACCTCAGGAAATCAAATATTTCTTTTGCTCCGGATGCCAGTCCGCTCGTTCCCATATGAACTCTGACCTGAAGCTTTTCTTTTCCATGGATCCTTTCACGAACGTCATTTTTTAATTTCAGAAGTTCAGCCGGTGATTTAATTGTTTTCATATATATCTGAATTACAAGTACATAACTTAAAAAATCTTACACTGCTCATGAATTACGGTGCAAATTTAATAATTTATCTGTTAATTAAATAACAATGTTAATAAAATAACAATATATTAAAATAATTCTAAATAAGTCAGATTTGCATCTGTTTAATACTTCTGTTGTTATTCAGCAAACGATAACTAAATATGCTTCCGATAATTTGCTAGTATTTACTGTCAGCTGTAACCTGAAAGCCCCTTCTCTTCATCTCCCTGAGGGAAACCTGATTACCTGCACTACAGATACATATCAACTCCTTGTCACACAACACCATTACGCTGTTGCGCCGTTATGCCTCTGCGCCTTTGCGCCGTTGTGCCGTTGCGCCTTCTTATCTCTCCATTATGCCCCTAAACTCTGAGCCGGTTCTCCATTTCGGGTAATGATCCGAATTAGCCAGATCAAAACCGACTCTGAAAGCCAGAACAGCGTCTTCTGCTATACCTTCAAAATTAAAAGTGTCAGGATAGTAATTATCTGAAGGTCTGTGGTATTTGTTTTCTATGTAGTCTTTATATTTTTGGGCTGCCCACTCTTTACCGAATTCCCGGCTTTCGACACTTCCCTTCGCATACAATGCAGGTATTCCTTTGAGAACAAATGAAAATTGATCGGATCTGAAATACATTCCTGTATGCGCATCCGGATCCTTCGTTATGTATCTGTCCTGTTCAGAAGCAGCTATTCCGGCAAGACTGTCAAGATCTGATTGTCCGTATCCGGTGATCATAACATCCTTCATTCTCCCTATTGGCAGAAGTCCGTCATTGTTCAGACATGCTACTGTTTTTTCCAAAGCTATAGCAGGGTGATCCGTATAATATGCTGATCCCAGAAGTCCTTGTTCTTCTGCCGTAGGGAAGAGCAGGATTATACTCCTCTCAGGTACCTCTTTCAGAGTGGAAAATGCTTTCCCGATGGCCAGCTCCCAGGCCATAGAAGTCCCATTGTCTACCGCTCCATTGTAAATTGAGTCTCCGTTCTCTTTTTCACCGATACCAAAATGATCCCAGTGCGCTGTATAGATAATAGCCTCATCAGGCTTTTTGGATCCTTTAAGGATACCTGCAACATTTGCCGATTTATTATATGTGATTTTATTCCTGATTTTAAGGGAGATCATCATTTTCATAGGGAATCCTTTAAATCCTTTCCTGCAGGCATCCATTCTAAGTTGTCGGATATTGAAGCCACACTCATTAAATATCTTTTCAGCTGCATCAGCTGCAAACCATCCTGTAAACTGGCAAAGAGACAAATTTGAATCGGCACTCTCGAGAAAGAATCTTGGAGATATCGAGCTCTTCCGTTGTATTGTATATGGATAACCCGCACCTTCGGTCTCATGAACAATCAGTACTCCGGCAGCTCCCTGCCTTGCAGCCTCTTCATATTTATAAGTCCATCTTCCGTAATAGGTCATCTCTCTCCCTTTGAAAAGCAATGTATCACCTGTGTAAAGTCCGGGATCATTGACAAGAACAACAACTGTCTTTCCTTTTACGTCTAACCCGGCGTAATCGTTCCAGCCGTATTCCGGAGCTACGATCCCGAAACCTGCAAATATCATTTCCGAATTATTAATTTCAATTTCTTCTTTGATCTGAGGCGATGTAATCGCGGCTTCGTCAGGAGGATTCAGGGTTATCAATTTTCCTGTCGATTTTGTCAGTGCCACCGGTCCGACAGAGGAAGATATCTCAACCATGGGTACATCCTGAAAATAACTGCCGTTAAAGGCTGGCTCAAAGCCAATCTGCTGCAGCTGATCAGCCAGATAGTTCACAGTTATTGTCTCACCCTCTGTGAAGGGTTGCCGGCCCATGAACCTGTCAGATCCGAGTTCTGATACATATTTTTCCAAATCGCTGATAGCGATGCTGCCTGAGGCGTTATTAAAATCAGCTCTGCGGCTTGTGCAGGCAGTCAAACTCAGTGCAAGACTGAACAAAATAATCAGGAAGTTTTTCATAATATCCAAAGTCAGTTTAAGGTCTTCCAAATTACAAAAAAAAGTTGTTTGCATAAAAATTTCTACTTTTATCAGCTAATCAGAATATTTCTTCTACGAAAATTAAGTTTATGAAAAGATACTGCATTTCCGCTACAGCTTCCCTGATCCTGATATCATTATTAATCATTGATAATCAGGTTATTGCACAAATGCCTGCTTTGGACCTGAATGAAGTGGCAATATTGGAATGGACTGATGATTCAAATTATCTGATTAGGAATTATGATGCCGACAATAAAATTGTAACATATAAAGTCAATATTAAAACCGGAAAAAGCATTCTCCTTCCACAATCAAGGTCTGTTGAGGAAGTCATGGCTGCATCTCTTCCACGGGGAGTAACAATTGAAGCAGATGATGTAATCAGCCCTGATGCAAACAGTATTGTTTTATTGAGGTCCGATGGTCTCTTCTATTTTACGAAAGGTGAAAAGAGCGTAAAAAAATTAGCTGATTACAATGGCAGTGTTGTTAATGTAAGGTTTTCGCCTGACGGGGGGAAAATTGCTTATACTTTAAATAAAGATCTCTATGTATATGATCTTATAAACAACAAAGAGGTCAGACTTACATCAGATGCATCTGAAAGGATCTACAATGGATACTCTTCGTGGGTTTATATGGAAGAGATACTCGGAAGAAATAGTAATTATGCTGCATTCTGGTGGTCCCCCGACGGCAGTAAGATAGCTTACCTGAGAACTGATGAAGCCGATGTGCCTCTCTTTACTCTTAACCGGCAAGATGAGACTGATGGCATTCACGGGAAACTGGAACAAGTCCCTTATCCGAAAGCTGGAGATCCGAACCCAAAAGTCAAAATGGGCATTGCCGATATATCCACAGCAAAAACTATTTGGATAAAAACTGATTATTCTGAAGATCAATATATTGCATGGCCATTCTGGACTCCTGACAGCAGAAAGCTGGCAATACAGATTGTCAATCGCGATCAGAATGAACTCAATATAATTCTTGCAGATCCTGCCACAGGAGATTATACCCGGATTTATAATGAGAAAAGCAAAACATGGATTGAATTCCATGAAGATATCCATGTGATGAAGGATGGCACAGGATTCATAATCAGGAATAATTCAACCGGATGGGAGAATCTTTATTATTATAGCTGGGATGGACAGATGATAGCACGGATTACCGGTTTTGATTTCAGGGTCAGTTCAATAGAGAGAGTAGATGAGAAGCTCAGAGTGATCTACTTCACTGCAACAGGATCCGAATCAACAGATATGCATCTCTTCAGGGCAGGTCTCGATGGTAAGAACCTTCTTCAGGTAACAAAGAGCTCAGGAACACACAATGTCAGCATATCTCCTGCAGGAAGCTATTTCATCGATACTTGGAACAGCATTTTAAGTCCGGGCTCCATAATAGCTTATGACAAAAAGGGAAAGATGTTAAAGGAGATTTATAGCTTTGAACAAACGGCTCAGAAGCAGGTAAACACTTCCAGATCGGAGCTGACAAGGATAACGACATCCGATGGATTATTCAGTATGCCCGCTTTAATAACTTACCCTGCAGGTTTTGATCCTGAAAAAAAATACCCGGTAATTTTCACTATCTATGGGGGACCGGACAGAAAAGGAGTTGAGAACAGGTGGCAGGGAAACTATCCGTCGTGGTATTCACAGAATGGGATTATAACATTCAAGGTCGATCACAGGGGTTCGGGACATTTCGGAAGGAGAGGACTGGATTACATTTACAGGTCTCTTGGTAAGTGGGAAATCCTTGATTATGAGGACGCTGTAAAATGGCTTCGTGAAAAAACCTTTATCGACAGTAAGAGAGTGGGAATAACAGGAAGCTCATACGGCGGGTATCTGACTTGTCTGGCACTGACAATGGGCGCCGATTACTGGACTCACGGATTTGCAGCATCGTCAGTTACCGATTACCGGCTTTATGATAATGTGTACACAGAAAGGTATATGGATACACCCAATGATAATCCTGAAGGTTATAATAATGGTTCAGCACTTACTTATGCAAAGGATCTGAAAGGCAAACTATACATGAACCACGGAGATATGGATGATAATGTTCATATGCAGAATACTATCTGGCTGATCTCGAAGCTGCAGGAAGAGGGAAAATCGTTCCAGTTCATGCTTTACCCAAACGAACGCCATGGCTGGAGAGGAGCGAAGAAGCTTCACAGTACAAACGAAGAGCATGAATTCTGGTTAATTAATTTTTTCGGACAATAAAGATTCAGTAGTAAAAAGAAAACTGGTTCAGGTAATCTGGTTTCTTTCAATTTGGTTTTTTATGATATGTGGACGTTAATAAAATTTTGTTTATTATCTTCGGGACTTTATTTTTTAAAGAAATTCTGAATATAAACTCCTAAATAATCGATCATGATAATTGGCATCCTTAGTGAAACCGGCAATGAGAACAGGGTTGCAATGCTTCCCGGTGAAGTTGCCGCACTTAAGAAAATGGGGGTGGAAGTATTTGTAGAAAATCATGCAGGCGAAAAGGCTTATGCTTTTGATAAGGAATACCAGACAGCAGGGGCTTCCACTTTTTCAAGGAAAGATGTAATCTCGAAAGCTGAAATGCTTTTATCGGTTAATCCTGTTCCTGAAGAAGACCTTAAACTATGCAAAGAAGGACAGGTACTTTGTTCCACACTTAATCCGGCAGAGAATAATAAATGGTTGGAATTTGCACGTCTTCAAGGACTTACAGTGCTCGCGCTGGACCTCATACCAAGGACAACCAGAGCACAGGCGATGGACATTCTTTCCTCCATGGGAACCATTTCGGGATATAAAGCAGTTATTCACGCAGCATCACTTCTGCCGAGGTTTTTTCCGATGTTCATGTCGGCTGCTGGTACAATTAAACCTTCGAAGGTACTGATACTCGGAGCCGGCGTGGCTGGCCTGCAGGCTGTGGCAATTGCCAGAAAGCTTGGTGCGGTGGTTGAAGTGTTCGATGTCAGATCAGCTGTAAAGGATGAAGTAAAAAGTCTGGGAGGGAAGTTTATCGAGGTTGATGGTGCAAAGGAAGATGAAGCTGCCGGAGGTTACGCCGTGGAACAGACAGAAGAATTCAGAAAGAAACAACAGGACCTCATACAAAACCATGCTAAGGCTGCCGACGTCGTTATTGCTACAGCTCAGATACCCGGGAAAAAAGCTCCGGTTCTCATTCTGAAAGATACTGTCTTTTCAATGAAACCAGGTTCTGTAATAATAGATCTTGCAGCATCAACAGGCGGTAATTGCGAACTGACTGAAAACGGAAAGAAAATAGTTGTCAACGGGGTTATAATTATCGGAAAGTCCGACTATCCTTCAGAAATGTCATCTGATGCAAGTAAGATGTTCGGCAATAATATCCTGAATCTGCTCAAAATAATGATTGATAAACAGGGTAATCTTGTGTTGAATATCCAGGATGAGATAATAAACGGAACGACAGCTGTACATTCACACGAATATATCAGTCAGAGGGTCAAGCAAATACTTAATATTAAATAAAATCGGACATGGAAAATATACTGGGTTTTTTCTTGGAGTACAGGGAAGCGATATTTATTGTTATCCTGTCTGTTTTTCTCGGGATTGAGGTTATAAGCCATGTTCCGGCAATTCTTCATACACCGCTGATGTCGGGTGCAAATGCCATTCACGGCGTTGTTATAATCGGCGCCATAATAGTAATGGGTCATGCAGATACCACGGGATCAATGATCCTCGGATTTCTTGCAGTTGTATTAGGAACACTGAACGTTGTAGGCGGTTTTGTTGTAACCGACAGGATGCTGGAGATGTTCAAAAAGAAAAAGGATTAAATCTGCATGTAAAATACAAAAGATCAACAGAATGAACGATATTTCCCAATTCCCTTACGGCATCTCGGTACTTGAGATAACCTATATTGCAGCTTCGGTACTTTTTATTTTAGGACTTAAGATGTTAAGCCACCCTCTAACTGCCCGCAGGGGAAATATACTTGCTGCTTTGGGTATGGTCTTTGCAATAATTGCGACAATTATTTTCCATAAAAAGGATGGAGAACCAATTGCCAATATTCCCTGGATACTTACGGCAATTGTCATCGGTACAATTATCGGATGGATCATTGCGAGAAGAGTAAAAATGACGGCAATGCCGCAGCTAGTCTCCTTCTTCAACGGAATGGGAGGAGCTGCCGCAGCTCTGATATCTATGATGGAGTTCCCGCATATCAGTCCTGAACTGATAGCTGAAAAAGGAATGGCGAATGGTCATGTTCTGGCAATTCTTCTCGGTCTTATGATCGGTACAATCTCCTGGGCAGGAAGTATGATAGCTTTCGGCAAGCTGGATGGCTGGATAGGCGATATGCGGATAAAAGTTATGAAATATGTGAACCTGACTATTCTTGCTGTTCTCATCGGTTTCATAATCTATATAATGACACGCCAGGTTTCAGAAAGCTCTGAGCTTACTCCTCTTATATATATAATGTTTGCAATTGCAGTAATATATGGAGTGCTCTTCGTCTTACCCATAGGTGGCGCCGATATGCCTGTAGTTATTTCGCTGCTCAACTCATTTACGGGTGTCGCAGCAGCGATGGGCGGCTTCCTTTATAACAACCAGGCGATGCTTACGGGCGGAATACTTGTGGGATCAGCAGGAACGATCCTTACGATACTTATGTGCAAAGCAATGAACAGATCGTTGCTGAATGTTATTGTAGGTGTTTTCGGTGGAGGTGGAGCCTCAAATATCACAACTGCCGGAAATATTAAAGAGATAACAATATCAGATGCTGCAGTCCTGCTGAGTTATTCCAAAAAAGTTGTTATAGTACCGGGTTACGGACTGGCAGTAGCCCAGGCCCAGCATATCTGCCATGAGCTTGATAAGCTCCTTTACGAAAAAGGAGTTGAGGTAAGGTATGCAATTCACCCTGTTGCGGGGCGAATGCCGGGACATATGAATGTGTTGCTTGCTGAAGCTGATGTTCCTTACGAACAGCTAATCGAGAGTGAAGAGATCAATCCCGATCTTCCGAATACTGATGTAGTTGTTGTGATCGGGGCCAATGATGTTGTCAATCCGGCAGCCGAGGATGACCCATCAAGTCCGATATACGGTATGCCTATTGTTAAAGTCCGTCAGGCCAGGAACATTATCGTCATGAAACGCGGTATGGGGAAAGGATATGCTGCTATTGAGAACATGCTGTTTTTTGATCCAAAAACAAGAATGCTGTTCGGTGATGCCAGGAGCAGTCTGCAAAATCTTGTTAATGAGGTGAAGAACCTTTAGGATAAATAACTATTATAAAAAACGGGAGAAGGGCTGTAATGGGACGATAAATGAGATTGAATTCATTAATAGACAACCTGGAGTCTCTTCGCAATGCTATGAAAAAGAATAGCATTGATGCTTATATTATCCCTCTATCAGATCCTCATATCAACGAAACTGTTCCGGACCACTGGAATATTGTTCAGTGGCTGACTGGTTTTACGGGGTCATCAGCAACTCTGATAGTAACTGATTCATTTGCAGGATTATGGACAGATTCAAGGTATTATTTGCAGGCAAAAGAACAGCTTTCCGGATCATCTTTTAAGCTTATATTGCCCGAAAACAAAAGGAATTCTGACTACACCGACTGGTCATCAGAAAACATTAAACAGGAAAGTAGAATTGGCTTTGATGGGCGTATATTTTCTGTGAGGGGTTACAGAGAACTGAAGAAAAAAATGGAAGTTAAAGCCATTAAATACGAAGAAAATTGTGACCTGATAAGTGAGATATGGAAAGATCGGCCTGAGATACCGGTATCGCAAGCCCGCGATCACCCCTTGACATTCTCCGGAAAGGAGAGGAGCCGAAAAATATCAGAAGTGAGAGACCAGATGAATAAAAGTAACGTAAATCATCACCTGCTGACTTCTCCTGACGATATTATGTGGCTTTTAAACATAAGAGGCAATGACCTGAAATACAGTCCGGTGCTTTTCTCGTTCTCTCTTATAAGTCAGAAGGAAATAGCATTATTCATTGATGATAAAAAGATCCCCGGCTGGTTGCATGATGAATTCCGTAAACTTGATATTACTATCCATCCATACACAGAAGTAACAACATCGTTAGCTTCAATTAATGCCGGATCGTCAATTTTGATAACCCCGGATTCAATTTCAGTTGCACTGTTTAATGCGATTCCTGGCAAGGTCAGGATTATGGAGGATACCAGCATACCATCACGTATAAAATCTGTAAAGAATAAAACTGAAATCAGGAACATCAGTGATGTAATGGTGAAGGATGGAGTGGCACTGACAAAGTTATTATTCCGGATCGATTGTAACAATGGTCAGATTCCGATGACAGAGACAGGTCTTTCATCGAAACTAGAGGAGTTCCGGCAGCAGCAGGAAGGTTTTCTCAGCACGTCTTTCCCCTCAATAGTTGCTTTTAATGAACATGCAGCTCTCCCACATTTTGAAACAGTATCTGAATCGGGTTCAGTTCCTGCTGAGACAGGAATTCTGCTTGTTGATTCAGGAGGACAATATTATGGAGGAACGACAGATATAACGAGAACAGTAATAATCGGAATTCCGACCCCGCAACAGAAGAAAGATTTTACACTGGTTCTGAAAGGGCATATTGCACTGGCATCAGCCAAGTTCCCTGCCGGCACGAAGGGTTATCAGCTTGATATTCTGGCCCGGAAAGCTTTATGGGAGAACGGTTTGAATTACGGTCACGGAACCGGACATGGAGTAGGGTATTGCCTGAATGTCCATGAAGGACCGCAGAATATAGGTCCTTCCGCAAATAAAACGGCAATTGAAGCCGGAATGCTTATCTCAAATGAACCTGCAGTTTACAGGGAAGGGGAGTACGGGATCCGGATCGAGAACCTGATGATATGTTATGAAGATGAAGAAACAGAATTCGGGCAGTTCCTTAAATTCGATACAGTCTCTTTATGCTATATAGATAAGCGTCTGATTGATAGATCTTTATTAAATAGAGAAGAGATCGACTGGCTGAATTCGTATCATACAGAAGTATTTCAAAAACTGGCACCGCATCTCTCCCCTGAAGAAAAGCAGTGGCTGAGAGAAAAAGCAGAAACTATTTAATCGAAAGCTTTGGGTTGATATTCCTTATTTCAATTACCTCAGAGTTATACAGAGATAGTTTCTACCTTATTATGTCTACCATCCGGGTCAGATCTATCAGCGGGAATTCTGTTATTCTCAGTTTTGCACTGCCGTATGGAATAAGCTGAATTACCTCCGGGTATCCTTCCGGTACAACCGGACTCAACGGAGGAATATCAGCCGAATTATTTTTCATTGTCCAGCCCGGGATCTTAACACCCCTTGTAGTTATGACGACAGCAGCATCTTCATTCCAGACAACGTATTTCCCGGAATCAGTCGACCATACCATATCTCCCTTATCCGCAAAGGGGAACATAGTCAGGGGATTTTCAGTAACATCAAAACCCCTTTCAGGATCTGTCTTATCAACCATCAATCCGAAATTCCAGGCGCTTAAGGGTCTGATCTCCCAGTCGACACTTCCCTTATAACCGAAATTCTCGTAGTTGATCTTTACACTTTTGTACTCTTTATCCATCCTTAATGAAAAGTACAGGGGCCCTCTCAGAACAGATGAAGAATTATTGAATCTTCTCTCATATCTGATCTCCATCGGGAAATTAAAAGTGATTTCATCCCCGTTTTCCCATTTTTCTTGAAGTTTTATTGTTTCGCCTGCTTTTCCCTGTCGGGTCTTACCTTTGAATGTGAAAGTAACTGTATCAGCCCATCGGGGAATTCTGAGGTAAAGCGGAAATTTTACGGTTTCAGCCGTACTGATGATCAATTTTATATCGCCCTTAAACGGATAATCAGTTTCTTCTTTTATTGTGACTTCTGTCCCTTTTGCAACTTTTGCTTTTACCACTGAAGGGCTGTAAGCGACTGCCACCAGACCATTGTCGTTGGTGGCCATCCACAGGCTGCCGGTGAATTTAGGCCACCCCTGGTGCATATTTGCCAGGCAGCAGGCAAAATTCGGCATCAGTCCGTAAATATTGGAATAGTCACCGTTACTTGTCCAGCCTCTTTTTTCACCTGTTACAAGCACCTGGTTCGATTGCTGATCGTACTGATGCGCCCACATATCAGGAGTAGTTGTACCCGGCAGGGCATTAAAGGTCAGCGATTCAAGCCTGTCAGCCAGACTGTTCTCACCTAATATCGCATAAAGCTCTTCAAGGGAAAACATATATTCAACAACGGAACATAACTCAGTTCCCCTGTCAGGACTATTTCCTGATAAGTGTTCATCGCCTGAGAATCTGCCTCCGGCCTGTCCATGATGCAGATCATATTTCTCTATCCCGTCAAGAACAGCATTTTTAAACCTCTCATCGTTTGACTGCTGATACCATAATCCAGGATATTTGACAGCCATTGCATTATTGACCACATGAGCTGTGAGACCTTCTTCTTTCCAGTCCAGCGGCATTCTTTTATCCGCAGCAGCGGCTGAATCCCATGGAAATTTCTCATAGTAGGTTGTCCAGTCGGAACTGTTTTTTTGTATCGACTCAATTGTCTCAAGTATCCATGGTTCATTCGTCTCACGATATAACCAGTAACCTGTAACAGCATTTTCCATTGCCCGTACTCCCCTCCACTCCTTGTCCGGCCAGTCGGGAGGAGTATCATGCAGATAGCGGAAATATTTCTTAAGGAGATCGAGTGCACGGGTATCGGATGTTGCTTCATAATACTGCATAAGCACTTTGTTCGAAACAGCCAGGGGCCAGCGGTCAGTGTTCTTTTCAGGGCCATACCATCCTGAATCTCTGCTGCTTGTAAGAATAGGTTCAATCCATGATTGCACCTTTTCAATCAACCTGTCATCTTTTAGAATATATGCGAGAGGTACAAGTCCATCCAGAAAATATGGGCCTCTTTCCCATGCCTCTCCCATACCTCCGCGCCAGGATGAATTTACAAGATCTGGCCAGAAATCATCAACATTTCCTGTTAGACCTGCAGCCTGAGCTTCCAGCTGAGCTTTCAGCCAACCGTCGGGTTTGATGGAACCGACAGGAAGTTTAATGTAAGCATTCTGCCTTAATGGTGCCGGATTCCCTTTGTAATTATTATTTTCTTTCATTTCAGTACAACCGTAAAATGTGATAGTACCAGTAACTAAAAGTGCCAGACATATTCTATTCATACGAATGAATTTTAAGAATGAAATTGTGTAATACTGTGCGACTCCGTAATTAATTTATTATCCTCCAGTCAAGTTCAGGATTTACACTCCTTTTTATATCAACACCTTCAATAACCTGAAGCAGATCAAACCAGCCGACACCGGCTGAAGGCATCTGCAATACGACATTTGATTTCGGTGGAAGTTCCTTTATATCGTATGGAATTGTAACAGATGTTACAAATTCCTTCCATTCACCTGTAAGCTCAAATCGTGTTGTTCCATATTCTCCCAATGAGATCTCAAAGTAATGTGAATTGTCTGCTCCATTGTTTTCAGATCCTCCCAGTTCAGGATCAGTTTTACCCCGGATTGAAATATAATATGTTCTTCCTGCTCTTACAGGTACCGGAAAGAAACGTAACCTTATGCTGCCATTTTCTGTCGGGGTTACAAGCCTTACCGAGTGATTGCCCTGAACATAATCCCTTGAATCCAGAAAATATGTAGCTCCTCTGTCATCGCCGTTACGTGCATAACATGATGCAGGGACACCGGGACTGGAGGTATCTTCAAACCCCGGATCTTTTATCATGTTTTCTTTCCATACTTTTATTGTATCTCCTGAGGACTTAATATCGACCTGGTATGCCTGAGAACCAAATGCTGAAATATAGTCGGAAAAATATCCGCTGTTAACAGTAATATTGCGATTTTCAAACAGCACTCTGGCTCTTCCGGAAGAGGGACCTGAAATTTTGAATTCCGCTTTCCTCGGAGTGTTTGTCTTATTGACTGCCATTATCAGCAGCTTTCCCTTATGAATGTACGATGAAGCTGAAATATATTCAGAGCCCGAAATTACCGGAATTGTCTCTTCATCAGATAAAAGCCAGGGTGTCAATTCTGCAATCTCAACAGCCATTCTGCCACATTCCCCCCAGGCAGCCGTAGATTTTGGAAATAAGTTAAGCCCTTGCCTGACAAAATACTGAATACCTCGGGCCCCATTGATTATTGACTGGTATGTCATCGATCTTATCTCCTGTGGCGTGGGTTCCCTTAGCCATAATTCCCCCCCTCCAAATGCCTGGGGTACAATCCATACCGGCTTTTTACCTGAAAACTCCGAAGAGAGCGATGCAGCTGTATTACCAGTAAATGTCACAGGCAGGTCAGGAATCGGATATGGATCGGCCATTACTATGTCGAGCGCACCGGAATATCTTCTTGAAGACATAAACGGAGACATAAACACTATTGATACAGGATGCCAGGGATCAATTTGTTTAATTATTTTATAGATTTTTTGAAGGGAGTCCGGGGAAATACCATATCCGTTTGGTTCATCAGCAATATACCAGGCAAGAAGAGCCGGATGATCCCTGAATGCATTTATTTCATTTACAAGAAGTTCATATTTTTCGATATCCTTAAGGTCTTCAATCATTGAATTGACACCACCGCCACCTGATACGGAGAGAATATTATAGTTGACCTTCATTCCCAGTTCAGCGCAGCGGTCCATATAATCTCTTCTTTCATGGAAAGTTTCAGGTAAGATCTTCTGGTATGGTGAAATTAAATTAAATCCTTTGACAACTTCTTCTTCCGGCAGAGTCGGGTAAACAGGTGAATAACAGTAAAAACCGAATGGGAAAAATTTCTTTTTGTTAACTATCAATCCACCAGTTAAACGGTCGGTCTTGACCTCATTTGGTTTATAATCCAGAACAAGATATTCAGATGATGCAAAGAATTTAAGCCTGCCGGCCATCGCTGTAATCTCAGCAATTAATTTATATTCAAATGGTTGAAATTTCTGTTCGAAGGGAATTCTGATAAGCTTCCTTCCCGGAATACCTTTCCAGACTGCAATCGTATCATTATTTATCCTGAATTTGGCAGATATGTAAGTACTTTGCAGATTTCGTGGCACGTGCAACAATATCTCGGCGCTCTTTTCAACTGAATAAAAGCTAAATCGCGGATTTAAAGTAAATGATGTCGAATCAACTACTTCTCCTGATATGAATGGGCTATTTAAAAAGACAGCTATCGCTAAAAACAGGAATCGAATTCTTCTTATCATTTTTATCTGAACACAATTCTGAGACTTACTTCATCATCTGTTTTCTCACCGTTGTTTTCAGCCGGCGACCATGAAGGTCCTTCCCTGATAAGTCTTATTGCCTCCTGGGAGTATTCGTCCCCCGGACTCTCAAGAGCTTTTATGCTGTCTATTATGCCTGAGCTCAGGACTTTAAAACTTACAACAACAACCACCTGTTCCCCATCGTTGAATGCAGGAGGCTTTCGCTGATTATCCTGAATATATTGACGGAATCTTTCATTTCCGTTCACTGGCAGCGGTGGAGAATAAGCTGTTGGTACATTCTCAGCCTTCGAAGCGGTATCTGTAATATTTGCCCGGGCGCTTTCTGTTGCTGTATTTCTGGTCATGGCCGCTTCATTTAACGCTGCCGGCACAGCCTCAGTAATATTTTCAGGTTGTTTGCTCACCTGATCTGTTACAGAAGCATCTGGAATGGCAATATTTTCTGCTTCTGCAGGTATTTCAGGTTCTGTTATATCGTTTGTAATTTGCCCATCAGATTCCCGCTCTATATCGGCTGTTATGCCATTTGACTCTGCCAGAAGAGGTTCCGCAGACCGTCGTGAATCAGTTCCATTTTCCTCCTGGGTTGTTGTCACGGTTATGTTACTGATCCTTTGACCTGATCTGTTCTTAAATACGAGAAAATATACTGCAGTGATCACAACGAGCACTGCAAGTGACGCAGCTATCCGGTAAAAAACAATTTTTTGTCCGGGAGTGATCCTGGATTTAAGCTGTTTTCCAAGATGTTTGAGGTCATCATCAGCTTCCTTCGGCGTAATTTCAGAATAGCCCTCGGCAGCTTCATCTGAAAAGGGATCCAGCTGAAGTTTCCTCTGGAAAGCATTCTCCTCTCTTCTTGACATTTCTCCTCTGACATAACGCTCAAAATCAGAGTTCGGACCTTTCTTATTATTATTACTCTCTTTCATTTTGCTCCTCAATACAAAGTTTCAGATTTCTTTTACCATTCTGAAGATTACTCTTCACTTTCTTTTCATCAACACCAAGATTGATTGCAATCTCTTTATAACACCTGTCTTCGTAATAAAATTGCTTAATGCATTCTTTCTGTTCTTCGTTTAATTTATCTATACAATTTTCAAGTACCTTGTCAATATAGTGTTCTTCTTTGTCTATAGGATGAACAAAATAACTGTTTTCCACAACATTATCAGTGTTCAGGACCCATTCATTAAGTTTCTCATCCTCTGATTTTTTTGATCTCAGGAGCATAAGACAATAATTCTTTGTCACTACATGAAGCCAGTTTTTAAAGTTCCCAATTCTCTGTTTTGGTATTTCAGTTATAAGCTTTTCAAATATCTGCATTACTGCGTCCATTGCTTCCTCTCTATCCTTCAGGTACTTAAGGCAAACTCCGTAAACAAGCTGCATGTGTTTCAGATAAAGCTCACCAAGGATTTCAAGATCATGTGCTGAGCTGAATTCAGCAACCATCTCTTCATCGTTAATTTGTTGCAGTTTTCTTCCCGCGGACCTGTAAAACATCAGCTTCCAGGTGACTTTTAATATTTATTATAATTCTTTTTATTAAACGGAGTTACCCAGAGGTGCTTCTCTTTGGCTCTCCCTGAAAAATATCCTTAAAGATAACGGAAAATAAAAAACCCCTGAATCTATTTATGGAAAAATAGAGCTCTTCGCATCATATAGATAAAGTTTAATCAAAATTCAGATGCCATGAAAAACAGTTTAAAAATTTTCGTATTAATGATTCTTGCAGCAATAACAATTGCTTTTACTCAATCCGGAATAATTTCAGGCAGAGTATCAGATGATCAGGGTCAGCCCCTGGCAGGAGTCATTGTGTCAGCAAATGGTTCAGGGGCCGGAACAAAAACTGACCTGAGAGGCAATTACCGGATCACAATCGGGGAGAGTGACAAGGTCCTTATGTTCTCATTAAGAGGATTTGAAACCGTTGAAGTAAAGATAAATACAAAGAGCATAATAGATGTTGTTCTGAAACCTGGTCGGATAACAGGCGATGGTTTAAAAAGAGAAATGGATTACACAACATATCCGGCAGCAGCTGTTATGGCTAATGAATCAAGAGCATATTTTCACAGGGACAATAATTATTTTAATACCGAGGGATATGCTTCTGTAAACGAGAACGGGTATAAAAGTGTCAGGAACAATCCTTTATCAACATTCTCTGTTGATGTTGACAATGCCTCCTATTCCAACATACGCAGGTTCATTAATACAGGAATCTTGCCTCCTCCTGATGCAGTCAGAATTGAGGAGATGATCAATTATTTCAGGTATGACTATCCGGAGTCTGAAGGGGTGCATCCATTTTCTGTGTTCAGTGAGGTGGCAGCTTGTCCCTGGAATAGTGATCACCGGCTTCTGCAAATAGGGTTGCGCGGTAAGGAAATCAACAAGACATCACTTCCTCCTTCTAACCTTGTATTCCTGATAGATGTATCAGGTTCAATGGATCAACCCAACAAGCTTCCTCTTCTTAAATCGGCTTTCGGACTCCTGGTTAATGAATTGCGTCCGGAGGACCGGGTGGCAATCGTCGTATATGCGGGGGCAGCAGGCCTGGTCCTTGAGTCAACCCAGGGAAACAGTAAAGAATCGATAATGAGCGCGATAGACCGACTTGAAGCCGGCGGATCAACTGCGGGTGGAGCAGGTCTGAGACTCGCCTACAAAGAAGCGGAGAAGAATTTTGTGAAGAATGGCAATAACAGGATAATTCTTGCTACAGATGGTGATTTTAATGTTGGTGAATCCAGTAACGGCGGGATGGAGAGGTTAGTTGAAGAAAAGCGTGAGTCAGGTGTCTTCATTACCGTGCTGGGTTTCGGAATGGGCAACTACAAAGACGATAAAATGGAGATAATTGCCGATAAGGGGAACGGGAATTATTCATATATCGATAATCTTCAGGAAGCCCACAGGGTGCTGGTCCGCGAATTTAGCGGAACACTTTTTACAATTGCCAAAGATGTCAAATTCCAGCTGGAATTCAATCCGTCAGCAGTTGAATCTTACAGACTGATAGGTTACGAGAACCGGCTCCTGAACGACGAAGATTTCAACGATGATACAAAAGATGCAGGTGAGATGGGAGCAGGGCATATGGTGACTGCGCTTTATGAGATTGTACCGGCAGGTTCAGGTGAGAGGTTGACATCAATTGATCCTCTTAAGTACCAGGAATCAGGGAGCAGTATGAAGCACAATTATTCAGATGAGCTGCTTACAATAAAAGTACGTTACAAAAAACCGGCAGGTGAGACCAGCATGCTTCTTGAGAAGATAGTAAGAGGTTCCGGTATTGGTATTGAAAAAGCATCCGAAAACCTCAGGTTTGCTGCTGCAGTTGCAGAATTCGGGATGATCCTCAGAGAATCGGAATTTAAGGGATCTTCAACCCTTGAAAGTGCTGCAAATCTTGCCAGGTCAGCTAAAGGGGATGATGAGGATGGTTACAGGTCGGAGCTGATAAGGCTTATTTCAACGGTAAAAGATATGCGCCGTTTAGCAGAAAACGATCTTAAGTAATACATTTTCCTTTATCTGGGTTTCATCACTTTCTCATTACAGTGAAATACTCCGAAGGTACCTGTCGATTTCTCTTGCGGCTCTTCTACCTGAAGCAATAGCATTTACCACCAGACTGGCGCCGCTTACCGAGTCACCGGCAGCAAATATTTTTGGGATGTTTGTTGCCAGGGAACTGTTTACACCTATATTTTTCCTGCTGTTTAGCTCTATTCCCAACTGGCTAAGTAATCCTTCGAGTACAGGATGAACAAATCCAAGTGCCAGCAGTACAAGATCTGCTTCAATAACCCTTCTTGTTCCCGGTAAAGATTTCATTATATATTTACCATCAGTGTATTTCCATGAAACCTCTTCGATCTCTGCTCCCCTGGTTATTCTGCCATCACCTACAAATCTTAATGTTGAAATGTTCCAGAGTCTCTCGCATCCTTCTTCATGGGAGGTGGAGGTCTTCAGGACTTTCGCACAATATGGCCAGGGGTTGTCAGCAGTTCTTGTAAGGTGCGGCTTCGGAAGTATTTCTATCTGTGTAACACTCACAGCCTTCTGTCTTATTGCTGTTCCCACACAATCTGAACCTGTATCTCCGCCACCGATAACAAGAACTTTCTTTCCTTCGGCTTTTATCGGATTGCCGGTTGCTGATACAAGCCCGGCATTGATCTTGTTCTGTAATGAAAGAAAATCCATTGCCTGATGTATCCCTTCGAATTCACTACCTTCAACAGCCAGACTCCGCGGTTGGCCGGCTCCTATAGCAATACATAATGCATCAAACTGATTTACAATTTCATATGCAGGAATATCCTTCCCGATATTTATGCCGGTACTGATGATGAGCCCCTCCTTCTCCATAAGTCTGAGGCGTCTGTCAATAGTAGCTTTACTCAGCTTAAAATCGGGGATCCCGAATCTGAGAAGTCCTCCGGCTTTTTCATCTTTCTCGTAAAGAGTTACAAGGTGGCCTGCTTTGTTTAACTGGTCTGCGGCAGCCATACCTGCAGGACCGCTTCCTATTACAGCAACTTTTTGACCACTCCTTCTTACCGGCGGAATGGGTTTTATATATCCCTCGGCAAAAGCTTTTTCAGTAATAGCAACTTCATTTTCCCGTATTGTTACGGATTCTGCATTGATATTCAGAACGCATGCGTGTTCACAACTTGCCGGACATATCCTTCCGGTAAACTCCGGAAAGTTATTTGTTGAATTAAGTCTCTCATATGCACCTCTCCAGTCTCCTTTATAGAGAAGGTCATTCCATTCAGGAATAAGATTATCAACGGGGCATATCCAATGGCAGAATGGAATACCGCAATCCATACACCTCGATGCCTGCAGCATTCTGTCCTCACTGTTAAGTGTCTGTTCAACCTCGCTGAAATCGCATACTCTCTCATGAAGAGGTCTGTTACCCGCTTCCTTCCTTTTAATTTTTAAAAATCCAGTAACATCAGCCATAATAGTATAATAATAATATTCTTCAAGTTACTTTATTTCAATATCTGACTCCAAACTCAACATCCATCTCCACATCTGCTATTTTCTTTTTCAGTTCTTCAAGCTTCTGTTCCTGAAGAACTTTTTTATAGTCGTATGGTATGACCTTGATGAACATAGAAACATAATTATCCGGATCATCAATTATCATTTTCGCCTTCTTGCTGCCTGTGAAATTATAATGACGTGTAATGAGATCCATAAGTTCTTTAAGATCGTTAACCTCTTCAACAAGAGATAGTTCAACCATTCCCATATTACAGAAATAGTCAAAATTCCCTGATTCATTGAACACATAGGCGATACCACCGCTCATTCCCGCAGCAAAGTTGCTCCCTGTATTTCCAAGCACTACAACGCGTCCGCCTGTCATATATTCACAACAATGATTCCCTACTCCCTCGACAACTGCAATTGCACCACTGTTCCTTACTCCGAATCTTTCTCCTGCAACTCCTGATATGTAAATTTCACCTCTTGTTGCACCATAGAGGACTGTATTCCCGATAATAATATTTTTATCAGCTTCAAATGTCGATCCGGGCGGAGGTACTACAATAATTCTGCCACCTGAAAGTCCTTTTCCGAGGTAATCGTTTGAATCACCTTCAAGATAGAGTTCGATACCAGGCGAGAGGAAGGCTCCGAAGCTCTGACCGGCCGAGCCCGAGAATCTGCATCTGATTGTACCGTCAGGAAGACCTTCTGATCCGTACATTGTCGTTATTCTGCCCGACATCATTGCACCAGTCGTCCTGTCGGTATTATTTATTTTTTTGTGTATTTCGACCGGCTGCTTTTCATTTATAGCCTTTCCGGCTTCTCTCATCAGTTCCACATCGAGAACATTTTCAAGCTTGTTCCCCTGTTTCTCAATGCAATGCATTGCGTTGTTTCGCGATTCTTCAGGTATAACGAACAATCCTGAAAGGTCCAGGTTTTTTAATTTCCAGTGATCTACATCCGGGTTACGCTCCAGCAGATCGAGCCTGCCGATGATCTCGTCGAGAGATCTGAATCCAAGCTCAGCAAGATATTCGCGAACATCCTCAGCCAGAAAACGGAAGTAGTTGACCAGATAGTCAGATTTGCCGTGAAACCTTTGTCTGAGATCAGGATTTTGCGTTGCAATGCCTACAGGACAGGTATTCAGGTGACATTTACGCATCATCACACAACCAAGTACAATCAGGGAGCTGGTTGCGAATCCATACTCTTCCGCGCCCATCAATGCTGCCATAATAATATCCCGGCCAGTTTTCAGCTGACCATCAGCCTGCAATACTACTTTCCTGCGGAGGTTATTCATCAAAAGTGTCTGCTGAGTTTCGATCAGACCAAGTTCCAGAGGGAGTCCGGCATGTTTGATTGATGATGAGGGACTTGCTCCTGTTCCGCCTTCATACCCGCTGATTGTAATAAGATCCGCCCCTGCTTTGGTTACTCCGGCAGCTATTGTCCCGACTCCGCTTTCAGAAACCAGCTTTACACTTATCATCGCTCCAGGATTGACGTTTTTAAGGTCGAAAATAAGCTGTGCCAGGTCCTCAATTGAGTAGATATCGTGGTGTGGAGGAGGAGAGATGAGAGTAATTCCGGGTATTGAGTATCTCGTTTTTGCTATGATCCTGTCAACTTTATGCCCCGGAAGCTGGCCTCCCTCACCGGGTTTTGCCCCCTGTGCTATCTTGATCTGTATCTCATCGGCATTAACGAGATATTCAGTTGTCACTCCAAAGCGACCGCTGGCAATCTGTTTAATTGAGCTTCTTCTGTTTGTTCCGTCTTCATGGAGTCTGAACCTCTTTGGATCCTCTCCGCCTTCACCAGTATTACTTCTTCCTCCGATACGGTTCATAGCTATTGCAAGTGTTTCGTGAGCTTCCATGCTTATAGCTCCGTACGACATTGCTCCTGTTACAAACCGCCTCATAATATTTTCTACGGGTTCAACATTTTCAAGAGGTACCGGATTCTTCTTCGTCCTTAATAATCCCCTTATAAATCCTGGTTTTGCTGTATCTGCGTCAGCCTGCCTGCTGAATTCTTTAAATTTCTGACGGTCACCGGTGCTTGTGCTCCATTGAAGCAGCGAAATTGTTTCGGGATTCCAGGCATGGTGCTCTCCTTTTTTTCTGTAGAAATAGATACCTTCAGTGAGCCTTTCAGAATGAAGATCTGTAACAAAAGCTTTTCTGTGAGAGATCAGTACCTCCTCGGCAATTTCGCTCATTCCTATACCGCCGATACGGCTTATAGTGCCGGCAAAATATTTATTTATAACATCGGGATGTATTCCAAGAGCCTCAAATATCTGTGACGACCTGTAGCTCCTGAGAGTGCTGATCCCCATTTTTGACATTATCTTCAGCAGACCTTTGTTGACAGAATTTATATAGTTTGCTTCGGCTTTCTGATAATCGAGTTGGATGGATTTTGTTTTTACAAGCTTGTCAATGACAGCAAAACTCAAATATGGATTGATTATGCTTGCCCCATATCCGAAAAGCAGTGCAAAATGCATTACTTCGCGAGGTTCCGCACTTTCCACGACAATATCGATCTGCATCCTCTTGCGCCTTCTTATAAGGTGATGATGGACAGCCGAAACAGCCATTAATGAAGGTATCGGAGCAATGTCCTTTTTTATGCCCCTGTCAGATAAAATGATATAATTCTTACCATCATCAACTGCTTTCTCTGCATCAAGACAAAGCTGATCGACAGCGCTTTGCAATCCCTCTTCACCTCTGGAAGCATCGAAATGCATCAGCAGGTTTGCTGCTGAAAATCCCTTGTAGCGCAGATTTTTAACTATCTCAAAATATGTATTCGATATAACAGGATTCTTAAAACGCACCATTTTGACCTTATCGGGAGACTCATCGAGGAGGTTCTGCTGGAGTGACCCCAGATAACCTGACAGAGTCATTACAAGTTCCTCCCTGATAGGATCAATTGGAGGATTAGTGACCTGGGCAAAAAGCTGCTTAAAATAATTAAAGAGTCTGTATGGTTTTTCCGAAAGGAGAGCCGGAGGATTATCATTACCCATTGACCCGATCGGTTCTTTACCTGTTGCAGCCATTTCCTTGATTATCTTCTCGATATCCTCTGTTGAGTAATTGAATGAAGTGATATATTTTTCATATTCATCACCCATTTCGGGAGGTGTAACATGTCCGGTTTCAATCTTATCGAGGGTTACCATGTTCTGGCTTATCCATTTTCCGTAAGGATATTCGCCAGCCAGTTTAGCTTTAAGTTCATCATCGTATAGTATCGTGCCCGTTTCTGTATCAACAAGCATCATCTTGCCCGGTTTCAGCTTCCCTTTTTCCCTTATATCTTCCGGCGGAAAGGTCTGTACTCCGGCTTCAGATCCCATTACAATCAGGTCATTTTTTGTAATTACATATCTTGATGGACGCAAGCCGTTCCTGTCGAGCATACCCCCTATATACCTTCCATCGGAAAATATCAGTGAAGCCGGTCCGTCCCACGGTTCCATAAAAGTTGAGTGATATTGGTAGAATGCCCTTAGTTCGGGCGATATGGGATTTTTTGCATTTATCGATTCAGGTATCAGGATCGACATTGCATAGGGGAGTGATTTTCCGCTCATTACAAGAAATTCCAGGACATTATCAAGCGAAGCAGAATCACTTTTCCCTGGTTCTATAATCGGGTATAACTGTGACAAGTCGCCGAGCAGATCCGATTTGAGGATCGATTCACGTGCTTCCATCCATAATCTGTTGCCTTTGATCGTATTGATTTCACCATTATGTCCAAGCATCCTGAAAGGCTGAGCCAGATCCCAGCTCGGAAATGTGTTTGTGCTGAACCGGGAATGGACAAGGGCTATGGCACTCTGCAATCTCTCGTCGGTAAGGTCCTTAAAATATTCTCCCAGCTGCATCGATGTCAGCATACCCTTATATACAAGAACTTTATTTGACAGGCTTGGGATATAAAAGAAACTCTTCTGTTGGATATCTGATTCAAGTATTATCCTTTCAGCTTTTTTTCTGATAATATATAGTTTCCGTTCCAGTTCTTCCGGAGGTATATCTGCACCAAGGAGGATCTGTTTTATCATTGGTTCGGCAGCCCGTGAAATTTCTCCAATTACACTGTTATCGCGTGGTACTTCTCTGAATCCTATCAGATCTATCTTCTCTTCGCTGATTACTTTGAGCAGGATCTCTTCGCACTTTGATGCATCTGCACTTTTTTGAGGAAGGAATACGAGACCTGTTCCGAACTGGCCCTCAGGTGGCAATGCATAACCCTGGATGAGATAGAAATCACGCGGGATCTGTATAAGAATTCCAGCGCCGTCACCCGTTTTACTGTCGGCACCTTCGGCACCCCTGTGTGTCATATTCATCAGGATTTCAAGCCCCTTGCTTATTATTGAATGAGATTTTTTCCCTTTCAGCTGAGCTACAAATCCAATTCCGCAACTCTCATGTTCAAACTCCTGTCGATAGAGTCCCTGGTTGACCGGCCGTTGATTTTTCATAACATTCATCCTCTTTAAAGCAAAATAAAAACCGTTCTCTGTTTCTGAAGAGAACGGTCATCCCTAATCCTATACCATATACCATTCTCATTCAATACAGATATACCTTTTACCAGAAACAAATGATATTATGGATTTAAACCTTTTCATTTTAAAAATCTGTTGCAAATATATTAAATACCTATCAATTTGATGCAAATAACATTAAAAAAATTAATATATATTATTAAAACATTAAAAAAATTATTAACTTTATAATTAACAGTCTAAATAAATACGATCAGAAAAGCTTCTGAATAAACTGAAAAGTTATTAACAATTTCCAGATCGGTATATCTGCCTTTTCTGGCAGAACAGTACAAAGGATGTTAAAATTAATATCCGGAAAAGTTTCAGAGGCAGAGAACTTTCCGTTTTATCATAGTACCTCATTAAACCTGCAATCAAATTTATCCACGTTATTTAGACAAAGCAAGATATCAAATAAAATCCAGTATGTTAAAAACTTAGAAAATAGGGATCAGGTATTTACATAAATTTGATTTTAACAACTTGTCGAACTAAAAAATTTCAAATTATGTCACACGAAAAAGCAAAAGAACAGGCTAAAGTCAAGAAAAAAGCTACAAAAACCCTGAAAGAAAAGCGTGCTGAGAAAAAAGCAAAGAAGGCCGGGAGTAAGTAAACCGTAACAGACTTATTACAAATGTTCGGCTTTATCGGATTAGTTCACCTTGTTCCGTGACCGGGGCAAGAGTATTAGTTTAGCAGGAACGGTACAGGCATAATTGACCTGTACCGTTTTTTTGTTCTCTTATGAATTCCGGATCTTCATTTGAATTTTACCTTCCTGTACTGTCCGATTCACAGGACTTATAAATAAAAAAGGCCGTCAGCAATAGACGGCCTCTAGGTCTTAATTATAGTAAATTAGGCCAGTTTTACATTTACTGCGTTAATACCTTTTTTGCCTTCAGCAAGTTCGAAAGTAACTTCATCGTTTTCCTTGATCTTGTCGATCAATCCTGAAACGTGAACGAAATATTCATTTTCTGATTCTGCATCTTTAATGAATCCAAATCCTTTTGATACATTAAAAAATTTAACTGTTCCTTTGTTCATTGTATTCTGTTTTAAAATTAGGGTGCCAAATTACATAATTATATTTATATAATCAAAAAAACAATACTTAATGTATTTACCCAGCCTATCTGAACGTTTCAGGAAGTGATCTTCCTGTCAGGGAATTGCATCAGTTCTTAAAATGTTAAAGATTTATTCCTGTCTGGAAAATATTTATATTTTTATAACCGGAATCCCTATATGAGAAAAATGAAGAAGAAGATCACGATAATAAGCTTTGTGTTATTTTTTTTATGTCAGCATTTATTCAGCCAGCCCAGTCTCCAGACTGTCGCAGAACGATCAGACTTTAAAGCTACCTCGAATCTTGGAGATGTTACAGCATTCATCGATAAGCTTGTTAAAGCATATAAGAACATTAGAGTTGAAACAATAGCCTTTTCCACCGAAGGAAGATCTGTCCCTTTGCTTATTATAGGGGATCCTCTTCCCGTTTCTCCCGAACAGATGAAGAATGATGAAAGAATTGTGATCTATATCCAGGCAAACATTCATGCAGGAGAGGTGGAAGGTAAGGAGGCATCATTAATGTTTGCCAGGGACCTGCTCTCAGAAAGTAACCGTGAAGTACTCAAAAATTTAGTTATCCTGATATGTCCGAACCTTAATCCTGACGGGAATGAAAAGATAGATCCGCTAAACAGAACTCATCAGAACGGACCTGCAGAGGGTGTAGGATTACGACATAATGGTCAGCTTTTGGATCTCAACAGAGATGCTATGAAAGCAGAATCGCCTGAGATACAAGGTGTTATTGCAAAAGTTTTTAACAGCTGGGATCCGGCAGTATTTATGGATTGCCATACAACGAACGGATCGTATCATGTGGAACCGGTAACCTTTACATGGATGGTCAATCCGAACGGTGACAATTCACTCATTAATTATATGCGCAGCAGGATGATGCCTGAAATGGCTGGTACCCTTCTGGACAGATATAAGGTGGAGAATTGTTATTACGGAGAATTTATTGATATGATGAAACCTGAAAAAGGTTGGTTATATGAAGCTCCCGACCCCAGATATATGACAAACTATTATGGTCTGCGCAACCGGCTGGCGATCCTGAATGAGAATTACGTTTACGCCGATTATGAGTCACGCGTGAGAGGTTGTTATTATCTTATCAGGTCGCTGGTTGATTATTCATCATCACACAGATCAGAAATAAGGAAGATGCTGAAGGCTGTTGATGAGAAAACTATGCAGCGCGGGATGAACCCTTCAGCAGCAGATTCATTTGCTATAGAATACAAGGTAAGACCTCTGCAGGAAAAGGTCACAATAAAAACATTTGAGGCAGAACCGGCACCCGATTCGGATGTCTGGCCACCATATAGAAAGACAGATCGTCAGACGACGGTTACAGTTCCATATCTGATCGACTATTACCCTTTAAAGAGTGTTAAATTCCCTTATGCTTATATATTATCCGTCAACGATAAGGAGGTGACAGATCTGCTTAAGACTCAGGGGATAATAATTGAAAAACTCGTTGAGAGCTCAAAAATTGATGTGGAAAAATTTGAAATATCGGATCTGAAAGGAGCCACCAGGCTGAATCAGGGTCATTATACAAATTCAATTGAGGGGAAGTTCATAAAAGAGAATATATATTTCCCTTCCGGAACACTTGTGGTCAGAACTGCACAGCCTCTTGCTAATCTGGCTGCCTATCTACTTGAACCTCAGTCTAATGATGGTCTTCTAGCCTGGAATTATTTTGATCGTTACCTGGTTCCGCAATGGGGTGATGGATTTAACGCATATCCGGTATATAAAGTGATGAATATAACCAGCCTGAGGACTACTCCACTTTAATGAAGCTATAATTGCACGACTGCACGATCGCAGACTACGGGACAATTTTCCTGCATTTTTTATCCCTTATTCGTGTTATTTTAATAACATTGCAACAAATATTTTTGTGACCTTTTATATAACCGGTTTAAATTAACAGATCATGAGAAAATGGCGTGTGGAAGACTCTGCCGAGTTGTACAATATCAAAGGGTGGGGGGGTAACTATTTTGCCGTAAATGAGAAAGGAAATGTTACGGTGACACCCCAGAAAAACAGTGTTTCAGTTGATCTGAAGGAGTTGCTCGATGAATTAATGCTATCGGATGTTTCAACGCCTGTACTGATAAGGTTCCCTGATATTCTTGATGACCGGATTATTGATATCTCACAGTGTTTTAAGAATGCATCTGAGGAATATGATTATAAAGCGCAGAATTTTATAATCTATCCTATTAAGGTAAACCAGATGAGGCCGGTTGTGGAAGAGATAGTAAGCCATGGTAAGAAATTCAATATAGGACTTGAAGCCGGATCGAAACCTGAACTGCACGCAGTCATCGCTATTAATACTGATCCTGAGTCTCTTATAATCTGTAACGGTTATAAAGATGAAGATTATATTGAACTTGCTCTTCTGGCGCAAAAGATGGGAAAAAGAATATTCCTTGTTGTTGAAAAGCTGAATGAGCTGAAACTTATAACAACAATTTCAAAAAGGCTTAGGATCAAACCTAATATCGGGATCCGGATAAAACTTGCAAGTATCGGCAGCGGGAAGTGGGAAGATTCAGGTGGTGATATAAGCAAATTCGGACTCACTTCGAGTGAGTTGCTTGAGGCGATCGATTTTATCGAGAAAAACAAAATGAGAGACTGCGTAAGGCTGATCCATTTTCATATTGGAAGCCAGGTTACTAAGATCAGGCGTATCAAGACTGCCCTGAGGGAGGCTTCTCAGTTTTATGTTCAGCTTCGTAAGCTTGGATTCAATGTTGAATTTGTTGATATCGGCGGAGGTCTGGGTGTTGATTATGACGGAACGGGATCGTCGTACAGTGAGAGCAGTGTAAATTATACTCTTCAGGAGTATGTGAACGATTCGGTCAGTACCTTTGTAGATGCCAGTAACAAAAATGATATTCCCCATCCCAACGTAATCACAGAATCGGGACGCTCGCTTACAGCACATCACTCAGTTCTTATTTTTGAGGTGCTTGAGACGACAACTTTGCCTTCGTGGGATGAGGAAGATGTTATAAACGAGCAGGACCATGAGCTGGTTAAGGAACTTTTTGGCTTATGGGATGATTTCAGCCAGCCCAGAATGCTTGAGACATGGCATGATGCACAGCAGATCCGCGAAGAAGCGCTTGACAGGTTCAGTCTGGGACTTATTGACCTTAAAACCAGAGCCCAGATAGAATGTCTTTTCTGGTCAATTGCCCGCAGAGTCTATCAGAAAGCCAACACCTCAAAGCATGTTCCCGATGAACTGCATCAGATTTCGCGAATATTATCAGATAAATATTTCTGTAATTTTTCTCTGTTCCAGTCACTGCCCGATTCCTGGGCTATTGACCAGGTTTTTCCTATAATGCCCATTCATCGTTTGGGCGAACAACCTACCGTATGGGCTACAATACAGGATATGACCTGCGATTCTGATGGTAAAATAGATAATTTTATTTCAACCCATAATTCTTCACACCATATACCATTACATCCCCTTAAAGGACGGGATCCGTACTATCTGGGAGTATTTCTTGTCGGTGCTTACCAGGAGATCCTCGGCGATCTCCATAACCTGTTCGGAGATACAAATGCTGTCCATGTATCAGTTGATGAAAATGGCTATAAGGTCGATCAGATAATTGATGGCGAGACTATTGCCGAGGTACTCGACTATGTCCAGTACAACTCAAAAAAGATGGTCCGTACTGTTGAGTCATGGGTTACATCATCTGTAAAAGCAGGTATCATTACTCTCGAAGAAGGTAAGGAATTCCTCTCAAATTACCGTTCCGGACTTTACGGATATACCTACCTGGAGTAAAACCGGAACAGGAACATGATTCTTGAGTATCTGATATACAGATAATTAAAGCTACACTTCCTCATTTTGCAAACTCTCCTGTTAATTCCCGGGGATTTTAGTCTCCGGTAATTTATTTTTTCCTAATTTAGATCGCATTAATTCATTTTCCTGTGATAAACTATAAACCCTTTAAATGATTCAACTATGAGCAACTCTACGTTTGATTTTAATGCCTTTATCAAGGAATCAAAAGATGTCCTGGTAAGTCCAAAATTGTACTTCCCGACAATGAAAACGACGGGAGGTATTGCTGAACCTTTGATTAAAGCAGTTATCTATGGTGTCATAGCCGGATTGATTGCTCTTCTCTGGAGCTTATTTAAGATTGGCGGTGGTGGTGCTGCGGGGATCATGATATTCGTATGGTATATAATTGCAGCAGTTATCGGATTATTTATCGGGGCTGTTATTGTGCTTGTTATTTCTGCAATATGCAAAGGGAATACCGATTTTGAAGCAAGTGCAAGGGTAACAGCAGCTGTTATGGTCATTATGCCCATAAGTGCACTGCTGGGTTTTGTTTCCGGACTTAATCTTACTGCCGGCTCAATTATTGGATTAGTATTAAATGTTTATGCGCTTTACCTTCTTTATCATGGGCTCGTAGAAGCACTGAAGGCAAAACCTGACACAACCAAAATTGTAATGTACGTCCTGGTAGCTTTGCTTGTATTGTTTTTCATTCTGGGCTTAGGAGCAAAAAGGAAGGCAAGCAAGTTCATGGATGAATTCAAAAATTCCGATCTCCAGGAACTTATAGAGGAAGAGGAAGATAATAACTAATTTTGAGTATGGATCAGAGCGGGACGTTGTTAGAAGCGCCCTTGCTTTTTTTTGAAAAAAATTCGAGGTTTCAGGGAATATACTTTTATTTAATTTTGTCTTAATCGAGGGATTTCCAAGAAACACTAATTCTGACACAATATGAAAGCTTTAACATTGTCATTATCAGTTTTGATCTGTATAGCTGTTCATCCTCAGAAAAAGGAAAAAAGCAGCAGCCGGTGGAACAATTATTTACAGGATGCATCTGAAATACCTGTAGATGATTTTGAATTTTTTAAAAAAGGTAATTTCTACCATGTTATTTCAAATGATAATGACAACTTCTACATCGATCTCCGGGTCGAAGATACTAAAGCAGAAGCAAAAATCCTGAGAGAGGGCCTTGTGGTATGGATCAATGCAGATGGCAAGCAGCATAAGGAAATTGGGGTCCGGTATCCTGTCGGGACACAAAATACAGGGAAGAGGGGAGTTCAGATCCCGGCGGGTGTCGGTCAGGTACCTTCAGGTAATCCAAACAGTCCGATTGCACAGGCTACGGTAGTTGAGCTTATAGGTTTTCCGGAAACTGAAACGAGATTCTTATCCTCAAATAACCCTGATAATTTCAGAGGTTCAGTCAGGTACGATGACAAAGGTATTCTGCATTACAGACTTATCTTCCCTGTAGCGAAACTAAATTTGATCTCTGAAAAAGGAGGGACTGATCCTGTTGCTTTTACTCTCGGCATTGAACCGGCTGCTACTGTGATGCGAAGGGGGCCTGGTGGTCCGCCACCCCAGGGAGCCGGAGCACCTCCTTCAGGAGGGGCGGCACCAATACCAGCCGGAGGAGGTGGACGTGGTGGTCGGGGTGGACCCGGTGGAGGACCCGGCGGGGGTATGCCTTCAGTTCCGGCAGGAACTCCGAATCCTGTTCTATGGATAAAGGATGTAAACCTTGTCCCTGAAAAATAGTTTTCCTATTTTTACACCCTTGTTATGAAGCTGGCTTTATTTTCTCCGGTGTAAGCAGGATAATTATTGTTTTTTCAGATGAAGAACTGGTTCTTTTCCAGAAATGCTATTGTAGTCCTTATTTACAGGATTCTTATTATCCTGTTCCTTTTTTCGCTCTGCAGGATCGGCTTTTATCTCTATAACTATAAAATGTTCCCGGGAATTTCACCCGGAGAGTTTTTGTCGATATTGAAGGGTGGGCTGGTGTTTGATATCTCAGCCACAGTCTATATAAATATACTCTTTATCCTGTTGCAGATTGTACCCTTCGATTTCAGATATAATGTAACTTACCAGAAATCCCTTAAATATCTTTTTTTTATTAGCAACGGTCTGGCTTTTGCTATTAACTGTGCAGATTTTGTCTATTACAGGTTTGTTTTTAAGAGAGCAACTTTCGACATTTTTAAAACATTTGAAAATGAATCGAATCTGGTAAAATTATTTTTTAAATTTCTTCTGGATTACTGGCCTGCAACTCTCTTCTGCATATTTATCTGGTTCATGATGGTTTTTTTGTACAATAAAGTAAAGGTAAAAAAGCCCGAACCTCTCAACCGTATCAGCTATTATATAGTTAATATTCTGGCCATCCCGCTCTTTGCTGCTTTTATAATTGGAGGTGCACGGGGAGGTTTGAATGAGTCAATTCGTCCAATAACAATCAGTAATGCAGCACGTTATGTTAATTCGCCAATAAATGTGGCAATAGTTCTGAATACTCCGTTCAGCCTTATGAGGACTTCAGGGAAGAGTGTGTTGCATAAATATAATTTTTTCGATGATGAAAAACTCAAGGAGATATATAATCCACATTACATTCCTGACAGCAATAAGACATTTTCAGAAGAGAATGTTGTGATTATAATTCTCGAGAGTTTTTCACGTGAATATTTCGGTTCATTGAACAAAGATCTTGAAGGTGGCACCTATGAGGGATACACTCCTTTCCTTGATTCTCTTTTAAGTGAAAGTCTTACATTTGAAGTCTCTTTAGCCAACGGTAAAAAGTCAATAGATGCAATGCCTTCGGTCCTTGCTTCAGTTCCATCGCTTGAGACTCCTTATGTAATTTCACATTATGCAAATAATCATATTAATGGACTCGCTTCCCTGCTTAAGAAGAAAGGCTATTATACAACTTTTTTCCATGGAGGACCGGCACGTTCAATGGGATTTGATTCATTTGCCAAAATGTCGGGATTCGATAATTATGTGGGGTATGAACAATATCCCCACAACGCGGAGGATATTGATGGTATGTGGGGCATCTGGGATGAACCCTTCTTAAAATATTTTGCGGATAACCTTGATAATTTTCCCCAGCCATTCCTGGCTTCCGTATTCACCCTTTCATCACATCATCCATTTATTTTACCTGATAAATACAAGGATAAGTTCACGAAGGGTCCGGCACCAATACTTGAGGTAGTAAATTATACTGACTTTGCCCTGAAGGAATTTTTCGGGGAGATTGCAGATGCACCCTGGTTCAAAAATACTCTGTTCGTAATAACAGCTGATCACACAAATGAGTCAGTTCATAAAGAGTACCAGAATAATTTAGGATATTATTCTATACCGGTAATTTTTTATAAACCGGGAAGCACGCTCAGGGGTATCAAAGACAGGATAGCTCAGCAGATAGATATAATGCCCACTGTTTTAAGTTATCTGAATTTTGATGAGGAGTATATAGCCTTTGGTAACAATCTTTTAGATGATTCATACGAGTCTTTTGCTTTCAATACAAATGGCAGTACATACCATATTTATATGAAGGATCATATTCTTGAAATGATCGACAACAAACCGGTGGGACTGTATAACTACAAAAATGATAAATATCTGGAGAACAATGTCTTAAGTACTGAACAGACACTAGCACAGGAGCTTGAAGAAAAACTTAAAGCCATCATGCAGTCCTATAACAACCGGCTTATTGATAATGATATGGTTGTCAGAAAACAGGAGGAATAAGTTTTTGTCTGTTAATTCAGCGACTACGATATCGTTTTTAAGATTGTGAAATTTAATCATTTGCCAATTATTTTGATCAGTTTGCCAGCCTGAACTCTGTCAGTCAGCTCCATGTTGTTAAGCAGTGCCAGTTCTTTAATCTGATCATCCTTAACACTGTAATAGTTAAATGCATCAGCAAGAGTGCCTGCACGTTGTACTCTTTTGATTAACACCTTATTGGGACTGACATTTATTTTCGATGCATCGGTCAGCCTTGCAAAGGTTTTCATTGTGGATTCGAGTGAGTTGAAATAGGTGTTAAAATCAGCTTCAGAACTAACACCATGAAAAACATAGAAGTACTTATCATATTGAATAAAATAAGAAACAACCATGTTTGCAGACTGTGCACCGGTGGCTTGATCCTGTGTTACCTGTTTACAGATTGTAGCAATGGCAGGCATTCCGTTTACAGTTGTATTTTTTCTCTCCTGAAGTGTCAGTCCAAGCTGGGCGATAGTGCTGTCTGCAGCTGACTGCAGGGTATTTTGAGACGCAAAGGTAAAAAGCAGCAGAGCTTTTCCGTCCTTAGGTGCCATATTGACCTGCGAAGGAAGATTCTCGAACTGCCAGCCCTCAGGATAAGTAAATTTAAATTTTAGCTCAGGATGATAGAAGGTGGTTCCTTCAACATAACCCTGCCTTGGGTCTTCACCGTAAACAATGCCATCAATCAACTGGAGATAATTATCACCATTTACTTTCCAGTCAGTAGTGCTGTTCATTTTGGTCTGCCATTCTGTTGCTGACTGGTTTACAGAGTTATATCTGTCACCAGGATCGGGATGTGTTGAAAGGAATGTAGGGACACCACCTTCACTTTCTGCCATATTCATTTTATTAAGGACCTGGAAAAAATCAGCCATCTTATGAGCATCATAACTTATTTTAGATGAATATTCCACCCCCAGCGCATCAGCTTCACGTTCGTTGTCGCGGCTGAATTTCAGAAACAGGAGTTGCATACCCTGCATTGCCATTTCAGCATATTGAGCGAATTGTTCCGAGGCTATCATGCCGCCTATTAAAAGAAGTTGTCCAAGTTGTTGTTTACTCTGCTGGCTGGCTGAATGACGGGCTGTGATATGTCCCATTTCGTGGCCAATAACACCAATAAGCTCAGCTTCATTATTAAACTGGGCGAGTATACCACGCGTAAGGTATACATAACCACCCGGGACTGCAAAAGCGTTGACTACCGGGGAATCAAGGATCTTTATATGGAAATCAAGCTTGGGGCGATGAGAGATCAACGCCATCTCGTTCTCTCTTGTCTGCAGGAAACGAAGCAGGTCATCATCCTTATATTCTCCGAAAGTGGCAATAACCTGAGGATCATAAGCTATTCCCATCTGAACTTCCTGTGCTTCGGACATGAACATAAGCTGACGTTTGCCCGTAACCGGATTAATAGCACATGATACAACTACAGCAAGTATTGCTATAAATAATGAAATCCGGATGTAAATGTTAAACTTTTTCATTTGATTGGATTTTTAGCCAATAAATAATCAATTTTCCAGAAGATTCGGTGAGTGAGAACTTACCCTCAAATATCGGAAAAAAATTATTAAAAAAGATAAGTCATCAGGACTTAATATCCTGAAATTCTGTTTAAAACCCTGTCCTGATTGGTCACTGTTACTTAACATTTGGTTTTCCGACATTTCCTGACAGCCTTCTGACGAGAGTCCATATCCCGGGAAGATCAGGAGGTGACTGCAGAGCCCTGAGGATATTTTTTTTCTCCTCTGAGCTACATGGGCAAGCTTCAATGTAAACCCTGCTATATGCCAGTATGGAGTCAATACTATCAGTTCTTAACCTGCAACAGCTTCCCACAATGCCTGTAAACATTTTTTCGAAATTGTAATATTCATTAGAAACCAGGTTAATTACATTAAGGGGAATGAATATCTTGAAAAGGTACCCAAAGGGGGACATTTTGACTATAATCCTGTTTAAATCCCTTTGCTTCATCAACATGGGAGGGAAGGTGTCAAAATAGTGAGGAATTCCTTTATGTATAGCAAAATTTCTTAAAGTGGGATGAAATCCGATATCTGCCGGGTCTTTCCTGTTATTACGGAATTTCATTGTTTCATCAAAGATCAGTTTGCACAGGTTTTGTAATTCAGTTTCCGGTGAGCTTTCAAACATGTTTCTTAGAAGTTCATCCTTCTGAAAAGCCTCCTGAATAATTATGATCTGGGATTTCTTTCCTGTTTTAAGTACTCTTATAAGTGTATCTGGTACACTTATCCCCAATGCTTTTAATTCTTCAATATACTCATTATGATTTTCAATAATTGCATAAACAACCTCTTGATCTCTGACAGGTAAATATTTTTTTATTATCAGTTCCAGATTTTTATATTTTTTCCTGTATGGTTTCGAGAAGTAACCAAGATTTGAGTCGGGCTTATTGACTTTCTCTTCAGAGAGGATGATGTCAATATCATTTGGAGAGAGCGCCAGCATTGGATGAGTTTGATTTAGAGCGAATTGATTAATTTATGTTCTGACCCTTATTTTTGCTTCCTGTAATAATCCAGGACGTTCATAGCAAATCGGGCTGAAACTGTTCCGGGGCCTCCGGCCATTTCGATTCCCACTTCAATAGCTTCCAGTATCTCATTTTCAAGAGCACCGGCATCGATAGCCTGCTTGATATGCCATTCCATGCACGATTCGCAGTTTATTGCAACTGAGATCCCTGTTGCTATCAATTCCTTCTGTAATTTACTCAAGGCCCCGTCTTTGTAAGTATTCTTCTCCATTTCGAGGAAAGACCTGTAGACATCCGACCTCTGTGAGTAAAATCCATTTGCTTTCTTTCTTGTCCTGATAATACTCTCAATTTTTTCTTTATCCCGATTTTCCATTTAAGGATTTATAATGAATTAAGTTATTTAAAAGAAATAATGCTGTGCTGTTTACAGACTGGACTCAGGGTTGAAGAGCTCCCCGGGCATTTATGTAAACTGAATAGAGGGATTGGCTGGCTGTCATGAACAGGCGGTTACGTTGTGCACCCCCGAAGCATAGATTCGCACATCCTTCCGGAAGGCAGATCTTGCCTATCATTTTTCCGTCGGGAGCATAAATATGAACGCCATCGTTACCTTCACCAACGGCGCTTGCTGAGGCCCACACATTGCCGTCGGTATCACAGCGTATACCATCTGACGGCTTTTCACCTGTGGTGCAGAAGATCCTTCCATTTGCCAGTCTCCTTCCGTCGATAACATCAAACATCTTTATAGGTTGAGGCTTACCTGCCGGCTGCCCGGTATCGATGATATAGAGTATCTTTTCATCAGGGGAGAAACATAAACCGTTCGGACGTGCAAAATCACCTGCGACAACAGCTGCCTCGCCGGTCACCGGATCTAGCCGGTATACATTTGTTGGCAACTCAAAATCCTCTATATGACCCTCATAGGCTGACATTATGCCGTATCCGGGGTCTGTAAACCATATACTGCCGTTCGAATGCACTACAACGTCATTTGGTGCATTAAGGTGTTTCCCCTGGAACCGGTCCATAAGGGTTGTTATAGTCCCGTCATATTCGGTTCGGGTTATCCTTTGAGTATCATGTTCACAGGTAACAAGCCTTCCCTGGCGGTCCCTGGTATTTCCATTCGAATTATTTGAAGGGTATCTGAATACGGTAACACCTCCGTTATCCTCTGACCATCGTAAAATCCGGTTATTCGGGATGTCGCTGAAAAGCAGGTACTTTCCATCGCCAAACCATACCGGCCCCTCAGCCCAGCGTGCGCCGGTCCATAAACATTCAACAGCGGCATTCCACTGGAAGTATTTCTCAAAACGTTTATCGATGACCACTATGGAGGAATCGGGATAACGTTTCTGGGGGATCGAAGACTTGTTGTCACCAGATGCCAGAACTACCGGGGCGATAATTACACCGGCAGCTGTTGCGGCAGCAGTTTTCAGGAATTTTCTTCGATCTGTAAATCCGGGATTATCAACAATCTTACCTGGTTCATTATTGTGTTTTTTCATATTCATATAAGTTTTGTGAAGAGAATCAACCGTGTGAACAAAGTGTGTTTATAATGATAAATCTAAAGTATGGAATATTTCACTTTACCAGCCATGGAGCATCATAGTCATCAGGTCTTTCTTTAAAAACAGGTATTTCCGGAATAAAACCAATATCGATCTTTTTAATTTTATTATTTTCAATTTTATAGAGGAGGGATTGATATGGTCCAAAGACGAGATCCAGGTTATACTCTTTTCCCTTGTAATTAAGTGTGATCTTCATTTCCTTTGTTCCGTTTTGAAGTGATTGTCCATATTCCAGAGGGAATTTAAGTCTGTCGGCTTTTGGATTTGCGAAGAAGATGTAAAGAGTTTCCCCATCTTCCCTGCACCAGTGACGTGGAAGAGAGCTGCCGGAAATGAAAGGTGCCAGATCTTCCGGTAATCTGTCTGATACATTCTCTGAACTTTTCAATTCATCAACCAGGGTTGAATAATCAGGGTTTTGTAAACTCCCGGGTTCACCCGGATTCTTCTTAAGTACAATTTTTAAACCATCTCCGGCAAGTTCCGCAAGTCGTTTTACTACTTTATAGTCAATGTATTCAGCGTCTACATACAATGCTGCATATTCAGCGTCCCCAACTTTAAGGATACCGTCCTCAACAGAAGCTTTTTCAAGAAACTCTCCATTGATCCACGTTGGATTATAACCATCTAACTCAGGAGGAAAATAAACATAGCGCATCTCATAATATCCCCATGCCCATATAAACTGCTTTTCCTCCGGCATCTTTCCGGCTCTCCATGCATCTTCAGCTGGAAGGTAAACTGCAATATCCGAATAAGTGTTTCCTTTTTTCATATACGATGAAACCTTCGAAAGGTAATTGTTGAATTCCGGAATTTCTTCAGCCAGAGAACCTGCCGGGCCAACATGGGTTGTTGCATAAAAGCTCACACTGTCGTAATTTTTCGGATTATGTGGTTTACCGTGCCAGACAATATGATTGATACCGTTAGCAAAGAGGGCATCTGCAACCAGTTTGAGATCGGCTGTCTGCTCATCGCGCAGATAATGGCCCGGCCATCCGTACAGACAGGTAAATGTTTCTGAGGAGACAGTTTTTTTTCCTGACAGCAATGCTGCAGAGGCAGGGATAGCACAAAATTCAGGCTCAAAAAGCATTGATTCACCCTCTGGTATATCAAGAAGTGAATAGCCTGAGATCAAATCGCACGGAGCACCCGAAACCTGACCTCTCGATTGCACTCCGACGGAATTCAGAGCCGAATCGAAATTGTAGTAAAAATCAAGCACCTTGTCTGAAATCAGGGTCATATAATCGTATAGCTGAGAGCTGTTTTGCGGATTATAAATAGAATCCATGTAAGAAGTTATATCATAGTTGTACTTTCTGTAGAAATCATCCTTAAATCCATCCGACCACAGCTTTTCTGTTTCCACTTCCCAGCTGTCAATAAAGTATGACTGAGGGATCTCAGTCGCCGGACGTGGAAATGCTTCAATCAGTCTTTCAAAATAGGGGAGGTAATTTTCCGGAGTCAGATGATCCACTACATAACCTCTCTTTGGATGCTGCCACGAACGTGTTATCTCCTGTCTCCAGTCGGGATCACCAAATCTCTGAGTCGCCTGATCGCGTGTTACATAACTGTCGCCAAAAGGCCAGAGAGTACCAAGGGTCAGGTCACAACCCAGCCCGATTGAATCAGCATATCTGATAGTGAAATCGACTATGTCTGTCCATTCAGGGCTCAACCATTCCTGCCTTGGAGTATAAGTTGTATCTTCCGGATTGAACCTGTTGAGCGGGTAGACCCAGGCTAATTCAACACCTCCGAAACCATTCTCTTTCAGCCAGTCAAGATTGTACTTTACATCCTCCTCCTTTATCTCCGAAGCAAACCACCAGTATCGTGCATAAGGTTTTGAAGCGTTGTCGAATTGCGATCCCTTACTATTCCGCGAACAGGAATTGTGTATCGCAATTACCGACAGACATAATCCGAAAATCGATAACAAAATCAACAACAATTTTTTTGGCATCAATCCTCCGGGATTAATGACACTCATGCTATTTTGTTTCAGGCTTAACACGTTTTGCTACAAATGTCTCAGTTGCAAATTCGCCGACTTCCCTTGTAAAATTAATGTTGCCTTCTTCAAGTTTCCCCTTGTAGGTGACACGGATTGCTTCACCTCCAATGTTCATATTTTCAAGAAAGGTTATTGTTCCGTCCGTAAATTTTCCTTCCAGAAGATCAGTTTCACTCTTCTGGCTTTCAACTTCCATGATTATCCTGCCTGTAAGCACAGTACCTTCCTGTTTGATAACATATTGATATTTCTGCATCCCGATGGGAGTTTCAATTTCAGCACTCCAGGACCCGGTCAGATCCTCAGCTGCCGGAGTTATCGAAAGGGCAGGGGCGGTCAGAAGGGCTGCAATAGAAATTGACATGAACAATTTCAAAAAACTACTTGTAAAACCCTGATAATGTGACATTTTAGTAAGATTTAGTTAATTTAGATGATCAGGAGCAATTAAAATCTACTTAAATTTAAATAAAAAAATACATATAGGCATTGCGGATCTCTTCCAATTCATCATAAAACATCTTCTGAACCCGAAAAAACCGGTTAAATAATTTTAAATCTGAGGAGGTTTTGTTTCTCCTGCATCGATAACTCTCCGATATCTCTCTCTGAATGAGTTCAGATAGACAGAATTAAATTTATCGGTGCCTATTACAAGTGGATTTGTCTCACCCGGTTTTCGCTTGCGAAGCGCTGAGAAGTCTCTTTCCTGTGAATGAAAATAGAGTCCCACATCGCATCCGGCTCCTGATGCGAATGCTTTAAAATATTCAACTGAAGCCTTATATTGTCTTGCTTCAACCTGACTGGGCCATACCGCTGAACCTCCCATTACGCCTGCCATGTGGGGTTCTCCGTTGTCGGAAACAGGAAAAATGAATGAAAGACAACCCGGACTGTGCCCCGGAGTGGCTACAACCTGTATTATTACATCTCCAATTTTTAATTTCATCCCATCAATAACATAAATATCAACGGATTCAGGTCTGGTTCCAATATATGCCCATTCCATGGGAGCAGCCTGTAGCATATTCCATCCTACCAGGCTCATGGCAACTTTTGCCTCCGGACAAATATTTTTCCTGAGGTATTGAACTCCTCCATAATGGTCAAAATGTTCATGAGATATAAAAATTACCTTTATTTTTGAAGGATCCAATCCAAGTTTTTTCATATCCTCTGCCATTAGGGCAACGTCTTCTTCACCATTACCTGTATCGAGCATGACCAGACCATCGCCTGAATCAATAATAAATGATCCAACAGCAGTGGTCCCGACAAAATACAGGTTATCGAAAAGCTTTATCGGATCCGATCGATCTGTAGGGAGGACGGAATGCATTTGGGAATTCCGGTGAAGGCCCCAGGTCTCCCACGAATTCAGCAACGGCTTCAGGTACTTTAAGCCATTTGCCAGCTTCATCTAAAGTTAAATACTCATATGTTTTGTGAGAGCACCCTGTTAATATAAACAACATGAAAAATAAGAGAGCAAGAATGTTTTTCATAAAGAATTGATTTTTCATTTCAAACCAGGTCGCATGCGTCTGGAGGCATCCAGTGAGCATCCTTGCCTTCCCATTTTATGTTGCAACCAATCGGGTTTGTGACAGGATTCGAAACAGGGAGTCCGGATGTGAGTTCACCGAGAGCCCTGTCAAGATCGTTAATTGTAGCATTGATGGCATTTCTGGGATTGTCTACCCCTCTGCCAGTGTATACCAGACGCCTCTCGTCGTTAAAAATATAAAAATGAGGTGTTCGCAGTGCCCCGTACTCGTGAGCAACAGTCTGATCACGATCATACAGGTAGAGCCAGGGAAATCTGTATTTTTCCATTCTTTTCACCATATTCGGAAAACTGTCTTCCTCATAGGTTTTTTCACTGTTTGAATTGATCCCTACAAACCTTACACCTTCAGAGCTGTATTTCTCAGCTGTAACCCTCGTTACCTCATCAGAGCCTACAACATAGGGACAATGATTACATGTGAAGAAAATAACAAGGAACCTGCTATTGCTGAAATCTGTAAGTGAATATTCTTTCCCGTCTGTTGCCGGTAATTTGAAATATGGGGCTTCCGCTCCAATTTGTAAAGTATATGCCATAGGTTTTCTATTTTAGTTACAATGATTTTGCCAGTACAGTTGTTCACTTATTTCTTTTGTTCAGATATTTTTAAAACTATATCGCTTATTTGTCACAATAAAGATTGGAGTTTGTATTAACTACTATTCTTTTTCATCACTTTCTTATAGTTCCTGATAATTTTGCCAAATTTTTTGTCTCTTTTATGTCTTTCAGCAGCAGTAACAAAAAATCTTTGTTGTTCTTTCTGAAGTTTTCTGAAATTCTCAAGCGATTCACTGTTTATTTCTCCCTTATTAAAAGCTTCAATTACAGCACATCCTGTTTCGTTAATATGTTTACAATCGGGAAATTTGCATTTTAAAGTCAGATCGTAAATCTCCTGAAAGGTTGTGGTAATACCCTCGGGGTTATCAGTTATACCTAATTCTCTCATGCCCGGAGTGTCAATTATTATGCCGCCATTCTTTAAAATGAAAAGTTCACGATGATCAGTTATATGCTTTCCTTTATTTGTGCTCCGGCTTATCGGACCTGTCCTTAAGACCTCTTTCTTCAGGAGGTTGTTTATCAATGTTGATTTCCCTACGCCCGATGATCCTACAGCACAGTAAGTCTTCCCTTTTTCGATGAAGCTTATGATCTGGTCAAGACCTTTTTGAGTCACATTGCTAAGAAGGATATACTTTACTTTTTTATCTCTTGTCTCCAGACTGCTTATTACGTCCCGAATCTCTTCATCAGAAGATAAGTCGATCTTACTGATTACCAGAACTGGTTCAATATTAGCCGAATAACAGATAGCCATGTATCGCTCAAGCCTGTTTATGTTGAAGTTATTATCAATTGATTGAACGATAAAAGCAAAATCGACGTTTGTTGAAATAATTTGCTTCTCACCGAATTTGCCAACCATTTGCCTTTCAAGAATAGATTTTCGTGGAAGGATCTTATGAATAATAGCAAAATCTGAATCATAGGTTGTAATGGCGACCCAGTCACCTACAGCGGGGAAATCAGATCTGGAGTTGGCCGAAAACCTCAGGTTACCGGTAATTTCTGCCTGATATTCTTTATCACCGGTCGAAACAATGTAACTTTCACGGTGTTCCTGAGTCACCCGGCCGACAGCAAAGCCGGAAAGGTTGTTTTCCTTCAGGTAGTCTTTAATTTCTTTGGTTATACCAAGTTTTGTCAGATTCATTATAATGGGTGGCTATCTATTAAAGCCGGCTTCAGGTACTACATTATTTTTATAATAATGAATATTTTACATTCTGATTCTGAATCTCAGAACAGTTCTTTGCTTTTCGGGGCTTACTCTTCTGGTATCAGAAAGATAGATTTCCCTGTGTTCTTTTGATTCCCTTGTATACTTGTTCAGGATGCAGAAGTCTTCCATTTTCTTAAAACTATCTGTTTCATTATCGTAACTTCCGATATGCATCATCTGGACACAGTGGCCTTCGTTAAATACCTCAAATTTTACTTTATAAAGAAGTGAGTGAGGTTTTTTCTTTGTAGTCTGTTCAATTATTTCTGAAGCAAAATCATTTGTCAGAAAATCAGGTTGTCTGATCATCAGGTTAAATACAAATGAGTTCTTGTCAGGCTTTCCTGAAGGTTGTGTCTTCGCCTCTTCAGAAATATCCCAGATCCCCTCTAACGGGTAAACTGCATAATCAAAAAATCCTTCAGGAGTAGCCCTGTACTTAAGGGACATTTTTACTGCATAGGAGAGGGAGTATAATACTGATATATAATCCGCAAAGAATTTGTCATTGGGGTTCCCCTGGCCTTTAACTGAAAAGAACTTAAATACCGGGATCTTTACTAATTCGGGTTCGGTCTTTGGCAGATAGAACTGTTTTTCCATCTGTTTCCAATCATATTTCATACTGAGTATTTTGTAATCAAAAGTAAGATTTATCTTTTAATTCTTTGCTGGCAGCTTTTACAATCGTGGAAATGGCATCTGGTGCGATACTTCCTCTATCACAAATAAAATCAAGTAAAATAATTTGAACATGGGGAAGTTGTTAATAATTTAACAGTCAGGAGTCTGGAGTTCTTCCTTTGAAAGGGAGGTTCCGATCAGACCTTTTTGCAGGTCACTATAAATTCTTTTGAATGGGAATTCAAATCATTACCGGAGTAGTCACCTGAAATTTTATATTCCCTGAATTTCGATCTTTCTACCAGATGCTCGAGCTCATACCTGAAAAAGAATCGTAACGGAAGAATCCATTCGGAACTTTTGGTCCCGTTATCTTCATCCCAATCCAGGCGGAAGTTGACCTCAATAATCTGATTGATTAAATCCGGATTAGTTGTAACGGTGCGTTTGAGTCTTTTGCCAGGTTCATATTCACCTTCAAAGTCGGTCAGGTTCTTTAATCCGTTCATCAATTGGTTTAAATCGGGGACAAAAACATCAAAAATGAATCTGCCGTTATTTTCAAGATGTTTATAAACATTATTAAGAGCTTTTATCTGATCACCTTTCTCAAGCAGATGCATCATCACCCTGAATGGTGCAATTATCAGGTCGAATTTAAAATCGAAGCTGAAATCGATAATATTCTGAAGACTGATCCGCTTATGATGATCTTTGCTAAGCTTGCTTAAAAGAACATCAAGCATCGACTGACTGACATCAAGACCGTAAATATCTGCACCCTGTTTTAATGCATTGATGAATAATCTTCCTGTTCCTGCACCAACTTCCAGGATTTTCCCCTTTGTATTTATTATTTCATTCTGAAAGTAATCGTTATCGACGCCATCTCTCTGGGAATGATAAATCGTATCATAGAACCTGGCGAAGCTATCAGGATATTGACAGGTCATAATTTGCTGATATTTAATATTTTACTCAATAGAAATTGACGAATAAGATGTTAAGGATTTAAAATTACACAAATATTTTCTAAGAGGAGAGTAGTTTTGGAGGAATGGTAGACCGTAAAACAAATAAAGGCGAATTAGGGACCAGGAAAATATACTCTTCACGAGTTAAAGATTCTGTCGTTAAGGGAAAAAATGATGGTTTTGTTGAGCTGAATACCACATCGGGAAGACTGAAATGATAAATTCCAGGGATTTTTATCCTTCTATATCGGTTGTTAGTCAAAATCCGATATGACAGAAAAAACAAAAAAGATCCATTCTTGTTGTTGTGATATTATCCTGATTATTAAAAGATTGGTTGATCGTAACAGGAATGAAAATCTATGTTAGAAAAGATCCTGTGATAAATTTCAGGGTGTTTTTGACAAATGAACACTATTCTTTTATCAATTGTTTTATATGATAAATCACCGTCAATATTCAAGGGATAAAAGGAAAATAAATGCTATCCATTTACCCACTGATTGGGCTTTTTCCACTTGACAGGAATAAAGTTAAAACATATTTTTAACTTGTTTTAATAAATTAAAAATGGATAGTGTTTCGGCAATAAATTTACAGGAGGTAGATCTTATAAAAGTAAAGGTTGCTGACAACGTATATAACCGTAAGCAATCATTTGTCAGGCTGCCGGAAGTCAATCCTGTTCGCGATAAACTTGTTGTGGAAGGAGGGGAGAGTTTCGTGAATTATCTCGAAAGGCGTGGTTTCATGCAGGAGTCTGATTTATTAGTGCTCTCATCGAAGCATCATTTTTATTATGATAATAATGATCTGGCAGGGGTAAGAGTGCTTGTCAATATTAGAAAGCTGAACTACATAAAGCATCTGGACAGTTTTTTACATGTCATCTTCCGTGTATTACCCGCAGAAGCAAGGTTTATAGGATGTTTTTCCGATAACAGTAATCACAAGATTAACGGATCGCATTTTTATCATCCAAGGATATTTTACAAGAAGTTCATAGATTTTCTGGATTCAAGGACAGACAGGAGTATGACCAGGCCGGAGGTTGAGGAGCTTCTTGATTCTCACGGTTTCAAGGTGGTAGATATGACCGAGATAAACGGTTTGACATATTTTACTACGCTAAATCAGCGTAATTCAGGTGAATAGTTGTCCACCAGTTTCCCTTTGAAGCGGGGAAACACGATGAACGGGAAGCCGGCCTTTCAGGGACCGGCTTCTGTTTTTTTAGTTAATTGTTTTGCAGATTTAAAATTTCACTTAATTTTGCAACGCGTTATAAAAATGGTGCGGTAGTTCAGTTGGTTAGAATAACGGCCTGTCACGCCGTGGGTCGCGGGTTCGAGTCCCGTCCGCACCGCAAGAAAAGCAAAAAGCCATCCGCTTCCGGCAGATGGCTTTAATATTTTAAGATGGCAGCGTTGACAGCTTGCTGTCATAAGTTGACAGATTAAAATATGATAAATGCTGCGACAGCAGCATTTTGCTTTTCTTGCTCAGGTAACCTCAGGATGAAAGGGTCCGACCGACCCGCCAGCTGGCGGGGAGGTCAATGCCGTCCGCACCGCCATATATAAATACAAAGCCTCTGTAAATCAGGGGCTTTGCTGTTTACTGGAGGCTGTGTTGTGTCTACCGTTGTGCCTGCCACCTCATCTCGGAAAATCAAAAATTAAAAGGAGATTATGTAAAAATGAAACAGATCCATCCCTCCTTTGAAACAATTATAACATGTAAAGTACTCACTCCCTCAATGGATTGCGTTTTTCTAGCTGCATGTTTTCACACAATTTGCACACAAGTCAAGCATATGCTCTTCAATGAAGTATTGGAACCATAAAACAATGTGATATAATAATGAAACTTGCTTTTGGCTTATCGTAAAGACTGGCGAGAGTCGTACCCGATATGTTTATGGCCAGTGAATGAATAAATTACAATCATCAACGCTTAGTAGATATCCGAATAAATGTCTGGATTAGTTATGAAAATTCATTCAAACCTGTTGGTCGCACGTTCGAAACGTGCCGGAAACACAACTATAATCAAGGAGTTATAGTAGTATTACTCCTTTTTTATTTCTTCATTTGCAATTCATTTGCATATAGTGATTAAGATTACTGTTCTCTGAAATATGAATTTCATATAGTTAAGATACAAAACAGGACTTGAAAAGGGAAAATATCAAGCTTATAGTTATGAACAGAAAAGGAAGGTTTTTAGACAGTCGGACGGCCCGGCAATAAAATCCTGAAATCATATAAGCACCCGCAAATGATTGCAAAGATCTTTAATATTACTGTCCTATCTCATCAGTATCATCAGACCCAATGTCATATTATTTGTCTCTTGTTTGTCGAGTTTGAACTGTTGATTTGCCGATACAGAACAGATTCTCATCGCTACGGAGAAAGATGTGTCCTCTTGATATTGCAGGGGATGCGATCAACCGTTCCCCGAGATTGTTGCGAGCCAGAATGTGAGGCTCCCGTCCCGCGCGGACCACGATTGTTTCACCAGTTTCACTAACAAAATAGACTTTCCCGTCTGCCCCTACTGGAGAGGCAAAAAAAACACCGCGCAGCCGTTGGCGCCACACCTGTTCACCTGTACCGGCATCAGCACAAGTCATAATTCCGGCATCACTGGTCATGTAAAGCAGCCCGTCGTAATAAAGGATGGATGGTACGTACGATGCACCGGTTGGCGTCCGCCACAAAGTGTGACTTTCCGTAACTTCACCGCGCCCCCCTGGCCGGATGGCCAAAAAGTCGCTGTTGCGATATCCGCGGCTCATGTAAATCACACTATCGTGGAATACGGGTGAAGGAATTGGCGATTGGCGCGGGCTGCCAACATACCATAACAACTCGCCGTTCACGGGGTTGTAGGCGTCAATGCGTTCGCTGGAGTTGACAATAAGTTCGTCACTTGCCGGACGGGACACAACCAGCGGAGTGCTGAATGAAACCCGGTCTTTACCACGGTCCTGCTTCCATTGCTCTTTACCGGTCCTCTTGTCGAGCGCTAGAAGATATGAAGCCAGACTATGATCACACAGGAGAATAATCAGGTCGTTGTAAAGGACGGGCGAGCTGGCGTGGCCCCACTGAATCTGAAACGGAGAATACTCCTGACCTAAATGGCGCGACCACACCAAGTTGCCTTTCATATCCAGGCAGACGATGAGCCCATTTCCAAACCAGGCATAGAGGTGTTCACCATCGGTGACCGGTGTTGGCGTGGCCAGGTTGTGTTTTTCATGTAGTTCAGGAAAAGGGCCAGTCGCCATAACGCGATATTCCCAAAGCTTGTTGCCATTGGATCGATTGAATGCCTCGACTACGAGAAATACTTCGCTGATGTCTGCCTGAGGAACACTACGACGACCGCCCATAGGATTTTCTTTTACCACCAGAGACGAATCATCTCGGGCAAGCTGAGGATGCGACCCCCCTCGAACAGCGGCACTACCAATCTGCGATGTCACAAAGACCTGATCGCCCATAACAATTGGAGACGAACCGCCCAGCCCTGCCAGTGCAACTTTCCAGACGATGTTGCTATCCAAACTCCACCTGGTAGGCAGGTCGGTTTCGGAGGAGACACCGTTACTCGATAGCCCACGCCATTGCGGCCAGTCTTCACCGGCCAATTCTCGACCTTCCACCACATCCTGTCTGCATGAAGTACATATCTGCAAAGTTAGCAACATACTCGCGCAGATGAACAAAAGCAAGGCTTTGTTACGAACAGATTTTTGCAGAAGGGTCGGAAGGCGTTCGACCACCTGGCAGATAGTGATCATATGAGGCCCAAATGGATTCCGGTCTTCTTTCATATTAATTATTCTTTGGAATTTGTTGTATACCATAAGATCGGGTGTACCAATGGAAGAAGCAGTTGTTACTATTCATGGCTACCTAACCTTTTGTCGTTTACCTTGTTAACTGTTAATTATAGTGTAAATATACATTTTTTTACCATTTTAAAAATTGCATAGACTGATCATGTCAACAGCCAAATCTAAAAATATACCAAACTTTTTCCATCCTTTCAGCCTTGATTTATTGCATGTGTATATATCATAGTTGTCACCATATGTACTAATTCCTAAACAAGATCTAACCGATAACTTGTTTATATTGTTATAAAAATTACTTTTTAGAATTAAAGTTTGTCAGATATAACAATGTTTGATACTTTCCCCCCATGGAATTAGCATTGATGATTTTCTATGGTTCTTGAGATATCAAAGTTCAGTTGAACCTGCTCCCAAAAACAGTGAATAGAATACTGTCCTCCTCAACTTTGTACCGATATTGAATGACTCAACATTACCCTTGATTTAGACAAGATAATTTGGATATAAAATTCTTATGTACGATTATATATAAATATATATATATGTATATTGCATTTTACTGCCCTGAAGGAATCTGCCTCACAGTCAGCTGATAACAATACATAGATGTCTACTCCCCATTCTTAACTGCTGCCATTATCATCTTTCCTTGACAATATTATCACAAGGAAGTTATTTTGTGGATCATCCTTGTTCTCTTTCAAAAATCTTTTGTATTGTAATAGCATTAACCATAGCTTGTTTTTCTGGCCTGATTTATATTCTAATTACATCATTAAAGGAATCCTAATTCCCTAATAAATCCCTATTGTTTTACCCGTTGTCAGAATTATCCCTCCGCTGAAGGCATAATCCCCTCCACTAAAGCCTTAAATCCCTTAGCAACTAAAAGTATAAATTGATTTGGATTTGAAATTTTTTGATACATTGAATAACAAGTACAACTTAGAATTGAAAGAATATCATAATTGGAGTATTGGGCAATACGTATTAGTAAGGGCAAAAAATGCTTTGAATCTCAAACCTTTAATCGATCAGTTTAAATCAATTCAAGGAGTCTCATATGTACAACCAAATCGGGTAATAGGTGATGGTAATGATATTGAGTTAATAGGTAATAGACTAATATATAGTTATGGCTTTGATGACTGCCCGGCTGGTTGTATTAATCATTATTATTTGACATTTGAGGTTGATGTAGATTGTTCAGTTTCTTTTCTTGGCAGTGGGAAGTATCCTTTGAGTAATGAAAATATATATAGTCCCTTCAAAAATACTTCAAAAAGACCAGTAATAAATCTTTACCCAAATCCAACAAGCGATATAGTTGTTATTGATTTTGAGTCAGATAATCTATCTGAAGTACTACTTAATATTATTGATTTAGGAGGTAAGGTTATTTCTTCTAAGTATATTGAAATCAACAATAATCATTTCACTCAGATTGTTGATTTATCAATTTTCCCCAAAGGTATTTATTTCATTAAACTTCAAAGTGGCTCCTTTTCTGAATTGAAAAGAGTTATTCTATTGTGAATTATCTATCAACGCTGGACACAAGTATGGATAGTATTTGACAGGATTTTCCAAATATCCCAATCCTTTCCCAATTTCAGCTTGAACTCATGAGAACCCTTCATTAAAAGAAATTGCCCAGAGTAGTCTTAAATTCATTTATAGCAAAAGTAACTCCATCCATCCAATTAAATTTAATTCTGGATGGATGGAATATACTCTTACCTAAACCCTGATTAATAAACCTGAACACTACAAAGGTCGTCACTTCTAACCAGATAAGTGTTACACAACTTTTGAAAAAAGTTACATAATTCCTATATCACTCAAAGCACAGCTTTTTTTATTCCTGAGGTTTTGGGAGTACGATGTTATCAATGTGTAAAATCATTTGGTCAGTACTTAAACTTGTAATTATTCTCCTGGCTGGCAATAAACTTTTTCCTTTCCACGAAATGCAGATTGTGTTGGCTATAATAAGTAATTACCAAATCTTTAATTCTATTTTTATCCTTAATGCAAGCTTCACATTTTTCACAAGAAAGTTTATCCATTCCTGATGTGTCTACATTAGGACATGGTATAAATTTATTATAAGGGCACACCATATTTTAATATTCTAAACTATAACTATTTAAAATCACTCTCTTTAGATTTTAATACCCCTGAATATTGTTAAATCAACCGGCTCATGTAAATTTTTTTATTGAGAAAATATCTACTCATAAACTGCCCGACAATAAAAAATCTTGAAACCAATAAGAAAACATAAACAATTGAGTGATATATTAACTACTGATCCTATATTAACTAATTGCTTTTAAAGCTGCTTTTAATAACTTTAAAAAATTCAAAACCACAAACATAAATTGATATAAATCCCAGAAGGGTAAAAGTTTTCAAAACTGCAAATAATGAATTTGGTCCAGCATCAGAACTCTCAATAGTCAAATTATCGTTTTTTCTCATTATTCGGTTTCTATAATCTAAAATGTCGGGTTGAAGCTAATTTTAAACCTGCCTTTTAAAAAGTTGCCTTCTGGTGATAGTGATTTTAATAACAAAGGTTCAACACTTTGTTTTGAGAACCGTTACATAATTCCTTGATTAAGTTATATAATTCATACATTCCCCAATGTGCTGTAAATTATGTGCTCCAGATTTTGAAAGCAGGTAGGAGTAAACCCTGTCATTAGAGGGCTCATGAATTCAGTGAAAATATTTTCGGAGATAACCTGAATGAAATGCAGAAGTACCTTATACAATGTAATGCATTCTCAGAACACAGAGAAGGCAGATTGAAGATTCTTCGAAGGTAGTTACAAAAAACCCCGGAACTGACTCCGGGGCCTGCCAATTAGAATATTATAATACTCTTAAGCTCAACAGAATAGCCTCAGGCTACTTTCGTGGCTGTTGTTGTGCAGGTGGCTGACTCGATGGCAGATTTAAAGGTTCCTTCCATTGGAGCTGAGTATCTATGTTTTCGTGGAGTTTATACTTTATTATATGCCGATCCGGATCTTCACTTCCGATAATATCAATTTTCTTCCGGTCGACATTCCCCATTCCCGCTGCTGCCAGGTAATTGAGATATCCGACATTCTCCAGAGGTATTCCCATAAGTCTGCTGCACATGCTGTCAACTGCCACTACATCTTCTCCTGCAAGGGCAATTTTATGATCAACAGGTGTTCCGCTTGAGGGGCCGTTACCTTCCATCCCTTCAACTCCATCGATAATAGTGAAATCCGGCCGTACACGCTGACCTACCAGAAACATATTAAAGTGCAGGAAGCGTTCTCCCCCTGAGTGCATCCTGCTTTTATAATGCTTTCCGCCACTTCTGTCATTAGACAAAACCAAAGGAGCACCCATGACCATATTCTTGACACCGGCGGTCATCACTACACGGTTATGGGTCTTAAGCCTCGATAAGGAAATAAAATAATTATCTTTGTTAACATAAGTGTCGGCAACCTGGATCTCTTCCTGGTGAAGGTTGCTGTCGAGGATAAGAAAAGGAGTGCCACTTGTTGTATTCAGGTCAACGAATTTAATATTATAGTTTTTCATCAGATCCAGATATCCATAGTTTTTAAATCCTTCAGCTGAATCAACTACAGAGCTCGACTCCGCAATGATGATCTGATCCTTATAAATAGGCTTCATATATTCAAGCAGGGCACGCAATGCGTCAACATGAGTTGCACAAAGGGGCACATTGGTCGTTACCATATTAACCTTAATGATCAGTTGTTTCCCTTTCAGTCCTTTTCGTATCTCTGCTTCAAATGGTCTAACCACCTCGTAAAGCATCTGCTGTCTGTCAGTACCTGTTGTGAAGGATACACTGCTGTTTCCGCTTGTAATAAGCGGTTTCGGGGCATATTTCATATCCGCCGGTTCAACAGCCAGAATATCAGTAAAACCTCCTGCTAACATGCCTACTGAACCAAGTCCGATCATTTTCAAAGCGTTACGCCGCCCTACAATAAGCTGTTTCTCTGATGTTTTCATGACTTTCCCTTTTTAATTTTTTTTGAAATATACTAAAAATTTTTATAATTTTTTTTGGCTTGTTTATTATATTATTTGTTTCACTGTGTACCTTGTTTGTGCCTATTTATATATATTACTGAGAATCAATATATAGCTTTTGAGATTCTAAAAATTCCGACTAAGTCAGTTTCTGTCGAACAAATTCTTAAACAAAGTTAATCCGGCAAAAAGCATCGGGCAAATTATCTTTTTCATTTGACAGAGTCGATAAATAGACTTAAATTTCAGTCAGTCAAGAATTGTTAAAAGGATAACTAAAAAAGAACCAAAATCAATTAACCATGGAAACGGAACGCAGTATTAAAACAAAAATCCTGAATACCGGAAATGATAGTAAAATTATATTCATACGGATAATAGTTGCTCTGATATTTATTTCCGAAGGTATTCTTAAATATAAGATGATTCAATGGTTAGGGCCGGGCCGGTTTACTGAAATTGGCTTTAGTCATGGTTTCTTCTGGGCTTACTTCACGGGGGCAACTGAAATAGTATCCGGCCTCTTGATTCTGTTTGGATTATTGACAAGACTGGCTTCTATTCCTCTTTTAATAATAATGATAGCTGCCTTTATAACAACAAAAATACCTTTGCTGGCGACTCAGGGTTTCTGGACATTCCTGCATGAGTACAGCTTAGATTTTTCTTTGACTTTACTACTCATCCTGTTAGTCGTACATGGCGGAGGAAAATGTTCGGCGGATCTAAAAATACTGCAGACTAAAAATCTGTAACTTTTAAAATTTTCAGCCCGCCCAGTCCGGTAGCTACGAACACATAATTGTCGGATGCTTCCACGAAATTGACAGAAGAGCCAAGATCAATATTACCCAGCCAGGTCAGTTTTCCGTAGTTGTCCAATTTAGCGATATCCAGACCACCTGCCCCATTGGCTATATAAACCCAGCCGCCATTTGAAACTGATACACCATTTGTTACGTATTCCCAACCATAACCGTCATCCGGAATCACCGGCCGTGGCAACGAAGAAACCGGAACTGTGTGTGAATAACTTAGATTAAAACATTTAAGACCATCCTCTCCAAGAGCAGCAAGGGCAAAATTACCTGTGCATTTGGTGCCTTTGGTAACGATGGTCCCGTTAGTTTCATAACATAATCTTACCATAGATTTGGCCTCCGGATCAGAAGCACCGCCAATAACTGCCTCCCATAAGCCTGGAGAGTACAGAAGACCGGGATTTCCGCCTAATGATACAGTATAGTATTTATTAACATCAACTGAACGCGCATTCTCTATACTATAGAAATTTAATTCGTTCATCTGGTTATCCAATACAGTCAAACCACCGCCTGTCCCGGATGTTGCATAGATCTTATCTTCAAAAAATCTTATATCTGTCCCGACATAACCCTTTAAATTAAAAAACTGTCTCGGATCATTAATATTTTCAAACTGGTTAGCAGAATTGAGAGCAAACCTTTCCACAAATGCAGGAGAATTAAGAAGCATATTACCTTCTTCAGACCCGGCAATCCAGATATAATTATTGCTGACGGGACCTTTTGGCTCAATATCTATTGAACTTACATCTTTTCCTTTATTTGTTGCCGGATCAATAAAAATAACGTTAGATATTAGTTTTGGATCGGTTGCCGGATTTATGTCAACTATATCTATACCACCTAAATATCTTGGACCTTGAGTATTATAACCTATATAAGCATACCCGTCAGAAATTCTGATATGTGATGCCTGAAGAACCTCATTTTTATATTTAGGTGACGCCAGACTGCCTATTACCTGAATACTAATTGATGACGCCGGAACTCCTTTTGCACTTAAAATTGCAGAATCTTTAAAAGTGTAGACAAGCGCATCATTCTTATATGTAATTCTGGCCTTTAATATTCCTAAATCATTGTTAATTAACATATCTTTAGATAAACTATCCTGAGAATACGGATCGGTTATCCCATCTTTTTCGCAGCTTATAGTTGATATTAGTAAGACTGCAATTAACAAACTTAAATAACTTTTCATGACATTTTTTTTTATAGTATTTCTGAGTATATTATAATTTCGATTTCACAGGTTTCAGCAAATTTTTAAGCTTTGGGTGAAAGTACAACCGTTTTCCCGCAGCCACCAGCGTAAAGCTTTAGCTATCCTCCTGCGTCTTATTGAAACTTTGCCGGTCACTTCTGAGTAAATCTGATAAATTGCTTTCATGACTGTTTGTTCTTGGTTTCATACAAAACAAAAATAATGCAAAAGAATAATCTGGACAAGCAGATTATGCCCATTCAGTGGGCTAATGAGGTGGTTCTGTAAATTGTTTGTCAATAAAATCAAGCAGATCAATTATTGGTATCTTCAATTGATAAACATATTGTGGTTATTCATCAAAAACAGATCAATATTGACCAATTAGAATACGAAATATGTAACTTATATTATCTAATAGGTTATAGAGTTGATAATCAGGATAATATAATAATTATTCAGATAGGATTAATTATGTAGTCGTTTTGACCAATAGGATGTTTAAGAGGATATAATTATAGAATGGAAGAATACACAACTGCTGTTTTGCCAATTTCCGACAGAGCGGCAATAACAAAATATGCTATCCATATCTTGAGATAGCAGGCAAGAAGGGGAGAAGGGGAGAAGGGGAGAAGGGGAGAAGGGGAGAAGGAGTGATGCCACTTCTCCCATTTCTCTTATTAACCTTTAAACTTCTTTAAATGATTATATTCAAAAGGGTTTGTTCTGTTTATTCAAAAAATGGTACATCCTTAGAGGCATATTTTTTACATGCTTCAATGTTAAGATCCACGCCAATGCCTGGATTGTTCGGCACAGTCAGAAAACTGTTTTTAACCCAGTTAGCTTCATCAAAGGTTACGATTTCCTTATACATCGGGCGGGTCTCAAAGTACGATTGCCACTCCATAATTAAGAAGTTTGGTACAGTTAGGCACACATGTGCACATGCCATGGCACCCAGTAACGAAGCAACCATATGCGGGGCAAAAGGCACATAATGCAGATTTGCCAGATTGGCGATACGTTGTCCTTCACCCAGTCCGCCGCATTTCTGCAGGTCGGGCATTACAGCTTCAACACCACCTATTGCCAACAGCTCTCTGAACCCATAAGCCAGATAGATATTTTCACCTGCAGCAATTGGTGTACTTGTTTCCTGGGAGATCAACCTGTAGGCTTCTACATTATCTGCTGGAATTGGCTCTTCAAGCCACATGAGGTTCAGCGGTTCCACTTTCTTGGAAACTGCAAGGGCGGTATTAAGATCATATCTGCCATGCATATCAACACAGAGATCGATCTTCGGTCCTACTGCCTCCCTGACGGCGGCCAGCTGGTTATACATCCTTTGTTGCTCACCCAGACTGGCAGTCCAGTTATATCGATCGTATTTATCGGGATCGTTGACATAATCCAGATCAAACTTTAATGCATTGAACCCCAGTTTAACTGCTTCAATAGCAGAATCAGCAAAATCTTTGGGTGTAGGGAAGTTATTACGGTAAAGAGCTGTATCGCAGTATACTCTTACCTTATCGCGGAATTTTCCGCCCAGTAACTGATAAACGGGAAGACCAAAAGCTTTCCCAACTAGGTCCCACAACGCCGTTTCAAATGCAGAAAGGACAGCCACATACATTCCGGACTGTGCCCCCCCGAAGAAACCTCCTCTGCGGAGATCTTCGAAGATCCTGTGTATATTAAGCGGATTTTGCCCTCTCAACCTTCTCCCCATGTTTTGAACCATGTTATAAGTTCCCATGATAGCATCTACTCCTTCGCCGCATCCATAGATATCCTGATTGCTGAAGATTTTAACAAACAGACTTCCCCCGATATAACCACACTTAACATCTGTAATCTTCAGATCGGTAGGCATGGAAGATTTTGATGTTTTCTGAACAGCCTGTTCTAATCCATTTCCAAAACCGGCTAAAGGGGTAGCAGCTGCGACAGCTGCAACACTTGCAGCCTTGCCTAAAAATGCTCTTCTTGAATTTACGTTTTTCATAGTCTTAGTTTAATTATTTATTTTTTAAATTGTTATTTATTTTATACAATGTACTTCCTTGTAAAAATTTCTGAATTTGCACTTTTTTGATCTTCCGGCATGAGAATATCAGCATGAACACTTACATATATGATTATGATTTATTAACAATATTAAAATTTAGTTGGTTTAATATCGTGCAAAATACTAAAAAAAGTAAATTATTTTCTTTTTTTTACAAATTTCTCCCTTCTGAGCTTTTTAGAGCCTGTACAAGAAAATTAAACAGACAGGTGTGAATAATAAACTTCTTCTGCCCGTCGCTTACAGAAAGGGGCAGCCTGATTTTATAATGTCAAAAAATCCTGATAAAGATATAAATGTGCCCTCTTGATAGATACATTGTTTATTAGAGCTCTATTTCAGTAAATGTTATTATCAAAACCGATGGAAATAACATATACCAAGAGCAGGAAACAAGTTGGTGTAATCATAAAAATTTATGCCAAATCCTGCATCCAGACTGATTCCGTTATTTTCGTCAAAATAAATGTCCCTGCCTGTTCGTATGAAAATGTCTTCATATAAGATAGGGTAATCAGATGGCAAATCAAACAGGATATTAAATCCCATCCTTCCATACCACGGACGCATAGTTGGGTAATCTGATGAACCTCCAAAATGGTAATAGATATCAGCTGACAGAGATAAAAGATTATTCCAGCTTATCCAGCCAGGTTCGGATGGCGGCCAGTACCCGATACTAAATCCTATTTTCGCCTGGTCAGAAACCTGATATTTAATACCAACATTTATTAACTCCGGGAATCCAATTCCGAAAGAAATATTTGCTTTTTTTTGTCCGGACATTTGTCCGCCCGAGCTTATTATTAAAGCAATTATCAATGGAATGCAGTATAAAATCCTCACTTTGGTTTTCATATAATGTGGTTATTATAAATTGTCAGCCAAGTCACATCCGGAATTTAAGAGAAGAAACACAAAAACAAAGCATCATTATTCACACAGGCTGGATGCATAAAGTGTTCCATTGTAATCAAGACAAGTTATCCTGCCGTCATTCTCCCGTATTTTTATCTTAAACTCGTATATATCACCATCCTGGTAATGGAGAGTGACAGTCCCTTCACCAATACTATAGGTTCCCCTCTTAACATTGGGATTGCCTCCATATGCTATACCTGCATCGCTGCTGAAGCTGCCCTCACTTCCGATTTGGAAATTACCCTGTCCGTCAAAAAGCATCGTTTGCGTCCTCGAGTAGCTGCTGCTGCTATTTGATGAACCTGACCATGAGCAGAGCGACCCCTTGAGCTGCCATGTTGATCCCCCAGCTGTTGTTTGCTGATTCATCCCCTGCTGATTCATCCTCAGGGGATCAGCTGCAGTGGAAGATGTCCTTGTGAAAGGGAATCGCGTACCATCAGGGAAGGTAATCGCTAACGTCCCCTGGCTTAAAGTGTAAGGATAATCAATCCATCCGTTATCTCCCATTACCTGTACAATCCCTTCTTTTAACTGGTATTGTATTGTTTCACCATTAAAGGAGAGCTGGTTGGTTGATAAAAATTCAAGGGTCAGCTCACCCTGCTGACTCTGGAACAACCATCTGCCTGACAGATTTGAGGCTTGCTGACCCTGACCTGTGCCAACTGAAGGTCTTGACATACTCTGAGGCAGCTGATCCTGTGAGGATGTACCGCCTGAACTACGTGAGAATATGATCTCCATCCCTCCCGGAAATTCAAGTGTAAGCTGATTACCGTCAAGCATATAAGGATAAGGGGTAGTTTTAGTCACTTCATTTATCATAAGGACATTGCCCTGTGCCTTGTATTGGAATGACTGATTGTTGATCACAATGGTACTGGCGTTTATCTGCATAGTCATCTCTCCTGCAGGAGACACATACTTCCATGACCCAAGCAACCCACCCTGGCTAAATGTGGTTGTGGGCAGAGCCAGCAGAAACATCAGAGCTAACAAATTGAATCTGTTTACAAAGGTTTTCATGGTAACCGCTATTTGATTTACTCAAAGTTAAACAAGCAAAAAATCAAAGTCAACTTTTTTTTAATCATTCCAGCCAAATTCTTTGCCTGGAATTTATTTAATGCTTATTCACTTCGGGTAATGAGTCCTGCTAAAATCAGCACATGAGTCTATAATAGGGTTAATGAGATCACGCCATTGAAACTTGAATGAAAAAAATGAAACAAGAGAGATAAGCTTAATTCCCGGATTAATTGTTTACCAGAGATTTCTTTGAATTCGGGTTATTTAATTCCCTATTCCTGAAATAGTGTTCACGGGCAACATCATCTGGTACATCAACAGATATCTCTATAACAGTTCTGTGATCAATTCGCAGATACTTGGTTTTACCTGCAGGTTTAATAAATTTTGTGCTTTCCATGATTTGATTTAAAAACTCACAAAGATACACAAAATATTGCTGAGAACGATCAAATTCTATTAAGTAGAAGTGTTTATAAGAATCATTTGAAAGTGAAAACGGAGATGTTTTTATTCTCATTTAACAAAAACCTGGTCATCGTTTCAGGAAAAAATTATTATCATTACCTTTCGATTATAATCAAAGCATTGACAGAAATGGAATATACCGACCTGATCCGTACCCGTGAAAGTGTTCGTAATTACGATCCGGCCCGACCTGTGCCAAAAGAGGTAATTGAGAAAATCCTTGATGCAGGAAGGTTAGCACCTTCAGCATGTAATTACCAGCCATGGAAATTTATAGTTGTCTCTTCTTCTGAAATGCTTGAAAAGGTTAAAGCCGCTTACCTGAGTAACTGGTTTAAAGAGGCTCCCGACATTCTTATAGTAACAGGATTAAGAAATCAGGCCTGGAATCGCAGTTATGATGGTTACAACTCCATCGAAACCGATGTGGCTATTGCAATGACACATATTATACTTGCTGCTGAGAATGAAGGCGTTGGAACTTGCTGGATAGAGGCTTATAATCCCGCTATTCTCAGAGCAGCACTTAACAGTGGTGTAAACGAGGTGATATTCGGAATAACGCCATTGGGATACCCCAAAGCAGGTTATAAGAAAACTTCAATTAAAAAAAGAAAACCTCTTGCAGATATCACCAGGTTTATTTAAACCAGGTCATAACTATCTTAAATAATTTTTAAAATGATCCTTAATCTGGCATATGGAAAAACAGGATACTCAATTGAACTATCCGATAGCTATAATGTAGACATAATTGAACCGCATTGGATAAAAGGTCTTAACGATCAGAGTCTTGCAATAACTGAAGCGATCCGTAAACCATATAAAAGCAATCCTCTCAGAGAAATCGTAAACAAAGATGATAAAGTAGCAATAATATTCAGTGACATTACCAGAGCAACTCCGTATCATGTCATACTTCCTGCCTTGCTGAAAGAATTACAGGGTATCCCTCAGAAAAATATCTGTTTTTTTTGTGCCAACGGGACTCACCGGCAGGTAACAAACCAGGAATTGATTACAATCCTCGGAGAATACATTTTCAATAACTATGAGATCATTCAGAATGATGCAGACAATTCAGACTTGTTCGAACTTGTTGGGAAAACTGCTGCAGGGACTGATATCTTCATAAACAAAAAAATCCTTGAGTTTAAATTAAAAATTCTCACCGGTTTTATCGAGCCTCATTTTTTTGCCGGTTTTTCGGGAGGGGGCAAAGCATTGATCCCAGGTATGGCATCTTTGAAAACGATTAAAGTGAACCATTCAATTGCCAGTTTATCGCAGGATAATGTAAACTGGGGCATTACATGCGGAAATCCTCTATGGGAAGAGATAATAGAAGCTGCCGGGTTTGTTACGGGACTGTTTTTGTTAAATATCACCCTAAATAAGAGCAAAGAGATCACAAATGTCTTTGCAGGAGACCTTAGAACTGCTCATATGGCCGGTTGCCAATTTGCAGAACAATCAGCAATGGTACCTGTTTCCAAACAATATGACATAGTGATAACAAGTAATTCAGGTTACCCGCTGGATTTGAATATCTATCAGACTGTCAAGGGAATGAGCGCTGCAGCTCAGATCGTTAAGAAGGGGGGAGTATTATTATAGCAGCTGAATGCTGGGATGGCATTCCATCGGGCAGTGACTATGAGAAAATTCTGACAACGGTCAGCAACATTGATAGTCTGATGAATTATATAACAGAGAATGAAAAAACATTAAAAGATACCTGGCAGATATATTATCAGGTGTTGATCCAGAAAAAGGCTGATGTTTATTTGTTTAGTGATAAGCTGGATGAAGAGACTATCAAAAGAGCCCTTTTTAATCCTGTAAAGGATATTAAAGCCCTTGTTGACGAACTTGTAAGAAAGACAGGTCCACAGGCCAGCATATGTGTTTTGCCGGAAGGCCCTCAGACAATCCCTTATCTTGTATAACAGGTATTTCCGGAATTAATTCCTACAATCATAAATTTATTTTGTGTAAGAATTATCTGATCGGAAACAATATTTTACCATACCGCTCTTTTAATCACATAATTTCCTTTAAGGCACTCAGCAGCATGTTGATATGATTTTGTGTACAGCTCTCTCCCATGAGGCCTATTCTCCAGACTTTACCGGCAAAATCTCCCAGCCCGGCACCAATTTCAATATTATAATCATTCAATAACCGACCACGGATTGTTGCATCGTCGTAACCTTGCGGGATTTTTACCGCATTCAGCATTGGCAATCTGTATTCAGGTGCTACCACAAACTCAAATCCGACCGATTCAAGTCCCTCCCTTAATATTTCATGATTCTTTTGATGCCGGTCGAAACGAGCTTTAAGTCCCTCTTCATGAACAATTCTCAGAGCCTCATGGATTGCATATACCATTGAGATCGGCCCGGTATGGTGATAGGCCCGTTTAGCACCTGTCCAGTATTTACGGATCATTGATATATCCAGGTACCAGCTTTGTACTTTTGTTTTTCTTGAATCCATAACATCAAGAGATCTTTGACTGAATGACACAGGCGATAAGCCCGGAGGTGCTGAGATACATTTCTGGGTGCCGCTATAAACAGCATCAATACCCCATTCATCAACCTTAACCTGAGTTCCTGCAAGTGACGTAACAGTATCGACAACAAACAGCGCCCCTGAATTATGTACTATCCTGCTGATCTCTTCCAGTGGTTGCAGCACACCGGTGGAGGTTTCAGCGTGTACTATTGCCACCAGTTTAGGTGTGCAGTGCTGAAGTGCTTCTTTTACCTGAGAAGGATCTATTGGCTCTCCCCATTTTGCATCTACCCTGACTAATCTGGCACCACATCGCTCAACGATGTCGCACATCCGGTTACCAAACACACCACTGACACATACAACGGCTGTATCGCCAGGTTCAAGCAGATTCACAAAACATGTTTCCATCCCTGCGCTTCCGGTAGCAGAGATGACAGAAGTAACCTGGTTATTTGTCTGGAATAGTTGTCTGGTCATATCCATTACCTCATCCATTATCTGAATAAACTGCGGATCAAGGTGTCCGATCATCGGAGTCGACAAAGCTTTCAGTACCCGGGGGTTTACGTCACTTGGTCCTGGACCCATAAGCAGACGTGCTTTAGGATTTAATTCTTTCACCATAAATATTTTTTTTAAGTTTTTGGTACTATCATTCTAAGTTAAACCTGTTCTTAAACAGAAGATGAATTTAATGTTATTTTTTTTATTCTTATCAAAATGTGAATTTAATTATCATCAGTCAGGAATCAGATTGCCATTTTGTATGCCTTTATTTATAATGCTCGTCCTTAAGTTTCAGCGACAGGAATCCTTCCGGCATAGGAGATCTTACAGTAATTGTTCTGGCGTCATGTGGATGGGGGAATGATAATGAGTATGCATGCAGTCTGATACGCCGTTTGAATTCATCTGAAGCGCCGTATTTTCTGTCACCAACGATCGGGCAGCCAATATCCGAGAGATGAACCCTTATCTGGTTCTTTCTGCCTGTATCTGTGCTGATATCAAGGAGTGCGTTCTTATTTACCTGTTTTATTGTTGAGTAGTTTGTGATTGAAAATTTTGCTTCCGGCGTTTCCCGGGTCGAATGAACTTTTTGTGATCTATCCTCAATAAGCCAGCTTTTTATTATATCCTGTGGTTTCTCCGGAATTCCTTCAACAAGGGCATAGTAATGTTTTTCGGTCTCCTGCCATTTCTCTTTTAAAGTATCCATCGCCTCACGCGACTTTGCAAAAAGCAGAACTCCTGATACCTCTTTATCGAGCCGGTGTACAACATACGCCCTTATCCTGCCTTTGCTCTGACTTTTAAGATACGCTGAAAGGATATCCTGGATACTGAGGCTCCCGTCGGTGCTTGATGTGGGTTTACCGGCAGGTTTATCAACAACTATAATATCCTGGTCTTCATATAGAACAGGAAAGGAGAGACCTGCCTTTACCGCATTTCCGGACTGCTTATTTATCTCAACCACATCTCCTGATTTCAGAGGAAATGAATGAAGTGTAGTTGGTTTGTCATTTACCCGGATAGTCCCGCTTTGAAGAAGTTTCTTTATCCTTGTCCTTGGTGAATCAGGATGGCGGTCTGCAAGGAATTCCATAAGAGTACACGATCTGGTTACTTTTGTTTTCAATTATTTGAGAGTTCTTTTAATTGATATGTACATACTATTTCTCAGAGTAACTTTGTGTAAAGATAAGCTTATTATACCGGCAAAAGAAAATGTCAATAAGGTACAAAGACACTAAGACACAATGGGTCATTGTGTTAGAATGAATCAGGACGGGAATATGATAATTACTTAATCCTTCAGACAGCGAACAGAAAATCCGAAATTTTTAGCGTCGGTCATCTTGCCAAAGTTTCCTGAATCGTAGTTGATGTTCTGAAGATATGCCTGATTAGCATTGAATTCAGTTGAACTCCACCAGTACCCATGCTGCAAAATGTCGATGAAAGCCCCCAGACTGCCCCTGAATCCACCCGGGAGAGCAGTAAACTTAAATACGTCGGTAGCCCCGGCATTTGGACTTTCCCAATGTGCTGTACCGGTCTCCTTTAGTTTTCCTCCGGCATTACTTTCACCACCCAGTTTGTTTGTCAGCGTTATCCATTCCTGGTTGCTCGGAACGTGCCAGCCGGAGGGACATAACCTTCCGGAGCTTACTGCATACCAGTTGTACAAAGCTCCATATGTATTTTTATATCCGGCTTCATCATTATTATACCAGCAGAAAGCTGCAGTTGTAAGGCTGTACCAATCAGCATTTTCAGTAACATTAAGAATGCTTTGATCATCATTATACTTAGTGGCCTTCAGATTCTCAGCAATCCACCACTGATCACCTATTTTCACTGTCTTATAAACATTCCCTTCAGTATCAGTAACAGTACCTTCCTGATTATCCTTCTCACATGATGATAAGAGGAAAGTCAGGATTATAAAACTGACAGCAAATAATTTAAAATTTGACTTCATGACTTTTTGATTTTAATTTGATTAAAGAAGCGTTCAAATAAAGAACCACTTTTATCAGCCCAAAGTTAACTTTATTTTTCAAAACACTCCTATTAGTAACGGAAGGAATTGCTACTTGTTACGTTGGGAATGTGGCTATCAGAAAAAAAAGTTTCCCGAGATCTGAATTAATTATTTACATTTGGTTTTAAATAAATACTCAATAAAATGATACATATTATCAGAAACGCCGCAAGATTAAAATGGATATTCTTAATTATATTCGTTTTAATTTCAAACCTGTCACTCTTTTCTCAGGTTGAGAAACGACTTGTCATAGGACAACAACCAATTTATAAAGTATCTAAAGCCAGGGAGCCCATTATTGTAGATGGGAAGATGGATGAAGCCAGCTGGAAAAATGCGGAGGTAAGGTCTTTTGAATATTTCTACAGAAACGACAAATTGCCCGAAAAACAGGACACCCGGTTCAGGATGCTCTGGGATAATGAAAATCTTTATCTTTTTTATGAATGCGAAGACACATCACTCACATCACGTGAAAAGAATTTTGATGCCCAGCCTTACCTGGACGATTGTGCGGAGTTCTTTTGTGTCCCGGTGCCCGACAGCATCTATTTTCATTTCGGATTTGAACTGAACATCACAAAAGCAGCTTATGATTTCGTAGTGCTGTGGAGATATTTTAATAACAGGACTATTTTCTTGAGGTCTTATAATCCTGTCTATAAGGCGGAAGTGACCTGCGACGGAACAATAAATGACGATACTGATAAAGATAAAATGTGGCAGATGGAACTTGCAATTCCTTTTGCAGCATTCAGTGACTTTTATAATGTTGCACGCGCTAAAACGGGAGTACGGTGGGCATTTCAGGCGGTCCGCCAGGACAGGAATTTAGTATCAGACAGGTTCCGTTCGACATCGACACTTTTCCCGATTTATGACATAAGGAAGGATGTTCACCAGCCTTCACGTTTTGGATTGCTGGAGTTTACTGATAATTAATTTACTGTCTGTTCATCCTCATAAGTGAAATTAAGATGTTCAAACCAATAATATGAAAAGGAATGAATTTTTAAACGGATGCAGTGCTTGCGGCGCAATATTATAAATACTGAATAAAAGATATTAGTTCTTCCAGAGGATATACAACAGTTATTGTCAGTACCCTGTTCCTTATCTTTTCATCAAGCCGGTTCGAAAAATTTCTGAAGCCTATTCCGTAATTAATTCCGAATTGCATATTATTGCTTATTTCCACACCAGCACTCAGGTTAACCCCATAATCCATCCTCTTGAATTGCTCCAGTTCGGATCCGAACTCTATCTTTTCTTTATCGTCATCTCTTATACGTTTTGCTGTGAGGCCGACTCCTGCATAGGGCCCTGCCTGGCAATATAGCAGCCAGGATGAAAAATCAAACTTGTATGCAATATTCACCGGAAATTCCAGGTATCTGACCGGGATCCTCTCATCAACTTCCGAGATGTGCCTTTTTGCACCTTTTTTAATAAACAGGAATCCGGAATTAAGGTATAGTGATTCAGAGAGCGGAACCTCTCCGACAATCCCTAAAGTCAGACCGGGAAAGAAATGAGTTTGTCGCCGGATAGATGATAGTTTATACATACCGTTAGCAAGAGATACCCCTCCCTTTATTCCAACACTCTGGGCACCTGCATTTACTGACCAGACAATGCTCAGAATAAGAATTGTGACTATCTGTTTTTTCATAATAAGGTTATGAAGATCAAAGGTTGATCAAGTCCTTCATATTTAGACTCTAAATGTATAAAATAAGTTTGTCAGGGACAAATATTTCAGGAATTCCCTCAAACCATACAGTACATTTGAGTTTGGAACTATTTATTACTTCCCGGAAAAGAAATCTTATTCTTCTGTTTTGGGCTGAACATAAAGAACATCTTCCTCCAGTCTTATTGATTTCTCTCTTCTGTTAGCAATAAGAACGCCAATTACTATCAGTAATGCTAATATCAGAAGGATCCTGAACGGAGGGCTTTTAATTAACTCAATTACAAAGGAGGTCTTTTTCATATATGTATATGTTAACAATTGAGTTTTCTGAATGTAAAATTATTAAGAAGAGATCAACAGAACAAATTTATTTTCGTATTACTTATCACCAGGTTGATCAGGTCTGAAAAAGCTGAAATTCACTCCGCCGTAATTGCGATGCTCGAAATATGATTTATGGTTGCTGAAGCTCAGATTCCTTGGGTGCTCAAGTATGAAAATGCCATCATTTTTGATAACTCCTGATTGAAGGACTAAATCCGGTATTTCTTTCAGCCAGGAGATTTCGTAAGGAGGATCCGCAAAAACAATATCATATTTAGCCGAGCATGTTTTCAGGTAAGCCTGAACATCAATGTGAACAGGTTTGACATTATCGAAACCTATATCTTTAATTATACGTTTGATACCTGAAATATGTTTCATGTCCTTCTCGATGAGATGAACAGCCACAGCTCCGCGTGATGCAAACTCGAAGCCAATGCTTCCAGTTCCTGAAAACAGATCCAGAACTGTAATCTCCTCAAAATCAAAACGATTAGAGAGTATATTAAACAGTCCCACACGAGCAAAGTCTGTTGTTGGTCTGGCTTTAAGACCCGCGGGAGGGGCTAATCTCCTTCCTCCGTATTTACCACCGATTATTCGCAATTTGTCACGCTGAAAAGATTAATGTACCTGTGAAGCTCAACATCATTAAAGACATAGCTGAATGAAAAGTTACCGGCAGGGCCGGTAAATTTTAATTCCCGTATATAGATAGCAAAATTTGAATAGAGGTCATCATACTTTTCAGTTAATCCGCTGAAATGTATCGTCTTATCATGACTGATATTAAAACTCTTAATTACATTGAGAACGTAGTACAGGATATCGGATATATTCCTGTAATTAAATGTATTGCTGAATTTCAGCATGTTCTGTTCCAGAACAAGTATATTGATGAACTCCCTTTCGATATGGACATGGAAATAAGTCGCGTTATCATTTTTACCGTAATGCAAAACCTGGTTCAGCAAGGGTTTTATATGATGACAAGGATTCACCCCCGGATAAAAATGCCCGGAGACCTCGAGAAGGCTCTTCAACACTGAAAAAATAATATATGCGTCAGGTTCAGGGACCTTGTTAGTCATAATAATCTCATTCTCGTCTTTAATGAGGTTAAGGGAAAAGTAGTCACCTTTTTTAGCCGGATCGTACAGGGGAGCAGGTACCAGCGTGAACTTTGGTGATGGCATCACAATATTGACCTTCTTATAGGCCTTTGTAAGAAAGTCATCCTTTCCTATGATATCGCGGATTGCATCAGCAGTGAAGTACTTGTTACTGTCCGGATCAAATGATCTCAATAAAACATACTTATTTCTTATTGTGTCAAGGATAGAAAAGACAAAACCGTCACAGCTCATCTGAATTGATAACTCGTAATTTTGAGTCGAATTTATATCAAGAGTCTCATCAAAAAGTTCAAGAAAAGGCATAAGATCCGATAATTTATTAACAAATATAGCAATATGTAGTAAACTCTTTTATGGCAAAAATATACTTTGTATTCCTTTGTGTTTACCTTTGGTTCCTTTGAGATAAAAATAATAATAATCCTGAGGACACAAAGCTCACACAAAGGAAAACAAAGGTTTGAGAGATACCATAATATATAACAATTTATGCAGCAACCTTGGCAACATTCCAACCGATGACCAGTCGGCTGCATTGAAGAAGATCGCTTCCTATATCACTGAGAATAATAACGATATCATCTTCATACTAACAGGTTATGCCGGCACCGGGAAGACAAGCGTGATCAGTTCAGTTGTTAAAACACTCGACCTGCTCAGGATGCGCTCAGTTCTGCTTGCACCGACCGGAAGGGCTGCTAAAGTACTTGGATCGTATGCCGGCAGGCACGCTTATACAATACATAAGAAGATCTACAGACAGAAGTCCTCAAAAGACGGAATGGGTAGCTTCACCCTTGACAGGAATCTGGCAAAAAATACTTATTTTATTGTAGATGAGGCATCTATGATATCAAATACTTCATCAGAGACCACTCTCTTCGGAAGTGGTAAGGTTCTTGACGATCTGATCGAGTATGTTTATTCGGGAACAGATTGTAAACTCATTCTGGTTGGCGACGGGGCACAGCTTCCACCGGTTGGATCAGTGCTCAGTCCTGCTCTGGACACCTCTGCGTTAAGTGATTATGGATTCGGGCTTATTACTGCCGAGCTGAGGCAGGTAGTAAGGCAAAGTGAGACATCGGGAGTGTTGATGAATGCAACACGTGTACGAATGCAGATTACAGAGAATGATATGGTTCATCCGTCGATTGATTGTCTTAACTATAAAGATGTCATCAGGGTGAGCGGGGAGGAGCTGATTGATGAAATATCAGCTTCGTATGGAACCTGCGGACTTGAGGGCACCATTATTGTCGTGAATTCCAACAAGCAGGCTAACCGTTATAACGAAGGTATCCGAAACCGGATTTTCTACCGGGAGGAAGAGATCAGTACCGGTGATATGGTAATGGTTGTTAAAAATAATTACTTCCTGGTAGAGGATGATGAAGAGGGACCGGGATTTATAGCCAATGGCGATATTGCTGAAGTGAAGAAGATAAGGAAATTTGAGGAACGGTATGGGTTCCGTTTTGCAGAGATGACATTATGGTTCCCCGATCTGGAATTCGAAGTCGAGTCAAAAGTGATTATAGATGTCCTGCATCTTGATACGCCTTCGTTACCTGCAGAGAAGAACAGTGAGCTGTTTCACAATGTTCTTGCCGATTATCTTCATCTCACGACACGACGGAAACAGTATGAGGCAGTGAGGAACGATCCCTGGTTCAATGCACTGCAGATTAAGTTTGCTTATGCAGTCACATGTCACAAAGCACAGGGAGGACAGTGGGAGAGGGTTTTCATTGACCAGGGGATGTTCAATAAAAAAGAGATATCCATGGATTATCTGCGATGGTTTTATACAGCACTTACCCGCTCTACTGACAGAGTGTACCTCGTAAATTTCTCAGATAATTTTTTCAGTAACACTTAAGTGACTAAAATCTAAAAAAGAAGGGATCAAAAATGAAATTGGAATTAATCGCTTAACTTTCTGCAAAAAAATAAATATGAAATCATACCGTAAGGAACTTTGGTACGAAGTCCCGACTCGCAGGGCATTTTTAAATATAACCGGACATGTTGAGAAATGCCTGTCGGAAAGCGGCATTAGTGAAGGTCTTATGCTGGTAAATGCCATGCATATTACGAGCAGTGTTTTTATAAATGATGATGAGTCCGGTCTGCATCACGATTTTGAGGTCTGGCTTGAAAAGCTGGCACCTGAAAAACCCCATTCACAGTACCAGCACAATGGTTTTGAGGATAATGCCGATGCACATATAAAACGTACGGTCATGGGACGCGAGGTTGTTGTAGCAGTAACAAAAGGGCAGATGGATTTTGGTCCCTGGGAACAGATATTCTATGGGGAATTCGACGGAAAGCGCAGAAAAAGAGTTCTGGTCAAAATAATCGGAGATTAGAATTCCGGGAAATAGTTCTGATAACTTTTTTTTAACCACGGATTTCACGGATTGGCACGGAGAAATACATGGAGGTATTTACGATTTTCATCTAATATTTTCAATGCTCTATCTTCCGTGTAAATACGTTTTCTCCGTGGTGAATTATGAATTAAGCCAGTTTCAGGTCGTTGATTATCCCATCAATCCTCTGATCAAGTAACTCCGAAGTTTCGTGAAATTCAGCTGCCGATCCGAGTTTGGTATTTACACTGAAATAAAACTTGATCTTCGGTTCTGTACCGGATGGTCTCACCGAGATCTTTGTCCCGTCTTCAAGGAAGAACTGAAGTACATCTGATTTTATGAGGTTGATCTTTGTCTTTTCGCCAGTCAGCTTATCAGTCGACACAAGAGATTCAAAGTCGTTGATCCTGACTACTTTGCTGTTATTTATTACCTTCGGAGGAGCGCTTCTGTATACTTTCATCATTGCCTTTATTTCATTGGCTCCCTCGATACCTTTGCGGACTATATTGATCAGTTTCTCTTTATAAAGTCCATATTCAAGAAATATATCAATTAAAAGATCATATAGCGATTTTCCTTTGCTCTTTGCCCAGGCAGCTGTTTCCGCAACAAGGGCACACGACGCCACAGCATCCTTGTCCCTGACATAATCACCCGGGAGGAAACCATAACTTTCCTCTCCGCCTCCGATGAATTTCTTCTTACCTTCAAGGTTCCTTATAAGTTCGGCAAAGAACTTAAAACCAGTAAGAACATTAAAACACTCAACATTGTACTTGTCAGCGATTCTGTCTATGAGATCGGTGGTTACTATTGTCTTGATTATGTATTCATTACCTGAGTATTTCTTCTTCTCCTTATATTGTGACAGGATATAATAAATCAGAAGCACGCATGTCTGGTTGCCATTCAGGAGAACAAATTCACCTTCTTTATTTCTGGCAGCAATACCCAGCCTGTCGGCATCGGGATCAGTCGCCATAACAAGATCGGCACCATTCTCGACAGCCTTCTGGATAGCCAGCTTCAAAGCACCCGGCTCTTCAGGATTGGGTGATTTTACTGTCGGGAAATTGCCATCAGGTTTTTCCTGTTCGGGAACACTTATAATATTTTTGAATCCGAATAATCTGAGTGCCGGGGGAACTAATTTTACACCCGATCCATGAATCGGGGTGAAGACAATTCCAAGATCATTGAATCTGCCAATAATTTCGGGATTAAGGCTCATTTTCAAAACCTCTTTCAGGAAAACATCATCTGTCTCCTTCCCAATCAGTTTTATCTTTTCTTTTTCACCTTTAAACTTGATTTCTTTGACTGACTGTATTTTACGAACTTCTTCTATGATTCCTTCATCATGAGGGGCAACAACCTGACCTCCATCATTCCAGTATGCTTTATATCCATTATATTCCGGTGGATTATGTGAGGCAGTAATAACAACGCCACTCTGGCATTTGTAATAACGGATTGCAAAAGAGAGCTCAGGAGTAGGGCGGAGTGATTCAAAGAGGTAAACCTCAAATCCGTTTGCAGTGAATATATCTGCAGCTGTTTCAGCAAAATAACGGCTGTTATTCCGGCAATCATATGCAATTGCTACCCGTATTCCCCTGTTCCCGAACTGCCTGATTATGTAATTCGAAAGACCCTGCGTTGCCATTCCAAGGGTGTAAATATTCATCCTGTTGGTACCTGCACCCATTACACCTCTTAAACCACCGGTGCCAAACTCCAGATCCTGGTAGAATGCATCAATAAGCTTTGCCTTATCTTTCTCAAGCATTTCACGTACCTCACTGCGGGTCTCTTCGTTGAATTCATTTCCAAGCCAGGAGAGGGCTCTCTTACGGATTTTTTCTGTCGATAACATATAGATACAGATTATATTAACAGATTAATACATTTCTTCAAACTTGAGCTCCAGTGTGGTATTTCAAGGTTGTAGGTTTCTTTTATTTTTGTTTTGTCAAGAACGGAATAAAATGGTCTTCTTGCAGCGCTAGGATAGTCCCTTGATAAGATCGGAAGAACCTTGCATTGAATTCCGGCTTCCCTGACTATTGCTTCAGCAAAATCGTACCAGCTGCACACGCCTTCATTTGAATAGTGATAGATACCGGCATTGAATGCTATCTTATTTCTGATAACTCCAGCGATTATTTTCATAATTGCATCCGCAAGGTCGGCAGCATAGGTCGGTGATCCGATCTGATCAAAAACAACCCTGAGTGAATCATTCTCTTTTGCACGGGGAAGTATTGTTTTAACAAAATTGGCACCGAATGAGGAGTAGAGCCATGCTGTTCTGATGATCATTGTACCGTTATGGAGCAGAGCATTCCTTTCACCTGCAAGCTTTGATCTGCCATAGGATGACTGAGGATTGGTTTCCGAGCTCTCATTATAAGGGACATTCGAACTTCCGTCAAACACATAATCTGTTGATACATGAATGAATTTACACTCAGATCCGCTGACAGATTCAGCAAGGTTTTTTACTGCTGCTCCATTTATCTGAATGGCTTTATCAGGTTCACTTTCTGCCTTATCCACCAGATTGTATGCTGCACAGTTAATTATCCAGTCGGGTCTTGTCTTCTGAATAAATCCGGCCGTTTTCTCACTGTCAGTGATATCTAGATTATCAAGATCGGTAAAAATAAAATCGTAACCGGAGTAGCTTTTTGAAAGCAGGTTTAATTCGCTCCCCAATTGTCCCTTCGATCCGGTTATGAGTATGATTGCCATTACGATCTACTTTTTGTTTAAAAAAAATTATTATCTGCTTTGCTGAACGGGGGATTTCTCAGATCTTTTTCACTTATTACCTGTGATGTTTTTTCAACTCTCCAGTCAATACCAAGTTCCGGATCATTGAGGTCTATACCTCTTTCCAATGAATGATTGTATGTATTATCGACCTTGTACTGAATTACAGTATTGTCGCTGAGAACTGAAAATCCGTGTGCAAAGCCTTTCGGGATAAAGAGCTGGCTCTTATTTTCTGCGTCGAGTTCCAGCCCATACCATTTTCCGAATGTGGTGGATCCCCTTCGCAGATCTATCGCAACGTCAAAAATTCTTCCGACAACAACCCTTATAAGTTTAGCCTGGTCATAAGGCTTAAGCTGGTAGTGAAGACCACGGATGACACCTTTTTCAGATCTCGATTCGTTGTCCTGAACCGGAGAAAAAGATATCCCTGCTTCCCTGAATTTTTCTATATTAAAGCTCTCGAAAAAGTAACCTCTCTTATCTGAAAATACAATCGGCCTGATTACCGATAGTCCCTGAAATCCTGTCTCAATTATTTCCATATTCTTCTACCGTTCATTTATATCCCTCAAAGACGTTGATCTCTTCAGAGGCGATCCTTAATAAATATTTTCCATACTGACTCTTTTTAAATGGTTCTGCCAGTGCGATCAACTGTTCTTTGTTGATGAATCCTCTTTTATACGCTATCTCTTCAATACACGATGCCTTAAGTCCCTGCCGCTGTTCGAGTGTCGCTATAAAATTGGAGGCCTGAAGGAGGCTTTCATAGGTTCCTGTATCGAGCCAGGCCATTCCCCTTCCCATCACTTTCACTTCAAGCAAGCCTTCCTCAAGGTAAAGTCTGTTAAGATCAGTTATTTCAAGCTCGCCTCTTTTTGACGGTTTGAGCGATTTAGCTTTTCTGACTACGGTATTGTCGTAAAAATAGAGTCCGGTGACTGCGTAGTTTGATCTGGGTTTTGAAGGCTTCTCTTCGATAGTCACAGCTTTACGGTCCTTATCAAATTCCACCACTCCATACCTCTCAGGATCAGTAACATAATAGCCGAAAACACAAGCTCCCTTTTCAAGTTCAGCTGTCTTTATAAGTACATCCCCGAAACCATGCCCGTAAAAAATATTATCACCAAGTATCATACATACGTTTTCTGATCCAATAAAATCTTCACCTAAAATGAATGCCTGGGCAAGACCGTCAGGTGATGGTTGGTCAATATAGCTGAATTTTAAACCGAGGGGCTTGCCGCTTCCCAGAAGAGAACGGAATCCCGACAGATCACGTGGCGTGGAAATGATAAGTATTTCCCTTATTCCGGCGAGCATAAGAACTGATAAAGGGTAATATATCATTGGTTTATCATAGACGGGCAGCATCTGTTTGGATATTGCACTTGTTATCGGGTAAAGCCTTGTACCTGAACCACCTGCGAGTATTATTCCTTTCATATATATTTAATTCTTTGTGATTTGTTTCATTTACTAGCAGCGACAGGCAATCCATTGCCAACTGCTTTTTGCCAACTGCCAATTTTTTTCAATCATCATCACTCATCACTCATCACTCATCACTCATCACTCATCACTCATCACTCATTATTGCCCGTCACCTACCTTCTTCCTATCCCAAAATACTTAAATCCCATCTTCTTCAGTTCCGCCGGGTCATAGATATTTCTGCCGTCAAAAACTACTTTCCCTTTCATAAGACCTGACATCCGCTTAAAATCAGGCAGATGGAACTCTGACCATTCTGTCATTAATACCAATGCATCAGCCTCTTTCACTGCATCATACTGATCAATTGCGTAGGTTATCTTTTTCCCAAGCTTAATCTTTGTTTCAGACATTGCAGCAGGATCGTATACTTTTATCACAGCACCTTCATTTAAAAGCTTTTCAATGAGATAAATAGATGCTGATTCACGGATATCGTCTGTCTTTGGCTTAAATGACAATCCCCAAATGCCTATTGTCCTGCCCTTTAACCTATTTTTAAAAAAGGTCATTATCTTATTGAAAATGACATTTTTCTGGAAATCATTTGTCTTCGCGGCAGCTTTGATTACATTAAGCTCGTAACCATGATCCTGAGCTGTTTTTATTATTGCTTTTACATCTTTAGGGAAGCATGATCCTCCATAACCTGTCCCCGGATACAGGAATTTGTTCCCTATCCTTGAATCGCTTCCAATCCCTTTTCTTACCTGGTTAATATCAGCGCCGAGGATATCGCAGAGATTGGCAATTTCGTTAATGAAGCTGATGCGGGTTGCAAGCATGGCATTAGCCGCATATTTTGTAATTTCAGCTGAAGCAATATCCATAAAATAGATAGGATGATTATTGAGGACAAAAGGCATATAGAGGCGTTTCATAACATCGCCTGTCTTTTCATTATCGATCCCTATTACAATTCTTTCGGGTCTGAGAAAATCTTCCACGGCAGCACCTTCCTTCAGAAACTCGGGATTGGATGCCATATCGAAGGTGATCTTTGATTTACGGTTAATTAGCTCATTATGAATTACTTTTCTTATTTTTTCTGAGGTTCCGACAGGTACCGTACTTTTTGTGACAACTACCAGATAATTATTCATGACCCTGCCTATTTCACGAGCTGCCGCAAGTACATGATTGAGGTCCGCCGCACCATCTTCCCCTGCAGGAGTTCCTACTGCAATAAAGACAACTTCGGCACCGCTTATTCCGGCTTCGATATCAGAAGAAAAGGATAATCTGCCCTTTTCGACATTTATCTTTATCATTGTTTCAAGAGAAGGTTCATAGATAGGGATAGTACCCTTTTTGAGCCCTCTGATCTTTTCCTTATCATTATCAATGCACGTAACGGTAACACCACTCTCAGCAAAACAAGTACCGGTGACAAGTCCGACATAACCGGTTCCAATTACGGCGATTTTCATGAGTACAATTATTTCAGATTAAATTTCAACAGATGCAAAGATAATATAACAGCCGAATTTCTGAAAGCTTGTGATCAGGAAAGGGGTTCGGGGATGAGTATGTGACAATGAATAAGCGTATGAAAATCTTGTATTTATTGTGGCATATTTCAAATATATGGCTATCTTTGCACACCATTTTTTTCAAAATAATGTCTAACTTATTAAGTATTAGTTTTTTTAAATTAAAATTATGACTGAAAGCAAGAAAAAAACGATCAAGAAAGAGGTCGTCGAAAAAAACGAAGATGTTGTCAAACCAGTAAGAAAAGCAAAAGTTAAAGAATCAAAGGAAAAACTTATTGAAGAAGCACTGGAAGAAGTAGAGTTACCTGAAAATGAGGTAGCTGTTGTTAAGCTAAAAGCTCCAAAGAAATTAAAAGATGCCGATGAGGTTGAGGAAACTGTGAATGCTGAAGTGACCGAAGAGACTTTTAAGGCTGAAACTGCTGAACCTGTTAAGGCAGAGGAACCGGCAGAAGAAAAGAAAGAGATTAAGCCCAGAAAAGTAAGAGCACTACTTGATTCTGAGGACGGAACTGAATCTCCGGGCACACCATTGAATGAAGATTTCGACTGGGAAGGCTTTGAGAAAAATGAATTGAAAAACACCCCGAAGCATAAAGAGTATGAAGCCCTTTACGATGAAACGCTGTCGACGGTAGCTGTCGATGAAGTTGTTCATGGTACGGTTATTCAGATGACTTCAAGGGAAGTTGTTATCAACATCGGTTATAAATCGGAAGGTGTGGTAAGCCTGAATGAGTTCCGTTATAACCCTAATCTGAAGGTTGGAGACACAGTTGAAGTATATGTTGAAAGTCAGGAAGATAAAAAAGGACAGCTTCTGCTGTCGCATAAAAAAGCCCGTGCAATCAATTCATGGGACCGGGTAAATGCTTCGCTTGAAAAGGATGAAATAATAACCGGTTATATAAAATGCCGTACTAAAGGTGGTATGATAGTGGATGTTTTCGGGATCGAGGCTTTTCTCCCCGGATCACAGATCGATGTCAAACCAATACGCGACTACGATGTTTTTGTTGGTAAAACAATGGAATTCAAAGTTGTGAAAATCAACCAGGAATTCAAAAATGTAGTCGTGTCACATAAGGCTCTTATCGAAGCTGAACTTGAACAGCAGAAGAAAGAGATCATTGCAAAACTTGAAAAAGGACAGGTTCTTGAGGGAACAGTTAAAAATATTACTTCTTATGGTGTGTTCATCGACCTCGGTGGTGTCGACGGGCTTATTCATATAACAGACCTCTCCTGGGGAAGGGTCAATCATCCGGAGGAAATAGTAAAGCTTGATCAGAAAATCAATGTTGTAATTCTTGATTTTGATGACGATAAGAAGAGAATAGCCCTTGGATTGAAACAGCTTACATCTCACCCGTGGGATTCTGTCGATCCTGATATGAAAATCGGTGATCAGGTTAAAGGTAAAGTTGTTGTCATGGCCGATTACGGGGCATTTGTTGAAATAGCTACAGGAGTAGAAGGACTGATACATGTATCCGAGATGTCCTGGTCGCAGCATCTGCGTAGTGCACAGGAATTTATGAAAGTCGGAGATGAAGTTGAGGCGGTTATTCTTACTCTTGACAGATCTGAAAGAAAGATGTCGCTGGGTATTAAACAGCTGAAGCCTGATCCATGGCAGAATATTGATGATAAATATACTGTTGGCTCAAAACATACTGCAAAAGTCAGGAACTTTACAAATTTCGGGGTCTTTGTTGAAATTGAAGAGGGAGTCGACGGACTGATCCATATATCGGATCTTTCATGGACAAAAAAGATAAAACATCCTGCCGAATTTACATCAATTGATGCTGAGATAGAAGTTGTCGTTCTTGAGATCGATAAGGAAAACAGACGTTTGAGTCTGGGACACAAACAGCTTGAAGAGAATCCATGGGACGTATTTGAAGGGATATTTACAACCGATTCAATCCATGAAGGAACAGTAATGGAGGTCTTTGACAAAGGTGCAATTATAGCACTTCCTTATGGTGTTGAAGGATTTGCAACTCCGAAACATCTTGTTAAAGAAGACGGTACAATAACAAAAGTTGACGAAAAAATGATGTTCAAGGTCATTGAATTCAATAAATCGGCCAAGAAAATCATTGTTTCACACAGTCGGATTTTTGAAGATGAAAAGAAGGCTGCTGAAGCACCTGTGAAGAAGTCGGAGACTGAATCACCAAAGAAGTCACCAAGAAAATCAAAATCGAATATTGAGAAGACTACCCTCGGGGATATCACACAATTAGCGGCTTTAAAAGAAGAAATGGAAGAAAAAGAGAATAAAGCTTCGAAGAAATAGAAATTATTGTTAAATTAGGGCTATCAAAATTTATAATTATGGATTTCAACATTGAAAGCCGGAATAACAGTACAGTTATCCAGATCCAGTCTGAAAAGCTTGATACTCATATCGCTCCTGCACTGAAATCTGAACTGGTGCTGGTTTCAGGAAAGGGTGAAAAGAATATCATCCTTAATCTTGAAAAATGTCAATACTGCGACTCTTCGGGTCTGAGTGCTATCCTGGTAGCTAACAGATTATGTAAAAATGCCGGGGGCACATTTGTTCTTTGCGGACTAAATGAAGCCGTCGAACGTCTTATCACTATTTCTCAGCTTGATACTGTTCTTACAATAACAGGAACAGTAGCTGATGCTGAAAAAATGATTTCCTGAGGTTGCCAGCATTGCAGCATGCCGATGAAATTAACAGTACTTGGCAGTAGTTCTGCATTGCCAACATCAGAAAGATACCCTTCCGCTCATGCGCTTAATGCCCATGAGCGGATTTTTTTAATAGACTGTGGAGAAGGAACGCAGATGCAGCTTAGGAAGAGCAGGATCAGATTCGGGAAAATAAACCATATCTTCATTAGCCATCTGCATGGCGACCATGTTTTCGGATTATATGGCCTGTTGTCTACCTTCAGCCTGATGGGAAGAAGTAATGCGGTTAACCTCTATGCACCGGAAAACTACCATCAAATGCTGTTATCACATTTAAACGACTTTGACATCCACCTTAACTTTGAGATTGACTTCCATCCTCTTAAAGGGAATGATCCCGTAAAAATTCTGGATGATAAATATATTTCGGTAACCTCTTTCCCTCTTAAACACAGAATCCCTGCATTTGGATTCCTCTTCAGGGAAAAGCCTCACGACCGTAATATCATTAAAGAATTTATCGATAAATATGAAATTCCTCCTGTAAGGATAAGGGCTATAAAGAAAGGTGAGGATTTCATAACAAAATCTGGTTCTGTAATCAAGAACGAAGATCTTACGATACCCGGTACTGAGCCTCTCTCTTATGCATATTGCAGCGATACAAAGTACTTCAGGCGTCTCGTATCATTCGTTAAGAACGTCGACCTTTTATACCATGAAGCTACTTTTGATATGAGCCTGAACAGCCTTGCAAAAACAACAGGCCACTCAACCACTGCAGATGCCGCTAAGATCGCATCCCAGGCAGAAGCCGGTACTCTTTTACTAGGCCACTTCTCGGCCAGATATAAAGATATTTCCGCTCTTGTTGATGAAGCAAGATCGATATTCCCCCGGACTCTTCCCGCAATAGACGGGCAAACTTATGAAGTGGAACATAATGTCAGCCTGTAAGAAAAGAATATCTATATTTGGACTCTTTCCTGAGTAAATTAAAGTGCGTGGAAGAGAAAATATTAATACTTGATTTCGGGTCTCAATATACTCAGCTTATTGCAAGAAGGATAAGGGAGATAAATGTATACTGCGAAATACACCCATTTAACCATTTCCCTGAACCTGACAGTAGTGTCAGGGGTGTAATACTGTCGGGAAGTCCATCTTCAGTTCATGATAAAAATGCTCCACAACCTGATCTGTCAAAGATTAAAGGAATAATCCCTTTACTTGGTATCTGCTATGGCGCACAATACCTTGTGCATTATTTCGGAGGCGAAGTGCTCCCTTCAGAAACACGTGAATATGGAAGGGCAAATCTGATCTATGTCGATCCGTACGATTTTCTTCTAAGAGATGTGGAGACCGGTACTCAGGTATGGATGTCACACGGGGATACTATTGCCGGAGTCCCTGAAAAGTACGAAATAAAAGCATCAACAGCCAGTGTGAATGTGGGAGCGTTTCAAATAAATGGAGAGGAGACGTGGGGTATCCAGTTTCATCCGGAGGTATATCATACTGTTGAAGGGAAAAGAATACTCGAAAATTTTGTTACCGGGATCTGCAGATGCTCACAGAGTTGGACTCCTGACTCTTTCGCGGAGTCGTCAGTAAATGATCTGAAAGATAAACTCAGGAATGATAAAGCCATACTTGGACTTTCAGGTGGTGTCGATTCATCAGTTGCAGCCTCGCTTCTTGACAGGGCAATAGGAAAAAACCTTACTTGCATATTCGTTGACAACGGCCTTCTGCGAAAAAATGAATTTCAGAAAGTACTGGAGTCTTATATGGGTATGGGATTAAATGTTGTAGGGATTAATGCCAGTGACAGGTTTCTGGACGAGCTGGAGAACGTCAGCGATCCCGAACTGAAAAGAAAGATTATTGGCAAAGTGTTTATAGAAGTATTTGAAGAAGAGGCGCTTAAGATTAAAGATGTAAAATGGCTGGCTCAGGGAACAATATATCCCGATGTAATTGAATCTGTTTCAGTAAAGGGACCGTCAGCTACAATAAAGTCGCACCATAACGTAGGTGGTCTTCCTGAAAAGATGAACCTGAAAGTAGTCGAACCTTTACGCCTGCTCTTTAAAGATGAAGTCAGAAGGGTGGGAGAATCCCTTGGACTTCCTGATCTCATTGTTAAAAGACATCCTTTCCCCGGCCCCGGACTGGCAATCCGCATCCTGGGTAAGATAACCAGGGAAAATATAGAGATGCTGAAAGAGGCTGATGAGATTTTTATAGAGGGTCTGAAAAAAAATGGACTTTATGATAGTGTCTGGCAGGCCGGTGTAATACTTCTGCCGGTACAGTCAGTAGGAGTAATGGGGGATGAGAGAACTTATGAAAATACTGTTGTGCTCAGGGCTGTTAACTCAACCGACGGAATGACGGCTGACTGGTCATACCTGCCTCATGAATTCCTCAGAACGATTTCCAACGATATTATTAATAAGGTAAAGGGAATAAACCGGGTGGTTCTTGATATCAGCTCCAAACCCCCGGCTACAATAGAATGGGAATAACAATAAAAAATAAATCCCCCCTGGGGAATCCGGGGTAAGACGGCCAGGGGACTTAATCAACACTCTTTAAACGATATAAATTTATTTACATGAAGATAAGAAATATAACTATTTCGGTGGTCCTGGCAGCAGCGGGATTATTGAGTCAGATGACTGCAGCTCAGGGTTTGAGTGAAGAAACTTTAAAAATTGGCAGGACCCTTAATCTTATTGAATCATTTTATGTGGATACAGCCAACATAAGCAAACTCACCGAAAAGATAATAATTGATCTGCTGCGGGAACTGGATCCGCACTCGACATATATATCAGAAAAGGACGTTAAGGAAATGAATGAACCGCTGATAGGCAATTTCGACGGAATAGGGATACAATTCAATCTGCTGTACGATACTATAATTGTCATTGAACCAATCGGAGGCGGTCCTTCAGAGAAGGTCGGCCTTAGGGCAGGCGACAGAATAATCGCAATAGATAAAGAAAAAGTCACTGGTATCGACCTTACAACTTCCGGTGTAAGAAGCCGTTTGCTGGGACCTAAAGGAACTATCGTAAATATCAGCGTTTTCAGAAGAGGAGAAAAAAATATTCTTGATTTTACTATAACACGCGATAAGATACCAATAAACAGTCTTGATGCTGCATATATGCTTAATAATGAGACCGGATACGTCAAGCTTAATAAATTTGCCGCCACCACGGATAAGGAATTCGAAGCTGCTCTCAAAAATCTGAAGGAGAGTAATATGAAGAATATTATAATCGACCTTAGAAATAACGGAGGCGGATACATGGGCGCCGCTACAGAAATGGCGAATCATTTCTTTTCTGACCGGAGGTTGCTGGTTTATCTTATCGGAAGAAAAACTCCAAGGGAAAATTACAATTCATCAGGAACAGGAGATCTCTCTTCTTCAAGGGTAGTTGTGCTGACAGATGAAGGATCGGCCTCAGCCAGTGAGATACTTGCAGGTGCACTGCAGGACTGGGACAGAGGTGTTATTATAGGAAGACGTACCTTCGGGAAAGGTCTGGTACAGAGACAATATTACCTTCCTGACGGTTCCATGATACGATTAACTGTGGCCCGTTATTTTACTCCGACAGGCCGCTCTATTCAACAGCCTTACAATGAAGGTTATGATGAATACATAAGCAACTTCACTAAAAGATTCTCCAGCGGAGAACTGGTATCAGCCGACAGTATCCATTTCCCTGATTCACTGAAATATAAAACTCTGATAAATAAACGGACGGTCTATGGCGGAGGTGGAATTATGCCTGACGTCTTTATGGCTGCTGACACTACCAGCTATTCCGATTACTACAGGGCTCTTGCCAGAAAAGATGTGTTCCGCACCTTCACACTGGAATATACCGACAGAAACCGGACAAAGATCTCTTCGGAATACAGGACATTTGATGATTTTTATAAACGATTTGATTTTTCTTCCGCTGATATTAAAGCATTTATAAAGAGAGGTGAAGATCTGGGAGTTAAATATGTCGATAATCAGTATAATAAATCAAAAGATGAAATGCTTTTGATCCTTAAAGCGCTTGTAGCCAACAATATCTGGCAGACAAACGAATATTTCAGAATAATTAACAAGGACGATGATGTAATTAAGAAAGCCCTTGAAGTCATTTCCGACGCCAATACCTATAACAGGATACTGGGGAAGCCCTGATATAAATTTATTAAGCGAAGAATTACCAGTTAGTCTATGCGGTAAGCTTTCAGCGAGTATTCATATTTGATCGCTGGATCACCTTCATCTGTTTCTTCGTAGGTCATTACGAGAATATCACCATCAACCAGTACCCCGAGCTGAAGATCTCCATCTACATACAGATCACTTATAATCAGAGTATTGTTGGTTAATGTCCAGGAGAATGCATAATCATCAGTGTCCTCATAATAGATACCTGATCCACCTTTCACGAACTGATATACTTCTTCATTCGCTGACAGAAAATCGGAATATGATTCCTGCTTCACATTATTCCGAAGTGTAAGCACAGTTTTTTCCTGCACTTCCCAGGTGCCAAGGATTGCATCGGCCAGGGGCAGCTCCTTATTGCATGAACTTATTGAAAGTGATAAGAATATTAATAACGCAACCGGGATTAATTTCATTTTCTTCATTATGATTTGATTTAAATGTTACAAACAAGTATGACTTTTGACTAGAACGATAAAATTAACAACATGTTTTATTTAATCATATAAGATTTTGAAAAATCATTTTATCAGGTAATTAATTAATTTTGACGATCATGGGGATTGTAAAGCAATATGTGGCAAAAACATTATATGGTCTTGAAGAAGTCCTGGCTTCTGAACTTCTGGCTCTGGGGGCCTCTGATGTGAAGCAAGCCAATCGTGCAGTATTGTTTTCGGGTGACAGGGAGCTGATGTACAGGGTTAATTACTGCGTGAGAACTGTATTATCTGTTCTGATGCATATAACTGATTTCACCATCAGATCAAAAGAAGATCTCTACAGGAAAGCTTCCGGTGTCAACTGGTCAGCGTTTATGGATAATGATACAACTTTTTCGGTAGTACCGGTTGTCAATTCCGGACTTTTTGAACATACTGCCTATCCGGGCCTTGTTGTGAAAGATGCAATTGCCGATTATTTCAGAAAGACGAGTGGTAAAAGACCATCTGTTGACGCACACGATCCCGATCTGGTGATAAACCTTCATATAAGTAATGAACGGGTTGACATATCTCTTGACTCAACTGTAATACCATTGTTTAAAAGAGGTTACAGGACAGAACAGGGTTTAGCTCCATTGAACGAGGTGCTGGCAGCTGGTATCCTTATGCTTTCAGGCTGGGATGGGTCAGTCTCTCTGACCGATCCAATGTGCGGTTCAGGAACTATCCCGATTGAAGCCGGATTATTGGCTAACTGCATTCCTCCCGGGAGATTCAGAAGTTTTTTTGGTTTCACCAGATGGAAAGATTTCGATGAAAAACTTTTTTCAAAGGTGAAGGAAGAATCCGACAAAAAAATTATCAGATCTCCTGCGGGAATCTTCGGAAGCGACATCTCAGAGGAGGCGATCCGGCAATCTGCGGCAAACATACAAAAGGCCGGGTTGTCAGATATTATCACTCTTGAAGTTGCTGATTTTAAAGATATTAATCCTGCTTCAGGTAAGGGATTTCTGGTTTTTAACCCGCCTTACGGGCAGAGGCTGAAAAATGATGAAATAAACGGACTTTACACGATGATAGGTTCAACCTTAAAGCATAAATTTCCGGGGAAAAAAGCATGGATAATAACATCAGGCAAAGAGTTACTCAATAATATAGGTTTGAAACCACAGGTAAAGTACACACTCTTCAACGGTTCGCTTGAGTGCATCTTTGCCGGATATGAGATGTATGAGGGCACTAAAAAGCGCGACAAAAGCTGAAATCAGGGTAATTAGGTTGTTCATCAACACATTTCTGTATTTTTATCAAAAAAATAGGTCTGTTTCACAAAATGCCGATGTGGAAAAGTTATAATTTGCTACCTTCATATTTTTATTATATTTGTTATCGAAAAAAGGATCTTATCCAAACAGAAGCTTAAATGAGCTTTAATATTGAGAGTTTTTTACCGGACCTGTCGAAAAATAATATTATTCTTTTTTACAAGGGTAATGTTGATTCGGATGTTATCAATCAGATACTTGATAAGGTTGAGGATAAGATGATTAAGGCAGATGATCAGTCAAAACTCAGAAAAAAAGTCTATAATGTCCTGGTTGAAAGCTTGCAAAATCTGTATCATCACGTCGACAAAGTTCCGGTAGATTTCGAGGATCAGACATGCGAGAAATTCGGAATGGTTGTTGTCCAGAAAGTCGATAATGCATACAAGATAACAACAGGAAATTTCGTCCGTACTGAAAATGTTGAAAAACTCGAAGAAAAAATTAAACGGATCAACCGGTCAAGTCACGAAGAGATTAAAGAGCTCTACAAATTCATCCTCAATCACCAGCGTATTTCTGCAAAGGGTGGGGGCGGACTTGGACTTGTTGATATCGCGAGGAAAACCGGCAATAAGCTTGAATATACTTTTAAAGAATACAACGAACTTTACTCCTTTTTCTACCTGGATATCATGGTAAATGAGGATAATTAGAACTGCATGCGATCAGATAAACTTTAAATCTTTATAAAATGGAACCGATCATTATCGAAGGGACACCAAAAACTCCGACTGTAAAATTTGATTCATCAGAAGGGGTCTTTGAAATCAAGGGACGCTCAATTCCTGAAAACTCAGTAGAGTTTTATAAACCACTTGTTGACTGGCTTGACAGTTATAAAGAGACTCCTCTGACAAAAACTGTTGTAAATATCCGACTGGAGTATTTCAACACAAGTTCCTCGAAATGTATACTTGATGTCTTTAAAAAACTTGAAGCAATTCATAAGGCAAAAAACGATGTAGAAGTGAACTGGTATTATGAAGAAGATGACGAAGATATGCTGGAAGCGGGTGAAGATTACGAATCAATAATCAGAGTTCCCTTTAAAATGATCGAAATTGTAGAATAAATTCATTATAACGTAAACAGATCTGATCGGTGTTTAAAAACTGGAGGGGGACTTTGCAAAAAGCCCCTTTTTTATTCCGATACCTTCGTTTTCTTCCTTATTACACTCTCCCCTGAATCCAGAATTTTCTTCAGGAGCCTGAAATAAAGGACGAAATAAAGGATTAATGTCATGACCCAGAGAACTATGACGTTAACATTGAATGTATCCCAATAATATCCGAATGCCCGCTTGGCAGGAGAGTAGAAATGAGCTTTTATGAAGCTGTATTTTGGGTCCATATAGACAGGATCCAGCTTCTGCACAATCTCGTTCCTGAATTCAAGAATCTTCTCTGTCTCATTTTTATTTGTCACAAATTCCTCGAGCGATTCATTTGCATAATCGTCTCTTAGTTTCAGAAACCCTTTGCTGTCAATTGACTGAAGCCTTGTCACAAGAGAATCTTTTTTATTTTTGGCGGTATTTGAATACAGGATATAGTTTTTTCGAACGATCTCTATGTGGCTGATAGCATCTGATACAACTTCTGGTGTTACTTTTTCAGGTATCAGAAGCCCGAAATCTTCAAATTTAAGAGAAGGGGTTTCTATAGCCTCCTTTCTTAACTCGTTGTAAACAACCTTCAGCTTATCATTGAAATCTTTACCGGGGGTCTTGTTTTTAAGATCGCTACGGATGCTTTCCAGTTTGGCCTTCATCTCAATAAACCAATAATCTTTTTTATATTTTGCCCTGCTCATAGCTTTGTCGAAAACATAGAACTGCTGCTGATATTTGTTGTCTTTGAACTGCTTGACTGCCAAAGCTTCATAACCCCATCGGGCAGTGATAAATTCTCCGTATAATGGTATTGAGACAGGAGATGATAAATTAGGATTGAGCTTCTCGAACTTCACCATTATGCCGCTGAGAATTATCTGGGGTATAACAAGAAATGGAATAAGTATATAAATAGTAACAATCGCTTTAAAACTGTCGGAAATAACCAATCCCATCATATTTGCACCAGCCCAGCATGAAAACAGAACAAGCCAGTATTCAAAAAACATGCCCTTGATTCCGATAATTGTGTTGCCAATGAGGACGAAAGTAAAAGCCTGTATAGCTGATATTCCCATCTGAACAAACACTTTGGAGATCAGGTAGCTGTTCCAGCTAAGGTTCAGAAAAGCTTCCCTTTTCAATATCTTCCTGTCTTTGATTATCTCTTCCGCACTCACAGTCAGTCCCATAAAGACTGCTATGATAACCGACATAAAAATGAAAACAGGAAGATTGCTGTTTTCGTAAAGCGTATACTTTGGGTTAATATCACTTTCATTGAAATATCTGATCAGGAATGCCAAAGCTGCAGCAAGTACCGGAGCCTCGAGCAGTGTTATCAGAACATACTGAATATCAGCAATCTTCGACAGAATATCTCTTTTTATGAAAATTATGATCTGTTTGATCTTTCCCGGCGTTTTGAAATTGATTTCCGGTAAAGCCCCTCCCTTATCGATTACATCCTCTCTCTTTTCAGCTTTATAATGATTACTCCAGTCGGCAGGGGATATACGTCTTGTATCTGTAGGTTGTCCGCTTTCCGTAAAGACCCTTGTTTCGACAATGTTGAAGATCTGTTCGGGATTTACATTACCGCAAACATAACATTCACTTTCGTTGTAGTTTGCCTGTTCAATCTTTCTCTTAAAATATTCTATCGATTCGATTGGATTGCCATTATATATCAGGTATCCACCTGTATCAAGGATGATAAGCTTGTCGAACATTTTGAAGATATCGGAAGAAGGCTGATGAATCACAATAAAGAGCAGCTTCCCCTTGCTTGTAAGGTCATTAAGCAGGTCAAGAATATTTTCAGAATCACGTGATGATAATCCTGATGTAGGTTCATCAAGGAACATTATTGCAGGTTCGCGGATAAGCTCAAGGGAGATATTAAGTCGTTTCCTCTGACCTCCGCTGATATTCTTATTAAGCGGAGTTCCGACCTTCATATCACGGATTTCATCTAATCCAAGGTGCTTCAGGACATCATCTACTTTCGTAACAATCTCCTTATCGGTAAGGTTGTCGAAGCATAACCTGGCATTATAATAGAGGTTCTCAAATACAGTCAGTTCCTCAATCAGCAGGTCGTCCTGAGAAACAAATCCGATAAGACCTTTAATTTTTTCTTTATCATTGTGAATGCTTGTTCCGTTAATAAGAACCTCGCCATCATTTGGAGCATTGGTCCCGTTCAGAACACTCAGAAGCGTAGTTTTTCCGGCTCCGCTGGCTCCCATTATACCAACCATTCGTCCCGACTCCGCTTTGAAGCTCATGTGGTGAATACCAACCTGGCCCGACTTAAACCTGTACTCAATATTATTTACTTCATAGACCACCCTTGATGACTCAAATTCCTCTTTCAGGAATTGCATTGTGACATCCCAGTAGTAAACTGGTTTGATCTTATATCCTTTTATTGCAGATCCTGTGCTGAAGGGATAAACCTTATCTTCCTGGAGAAGCTGGCCGTTCATTGATAGTTCTCCTGATCCTGTAAACCTTACAAAATATAGTTTTACAGAGGGAATAAACAACACCCAAATCTGCCCCCTGAGAAGCTCTTTATAAATATGCTTCGATTCTTTAAGATCTGATTCCTGACTGCCAGTGATTAAAAGAATGTTCTGACAATCGGGGATGTTATTGAACGTATCAAGGACAAACTGTTCTATGAGCTGATATTCTTCCCCTGTAATATTAAGTCCTTCTGCCAGAGTACTTATAAAGCCAAGCTCAAGCGGGCTTAGCTCCGGGTTTCCTGATTTACAGAATTCGAGAGCCTGGATTACGACAAATATTCTTTGCTCCTGATCAAGCTGACCCTGTTCATTGATCTCTTTACAGAGTTTTCTGATCCTTATGGCAATAGCTCCTTCGCGACGTTCGGCACTGCTTTTTTCGAGCTTTTTCCTTGCTTTATCGTAAGCTGCATCATATTTTGAGAGATACTCCTTTACAAGTTCCTGATTAAGCATCCGCTTCAGAAAAGCCTCTACAACTCCCCTTCTTTCAAGATCGTTGGCTTGAGGCTTTGCTATTATTGCAAATAGCTGCATCAGGGTTTCCAGGATCTTTTCGCTCATCGCAGACTGCTATTACTTTTCGATTTGAAGTTATAAAATTAATCTTTTGAAGCAAATAAAGCATGAATTTGTCACTATGACATAACTATTGTTTTACAGTATGTCATTTAGTCCCGTTTCACGGGATGGCAGAAATTTTGATGACATTTGAAAAAAGGTCTGAAATGAATCTGAATAATTTCACTCTGAAAGCACAGGAATCTGTCCAGCAGGCGTTTAATATTGCTGCCTCAAAGGGTCAGCAGGCAGTTGAATGTTCTCATCTTCTGAAAGGAATAATCAGCGAAGCAGAGAGCGTCACCGAATTCCTTTTCGGGAAAATGGGTGTTGCCACAGAACCTGTATTGCGTGATCTTGATAACTTAATCGATTCATATCCAAAAGTTTCAGGTGCTGATACCTACCTGTCATCCGGTCTCTCTGAAGCTATCAGGAAAGCTAATCAGTATGCTTCAGGAATGAAGGATAAGTTTGTGACAACTGAACATCTGTTAATGGGTATCCTTGATACAAGTGATAAAGCTTCTCAAATACTTAAAGATCATGGTGTTACTATTAAATCACTTAAGGCTGCAGTTGACGATTTAAGGAAAGGTGCTTCAGTTGACAGCCAGACATCGGATGATACTTTCAATTCCCTTAACAGATATGCAATAAACCTTAACGACAGGGCAAGGTCAGGAAAACTCGATCCGGTTATAGGACGTGATGATGAAATCAGGCGCATACTTCAGATCCTTGGCAGGCGGACCAAGAACAATCCTCTTATGATCGGAGAACCCGGAGTTGGTAAAACAGCGATAGCAGAAGGGCTAGCGCACAGGATAATAAGGGGAGATGTGCCCGAAGATCTTAAATCGAAAGTGATATATTCTTTGGATATGGGAGCTCTGATAGCCGGAGCCAAATATAAAGGTGAATTCGAAGAAAGGCTTAAATCAGTTGTTAATGAAGTAATTGGCGGCAATGGTGAAATAATTCTGTTTATTGATGAGATACATACTCTGGTAGGTGCCGGAAAATCTGAGGGGGCAATGGACGCAGCCAATATCCTTAAACCTGCTCTTGCAAGAGGTGAGCTTAGAGCTATCGGAGCAACAACACTGAATGAATATCAGAAATATTTTGAAAAGGATAAAGCCCTTGAACGAAGGTTTCAGGTGGTTATGATCGATGAACCTGACCGTGATGATACAGTTTCCATCCTACGCGGAATACGCGAGAAATATGAATCCCACCATAAGGTCATAATAAGAGACGAGGCAATTATTGCAGCTGTAGACCTTTCTACAAGGTATATTACTGACCGGTTTCTGCCCGATAAAGCTATCGATCTGATTGATGAAGCAGCATCGCGACTTAGGCTCGAGATGAATTCTGTACCGGAAGAGATAGATGAAGTGGAACGTTCCATAACAAGACTTGAGATTGAGAGAGAGGCAGTTAAGCGTGATGGAGACAGGGAAAAGGAGGATACAATTTCTCGTGAGCTCTCAGAGATGCAATCGAAGAGAAATGAACTGAAGGCATCATGGAGCTCTGAGAAGGGTATAATCAGTGAGGTCCAGTCTAAAAAAGAAGCCGTTGATACCCTGCGCATTGAAGCTGACCAGGCAGAGAGGTCGGGAGACTACGGAAAAGTGGCTGAGATAAGGTATGGCAAAATTATCCAGCTTGAAAAAGAGATAAATGCCCTGAAGAAAGAGATTGAAAAGAAAAGGAGCAAGGGTTCCCTTATCCGTGAGGAGGTGCGGTCGGAAGACATTGCTGAAATAGTGTCGAAGTGGACTGGGATCCCTATGTCAAGAATGTTGGAAAGCGAAAAAGAGAAGCTGCTCCGTCTTGAAGACGAGCTGCATAAACGGGTAGTCGGACAGGATGAAGCCATCAGTGCAGTTGCTGATGCTGTGAGAAGATCAAGAGCAGGCCTTCAGGACCAGAAAAAACCTGTCGGTTCATTTATCTTCATAGGAACTACCGGAGTAGGAAAGACAGAGCTCGCAAGAGCACTTGCAGAATTCCTATTCAATGATGAAAACCTGATCACAAGGATCGACATGTCGGAATATCAGGAGCGTCATTCCGTTTCGCGGCTCATCGGAGCACCTCCCGGATATATTGGTTATGAAGAGGGTGGTCAGCTGACGGAAGCAGTGAGACACAAACCATATTCAGTTGTACTTCTTGATGAGATAGAAAAGGCACATCCTGATCTGTTCAACCTTCTCCTCCAGGTCCTTGATGAGGGAAGACTCACTGACAATAAAGGGCGCACGGTGAATTTCAGGAATGTAATCATTATAATGACTTCTAACCTCGGATCGGACATTATAAGAGACAGAATGGAACAATGGAAAGATAAAATGCCTGAACAGGAGGAAGAAAAACTAAGGAAGGAGATATTTTCACTTCTCAGAAGATCACTCAGACCTGAATTCCTTAACAGGGTTGATGAAATAGTAATGTTTAAACCTCTTGATTTTGACCAGATAAAAGAGATCGTCAGGATGCAGTTAATTGGGGTGACCGGATTACTGAAGGGCTATGATATTGACCTGAATGTGACTGAAGATGCAGTTACCTGGCTTACTGAGCGCGGATATGATCCGCAGTCGGGTGCAAGGCCTGTAAGGAGGCTTATTCAGAAGGAAATTATAAACGAATTATCGAAAGAGCTGATCGCCGGAAGCATCCACAGAAACTCAACGGTAACAATTTCGCTAAAGGATAATAAGCTGATTTTTAAATAAAACCGGCGTCAGGTTGCCGGTTCATTTCATCGACTTGAGACAATCCTCAATGTTATCGAATATCTCAAAGACGGTATTCAGGTGGAGTGTTCTGAATATTTCCATGACTGATGGCTGTGGATTGGTGAACTTGAGAATACCATAATTGTTCCTGGCAGTTTTCAATATCGAAAGGAAGCTGCCGAATCCTGAGCTGTCGATGTACTTAACACCTGACAGGTCGATTATAACCTTCGAATTGCCAGTTTCAAATATTTTCCCAATTTCCTCCCTTATATCATCAGTGACCAGGGCGTTGATATTATCCAGATCGAATGAAACAATATCAATTTTATCTCTTCTCTCAACCTTGATCATTCATTTCCTCTTTAATCTGTTATTAATCAGATCATCAAGCTCTTTCACAGCCTCCCCCGTGTCATTAATAAATCTGTCAATATAAAAACCATATTTATCTTTTTCTTTCCCCTCTTTTGCCTCTAATTCAAATGATTTGAGCATTGCAGCAAGATCGGCCATTCCCATAATAGCTACCGACGACTTTGCTTTGTGGGCAAGTAATCCAAGCGAAGAGAAATTCTTTTCGGTAAGCAGGCTAATCATTTCGTTCTGAATCTCAATCACTTGTTCCTTAAATATATTGACGATTTCAAGAATGATATTATTGTCTTCGCCAGATACTGAATCGAGATATTCAGTATTAATGAACTTGTAATCCATAGTTGTGGAAAATATTTAACAAGGTTTTTAGAATGCAAAGAATGAAACAAATATAAAATTTTTTATCCAAAGAAAAAGAATCAGTAAGTTGATAATAAAGGTTTTTTGTAAAAGGGAAATTAGTGCTACTTTTATGCTTAGAAAAATATGATCTATGAAGTATTATATAAGCTTTACAGTTTCAACACTGTTATTATGCTCATCAGTGTTGAATGCACAAACAGATGTGAAAATTAACAAGAGGGATTTTGAAAGCGACAAAATTGGTTTCGAGACAGCATGGAAACATGTAACTGACGGAGATTCATTTTTTCGCCTGAAGGGTACCGGGTATGGTTCTGCATTTAATGAATATGTCCAGGCCAGCATCTATAACAGCGGTAATCCTGCCCTGAACTATAAAACTGGTGTAGCGGCACTCCTTTCGGATAATAAGGAGAAAGCTGAGGAATTTCTTGTAAAAGCCTATACAATGGCAAATGATCTTACTGATGATATCCTATTGTATTTGGGGAGAGCTCTGCAATATTCCGGTAAATACGAACAAGCTATTGATAAACTGAATTCCTATCTTTTAGTTGCGGATAAGAAAGAAAAGGAGAACATAATTTTGGCTAATAAATACATCGCTGAATGTAGTGCAGCACTTATTATTTCACAGAATATCTTACGTACGGAGATAAAAAATATAGGATCAAATATTAACTCAGTTGCAGATGATTATGCCCCGGTATTATCATCTGACGGAAACACAGTATTCTTCGCCTCACGGCGGGAACGTTCGAAATCCAGTAAAAGTTATAAAGACACCAAGTTTGATGAAAACATCTTCTTTTCAATTTTGATAAACGATACATGGGAGATGGCTAATTCATCAGGGAGAAAGCTGACAACTACTTATTGTGAAGCTCCTCTTTACCTGGATCAGGCAGGTGATGTTCTTTATCTGTATGCCGGTTATGAGAACGGCGGAGATATTATGGTATCACATCGGAAGAAAGGTTCCTGGAAGAAACCTGAGCGTATACCTTTTAATATCAACTCTGCCGGTAATGAAACATCATTTACATTTTCTCCTTCAGGAGATGAGGTGTGGTTCGTCACCGATAAAGGGAAGGAAATCATCGGAGGGAAAGACATCTACTTTATACAAAAAGAGAGTGAAAAAAAATGGTCGAAACCTGTAAATGCCGGGCCTGAAATAAACAGTGAATATGACGAGGAATCGGTCAGATTTTCAGTAGCCGGAGATACATTATTTTTCTGTTCGAAAGGACATAATACAATTGGAGGTTTCGACATATTTTATAGTGTCAGAGATAGCTCCGGAGTCTGGGGTGCTGCAAGAAATTTAGGGAGCCCTGTCAATACTCCCTGGGACGAATTGTTTTTTACTCCTGCAAACAGTGCATATGGCAATTTCTATTTTGCATCAAATCGGAGCGGCAGCCTTGGTGGCCTGGATATTTTCCAGGGAATGTTCCTCCCGCCTGAAAGGGAGATCCCGGTTGTAATTCCTGAACCTGCTGTACCGGTAAAACCTGATACCATTATTGTAAGAGATACTGTGGTAATAATAAAAGAGGTAGTGCAAACTCCTCCGGAACCTGTTGCTGAACCTGTTGTGGTACCTGAGCAACCGAAAGAGACATTCCTTTACCTTACCGGCAAAGTTCTTGATTCAGAGACGGGTGATCCTATAATGGCAAAAATTGATGTAATTGACCTTACAACAGATCTGGTGGTTTCAACAACAGCCAGCTCTGATGTAGACGGTTCATATCGCATCAGACTTCCTGAGAAGAAATCCTATATGGTTGATATCAGGGGAAACGGATTTCTGTCAGATATGAAGAGGATTAATATTCCGGCAAACTATATTGAAGAGGTTTATAAGCTGGATATCCCTCTTATAAAAGTGAAAGTCGGTAAAAAAGTGGTCCTTAATAATATCCTTTTTGAAACAGGAAAATCAGTCCTGACTCCTGGTTCCTCAGCTGAACTGGACCGGCTGGTTGGAATAATGGAGGATAATGCACAAATGAGGATTGAAATTTCCGGACATACTGATAATACAGGCAGCGAGCCTCTCAATAACAGACTCTCGGAAAGCAGGGCAAAAGCGGTCGTTGATTACCTTGTACAGAAAGGTGTTGACCAGAACAGACTTGAATTCAGAGGTTATGGTCCGTCGCAACCCATCGCTGATAACTCAACCGCAGCAGGTAGAAAACAGAACAGAAGGGTTGAATTTAAGATACTTGGATTCTGACGATAATAGACTTTTTCCGAATCTTTGAGTCCTCTTTTAGCTTACATATTATAATGTAAAATATAAACATCTTTCAATGAAGAATACTCCTTTCACCAAATTTCACATTGAAGCGGGGGCACGGATGATACCTTTCGCCGGCTATAATATGCCTGTGGAATACACAGGTATCAACGATGAACATTTAGCAGTCAGGGAAAATGTAGGGGTTTTTGATGTGTCACATATGGGCGAATTCTGGGTTAAAGGACCTTCTGCCCTGAGCTATCTTCAATATATTACCTCCAACGATGTTTCTTTACTGGTGGACGGGAAAGTTCAGTACTCCTGTTTTCCAAATGGCAAAGGAGGTATTGTCGACGACCTCCTTGTATACAGGTTCAATGCAGAAAAATATCTGCTTGTTGTCAATGCAGCAAACATTGAAAAAGACTGGAACTGGTGTGTTAAGAATGCAGGACAATTCGGAATCAGTGCCGGTAAGAGACCTGATAAACGCTTCAGATAGCGTTGCACAACTTGCTGTCCAGGGACCGTTTGCACTGAAAACTATGCAGAAGCTGACTGATTATCCGGTCACCGGTATGGAATATTACACGTTTAAAGAGATTGAAATTGCTGGCATCAAAGATGTCCTGTTTTCAACAACAGGTTATACGGGAGCCGGTGGCTGTGAGATATATGTGAATAATGCTGATGGTGAAAAGTTATGGAATGCAGTTTTCCGGGCAGGCAGTGAATATGGTATCAAGCCTGTCGGACTGGGTGCACGCGATACATTAAGGCTTGAGATGGGATATTGTCTTTATGGCAATGACATTAATGATCAGACTTCTCCAATTGAAGCAGGACTTGGCTGGATTACCAAATTTACCGGCACAAAGGATTTTATTGATAAGGAATTTCTCTTAAAACAGAAGAACGAAGGTGTAAGCAGGAGATTAAAAGCTTTTGTAATGATTGACAGGGGAATACCACGCCAGCATTATGAAGTGGTCGATGATAAAGGTAATATAATCGGTGAAGTTACATCCGGAACGATGTCACCTATGTTGAAACAGGGGATAGGGATGGCTTATCTTAGCAAAGGATTCTGGAAGCCGGATATGGAGATTTATATCAGGATCAGAAATAAGGACCTGAAAGCAAGGATTGTTAACCTGCCTTTCTATAATAAATAAGGCGCAGAGGCGCAACGGCGTAAAGGCGTAACGGCATAACGGCGTAAAGGTGTAAAGCCCTAAAGCCACCAAAACTAAATTTCTTATGGAGAAAAGAAAATTAGAAACCTGTTTTTCTCCGGTTTTGTATGAACCTGATCTTCATGCTGATTCGATAATTGTAATTATCGATATTCTTCGTGCTTCATCAGCTATATGCACGGCATTTGCCAATGGTGTAAAATCCATGATCCCTGTCTCCGGAGTTGAGGAGGCGAAGGAATTCAAAGCCCGTGGTTATCTGGTGGCCGCAGAGAGGGATGGATATGTTCTTGATTTTGCTGATTTCGGGAATTCACCTTTTAATTTTACCCCTGAAAGAGTGGAGGGAAAGACAATCGTTTACAGCACAACAAACGGTACCGGGATTATAAATCTGGCTTCATCGGCCGGGTCAATTGTGATAGGTTCTTTTCTGAATATTAGCGCACTGACAGACTGGATCCTCCGGCAGAGTAAAGATGTCGTTCTGTTTTGTGCAGGATGGAAAAACAGGTTCAATCTCGAAGATACAGTATGTGCCGGGGCCATAGCAGAAAAACTTCTTAACAGTTCCAGGTTTCTTACTATCTGTGATTCAACCCTGGCAGCTCTCGACCTGTGGTCACTGGCAAAACCCGATCTGAAAGGATATATTGAGAAGGCTGCCCAGAGGACACGTCTGCGCGACAAAGCCCTTGACGATTGCATCGATTTCTGCTTTACAGCCGATTTTACTGAAAAAATACCTGTAATAAAAAACGGAATTCTTGTTGATATTTTTTTATAATTTGATCTGTTTAGTGTTAAATAATTAACAATAGCGATTGATTTTTAATTATTTTTGTGCGGCATATTGATCGAATCATCCACTTATTTAAACATATTTATTATGAAAAAACACAATTTTTTTGCAGGTCCTTCAATTCTCCCACAGTTTACTCTTGATAAGTCGATTGAAGGAATAAAGGATTTTGCCGGGTCAGGACTATCTATTCTTGAAATCTCTCACCGTAGCAAGGAGTTTATTGCATGTATGAACGACACTATTGCTCTTACAAAGGAATTACTTGAAATACCTTCCGGATATCAGGTGATCTTCATAGGAGGTGGTGCAAGTATGCAGTTTGCTATGGTACCTATGAACCTTATGAATAAGAAGTCAGCTTATCTGGTTACCGGAGAATGGGCATCCAAAGCATTCAAGGAAGCAAAAATATTTGGTGAAGCAGTAGAGGTAGCTAGTTCTAAAGATAAGAATTTCAATTATATACCTAAAAATTATAGTGTGCCTGATGATGCGGATTATTTCCATATTACATCTAACAATACAATATTCGGGACTGAGCTAAAGAAGGATCCTGATGTTAAAATGCCTCTTGTGGCCGATATGTCGTCAGATATATTCAGCCGTCCGGTAGATATATCGAAATATGCTATAATATATGCCGGTGCTCAGAAAAACCTGGCTCCGGCAGGAGTTACTATGGTCATAATTAAGGAAGAGGTACTTGGTAAAGTAACCCGCCCGATCCCTACAATACTTGACTACAGGACTCATATAAAATCAGAATCAATGTTCAACACTCCTCCATGTTTTGCAGTATTTGCAGCCCAGCAAACACTAAAATGGCTTAAAGATCTCGGCGGAGTGAAAGCAATCCAGAAAAAAAATATTGAAAAAGCAGCATTGCTTTATGACGAGATTGACAGAAACAAACTTTTTGTTCCAACTATCAATGACCCGGAGGATCGTTCAGTTATGAATATATGTTTTGTAATGGCTGATCAGTATAAAGAGCTGGAACAGCCTTTTGCAGAATTCGCCAAATCCAAAGGTATGGTTGGAATAGCAGGACACCGCTCGGTTGGTGGATTCAGGGCCTCTACTTATAACGCTCTTCCGAGAGAAAGTGTCCAGGCTCTAGTGGATGTAATGAAAGAATTTGAAAAGAATAACTAAATAACTTCAGAATATGAAAATACTTGTTGCAACAGAAAAGCCCTTTGCTCCTGTAGCCGTTAATCAGATACGCGGGATAATTGATACTGCTGGTCACCAGATGGTACTACTTGAAAATTACAAGGATGTCCATGAGCTGCTTGATGCAGTTGCTGATGCTGACGCTATGATAGTCAGGAGCGACCTTGTAACTGCACAGGTACTTGACGCAGCAAAGAAACTTAAGATTGTCGTCAGGGCTGGTGCCGGGTATGATAATCTTGACCTTCCTGCCTGTACGGCACATAATGTTATAGCAATGAATACCCCGGGTCAGAACTCAAACGCAGTTGCCGAACTTGCTTTTGAGATGATGCTCCATCAGGCCAGAGGAGGCTTTGCAGGGAAATCAGGAAGTGAGCTCAGAGGTAAAAATCTTGGATTGCACGCCTTTGGAAATGTAGGTAAATATATGGCCGAAATTGCACATGGCTTCGGAATGAGTGTTTACGCCTACGATCCGTTTGTGACCGAGGATGCTATAACAAAGGCAGGAGTCACGGCATGCAAAAATCCCGAAGAGCTCTATGCGAAGTGCCATTACGTTTCGTTGCATATGCCTGCAAATGAAAAGACCAAAAAATCAATTGGGTATGATCTGCTTAAGAAAACACCTAAAGGCGCTGTACTGGTTAACACCGCAAGAAAAGAGGTTATCGACGAAGAAGGTCTTCTTAAGATCTTCGAGGAGAGACCCGATATTAAATATCTCTCTGATGTTGAGCCAGATTCCAAAGCTGTTTTTGAAGAAAAATTTAAAGGCAGATTCATCTTCACAGCAAAGAAAATGGGAGCCCAGACTGAAGAAGCAAATATAAATGCCGGAGTTGCAGCTGCAAGGCAGATTGTCGATTACTTCAAAACCGGCAATGAAAAGTTCAGGGTAAATAAGTAGAATAATACCGCTTGATCAATGGCTATAGTAAAACCTTTCAGGGGACTCAGACCTCCCCGTGAAATAGCAGGCGATTTGGCCTGCCTGCCCTATGATGTTATGAATGCTGAAGAGGCATCAGCAATGGCCCGGGGAAAAGATAGCTCATTACTTCATATCACAAGGGCTGAGATAGATCTTCCCCCGGGTGTGGATGTTCATTCCGATGAAGTCTACAGGAAATCAGCTGACAACTTCGCTCTCTGGCAGAAAAAGGGTTGGCTAAGTCAGGATGAACAGCCTACTTACTATATATATGCCCAGACAATGAAAGGCCGTACCCAATATGGCATTGCCGGGTGTGCTTCAGTCGATGATTATCTGAGTGGAGTAATTAAAAAACACGAGCTTACACGACCCGACAAGGAACAGGACAGGATGGTCCACGTCAGGACGAATAACGCCAACATGGAACCTGTATTTTTTACTTATCCTCCTGTTAAAGAATTGGATGGAATAGTAAAGAGGATTGTAAAAAAGGAAAAACCTGAGTATGATTTTGTGGCGGAAGACGGATTTGGTCACCATTTCTGGGTTATAAGGAATCCTGAAACAGTCCGGCAGATCGAAAATCTATTTGCCGCAAAAGTCCCCTTTACCTACGTAGCTGACGGCCACCATAGAACTGCTGCCGCTGCTCTTGTCGGGAAAGAGAAAAGAGAGAAAAATCCCGGACATAACGGGAAGGAAGAATATAATTACTTTCTTGCTGTTCATTTCCCCTCCGATCAGCTCAGAATAATTGACTATAACAGGACAATAAAAGATCTTAACGGACTGACTTCGGAAGAATTCCTCAGGAAGCTTGAAAAAAGTTTCACTGTAAAAGAAAAAGGATCTAAGGTCTATAAACCACGTAAGCTTCACAATTTTTCAATGTATCTTGATGGAAAATGGTACAGCCTGACTGCTGGAAAAAACACCTATAATGACAGTGATCCTATTGGAGTTCTGGATGTTACGATCCTGACAAATGAGATATTAGCTCCATTGCTTGACATTCAGGATCTGCGCAGATCAAAGCGGATTGATTTTGTGGGAGGAATTCGCGGACTTGCGGAATTAAAAAGAAGGGTCGACAACGGAGAGATGAAAGTGGCATTCGCACTTTACCCGGTATCCATGAAGCAGCTTATTACAATTGCCGACTCCGGGAATATAATGCCGCCAAAAAGCACATGGTTCGAGCCTAAGCTCCGCAGCGGACTGATAATTCATTTACTTGAATAAGGTTGTAATCACACACACATCTTTTTATTCCCCCTCTCTTATGAACTGAATGTCTGGCATTGCTGAAAATATTATTTCACTGAAGCAGAAGATACCTGCATCTGTAAAACTGGTTGCAGTTTCGAAACTAAAACCTGTAAGCGATATTCTTGAAGCATATAATTCGGGTCAGAAGATCTTCGGTGAGAACAGAGTTCAGGAGTTGCTCTCAAAGAAGGATATTCTTCCACAAGACATCGAATGGCACTTAATAGGGCATCTCCAGAGTAACAAGGTAAAATATATTGTGCCGTTCATAACCATGATACATTCTGTTGATTCATTCAGGCTGTTAAAAGTCATAAATGACGAAGCCGTCAAACTCAACAGGATTATTGATTGTCTTCTTCAGTTTTATATAGCTGAAGAAGAGACCAAATTCGGTTTTACTCTTGATGAAGCTGTTGAAATGCTTTCTTCGGAAGATTTCAGGCAGCTTAAATCTGTCAGGCTTTGCGGCCTGATGGGGATGGCCACCTTCACTGAAAACGAAAAGAAGATCCGTGCCGAGTTCAGAGACCTTGCCGGTTACTTTAAGGTGCTGAAAGAAAAGTTTTTTTCAAAGGAGGACTCATTTAAAGAATTATCCATGGGAATGTCGGGAGATTACATGATCGGGATAGAGGAAGGAAGCACAATCATAAGGATCGGAAGCGTCATTTTCGGAGAAAGAAAATGAATTACACAGAAATTCAGTAAGTTATTGTTAGAAAGTAGAAATGGGGGACCATAAAGCTGTTAATATTTTTTTATCCTGGATCAAAAAGCTGACCGAAACAAGGAGAAGTGTCTACATAATAGGATTTGTCATCGCCTTTTTTATTACTTTAAAAGAGGTGGCCAACCTGACTCATAATAACTTTCAGATTTTCTCCTATGGATCTCTTGATTTCTGGGCTGGTATTAATCCTTATTCTGACTGGAACCATTTATCACTCCTTGGCAAACCTCTTGATCTGTTTCTCTATGGGCCTGTTTTCTCGATATTATTTACTCCTTTTACGCTATTACCAGGTTGGCTTGGTGCATTCTGCTGGAATACATTTACATATACCCTTTTTTTCTTTTCAATTTTTACCCTGCCTGATCAGTTTAATTTCTTCAGGAAGAAATTTATCTTCTTTTTCTCTGCGTTAACACTCTTCTGCACCCTTTTGTCGGTTCAGTTTAATCCGATAATCGCTTCACTATTTTTGTTCTCATTTACTCTGCTTGAAAAGAAAAAAGGATTTTGGGCCGTTCTGCTTATTCTCCTCTCAGGAACTACAAAAGTCTATGGTATTTTTCAGCTGGCGATGTTATTGTTTTATCCCGGGTTCCGGAAAAATGTATTGTATGCTGTTATTATCGGATTTGCATTGCTTCTCCTGCCTCTGGTTCAAATCCCGGCAGATGAGTTAGTGCCGTATTATCAATCATGGATAGTGACAGTTACAGGTCATTCTGATGCTTCCCGCTTTTACAGCATATATCGTCCGGTTTGCATCTATTTCAAGTCTGTTGAACCATATATGGGATTTATTTCTATTGGAGTATTTCTTATGATCCTGTCTTTTACTATTGTCAAACTGAAAACATTTAAAGAATCTTTTTTATACCGGTCTAAGTTTCTTGGAATTCTTATGAGCTGGGTTATTCTATTCGGTTTAAGTTCAGAAAAACATACTTATGTGATAGCTATGGCCGGTTACGCAATCTGGTATTTAAGTTCCACCCCGACCAGGCTGGACAAGGTGCTTCTATGGGCTAATTTTGTGCTGCTTGGAATATTGCCGGTCGACATTATTTGCCCCCGGGTGATCTCAGGTTTTATACTCGCAAAGCTGCACCTTGGTGTTATAGTATTTGCAATAACATGGGGGATAATGGTTTACAAAACATTTTCTTTACGTCACGATGAAAATTACTCTGTATAGGTGCTTTTGTCAGGGTGCTTTTGGTATTTATGGATTTACTTTTTAATAGATTATATTTGAAATCAGAAACCGAAAATTTTATCTATTCTCAATATGGAAAAATTATCAGCGAAATATATTGGATTGACCCTTAAAAGTCCGATTATAGTAAGCAGCAGCCGGTTGACTTCTACGATTGGATATCTGAAAGAGGCAGAAGACAACGGAGCGGGTGCAGTAGTGCTTAAATCGCTTTTTGAGGAACAGATCAAGCAGAGTATAAGTACAATACACTCTTCTCCGGGATATCCTGAAGCCGATGATTACTTATCTCATTATATCAAAGCACATTCTGTTGATGAGTATCTTACACTGATAAGAAAGGCAAAGGAAATCCTCAGCATTCCTGTTATTCCGAGTATTAACTGTTACTCTTCGGAAGGATGGACCGGATTTGCAAAAGATATTGCCGATGCCGGAGCTGATGCCCTTGAGATAAATGTCTTCTTCCTTCCTATGGACAGGAAGAAATCGTCAGCTGATTGTGAAAAGATTTATCTTGATCTGATAGAAAAGCTAAAGAAGACTATAAGGATCCCTCTGGCAATCAAGATCGGTTTCAGGTTTTCGAATATCCTGAATATAATCGATCAGTTTTATATGAGAAGGGTAGAGGGTGTAGTTATGTTCAATCGTTATTTTGAACCTGATATAGATATAAACAAAATTGAAGTTGTCCCGGCTTCAATATTCAGTAATGAGAGTGAGAAAAGACTTGTTCTCAGGTGGATTGGGATGGCCAGCGCACAGGATCTTAAAATAGATATATCTGCATCAACCGGTGTTCACAGTGGTGCTGATGCTGTCAAATATATTCTTGCCGGTGCTCATTCAGTACAGGTTTGTTCAGTTTTATACGAAAAAGGTATCCCATTTATCAAAGAGATGAACAGACAGATTGAGACCTGGATGGATCAGAACAAATTTAATTCAATAAATGATTTCAGGGGTAAACTGAACTATCGCAATTATTCAAAACCTGTGGTTTACGAAAGAACACAGTTCATGAAATATTTTGCATCTGAATTTTAGAAGGTGTGTTGCCGAAAATTTTACAGACTTATCTCTCCAGTATTGCCATCAGCTCCTGTGTTAGAAGAGCTTTCTCATTTGTAAAAGCCAGAGGGCTATCCCCGACAATCCTGATTATCTTTTCTTTTTCCTCACGGCTGCTCCTGGTGACTGATTCTTCAATAACTGTCATACATTCAATTGCAGTAGCATAATCCCCTTTCAGAAATATCCCCGTCAGATCGGCAAGGTAACCGGAATAGTCGAGACCTGACTGCCAGCAGGAAGCGGTAAGCATACTGATAGTATCAGCTTTCCATGGTTTGCAGATCTCAGTAATAATCTCATTACATGCTGATTGATACTTGATATCGTTAAAAAATCCCTCAATTGTTTTAAGAAGAGATTTGTCGCTATTCCTGTCATAAAATGAAACAAGCAGTGCAATGGCACCCTCGAAAGGTTCTGCATCCCTGAGTGATCTGATCGCTTCAATGATGAGTATTTTGTTTCCCTTTTCGAGAATCGCATTAAGCTCCCTGAGTTTTTGTCCTGATCTTTCCACCCGAGTAATATTTTCTTCAAAGTTAGAAATAGAGTCAATTACCTGTTACTGTTTTTGAAAAATAAAAATAATATACTAATTTAGTCGGGAAATACAATTGACACTTAAAAATCTCAATCATGAATAAAAAGTACTTAATCGGTTCAGGTATCTTTATGGTATTTATACTGGTTGTCTGCCTGTTCATTGGCTGCAAAGGTGGGAAAAAAGCTCAGCCTGATGAAGTTAAGATCGATATGCAGGATAGTGCTGCAATATTGGAGGATATCAAAAAAGCAGAAAAAGTATTCCAGGCATTACCTTCTCCTCTCGAGTCGGCAATGCTCATAAAATCATCAGGAGCAGGGTTTGAACAGAAACTTCTTAATCCTGTGTCGAATGTAAATAATTATGTTACAAACAAATCAAGGGCGCTCAACCTTGGTATTTATACCTGCGACCTGAGCTTCGCAAGTATGTACGAACAGACACAGTTGCTTATTGATTATATGGAAGCTGCGAAGAAAATGGCTGATGGTCTCGGGATACTTAAGGCAATTGAGCAGAAAGATATTGATGAACTGGAAAATAACATTAATAACAGCGAAGTTATAATGAGGATCGTTTCTGAGACTTTCATGAATTCAAATTCATACCTTGAAGAAAACGGTCAGCCGGCAACCGCTGCAATGGTCCTGGTTGGAGGATGGATCGAAGGTCTTTATATTTCTACCCAGCTGGTTAACATGAATGATTTTGACGGAAATAAACTTGTTGGGAGGATAATCGACCAGAAGCTTTCAATTGATATTCTTTTGAATCTTCTTGAAAGCAGTAAAGGTAATCCGGCTGTTGATGAACTGATGGTTGATATCGCTAAGCTGAAAGTGGTATTCGACAAGATTACGATAAACACAACACCTATCAGACCCGAATATAATGAGGTTACGAAAACAACTTTGCTGAAATCGGAAATTAAGACAGATATGACTCCGGCAGTTTTTAAGGAACTTGCTGCTGCAGCTACTGAGATCAGAAATTCATTTGTAAAATAAGAAACATATGAGAGCATTAAAGACAATACCTGTACTTGCATTTTTCATTTTTACTTTCTGCGGATCTGTAAATGCACAATGCAAGGCGTTTGCCAAGAAAGAGTGTCTCCCTAAGCTTACCTCCTATACACACGACGGAAATTACCATGCCGCTGTTCTGATTGAAGGCGAAGAGGCTGAATTATATAAAACATTCTATTCCGATATGGACTACAGAGTCTCAATAGTTGGCGATGAGAAATTGCCACCTATTGAATTCCGGGTGCTCGATGCTAATAAGAATGTTCTCTATACAAACAAGGATAATGATTACGCTAACACCTGGGATTTTAAGCTTGAAGCAAGCCAGCAGCTTAAGCTTGTGGTTAAGGTATCTTCGTTCAACAGGCCCGGAGATGCACCTGCAAACGGATGTGTTGCTATAATGTTCGGATTTAAATTGAAAAAATAACCGTAGTAAGGGTGTTGCATGCAACACCCCTACAGGTTTATATGCAGTTTTTTTGCCAGAAATCTGCCTGTATAGGATTCTTTACATCCTGCAAGATCTTCCGGTTTGCCTTCAAAGACAATATAACCACCATCTTCCCCGCCTTCCGGACCCAGGTCAATAACCCAGTCACAGCTCTTTATCACCTCCTGATTGTGCTCGATAAGCACTACGGAATGTCCATGATCGACCAGTGCATTTAAAGATCTGAGCAGTTTATTTATATCATGGAAATGAAGCCCGGTTGTGGGTTCGTCGAATATAAAAAGTATATGACCCGTCTCTTTTTCCTGGCTCAGGAAATATGCCAGCTTGACCCTTTGACTTTCACCACCCGATAATGTGCTCGAAGATTGTCCCATCCTTATATAACCGAGCCCGACATCGGATAATGGTTTCAGCTTTTCTGTTATCCTTTTTTCATTTTTACCAGGATGACTACTGAAGAAAGAGATTGCTTCATCGATTGTCATCTCAAGCATATCGTAAATATTCTTTCCGTGAAATTTAACCTCAAGTATATCCTTTCTGAATCTCATTCCTTTACACGCCTCACATGTCAGTTCAACGTCAGCCATAAACTGCATCCCGACCCTTATAATTCCTTCACCCTGACACTCTTCGCACCGGCCACCCTCAATATTGAACGAAAAATGAGACGCTTTGAAATTGTTCTGTACCGAAGCTTGTTGCTCTGCAAAGAGTTTCCTTATCTCATCATATGCCTTGAGATAGGTAACAGGATTGGACCGGCTCGATCTTCCGATCGGATTCTGGTCAACCATCTCGATTCCGGTAAGACCCGTAAAATCTCCCGAAACTTCTCTGAACTGACCTGGTTTGAGGTTATTCCCGTTTAACCTGTTCGAGAGAACTTTATAAAGTATCTCAGCAACCAGACTCGACTTTCCGGATCCGCTGACACCTGTCACAGCAGTTATTGTATGAAGAGGGAACTTAACATCGATCCCTTTAAGGTTATTCTCCCTTGCACCTTTTATTTCAACAAAGCTGTTCCATTTTCTTCTTAACCCGGGAACAGGAACAGTAAGCCTTCCGCTCAGATAAGATGCTGTAAGTGATTGGTTTGCAGGGGTAAGATCGAGGCTGCCCTGGAAGACAACCTCTCCTCCGAGTCTTCCGGCTTCCGGACCCATATCAATAATCTCATCTGCTACCCTTATTATCTCCTCCTCGTGCTCAACCACAATAACAGTATTTCCCATATCCCGGAGCTCCTTTAAGACATTTATCAGCAGATTGGTGTCACGCGGATGGAGCCCGATGCTTGGTTCATCGAGAATATACATTGATCCGACAAGATTGCTACCGAGTGAAGTTGCCAGGTTTATTCTTTGAGATTCTCCGCCCGATAATGTTGAGGAGAGCCGGTCAAGCGTGAGATACGGAAGGCCGACATCAATAAGCAACCGAAGCCTTATAGTAATCTCCTTAAGCAACCTTTCTGCAACGATTGCATCAGAAGGGGAGAGGGAAATATTTCTGAAGTGCTCATAGAGATTATCTACAGATAAGTTTACAAGCTCCTGGATTGTTTTACCTGATACCTTTACATAGCCGGCCTCTTTCTTTAATCTCGCCCCGTTGCATTCGTAACAGGTTGTCTTTCCCCGATACCGGCTTAACATGACCCTGTACTGGATCTTAAATTTTTTTTCCTCGAGATGTTCGAAGAACTTGTTTAATCCGTAAAAATGCCTGTTGCCCTTCCATAGCAGGACTTTCTGCTCCTCAGTTAGCTGGAAGAAAGGCTTATGAACCGGAAAGTCAAATAGTCCCGCATTGGCAATAAGTCTTTCCTTCCATTTTTTCATTGTTTCACCTTTCCAACATACAATGGCATCTTCATAAACTGACAGATTCTGGTCAGGGATGACAAGATTCGGATCTATACCGATAATCTTGCCATAACCTTCGCAAACAGGACATGCCCCTACAGGATTATTAAAGCTGAAAAGATATTCAGAAGGCTCCTCGAACAGAATGCCATCTTCCTCGAATTTATTTGAGAAGTTCTCACGGCTGATTTTGTTGTCACCGAAAACAATTACCTGGCAATAACCTTTCCCAATCTGAAATGCCGTTTGTGCAGAGTCGGCTGCTCTGCTGAAATTATCTGCTGAATGGCTTATTTCAAGCCTGTCGATGACAATACTGATTTTCTCCCCGGGTTTGAAAAAGCTCTCCTTATCCTTTATCTCATCAATCCTTATCAGTTCGCCATCCGATTCAATCCGGTTATATCCCTGTTTTTCAAGGAACGACATATATTCAGAGATCTTGATCTTCTCCGGAACCTCACCGGATGAAGTAATAATTACTTTTGTTCCCTCCGGAAGGGAAGCCATAAAATCGACAATATTATCAATATTGTGCTTCTTTACCTCTTTTCCCGAAACAGGAGAATAGGTTGTCCCTGTTCTGGCATAAAGCAGTCTCAGATAATCATAGATTTCGGTAGAAGTTCCTACTGTGGAGCGCGGATTACGGGAATTGACTTTCTGTTCAATTGCAATTGCAGGAGGGATCCCGTTTATGAAATCAACTTCGGGTTTGTTCATCCTGCCAAGAAACTGGCGGGCATATGCCGAGAGACTCTCTACATATCTTCTCTGGCCTTCAGCATATATTGTGTCGAATGCGAGTGAGGACTTGCCTGAACCTGATACGCCCGTAATTACAATCAGCCTGTTCCTTGGGATCTTCAGACTGATATTCTTTAGATTATGTACCCTGGCCCCCCGGATTTCAATGCTCCCGTTCATCAATAAATTATAATGCCTTATGTAAATTTTTAATAAAAAACCAAAAGTAATACATTCAAATTGAAAAAAAATTGTTTTCTTTGAGGTTGCGTTTAATATTTCTTAAAAGGAGGACTGCCTATTTAACAACTCTACTCTTGGTAATTTAAAGAGTGAGCTATGAATAAAATGATTCCCGATTTTGAACTGATACAGAGGTTCATAAAGGGTGAGGAGTCCTGCTTTGAGCAGCTAATCCGCCGTCATAAAAATAAAGTATTCGCGTATATAAGTCTATATATTCGCGATCAGGCACTTGTTGAGGATCTGTTTCAGGATACATTCATGAAAGTGATCCAGTCGGTCAAGGCCGGAAAATACCAGGACAACGGTAAGTTTATCTCCTGGGTAATGCGTATTGCCCATAATCTTATTATCGACCATTTCAGGCGGATAAAACAGATGAATACAATTTCGAACGACGATTATGAATCCGATCTGTTCAATTCGAAGAAGTTTGCAGAATCGAATGTCGAGGATGATATGATAAAAAAGCAGATCCAGAAGGATGTCAGGAATATGATAAGCCAGCTTCCTGATGACCAGAGGGAAGTGGTCATTCTCCGGCATTACGCAGGAATGAGCTTTAAGGAGATAGCCGATATTACCGAGGTCAGCATAAATACTGCGCTGGGACGTATGCGGTATGCCCTCATTAATATGAGAAAGATTATGGAGGAGAAGAAGATAAGCTTAACGCTGAATTAGGGCATTACGGTTTAACACCTAATTTCTGCTTCATTAGAAAATTTTTTTCCCAAACTGTACAATATCACATTCCCGCAGGGCGTTTTCTGAAAAACGTAATCATGAAGCCTATGGGTTTAACTTCTACTCCTTTTATTTCATATCGCAATATTAACACAAGACGCGTAGACATCTTCGAGGATGCGTGGGGATTCTACCCGCAGTTCAGCGATGTGATCGAAATTCTGAAATTGATCAAACCTTCTCCGGAACCAAGAGTGACACGCCGGCTGATTGAGAAGATCCGGAGACAAGGGTGAAAAAAAAGTAAAAAACACAGAAAAATTCTGTGTTTTTTCTTGTTTAATTAAATTTAAATTAATATCTTTGTGATATCATATTAATATCATATACAATGAAACAGGAATTAACAGTAAAACCAATATCAGGTTATTTAGGACTACTGATGGCTTTAGTATTCATCGGTGGGGCAATTGCCGGATTTGTATTTGGCATAGTGGCGCTTGGAGCATTACTTGCTGTTCTTTTTATTTTTACGACAATCGGTTTCAAGGTGGTTAATCCAAACGGATCACTTGTCATGGTATTGTTTGGAGCGTATAAGGGTACAATCAGAGAGAATGGATTCTTCTGGGTAAACCCATTTTATGTGACACGGCATATATCACTCCGGGCACGTAACTTCGATAGTGAACCAATTAAAGTAAATGATAAGATCGGGAATCCGATAAAGATAGGCTTTGTGCTTGTCTGGCGGGTAAATGATACTTACAAAGCAGTTTTTGACGTGGATGATTATCAGCATTTTGTACTTGTTCAGAGTGACGCTGCGCTGAGAAAGCTTGCCGGTCTCTATCCATATGATAATTTCGAGGATCACGAAGCAGTAATTGCTTTAAGAAGCGGGGGAGAGGAAGTAAATGATGAACTGGAAAATGAGATTCGCGAAAGGCTCAAAATTGCGGGTATTGAAGTCATCGAGGCAAGGATAAACTATATCGCATATGCTGAAGAGATAGCAAATGCCATGTTAAGGAGACAGCAGGCTACAGCAGTTGTGGCTGCAAGATTTAAGATTGTTGAGGGAGCTGTATCAATGGTTCAGATGGCACTGGAACAACTTTCCGACAAGAAGATAGTGGAGTTTGACGAAGAGAAAAAAGCAGCAATGGTAAGTAACCTTATGGTTGTCCTTTGCGGCGATAAAGATGCTACACCGGTCGTTAATACCGGAACATTACACTCTTAATATGAGGGAGAAGAAACCATTTGTTCTCAGACTCGATCCTGAGAAACTGAAATCATTAGAGAAGTGGGCGGCAGACGAATTCCGCAGCACTAACGGACAGATAGAGTTCATACTCGATCAGGCTCTTCGGAAATCAGGCAGATGGAAATCCAGTTCAACAACAGTTTCCCCAAATACTACAAAAAATGAATAAACCAGTAAAATACTCTTGCCCGAAATGCGGATGCAAAATTTGTTCTGTCGGAGAGATGAGAACAACAGGGAGTTTCATTACAAAGCTCCTGGATATCCAGAACAGGAGGTTCACATCAGTGACCTGCAACGATTGCAAGTATACTGAGATCTATAATGTTCCTTCAAAAATGCTGGGCAATATACTTGATTTTGTTACCAGCTAAATATAATTTCACTGATTAATGAAGCTTATGGAATGGCAGGCAGCGATGCCTGCCGTTTCGCTTCTAAGCCGGCTCCGGCCAAGATGCACTGATTCAAATCCTTTAGCTAATGCTATATCTATTTCATGCTCAGAAAAATCACCCTCCGGTCCGATAAGAATAACCGCATTATCACCTTTATTATAAGTATCACGGATTCCCTTACGTAATATGTCACTGTTACAATGAGCGATCATCAGGCATCCCTTTGGATGAGATTGTAAAAAATCGTTAAATAAAACAACTTCATTCAGGATTGTATCCTGTGCTTTCAGGGACTGTTTCATCGCGGAGATGATCAGGCTTCTTATCCTTTCCTTTTTAATTCCGGGTTTTTCTGTAGTGTGACATATAACCGGAGTGATCTCATCAATTCCAATTTCAACGCTCTTCTCAACAAACCATTCAAACCTTTCCGGATTTTTAAGAGGTGAAATTGCTATATGAAGCCTGTAAGGTTTTTTCTCAAAGTCCTTTATAACAGAACCGATTTTAATCAGGCACTTCCTGGGATCCGGATCAGCAATTATTCCTTCGTACAAATTACCCTTTCCGTCGATAACCTTTACAGGAGTCCCTCTTTTCATCCTCAGTACCTTTACAGAATGCTTCGATTCCCTTTCATCAAGATAATAGAGATCGCCGGTGATATCAGGTGCGTAAAAGATCTGCATAAGCTACTGTACCAATCCGTCAAGATTTGTTCCTTCCGACTCAGGATTTTGTTCCTCTGTCATTCGCTGAATGAACCTGCTGAGCCTGTCTTCAACTGTGATCATATATGAATATGGCTGTTTTGATGAGGATTTCGGATGTTTTCTGACGTTCGGTTTAAGGCTGCCAATTAGCGTACTATAGTTTTTATTTCCCGCCTGGGTCATCATATTCCCCCGGATATATGAGAAATAATAGTAGGTCGATTCATCAGCTTTCAGATAAATATCGAACATGTCACCTGAACGGCGCCGTTGGATCTCAATGAATCCGTCAACATAGACATTAAGTGGTTGTGTCCCGATATAGCCAATACCGATTTTACCTGTCGATCTGAACGATGATGTCGATTCATTCCAATATAGCGTCACATCATTCAACAGGATCTCGAAATTAAACTCTCTTGGCAACTCATTTGAAGCACCAAACAGATCAAGCTCTTCTTTTAGCTTGCCTGCTGCTTCAGCCCCGATCAGATCGTTCATCCCCTTTTTATAAAACTCACTGTTGAGATTTACCGATTTAAGTGTAGGTATCATCCTGATCTCATCACTCATGATTTTAAGCGCCTCCTGTGAGAAATGAAAATCGAATCCGAGGATACCCTGAATTTTTACTTTTCCGGAATCAAGTGTATGACTGACATTTCCTGCACCTGTGAGGCTAACAAAATCGAAACTGGTACCAAAATTAAGCTTCCCTTCACCCGATATAATGCATTTGTCCTTATCGAAAGCAATCATGTTGCCTGATAGTGTCTGGTCAGCTATCTTCTCAAGAGATGTGATCAGGTATCTGTTTTTGGCTTTTTCGTAGTACAGATATCCTTTTGAATTAACAATAGCAACATCCGCCCATGATTTTTGTGCTGACAGGAAAGCAGGATAAATATGTATTGAGTCAAGATTTATAAATGATCCTGAAAAAACAAGGTTTTCATTAAGATCCCGGGGTTTCTCGCTTACGGCAATCATCACCCGATCCGGATCTATCTCTGATTTAAATTTCACGGGGTAGGTCCTGAACGCATTACAATCGTTTATTATACCGGCAGCTCCGGAAAACGTAAGCAGGTCCTTGTCTGCGCTCAGGCTTACGTCACCTGTAAAAGAAAAGGCCTGGCTGAGCCTGAAATTTTGCGATTCAGGTACAAAACCAACTGCGCTTGTAATTAGTGAATCAACAGTTATCTCATTGAAATCAATCTGTTGTATATCCTCATTCTCGTCTATATAATCATATTTAGCGCTGCCGCTATATCTTTTGGTTGATTCAATATCAATCTTTGCCGAATGAAACAGGTGCTTGTTGTTGACTGCAACAATAGCATTTTGCAGCTGATTGATTTTTGCCCGCCGGTTGATCCTGAGTTTGCCGCTATCAGGCTGGATCAGAGCATCAGCTACCTGGATATAATTTGTGTTTTCTGCTACAATATATTCCTGATCAACATGATAACTACCCTTCCAGGATGAAAGAGCGAGAGTATCACCAATAACATTTGTAGCGAAGAAAGTCGGCCTTTCAAGGTTTTTCATATCCTGTTTCAGGAGTTGATCGGGTGTCAGCAGTCCGGAATCTGATTTCCCTTTCTGTTCCATACTCAGGATCCGGGTCTCCTGGTTATACTCAAAATCAGTCATTGTACATATATACTGTATTTCGGGGAATTTCACCATTGAAGTATCGGTATTCAGATGAAAACGTGTAATCTTTTCGTCGAAATTGAGATCAGCGCTTGTGTTTTCAGCGATAAATGCGTAACCGTCCGTTGAAGGCGATTTGAAGTTGTAATCACAGGTGTCGGCTTTAACCGAATTGGCAGTAAAGCTGAATGTATTGGAGGTAATCCTTGAATCAGTCGTGTTTACAACTCCCTCTCCCTTAAGTGATGAAGGTGACAGAACAAGACTTCCGTCAAGATCAGTCCCGTTGCCAAACATGTTGAAATACTTATCTTTACTGTTTACTGCAAGCCATTCATCTTTCGGGATGGACCATTTTATTGCAACGTCCTGGCTGTTCAGGGAAGGATACAATCCTGACGTATCCCTTTCCATATTGAATATTGACGCCTGAGCAATCAAAGAGTCAGGAAAGATTTTCATCTCATCCGATTTAATTGTTGCAGTAAGATGTTTTAATGTCCCTTTCCCTATGAGACCTTTATTGCTCATATGAATGTTCTCAAATAATCTGCCTTTTGAACCATATACATCAACACCCTCCTCAGGGATATTCATATTTAAACCGAGGGAGTTGTTTTCCTGGATCGAAAGGAACTGACGTGAAGGTTTAAGTATATTACCGGCGAAAAATTCACCTGAAAGATTCAGATCCTCAATAGTAAAATGGTCAATATTTTCGTATGTAAAAGGATCTATTGTGAAATAGAAATCCTTTCTTGGATAAACATTTTCCAGACCCGGAATTGAATCAAAGAAGATATAAGAGCTGGCGTTTGCGTTAATTATTGGATATTGGTCGAGGCTTCTCAAACCCGATTTGTTATTCGGATCATCAATATAGAGCTCGGCGGATGCAAGTTGTATCATGTTATCGACTCTACTTGTCACCGGGTTACCATAGGAGTCCTTTTCCTCAGTTTCGACTGAAATTCTTATCGAGTCTATTTTCGCCAGATTAATCTTAAATGTATCATAGCTGAATGAGAAATCTTGACCGAATATCGTCAACAGACCTGCTTCAACGACACCATCAAACCTCATGTTCCTGTTTTTTCCAAGTATAACCTGTCTGTTTAACGGATAGATTGCCACGCTCTGCGAATCACTGAGAAACACACTTGAAACTCCGTTCACGGTAATATCAAAATTTCTGAGGTCAAGGATAGCATTATCGACAGGTGCCCTTGTCTCACTCATGATAGTCATTACATCATAATCCTGTTTCTTGGAAAACGAGTTCAGAAAATCGTCAACTTTTTTCTTCAGGGTAACCTGATTCAGGACTCTGTCGTAGAAAATAAATCCCCTGTTAGCCATTTCAATGCACATCCCGGTGACAGCATCCAGTGGCTTTTTAAGCCAGTCGGCAAATTCCTCTACCGGAAAGGTCGTTGAATAGTACCATTCTGCAAACTTCTTAAAACGGACAAGAGGGTGATATTCATCAATCCCGGCCAGTTTCATAAAATAGTCGGCATTGAAAAAGGAAGCCGATTCAAACTGAGCCTGGCCAAAAGCAGCGCCCCTGGCCCGTGAAAGGATAATTTTTGACTCTTTCATATTCCACGACAGCAACTCAAAATACATGTCGAGTCTGTGAAACGAATTGAAATATGGACTTTTCGAGACAGGATTACTGGCTCTGAAAAGGTTCACCAGCCTCTCTGAAGCGTTATATGAAAATCCAAGGTTAGAGTGATAGATTGAATCCTTATCAAGATAGAGGGACATGACTGTTTCTCCGCTTGCAAGTCCATCTTTTGAGAACATGAATTCTCCCGATCTTATTCTGAGGTAAAGTGTATCATTCCTGTAGAAGGTAAGGATAGCAGATAACTCATCTCCGCCACTACCTTTGACAGTTGCTCCTTCAAAAGCCAGACCACCCTTATAATTAACTCCTTCATAGATGTTCTCAAGCTTGAATTCCTTTGTATAAGTAATAAAACGGGGCCAGTCAGCTCTTTCCTTGTTTTTAAATGATACCGCAAGGTCGGAGAGGAAACCTTTGATAGGAGACTTGAAATAAGTTTTATGTGTCAGCCAGGCGGAATCAGCTGAAAAGCTGTTTTTTGCTGTATTTATGAAATAGTCTTTAAGTTCAGCATAAACCTGATCTTTTGTAAACCCTGCCTTTTCCCATGTAACAATTCCTTTTGTTCCACGAAACTGCTGAAATTCAGGGTAATAAACTCCTGATACATTGTAAATCTCAGTGCTGTCTTTTTGTGAATAGCAGGTTAGTGTGGCATCCTTTACAATGGCTTTGAATACTGTATCATGAATAAAACTCAGTTTGCTGTTTTTCACTTTCCATCGCATACCTGATACATCCGAGATAACATTATCTGTGATCATTAACCCGGTATTCTTTATATATCTGTCGATATTCTCTGAAGGATATCTGGGATCAAATACTATCTCACTTAATCCGATAAGCCAGTTAGTCAGAAATCCCGGTTCGGTTTTCCAGTCAATGAATTTGTTAAGAGTAACCAGATAATTGTTGAAGTGAGGTACAGGTCTCATCAGTCTTCCGTAGAGCTGGCTTGTAACATCAATTATCCTTATCTTGTTCTCCTCGCTGTAGGCTGTACTGTCCCATTTAAGAAGAAAAGCCTGGAGATTTGCAGTCTGTTCGTCATTAAGGTTCGGTCCCATGAATGCTGTCAGCTCGACTTTAAATTTCGAAAAATCTCCTGTAAAAGGTGATTTTATCTGTGAATTCAGCTTCACAGGAAAAATAAACAGGATCACCAGAAAAAATAAAGACTGTTTCTTTACCATAATCCCTCTAATTGTCTGCCCGCTTCTCGAAGGCAGGAGCGTGATTACACAGATTCAACAATAGCTGTAAAATCTTCTTTTTTAAGCGATGCACCTCCGATAAGACCTCCATCAACGTCGGGTTTAGAAAAAATCTCGGCTGCATTTGAAGGTTTACAGCTTCCTCCATAAAGTATTGTCATATCTTCAGAGATTCCACTTCCGTACTTTTCCTCAACGAGTCCACGGATATATTTATGCATTTCCTGAGCCTGCTCAGGAGTTGCAGTGAGTCCGGTTCCTATTGCCCATACAGGTTCATAAGCGATTACTATATTTTTCATCTCCTCACGGGGAAGTGAGAATAACCCCTCTTCAAGCTGGAATCTGACGACACTGAAATGTTTACCTGTTTCTCTCTCTTCCTTAATTTCCCCGCAACAAAAAATTACTTTAAGACCATTATTGAGCGCCTGTAATGTCTTCTTATTCAATATTTTATTATCTTCATTATAATAAGTTCTCCGCTCGGAATGACCTATTATTACATATTCTGCCCCTGTGCTTTTTATCATTAAAGCAGATACCTCCCCGGTAAAAGCGCCTGACGGTTCAGAGGAGCAGTTTTGTGCACATGATGCAACCTTACCGTTCTTAACGATTTCCGAAACACCCGGGAGATGTATAAATGGTGTGCATAATATTACTTCTGCCCTTTTTGAAGGATTTTTTCTGAAGTATTGGTCAACTGCTTCGGCAAATCTGAGACCTTCTTCGAGGTTCATATTCATTTTCCAGTTGCCGGCAACGATTTTCTTTCTCATAAAAATTATATTAGTTTGAATGTTCTCTTGTTATAATTTCAATTATCTCATCCTGTTCGGGGAAATTTGCCCAGGACCATTTTGCTTTGATAGTCCCCTCTTTTAACAGAACGTAGCCAGGATTTGCCCTTACAATCGTTTTCAGGGTAATCTCATCAGTCTGGCAAAAGAAGAGACTGTCATTATAATTACTTATTTCCTCTGCTCCTGAAGCTGTGAGTATATAAAACCCTATCTTGTTCTTCTGACAGTGATGCCCCATTTCAAATCCTTTAAGCAATTCTTCGGGATCAGCTTCAGAAAGCTTTTTAGAGATCATCAGGACGATGAAATCCTTTGATGAGAGTATCCGGTCAGTAATATCTTCGTTGTTGAGGGTTGTAATAGAGAAGTCATGAACAGGGGGCTCGTATCCTTTTGAGACAAGTACCGATTTCTGGTCAATAAATTTCCAGGTAGTATCATTTGCGGGGTAATTGTCAAGCGAGAATACCTTCTTTACACCTTCCTTTTCATAGATAAATGTTGTTTCATATTTGTCCGGTAGTTTACCCTCAGGGATAATCATCTTGTCAGGTATATATGTGCCTGTTTTGTATGGCAGAAAATCAATCACAGGAAGATATCTCAGGTTGAAGGCGGCAAATGATAAAAAGAAGAGTCCCGTTATTGAAATGATGATCCATTCCTTCGTACTGCTTCGCACCGGTTCAATTTCCTTCCTTCGTGTAAACAGGACAACTGCAGGGATCAGCAGGATGATATTCTTTGCAAGAGTCTGCCAGTTGGTCAGATGTATTGCATCACCGAAGCAGCCGCAGTCAGTTACAGGATTGGTCAATGCCAGGACAAAGGTCAAAGGAGTGAATATGATCATCATGATCAGAACTATCCAGATACCTGTCTTTTGCTTTAAATTAAACAATACTGATATTCCGGCGATAAACTCACAGGTACACAATATTAACGCAAACAGAAGACCAAAGTCCTTCAGGAAATCCAGATTGAATGCAGTGAAATAATCCTGGAACTTATAAGCTGTTCCCAGCGGATCAATAGCCTTTACGGTACCGGAGAAGATAAATACAATCCCGATTATAATCCTGCCTATTAATATCAGTATCCTCATTATATCAGTTGTCTTCCGGTAATAATTTCAATGATAAGTTTAGAGATACTATCCGGAGTTAACATGTTATCTGTATCATCACTGCAATTGACAACACAAAGATGTTTATCTCTTTCAGCAACCTTCAAATATATTTCTCTTACTTTTTTCTGGAAAGTCAGTGAATCCTCGTGTATGTCTCTTGTCCCGTTTAAATACTGTCTGTCTTTCCCTGTTCTGGAAGCAGAGAGCTTCTTCTCAGTAAAAGAGAAAGGTACATCAAGGAAGATGTTAATGTCGGGACGGGGTATTCCAAAATGGAGGAACTCAAGATTAAGTATCCAGTTCATAAGAGCTTCCTGTTTGTTGGGTTCGTGAAGCTTGGCACACTGGTACGCGATATTCGAATATGTGTACCTGTCGAGCACCACTATGCTACCTTTGTTCAGCCAGTTGTTTATAAGCTCCGAAGCATCTTTCCTGTCCCCTGCATAGAGCATAGCAACAAGCCACGGATCTACCTGGTTAAGGGCACCGAATTCTCCCCTCAGAAACCGTGCGATCAACTCTCCGAAAAAGGGGGCATCGGTCCTGGGAAAGTGAAGGTATTCGCAGTTATATCCTTTCTTTGACAAGTAATCCTTAAGCAGCCCGATCTGAGTTGATTTGCCCGAACCATCAACTCCCTCGATAACAATAAGCTTCATTCTTCCAAAATTACTTTCTGTGCAAATGTAATAATCCCGTGTCAAGATGAAAACGGAATAAATTCATAATTATGATTACTTTTAAGCAGTTATCAACCTAATTTCTCAATTTTATTTTTATTAAATTCATTAATTTCGGAAGTTAAAGTCAAAATGTTGCCGGACAGACCAAAATATATTAATGCAGGGGGAAAGCTTCTTGATCTGAGCGTTCCTAAGGTGATGGGAGTAATTAATATTACACCGGACTCATTTTATAAAGGCAGCAGGGCGCAGGGAGAAAAAGAAATAATCAGGACTGCTGTAAAAATGTTTGAAGATGGGGCCGATATTCTGGATATTGGAGGTTATTCATCCCGGCCTCAGGCCGAAGATATCTCACCGGAAGAAGAAAAAAATCGGATCCTGGATCCCATCAGGCTTATAAACAGAGAGCTCCCACAGGCAATCATCTCAATTGATACTTTCAGATCGGAAATCGCGCGCGAGGCAGTACTCTCTTGCGGAGCACACATTATTAACGACATATCAGCAGGTGAGGCAGATGAAAAAATGCTCGGTCTTGTCGAGGAGATTAATATCCCATACATAATGATGCATATGAGGGGTAATCCCCGGACTATGCAGGAAAATCCGGTTTATGAGGACGTTGTTGCAGATATTCTGAAATGGATAAGCCACAAAATTGTAAGATTACAGGCTGCCGGAGTAAAAGATTTAATATTTGATCCGGGATTCGGTTTTGGTAAAACTTTAAAGCATAACTTTGAAATGCTTCGCAGACTGTACGATTTCAGTGTGACCGGACTGCCAATCCTCGTCGGTGTTTCGAGGAAAACTATGATATGGAAAACATTATCAGTCAGTCCCGGAGAAGCCCTTAACGGTACAACTGTTCTTAATACTATAGCGCTGATGAACGGAGCAGATATCCTGAGGGTTCACGATGTAAAGGAAGCAGTACAGGCTGTGAAACTATTTTTAGAATTGAAAAATAACGGAAATGAATCTGATCTCAAATAATGACAAAGAAAAATGATAGTCCCGATAACTATTCTTGATATTATTGATATTGTCCTTGTTGCACTGATTTTATTTCAGCTGTACAAGATCATTAAGGGCACTTCAGCTTTCAGCATTTTCATTGTTGTGTTCCTCCTTTATCTGTTCTGGTTAATAGTCAAGGCTCTTAATATGCAGCTTGTCAGCTCTTTGCTTGGCCAGGTAATGGGAGTAGGAGTAATTGCACTTATAGTTGTATTTCAGCAGGAAGTAAGACGTTTTCTTCTCGTAATTGGTAACAGGTATATAAAGAACACAAAGTTTTCATTAAAAAAAATTTTTAATTCATCAACTTCAGATCAGCCTGGGGGTCTGGCGCTTGCTGAAGAAATAGTGAGAGCGGCTGAATCGATGGCAGCTAAAAAAATCGGAGCCTTGATAGTTATAGGCAGACAAAGCAAACTTAACCTCTATGCTGATGGGGGTGAAATTATCAGGGCACATATAAGTGCTGAATTGCTTGAAACGATCTTTTTCAAAAATACACCTCTTCACGACGGAGCTGTTATTATCGAAGAGGGCCTGATCCTGGCTGCCCGGTGTCCATTGCCGGTAACTGATCAGATGGGACTGGCTCCCCATTTAGGGATGCGCCACAGGGCAGCTATAGGAATGTCAGAACATACCGATGCCCTTGTCATTGTTGTTTCAGAAGAGACTGGCCGTATTTCAGTTGTAGATTCGGGTGAGATTCGTGAGAATCTGAAAACTAGTGAATTAAGGAATATTCTCCTGATGGAAAAAGTATGGTGAGAAAACTGTATGATATTCACTATCACTTGTTTGACCTGAGTCATCCAAATCTGCTGGCATTTCTCCTGCAGGAAGATCTTATAGATAAAAACTCAATAAAGAGACTGATAACGAGATTCCCGTTCGTTCTAAAATTCCTTCCTCTGGGAGTACTCAGACTCTTTTCCGGCAAAATCGTAAAAAAAATTAAGGATTATGTTCAGAATGATGCCAGGAATTTCCGGAACCTTTTATCGGTTATGGAAGGAGCAATAGAATACCATTTCCTCTATACCGAATATTTCTTAACCAGGGAGAAGAAGTTCTTTGGTGATCTTCCGGATTCAAAGTACAACAAAATCGTACTTTGTCCTCTTCTGATTGATTTTGGATACAAAAATCTTAATAATAAGGATTGTTTTTATAACCTGCCACCGGCAAAACCAATCATTAACCAGGTTGTCGATCTGATTAATGCCTTATGGTTTTATTATAACTGCGACCTGATTCTTCACCCTGAAAAGTCAGGAAGGTTGAAGATAATACCGACTGTCACACCAAAAGATAAAAAACTGTTCGAGGTATATCCTTTTCTTGGATTGAATACGCAGAACTATGACCTTCAGGAACTTGTGGAGCTTTTTGATAAATACTTCAAAGGATATGAGGATGACCATGATTCAGTATCACGTCAGAAAAGACTGTTTGACAAGCTTGGTACTGTCAGGATTCAGCTTGATGATATGATCTTCAGGACAAAAGAGGCAAAGTATCCTGATTACTTTGCTTATATTTTTGCGGGGATCAAACTATATCCTCCGATCGGATTCAATCCATGGCCGGAGGAAAACAGAATTGAACTTGAGAAAGTCAGATTCCTGTACAGTGAGTGTGTCAGGAAGAAGATCCCGCTGACTGTTCATTGCAGCGACAGTGGTTTTGTAACATCACCACAAGCCAGAGAATTGACAGACCCTGCCGAACGATGGCAAAAAGTGTTGTTGCGGCCGGAATACAGAAACCTGAAAATAAATTTTGCCCATCTTGGTGCTCAGCATCATGGAAAAAAAGAGTGGCTGGATGATATTTTAATGCACATCACAAAAAACAATAATATCTATACCGATTGTTCCTGCCAGACGCCTTTTAAAGAAGATTATGAACGGATAAATCAGATAATGAATTCAGAAAACGAATCAAATTTCCTGTTTGGTTCCGATTTCGTCATAAACCTGATCTGGTCAGACTCCTACAACGAATACCTGAATAATTTCATTCAAACCCCTCACCTCGATGAAAGGCAGAAGCAACTCATGGGGGAGATTAATCCTGAGAGGTTTTTGTTCGGGTGAGACAGATTTGGTCAAGCGAAGTTTTAAACCAGGCTTAGCCAGTGGGTAAAAACACTACTGTATCTTAAACAACATCAGCGACTCTGCATCTTTCACGTAAATCAGATCTCCTGAAATAACAGGAAATGAATAGACCGCTGTCTCAGCAACCTTGTATTTTGCAACCTCCGAGTACATTTTTGTATCAGGTTTGAATACAATGAGGTTTCCGGTACTTGGGGATCCGATTATAACTGAACCGCAATCAACTATGGTAGCAAAATCGCTGTTTATTGTATTATCGATCCATGCCGTCTGACCATTAGTGGCATTAAGGCAATAGATCTTCCTCTGATCAGTGAATCCGTAAAGAAATCCGTCTTTCAGGATGGGAGTGTTCCATTTGGCCCCGATTTCGTTATTGCTCCAGAGCTCTTTTGACACATACTTATCTCCCTGTTTCGAAATCTCAACAGCTTTGGTCCCTGAACCAAGTCCGGTATAATATATCTTATTACCATCGATATAAGGGCTCACGCTGAGGTAAAATCTCTGAAGGGGAAGGGTCTCTATCTTCCAGAGGAGTTTCCCGTCAGCCGGATTTAGGGCTATGAGACTTTTTTCTGTAAACAGTACCAACTGTATCATTTTGTCGATACTCATGAGTGAAGGAGAAGCATAAGCAGGGCCCTCTCCGGTATTTTTCCATTTTTCAGTTCCTGTTTTCAGGTCATAGGCAACCACCTGCCCGTTATCTTTTCCTCCCAGCTGAAGGATAACCATTCCATTTATGACAATAGGCGACATACCGGTCATAAATTGTGGTACAGGAACCGATGGGTCATCCTTTTTCCACAATAGCTTGCCCGTTACGGCATCAAGGCATGTAACAATACCTGAAACGCCGAAAGTAATAATCTTACCGTCTGTAACAACCGGTGTGCTGCGGGGACCGGGATGAGAACTTGGGGGACCTGTGACTGCAGGTGCAGAGTAGCCGTATTTCCATTGTTCTTTACCGGTCGCAGCGTCAAGACAAAGTACAGTCTCCTCAGCACCCTGCCGGGTATGCAGATATAATTTCTTACCAACAAGAACCGGTGTGGCATCACCTGTTCCTACCGTGACTTTCCATTGAAGAGCCAGTTCAGCCGGCCAGGCAGCAGGAGCTTTAAAACCGGTGACCTTACTGTCGCGGTTGACACCCCTGAACTGCGACCAGTCCTGGGAATAGATATCCGTTGTACTGATCAGAATAGTGATCAGTAATACTGCAAACAGCTTATACTTTTTCATTGGTAATTGTTTTTGTGATGGTTAAGGACATATATATGACAATTTAACTTATTCAGAATTGCCTGATGAGAGATATTACTATCTCTTCAGTGTTTCCATCGGGATTTTCATCAAAGCTTTTATTGATCAGTTCTTTCTCGTCGGGAAACAATTTAGCAAGCGACTTTTTATTGAGCTGGATCTGGCGAAAAACTTTATCCTTACCTTCTAAATAATATTTCTCATTTGACCTGAATTCATCAAATCGTCTGTCAATAGTGTAAGGGCCTTTAAAATCAGCCTTAATAAATAATTTTCCCGGTATTTTAATAAACTGATATGGTTCCTCTGTTAAAATCTGGCAGAACCTGTTTTCTTTGAATCCCTTTTCAAAATTTGTTCCTTTACTTGTGATAAATTTTATCTCCCTGCCCTCTTTCATGACAATTAATTCATTCACTATGTCGGATGGGACCTCCATCAATTGCTTTGTCCTTGGATGAGTAAAAAGCAGAGTGTTGTTTACCACATTCAGGTCACTTAAAAACTGGATATATTTCTCCTGCCCTTTCACAAGCAGATATGAAGTAAGAAGAGTATCAAACAGTCTGGGGGTTCCTTTTACCCCTTCATACCTTGTGTCAAAACCAACTGCCCCTGCAGAGTTTGGAGAAAGGTTAGAAATTGCCTGCAGATTAGCCTCCCCGTTAATACCCCCCTGGTATGTGCCTGCTGACTGGGGATAAACGTTCAGGATTAAGCATGAAAAAATAAAAGCAACTATTGACTTCTTCATATGCCCGATTAATGATAAATTAGAACTATGATCCACTGCCACATATTTCATGCCACTGCTGATGTCAAATTTAATAAAAGTTAACTTGCCAACACCATGAATCAACCTTTAATGATCAGTATATGTCAATTTTCATTTTTTTTAACATTCCTGAAATACAGATCATTATTTTGATAAAGCATTTAATACAAGCAGATTTCTTTTTAGTAAGTTTGGCTGACCCGAATTATTGAGCTACTTTATGATTGATGAAAATCCCTGGGCAGGTACAGTTTTAATAACAGGCGGAACCTCCGGTCTTGGTCTGGAGCTGGTCAGGCTCTTCCTTGCAAAAGGATTTAGTGTCGTTGCCACCGGAAGGAAAGCACTTACGTTGCAGGGATATGAAAGATCATTTCATCTGTTCTGTATAGATTTCAGCGATCTTCAAAAAACTGCTGATATTACGAATCAGATCTGCGGTATATATAATTTTGATATCGTAATCGACAACGCCGGAATTCTGAGTCCTGAAAATTTCACATCAACTATGGATGGACTTGAATATACATACCAGGTCAATTATCTCGCACATCTGCTTATGAATGAGATTATTATTAAGAAACACGATATCAGCAAGCCACTGAAGATCGCTGCAGTCACATCACCCGTGTATAGGATTGCACAACATGATCTGAGCTATGCAGGGGATAAAAATTCTTATGGAGCAATTAAAAGCTTATTCAGACTCCAAGCTTTTTCTGGCGCTGATGTGCCGGCACCTCTCCTTGAAATATCCTCACAGGAATATTTCTTTCTTCAGTTATATCCCGGGAGTTTTCGGATCCGGGATTTACAGGATGCGGTCTTCGCTGTTTCAATTGTTATACAGAATTGCAGCACCATTTATGAGAAAACCGGCAAAAGTTGCGGGAGTCCTAGCTGATATTCTTATTAATACTAATGTAGTGAACGGAGGCGTGTACAACATAAAAAGAGAAAAGAAAGAGCTGCCGGAAATAGAACCTGCTGTTTTAAACCATTTCTGGAATGACAGCTATGCGAAAATTGAACCCTTTCTGAAATAATTATAAAATATTGAATCACAATGATTCACAAAGGTAAGCATTAAGAGTACTTAGGAAGGAGATCTATTTCTGATACTTTTATGACAGCCTCTTTTTAATTGTTGACTTTTTTTTTATCTTGCTTTCGGTATATTTACCAGTAGTTGTATCAAAAATATCTGGTCTTGTATGATTTATAAATTGAAATTATGAAAAACTTATTATTTAAAATTATGGTAGTAACTAGTTTTTTTGGTTTATTTGGATGTAAGAGTTCTGATGATCCTTCCACCTGGAGCGCAAATAAGATTGATAAATGGTTCGAAAAAGGTGAATGGCTTAATGGCTGGCAGGTTGCACCTGACGCCACCACAAACCGTAAAGAGATGGCAATATCCTATTTTAAGCATAGAGAGAGATGGGATAAGGCTTTTAAGTTTCTCAGCGAAACCGATCTGAAGAATATGGGACTAACACGGGTGGATATTGATGGGGATAATGTATATGCTTTACCCAGTGAATACATGTCGAAGAATGAAGAAGCTGCACGCTTTGAAGCCCATAAGAAGTATGCTGATATACAGTATGTTATTTCAGGTAAGGAGCTTATTGGTGTAACTCCGATGTCGGAATTAAAGGAGATCACTGAACCTTATGATTCTGCCAGAGATATCGTTTTTATGACAGTTAACAATTTCAAAGACTGCCCGGCAAATCCCGGCAAAGTATTTATGTTTTTCCCTGATGATATTCACAGGCCGGGTCTGAAAGATGGCGATAATGCACCGATTAAGAAGCTTGTTATTAAAGTGAAATTAGACTAAGAACAGGTTTTCAAATATTTGAATGTAATCCTGGAGTGAGGGAGATCTTATTAATATTTCTGCTCATCAGTTTCTGTACAACATCTTATAATCAGATTTGCAGGGGGAGTAACCAGAACCAGAATACAATAGATTTAACAGATCTGTCAATAGGTGTTTCTGCTGACACTGTTACATTAATTGAGAAGGTCTATCTTCACACAGACCGAACCTGTTATTACCCGGGGGATTACATCTGGTTTAAAGCATATCTTGTCGATGCCTATGAGAGATTGCTTTCCGGCCAGAGCAGGAACCTTCATGTTGAACTCATATCTCCATCTTCGGAAATAATAGCAAGCCATGTGGTCAGAATTGATTATGGCCTGGGGAATGGCGACTTTAAATTGCCCGACAATGTGAGTTCAGGCAACTACAGGTTAAGGGCATACACAAACTATATGCGCAACTTCAGTGATCAGGTATTTTTCAATAAAGAGATTAAAATTATCAGATCAACTGCCAGTACCAGGGAACTCCCTGGTAATGAAGAATATGGAAAAGATTTTCCTGATCTGAGTTTTTACCCGGAAGGTGGCTCCCTGGTCGATGATGTAGCTTCGATAGTGGCTTTTAAAGCTGTTGATGCTGAAGGACAAGGTTGCAATGTAAACGGTGAGGTTTATTCCTCGGAAGGGGAGATGGTTACTGAATTTAAATCCACTCATCTCGGGATGGGTACATTTGTTTTAAAACCACTGCCAGGGTTAAGTTATTTTGCATTAGTAAAAGGTCCTGGTAATTCTGAAATTAAATCGGAGATGCCGAAGAGCTTTGCTGCCGGTTTAACATTAAGTGCTTCAGTCAATTATAATAATAAGCTGTCAGTAACAATAAGAACAAATGAACAGACGCTTCCTGTAGTATTGGATCATGATCTTTTGCTTAGTATTTCAATCCGGAAAGAGATAGTAAAAACAATCAGGCTGAGAATAAATTCACTCTCGAACAGTCTCGTTCTTCCAACTGATGATCTTCCTGATGGTATAGTTATGTTAACATTAACAACACTGGAGAATCTTCCCCTTACAGAAAGACTTCTGTTCTTACAGCGTGGCAATAACTTGCAGGTCACTATTCAACCGGACAAAGAGGTTTATAAGGAACGCGATCCGGTTTCGGTTAAAGTTATCATATCAGGAGATTCAACAAATCAGGAGACTGCATTTCTTTCATTATCAGCTGCTGAAAGCAATTTCACAGACAATCCTTCAGAATTCCCGACAAATATTGCCTCGTGGTTTCTTCTGGAATCAGATATTCATGGAACGGTTGAAGGACCTTCCTGGTATTTTGATCTGTCAAATCTGAACAGGGAGAGGGATATTGATCTGCTTCTGAGAACTCAGGGCTGGCGGGATTTCTCCTGGAAATATGATTCCTCATCATATTTCTCTCCGGAAAGAGGATTTTTTGTATCCGGGAGACTCAGAAGACTAAATACCGACAAGCCTTTAACTGATGCCAGGGTTAACTTTGTAATTATTCAGGGAGGAAAGATAATAAGTGAGAAGGTGCCGGTCGATGCATCCGGACGATTTAGCCTTGACAATATAGATATAACCGGAGATGCGCACCTTGTTGTAAGTGGTGTAGACAAAAATGATCGTCCAAACGGCCTTATATTACTGGATTCAGTAAAAAACATACCTGCAACTGTTTCTGATTATATTCCTGCTCCACGGGTGATGAAAAAAGAGGAAGCTTTGACATCGGTTCAGGATGAGGAAATGAAAGAAAAGGAATCGGTACTGTCTCAGGAGTATGAGCTCAGAGAAGTTATAAGAAAAAAATACAAGCTATCTGATACCATTGGGCTGGGAGAAGTCATAATCGCCGCTCAAAAGCCGAGGGATATTCAGGTTGTCAAGATAGAGACAATCCGGGCTTTATATGGAGAACCTGATAACGAAGTAATTGTAACTCCGCAGATAGAAAAAGTAATACATGCTGCTCCTGAATTACTTATGGGGACAGTTGCAGGAGTCTATGTCACAGGGCCTATCAGAGGCCAATATAATATTAAATTCACCAGATCAATGGCCTTTGGGGGAATGTCCAATAATAAACCTCTGCTTATTATTGATGGAATTAATAGACCATTAGATTACCTCAATTTTTTCCCTGTCTCCCTCATCGATAGAATAGATGTACTTAAAACAGTCGGGAGAACTGCAGTTTTTGGATTTGAAGGAGCTAATGGTGTAATTTCCGTTATAACCCGTTCAGGAGACCGGATGACAACAAAAACTGAACAGGTTAAACATTCTGTCAATTCAAGAATTAAAGGATATGATACTCAACGCATCTTTTACTCACCTCGTCATGATCCTGCGACATCAGATTCTTTTAATCCTGATCTGCGGACAACACTCTTCTGGAAGCCTGATATCAATTTACCGATTGGTAAAGAACTGCTTCTGAACTATTTCAATGCCGATAATCCTGCAACAATCCTGATTGTTGTTGAAGGCATTACATCATCCGGTGTTCCGGTTACCGCAAATAGTGAATATCAGGTTGTAACGCGAAATAAATAAATGAAAGTACAGAGCTTTAGCTCCTCTATTTGCGAAGATTCAATGATAAGAATCCTTTATAATTGCCTGTAAATCAATTATAAAAACCAGTCAGGTATTTTCACTTATTTTAGTGGTTATTTCTTTACTGAAAAGATCCACGCATCAGGTTTAATTGTTGCCCTTATGCTTTTAATCATAGTTTTTGCTTCTTCAAGTGAAGAATACTTCCCATAGCTTATTCTGTAATTACCTTCATTTGTCGGCGGGAGTACTATGATATCGGCATTGTGATCATTTATTAATTTCTCTGCTTTCTGCCGGGCTTGTACGAGATCTCCAAAGCTCCCTAGAATTATATAGTAGTCAACCTGTGTTTTATCGTTACTATCTGTTTCTGAACTATTTGAAGCAGTAGTTTCTTCAGTCACGGTTTTCCCTGTGCTTGTATCCTGAGTAACTGAGGATCCAGGTACCCTTATGGGAATCTCCCTGGCCGGTAAAACACCCTGCAGTGTGATTTTCTCCTTTTGGTTTATATTTGTACAAATCCGCAAAATAAAAAGGAAGCTTAACGTAATTACGCCAGTAATGACACCAGAAATTATTTCAGCCTTTTTGCGGGCGATCCACCACTTCATGTGAAATTCTTTAATCCTTATAGCAACAAATATATAAGATATCCGGGTCTTTGGCAACGTGTTGTCAACCTCCGGTTATCTCCATAAAAAGCAAATTGCTGACAATACATTAAAAGCAATGTCAGCAATTATACTTATCGCAAATACTTCTGATACAGATTGTACTGTAAGACCAGGTCATCTGGTTTATCAGTTTCTGTAATTGAAGTATCGTCTGTACCTATAAATGATAAGGTCTCCTGTACTCATAATTCATCAGCCGGTGATTAGCAGCTTCCTTATCATCGCCGAAGGAGTAGGTTGCCGGATCCCATTTCACTGGTCTTCCAAGCTCATGTGCTATATTTCCCAGACAGCATGTTATTAAGCTGCTGCAACCGACTTCAATTGATGCGATCGGTTTCAGACGTGAACGAACAGAGTCGATGAAGTTCTGCATATGTGGTGAGCTGATCTCAAACTGAAGACCCTCCTTGGAAGGAGCTTGCTGTCTCTGCGGAGCAGCCTGACGTGGCTGTGCGGCGGGTTTCTGCGTCTGCTGAGCGGCGGGTTTTTCTGTTCTTGACCTCGGACGGTTACCGGCAATCTCAGCCGGAATTAGAGAAGGATCGGAACATGCTATATAACCACGTGCCACTTCTATCCAACCTTTTGTCCCTATGAATTTAATTCCATTTGCGCTATCATTATCATCAAGGAAAGGCTGTTCGGTCATTACAACACCGGTCTTGTATTTAAACGTCATGTATGGCTGGCCTTTATAGCCTTTGGGAATGACCTCATACGGACCTGATCCATCCATACCAATTGCAGCCTGTGCTATATCGAACATATGAGCACCCCAGTCTGCTGTATAACCGTTTCCTGTCTCACGGTAATAGCGCCATGCACCCCATCCGGTTTCGTTCACAACAGGATCGAGTGATATCTGGGGTGCAAGTTCAGGATTATAAACAACTTTTTCGTCATTGAGAGGGCCAAGCCACAGGTTCCAGTTCAGGTTCCCCGGGATTGGCATTGCAGGCAGATTGAGAGGGTCCGGTGGTGGGCCGACTCTTGAATAGACCTTTTCGATATGACCTATAGCTCCGTTCTGGACCAGTTCAATGGCTCTCTGGAATTCACGGCCTGACCGCTGCTGACTACCTACCTGTACTATCCGTTTTGTATCATTTGCTACCCTTGTCATAACCATTGATTCCTTAATAGTATATGACAGTGGTTTCTGGACATAGACATCCTTTCCTGCCTGGCAGGCATGAATTACCATCAGGGCATGCCAGTGATCGGGAGTGACTACCTCAACAATGTCGATATCTTTTCTCTCGAGCAGTTTTTCATACTGTTCGTAGGTGTCACAGCGTGGTGCTAATCCTTTTGACTTCTGCCATGCTTCAATAGCATTTTTGTAACGTTGCTGTTTGATTGTGTCGACATCGCAGCAGGCAATAATCTGCAGTCCTACAGTTCCGGCGAATCCCTGAAAATCCGACAGGGACTGGCGTCCGCATCCGATCGTTCCCATCAAAATCCTGTCACTGGGAGGAATCCTGAGACCATCAACCACATAGCTGGGTAGAATTGTTAACCCTGTTAATCCAATCGCTGACAATCCCAGAAAATCACGACGATTAAGTCCTTTTTTTGTTTCTACTTTCATTGTTAATCTGTTTTATAACGTTTATTTATTTTGGGAACCACGAAAACTACTTTCTTAATGCTTGTATTTGAAACAAATATACTATCGGATTTCCGAATAACCAAGTTTTGTCCTGTTGCGATGCTCCCTGAAACGATTATCGGATAAAAGTTTAAAGAAATAACGATTAAACTTTCGCCAGATGAAGGATTAATAAGCAGTTTTTCCCGGAATCAGCTCCGGGGGCTATTGTTTTAACTAATTTTGACTTCCGAAAGGAAGATAGGGAGAATGGGACACTATAGAATATACTGATGAAAAATGCAATAATAATTGGAGCGACTTCCGGAATAGGAAAGGGTTTGGCCAGGTTGCTGGTGGACAACGGATTTAAGGTTGGGATAACAGGCAGACGAATTGAATTGCTCGAAAACCTGAAATCAGAAAATCCGTATTCCTATTTCATTAAGACGTTTGATATAAAAGACACAAAGTTATCGGTAGAGAAACTGGAAGAACTGACAAATGATCTTGGTGGGCTTGACCTGCTTATAATTAGTTCCGGGACAGGAGACATAAATTACGAATTGGATTTTGAAATTGAAAAAAACACGATTGACACCAATGTAACCGGATTCACTAATATTGCTGACTGGGCATTTAAATACTTTGAAAAACAAAAGTCCGGACATTTAGCGGCAATTAGTTCAATTGGAGGACTTCGTGGGAGCAGGCAGGCACCTTCATATAATGCAACAAAATCTTATCAAATGAATTACCTGGAAGGATTAAGACAGAAAGCAAATAAAAACAGAAGCAAGATCTTTATTACAGACATCAGACCCGGATTTGTCAAAACTGATATGGCAAAAGGAGAAGGGCTATTCTGTGTAATGCCTGTTGAAAAAACTGTCCGGCAAATTTTCAGAGCAATAAAAATGAAAAGAAAAATTGTTTATGTTACAAGACGCTGGAGAATATTTGCAATTATTCTAAAACTAATACCGGGACCAATTTATGACAGAATGTAATGAAAATTAGTCTCTGTGGGACTAGAAAATTTCTTTTCTTACAAACAAACCAAAATTAGTCTCAATTGACGGATTCGGACCGTATTCATCTAAGTTTGCAGCCTTTCCAAAGTGGTGATTTCCCAACCTTTAAAGGAAGTCTTTGCTATGAAACAAAAAACGGCGGCGAAAGCTGGAGCAAATCTGATTTGGTTAAATCACTGTATTTAGGATTGACATATTTCCCGCAAAAAGATTTGGGATATGGATTTAACTTATCAGAGTTCTGCTCGATGAAAAGGAAGGAATAAAAAGAGGGATTAAATTCGAACCTGATCACTACTTATGAATCTGACTGAAATGCGATATCAAATAGCACAGGAAATATGGAAAACCGGAAAATCGATTGGTAATATTAACAATAAATCTCTTTCAGTTCATAAATGCGATTTGCTATAGAAACCCGAAACCTGCATTTGCTGGTACATTTATGACAATTTTTACATATATCAAGCCCTCTTCCCGGTTGAATCTTAGATAATGTCTGTTTTGCCAATAACGGATTTCCATACGATAGAGAATACATATGAGTTCTCATAAGGGAGGGAATATCTGCATTTTGCGGACATGAGGCAATACAATTTCCACAATGTCTGCATACTGACTGAATAGCCAGCTTAATCTCCCTGCTTCTGAAAAAGTCTTCCTCTTCCTTTGTATAGGTCAAATTATAGGCAACTGCAATATCTTCATTAAGTTGTTCGAAGTTTGTGAAACCCGGAATGGCAGTAGTGAAATATTCACACCTTAAAGCCCACTTCAACAGAGCCGAATTCATAAGCGTACCATTATAATGCTTCTGTTGTTCAGCAGGCAGTTCTTTTTTATACCAGTCCTGCTGGCATTGTGTTTTCATTGCTATCAGTCCGATGCCTGCCTGAGAAGCCAGTTTTAAAGCGTCAAATATCCGCTGGTCCTGATACATTCCGTAATTGAAAGATAGAAGTATTACATCATAAAACTTCCGGTTGGCTGCATCAGTAACAAGCAAAGGCCAATCTGCATGAGTCGAAAAACCGGAGTATCTTATTTTGTTCTTCGCCTTAAGCTCTGTTAATGCCTCATTAATGAAAGGGTCATTTGTTTCAGCCAGACTTCTTATTGCATGGTAATAAAGAATATCCACATAGTCCATTTGAAGGCGTGACAGGCTTTCCTCAAACCTTTGGAGAAACAATTCCTTACGCTTTTTTCCTGCAGTGGGGGGTGGCTCTATGAACTCTATTTTAGTGGCTATCGTTACTTCTTCTCGTTTGACCTTTAGTTCACGGAGCACTGAACCAACCATTCTTTCATTATTCCCGTTCTGATAACTCCACGCTGTGTCAAAAAGTCTCATACCTGCATCCCAAGCGCCCTTAATGAGGCTGGGATTATCGGCATTCATAACGCCCATATTTACAATTGGCAGCCTGATTCCTGTTTTTCCAAGTACACGGTAAAGAATTTTTCCCGTGTTATTATTTTCTTGCAGGTCGGTCTTATTCTGACTTGAATTATTTCCGATAGTAGTTGCAGTTGTAAACCCCATCAGATTCAGCAATACCAGCTGTTTTGATGATTTTCCAATAAATTTTCTCCTGTCCATCGTGTCTTATTTTAAAATTTTATAAATGTTATTTCCCTAAAATATCTTATTGTAAAAATAAACTGAAAGAATAAATTGCTTTCAACTTATTAATAATTTAACAAAAAGGGATTAAATATACAGTGTCTATTATCATGTAAAAAGTATATAAGACAATCATGGTTTTGATATCCCACATAACTTAAAGTAAGCCCCATTTCATATGGCATAGATATATCTTGTTGCGTTCTACTGTCTGCAGTGTTGATGGAAATGCTGTTACCCACTATAAATTGATCAAGGGTGCTCAATATCTTCGAATTTTATAGTTTATTAAATAATAAAGTCGGATGGGACATTGACTAGACGGGAAACGTCAGTGATTTTCCCTTTTATGTTAAATTTTCTAGAACAGACTGCGGTGCATGTATTGCAAGCACTACATGGATCAACACCCGTTGATAATTCATTAAGCAAAGTATAAGCCAATTCGACATTCGCGTAACCATAGGCATACATATATGCTCTCATTATTTCTGGTATTGGAAGGTTTAATTTACAGCCAGAAACACAATTTTGGCATAATGTACAATAAAGACCATTCTCAATCTGAGCAATATTTATATCTATCTTTTCCTGATCAGTCAAAGTTATATCCTCTAATACTTTAACATTAAGTTCAAGCTGGTCGAAATTTGTCATTCCGGGAATAGTCGTATGAACATTAGGATTCGATAAAACCCATTTAATAGCCGCAGTTGTGTTGATTGGTTTGGTTCTTTCTCTATCAAGGAAGCCGCCTCCTGCTAATGTCTTCATTGCTACTACACCTAACCCTGCCTCATTGGCTTTTTTAAGAGCAACCTCCATACCTTTAACAGGAGGCTCTGCCCTTGCACGAATTAATTCCGTATTTAAGTAATTATATGTTGTCAACACAACATCCCATATGTCGGGTTTTATCATTGCGTCAATAATAGCAGGTAAATTATGTGTTGAAATTCCGATAAACTTTGTTTTACCTTCTTTCTTAAGTCTCTGCATGACATTAACAATAGGTTTGAAATTTACCATCTCAGGAGATATTGCTTCATGCATATAAAGAATGTCTATAAATTCCATCCCCAGACGTTTGAGGCTTGTGTTAAATTTTGAAATAAAATCTTCTGGTGAGGTTTCACCCGATGGCGTTCCGGTTGTTCTATCAGTTCCTATTGGTTTTACTTTGGTTGCTATTATAAAAGAATTGCGTGGATAATCTTTGAATACACCTCCCAGCATTTCTTCATTTCTCCCATTCTGATACCCATTCGCAGTATCAAAAAAGATAATCCCCTTATCAAGAGCTGCTCTTATAAGCGCAGGGGTATTTGAATTCATTACGCCCATACTGATTACTGGTATCTTTAAACCCGTTTTACCAAGGATTCTGGTGATTATCTTTTTTTCTTGTTTTGACGGTAAACCAGCGGCAACCAGATTAGTCGATAATCCAACAATGCCAGTAGCCCCTATCAAACCTGACTTTAGGAAACTTCTTCTATTAAGTTTTATCATGATCATAAGATTTATTTCATAGTTTGTTAATCTTACTTAAAATATTTGTGTCATTAAGAAATTAAATCACAAGTGGATAGTATATCCTATATCACATTTAATATGTCGACTTTATCAAAGTTAAATAACTATTTTTTGAGTAAATTTTAAAATATGTTAAATATGACCAACATTCCCACAATTCAATCAATAATTGGCTTATTTGGAATAATTCAAAGGTCTTTATATCAATACAGGGGATATAACCATTTGCTAAAACTGCCAGAATTTTCTGAAATAACTTCACCTAAGGCACTTCCTAAACATGATTTTCCAGAGATAATCCTAGGACAACCCCCAGGAGAGAAAATGCTTTATGAGATGTCCTATATGAACAAAAAATAATAACAATGGCTGAAGTAGTTAATATTATCAAGAATTGTGAGAAGGTGCTTTTATGGTTGTACCGAAAGGATAGAACTATGACATGGTTGGTAAAGGAGCTTGGACAAACGAAACAGGCTTTAAGCCATAAAATTAAAACAAATGGATTCTCAGATTGGGACTTGAAGAGGATAAAACTTTTGGGTTGTCCATTGTAATTTTTTTATTTAATAACACTAGTGGGCATTAAATTATAAAATTTGTTCTTTGAAATTATGAAATAATCGCACTTTCAGCATTTTTTTGTAGCGTGACGATTTGAATTGAAAGTTGGATTTTTGCTTTGAGAAAAGCATCAATCCATGAATCAAGGCAAATATATCTTCGCTCAACTTACAGATTTTTTACCTCGCAGAGTTTTTGACAGAATCGTTGATAAGTATGAAGGCAACAAATATGTAAGATCCTTTACCTGCTGGAACCAGATGCTTTGTATGGTATTCGGGCAACTGACTGCCAGGGACAGTATGAGGGACTTAATGTTAAGCCTTGAAGCTCATCATCCTAAATATTATCAGGCAGCATAATGATTTTTCTCTGTAAATACCAAGATAACCAGCTTGCGGAATCAGTCAAGATCAAGACAAGTCCTTTCAGGAATCTTGACAGAACCTGCAATCTGATTGAAGAAGTATTTACAAGAGAAAAATCATCTGTAAGAAAAACTTATATTTGAAAACCGGTGGTCTGAGAGAAGGGAGTGATTAATTAAAATTAAAATTAAAACTAATAATCTTTCGAGAATGATTTTCTCGATTTTTGATGTCGAGAAAATCTCCTCTCAGTTAGCGTTTACACAATCTAATCAATACTACCTTATTATAAATTGGTTATAATTATATCCATAATTTGTAGTAGGTATTACGGGTGCTAATCCCATTCAGGAGTTGGTTCAAAATAAACCTTGCCAGGAGCCATATGTGCTTTCATAATTTCATCATTGAGCTCAATCCCTAATCCGGGTGCATTGAGAGGAACATTGCCAAATCCATCGGCCCACAAAGGAATCGAGTCCGTCTTTATTATAAGATCATCCCACCATTCATAATCAGCGTGATGATGCTCCATAACCAGAACGTTTTGAGTAGCTGCTGCACTATGTATGCCTGCAATAAACATAACAGGACTACTATTGTTGTGAATGGCCACAGGAATACCAGCAGCTTGAGCATAATCGCCGATTTTTTTTGTTTCCAATATTCCGCCTGCACTAACCAAGTCAGGATGGATAATATCCACTGCATGTGCATCTATCAATTTCTTAAACTCTCCTTCAAGCAAATAGATATTTTCACCGGTAAGAATAGGTGTTTCAACTGCTTCAGAAATTTGTCTCAACTGATCTGTATTTCGCCATGACACAGGATCTTCCAGCCATGCCAACCTGTATTTATCAACAGCCCTTCCCAGACGGATAAACTGGTTAAGATCCATTGAGCCGTAATGATCAGTGCTAATAGGTATGTCCGGACCGGTCATCTCTCTCACTTTTGCAACTTTTTCAGCAGCAATTTCCATTCCTTCGTCTGTAATCTGCTGATGCCTACTCACGCCAGTGGGTAATGGTATAGTATCAATTACGCTTCTTGGCTCGCTGGTAACCCTCAGATCCATTTTAAGCCAAGTAAATTTCTGTACATCCATTCTATGCCTTAAATGTTCGAGTTGTTCCACGGGATCAGTTGTACTTCGAGTATCAGCGTATAATCGTATTTTATCGCGATATCTGCCTCCAAGCAACATCCATACCGGTACTCCAAAAGCTTTACCAGCAATATCCCAGCAAGCCATTTCTACTGCAGCTACACCACCTCCCAAAGTACCATGGCCGCCAAATTGCTTGATTCTGTTAAATAACATCTCCACATTACATGGATTAAGACCAACAATTGCCCTTTTAAGCATCCCTGCCAGACGCTGATCTGTCATATCTCTGATATCACCTAAACCAGTGATACCCTGGTTTGTGTAGATCTTGATAATCCGGTTAGTCGGCGCCCACCCATTAGAACCTCTATCAATAGTCGCATCCGACGGTAACCTCACATCATTGACATTCATCTTCTCTGCAAAACGCAGATCAGTAATTCTCAGATCTGATGGACTGGAAGCACGCGAGACCTTCTGCGTAGTCTGAGCTACGGTATCTTCTATCGACAAATGCGTCAAACCTCCCAAAGCTATACCCCCCAGGGCTGCTTTCTTAAGGAAGTTACGACGATCGTTGGTTGTTTCAGGATTAGCTATTTCTGCCTTTATGGCTTCTGCTTCTCCTCTTTCCTGTTGTCTGGTTTCTTCAGCAATTTGCTGCAAAATACTTTTCATGAGTTTAAAAGATTAATTAATTGATTGATTTAAAGACAATAAATTATTTGATATGGTTTTATTATAATAAAAATGTATTTCAGAAACGGATATTATACTTTATTTTAAATCTAAGAGAATTTTCATTCAGGGAGTAACGCTCAAGTGGTTTAGTATAGCCGGAGTTCCAGACAAAAAGAATCTCATTCCCTGGTTTTATGATCCACTGGAAAACACTTTGCAAACCAATAACTTCGGATTGTGAATCATATTGAAAATAGTTATATAAAGTAAGGTCAGGACTGAAGAGTAAATTAAAGTTTATCTCATAAATATTTGCAGTAAATTCACCATCGGGAAGTTTAACAATATTAGTATTATAAGAACCTCCAATAAAAACAGAAACTGCAATTTTCCAGTTTGCTGTTATTCCAGCGGATTTTTGACTGCCTGTATAAAAACGACCAAAATTATAAGAAATCGATCCGTTAACTGCACGGCTTCTTTCGGATGACAATGAGAATCGATTTGTCCACCATTGATATTCATCAGGAGGAATAATATAATCTGAATATATATTGAAATCTTTTTCCAGAAAATCATAATTATGAACGAGGCTGTAATCAAAACTTTCACCCGATTCGAACAGGATACCTAAAGGATTGATAGTCATCTCTTTGCTTTGAAGCTGGTTGGCAAAATTTGTCACATAGTCGAATGATCCTCCAAATGTAACCTGCCTTATCCCATATTTATTCAATCTTGGTCCTATAGTTAAAGACCCAAAGGTTTCTCTGATATTTGATCTTGGTACATAACCCATACCTGCAATAAAGTTTTCGCCAATCTGAATATGCCCTATCCGGAAATTAAGAAAATCATTTGGATATGAGAATGAACCTCCCCATGAGACATCTTTCCCATGTATATTGTCAGTTCCAGATTTAATGCCAAACAGGTTCAGGGATAAGTGTTTATTCCCCATGAATTTGGATGAAGCAAGTTTCAGATCCAGTCCTCCAAGAACATTCCGCGTGGAATCTTTTGAGTTACCAAAAGTGCTTATCATGCCTACTGATGATTGGTCCCCAAAATTGTAGTTTACCCTTGCCACAGAAAAATGTGAATTCCCGTAATCACGGTTATCACTCACATGAAGCATTCCGATATTCCAGTTACTTACCCGTCCTGTAAGTTTAGCCCCATAATTTACAGGAATGGGTGACCCATTCGCATCAAGTCCGATTGTCCTGGAAAAGAACGGGTTTATTTTTCCTGAAGGGGGTTCAATAGACCGGCCATCAAGTCCAAAGCTGAAATAATTAGAACCATCCAGAAAGAAATTACGCTTCTCTGCTAACCTGAGACTGAAGCGGGTGAGATTTATCTGTCGTGCATCAGCTTCTGTTTCGGCAAAGTCAGTGTTCACAGACAATGATGCTTTCAGGCTTGGAGTGACCTGGTAGAAAACATCGGTACCCGCGTTTATTTTAAAATCCGCCTTCTGTTCCCTTTTATTATCAAGTCCTGTAATAAAATATGGGGCAATATCTAATCCTATTCCCTGTGTTATTCCTTCAAGTCCTTCAATGATTCCCGCATCAGACATCTGAAATTGTGATGAATTAATATTACCCACCGGCCATGTTCCCCATTCCAGTTTTTTCTTTATAAACCTGTTAATTAAAAGCCCCCAACGATCACTTTTTTTATTAAAACCTATTGATTTAAATGGAATTGCCCATTCTGCTTCCCATCCTATCTCAGTAATTTGGGATTTCCCTATCCAAACTCCGTTCCAGCTTCTGTTCATACCGTCTCGCGTCACAATAGCATCCTCTCTTGCGCCATTTGCATTCAGACCAAAGAAATATGCATTACGACGATCAAGGTAGGTGTCCAGCATGATTGCTATCCTGTCATCAGTACCCATACTGGCATCCCATTTCAGTTCCTTGGCTATAACTGTCCCTGGTTCCTGGTAGCACTTGACTCCAAAATAAATGTAATCAGCATTATAACATACAAAGACTTCTGTCTTTTCAGTTAAAGGTTCTCCCTCCCTTGGTTCCCGCTGAATAAACTCATTGATTAAAGCCGAGGTTGCCCAACAGGCATCATCGACCTTTCCATCCAGAACTGGCGGATTATCAGTTTTTTGTATTCTGACCGTCTTCTGGGAATAAATATGGTCATTTGTTATAAGTAAAAGAATAAAAACAATTATTGTTTTATAATTTATGATTTTAATATTTCTCATACCAAATTATCCTCTTCATAATACTCTATTAATACCATATATAATCTCTTGAGAAAATACAAAAGAATCTTTTTACCGTGATTTACGAACATACACGATTAACACTGGTTAAACCAAAGTTCATAAACCGCAAATACACGAAATACAAGTCTCACTTGTCCGATCTTGCTCCTGAGTTTCATGTATTCTGACTCACGATATACAAGATCATTAAACCTGTCCGGTTAAGGGTCTATAGATTACTTCCTGACATAAACCGCTACAGTTCTTCTCTGACCAGTACCGGAAACACTAGAAGAGGTTCTTGAAAGAGTATTAGCATTGATAAGTGTCCATTCTTCAGTTGTCCTCGTTGCTCCATTCCCTACTGTTTTAGTAACTATTCTAAGTGTTTTCCCGTCGTCTGACCATTTAGCATATGATGTGGCTGGAGACCCAGCGCCTCCACCTCTCCCTGCAGTAATGTTTACACTTGGTTTAAAGTCAAGAGTATATTTTAACTCCCTGGTAACCGGCTTACCATCCTGATCTGTCAAGATTGTTGTAACAGTAAGAAGGTTGGCATCCTGTGTCGCAGTAAAGTTAACACCTGCGCCACCGCCATCACGACCACCACCTCCTCCAGGACCGCCAGGGGCTGGTACAGTACCCATATTACTTTTTGATGCGTTGAATACCCAGTTACCGGCGAAATTAGTTTTCCCTCCCTGTGCGTTTGTCATTACTGGCATTATGAAAGCCAGAATAATTGTTAAAGCTAATAACCTCAGGAGATTACTGCTGTTAATTTGAAGAATTTCAATATTTTTTATCATATTCATTTAATTTAAATATGTCGATTGATAATTGTACATATCTGAACAAAGATAGATATGCAATATTTTTATTTACAGTCGTTCTATCAATGCACGATTAATATTACGACTTCGGTACAAATTTTTGCGTCCGGGTAGTTCCACCTACTTCCGATGCGTAAACATTGCCTTTTGAGTCAACTGCTATTCCATGGATCTCACCAAATTCGCCAGGTACATCTCCTAAAGTAAAGGTCCAATTCATAAGCACCCTGCCCTCCGGATTAAACTTCACTATCATGTTGTCATTGGTACGAGGCAAGCCACCATCAGTCTTGGTTCTCAGCGGTCCGTAACCACATGCCCAGAGATTGTCATCGCTGTCTATCCATATATCGAAGGGAACAATTATGTTTGGCCACTGATCGATGAAATTGCCGTTCTGGTCAAATATTTGAATCCTGGTGTTGCCACGGTCTCCGACATATATGAGCCCTTTTGAATCTGTCACGATCGAATGAGGACACGCGAACTCGCCCGGGCCTTTTCCTGGTTTGCCCCATTCCTTGATAAACTTGCCTTGCGGGTCAAAATGTACGATTCGGGTATTTACTTCACCGTCAGCAACAAAAATTTCACCGGTTGGTGTTATTACCATATCATTAGGATCGCCAAAATGGGTTTCATCGGTACCTCTCTCATTATATGTACCAAGAACCATCAGCACCTTACCCTCAGGTGAGCACTTGTACACAACACCGAGACGCCAGGTTGCTATCCAGACATTGCCCTCGTGGTCTACCTTTAATTGATGAACACTGGGATTATCCATAGAAAATGTAAGATCTACAGGCCCACCGGTTACTGAAGTAATTTCCGGCCCTTTGGTTCCAAAAGACCTGAGAAACTTACCACCTGTATCGTATGCCTGTATAAGTGGTAGTGCGCGATTGATTATCCACACATTATCATTCATGTCAATATCTACGCCGGGCATTCCGCCACCCACCGTGATATCTTCAGGAATCTGTGGCCACCAGGGATCGTCTTCATAAAAAGTTACTAATCCCCAGGTTTCAGGATTTTGACCCATTGGAATTTTGCTGCTTGAAGCAGTTTTCCCGCATCCACCCAACCCAAGTGATGGAATAATTGTTAATCCTAATCCTGTTGCTGCTGTCCGGGAAATAAATTTCCGTCTGTTTAAATTAGCTGATAATTTCATAAGTTTTTGAATAAGTTAGTTTATATAATAAACACTTCTTATTTGGTCAGTTAACCTTATTGGGTACTGACAGATAAAATTCAAGAAAAAGGTTATCACATCAATAACCTTTTTCCTGAGAGTACATTAATTAAATGCAGGATATTCTTATATCCATAATTTGTCAGAGATACGATTAGGACCTATATCGTCATTGTCCCATTCAGTGGTTGGTTCAAAGTAAACCTTACCCTTTGTCTGCCTTGCTTTCCAGTTTTCATCGTTCAGTTCAAATCCTAATCCCGGTGTAAGAGGTACATTGGCATACCCATTTTCCCAGATAGGTTTAGAGTCTGTCATTATTAGAAGGTCATTCCACCATTGATCATCAAGATGATGATGCTCAAGGGCCAGGAAGTTCTTAGTAGCTGCTGCACAATGTACTCCAGCCATGAACATAACTGGACTACTATTGTGGTGTATGGCCATAGGAATACCGACCAGTTCAGCATAATCGCCGACTCTTTTTGTCGATAAAATCCCACCATTACTATCCAGATCAGGCTGGATAATATCCACTGCCTGTGCATCTAACAGAGTTTTAAAGCAACCTTCAGTTTCAAGACTTTTAACTCCGTTAAGACCATACATAGTTTCACCGGTACAGACAGGTGTTTCAACAGATCCAGTTAACCTTTTCCACCTCTCGGTGTAAAACCATGGAAAACAATCTTCAAGCCATGCAAGCCTGTATTTATCAATACCTTTGCACAGACGGACAAACTGGTTCTCATCCAAATAGCCGAAATGATCTGTCGAGATTGGTATGTCAGGACCAGTCATATTCCTCACTGCTTCAACACGTGCAGCTGCTTCTTCTATCCCTTTATCTGTAATCTGAATCGCTGTAAAAGGAGCTTCAGTATTGCTATAACTCATAAATGACTCCATAGATGCAACACGAGGAGTAGGAACTGTAGGTTTAGCGCCAGGACCAGGGGTAGTTCTTGGCTGTCCTATTCCCCAGAATTTAGTATTAGTAACATTCCCTGGCACATTGGTAAGTCCCAAATCCATTTTAAGCCAGGTTAATCCCTGTACCTGCATTCTGTTCTTTAATCTTGCTAATTGGTCAGCGGGATCGCTTCCACCACCGGTATCAGCGTATAACCGTAACTTTATCGCGATACCTGCCGCCAAGCAATTGCCAGACTGGAACTCCAAAAGCTTTACCACAAATATCCCAGCAAGCCATTTCTACTGCAGCTACAGCTGCGCCCTTATATCCCGGACCACCAAATGACTGGATTACTCTAAATATCATCTCCACATTACATGGATTAAGACCAACAATTTTGGGTTTAAGGGCCAGTACAAATCTCTGATCACATCCATCTCTCGAATCACCTACACCCGTAATACCCTGGTTTGTATAAATACGAACAATGCGAGACCCAAATCCGGTATTCCCCTTCTCCATGACACGCAGATCAGTGATCCTGAGATCTGATGGACTGGAAGCGCGAGAGACCTTTTGGGTAGTCTGGGCTATGGTGTCTTCTATTGACAAATGCATCAAACCTCCCAAAGCAATACCCCCCAGGGCTGCTTTCTTAAGGAAGTTCCGACGATCGTTGGTAGTTTTAGGATTAGCTATCTCTGCCTTTATAGCTTCTGCTTCTGCACTTTCCTGTTGTCTGCTTTTTTCAGCAATTTGCTGCAAAATACTTTTCATAATTGTAGAATTAAGTTTAAATAAATATAGTTCCAGGATTTATTACTAGTTTTACTTACTAGTACCTATCCTTTAGATAATTACCCAGAATCCTTTTCTTTACATTGGAAATTTTCACAAAGTAAGCAAGCGTGAGCGTAATCAGTTTTATATTAAACTGCACTCATCTAATTCATCAAATGAATTTACTAATCTGAGAAAATGAAACCCGCATGTATTTGGTTATTATCCAGTTGTGTCAACTTTATTTGCTAATAACCTTGGATGTGTTTTGTTACCATTTGGGTTTCATGAATATAATATCATTCCGTATCCCAGAAGAGACGAACTCCAAAATTATCACCCCCCATTCGAGTTGCTGCCGCTTGAGTATTATCTTTATTGACTGACCATTCCGAATTAGGATACCGAAGTCGATGAATAAAGCCATCACCTCCACTACTTACAGATACAGATGGATCTTCACCGGGGTAAGCTGATGGTGATAATGCAGGATAACCGCTTCTGCGGAAGTTGCCCCATGCTTCTTCAAAGAGCATTACACAAGCAACCCAATATTGTGTATTAATTTGTTCCAATGCTCTGGCAGGATCGAATGCCACTTCTGCTCCCAAAAGATAAGCATCCTGCTCAGCAACAGTTATGGGAGAAGCTCCACCCGAAACAGTACTCCAGATATCATCCTGGCTCATATGAGCCCTGATACCTGCTTCATAATAGTCTTTTACCTGGCCGACAGTGATCCAATCTCTAAGACGTGCCTCAGCTAAAAGCAGGTTTGTCTGGGCAGCAGTAACAAACTGGTTCCAGGCATTAATTCGGTTTGCAGTTTGTCTGCTAATTTGAGAATATTTGAAGGTAGCCCCAATTTTACCTGGGTAATTCGGTTCATTTACAACAGAATTTTCATCATACCCGAAGGGACAGCCAATCTGATCTGCCGGATTAGTGTTTGCTACTCCACCGTCAACAGTGGTAGGATTTGAATACAAAACCGCAAGGTGTCTTAAACGCGGATCAGTATTATTTTTAAGAAAATCCATAAATGGTTTACCAATATACCAATTGTGTTTTGTAAGGGCATTAGCAAAAGCAGTAAGTGGATGTGTTTGAGTTGTATTATACTTACAAATGGCATTGTCACTATTAGAAGTAATTACACCTCCTCTGGCTGGATCTAAAGCAATCGCTACTATCGATGCAGCTTTTGTTGGATCAACCTTAGAATATCTCATACCTACACGTAATAAGAGTGAATTACCAAATTTTTTCCACTTGCCAATATTCCCTGCGTAGTACGCTTCTGATTTTACCAAATCTTTGGTGGCATCTAATCCATCTACAGCCTCTTCCAATTCTTTCGCAAGGTCCGCATAGATTAATTCATTATCATCGTATTTTGGGAAATAGATACCATCACGATAGGCTAAACCTGCTTCAAAATACGGCACATCACCGTAATAATCTGTAATTATTTGCATCCAATGCGCCTTCATGATCCTGCACATATTGTAAAGGTTGGATCTGGTGGGATCATCTTTAAGATTGAAGATAGCATCAACTAACTCCTTTACTTTAGGATAAAAATATCCATAATATTTGTCGCAATGAACTGCGCTATAAGTATTATAATTACCACCTGCCTCTTGTCCTCCAATAAGTAACTGGATTTGTTGAACTATTTCAGATTCATAATGCCAGGAATCAAAACCAGTCAGTTGAGCAGTTACCAGCTGATAGGTAGGATCAAGAGATGATGGTAAAATAGGATTGATATTCCTATCTGCTAAATTCTTGTCGCAGCTGCTTACACTTATTAGCAGGGCGAATAGAAAAGTAAATATATATCTATTATTCATTGTATTAATTATTTATTAGGTTAGAAGCTAAAGTTAAGGCTAACGGCATAAGTACGCGTTGTAGGAGCTGAAGTTGATTCAATACCGGCGTTCGTGTCTGAAACAGATTGAACGCATTCCGGATCGAGATGCGGGATATACTTCTTAATAAGTAAAACATTATTAATACTTGCATTGGCGGTAAGTCCTTTTATAAAAGTATTCCTTAAGAGCCGTGTAAAGTCATATCCTATTGTCAAGGTACGCCACTTAACAAAATCGGCATCATGCACCATTGGATCAATTACCTTTTTGCTGGCATAATCTGCGTAAAATGTTTCAGCCACTACTGGAGTATCGTTAGGAGTGCCGTCTAGATTAACACCATCAAAAACAACACCGCCTTCGCGCCCTGGCAGTGTTTCCTTGCCATGGCCAGCGCGTATAGCGTTGTAAGAATTATTTGATATTATTTTGAAATCCTTTCCGAATTTAGTATCAATCTGAGTAAAAACACGAATTCCTCTATATGTAAAAGTGTTAAGCCACGCTCCAACGTTCTTTGGTATTGCACTTCCAAAAGTGATAAGTTCACCAGCCTGAAATTTGCCTCCAACAGTAATTATTCTTCCCTGGTCATCATATCTATAAGTCAAACCTCTCAAGGAACACATTGGCATCCCTACTTCTTGTGATACAGTTCCTATCCAGCCTGATGAACCTACATCAATTTTTGTCTGGCCTGAGGCTAATTGTAACACCTCACTTTGGTTATAGGTGTAATTAATACCACTTTCCCAGGTAAAATTTTGAGTACGTACAGGCACCACAGTCAGTAGTGTTTCTATGCCCTGATTCCTCAATTTACCAACATTCACCTTTGTTTGAGTGAACCCGGATGCTGAGGAAATATCGACGTTAAGGATCTCATCTACAGTATTCTTGCGATAAACAGCAACATCCAAAGATATGCGACGTTGAAATAGGATTAATTCTAAACCTGCCTCGATTTCTTTCACTTTCAATGGCCTCAGATTCGGATTTGGGCTTATATTACCACTAATACCTCCGTATGCAAGATTATTAAAAGTTTGAGAGTTTAAGGAATAAAACAGTGCATTAGTATAGGGATCAGTATCTCCCCCTACTTCTGCATACGATGCACGCAGCTTTCCATAAGTAAGCCATGATGGCATTATACTTGAAAATGCCTGGCTGAATAGAAAACTGGTGCTTACTGATGGATAGAGATAACTGTTCGATTCCGGATTCAGTGTAGAGAACCAGTCATTGCGGCCAGTTAAGTTTAAAAATAGGTAATCTTTAAAAGAAAGATCTAACATGCCATATAAAGAATTTACTTCCTTTTCAGAGTAGTCATAAGTGGGAGTTTTAATTTGACCGTTCCCTATAGTATACAGACGTTTGATGAAAAAATTATTAGCTGTGTTGGTTATACCATCTAGTTTTTGAATCATCTTGTTTCCGCCGAATGTTGCATTAACTCCAAAACTGCCGAATGTTTTGTTTGCTACAATCATGAAGTCCATGTTAGTCTCATTATAATTATTTTTCCCTTGAGAAAATGAACCGGTAAATCCTGAAACAACAGCAGCGGAACTTGCCTGACCGTTTGGAACTAAGTTAAACTGATAAGTGCCGTACCAATCCTGTCCAACTCGACCTTGAATATACAACCATGGAGTTATATCATACTTTAACAAAACATTACCAAATATACGGTTCCGATCACGCCCCTGTTTGCGCTCATTTATCAACCAATACCAATTGGTAGCAGCGGAAAAGCTTGTATATTGGACTTCATTACCATTAGCATCTTTATAAGTATCTTTAAACCATCTGGGATCAATACTGTTGGTCATTCTTAATAGAGAACTAAATAGACCACCCTGAGTGCCTTGAAAAACATTCACATGTTTTTCAATGGAGTAATTAGCATTAGCTTGAAGTGTTAGCCTCTCCCCAAATTTATAATTGAGCCCCAGGTCCATAATTTTTTTGCTATATGACGAATTAGGAACAATGTTTCTGCTATCAGAATTGGACACAGAAAAATGGAAATTTCCGTTTTCGTTTCCTCCTGAAAAGGCAACAGTATTAGCGATAGTTGTTCCTGTTCTAAAAATTGACTTTATCCTATCAGGAAAAAACACATATGGATGTTGTTCCCCGTCTATCTGCCAGGTTTGCGCACCGTCAAATTTTTCACCAAAGCTAAAGGAACCTGTTGCACGCGCACCAGCGACGTTTTGTGGTCGTACACCGTATTCACCTTGACCATATTGGTCCTGAAATTCTGTATAATCAAGTGGCTCATCAGCTGTAAAGGTTGAAGTAAAATCTATTCCAAGTCCTTTCCGGCCTGCACCTGTTTTTGTGGTAATGATAATAACTCCGTCCTTTGCGCGATAACCATATAGTGCCGCAGCAGAGGCTCCTTTCAGAACAGTCATCGACTCAATATCTTCAGGGTTTATACTCTGCATACCATCACCAAAATCACCTCCACTAAAGGTAGATGTATTGTCAATTGGAACACCATTTAAAACAATTAATGGAGTGTTGTTACCACCAAATGATGACTGGCCTCGGATCCTGATCTTAGATGAACCACCAGCACCTGTTGGAGGAGCCATCACATTCAGTCCTGCAACTTTTCCTAATAAGGCATTCCCTACATTTACTGTGGCAGCGTTAACAATTTGTTCAGTACTTATAGAAGTGGCCGCATAACCAAGGCTTTTAGATTCTCTCTTAATACCTAGAGCTGTTACTACAACTTCATCCATTTGCATCAAAGATTCCACTAAGGAGACATTTATTACTGTCTGGTTTCCAACAGTTATGTCCTGAGCACTGTAACCAATAAATGAAAAATGCAAAACAGCCTGATTAGTTGGCACCTCGAGAGAATATCTCCCGTCAACGTCTGTGAGATTACCAACAGTTGTTCCTGACAATAATACCGTAACCCCCGGAAGGGGAGTTCCGTCTGCAGCCCTGGTAACTCTTCCAGTTATGGTTCTTTGTTGCTGCAAAAGTTCTTTCAGTTCATCTGATCCTTGAGCAGGAGACAGAACAATCTGACGGTCGCTAACAATAACACTGACATCGTTGGAAAGAATTTCACTTAAAATGTTCTTTATAGGCTCTTTCTCAGTAACTATATCTACCTTTCGCTCAACATTGATCAGCTTAGAATTGTACAAAAAATAAAATTCACTGATTTCTTCAATTTTACTAAGGACACTTTTAACCGAAGCATCCTTCATATTAAGAGAAATCTTTGTGTTTTGCGAATAAGTGGGACCAGCGATCAGGTTAATTAATCCGAAAAACAACAAAAAAACGGTAAGTTTCATAGTTAATAGTAGTTTTTGCCAATTACTATATAGTCTTGATGACTCATAGTAATTAAGATTTTTTTTCATAGTTTTGAAATGTTAAGGTTAATACTAGAATGTTAATAGTTTAAACAAGGCATTCTTTTGACCATTAACCGGAGGAAAGGTGTTACCGCACTTTTCCTCTTTGTTTTTCTGGCCAACTAACAGTAATACTAGATTGGTTCCATAGTCAGTAAATTTTAAGTTAGTAATTAGATCGATTCAATATTTACTTTATTAATTTTCTGGAAAGATGATCACTTTCTTCTTCGGGAACGATCCATCAGGTAAAGGTTTTCGGGTTACTTCGGTGTAATTAATTGGCGCACTGATTTTCAATAACTTGAGTATTTCCTCAAAAGATTCATCCTTGAATGTAGCGTGGTACCGATAATCATTCAGTACTTTGCCGTGAAGCTCTATATCAACATTAAAGATTCGACTGATTTTATTTAATACTATATCAAGAGATTCATCCCGGAACATCAGTATTCCATCTTTCCAGGCTATATATTTGTATGCGTCCGCGTTAATTGTACTTTTTACTTTGGTTTGCCTGTTGTATGCCAGATGCTGATCAGGATGAAGCTCTGAAATTAATTGCAGATTCTTATTGTTATCTAATTCATTTACAGTAATCTTTCCTGAAACCAGAGTCACTTCAGTTACCGGATCTGAATCATATTCCAGAACATTAAACTTTGTTCCTGTGGCTTTCACCTGTAAAGTCGAAGTTTGGACAATAAATGGTCTGGAATTATCACTCTCCACTTCAAAATAGGCTTCACCCTTTAAAAATATTATACGTTTGTCATTTATGAATTTATTCGGGTACCTTATACTACTACCTGAATTCAACCAAACCAGGGTTGAATCTGCTAGTCTTAATGAGGAACGGGTTCCAAAAGAAGCAAAGACTTCATTGTACACAATTTCGTTGGAAGAAATTGTCTTGTTAGGATTTATATAAATCCAGAGAAGAATACCAATGGCCAATGGAAGTATTATGATTGCGGCAACTTTTTGCCAGTAATCCCAGAAGGTCCTTTTCGGATATACTTTCGGAATCCTGCCAAGTACATCTTCTAATGCTTTTGGGGTGTCAATCTTTTTTGGATCTATTTGCTTGTCAGATGCATCCCATATGTTTTTCATTTGTTCAAAGTATTGACTGTTGTCCGCCGAGCCCCCTATCCATTCCTTTAGCTGAGTAATTTCAATTGAATCAGCCAGACCGGCAAGATTTTTTGCTATTAAAGCCAATATATCATCTTGATGTTTTTGTTCCATTCTAATTATCTAATTTATTATTTAACGACGTTCCATAATCTAAAACCCACAATCTAAATCTTCTGAAAATATATTAATCCATTTAATTCAGGTATTCAAAATAATAATCAAGTTGTTGGTTTCTGCTTCCTTATCACTGGCTAAAAGAGAAGGTTTAAGGAGGCTATGATGATGATAACAAAATATCCTTTTAAATGATTATGGAGCATATGTAACGCCTTCCCTATGCGGACCTCTATGGTTCTTATTGAAACGTCCAGGATGTCAGCAATTTCATGATATTTGAGCCCTTTGTTTCTGTTCATCCGAAACACTTCAGATATTTCTTCCGGCAGCTTGTCAAGAGCAGCTTCTATCTGTTCCTGAAGTTCTGAATAAAGAATGTATCTGTCTGTATCATACGTAAATTGAGGCGCCCCTTCTATCACATAATTATTATATGTCCGTATAATTTTATTATGCCGGTACCAATCGATGCATTTATTCTGCACTATTTTCAGCAGGTAAGACTTAAGTGAAATATTGATTTTCACTGACTCATGTTCTTCCCAAAGCCTCAGAAAAGTATCCTGGACAATTTCTTCTGCGTCATTCAGACCATGGGTGAATCTCGTGGCAAACATTACGAGATCCTGGTAATAAGCAGTAAAAATACTGGAAAATGCTGAGTGATCCCCAACCTTAAGTTTGGAAATCAATACTTTCTCCACCAGTGAAGTATGATTTACCACCTTAATTTTGTTACTAGATTCCAAAGGTAAGAAATCCTGACAATAAAGTAGCCGGTGATCTTTTTTTCTTTCTTGGATAAGAGGAAAAGCATCTTTCATTAAAGAAAAGATTATCAATAAATTAAAAAGTGAAATGCCAATCTGACGATCAGCATTTCACATACCCTTTTAAACCACCATCTTAACCATAAATCACGAATAATTTGTATTCTACTTTATTTCAAGTCAATTTTCATTTCGTAAGTTGATTGGTAAAATATAATTATAAGACGTTTCAAGAAACATATACCACAATTATTTGTCTTGTTTTAGAGTTTTAATTTTCTGAAAAATCCAAAAAATTTTTGAAATACATTATTAAATTGTTTTAAAGTCCTAATTGGATTGCTCTTATTCTGATTAATAACATCGCAATCCTTCTTATAGGTAATCATTCGGCGAACCACAGGTTTTAAGCAATTTGATCCGGGGCTATCTTTCCATGTTTAATTTTCAGTACAATTTTGTTGGAGTTCATTGAAATTCTTTAGAAAATGATTGGCCAGTTCAACTTTTTCCAATGATATCCAGTAATCATTGGATTTCCACTGGAGTTTTCTGGAGTTCACGAGATGCCTTCCAGTTGTGTGGCTGGAGATCTGCCAGGTCAAGGCTGTAATCATTATTATAGTAAGATATCCTTGTATATATAGCACTCCAGCAGTTAACAACTATTTTTACATTTCATCCCATTTCATTTGATTTTACCTAAAAGCGTATGTATCATTGTAAGTTGATTACATACATTTAAGGGATTGTTGGTAAAGTCAGTTCCGCTTCTCAACAGCTTCATTAAACAGATAATTATGGCCTTATGATTGTTCCGTCCCTCTTACGAACAGTCCAGTTACCGGCGCTGTTAGTTATCGGGTATTTTGCGGCCATTTTCTCGTTGATATCAATTCCCAGACCTGGATTTTCATTGACATAGATATAGCCGTTCTTTTTTGTACAGCATCCCGGGAAGAGTTCACGGAGAAAATCTGAAAAGACACCCCCTCCCTCCTGCAGACCAAAATTCCAGCAGGCAAGATCCATGTGAGCCTGAGCTGAATGACCAACCGGCGACACATCACCAGGTCCGTGCCATACAGTTCTGACATTAAACCATTCACCTAATCGAGCAACTTTCATCGCCGGAGTTATTCCACCTATCTGTGAGATATGTATCCGGATATAATCAAAATAATGATTGGCCATTGGTTCCACGAACTCATTTATATTATTAAAAAGTTCACCCATGGCAAATGGGACAATAGTGCTTTCACGCAGTTGCTTCCACCAATGTGTATTCTCAGGCGACAACGGATCCTCAATAAAGAAAGGACGATACTGCTCCAGATTTCTGCACATATTGATAACATCCAAAGGCTGACAACGCTCATGAATGTCGTGGCATAATTCAACTTCTTCTCCGCATCTTTTTCTCACTGCTTCAAAAACTCTGGGAACAGCCCTGAGATAAGCCTGGTCATCCATATAACTGTCATTTGGCATTCCGAATCCGGCCTCCTTAAAATCCGGATTGGACCCAAGGGTTCCCACTGCTCCATATCCTCCCAGCTGTATTCTCACGTATCGCTGGCCTGCTTCCATCTGCTTCAGACATTGTTCCGCTGTCTCTTCCGGCGTATTGCCACTCACAGAAGTGTAAGTATCTACCGCAAACCGGCATTTACCGCCCAACAGCTGGTAAAGAGGCATATTTGCCCGTTTTCCTTTTATATCCCACAATGCCTGATCCACACCGCTTAAAGCATTGTTCAGGACCGGACCGTTGCGCCAGTAAGAACTGACATAGGCTGATTGCCACATATCTTCAATGTTGTCAGCATCTCTTCCTGTACAAAAGTCATTCAGATATCTGTCTACTGCAGTTACTACAGCTTCAGCTCTTTGGGTAAAGGTTGCACAGCCCAGTCCATACAATCCGGGTTCTGTCGTTTCGACCTTTACCACTACCAGATTTGAACCTCTTCCTTCCGGTCCTGATTTTACACCGATAGCTTTTACACTCTTGACCTTTATCGGAGGCAACCCCACAGGTGGTTTATTAATCTTTTCTTTCTGAACTGTCTGTGCTTCTGCCAGATTGCTGAAACCTCCCGATAATACAGCTGCGGAACCCAGTCCTAAGGTTTTAAGGACATTACGGCGACTTTCATCAAATTTATCTTCCTTTTTTTTCATAATATATGATAATTTATGTTTAAAGTGTATGCCAACATACTCTTCCATTCGTTTTGCAGGAGGAAGGGGATCAGTTTTAAACTATTTCCTTGGAGGTCCGGCAGACTTGCGTGCAGCAGCATCTGCTTTGCGTTTGTCAATATAATCAAACAGGATTTTCTTATCCATGGGTAAATTTGGGTAACTATTTATCCATTCAATAAAAGCCTTGTCAAATTCTTCCGGGGTTACATCAACAAACCTTTCGTTATCATATTTGAATTTTTGTGTCTTGATGCAGAAAAAGTTGAACTCGTCACGCAAAGCAGTATATTCCCCGGAAATTACACATTCTGCAACAAGATGCGGAGGAATAAAAGTCACTCCATGTTTTTTTGCCAGAACGACATCTCCTGGCAAAACTGTAACCCGGCCGATACGAATAGGTGCATTGACAGCAGCGAGCATCATCTGACTAATAGCGGAAGGATCTGATCCTCTGATCCAGCCGTTAAACCCTTCAATTTCACTCAGACCTTCCACATCTCTTACAGATCCGTTAAAAATTATTCCTCTTTTTCCGTTCTTATAGATTGCATTCGCAAGATTATCACCAATAAGGGTACCGTCCTCAATTTTGCCATAGCTATCGGCAACATAAACATCTCCCTCCGATAAAGCATTAATAGGTGCATAATTAGTTACCGGCAGGGTTAAGGATTCTTTTTTGCCTCTGGCTTGTACATAGTCATTGAAATCTTTTCTAAGCGGCATAAACTGGGCAGTAACAACACGTCCCGTCATAACCTGATCGGGATGGAGAATCTGCCAGTTATTTTCGAATATACTCGAAAAATTTTCGAATTGATTTTCATAACCTTTACCGCCCAGAAATCCCCAAACCTCTTCCATAGATAATTTCTTTAATCTTTCCAGCAGGTCATCAGATACTTTCGGTCTGCCGTCAGGCGTACGTTCCCCTGTCCATTCAGGAGTTAATGCTTTAATGTCATCCGGAGACCATTTCAAACTTTGTGATCTGGCAGGTAAACAGCACAAAATCAAAATCAAAATTAAAAATGTTTGTTTTTTCATCAGTATATAATTTATTTTTAATGGTCTGATGGAACCGCACATGATTGAATATGAATCATATTCATTTGTGTTTATGATTGGATCAATCATGTGGGTTTCATGTTTGGGAGTTATTGTTAATTCCAATAATGAAATAGATTCACTTATAGTCAGATCATGCTTTGCTGCTCTCTTTGGCTATTGCTTCTGCAAGTCCCCGCATGTATCCAATAGCAAACAGGTTCCCAAGGGTTGTATAGCCCCCTCTCATACCCGCTTCAATCTCTGTTGACATGACGGGAACATGATCCGGCCTCATCGGTCCGTCAAAACCAATCTCTATATATGCTTTCATAGCTTCATACATATCTATGTCCCCCTCATCATGGAAGGTCTCGGTAAAATGAGTACTTGGTTTAACTCCGCTAAGATCCCTGACATTCCTGAAATGAACAAAATTGATCACATCACTACCCCATCTCCTCACCAGGCTGGGAATGTCAACCACATCCGGCATCCCTTTATAGTTAGCCTGGCACAGTGTAATTCCATTACATCTTTTGGGATACATCGCCAGCAAACGGTCATGACCCGCTACCGTATTCATGATTCGTGAGATACCCTGGATAACATCTACCTGTGGATCGTCAGGATGCATTGACATTCTCATTCCTATCTTCTCGGCTTCAGGCATTACTGCCTTCACAAAATATTCAAGAGTAGTCCATAGGTGCTCCTTTGATATCTCTCCGTACTCTGTCAGTGGTGCCGGTTTCATAACTTCATAATCAAATTCCAGCATCAATGCACCTCCTCTGCCGGGACGTTCTTTATTTGTTCGCGCCCAGCTGATTACGGGCATCCAGTTATAGCAGATAATATCGACATCGCCATATTGCTTCAAATTCTTCATAAATGTTATGAAATTCGAGATTTCCTCGTCCCTTCCGTCCAGACCAAGTTTTGTCTTTGTTCCAAGTGATGGAGGTCCTTCAACAACATACCATTTGATTCCTTCTTTGTCCCAGGTGGCTTTTGTAGCTTTTATAGCTTCGGGATCCCATGCATTTAACCCGCTCATTCTTTCTACCCCTGAAACAGCATAATTAACTGCCATTTGTTTTGCAAAGGGAACCTTTGGAGAGGTTGGCCCATTTAAAAATGCAAATTTAATACCAGCATCCTTAATGTATGCCTTTGGTGCCTTAATTGAACTTCTCTTCTGGTAAGATGATTGAGCACAAGCTTTAGTTATGCCACCTAAAGAAACACCTGCTGCAAGACCAGCACTTTTCTTAATAAAATCTCTTCGGTTATCTTTCATGATAAATTGATAAGGATTATTTTAAGAAATCTCTAATTACTGTTTTGAAGAGTAGTTGTTGTATCAAATATAGAACAAGATTCGTTGAAAACCTATACATTCTGTCACTCTTTTTCAGTCGGGAAGATCATGGTACGTCCATGCATTATTGCTACTGGCTGTTTACCTTAAGACTCGTTGACAATTCAAGATAATATGTATAATGATTCTGTGCGCAAATTGTGTGAAAATAGATAAAATAAAAAAGGGTTAAATATTATCTAATCCTCTGATTTACAATTGTCGGGGTGGCAGGATTATTGCATGATCCTGGTTGGTGGGAGAGGCCAAAAGAAAAAGCCCTTCATTCGCTCGCCATTTCAGGTTTGATCCTGGTTGGGAGGAAATGACAAAAGAAAAAACCCTTACATTCGCTGCGCTCATTTACTTAGCAGGATTACCTGCAGTGATCCTGGTTGGGAGGAAATGACAAAAGAAAAAGCCCTTCATTCGCTGCGCTCATTTACAGGGTTTTTGTTTTCATTACGCTTATGAAAGGAAGCTTTCAACGCTTATGAAAACAAAAACCCTTACCGCCTGCGGCGGAAGGGCTTTTTCTTTTGTCGGGGTGGCAGGATTCGAACCTGCGACCCTCTGGTCCCAAACCAGATGCGCTAACCGGGCTGCGCTACACCCCGTATTACCAGCCGAAGTTTCAACGAAGGCTGGCCGGCCTCCGTAGCTTCAGCGAAGGAGGCTCTTCCCTATATATCATGCTCCGTTAACTGGCGAATCGTGCAAAAGTGCCGCAAAAGTATAACGAGTTTTTCAGAATTCATAACTTAATGTAAAATAAATCTCCCGGTAGTTATTGCAGTTTTAATAAAATGACGAAATTTATACTCCGTTATTTTACTTTCAGACAAAATATTAATTTAAAAATCATGAAAATAACAATTAATCTGAATCGGAATTTTAAAGCCGCTTTTATTGCTCTGCTGGTATTATACCAGCCTGCTATTTCTCAGAAATTAAAAGATGCAACTCCCGCAGTAACAGGAGCAAACTATCAATATAATTATCCGGCCGAAAGATATGTTGAATACCTGAGTACAGGTAAAGTTATCCAGCTGTTAAATATCGAAGGACAGGAAATGGTAACTAATGTGAAATCAATGGTTGGGTGTTCCGTTAAATCGTCAGGCAACACGGAGAAGAATATAAAACTTGAAATAAAGATTGACTCAATGTCACAGAAGGTTGAATCGATGACTGGAAATTTTGGAGGTCCAATAACGGAACCTGCAGGAAAAGTTTTCAGAATTGAAATTACACCGACAGGAAAAGAAGTTGATCTGTCGGAGGCAAAAACTATCACATTTTCTGAACCCTCCGGCGGGACTTCAGACCTGTCATCGTCATTCAGCGACTTCTTTCCCGATCTGCCGGCTGGATCTGTCAATACCGGAGATACATGGATTTCTAATGATTCGATTAACATTGTTACAGCATCTTCAACTATAAATACGAAGACGAAATTTGAAAACAAATTCGAAGGGACGGAGAAAATTAATGGATATGACTGCATAAAAATTACATCGAACCTTTCAGGGACACTGATTGTATTGACTCAATCAGAGGGAACGGATGTTAAAGTAACCGGACCATTTACAGGTACAGCCGTATTATATTTTTCCCCTTCTGAAGGATACTTTATCAGGTACTCTTCAACAATTAAAATGAAAGGCAACGTAGAAGTATTGTCAATGTCTATGACAATCCCGATTGAAATGGAGATGACTTCCGAGACTAATGTTACAAACTAAGGGTTGAGATAAATTAACTGTGTGGCTCACATCCAAAGAACTGAACGGAGTAATGGACTCTGATGTGAAGTGGAATTTCCAGAAATACCTTATTGATAAAAACGGTAAACTGATCGATGTCCTCTACTCAAAGGAAAAACCTGGCTCTGAAAAAGTCATCGCCTGGCTCTCAAAGTAGTCTGCAAGGCCGCCAGCCTTCGCCAAGGCTTCGGCTGACAAAGCATGACTACCAGACTAACGGGATGAACATCCTTGTCTCCCACATGTATTTTATATAATCTTCGCCGAACTTCGAGATCATTTCTTTTTCCTCGATTCTCGCTGTAAAATATATTGCTACTATATTCACAGCTCCAAATATGAGCTGAGCATTACCCGGATCCTTAAACATAATGCCGGTACCAAGCAGCAGCAGAGAACAATACAAAGGATGACGAATATACCTGTAAATCCCTGAATTTACCAGGACAGTCGTGTTCTCGAAACCCTTTTCTGATCTGCCTTTCCTTTTAAGAAGAAGATACCCGGCAATACCCGGATAAATTGATGCAATAAGCAGTATCCACGATATTATCTGAAAAAATGAGAAAGGTTCCCTGAACCAGACTTTATAATTCAGAAGCACCAGCATGAAGATACTTTCAAATGAAAAGAATCTTGCAATACCGTGATATCTTTTTTCTTTAATTGAAAAAGACCACGAAAACAGGACTATCACTACAGTCCCGATTACAAGAGACAGAATATGCATAAGGTGTAATTTAATTTTACTTCCAACCCTCTGAAGCCTCAAGTTCTGATAAATTGCCCTTCCCACTGGCTATCTGAAATGATTCATTATATAATGCATTCAGATCACCAAGATCCACCGGGGAACCTTTCCTGATAAAAAGAGGTATCTGGTAAGGTTCTGTCTTTACTTTAATATACTGGCCCCCTGAATTCTCATTATGCGTCCAGGCATCAATCCAGATTTCACCTTCGGGCAGGTACACATCCTGTTCAAATTTACCCTCTTCCCAGATCACCGATACAAGTATGTCTCTTCCAAAGAGATAGGTCTGCCAGTCTTTCCATGCTTCCGGTTGATCAGGGTATTCTATAAACAGCGGTCTGGCAACAGGTGTCCCTTTCTCATTCGCCTCAAGCGCTAATTGTTTAATATAGGGTACAAGCTTCATCCTTGTCTTTGAATAGAGGCGCCAGGTTGCAATCATGGCTGTATCATAATCAGGAGCTCCGGCATTATTCCAGAATCCCCGGTTCTCTGTCGGACCTACTTCCATGATCGGAGAGAAACAACCAAATCCAAGCCATTTCATTGCTGTCTCTCTGTGGAATCCTCTGTAACCGCCTATATCAGCTCCCCATATAGGATATCCCATTACAGCACATCGCTGGAGTGCAATAAGTGCTGCACGAAAAGCATAAGGCTCTCCTCTTATATCGCCTGCCCACATGCCTCCAAACTGTGCACTTCCCGTATACATTCCCCGGGGGAATAAGATGAAATCATCTCCCAGAACCGGTTTCACAGCATCATAAGCGGCTTTTATAAACTGCCTTGGATAATCGTTGAAGTTTTCACGATAAGATATACCGGAATCTGTAATTAAATGGAGTGAATCCAATTCCATCTCTCCGTCAGCCCTGTCCAGCTTGAAACCTTTAATTCCCATTTTAGCTAGTTTTCCGGGACCATTCTCGCCCCACCATTTAGCAGCTTCAGGATTAGTAAAATCGATCAGTTCCATTTGTCCCTGGATATCGGACTGTGAAGATCCGCCACCAAATATGTCTACCCGCATCCCTCCTCCGAAAGCTCCGCCGGGTCGTCTTTTATCCGGTGTCAGCGCCAATAGTTCATATCCTTTTTCTTTTGCATAAGCTGCTTGTGTGCCGCATACCATCGGGCCAATCCAGAGCATCAATTCAATACCGTGAGAATTTACCCATTTGATCATTTTTTCAGGCTGTGGAAACTTAATAGTATCGAATTCAAAATCTTCATATCCGAAGTATCCTTTTGCCCAGGGGCGGTCGATCCAATATGCTGTGGCAGGTATATCATAATGTTTCATAAGGAGTATATCTTCGGCAAGGGCTGTGTTATAAGGTGAACTGGCTTTTGTGCCATCATAATATGCCGCCTCATTGAAATGTTCGTCTCTCCAGCGCCATGGTCCCAGAGCCCAGTCGGGAGGAATAAATGACGGGCCTGTTTCAACAGCATGTTTCTGTACGAGCTCTTTTGGTGTACCGGCAACAGATAAAGTAATTTCCAGATCCGGGCCTTCAAAAGAAACCTGGACAGCATCAGAATATTGCTTGCAGAAATCAAATACCCCCGGCCAGGTACCCTTAACAAAAAAGGAATAATTTTCCGATGATATATAAAAAGGAGCATAAGCGGATGTGGTGGGAGTGATCTTCATAACCGCTCTCTCCCCCCGTAAATTGAGAGCTGTGGTAAGTTCTTCTCTCCAGGAAAGTGTTTGCGGTCCGTCAACAACCCTCTCAAAGATCCCGGTAAAATATTCATTATCTGTGGCACTTAAATTCAGGAGATACCTTTCCGGTTTAAGATTCTCAAGCTGAATCCCGATATTGAATTCATTCTCCTCCTCAGTGACTGAGAGAATAAATTTATCTCCAGTACTGATTATCCAGGTATATGATGTTGTAAGTTTATCAATTTTATTCCTTTCAGGCATTCCCTTCATCCAGTAGGTAATCCCGGCAGCTTCAACACCTATGCTTCCTGTTTCTGCAGATGGAGAGAAGAAAGTAATACTCCTGCCGAAAGGATTTTTAAGATTTATTACAGGATTCCTGTTCTCGTCGGTTGTTATCTGAGCCGGTCCTTTATTACAGGAATAAACTGATATAAGTATTAAAGTTGAAAAAAGTATCCTGGTGAGGTTAGTTTTTATAAAAATAAAATCATGGTTCATGATAAGTATTACTTTTCGTGAATTTTCTTAAGATAGTTATATACTTCCAGTTGGGAACGTAACTCTTTTTTCCCGGGTTTGACAAATTTATTTGACAGGTTTGCATCCAGCTTTCTTGCCTTAACATTATCATTCCACTGGATTTGAAATATTTCTTTCAGTTCATTTTTTATTGTCTTATCGAAAACCGGACAGGTCACTTCGATCCGGTGTTCTATATTCCTGGTCATAAGATCGGCGGAAGAAATGAAACACTCTTCATCTCCTCCGTTACAGAAGATCATAAATCTGGAATGCTCCAGGAACCTGTCGACAATGCCAATAGCTTTAATATTCTCGCTGACATTTTTTAATCCTGTAACAAGGGATATCATTCCCCTTATGATCAGCTTGACATTGACCCCTGCTTCACTTGCCTCATAAAGTTTATTAATGATCTCAACGTCAGTTATATTGTTTAACTTCAGATAGATATAGGCTTTTATGCCTGCCTGAGCGTTCTTTATCTCGTTTTCGATAAGAAGGTTTAGCTTATTCCTCAGGGAAAAAGGCGAAAGGACCAGATGATAATAGTTGTCTTTTTTATAATTGACATTGAAGAAGTTGAATGCTTTTAACACTTCATTGGTGATCTTGATATCTGCTGTAAAGAGGAGGTGATCGGAATAGATCCTGGCTGTGTCTTCATTGAAATTACCGGTACCTATCGCTGCATATCGCTGTGTCAGATCATTCTTAACACGCGTTATAAGAAGGAGCTTGGCATGAACCTTGAGGCCGGGCACTCCGTAAATTACTTTCACACCTGCTTCCATGAGCTTGTTTCCCCAAAGGATATTTGCTTCTTCATCGAACCTGGCCTGCAATTCTACGACAGTTGTTACACTTTTCCCGTTCCTTACGGCATTAAGCAGGGCATTAACAACACTGGAGTTCCTCGCAAGCCTGTAAAGGGTTATTTGAATGGAAGTTACAAATGGATCGATTGATGCTTCCCTTAATAGATCTATTACAATATCGAATGGGTGAAATGGGAAAAAGAGCATTAAGTCCTTTTTTTTAATTGCAGATAAAATACTCTTACGCGGCTGAATGTCCTTATGAGCTACAGGCACAAGAGGATCAAAATAGAACTTCTTCTTTCCCAGATAGGGGAATTTCATGAGATCTTTCAGGTTATGGTACCTGTCAGCCGGAATGATGACATCGTCAGGTCCGAAATTCAGCTTTTTAGTAAGGATATTAAGGAGATCATCAGGCATTTTGCGATCGTAAATAAATCTTACCGGTGAACCCCATTTTCTCTGGTTTAAGCTCCTGGAGAGCTTTTCAATATAGCTTTCTGAAATATCATCAGCTATCTCAAGTTCAGCATCTTTTGTCAGCTTAATTGTGTATGCAGAAAACTCATCAAAATCGAAAATGAAAAAAATATCCTTCAGTCCGAATCTTATTATATCATCAATATAGATAAGATACTTATCGTCACCTGTTTCAGGCAGGACAACTAAGCGGGGGAGAATATAAATAGGTATTTCAACAAGCGCATACCTGATCTTATCTGTTCCTTTCTTTCGAAGAATTATTGCGAGATATATAGCATCTTCTGTCAGATTCGGAAGCTCTGCATCTTTTTCGATAAGATATGGCATTAGTCTGGTCCTGACCTCTTTATGAAAGTAGTCTCTGACAAATTCAGACTGCTCATCTGTCAGTTGTTTTTCATTTATGATGTGTATTTTGTGTTTTTCAAGCTCCTGTATCAGGGAAGAATATACCTTCTCAAACATAGTATTTTGTGAGAGTACAATCTCCTGGACCTTCTTAAGGGTAGCTTTGGGTGAATACCCCAGAACAGTCTTTGATTTTGAACCAAATTGAGAGAGTTTTTTCAGGGTGGCAACTCTTACCCTGAAATATTCGTCGAGGTTATTTGAGTAGATTCCAAGGAATTTGAAGCGTTCGATAAGAGGTACCTCTTTGTTCTCTGCTTCCTGGAGTACACGTTCATTGAACGCCAGCCAGCTTATTTCCATCGGGATATAATTCTTACTCATTTTATTTGTCAGGTTTAAGAAAATACTCCTGCCTGCCTGTGTCGACTTTCACTTCCAACCATGTACTGACTCTGAAAGAAATGCAGACAACACTTGTTTTAGTCAGGAATTCACAACCATCCGTGCATAATCTGTCAGGCATCTCTGTAAAAGCCGGATTATGTCCGAAGAGCGTGATAGTATCCGTATCGTCACTTATCACTTTCAGCATTTCAAGAAGATATTTTATCCCGGCTTTATAGTATAGGTTACTGTCCATCTTAATACTCTCAGGCTTTATATCGAACTCCGACGCAAAGACGAAAGCTGTTTCCAGAGCCCTGAAAGCCGGACTTGTGATAAAAAGACCGGGATTTTTTTCTTTTTCCCGCAACTTACGAGCCATCTCCCGGCAGATGACTTTACCTTTAACAGTAAGTGATCTTTCAAAATCTGATATCCCTGAAGAAGCCTCTTCCGCTCTTCCGTGCCTTACAAAGATTATCTTTTTCATACGTTTCCCGGTGAAATCAAATATATACAAGAATATTATATCCCGAAACTTGTTCCCATGTTTTGTGTCTGGATGACAAGTGGATTATCAGGTTCAATAAGTTTCACTTTCCCGGCTACCTGTTCAAGAGGGACTGAAACTACTTCATTTTTCCTCATAGCAACCATTTTTCCGAAATCCCCTGCAGCAATCATATCAGCTGCGGCAGCTCCGTAGCGGGTTGCCAGAACACGGTCTGCAGGAGACGGAGTACCTCCCCTCTGTATATAACCCAATACTGTTTCCCGTGTTTCGAGTCCTGTCATCTCAAATATTCTGTTACTCAGATACTGAGCTACAGACCTTTCTTTCCCCGGATTCCTGATACCTTCAGCGACTACTACAATGGAATAAGGCTTGTTTTCCTCCGCACGGTGAAGAAGATACTCAGCTATTTTATCTTCTTTATATGGGATCTCAGGGATAAGTATCACATCACCACCCCCTGCAATTCCGGAGTGAAGAGCGATCCACCCGGCATTGTGCCCCATCACTTCGATAATCATTATTCTTTTATGTGAGTTTGCAGTTGAATGAAGTCTGTCTATAGCTTCTGTTGCTATAGTGACGGCTGAATCAAATCCGAAAGTTATATCTGTGCCCCAGACATCATTATCGATCGTCTTTGGGATACCGACGACATTTAGCCCTTCCTGAGATAGCAGGTAGGCTGTTTTTAAAGTCCCGTTACCACCTATGCATACCAGGCAATCAAGTCCCAGCTGTTCATAATGTTCTTTAATAAGAACAGGCTTTTTCACATCATTCTTTTTTCTTCCTTCACTCTTAAACGGTTTCTCCCTTGATGTACCCAGAATAGTACCGCCAAGTGTCAGTATCCCTGAGAGATCCCGTTCTGTCAGCTCGGAAAACTCTTTGTTGATCATCCCTGTGAATCCGTCGCTGATCCCGATCAGCTTCATATTGTATTTTACAATGGCTGTTTTACCGACTCCCCTTATTGCAGCATTTATCCCCGGACAATCTCCGCCAGCTGTCAGAATACCAATCTTCATGCCACTGCTTTTCTTTGCCATATTACGGATCTGTTGATTCGGAAGAAACAAAATTAGCTTTTTCTTTTCTGTTTCACACTGATATTGCAGATTTATGAAGATCCTGCGAGACTTTACAATTTATTAAATCAATGCAGATTTAGATAAATACAAAGATCGTTTTATATATTTTCTTAATTTTATTCGGTTTTGATCTAATACAAATCCTTTTCGATGGAACTTGATTTTGTTAAGCTGAAGGATATTAAACCCGCATTAGCAGGTTATGTAAGAGAATCACAGGTTCTTCTGAGACAAACCCCTGTGCCTGATGATAAAGCGATACATGATATCAGGGTGCTAATGAAGAAATCAAGAGCCGTTATGAAACTGATAGAGGGTCAGGTTAATACAGAGTTCTACGGGCGTCAGTACGGAGCTTTCAGAGAGGTTGGTAGTAAAACCCGTTCATGGAGAGAAACTTCAGTTCACAGGAAGACACTTAAGGAACTTAAAAAGAATTATTCTGATATCTTCTCGGAACTACATGATTATGAGAAGCTTGAAATATTAATGAAAAAACCCGAGCCTCCCTCGGAACCTGTGCCTGATATCAGGAATGATATTCAGATTCTTGAAGATCTGCTGAACAAAACTGGTTTCAGGATACGCTTTCAGAGCCTGAATAACCTCGACCCGAAAATGCTCATCAGGGAGCTTGAAAATACCTTTAATAATGTAGCTGGAAAATACCTGGATTGCAGGAATAATTTAAAACCCATGAAACTGCATGAATTCAGAAAACGGGCGAAGGATTTCCTTTACCAGCTATATTTTTTCAGACCGCTTAATCCTTCTGTTATAAAATCTCTTGAGAAAAAGCTTGACACACTTACGCAAAATCTCGGTAAATACAATGATATTGTTCAACTGATTAAGATCCTTGACTACAAGTATCAGGGCACTTCACATTCTCCTGCTCTTGATGAATTCATTATCATTCTCCGTGAAGAACAGGATCGTTACCTCTCAAGAGTATGGCCTCCTGCCCATAAAATATTTTGTCCCGGGCAGAAACTTGTTAACGTATTGGGATTTAGAATATTAATGATTTAATATAAAAACCTGAATCAATTATTATGGAAAAGAATGTTGGAACCGTCGACAGAGTGATCAGGATAGCGCTGGCTGTTATTGCGCTTGTATTATACCTGACTAGAGCAGTTACCGGCACAATGGCATTACTGGTTATGGCAATAGCCATAATATTAGTTCTGACAAGCATAATCAGCTATTGCCCGCTTTATCGTCCTTTTAATATAAATACAAAGAAGAAGGGCAAATAACCTTAAGGTTTTAATCCAGATTGAACCAGTGTTCGTATTCTTTCAGTTTCTTTTCCGGGAAGCTGATATGACTATACTCGTTAGTGTGGTTATCGTAACTGTAATCTCCACTTGTGAATAGACAATATTATATAGCCTGGTCCGGCACTTTTAATCCGAGAATTCTTTGCAGTAATGAATAATTCTAAGTAAAGATTATATGAGAACCTTCGCCTGCAGCACGTTCATAAAATTCCCCGACAGTCAGAATATCGATCACATGTTCGCTGAGGTCCTCTTTTTTGAACTTGAACATATCCATAGCAAGTTTACACGCATAAACTTTACCGCCCCCGGCAGTTATTAGATCAAGAAACTCGCTTACGGGAGGGATGTCAAGTTTATCCATCCCGCTTTTCATCATCCATGAAGTTAAAGATTCCATACCAGGGATTATTCCCAGAAGCGTCGGCATTCTCAGTCCTCCGGGTAATCTTAGAGCAGGATTTCCAACAATTGCAGTGTGCAATTTATCCATCCTTCTTTTTACTATTGCGTCAAGACCAAAAAAGGTAAAGAAGAGATTGGTTTCAATGCCCTCCATTACGGCACCGTTACCCATGATTAAGGTTGCATAAACATCTTCAATTGCACCTTTAGCGCAAATGATATTGACTTTTTTTACAGGATTTATAGTTTCCATATTGATTACATATATTAGTTAAATACAACTGGCTGGTTTCGGTATCCCCGCAATTTTTGTAGCTTTTTTAAGAGGTGCTCCAGGGAAAAGCTGGTAAAAAGTTTTAACATCCAGTACTCCTGAGTGGTTGATACTCCTTATCGATAAAGCCTCACCGTTCAGATGTTTATTTCTCAGGAATTCGATTATTGCGTAATGCTGATCAGAAAGGGTAATTCCTTCTTCCTTTGCGATCTCTGCTGCAATCTCTTTAGTCCATTGAGAAGGATTTGTAAAATATCCTTCTTCATTTACATCGACCGTAACACCTGCGTATGTTTTCTGTGCCATAGTATTGATTTTAAAATTGTTTATTTATTTTCAGTTTTAGAAATATTCTTAAGAAATGTCATAACAAATCCTAAACTTTTCCTGACTTCAGGTTTATTCAATTGTCTCATCAATTTCCAGACCGAATATTCCTCAATGTCTTCCTGTTTTATCTGCTTCAGTGCTGATACAGCAGAATTTAATTTATTTAACATTTGAGGATCAGCAATGTTTACCAGAGTATCTGTAATCAGAACAAGATTATCTGATAATTGTTTAAAATCTTCAATTTTGTACCGGGAAATTATTTCATCGGTAGCCTTTCCGAGCTGATTCAGGATTTCGAAATAACCCTTTTGTTCAAGTCCGTAAAACTTCCGGGCACCGTCAAGACCAATCTGTTTTATGATTGGGGTAATATCTTTAAATAGATCTGTCAGACTCTCGAGGGTTTCCAAGACCATTCCGAGGCTTTTTATATTTCTTATCAAGCGGAGGACCAGACATCTAAGTGCTTCACTGTCAAGTTCTATTCCAGTATTATCCAGGTCAACCACCACATTTTTAATAACATCTTTTCCTATAATGCTCAAATCGTCAACAAGGTCATTTATAACTTCCCTGTTTTTGCGTTGAACTGAAGCTTCATCAATAAGCAGGTCCAGTTTCCTGTCAATCTCCCTGATCTGTTCCTGAATCATTTTCTCTGACATATCTTTAATTCTAAGTTAATCCGTCCTTTTTCCGGCCATAGTCATTTGTGTTTCAATTGGCATCTCTTTACCTTTCAATAGAATATGCCAATATATCCAGCGAAAAATTAGCTTGCCATAATGATTTACCCTGCTCTCTTTAAGCAGGCTGAAAGGACCAATTCCAGGGAAAGGAAAATAACCTGGAAGAGGTTCGGTATCGTAATTAAAATCTATAAGGGCTCCCATCCCGTGGCCGGTTTCAATATAACAGTTGGAATGGCCATCAAACTTCCCGGTAAAGGGTCTGTCCTCAATATAGCACATCAGGTTTTCAGTAAGTATATCTGCCTGGAAATGAACCACTGATCCTGCTTTTGATGTAGGAAAATTGCCAGCATCTCCTATGACAAAAACATTCTTTTTCACAGTCGACTGCAATGTATATCTATCTGCCTTTGCGAAACCGAATTCATCACCTAATCCGCTTTTGCTTATTACAGAATCGCCGTTGTGCAGAGGTATTGTGACTAAGCAATCAAAAGGTACCTCTTTCCCGCTAAAATCTTTTATGACCTTATTCTTATTATCTACTTCTGCCAGAAAAAAGTCAGTAATCATTTCAATATTCTTGTTCTCAAGCAGATTTCCTAATAGTTTAGATGACCTTGGCTTTGTAAAAGCTCCTGACAGAGGAGTGACATAACTGATCTTTACTTTATCTCTCATTCCTCTCTCTGAGAAGAAAGCATCTGCGTAAAAGGAGAATTCAAGAGGAGCGACCGGACACTTAATTGGATTATCGACAATGTTAACTACAAGATTTCCTCCATCCCAGGTCTTAAAGAATCCCGCCAATGCTTCAGCTCCTTCAATTGTGTAAAAGTCAAAAACGTTTTTATACCATAGCTCTCCTTTTAATCCGGGTGTTTCTTCAGGATTTATTTTTGTCCCTGTAGCAATAATCAGGATATCATACCCCAGAACTTCGCTGTTAGCCAGGAAAACCTTATTGTTCTCAATATCAATCCTGTCAATTGGCTGAAACACAGATTCTACGCCAACAGGAAAGAAATTCTGCTTAGGCTTGATTACGTCTTCTTTTTTATAATAACCGAAGGGAATAAAGAGAAATCCCGGTTGATAATAATGGTTTTTAACCTGATCTACTAACTTTATGCTCCATTCTTCCCTTGGGAGTTCTTTCCGCATCTTGTTTGCCATAATTGTGCCACCTGTACCGGCACCCAGGATTAAAAGCTTTTTCATTTTCTGACTATTGTTAATTAATTAACAGTACAAAAATATGGATTATTCAATTATATATAGTTACTATATTGCCAGGATAAACATGATATTTTTCACTTATTTTCGAGAATAATTATTTTGGAGAGCGAAAAACAGCTATTTTCAACTTCCAGATGGAGCAGAACCATAAAAATAATTTTCAATAATCCGGCAGATAGTGTGCTGAACCGGTAATTGAAGTTCCTGGATACAGGCAGTCTGATCTCCGGGAATATTTACCAGGATATCACAATATTGTTTTACTTTTCCACCGCTCTTACCGGTAATGCCAATAACATTCATATTCAATGCTTTAGCAACAATACAGGCATCCAATATATTCTGTGAATTCCCCGAAGTGGTTATCGCGATCAGTATGTCTTTCTCACATCCGTATCCGATAACCTGCTGTGCAAAAACCAGATCTGAATCAGTATCATTGCTTATTGCAGTGGTCAGGGCCGTATGAGCTGATAATGAAATAGCAGGTAAACCGTGCTCAAGCTTTTCTGCCAGGTATTTCCCTCTGATTCCTGAAATTCCGGAGAGTCTGTTTTTAAAACTCTTATCCAGGGGTCGCCTGATCTCAAAACCCTTCATAAGCTCTGCAACAAGATGTTCTGAATCGGAACTGCTTCCTCCGTTTCCGCATATTAAAAGTTTGCCTCCATGCGAAAAACATCCTATTATCATTTCAGCAGCTTCACCTATTATTCCTTTCAACATCAGAAGCTCAGGATTTCTCTCGCAAAGCTTATTTAATAACAAGTCTTTATCCATTTTTTATTTCTTATTATATCATAAAAGTATTAATTTTAAAATCATCTTTGAAAATATTTATTAATCAACATTACCAAAAAAATGGGAAAACTGATTGCTTGTTGTGGCCTTGATTGTAATACCTGTGATGCACGAATTGCAACTATCAGCAATGATGATGAATTAAGAAAGTCAACTGCAGAAAAGTGGCAAAAGGCATTTAATGCTTCCGATATTACGGCAGAGATGATCAATTGTACAGGTTGCATTGAACCCGGAGTCAAGTTCGGGCATTGTCTGGAATGTGAGATCCGGAAATGTGCAATAGCAAAAGGGTATAAAACCTGCAGCGAATGCAGTGAACTTGAAACCTGTGCTATCATTTCTTCTATAGTTACAAATGTTCCCGGTGCATTACAGAATTTACTGGATCTTCGTAATTGACATATCTGGTGACTGGTGATTGGTGAGTTGTGAGTTGTGAGTTGTAAGCGTAAACTTGACCATTTTGTCGTTTAGCCTTTGTGTCCCTTGCGCCGTTGCGCTGTTGCGCCGTTGCGCCTTATAGGTATTTATACTCCATCTAAAATAGGTTTTAAGCCTCTTACAGGGTTTGCTGATTAGCAATATTTTTGTTGTTAACTATTTAACAATAAAAGAGGTGCCCATGGAACGCTTACATGAGTTGCTGATGCAGGATATCAGATTTGAAGAGGGTCTGAACGCATGTATGAACTGTGGTGTATGCACAGCTATCTGCCCGGCAGCTGAGTTTTACGACTACGATCCGAGGAAGATAGTGGACCTGGTACAATCCGGAAACGATGAAGAGCTGGAGAAGCTTTTGAAATCGGAGACTATCTGGTATTGCGGTGAATGTATGTCGTGTAAAACCCGTTGCCCCAGAGGTAACGCGCCAGGATTAGTTATAATGGCTTTACGCGGATTATCACAGGATCTTGGCTTTTTTGTCGAATCGGAGAAAGGAAGACAACAGTTGGTAATAAAAAGAACAGTGGGAGAATCCATTCTCAGTACAGGATATTGTGTGCATCTCGATATGGTAACTCCTGCTCTTCACCCTGAACAGGGACCCAACTGGGAATGGGTTTACAAAAACCGTAAAGAGATTGTTAACAGGCTTGGAGGAAACTATAAAGGAGATGGCCCTGGAATCTTGCGAAAAATCCCTGATGAATCACTTAACGAACTAAAAAAGATTTTCGAAGTTACAGGAGCCATGAAACGATACGAAAAGATCGAGTCTTTTTCTCGAAAAAAGGCGAAAGAGCTTGATCTTGAACTGGATGATACCAATGATAATGAATATTTCAGGCACATTTATAGGACAAATAACAGTTCACACACAAAACAATAGACGAAATGAAGCTTGAAGGCAAAAAAGCGATCTGGAGTGAATATCAGAAGGAGATAGCTGATGACAATTACTTTTATGTGAGAAGCTGTATAAGACAAAATTTCTTCCCGGGATCTGAAGTTGCATTTTTGAGGATTATGAGGGAGGAACTTAAGAAAGATGTCTACGAGCATCCATGCCATACTACCTGTTCAGGAATAGGATATCATGGAGATGTTGTTCCCGTTGAAACGGCAATGACTGTTGTGGCAAGGCAATTTGCTCTTATGACTGAAGCAGGATATAAAAACTATGTGCCCTCCTGTATAACATCATTCGGGCTTTATACTGAAATACTTGAGACCTGGCATCATTTCCCTGAAATTGAGGAAAAAGTTCGTAAACAGCTCAAAAAAGCTACCGGAAGGGTATTTGAAATTCCTCAGAACCTTGCTCATGCAAGCGACATTATTTACAAGTTCAGAAAGGAAATTGCTGCAAGAGCTAAATATAAACTTATCAACAGAAATACCGGTGAACCGCTAAAGGTTGTCGATCATATTGGATGTCATTACTCAAAGATGTTCCCTTCAAAAGGAGTTGGTGGTGCCGAATATCCGTATGTACTTGCAGGGATGATTGAAGAGTGGGGTGGAAGCATAATAGATTATCCGGAACGAAGACATTGCTGCGGATTTGGATTCAGACAATATCTTGTACAGGCTAACAGAGGCTTTTCTATCGCTTGTTCAAAAGAGAAATTTGAATCAATGCAACCTTTTAAACCAGATATGATAATCACTAACTGTCCCGGATGTCCTATGTTTCTCGACAGATGGCAATATGTAATCAATGAAATGGAAGGTAAAAGATATGGGAAAGATGATCAAGGAATTCCTGTTTTTACATATGAAGAAGTAGCAGGCCTGGTATTGGGATACGATCCATGGGATCTTGGATTACAAATGCACCAGACCGACTGTGAACCGATTCTTGAAAAGATGGGAATTGAATACGATCCTGAGAAAAAATATGAGATTAAAGGAAATGTGACGAAGGTCAATGCCGGCAAATTTGTAAATGTTTGATAATTAATGAGTAAGCACGTTGTTGTTATAGGCGGCGGTGTTGCCGGAATGGAAGCTGCAGGACAGCTCGCAAAAGCTGATTATAAGGTAAGCCTTCTTGAGAAAGACAATGACACCGGCGGCCACATCAACAGCTGGTACAAACTTTTCCCTGACAGGAAAGACAGCAGGGAAGTGTTGAAATATCTGAACAATAAAGTCAGTCATGAAAACATTTCTCTCTTCTCTGGCATAACAGTGAAAAGAATTGAGAAGACGAAGGGATCTTTATTTGTCATGACTGAAGACGGGAATGAAATACGCGCCGATGCTGTAATTGTTGCGACCGGATTTGATTTGTTTGACAGTTCAAGGAAAGAAGAATATGGTTATAATATATATGATAATGTAATCACTTCTGCTGACCTGGAAACAATGTTCAGAAAGTCTAAAATCAGATTGGTGAATAACACAATACCCGAAACCGTTGGGCTTGTCCATTGCGTAGGATCGAGGGATGAGAAAGTGGGTAACCTCTATTGTTCAAAGCTATGCTGTGTAACGGCGGTAAAACAAGCTATTGAAATAAGAGAACATCTTCCTGAAACAAGGGTCTTCTCATTTTACATGGACATGAGAATGGGTGGGGCACATTATGAGGAGCTTTACCGTGAAGCTCAGGAAAAATGGGGTGTGAATTTTATTAGGGGAAAAGTATCAGAAGTCAGTGAATCAATTGATAATAAGCTGATAATCAAAGTTGAAGATACTCTTGCTGGCAGGCCATTAAAAATCCAGCTCGACATGCTTGTCCTGATGGCAGGTATGGAAATGCCGGAAGCAGCCAGAAAGATTGCTTTATCATCAGGATTAAGTACAGGAGAAAACAGGTTTTTTTCTTCCGCCGACAATCATTATGGTAGTAATATCAGCAATATTAAGGGAATCTTTTATGCCGGAACCTGTACAATGCCAATGAATATTACTGAGACCATATCGCACGCACGTGCTGCAGTCATTGATGTATTTGATTACCTTAATAATGGTAAACAGTAAATGGAAAAATTCGGATTTACCATATCAAAAGGAAGGCAGATCGATTATAATGCTAACGACAGAACGATAGCTCAATATATTTATGACCATGAACCAAGTTTCAGAATTTGTATAGAATGCGGATGTTGTTCATCTACATGCACAACAGCCAGTTTTATAAAGTTCAGTCTGAGAGAACTCCAGATCCTTATTAAAAGAGGGGAAAATGACGAGGTTCGTGAAAATATAAATAAATGTATGCTGTGCGGAAAATGTACACTCGTTTGTCCGCGCGGAGTTAATACACGGAATGTAATTACACTGGCAAAGGAAGCTTTCAGGAAAAACATCAGAAATGCAATTTGACCCGTTTATCGTACCATTTAATATCGGCCTCTACTTCATACTTATTTATGTTGTAGTGAGGAGCGTGCGCTGGTTCGGTGATCTCTCGCGGCCAGATAAGCTAAGGCTTCAACGAGGTTTCTTCGGAAACGCTTTTGGCCGGAGTCTGAAAGAGATCTTTATGGAAAGCCTGATACACAGGAAGATACTGAAAACTAATTTCCGTTTAGGCTATATGCACATGAGCCTCGCCTTCGGGTGGTTCCTGCTTATAGTCTTTGGAACCATTGAAGCAGATATTTTTGGTGCAAGGCATCTTAATCCGCCATATAAATCAATATTCTTTAAGTTTTTCAATCCCGATCATGGCAGAAGCGGCTTTGAAGCCGTCTATTCTTTCTGGATGGATCTCATTCTGGCATTCATATTGTCCGGACTGCTGCTTGCAGTAATAAAAAGATTCTCCTCAGGGGTGGTTGGGATGAAGAAGACAACGCGACTTAAACCTCTCGACAAAGTTGCACTAACTTCTTTATGGCTTATCTTCCCGAGTCGTCTTATAGCAGAAAGTCTGACCAGCGGAGCTTACGGAACAGGTAGTTTTCTTACCGGATCACTCGGATCAGTCTTTGAATCATTTCTTCCGGCGAAGGAAATAGCTTACCCTTTCTGGTGGTTATACTCTCTTTCACTAGGTACATTTTTTGTTCTTCTGCCACTTACAAGATATATGCATATCCCGACAGAGCTTTTCCTGATTTTCGCAAGAAATTCAGGGATCAGGACCGGAGACCAGTCCGGAGCATATACTGAGATGCAGACTTTTTCCTGCTCTTCCTGCGGTATATGTATCGACGCCTGCCAGCTCAATTTTTCAACAGGAATAACAAATATTCAATCAGCATACCTTTTGAAAGGTATTCGTAATAATCAAAATGTCAGCGATATAGCATTTAATTGTCTTATGTGCGGCAGGTGTGATCAGCATTGTCCGGTCGGGATTGAACTGACACCGATAAGGATGATAAGGCGAAGAGCAGTAGAAATTACACATCCGGCTAAAATAAATCTTGTGGAAAGATATTTCCCTGATCATACAAAGATCCTGAATCCGAAATCTGCCGGGCAACCGGTATATAACTGGTTACCTGAGGCCGGGTCTGACAAAACAGATGTCCTCTATTTCGCTGGATGTATGACTCACCTGTCACCTGCAATTAAAAATTCAATGGTGAAAATAATGGAAGCTTCGGGAGTGAATTACAGGTTTATGGATGAAAATGGAGGCGCCTGCTGCGGACGTCCTTTGATGCTCGCAGGACAGGATAAAGAGGCCAGAGAGCTTATCAATTATAATTCACAGATAATATGGAAATCCGGAGCAAATATTCTGGTTACTTCATGTCCTATATGCTACAAGGTGTTCAGGGAGAGCTATTATCTTGATGTGGAAGTTATGCACCATTCTCAATTCATCAAGATGCTCATTGATGACGGGTCTTTAAAGCTTAAATTCCTGAGGAAAAGAGTTTCTTATCATGCACCATGTGATCTCGGAAGAGGGTCAGGTGTTTATGACGAACCCAAGGAAGTTTTAAAATATGTTGCCAGACTTCAAAAGACTGATTATGAAGATGAAAATTCTCTCTGTTGCGGTGGAAGTCTTGGTAATATGAAGATAAGTTCCCTGCAGAGAAATAAAATAGCCAGTGATGCAGCTGCTGAGCTTACAAAAGGTAATCCTGATTTTCTCGCAACAGCCTGCCCCCTCTGCAAGAAGACATTTCTCCCTGTAACAAATACAAGAGTGGCGGATATAGCAGAAATAGTAGCTGAAGCGATTACACTTCCCCGGGAGAAAATAACCAGGAAGCCTGATGCCGTTTTATCGTTAAGGGAACCTGCTGGTATCTCTTAAGTGTACCACTTAGGATTATCTTTCTGCATAACATTTCCACACGTTCGTCAAAAACAGGCCCGGGTTCATTAAATCTTCATATTCTTTTTGGAATATTTGATTTTATTTTGCAGACACTTTGAAAAGACACAATGTAATCATAATTGTCACGTTCTTTAATATTGGAATGATATTTGTAATGGAATCCAGGTAATAACTAAAAATCAGAATTTACTTTAAGATGAGAAAATCAATTTTTGCGTTGACATTTATAGCAGGTTTAAGCCTGTTATCTTCATGTAGTAATTCAACAAATCAAACTGTACAAAGAAACAGAAAACCAGATGCAATAGTTCAGAAAGAAGACGGAACTATCTCTCTGAACCTTGAAAAAGCTGATTGTTACAGCGATATGTTAAATCCTTCAGGCAATACAGCCGAGTGGAGCGTATTTGTTTCTAAATCAGGTCGTTATAATGTTTGGCTTTCAAGCGCAACAAAAGACACTACAGACCTCAATTATAAAAGTAAAGTTCTTGTTAGTGTTCAGGACTACAGAATTGAAGGACATCCTAATTGCGATAAAATAGTTCTCGATTCAAAAGATGTTTCTTATCCTTATTTCAGAGCTGATTCATTTATGGGTTCAATGTATATTCAGGATACAGGTGTGTTCAATGTACAGGTAATAAGCGAGAAAATTCTCCCAAAAGATTATAAGGGATCCAATGTTTCAGGAGCTGACCTGTCAAAATTACTCTCTATTTCATTCACTCCTGAAAAGAAAAATTAAAGAAATTAAAACTATGATGAATCTGCATCCAACGATGCAGATTTTTTTTATTTTCCACCTCCTTCAATCCATTTACGGGCGTTTACGAATGCTTTTATCCAGGGGGTGACATCATCATTCTTCCTGTCGGAGGGATAATATCCGCATTGCCATGGGAAGTATGCCCTTTCCAGATGCGGCATCAGCACAAGATGACGTCCGTCATCTGAACATAATGCAGCTGCATCATAATCTGAGCCATTAGGATTAGCAGGGTAGGAGTGAGCAGAATACTTAACAGGGATACGGTATCTGTCTTCAGGATATGGCAGTCTGAACTGACCCTCTCCATGAGCAACCCATATTCCAAGTTCCATCCCAACCATATTGCTCAGCATCACTGAATTATTCTGCAATATCTTTACTCCAAGGAAAGCAGATTCAAATTTGCCCGACTTATTATGGAGAAGTTTAGGCCTCTCTTCATGTTCCGGGTAAATCAGCCCAAGCTCAGCCATAAGCTGACAACCGTTACAGACTCCAAGAGAAAGTGTATCCTTTCTTCTGTAGAACTTTTCAAGAGCCTCTTTTGCTTTTAAATTATATTTGAAAGCGCCTGCCCATCCCTTTGCTGATCCAAGTACGTCGGAGTTGGAAAATCCTCCGACAAAAACTATCATGCTAATATTGTCGAGTGTCTCCCTGCCTGATATCAGATCAGTCATATGAACATCCTTGACATCAAATCCTGCCAGATAAAGAGCATAAGCCATTTCACGGTCACCATTGACACCTTTTTCCCTGATAATTGCAGCTTTTATGTGGCTTTTTTTTCTGCGGTCAGGTGATATCCCCAGCGACTTAAATGTTCCCTGAAAATCACCAGGCTCAATATTCAGGGCATGTTTAAAGTAATTATTGAATCTCTCTTTTGCCAGCTCATTGCCACACTGCCGGCGATCAAGAAGATATGAAGATCTGAACCATTTATCGCGTAGATCATCAATATCAAAATTCCCGGCGATATCTCCTTTGGTTATATACAGACTTCGCTCGTTTACGGGATGGCCTATAGACAGATATGAAATGCCATTCTCAAGAAGTATCCCGGTAATTTCATCCTCGTCCCTGACCTGGATTATGATTCCCGGATTCTGACTGAAAATAACTTTAATAATGTCCGGTTCCTCTAAGGCTGATAAATTAATTGTAAGTCCGCCTGAAGTATTCGAAAAGCACATTTCGAGAAGAGTGGTTAGCATACCACCTGCGGAAATATCGTGACCTGCAAGTATTTTACCGTTTAAGATAAGATCCTGTATTGTATTAAAAACCAGCGCAAAATATAAAGGATCTCTGACAAACGGAACTTCAGTACCCAACCGGTTAACTATTTGTCCGAAACTGCTTCCCCCTGATTTGAAAGCATCACGACTCATATCAATATATAGCAGGCTTGTATATGGATCATTTACAACTACAGGTTCAACAATTTTCCGGATATCATTTACTTCTCCGGCAGCGGAGATAATTACTGTACCGGGGGAGAGAACAACCTGGTCCTTATATTTCTGGGTCATCGAAAGGCTGTCTTTCCCTGTGGGTATATTTATACCAAGGGCGACAGCGAAATCGCTTGCTGCTTTAACTGCTTCGTATAATCTGGAATCCTCACCTGTATTTCTGCATGGCCATATCCAGTTTGCTGATAAAGACACCCCTTTGAGTCTGTTTGTCAGAGGTGCCCAGATTATGTTAGTGAGAGCTTCGGCGATCGAGAGCACAGAACCTGCTGCAGGATCAATCAGTCCGGCAGCAGGGGCATGGCCAAGAGCAGTTGCCATACCATATTTCCCCCTGTAATCAAGGGTTATTACACCCAGGTTATTCAGAGGTAATTGAAGCCGGCCGGCACATTGCTGTTTAGCTATCCTTCCTGTTACTGATCTGTCGACCTTATTAGTCAGCCAGTCCTTGCAGGCGACCTCTTCCAGCTGAAGTACCATCTCTGTATACTCGTGTATTTTATCATAGTGGTATTCTACTTCCATGTAACGAGTATCCAGAGTAACATCACTCATCACTGTCTTTGGAGGATTGCCGAATAGAGATTCAAGCTTAAGATCAACAGGTTTCTCTCCTGTGACCGGATTTATAAGGATAAATTGCTCATCACCTGTGATCTCTCCGATAAAATAAATTGGAGCCCTTTCGCGTATGGCTATTTTCTCCAGTGTGTCGACTGAAGCTTTTTTCATTACCAGACCCATTCGCTCCTGAGATTCGTTGCCAATTATTTCCTTTGCTGAAAGAGTCGGATCTCCTACCGGCAGCTTGCTTATATCAATACTGCCTCCTGTCGATTCTACCAACTCCGAGAGGCAATTAAGATGACCGCCTGCACCATGATCATGAATTGAGATCACCGGATTTTTATCCATTTCGCCCAGTGCCCTGATCGCATTATAGATCCTTTTTTGCATCTCGGGGTTTGCACGCTGTATTGCATTCAGTTCTATTGAGCTGTCATATTTACCTGTATCAACAGATGAAACGGCGCCTCCACCCATACCAATACGGTAATTATCGCCTCCCAGCAAAACGATTATATCTCCTTTTTCAGGGATATCCTTTTCAAATGAGTTTTTCTTACCGATACCTACACCTCCGGCCAGCATTATTACTTTGTCATACCCAAGTGTCTTTTGGTTTTCGAAGTGTTCAAATGTGTAAACTGATCCGCATATAAGCGGCTGCCCGAACTTATTGCCAAAATCACTTGCTCCATTGGATGCTTTGATGAGAATGTCTTCAGGGGTCTGGTAAAGCCATACTCTCTCTCTTGTTGCTTTTTCCCACTGACGCGCACCTCCTGTCCTTGGATATGAAGTCATATAAACAGCTGTACCTGCAATCGGGAATGCTCCTTTACCTCCGGCAATACGGTCTCTTATCTCACCACCTGTTCCTGTAGCTGCGCCATTAAATGGCTCGACAGTTGTCGGAAAATTGTGGGTTTCAGCCTTTAATGACAGAACAGATTCATACTCTTTAATTCTGAAAAAGTCAGGTTTATCCTGTGATTCGGGGGCAAACTGCTCAACAACAGGACCTTGTATAAATGCGCAGTTATCTGTGTAAGCGGAGACAACCTTATTAGGATTCATTTTGGTTGTAAGCTTAATAAGCTGAAAAAGCGACTGTTCCATTTTCTTTCCGTCAATCAGAAAAATCCCGTTGAAGATCTTATGTCTGCAGTGCTCAGAGTTAACCTGGGAGAATCCAAAAACCTCACTGTCAGTCAGGCTCCTTCCGATTTTTTTGCTTAGGTTTTCAAGATATTCTATTTCTTCGCTGTTCAGGGCAAGTCCCTCACTTGCATTATATTCAGTGATATTCTCAATATTCCTGACCGGATCAGGTTTCCTGTCGATTGAATACAGCATCTGATCAAGGCCGTTATAAAGTTCCTGAAGCATGGGATCCCGGAGAGATTTTTTTGGTGCAGGGAAAAATTCCTCGATCCTGTCTATTCCGCTGATACCCATATTCTGGGTTATCTCAACAGCGTTTGTACTCCAGGGGGTTATCATTTCTTTCCGCGGACCTATGAAAGTTCCTTTTATGCTTTCTTTTACCAGGAGCTCAGAATCGCCAAAGAGCCAGATCAGTTTTCCGATATTTTTTTCAGGCAGTTTTACATGTGTTCCTACCGCAATTATGTTTTTTGAGCTGTTCCGGAAGAAGAGAATCATTGTTCTGATATCAATTAATATTTCGGGTAAATATAATACTAGTTTTATTATCTGTGTGTCGGTTTGTGTTAACCCCCAGGTTGCACCAGCCGGGAAGGAGTCTGGGGGAAGGATACGTGCAATTCAGGGAAGGAGGTCAGGAGATGACTGGCAGGTGTTAATCGTGATGAGGAGCAGAGTGATCTTTTAGTCCGCTTCTTTCCAGAAAAGCATCTATCTCAGGTTCTTTTCCTCTGAAGTTCCTGTACAACTTCATTGGTTTATCGGTACCACCTTTCCCGAGGATATTATTTCTGAATGAGTCAGCAATCTCCCGATTAAAAATGCCTGATTCAGTGAAATATTTAAATGCATCAGCATCAAGGACTTCTGCCCATTTATACCCATAATATCCCGAAGCGTATCCTCCGCTGAATATATGCCCGAACGAGACGCTGAAATTTGAACCCGGAACAGGAGGGAACAATTCGGTTCCGGCTGTAGCAGCAGCCTCAAACTCAGCTATATCAGAAGTCAGTAAAGATGATATTGTATGCCATGCCATATCAAGGAACCCGAAACTAAGCTGCCTGTTACATGCATATCCTTCATTATATGTTGATGATGCCTTAATTTTATCAATCAGCCTGTCAGGAATTATTTCACCGGTTTCGAAATGCCTGGCCCACGTTGAAAGCCACCCCTTTTCAAATGCATAATTTTCCATGAACTGAGAGGGAAGCTCCACAAAATCACGCGCTACATTTGTTCCTGACAGGGACAAATAAGTGCATTTTGAAAGAATACCGTGGAGTGAATGGCCAAACTCGTGAAGGAAAGTTGTGACCTCATCAAATGAAAGGAGAGCAGGTTTCTTTTCGGTTGGTCTTGTAAAATTCGAGACTATTGATATAAAAGGTCTTATATCAGCGTCGGCTCCTATCCTTTGTTCACGATAGTTTGTCATCCAGGCTCCTCCATTTTTACCGTGACGTGGAAAATAATCGATATACAGTATTGCCAGAAAAGAATTATCCTGATCCAGCACTTCCCACGTTTTAACCTCAGGATGATATAACGGGATCTGATTATTTTGTATGAATCTGATACCATATAGAACTGATGCAAGGTCAAAGATTGCTTTCTCAAGATTTTCAAGTACAAAGAAAGGTTTCAGGACTTCATCATCAATATCGAATTTTGCTTTCCGGAGCTTTTCCGAAAAAAAAGACCAGTCCCATCTTTCAAGATCCCCGGTATGGCCATTTTCAGCTGCAAATTTTTTGATTGTTTCAAGGTCTCTGAGTGCTGCAGGATATGAAGCTGAGTGAAGGTCATCAAGAAATGATTTGACCTTCGAAGTAGTATCCAGCATCCTGTCGCCAAGAACAAGATCGGAGAATTGCTTAAATCCCAGAATATTAGCCAGTTCAAGACGAAGATTCGCAATTTTCACGGCCAGTACACGGTTATCGTGGCTGTCAGAGTGAAAGGCTCTCGATGTATAAGCCTTGTATAATTTTTCCCTGAGATCCCTTCTTTCAGAATATTTCATGAAGGGTATATAGCCCGGAGCGTGAAGTGTAAATATCCATCCCTCTTTACCACGATTCCTGGCTTCAAGGGCACTCATTTCAATAGTACCGTCAGGTAATCCAGCCAGGTCATTTATATCTTTCAGATGGAGTTCATAGGAGTTTGTATCATTCAGGATGTTCTCTTCAAACTGTATCGATAATCCTGATAATTCTTCAGAAATTTCCCTGAAACGCGATTTATTCTTTTCATCCAGTCCTGCACCTCCAAGAACAAAATTCCTGTAGCTTTTTTCGAGAAGCATTATCTGTTCGGTATTCAATCTTTCCCGTTCATCTGATTCATAGACGTGCTTTACCCTCGAAAACAGTTTATCATTCAGGGTGATATCATTCGAAAAACGGGTGATAAGAGGAGATACCTCCTGCGCAACAGCCTGAAGCTCTGTGCTTGTCTCAGCACTATTCAGGTTGAACAGAACCGACGTAATGTCATTCAGTTTACTGCCGGTTGTGTCCAGTGCAGCTATCGTATTATTAAAGGAGGGTGTGTCAGTATTTTCTGAAACAACCGTTATTTCTTCAGCAGCCGATTTGATAGCCTCTTCGACTGCCGGTTTGAAATGAGCAGTCCGGATCAAATGAAACGGCGGTGTTCCGAATGGAGTTTCCCAATCGAGAAGAAGCGGATTGTTCATTTTTCAAAAAGGCAGATCGCTCAGCTCATCAATTTCAGGCGGAGAATCTTCCAGCCTGGAATCAGTAACAACATCCTGATCTATGTTGGATGATGAAGTTTTTTCGATCTTCCAGGCATCCAGGTTAGTAAAATAATTGACTTTCCCGTCGCGTTCCCATTTGTTGCCTTTCACATTGAACCAGATCTTTACATCTTCATTAAGATAAGATTCATTGATAAGGTCACATTTATCCTGAACAAGCTGGAATTTAATATAGTCAGTAAAGACAGCAGTGCCACCGCTCTCTTTCTTCTCAACAATAAACTCGCGTTTCCGGAATTTATCGCTTACCTGGTTAACGGGCAGGATATCAATTATTTTGCCTGTAATTTCAAATGCCATCTGAGTCCAATCTTCTGATATGATAGTTATTCAATTTTATCAATCTGACTTTTTCTTCAGTTTTATGCGTTTGCTCTTACTGAACGATCTCAAGAAGCTCTACCTCAAAAACTAAAGTTGAAAAAGGTTTAATTATTTCGCCATTTCCATTTGCACCGTAGGCCAGGCTCTCGGGAATGTAAATTTTAAACTTTGATCCGACAGGCATCAGCTGCAATGCTTCTGTCCATCCTATGATTACACCAGAGACCGGGAATTCTGCAGGTACATTTCTCTTTACAGATGAGTCAAATTCTGTTCCGTCAATCAGGGTACCAACATAATGAACTTTTACAGTGTTCTCAGCGGTCGGTTTGGCACCAGTACCCATTTTTATAACTTCATACTGCAAGCCACTTGCTGTTGATGTAACACCCTGTTTAGCTTTGTTTTGTGCAAGGAAATCAATGTTCTCCTGAATATAATCTTTATACAAAACTTTGTTTTCTTCTGCTTGTTTGGCCATTCTTTGTTCCTCCCTCTGTTTATATATACCATTATAAAACTTCTTGCTTCTTCATCCGACATAAGAGGATTTCCTTTTTCTCCGTCAATCATTGCTTTGGCTACCAGTTTTGCATCGAGCTGAAGACTATCAGTAATAAGTGCATTATAATTTACTATGCCAAAAGCATACGAGAGAGAGTCTGCTGTGCTTTTAATTTTGGCGCTGTTAATTGCGTTTTTCCCGCAGGAGCCAAGCGTAAGGACTATTATTACGGCAAGAACGACTGATCCCTTAATTTTCATATTGATTATTTTTAATTTTAATTTCCGCAAAGATAACACTTTGGCCTTCCTAAAAAAGACTTTCATTATTTTTTTCAGATTTTAATTGCACGTATTATATGCCTCTTCCCGGGAGGTCCGGGAACCACACTCACATCAAAGCCAACCCTGCGGAGATTTCTTTTTACCTCACCCTTTGCCGAATATGTGACAAATATACCGCCCGGATTTGTTATCCCGGCGATTTTTTCAAAAATACTGATCGACCACATTTCAGGTTGCCTATCTGGTCCGAAAGCATCAAAATAAATTAAATCGTACTTGCCGGGAATGATATCAGTTACAAGATCGCCTTTTATCTTATTGATGTTGAAGTTATTGCATATTTCAGCAACTGAACCTGCTTCTGCTTCGTGGAGCCGGGTATAGATCTCTTTTCCCTGTTCACCTGCATATAAAAAATGATTGAGGGATCTGATTGTTTTATCATCGAGGAAGTATTTCTCAATGCAGGTATAATTTACTTTTCTTGAGGTTTCTATGCTTCTGGCAGCTGTGAGCAGTGCATTTAATCCGGTACCGAAACCTACTTCGAAGATACTGACCGGATCAGCCGGGCAGATATCAAATCCGTTCCTGATAAAAATGTATTCAGATTCCTGTACTGCCCCATAAACAGAGTGGTAGTGGTCATTTATCCCGGGAACATATATAGTATGAGATCCGTCACCGGTCGTTATTATCTGACTTACTTTCTTCATTTTGGAACTTTTTACCAGAACAACCAACAAGTAACCGGGTCACCAGTTTGAATCGTACCATGATCTGACATCGGTCCCTGTCATCCCTGCAGCTTTTGCCGCTTCCAACCCCAGATCTCCGTCTTCAAACACCTGGATGTGAGCGGGATCGATATTCATCAGCTCTGCGCATCTCAGAAATGTCTCAGGATGAGGTTTGAAATTATCAACATCGCTGGCTGTGACAATAATATCGAAGTAATTGCGCAAACCTGCAATCTCAAGAGTACGTTCAACTGATTCCAGGTGTCCTCCGGTGCCAATTGCCATTGGCAGTTTCCCGTAGTATTTTCTGACAATATCTGCAACGGGCTCAATTGGTTTTATGTTATCCTGGAGTTTATTGAACTGCTTTATCTTCTCCTTGATTATCTCCTTAACAGTCACATTACCTTCGAGGCCAAACCGCATTATTATTTCGCTGGCGATAATATGTCCCGGCGTTCCGGTGTATTTACGCAGGAGAGATGATTCAATATCTGCACCAAATTTATTACAAGCTTTTTTCCATGCCTGGAAGTGATAAGGCATTGTATCTGCAAGAGTTCCGTCAAGATCAAAGATTAATCCCCGTATTCCCGGGTGTATATCGTATTTCATCACCAGAAAACAAAGGGGCAAAGATATCAATTTAATTAAACCATCCCGGTATTAAAAATTTACTGTTTTTACAGAGGGGCATTAGTATCGCTTACAATCATTCAACAGCTTGTACACAATTGTATTTCGTTTGTCGAAATCCCTGTAGAATCCATCCAGGTAAGTTATCAGGCCTTTTTTATCTCTTTCGTCGAGGTAAGGAAATTCCCTTATAGTTTTGTAAAACTCTTCCTTCTTATCAGCGAATTCTTTGATAGATTCAATAAACTCCTCCTCAGTTCTGCAGATACCACAATAGTAACGTTCACGAACAGATTTGATCGGGATTGTTTCATAAGGGACGGCATAATCGGCGTTTATCAGTCCGGCGTAGTCAAAATCATATGGAATTATTGCACCCAGATCCGGTCTTTCAGATTGCGGCCGTGCCAGTAAGACAACATTGTGATGATTAGCTACATACCAGTCGGTATTCCCGATCATATAATTAAATATCGCTACCCTGTTCATCATGTCAGGCTTAATTTTTGGCTGATCAACGGCCATAACGGTTATTTCCTGAGAGTTTGTCCTGCTGCACAACACTTCCGTAGGTTCAATTAAGAAACCATACTGTTTCACAGGTTTGCCCTCTTTATGTGTATTAATGTAATTTATTCTCACCAGTCTTACCTTGTAACTATCCTCTGTAAGTATATTATATAACTTGTAGATAAGGTATTCTGCAAGCAGATACTCTTCATTACCAAGCTTGCAGTGTGTAACCAGCTTCAATTTATCAATGTTGCTGAATTCATCATCGGGTGATTCCGATTTTTTAAAATTCAATCTAACAGGCGGATAGTCACAGTATGAAAGACGCATTATCCCTCTCGCTTTCAATTTTATATCCTTGTTTATCGAATCTGTTTCACTGAGGTGGTAGGTAAGAACAGCGGGCAGATACTCCTCGGTTGATCTTTTCCTTCTATAAGTTGTAATATCAAACCGAAGTGATAAATCCAGTATGTCATCACGATCAAAAAGTCTGATATTTTTATTCACTGTATCAGTTACTTCATAAACAACATCAATGGTGTCATTCTGGCTGAATGCAGGAGTAATAAGAAATCCTGCCAATGGCAGAAGAATCAAAATCAGTTTTTTCATTTTACGAGACCGGTTAAGTGAATATGGATCTAATTTTAAGCTAATTTACTAATATTAAAATAATTGAAAATTATTTTCCCAAAAAAAAAGGCCGCTGATGAGGCGGCCTTCTACGAATGATCACAATGCTTACTTTTTATATTGAACCAGGTAATCCTTAACCTGGTGGTAAACATTCTCGGCTGTAAAACCAAATTTCTCATCCAGAATCTTATAGGGCGCTGAATAGCCGAAAGTGGTTACTCCCCACACTTTACCCCTCGGACCGACCAGTCCCTGTAAAGTTACCGGCAATCCTGCCGTCAGGCCAAATACAGGAACATCATCCGGAATGATTGATTTACGGTAAAATTCATGTTCGCCTCTGAAGATGCCTTCAGAGGGAGCAGATACTATTCTGACTTTAAGATTCTCTTTTCTGAGAAGAGCAGCCCCTTCGAGAAGCGTTGCCACCTCTGAGCCGCTGGCTGCAAGAATGACATCGGGCTCACCTTCAGTATCCTGGACAATATATGCCCCATGCTTTGATTTAAGTGCATCCGAGTATCTGTCGTTGTTCCCGGATGGCAGATCTTTAATATTCTGTCTCGAAAGGATAAGAGCTGTGGGAGTTCTTTTATTCTCCAGTGCCATCTTCCATGCAACGGTAGTTTCAACGGCATCAGCAGGCCGGAGTACAAGCATGCTGTTTTCTCCGCGGTGATTCTTAAGATGCTCCATAAGTCTTATCTGAGCCTCCTGCTCGACAGGCTGATGGGTGGGTCCGTCTTCACCCACACGGAAAGCATCATGGGTCCAGATAAATTTTACCGGTAATCCCATCAGACATGCAAGACGGACAGCCGGTTTCATATAATCGGAAAATACAAAGAATGTTCCGCAGGCAGGAATTACACCACCGTGAAGAGCCATGCCATTCATAACTGCTGCCATAGTAAGCTCAGAAACCCCGGCCTGAAGAAATGCACCTGAAAAGTCCGCTCTTGTGAAAGCTTTTGTATTCTTAAGAAATCCATCTGTCTTGTCTGAATTTGAAAGGTCCGCCGATGCCACTATCATATTTTCAATCTTCCTGGCCAGTACTCCCAGGACAGCAGCCGATGCTGCCCTAGTTGCTGAGTCCTCTTTCTGCTGAATCGATCTGAAATCGATATCGGGAATATCACCCGAATAAAATAAACTGAGTTTCTTATCAAGGTCACTGTTCTTAAGTGCCCATTCAGACTTCCTGTTTTTCCAGTCTGCTGCCTGTTTACGTTTCTGACCAAGGATATTCTTATAAAGTTCATTAACTTCATCAAATATTCTGAAAGGATCGGTAAGATCTCCTCCCAGGTTTAAAAGTGATTTCTCGTAGGAACCTCCTGCCTCGCTTACCGGCATACCATGCGTCGATGTTTTTCTTTCAAAGCTGTTGCCTTCATTATCGAGAAGTCCTTTCCCCATTATCGTTTTACCTATGATCAGCACCGGTTTCTCTTTCGATTTAACAGCAACACCAAGAGCTCTTCTGATCTGATCCTGATCGTTACCTTCGATAGATATCACTTCCCATCCCCAGGAACGATATTTCATTGCAGTATCCTCTGTTGTAACAGCTTTAGTCTCGGTTGATAGCTGGATATCATTTGAATCATAGAACATTACAAGGTTGTTAAGGCCGAGAAATCCTGCCAGGCGGCCGGCTCCCTGCGATATCTCCTCCTGAACTCCGCCGTCTGATATGAATGCAAATATCTTGTGCGAAAACATCTCTCCGAACCGTGCTACAAGGAATCGTTCTGCAATTGCTGCTCCAACAGCCATTGTATGTCCCTGACCCAGAGGTCCCGAAGTATTTTCAACTCCCCGCATTACCTCAAGTTCAGGGTGACCCGGAGTAGGACTGCCCCACTGCCTGAACTGCTTCAGCTCTTCAATTTTAAAATGTCCGGTCAAAGTGAGCACAGAATAGAGCATTGGCGACATATGTCCGGGATCAAGAAAGAATCTGTCACGGTTTATCCATTTGGGATCATCCGGATCGAAATTCAGGAACTCGGAAAACAGGATATGAATAAAATCTGCGCCGCCCATTGCTCCTCCGGGGTGACCCGATTTTGATTTTTCCACCATCGACATTGCCAGAATACGTATATTATCGGCCGCCCTTTTGTTTTTATCAGTACTCATACAGAAAAATATATTTATCAGTTAAACGGAGGTAAAAATAGGATTTATTGTTGACAGTAAAAAACACAAAATGTTCGGGTACGATGTTTTATGGTTCATACACTAATAGCCATTTTTAAAACGCAGTAGGGGTGTTGCATGCAACACCCCTACTGTTTTTTTTCACGCTGTAAGGGCGTTGCATGCAACACCCCTACGGAATTTACAGATATTTTCTGTCTTCATCCGGGACTTCAAAGTATTTGTCATATATCTTTACATCAGGGCCTGTCATTTCTTCAACCTTATTTTCCCTGATCTTGAAAGTGCATTTTTCACCTCCAATCCCTGAAAAGTATATGTTATGTTCTTTCCCTTCCTCATCCTGCATCAGGATTCTTACCATGTGAAGGTATTTCATACTGTTAAGCTGGGCTCCGCATATGGGGCAGGTATAAATATATTCCACACCTTCCAGGATATCGAATGAAGGGTGTGTGGTTCTGGTATAGTTACCAAGCTCCGGATTAAGATAAACCAATCCTTTCTGGTTACGGTCACCAAGGCTGGTAGCCGCAAGTATAATAGAAGTCTTTACGTTAAGATGACCCCTGCATACCTTACACATATATTCAACAGCCATATTAAATCTCCTGTTCGTTTATTTGGTTAATAATTATGTCAGCTATATTCTTTACAAGATACGAAATATTTTCCCCCAAATCAACTTTTTCCGGTTGAATTCCCAGAATATAAATGGGCATATTGAAAAAATCAGCCAGTCTTTTTAATGAAATATTATGTGTATTGAAGGTAAGGTCTTGTATCTGATTTAATGTCAGTAGTTTATAAGTGCCCGCAGGTGACTTCATATCGACACAATCAATAAGGATCAAAACATCAGGGTTCAGGCTGTTTATTTTTCCGATATAATTCTCAATGCCTGTTTCCACAGTGAGTGCTGTTCTCCTGCCAGTGTTTCTTATCTGTTGACTGATATATACACCAACACCATCATCCATTTTAAGAACATTCCCTATTCCAACAAAGAGAATCTTCGTGTAATTCTGACTAAGTAACTTGTGGAGTTCCTTAAGCACCTTTATTCAGGTATTTTACAAGGATCTGTCTCAGGCAATTCGGACAGATTATATTGAACATGTCTTTTCTCTTTAGCTGGTCCTGGACAGCCACATCAATATCCTGACCCTCTGCAAGCTTCAATTTTTGATTCAGCTGATTCAGATTGAGGATTGACGAAAAAGCTTTAGGTCCGAGCTTCCTGTGCATGAAATGAAGATGTTCTTTTGTAGTAATCACAGCTCCGCAACTCTCACATATTAACAGCTCTTTTTCCTGGTACTCAACAACTTTCTCTCTATCAAACACAGCAATATCGAAAATTTTATCGGATAACTTCACACCTTTCAAGGTAATACAATGATCCTGGCACTGGCCGCAGAAGATGCATTTCCCATAATCTCTTTTAATTATCCTTATCCCTCTTTCTTTATCATCAGTAAAAGTTATCGCCAGGGGAGGGCACACATTGGCACATGTTTCGCATCCGACACAGTTCTCATTGTCAACAACAGGTTTTCCTCTGAAATTCTCAAATGGCACATGAGGTTCCTTGGGGAATTTCGATGTATAGGCTGGTGTCAGGAGGGAGATGACAGCCTCTTTTACCTCTCTTAGTTTCGGGTACTTCATTTCACAGCATCTTTGTAATCATCTTTAACACTTTTCTTTCCGAGCTTTATACCGAAATGATATGTCCCTCTTATAAGAGCGTGTGCTGCCACAGTTGAGCTTAAGAATAGTATCGGGATTGCAATCAGAGCTTTTGCCCCTCCATCGCTGAATCCAAAATGGAAAAGAACGCCCAGCAGGATACTGCAGCACCCCAGGGTAACAGCTTTTGTGGCTGCCTGAAGCCGGTTGTAAGTATCAGGAAGCCTGATTATTCCAATACAACCCAAAAGGTTAAAAAGTACTCCGATCGTTATAAAAAATATACTTATCATTTTACTCATTTAGTTTTTTACCGGTGAGGTATTTGGCCAGAGTTAATGTACCAATAAAGCTCAGAATAATCCATGCTATGCCAATATCAAGAATAAAAGATTTTTCCGTCAGGATAGAGATTATTGCACAGACTCCAACGACAAGTATCCCGAATATATCGATCCCGACCATCCGGTCAGGAATAGTAGGACCACGAATGATCCTGTATAAGCAAATGCCGCTCAAGCCGATCTGGATATAAAGCAATATGTTCAGAAATACTGTCATTCTATAATTCTTTTAATGTACTTTTCAAAAGCTCCGGTTATCAAATCTGTGTATATTTCAGGATCTTCCGACCTTACATAGATCCAGTGTATGTACAGATAATCGTCGATGATATCTACTGATATTGTCCCTGGTGTCATTGTAATTGAGTTTGCCAGGAGAGTTTTTGCGAGTTCCGACTTTAGTGTGGTTTTGACTTTAACAATACCAGGTCTGATAGGCATGGCAGGATGGAGTACCCTATATGCTACATCCAGGTTAGCTTTTAAGCATTCCCAGATAAAGATGATAAGGTAAATTAGAAACCAGAAATAACGATGGGGCTGAAGGAGTTTATAAACATTTTTTATAAAGAACCTGGTAAAAATAATTGAAGATATCAAAGAGGCGACCGAACCAACAATTAAATTAGGAAGGGTAATTTTAAAGGTCAGCAGCAACCAGAAAATAAGTGATAATATAAAAACAGTAATGTACCTCATTTTACATTCCAATAATTAATGTTGAATATTTTCCCGGATCCATCAGAATATTTATTGCCGGTGCAAGTATTTCATCCCTGACTGCAGGTATTGCAAGGAGACTTAACATAACACACAATATGCTCATAATCACCATACTGAAAACCATTGGGAAGGGTACCTCCTTTATCTCTCTTTCGTTGCTTAAGTCAGTTTTGTTAAAAAAGGCATACCGCTGGAATTTCAAGAATGAAGCTAATGTTATTATACTGACTATCACTGCAAGAAGTGCAAGCAGGTAGAATTTAGCCATGATGCAGGCAATAATAATGATCAGCTTGCTGAAAAATCCGTTGAAAGGAGGTATACCTGAAATAGACATTGAAGCAATAAATGATGTAGCAGATGTTGCAGGCATATATTTTGCAAGACCTCCCATCATCTTCAGATCACGTGTTCCAATAGTGTATTCAATTGCCCCGGCGTTGAGGAACAGAAGTCCCTTGAAAGCAGCATGATTGACAAGGTGGAATAATCCCCCTCCAATAGCCAGAGCTGCAATTTCCAAATCCTCTCCGCGCGAAATAAGTATCATTCCGATACCAACTGAAAGTACTACATAGCCCATCTGACTGATACTGTGATAGGCCAGAAGTCTTTTGATATCCCACTGACCAATTGCCAGGAATACACCGATCACCATCGACAATGTGCCGAGCGTTGTGATCAGAACTGACATGCTTTCGCTTATTGCGAACATATTAAAGAACAGTCTTATAATAACATAAATACCAACAGCCTTAATAAGTACCCCTGACAGCATTGCTGAAATGGGAGAGGGGGCTGAAGAGTGGGCATCGGGGAGCCAGGCGTGGAATGGAATGATAGCAGCTTTAAGTCCGAAGCCGCTTAAAATAAGTATCTGTACAAAAATGTAATAAGTTCTGTCATAACCGGAACTGAATACTTCTTTTATATCAGCAATATTCAGTGTTTTTGTTTTCCAGTAAATCAAACCGATTCCGAATAGTATTATGAATGAGGCCATGCCTCCAAGAACCTGGTATTTGAATGTTGCCTCAAGCTCATTCTTCTCTACGCCGAATGCTACAAGTGCATATGCTGCAATGACCGAAATTTCGAGGAAGACAAAAATATTGAACAGATCTCCGCTTAGCACCACTCCGTTCATACCACTGATCATGAGGCAGAACAGGGCATAATAGAAGTTCTCAGCGGTAAATCTTTTAATATATGAAATTGAATAGAAAGCTGACAGGAATCCGATAATATTAATTATACAAAGTACAATTACTGTAAAACCATCCATAACCATATAAATCCCTATTGGTACCCTGTTCACGGGTTCCCATCCTCCTGTTTTATAGAGGGACAGATTCTCCCCGGTCGTTATTAGCGAGTAGACACTGAAAACGACAAGAATAAGAAGAATAGCAGAAGTAAAATATCTGCTCAGTCCATGGATGAATTTTCCAAGGATCATTATCAGGAAAGCTCCTGCCATGGGAAGAACAACAAATAATGGTATCAGCGGATTCATAATTTATCCTCTTAAATTTTTTATTTCTCTGATATCAAAAGTCCCGTATTTTCTGTACAGCCGGATAATGACTGCCATTAACAATGCAGTCGTAGCAAGTCCGATGACAATAGCTGTAAGTACCAGTGCCTGTGGTAAAGGATCGACATAAGTTTTAGCAGGATCGGCCGGATCAACGATAGGCGCAACTCCTCCCTCGACATAACCGATAAGAGCAAAAAACAGAAAGGTGCTGAATTCCATTATCGACAGCGAAATGGCGATCTTAACCAGGTTCCTTCTGGTTATCACTCCATAGAGTCCGACAAGAAATAATATAAAACACAACCAATAGACTGTCATTCAGATGTTTCTTCTTTAAAAATTATAAGAGCAAGAAAAATTGTAAGGATCGAGGATGCCACCTCTATCCCGACAAAAATATTATATAGTGGCAACATACCTGCGCTAACAAGCTGGCCTAAAGTTCCCTTTGGCAGCCAGTTAAGGAAGAAGATCCTGGTTCCAAACAATAATCCTGAAAGTGCGAGAAAAACCACAACAAGGATAGCCAGATTCTCATACAATGTAGAGCCCGATTCTTCTCTTGTGAGGTTTATGAAATCACTCCCATATGCAAGTATCAGCAAGATAAACGCACCTGCCATGATGACTCCTCCGGCAAATCCCCCTCCCGGTGTAAGATGTCCATGTATTATAACATATATGCCGTAAAGAAAAACCATCCCGGCTATCAGCTGCGTCGTCTTCTTTACTATGACTGTCATTCCTTTCATTAATCCGTTTTCTAATTTCTACTTAACATCTATCATCATTGCGAGTCCCGTGCAAAGGGACTAAACAATCCCCACCTCCGTTTAAGAATCTATTTTTTCCCCTTAATCCTGAGAATAGTCAATACCCCCAGCACAGCAGTTACAAGCACCGTTGCCTCTCCAAGAGTATCGTATCCCCTGAAATCAAATACCACTCCGGTAACCAGATTGGCGCTGCCTGTATTATTGGCAGCACCTTCAATATATGGACCTGACATGCGGAGAGTGGTCTCGCCAAAAACATCAAGTGATCCGATTGATACATAAAAGAAGTAAAAAAGCACAACTATTATGAGGATAGCTGTAATGGCTGAAACATATCCCTGTGCATCAGGTTTTGAAAATAATTCTTCTTTCGAGCTGTCAAGCACAACAGCAACCATGATTATTAAGGTAATTGTCTCAACTACTATCTGAACAATTGCCAGGTCAGGAGCCTTCAGGAGAAGAAAGCAGATCACCAGGCCATATCCGACTATACCGCATGCTATCACAGCTGAAAGCAGATCTTTAGCGTGAAGAGCATAAAGAGCACCAATTATCATTAATCCAGTTATTATGGATATTGCTACTTCCATTTAGCCTCTGTTTCAGTTAGTTATATCATAAGTATTAACATAATGATTAGTCCTGCACAAGCCCATATGATATAGCCGGGCAGCAAACCTGTATGTGCCTCACTCAGTTTATGACTAAACCAGAGCACAAACTGTTTTGACAGTTCATAGATATCAAACCACTTTTCCTCTGCTTTTTTATACATCACAGATAAAAACCTGAATTCACTAAAAGTTTTGTAGAATTCAGTAGTGGCATAACCTGTCTGATCCTGCAACCTTTCTCCGCCAATAAAGCTGTCTTCACGTCTGAACTTCTTAAGATTCAGAGCCAGATAAATGATAAATCCAAGGAGCAATGAAATTACAACAAGCAGCGACACCAGAGATGAATTCCAGAAACCTGTAAATTCAAATGCCCCTGTCACCGGCATAAAGAGCTCTGGCACAACTATATTTGTCGCAAATACGCCGAAAAATATACAGAACAGGGAAAGCACTACAAGGGGAATCCACATCAGAACCGGTACTTCCTTAACTTTATCAAACTCCTGCTTACGGCGACTAAGAAAGATCCCACCGATCAGTTTGACAAAACTTGCCAGCGTAAGAGCTGATCCCAGCACTGCGAGTCCCAGCCACAGCACCCATAATTTATTAGCTATTCCCGGACCTGCTCCGAAATCAATTATCCCCTGGTATATCATCCATTTTGATGCAAAACCATTGAATGGAGGTACCCCGGAAATCGACATGGCAAAGACAAGAGTAGTAATGAAGGTGATAGGCATCGCTTTTGACAATCCCCCGAGATCATCAAGATCCTCTTTACCGGTTCGATACTCCACACAACCTGCAGAAAGGAACAGTCCGCTTTTATATAGGGCATTATTTATCATATGAAACAGACCGGCTGCAACACCAATCATTGATCCGAGTCCGAATCCCAGGATCATATATCCGACCTGTGACACTGCGTGGAACCCAAGCAGGCGTTTATAATTATGCTGAACAAGAGCCATCATTACAGCAGTTATGATCGATATTACCCCTATTGATAAAAGCAGTATGGTCAGCCATTCATTCATGATGAACATGCCGTTAGTTATTCTCGCCAGAAAGTAAATTCCAAGAAGTTTATCGAGAGAAGCAGGAAGATAAGCTGACGATGATGCAGGAGCACTTTTTACATAATCCGGGACCCATGTATGAAAAGGAAAGGCTCCGGCTTTCGTAAAACTACCCACCAGCAGGGAAAGGAAGGCTACAACTGACAGCACATCAGTGGTTGGAAGAGATACCCCTTCCATACTCAGAGAGCCTGTTATTTTCCATACAAGCGCTATACCCAATATCATTATACTGTCAGATGCACCAATAAGTATAAGAGTTTTCTTGGCTGTTGCAGAGCTCTCTTCATCGTGTCCGTGGATCAGTTTATATAAGGTTAATCCCAGTACTCCCCAGAATGAAAGAAACAGGATCAGATTATCTGACAATACAGCTCCATAGGAACATCCGAGAGTTATCAGGAAATACGCATAGTAGTTTCTGACTCTTCCCTCTTTTATATAAACGAGTGAATATAAAATAATTAAGAGGGCGAATAGGCTTATGAATATAATAATGAACTCACTTAGTTTGTCGATATTGAATGTAATATACCTTCCGGCATCCCTGAGGAAATTTATACCTGACTGCCCCCCGGATGCCCCAAAAAGATACAGGATCCTGCTTTCTGAACCATTGATAGCCAAAGCCAGATATCCGGTAGTGATACTTATTAACAGCGCTATCAATCCTTTAAACGTTCTGAATTTTTCAGGGATGAGCAACAGAGCCAGACCACCCAGAACAGGTAACAGTATAATAAATTGCAGAACAGTACTGACCGATGTTTGTGTTGATATGGAGAAAATCTGGTTCATACCTTGTTGATGTTGTTATTCTTTATGTCAGCACTCCTTGCTCTCGAAAGATCAATCAACTCTTTTGCGTTCATGATCCTTTTGCCCGAGTTGATATCATAAGCAACTGCCATTCGTTCAGTGCAGCAGTAGCAGGGGTCAACGGCAGCCAGTGTTATAGTGGCATCGGCAATAGTCTGTCCGATGCAGGATTTCCTGAACGTGGCTATATTGGTATAGCTTGGCGCCCGTATTTTATGACGGGCGGGTGAGTTAGAACCATCTGATACAACAAAATGAAAAACTTCCCCCCGGGGAGCTTCAGCACGGCCACAACCTATACCTTCAGGTATCTCTTTTATCTTAACTGTAATATCACCCTCCTTTTCCTTTTTCAGTCCGGCAAGGCATTGTTCAATTATCGATATAGATTCGTACATCTCAAGCAACCTGACTTCGGCTTTGGCAAACACATCACCTGCTTCAGAAGTGATCACTTTCCAGTTGACGAGCGGATATGCAGCATAGGGATCGTCTTTCCTTATGTCTATAGCCAGTCCTGAAGCCCTTGCAGTCGGCCCGACTGCACCATAGTCGATCACATCCTGCTTTGTCAGTATGCCTACACCCTTTGTCCTTGCGTGAATCACAGGATCATCCATAACTGCTCCGGTAAGCAGGTCAATCTTCTTTTTCACGTCATCCATGATCTTCTGAGTCACAATAATTTTAGCCTCCTCTATGTCTCTCCTTACACCCCCGACTTTGAACATCGCATAGCTGTTCCTGTTGCCTGTGATAATCTCGAACAGGTCAAGTATGGGTTCCCTGTATTTCCAGGCCCACATGAAAACAGTATTATATCCCAGAAAATGTCCGGCAAGACCTACCCACAAAAGATGGCTGTGAATACGCTCAAGTTCGCCTATAATTGACCTTATATATTTTGTTCTGTTTGTGATCTCAACATTAAGGATCTCCTCCACTGCATTTGCAAAAGCAAAAGGATGGGAAGTTGAACAAATACCGCAGATACGTTCCACGAGAAAGAATACCTGTTCGTAAGTCTTTGATTCACTGAGCTTTTCAATCCCCCTGTGATTATAACCCGTTTCCCATTTAATGTCCTTTACAATCTCTCCGTCGCAGTAAAGCTTAAATAATTCGGGTTCCTCCTGTAAAGGGTGGTAAGGTCCTATTGGTATGAGAGTTCTTTTGCCCATCTGTTATCAGGTTCTTATTTAAACTCTTTCCTGTAAGGATAAACACCTTCTGCCCAGTTACCATCAGAAAGCAGTTTCTCCTGGTTTGGATGATTAAGAAAATCTATTCCGAACAGCTCATGCATCTCTCTTTCAATCCAGTTTGAAGCATTAAACATGTTCGAAAGGGATTCAATCCTGGGATTTTCCTTATCAAGCACTACGTGGATGTTAAGTATCAGTCCGATATTATCCTTGCTGAAATGATAATGAATTTCAAATCCGTTTTTCGTATGCAAAGCTGAAGCGATTATAAACCTTAATCCTTCAGTTTTATATAAATATTGAACTACCCTTAAGATTGCCTCATGGTTAATAGTAATTACAATTCGTTTTTCATTCTTTTTTACAAAGTCAAGAATGTCTCCCTGAAAGCTCCTCTTGAAATTCTCTATGATCAGGTTTGTATCCATATCATGATTACGTTCTTACTCTACTCCACTCTCCGCTCCCTGCCCTTCCGCCTTCCGCCTTCCGCCTTCCGCCTTCCGCCTTCCGCCTATTTCTTCCCCACCAGCTTCACGATCCCTGCAATAATCGCTTCCGGTTTTGGCGGGCATCCCGGGATATACGCGTCTACCGGAATTATTTTATCAACAGGACCTGCAAAAGTGATCCCTTCGGCAAAAATTCCTCCTGTACAACCACAGGCCCCTATAGCAACAACCAGGATAGGCTTTGGAGCCTGGCTGTAGACTTCAAGAAGTCTGTCTTTATCACGTTTGTTAATAGATCCGTTTACAAGCATTACATCTGCATGTCTGATGCTGCCAACGAGCAGAATGCCAAAGCGTTCCAGGTCATGTCTCGGTGTCAGACAATCAAGTATTTCAATATCACAATTATTGCAGGAGGCTCCCCCAAAATGAAAGACCCAAAGCGATTTTTTGAAGCAATAATCTTTAAAACCCACAGCTTATTATTTTATAAACCAAACACTATTAATATAATTGCAATAATTGCTAACAGATTCATCCAGAGCATAAAGAAGCTGATAGCCTGTTTTATTTTGACCCTGGGATTGGTGTTCCTTATAAGTGTAATAAGCAGGACAATCCCCAGAACTTTTAAAACTGACCATAAAATGTGAATACCATTCAGCCTGAATCCTCCCATCAGCAGTGCCGCCAGTAATGACGGAAGAATAAAGAACATAATATATTTGGTTAGTTTTATAAACGCATATGGAGCTCCTGAGTATTCAATAAAAATTCCTTCAGTGATTTCTGCTTCTGCTTCAGGCATATCAAAAGGTACAAGAGCCAGTTTAGCCTGAACACAGAAGATGCCGGCAATAAATAAAAGTATTCCGGAAATGCTTCCGATGAAAGGCGATCCAGCCTGCTGTATCCCGATAACGGAATTTAAATCGAATTTTTGCCCGCATTTCATAATTATGCCGGCTATTACCAGGAGGAATGTAAGCTCGTAACTCAGGATAAGCTTCATTTCTCTGGAGCTTCCAACTGCTGCCAGGGGATTTCCTGATGCAAGCGCACCTATTATATATGAGAATGACGGAATAGTGAGGAGATAGAAGATTACCAACAGGTCACCCCTGAATCCTGTTGTTATATTGAAAAGTGGTAAAAGGATGAATACTCCGGCCATTGTGGCTCCAAAGACTGCAAAAACAGGAGCAAGAAGAAATATTAAAGGAGATCCGTATCTGGGTAAGATTGTTTCTTTTACAAGTAATAATTTAAAGAAATCATACAAAGGCTGTAATAGGGGAGGCCCTTTGCGGAACTGTACCCTGGCAGTAATCTTTCTGTCGAACCACGAAAGGAAAGCGCCAGCAACCGCAACGAAGAGAAGGCCCGGGAAAATAAAGAAATAAAACAAGTTAACCGCCATATTACTTATTTTCAGTTGTATACAAATAATCTTTTACAAGTATTTTATCATTAAGTCTGTAAATATTCTTTTCAGGTGATTCCTCTTCATCAGTCAGGGTAACGGTTCCCCTTACAGAGGCCTCAATAAACTTCTTCACATCGTCCGCATCTTTCAGATTATAAAACAGGTCTTTGTTCCTGTGGTGTTTGAAGAAGTCTGTCATTATAGTGCCGAAAGGACATATAGTAACACACGATTTGCATGAGATGCACAGATTAGTATAGCGTGTAATTATTCCCTCTTCATCTTTTTCCAGAGCTTCGGCAGGGCAGACTGCAATACAGGGTGCATCTTCGCATCTTCTGCATGTAAACCTGAATGAGGCAAGCTCCCTGATCGTTTTTAATCCTTTCGAATTGACCACAGGATAATAAAAACCTTCAGGAAGCGATTGATCCGGATCATCAGTCATAACCGACCGGAGTTTTATCATATCAATGAGAATGCTCTGCGCCATATATTCTTCCTATAGCATTAACTGGTTCATCAGCTGGAATCTTGTGTCACTAAGCCTGCGAGAGATAGTCTGCGCTATTTTTGCCATGGTTTTATAACCAAAATCGCAATCTTTTTCGATCTCTTTATTAAGCTTTTTTGCATCAATTGAAATAACCTTTGCAGGAGTAAGCGCCATAACCCATGCCGTCGAAATGTAAGGGCTGAAAACAGCTGACCATGAGAACATCTGACCTTCCTCAATAGTTCCAAGATGTATCCTTTTTTCCGTTGCAAGACTAATTCCCAGTGATATAGATCCTTCCATAAGTACATAAAGATCAGAAAGTTCATCATACTGTTCAAACAGGATGTCTTTAACTTTAAAATCCTTTATTGAACTGATAGCCTCGATTATTTCAAGTTGTTTGTCGGAATAACCTTCAAAAAACTTTATCTTTTTCAGATCATCAGTTGTCAGTTTCATTTTTCATTTTTTTTTACTCTCTATCACTCTGATATTCTTAATCCCATTGAGACCCTTACTTCCATATATCGGGAGTATTTTTTAATTCACTATAAGTAAAAACAGGTCCGTCCTTGCATACAAAAAATTCTCCCATCATGCAATGCCCGCATTTTCCCAGCCCGCATGACATGTTCTTTTCCATCGACAGGTAGATAAGTTCATCTGTATATCCCATTTCGAGAAGTCTTATAGTCCCGAATTTCATCATAATGGGGGGGCCGCACACAACAGCCACTGATTTTTTTACGTCTATCTTGATTTTATTCAGAAGGCCTGTTACAACTCCAACAGATTCATTCCATCCTTCATCCCCTTTATCCACTGTCCTGTATGTTTCAAATTTCTCTATATTGTTGAGCCTTGAGAACAGAGGTTTGTAGATGCAGTCAGCGGGCGTTTTTGAGCCATAGCAAAGAATCACTTTTTCAAGTTTGCTTGTTATACTCTCAAGCGTGTAAAGCAACGATCTGATTGGCGCAAGTCCGCACCCTCCTCCCAGGATCAGAACTTCCTTGCCGTAAAACTTTTCAACAGGGTATCCTCTGCCGTATGGTCCTCTTATTCCCATGAAGGCTCCCGGTTTAAGATTATGCATGTATTCGGTAACATACCCTGTTTTCATTACTGTCACCTCCAGCCTGTCTGAAATAAGCGGAGATGATGAAGGAGTAAAAGGAGCTTCGCCTATTCCATCTACAGCCAGTTCGATAAACTGACCGGTTTTAAATGAAAACTCTTCTTCCGGGATCAGAACAAAAGTTTTTATCAATGGTGACTCTTCAATGACTTCGACAAGCCTTGCCTTAATTGGTTTATATATATTCCTCTCCTTCGACATCACCGGTCATTTACAAGTTCCATGAATAATTCGTTCTTATTGATTTTACCGATGCAGGCTTCAATACATCTTCCGCAACCGGTACATGCAAGGGTGTTGAATTTTAACGGTTTCCAAACATATTTGCACATATATCTGTTCCTGAAGCGATTACGAAGTTCAAATAAAGCATCCTCACCCCCGGCAACTCTTTCAAATCCCGGATACTGACATGCGTCCATCTGTTTTACTTTTTCAAAACCAGGTTTGTCGATAAGAAGGAAACAGGTACATGTCGGACAGATAGTAGTACAGGCTCCGCAGGAAACGCACCGGGCTGAATGCTTTTCCCATATCTCCTTTTTTGATCCGGCAACGATCTTGCCGGTAACCTTATAATCAGGAAGTCCTTTATTTGCTTCGTTTAGCAATGACTCAGTTGATAAATGTTCCTTATCAATAGCAGATATAAGTTCTTTATCTTCCAGCGGAACCAGTAAAGGAATTTTTTTGATGAAGTTCTCACCTTTACTGCTTATAACTCTTAGAATAATCATTCCATTCATACTGATCACAGCCAGATCGGCATGAGCTTCGGAATAGGGCTTAATATTATATGACAGGCAATGACAATGTTCCTGGATACCAAAGCAATCGGATGAAATCAATAGAGTTTGTTCCCGGCGGTGCCTGTAAAAAATATCGTTGAATTCCTTATCGAGGTACATTTCATCCGGCAGACCAAGACCTTCAATATCGCAGTTAGGGATCCCCAGGATTATCCTTGGCTTTTCTGATCCCCTTTCTGATGTAACATTTTCCCGGACCGGTAAAAAGAAGCTCTTCAGGGGAGTAGCAGGCTTTGGTTTATTATATATTATTCGTGGGATGTCAGCCTCTGTTATCAGTTCATAATCTATTCCGAACTCATTGTCGATGCCGGCATAAATCAGATGGGATTTTAACAGCTCTCCAATAGCTTTATCCCACTCTTCCTTTATAATGCTTACATATTGCATTTATGTGAGAAGTTTCACATATAAAAATATAATAACAATATAAAATATTCAATAAAAAAATCAATATTTATATTAATAGTTATTAATATATATATTAAATAACAGGATATCAAATAGATATAAAATTTTTATTAATTAAAAAATTTTTTTTAACTTGCGGAAAGAATACAAGTAAATTTAAAATGATGTGAAACAAATCACAAAATGTGTCATAAAAAACAGTCTGAAAAGAATATTTCTTTACAGAGCCTGCCTTGCAAGACTGAAGATGATGGGTGTTGAAAAGGTATTCTCATACACTCTGGCGAATGAGACCGGGGTTACATCTGAACAGGTGCGAAAAGATTTTTCCGAGTATAATATCCGGGGCAATAAGCGTGGCGGATATGAAATCAGCGAGCTGCTTGAAATGATGGAGAATATATTTTATCAGAACAAGGATCATAACATAGTGCTAATTGGTATGGGTAACCTTGGTATTGCTTTATCCAAATACAGCAGGTTTGTCCAGCGAAATATGAATATCGTGGCAACTTTCGATATCGATCCGTTTAAGCAGAAGGTGCGTTCTGATATCCCTGTCTATTCTTTATCGAGACTAAAAGAGATAGTTGACAGGTTCAAAGTAAGAGTTGCTATAATTGCAGTTCCTGAGATTTCTGCACAGGAGGTTACCGATGACCTTGTAATGCAGGGAATTAAAGGCATCATTAATTTTGCCCCGGTGCTCCTGAGGGTGCCTCCTGATGTGATAATTAACAATGTAAACCTGTGCGATGAACTGGAAAGCGTTATCTACTACGTACATAAACAAATAAAAGCTGACGGAATCAAAAACCTGCAGATATTATACAAGGATATGAAATATTGATCAAAGGACTGGTACAGGGAGTGGGATTCCGTCCTTTTATATACAGGCTGGCTGTAAAACACGGGCTGTGCGGGGAAGTGGATAACAGATCCGATGGTGTCTCTGTGATAATTCAGGGAAATCGGGAGATGGCCGACCAGTTCAGCAGTGATATAATCCACCATGCTCCTCCGGCATCGCAGATAAAATCAATTAAGATCAATCCAAAACAACTTGCCGGGTACAGCAGATTTCTGATAGCTGAGAGTAAAACAGTTGATAATCAGGTTACTGAAGTAAGCCCCGATATTGCTGTCTGCCATGAATGCCTCGATGATCTGGATAATGATCCTGAAAGGCTTGATTACCCTTTCATTAATTGTACAAACTGCGGTCCCAGGTTTTCAATAATTGAAGACATTCCATACGACAGGGCTAAGACTACAATGAAAAACTTCAGGATGTGCCCGAATTGTGAATCAGAATATAACGATATCCTTAACAGGCGTTTTCATGCACAGCCTGTAGCGTGCAATAACTGCGGACCGGAGTACCTGTATAAAAATTCCCATAAATGTCTGAGTAATATTTCTGAGATAATTGAAGAGGCTGCTTTGCAAATAGCTTCGGGGAAAACCATTGCTATCAAAGGAATCGGAGGCTATCATCTTATGTGCGATGCACTGAACAATGATGCAGTGATCAATCTGAGAAACAGGAAACGGAGGGACGCAAAACCATTCGCCGTAATGTTCAGAGATTTCAGGGCACTCAATGAGTACTGTTTTGCCGATAAGGAGGAGAAACAGGAATTGGAATCATGGAGAAGGCCCATACTGATACTCAGGCAAAAAAAGCAGCTGGCCGATGCAGTAGCCGGCGGACTTAGTACTACAGGTGCTATGCTGCCGTATATGCCGGTGCATTACATGTTGTTCAGGAAGATTGAAACACCGGCTATAGTACTGACCAGCGGCAATATATCGGATGAACCGGTAATAATTGATGATGCAATTGCTGAAAAGAATTTTAGCATGATCGCTGACTCCTTTGTTAGTTATAACAGGCATATAATTAACCGTACAGATGATTCAGTGATCAGAATAATAAATAAGAAGCCCTGCATTATCCGTCGTTCAAGAGGTTTTGTACCGCGACCTGTCGATCTGATGTTCAATGTCGAAGGTATCCTTGCTCTTGGAGCTGAGCAGAAAAACAGCTTTTGCATCGGTAAAGGTACTCAGGCTGTTATGAGTCAGCATATCGGAGATCTGAAAAACGATGCAACTTATGATTTCTTAATTGAGGCAATTCAACGGTTTTCAAAACTTTTCCGGTTCAAGCCAGAGTACGTTGCCTGCGATCTGCATCCTGATTACCTTTCAACAAAGCATGCTGAATTTCTTGCAAGTGAATTGGGAATTCCTGTTTTCCGGGTTCAGCATCATCATGCTCATATTGCATCCTGTATGGCTGAACATGGCCTCGGCGAAGAGGTTATCGGGGTTAGTCTGGACGGGACCGGTTATGGTACTGACGGCAGAATATGGGGAGGTGAGTTTTTAATTGCAGATTTGAAGACATTTCGTCGTTTCATTCATTTCGACAATGTAGCTTTGCCCGGAGCAGACAAAGCAATCGAAGAACCCTGGAGGATCGCATACTCATATATCTTTAAATATTTCGGAAAAGACTTCAATTTCAGATCTATACCACTTTTCAGATCACTGGACGAAATTAAGATGTCATTGATCAGCGAAATGCTTGAAAAGAATATCAATTCACCCTCTTCATCCGGAGCCGGCCGGCTTTTTGATGCTGTCTCATCAATTCTTGGGTTATGCTCTTATGCCAGATTCGATTCAGAAGCTCCTATGAGGCTCGAATCGGTTATAGATGACAGAATAAATGATTTTTACCCATTCCACATTGGTGATAGTGTGGTTTTTGCTGAGACATTTAAGGCAATCCTGGATGATATGGCCGGACAAAAAGTCTCTGTAATCTCAGCAAAATTTCATAATACTATAGCAAAGATAATCCTGGTGATATCGGAGCAGATCCGGAGTGAAACATCCCTGAATAAAGTTGTACTTTCAGGTGGTGTCTTTCAGAATAAATACCTTCAGGAAAAGACTGTCAGCCTGCTTTTACAGAACAAATTTAAAGTATATACCAATAACCTCGTACCGGCTAATGACGGTGGAGTATCTCTTGGTCAGTTAGTTATTGCTTCTAAAATGTTATTATAATGTGTCTGAGTATACCTGCAAAAATAGTGTCAATTGATGGGGATATGGCTGAGGTCTCGGTCGGTGGAACGATCTTTACTGCCGGACTCCAGATGATCGAAAACCCAATGCCCGGAGAATATATCCTGTTACACGCCGGGTTTGCAATTCAGAAAATAAGTGAAACAGAGGCTTCCGAGACTCTTAAAATATTTGAAGAGATGAATGATATTATGGACAAGTGATGCTGTATGAAATATATCGATGAATACAGGAACAAAGAATTAATTGGCAGGCTGGCAGAAAAGATCCGGAAGTCTGTCATACAAGAGTATACTTTTATGGAAGTATGTGGTGGTCATACAAATGCAATTCACAGGTTTGGCATTCCGTCGCTTCTGCCTCCAGGTATTAAACTAATATCGGGACCAGGGTGCCCGGTGTGTGTAACCGGGAAGGATTTTATTGACAAAGCTGTAACCTGTTCAAAGATGGAGGATGTTATTATTACAACATTCGGTGACCTGATAAGGGTTCCCGGGACCATTTCTTCACTTGAAAAGGAGAGAGCCGCAGGAGCAGATATCAGGATTGTCTTTTCGGGGCTTGAGGCACTTGATCTGGCGGGTAAAAATCCTGAAAAACGAATTATCTTCATGGGAATAGGTTTTGAGACTACTGCTCCAGGAACTGCAATAACGATCAGCAGGGCTGAAAAACTTGGGATAGCCAATTTTTTTCTGCTAAGCGCACATAAAGTAATGCCTCCGGCAATGGATGCAATTATTAAAAATGGGGTCAATCTGGATGGATTTATATGTCCGGGTCACGTTGCTGCAATAACCGGTTCAGCTATATTTGATTTTATTCCTGAAAAATATAATTTGGGGTGTGTGGTTACCGGATTTGAACCGGTTGATTTGCTACAGTCGATATTAATGTTGGTTAAGCAGATCAATGAGGGCTCTAAAAAGGTTGAGATTCAATATAACAGGGCAGTAACCCAAAGTGGCAACGTATTGGCCAGGAGATATTTATCGGAAGTTTTCGAACCGTGTGATGCATATTGGAGAGGTTTCGGTATAATCGGAGGCAGCGGTCTTAAATTGAGGCCGGAATATAGAGCTTTTGATGCTGAAAATTTCATCTCACAAGAGATCAGACCTCCCGAAGATGACGGATCATGCATTTGCGGAGAAATACTCAGAGGAAAGAAAGTCCCTTCTGATTGTCCTCTATTCGGAGGAATTTGTGTTCCGGATAATCCTGTCGGAGCTTGTATGGTGTCAAATGAAGGGGCATGTAATACTTGGTTCAGATATAAACTACATGAATGATTTAATTACATTGAATCAGGGAAGCGGTGGTAAACTTACCCGCAGGCTTATTGCAGAGGTGTTTGCTAAAAGATTTGGAATGGATGAACCATTGACTGATTCCTCTTTAATAAAGACGCAGGAGGGGACCCTTGCATTTACTACTGATTCCTATGTGGTTGATCCGCTGTTCTTTCCGGGAGGTAACATTGGAAAGCTTGCGGTTTGTGGTACCGTAAACGATCTGGCAGTTTCAGGAGCAATTCCCGGGTACCTTTCCGCTTCATTTATAATTGAGGAGGGATTGCCGTTGGAAGAGCTCATCACTATTGCAGAATCAATGGCTGAAGAGGCTGTAAAAGCGGGTGTCAGGATTATAACAGGTGACACCAAGGTAGTAGGAAAGGGCAAATGCGACAAACTTTTTATTACTACATCAGGAGTAGGAACGCTTCAACCCGGGCTACAGCATATAAGCACGGTAGCAAGGATAAAAAAGGGTGATAAACTGATTATAAACGGTCCTGTCGGGAATCATGCTCTTGCGGTCCTCGGGGCCCGTAATAATCTGAGCTTCAGTACACCTGTTACTTCTGACTGTGCTTCGTTGAATTCTCTGACAGCTAAAGCTCTGGGTTGCAGTAAAGAGATCCATTTTATGCGTGATCTTACACGGGGCGGACTAGCTACCGTTCTGAATGAACTGGCGGAAATGATCAAAATGGGAATTTCGTTGGAGGAATCCTCTATTCCCATCGAAGATCCTGTAAGAGGATTATGCGAAATGCTGGGATTTGACCCTCTGTATCTGGCTAACGAAGGTAAGGTTCTTATTACAACCGGCAGAGATGACGCTGCAGTGGTCCTTAAAGCTTTAAGAACCGATCCTCTTGGAAAAAATTCGGAAATCATCGGAGAGGTGGTTGATGATAAAAGGAATCTCGTTATTCTGAACACTTCGGCAGGAGGGAAGCGCATCCTGGATATGCCTTCAGGAGATCAGCTTCCACGGATATGTTAACAGACTCAATATGCATGAACTAAGGATAGCTGAAGATCTATCGGTAATTGTGCTCGGTGAAGCAAAAAGGGGAAGATTGTCAACTGTACTAAAAGTGAATATCAGTTTCGGACAAATGGTGCAGATAGTGCCTGATATTTTTAAATTTGCTTTTGCTGAGATTGTCCGGGGTACAATAGCACAGGATGCGGAAGTAAATATTGAAATTATACCGGTTAAAATGAAATGTATGTCATGTGGTAATGATTTCGTACTGAATGAAAATAAATTTGAATGTACAGTCTGCAATTCAGATGATCTTGAAATAATCCAGGGGAAAGAACTGTTTATTAAAAGTATAGAAGGAGAATAGTAATGGAAATTAAGATAATGAAGAACATTCTGGACAGGAACCAGAATAAAGCTGAAGAGGTAAGGAACCTTCTCATCTCAAAGAATGTGATGATGATTAATATAATAAGTTCTCCCGGTGCCGGGAAAACTACTTTGCTTGAACGAACGTGTGAGGAGCTGGTACCCAGGTTCAGAATCGGGGTCATTGAAGGTGATATTACCACGGACCGTGATGCCATAAGATTGAAGAGATTCAATATTCCTATAGTTGTAATTAATACTGAGGGAGGGTGTCATCTCGATTCTCACAGCATTTCAAAAGTCCTTGGCTCATTCGATCTTGATAATCTTGATCTGTTATTTGTCGAAAACGTAGGCAACCTGATATGCCCTTCACAATTTGATCTTGGTGAGACTTTTAAGCTGGCAGTTGTCAGCACGACAGAAGGTGATGATAAACCAGGCAAATATCCCATGCTTTTCAGAGAAGCAAAAGCTGTGCTACTGAATAAGACTGATCTTATCCCTTATACAAATTTCAGTCTTGTAAATTTTAAATCGGACCTTAGAAACATCAATCCCCATGTACCGCTATTTGAGCTCTCATGTACCGGAGGTGAAGGTTTGAAAGAATGGTATGACTGGTTGGAAAAACAGATATTGGCTTTCCTCAAATTTGACCTGTAAATATCCAATAATTTAATTTTGTAGAACTGCTACTCAATAATATATTAAAATATATTTGGTAGATTGGAATATTTTATCTATCTTTGTAGCTGTATTACTTAAATAAATATTTTGAGAGTAGCATTAAAAAATATCGCTTTTATTCAAACCGGGGTCTTTGCCAAGCCAATGAAGGAAGGCCAGATTGTGTACTTGCAGGCAAAGCACTTTGATGAAAACGGAATCCTGAGAAGCTCTTTGTACCCTGATTTAAAATCCGAAAGCATCTCTGAAAAACATTTATTACAGAATGGTGATATAATATTTGCTGCCAAAGGAACAAAAAATTTTGCAGCTCTCTACGAAAGCAAAAACAAACCTGCAGTAGCTTCCACTTCGTTCTTTGTGATTCGTTTAAATGAGGATTTTCAAGATAAAGTACTGCCAGAGTATCTGACATGGTATCTAAACAGTGCCTCATCTCAGAATTACCTGAAAAGTCAGGCAGTAGGAAGTTCTATAGTTTCCATCTCAAAATCTGTGATTGATGAATTGGAATTATCTATCCCGGATATGGATACTCAAAAGGCGATTTTAAAAATTGCCCATCTCAGAAACGCAGAAAGAAAACTGCAGCAGCAAATTGAGTTTCTGCGGGAAAAACAAATTCAACAACAAATAATCAACGCTCTAAAATAAGTAACATGACAAAAAAAATAACACAAAAAGATATCAACGACGCCGTCTGGAAAGCCTGTGACACATTTCGGGGAAGCATTGACCCCAGCGTTTACAAAGATTATGTTCTCACTATGCTTTTTGTAAAATATCTGAGTGATGTGCATGATGATAAATATGAAGCGCATCTGAAAAAATATAGCGGTGACAAAGAACGTGCAGATCGTGCAATGAAGCACGAACGCTTTGTGGTACCGGAACACAGCCATTTTAACTATTTGTTCGACCACCGTAACGAACTTAATATTGGCGAATTAATAGATATTGCTTTGGAAGATCTGGTAGAAGCCAACCGCGACAAACTATACAGCGAAGATGGTGCAGGAATATTCCAGAACATAAATTTCAACAGCAGTGTCTTAGGCGATACTAAGGATAAGAACACCAGACTGAAAAACCTTCTGCTCGATTTTAATAAAGAAACATTAAACCTTAAACCGTCACATCTTGAGGGCACTGATATTATTGGTGGTGCGTACATGTTTCTGATTGAAAATTTTGCAAGTGATGCCGGGAAAAAGGCCGGAGAATTCTTTACGCCAAAAGAAGTATCTACCCTGATTGCTAAACTGACAAAATCAAAACCCGGTTCCCGTATCTGCGACCCTACCTGTGGATCAGCATCATTGCTGATTAAAGCAGGAGAAGAAGTCGGTTCAGATAATTTTTCACTCTATGGACAGGAGGCCAATGGAAGCACCTGGGCCCTGGCAGTTATGAATATGTTTTTACATGGCTTTGATAACGCTACCATCCGATGGGGAGATACAATCCGAAATCCGAAACTGAAAGAAGGCGATGCTCTGATGAAGTTTGATACAGTTGTTGCTAATCCTCCTTTCTCGTTAGACAAGTGGGGAAAGAGTGATGATAAACAAGAAAACAAAGCCAGCGATAGTTTTGACCCGGAAACTGACAAATACAATCGCTTCTGGAGAGGCACGCCACCTAAAAGCAAAGGAGATTGGGCATTTATTAGTCACATGATTGAAACTGCATACGAAGGCAAAGGTAAAGTTGGGGTCGTTGTACCTCATGGAGTTTTATTTCGTGGTGCAAGCGAAGGGAAGATCAGGCAGAAAACAATTGAAGAAAATCTGCTGGAAGCAGTCATTGGCTTACCTGCAAACTTGTTTTTTGGAACTGGTATTCCGGCCGCAATCATGATTTTCAACAGGGCAAGAAAAGATAAAGGGCAAGACCCTGTTCTGTTTATTGATGCCAGTAAACATTATGAATCGGCTAAGAATCAGAATAGGCTCAGACCAGTTGATATCGAGCATATTGTAGATACCTATCGTAAATTTAACGAAGGCAGGCTCCCCTCCCTGGAGAGCCTGCCCCGATTCGGCGGGGGGCCGGGGGTGGGTATTATAGAAAACAAATTCAGCTATGTAGCAACATTCAACGAAATAAAAGAAAACGAATTCAACCTTAACATTCCACGGTATGTTGACACTTTTGAAGAAGAACCTGAAGTCGATATTGCTGCTGTACAGGTTGAAATCGAGAAACTTGAAGTGGAATTGAAAACAGTGCAAGAGGAATTGAGTAAGTACTTGAAAGAATTGGGAGCAACTAAATAGTAATATCAGATGGACAATAAATTATCAAATTCCAGACAGACTGTTTTTGAACAAATAAAAAGGATCGGTCAGAACAAATCTGAATACTGGACTGCCAGGGATTTAAGCAAGGTTTTGGAGTACTCGGAATACAGACATTTTAAACCTGTAATTGACCGTGCAAAAGAAGCTTGCAGCAATAGTGGTTATGAGGTTTCGGATCATTTCGAGGATATCCTCGATATGATAGAATTAGGTAAGGGAGCCAAACGTGGAATTGATGATGTAAAACTTTCCCGTTATGCCTGTTACCTTATAGTACAAAATGCCGACCCCGGCAAAGAGATTGTAGCGCTGGGGCAAACCTATTTTGCAGTGCAAACCCGTTTGCAGGAAATACAGCAAATGCAGGCATATCAGCAATTGAATACCGAAGAAGAAAAACGGGTTTTTCTTCGGAAGGAAATGGCTGAACACAACAAACATTTAGCAGAAGCTGCCAAAGTAGCTGGTGTAATAGAGCCGATTGATTATGCTATTTTCCAAAATCACGGTTATATGGGTTTATATGGAGGACTAGATGCAAGAGGAATTCACAAACGCAAAGGTCTGCAGAAAAGCGATAACATATTAGACCACATGGGAAGTACTGAATTAGCTGCTAATCTTTTTCGTGCCACGCAAACAGAAGAAAAACTAAAAAGAGAAAACATTAAAGGGAAACAAAAAGCGAATCAAACACATTTTGAAGTTGGCAAAAAAGTAAGGAAAACCATTGAGGAGATTGGAGGTACAATGCCGGAGAATTTACCTGTAGCCGGAAGTATCAAAAAGCTTTATAAAAAAGATGAACGGAAAAAAATAACCGGCAAGAAGAAAAAATGAAACTACAATATGCCTCCGACTTACACCTTGAATTCCCTGAAAAGTATAAAGGAGATAGTCTTAACGAAGCTTTTGCAGTGGAGATGCATGATGTTGTTTTAAGATCGGATGCTGACTTCTGGATTTTCGGTCATCACCATTGCGATACTCTAGACTTTCAGATAGGATCAACAATACTTACAACAAATCAGCTTGGATATGTAAAATATGGTGAGTGCCCGGGTTTTGATACAAAAAAGATAATTACAATAGATAATGATTAATTGCATTGAAATTCAGTATAGTAGCTTGATTTTTGCACGATTGCACGATCAATGAAGTCATGCATTTTTAATGATATTTTGTTAACTTAAAATCAGATGAACAATTACGACACGACATATAAAGACTCACCTCTCGGCAAAATTCCTGATGATTGGGCGATGAAAAGATTAGAGGAATTTGCTCACCTTGCAAAGAGGTTTAATGATCTACCAGTTGAAAAAATAATTGCAGGTGAATATCTCAGTTGTTTTCTCTAATGGGATTTTAAAATTTCACAATGAATTTAAAGCATTAGGCTCCTGGAGTTGTAACTGGTCGTTCAGGGACAATTGGTAAAGTGACTTTTGTAGAACAGGATTATATGGCCTCATAATACTTCACTTTGGGTTACTGATTTTAAGGGCAACGAACCAAAGTTTGTATATTATTTCTATGTACACTTTGATTTGGCAAGATTAAGTAGCGGTTCTGGTGTACCTACTTTAAATAGAAATGATGTTCATCTGGCAAAAAATTTTAATTCCACCCCTCCCCGAACAAAAAACCATCGCCCATGTCCTTGGTCTGATCGACTCAGCTATCAACACCAACAACCAGCTTACTGCAAAAAAAGAATTACAGAAAAAATGGCTGATGCAGAATTTATTGACAGGAAAAAAAGATTAAAGGGATTTGGTGCAGAATTGGAAAGAATATCTGAATTTAAATGACATGTTTTCAGAAAGGAATCGAGACTAGATATTTTAATTTAGCACTTCTATCGGTAGGAGCATCTGGAATTTATCCACAATCTGATTCAATAAAGAAAGACACTTCAAACAATGACAAATCCAAATACAAAAGAATTTGCCCCGGAGATATTGGTTACAATACAATGAGGATGTTGGCAAGGCAGAAGTGCTCTTTGTAGTTTAGAGGGCATAGTAAGTCCAGCATATACCATGTAACACCGAAGGATAATGCTGATTCATTATTCTTTTCTTACTTGTTCAAAACACCAAAACTAATGAATCGTTTTTGGCGCAATTCACAAGGATTAGTTGATGATACATTAAATTGTAAATTCAAAGATTTTTCAATTGTTAGAATTAAACCTTCCAGAATAGGAAGAACAAACCGCCATATGCCAAGGTGTTGCAGGCAGCCGACAAAGAAATTCAACTTCTCAAAGCCAAAACAGAAAAAATGAGGGAACAGAAAAAGGGGTTGATGCAGGTATTGCTGACCGGGAAAAAACGATTAACGGTTACATCATAGGAACACGACATGTCGTGTCCCTACACCGATGATGCGGGATGCCCGTAGAGACATCACATGTGATGTCCCTACACACGACGATACGGAAATTATCGAACGGACACTACAGATTATATTGTAAACAGAAATTATGAATAATTACAATCCAAATATCCACCACCGCAGATCAATCCGCCTGGAGGGATACGATTATTCGCAGGCGGGATTGTATTTTATTACAATATGCGTCCGGGATCGAAAATGTTTGTTTGGGAAAATTGTTGATGGGGAAATGAATTTTAATGATGCGGGAAAAATTGCCGATGTATGTTGGTTGGAAATTCCAAAACATTTTCCGAATACGGTTTTGCACGAACATATTGTAATGCCAAATCATGTTCATGGAATTGTTGAATTGATAAAAACCGGTTCCCGTAATGATTCGGGTCAACCTGTAGGGGTTCAAAATTTTGAACCCCTACAATCCCCAAACGAATCGGGATTATCAATAGGGGTTGAAAATTTTCAACCCCTCCCATCGCCAAACAAATCGCCGCGAAACGAATTTCAAAAAATCATTCCACATTCAATTGGTTCAATTGTTAAAGGGTTCAAAATCGGGGTTACAAAATGGTTTCAGAATAATGCCCTAGGGGTTGTAAGGGTTGAAAATTTTCAACCCTTACAACCCATCTGGCAACGCAATTATTACGAACACATAATTCGTGATGAAAAATCCTGTCAACGTATTTCTGAATACATAATAAATAATCCAAAAAATTGGCAAGAAGATAATTTTTTCAATGAATAAGACCATTCTCGTTATCAGGAAAATGGTTCAGATAAAACGAACGACATAATGGACACACCAAGTTTCAAAGAAGACCACATCAGCCAGATCCCAGCCTTGCAGTTATTGCAAAAATTGGGTTATATATATTTGAGTCCGGCGGAAACCGAAATACTACGTAGTGGTAAAACCAGTAATGTTTTGCTTGAAGATATTCTGCGGAAACAGTTGAAGGAGATCAATTCAGATAAAAGAATAAGTTCAACAAAGACAACTTATATAAGCGATGCCAATATTGAAAACGGAATTCGTTCATTAAAAGAATTGCCGATGAACGAGGGTTACATTGCTGCCTGCGAAACGGTATACGACCTTATTACACTAGGAAAAACATTCGAACAGAACTTTGACGGAGATAAAAAGAGTATTACACTTCAATATATCGACTGGAATCCGGAAACATTTCTAATAAATAATGTTTTTCATGTAACTGAGGAATATAGTGTAATGCGTAGCGCCAGCAAAGAGCATTATCGTCCCGATCTGGTCTTGTTTGTGAATGGAATTCCTATCTGTGTGATTGAATGCAAACGGCCTGATATGAAAGAACCCTTAACACAGGCTATCAGTCAGCATCTGCGAAGCCAGCAGGAAGATGGCATCCGCTCCTTATATGTTTATGCACAGGTGATTATGAGCATCGCTACTCAGGAAGCTGCTTATGCCACCAATGCAACACCTGAGAAATTCTGGTCAAAGTGGGAAGAAAAATTTGCATCCGTCGAGGATGAAAATATATATAAAACCGACCTGGAGAATCTAAAAAATAAACCACTCCCGATAGCTCAGAAAGACAAATTGTTCAGCGAACGATTTAAATACGTGAGGCAATATTTTGATGATCTGGAAAAAGAGCATATCCATCCTACAATTCAGGATAAGTATCTATATAGCTTATGCAGACCGGAAAGGCTGATGGATATTATTTTCAACTTCATTCTGTTCGATAATGGCGAAAAAAAGATTGCTCGTTGCCAGCAATTTTTCGCTATTAAAAAATCCATGAAACGCATCCTTCAGTTTAAAGGGGGAAGACGGCAGGGCGGGGTGATATGGCATACACAGGGCAGCGGAAAATCATTAACAATGGTTATGCTCGCACAGGCAATTGCGTTGGAAAAATCTATCCGCAATCCCAAAATAGTATTAGTAACCGACCGGACTGATCTGGATAATCAGATAACAGGCACATTCAGGAAGTGCGGAAAGTTCGTTGAGAATGCCACAACGGGACAAAGATTGGTTGAGCTTTTAGAAAGTAAAAGTGATGCAGTCGTTACCACTATCATAAATAAGTTTGTGGCAGCTATGAAAAAAATAGCCAGGCCATTGGAGAGCCACGACATTTTTGTCCTGGTGGATGAAGGTCACCGGACTCAGTACGGAACCTTCAACATAGAGATGCAAAAAACATTGCCTAACGCCTGTTTTATTGCAATGACCGGAACTCCTCTTTTTAAAAGAGATAAGAGTACTGCAGCAAAATTCGGAGGCATTATTGATGCCTATACAGTCGATCAGGCTGTTAATGATAAGGCAGTTGTACCATTGTTATATGAAGGGAGATTGCCCAGACAAATTGTAAATGCAAGTCCTCTTGACACATTCTTTGAATTGGTTTCAGAACCATTAACCGAGTATCAAAAGGCGGATTTTAAAAAGAAATTCAGTCGCGCGGACCAGCTAAATGGAGCAGAACAGAAAATATATGCTACTTCCTGGAACATAAGCAGACATTTTCGGGACAACTGGCAAGGTACTCCATTCAAAGCCCAACTTGTTTGTGATAAAAAGATCAATGCCATCCGCTATAAAGATTTTTTAGACGAAATAGGTCTGGTATCCACTGAAGTTTTGATTTCGCCACTGGATGAACGAGAAGGTGAAGAAAGTGCATATGAAAAATCAACAGATAAAGAAAATCGTTTTTGGAGGAAAATGATGGACGAACATGGTAATTCAAAAACCTATGAGAAGAACATCATCAGCCGTTTCAAGAATCAGAAAGATCCGGAAATAATTATTGTTGTAGATAAGTTGCTTACCGGTTTTGACGAACCCAGGAATACAGTTTTGTACCTTACTAGAAATTTGAGGGGACATAAACTATTACAGGCAATTGCAAGGGTGAACAGGATTTATTCTGATAAAGAATTTGGATACATCATTGACTACTATGGTGTGATTGAAAATCTGGATGATGCAATGCAAATGTATTCTTCATTTGAAGATTTTGATGATGATGATCTGATAGGAACCCTCACAAATATCAACGATGAAATAAGAAAATTGCCTCAGAAACATTCGGAGTTGTGGGATCTTTTCAAAACCGTTACAAACAAACGCGATGCAGAAGCTTATCAGTTATTGCTAAAGGATGAAGCTGTAAGGGTTTTGTTTTACGATAAGCTGGCTGCATTCGCAAAGGGTCTGAAGCTCGCGCTCTCTTCTATTCAGTTCTATAAGGAAGTTGATGAAAAGACGATTAAGCGTTATAAAGAAGATCTCACAACGTTTCTGAAACTTCGTGTAGCAGTTGTTGAAAGGTATTCTGATGAAATTGACTACAAACAATATGAAGGACAGATTCAAAAACTTATTGATACACACATCACTACTGACAAAGTTGAAGTGATTACAGAATTGGTAAATATTTTCGAAAAAGATAAATTTCAGGAAGAAGTTGAGAAAACTATAGGCAAAGCAGCAAAAGCAGATAAGATTGCTAGCAGAACATCAAAGCACATTTCTGAGAAAATGGAGGAAGATCCTGCCTTCTACAAAAAGTTTTCACAGATGTTGCAGGAGGCCATAATAGAGTATGAATCAAATCGCATCAATGAAACAATATATTTAAACAGAGTTCAGGAGATCATGAACAATGTTTTAGCCCACACCGACAGTGATATTCCAGAAGCATTAAATGACAAAGATGTTGCAAAAGCATTCTATGGTTTATGTGTAGAATCTTTAAGTGAAAATATTCAGGATTATATTGTCAGGAGAGAAATTTCGACACAGGCAGCATTGAATATTGACGAGTTTATTAAAAAGGCTGTTCTTGATAATAAAAGACCAATAATTGACTGGCAATACAAAACGAGCATCACCGGAAAACTGCAAATTGAAATAGGAGATTATCTGATAGATGAGGTGAGAAATAAATATCATCTCAACCTTTCATTTGGAGATATGGATGAAATTGCGAACAAGTGCATTGAAGTTGCTAAAATCCGTTACAGGTAATGACATCATCCATTCACTTTGGTTCAAAACAAATATATTTTCAATTGGAATATTCCAATCGGAAATCATTAGGTATTACTGTTAAACCAGACTTATCCGTATTAGTAAAAGCCCCGGCTGACACATCACTTGAAAAGGTTAAAGAAAAACTCCGGAAGAAAGCTCCATGGATAATCAGACAGCAAAGTTTCTTTCTTTATTTTCATCCCAGGACCCCGGCAAGAAAATATGTTTCCGGTGAAACTCATCTGTATCTCGGAAGGCAATACCGGTTAAAAGTGAAAAGTGAAAAGTTAAGAGTGAATAATGAAGAAGTCAAACTTAAAGGTCGGTTTTTAGAAATATCTACAAAGGATAAGAATAAGGTAAAAGAGTTAGTTGAAGATTGGTACCTGTCCAAAGCAAAAGATAAATTTTTTGAGATCGCACGACCATTATTCGAAGAATTTGTAAAAAAACATAACTTTTCACTTTTCACTTTTCATTTATCACTTCGAAATATGCCGACCAGATGGGGAAGTTGCACACCAAAAGGTAAAATTATTTTAAATCCTGAATTGATTAAAGCGCCTAAAGGTTGCATTGAATATGTAATCATTCATGAGCTCTGCCATTTAGTTCATCATGATCATACACAGAAGTTTATAGACTTGCAGACAAAAGAAATGAAGGACTGGGAAAAATGGAAAATGAAGTTGGAGAAACTTCTTGCTTAAGAAATTCCGGATCTTACTAATTTTATTCCAAGGACTTTACTGGATAATGAATTTTAAGAATTTTTCTCCCCCGCGCCTAAGTAATAAGACTTATTAAAACCTGAATCCGGCTTTTATTTCAAATCTGTTAAAAGCATTTTTATAGGTGGCATCATAGTCATTGTAATTCCTTTGCTCATAGCTTGTTGAAGCATACCTGTATGCGAAGCTCAGATAGGGTTCAATATCTTCTTTTGACCAGGAGACTCCGGTACCCAATGTTGCCGAAAGGCCCCCTTTAAAGTTCTTCTTGTCGTAATAATTAGGAGTGTTTTCTTCATCATCATCGCCACCGGCATGAATCAGGCCACCGCCTCTGACAAAGACGAAAGGTGATATTCTGGAGTCTTTAAGCATATGCCTGTATTCAACAAAAAGCGGGCAGTATGAAGCACCGATAAACTCCACACCTGAGCCAATACTGAAAATATTCCTGGTCAGATAAGTATAACTCACAAGGACATTAAAGCTAAAAGGCGCGGGATAGGTTGAGTTCTGAGCGCCAATAAGTAGTCCTGCCTCGAGACCATATCCAAAACCATCAGTTTTTCTGCCTGTGAATAATGGAGATTCCTTGACATATTTCTCAACTTCTGAGAATGGATATACATACTGGCTCCCGTCAGAAGTCATTAAAGTATATTTATTATCAGATATCTCAATCAGTTTTCCATAGATGATAAATCCGTTTTTCAGATATAATGCATCTTTTGTCTTTTGAGCTGTAGCCCCTAATAAGAAGATATTCAAGAGGATGATGATAGTTAGTAGTTTTTTCATAAGATTTTGTTTTCGGGTTAAGGTAGTTTAGCATGATTTTTGAAACGATATCATTACTAAACCTAATATTCTATGAAAGCAAAAATCGTTCCATTTATTACAATCCCTCTCTTTTTTATGTTTCTCCTTAGCTCCTGTGAGGATACCACATACAAGGAATACACCGGGAATGCCCCTGTTTATATGTCTTATGAAGATCTGAGATCAGCTGTTGAGCCGGAACAGAATGTAGACATGATAAATCCGGGAAAGATATATTTTAAGGACAATTATATCTTCATTGTTGAGGAGCTTGAGGGGATCCATGTTTTTGACAATACCGATCCTTCTTCACCCATAAAAAAAGCTTTTATTAAAATTCCGGGTGTTGTGGATATAACCATTTCAGGATATATAATGTATGCTGACAGTTATGTCGACCTTGTGGTGCTTGATGTTCAGAATATTGATAATATCCATGAAGTTGCCAGATTAAAGGATATACTTCCTTATATTGTGCCTGAAGTTGACAACAACTATCCGATGGCTTATGTTGACCAGGAAAAGGGAGTAGTTGTGGACTGGGAATTAAAAACAATAAGAGAAAAGGTAAATCTTTATAATGAACCTTATCCAATATACTGGTTGATGGACGGATTTGCTGCACTGAAGAATTCACAGGGTGCATCGTCAGGAGTAAGCGGAAGCGGTGTGGGAGTTGGCGGGTCAATGGCAAGGTTCGGTATCAAGGATAACGTCCTCTATATTCTCGACCAGTCTAATCTTACGATCTTTGATATAACAACCAAAACAAAACCGATAAAGTCAGGTGATATTTATGCCGGCTGGAATGTCGAGACGATGTTCCTGACTGAAAATACAATGTTTCTCGGGACTACAACCGGTATGGTCATTTACGATATATCTGTTCCTCTTTCACCCCAGTCGAGGAAATTCTTCAATCATGCAAGAAGCTGCGACCCGGTGATTGTGGATGATACACTTGCTTATATAACATTACGGACAGGAACTAACTGTGGCGGTTCGACAAATACCCTTAGTGTGGTCAATGTCAAGAACATTGAATCCCCCAAACTTGTAATGACCTATCAGTTGACAAATCCTCACGGACTCGGAAAAGATGGTGACCTTCTTTTTATCTGTGATGGTGCAGCAGGGCTTAAAATTTATGATGCTTCCGATCCGAAAACGATTACGAACCACCCTGTTTATGCTTATCCTAATATTAATGCCTACGACGTAATTCCTATTGGGAACGTTCTTATTCTGATCGGCGATGACGGATTGTACCAGTATAACTATTCCAATATTACGAATATATCCTTGCTGAGTACTATACTGGTCTCTTCCGAGTAACTGACTGAGGGATTAGCTTTGCTGTTTTTAAACTGCATTATCCTGAAGCTCCATTTTCATTTTGCTTCAATAATTTAACGCTTTGCTGTCTTTGGTTCTTTGGCTTTAAACAGCTCGTCATCTGGCGGGCATAAAGCCAATACGTTTTGTTTATTCTTATTCTAAATTAATTAGGTTGATATTTAATTTGTTTTTTATAAAGTATTGTTATTAATTTAACGGCCATTTAAAAATGGCTTTAATTGTAATTTAAACATTATTTAACTATCTAAAAATCAATAAGAAATGTATCAATTAGGAAATCTTGTAAAGGAATTATCCGACAAGCATGGACGCGAAAAAGAGAGTCTGATGCCTATACTTCAGGGTATAGTAGAGAAACATAATTATCTTACTGATGAAGCTATGGTAGAAGTAGCAAGGGAGCTGGATATATCAGCTGCTGAGGTCTATGGAACAGCTTCTTTCTATACTTTTCTCGATACGCAGGTAAGAGGTAAATATGTTATAAGGGTATGTAAGACAATAACCTGTTCAATGAAAGGTAAAAGTGAAATAATTCAAATCATTGAAGACATGCTTAAGATAAAAGTAGGTGAGACCACATCAGACAGACATTTTAGTTTAATTGAGACAAACTGTATCGGATGGTGTCATAAAGCTCCGGCAATTCTCATTAATGAAATACCATACACTGAGCTTACTCCGGAAAAAGTTGTTGAGGTAATTAAAGGTTATATGCAAAAAAAATAATATCCTGAACGTTATGGAAAGAAAAGGACTGAACAAAGTAGATCTCATATTTGAAAAAGTTGATCAGAAAGAGGTTTTAACAAAGGCATTTAAGCTCTCAAGTGATCAGATCATTCAACAGGTGCTGGATTCCGGTCTTAAAGGGCGAGGGGGAGCAGGCTTCCCGACAGGACTTAAATGGAAATACACAGCAGCGGTCAGGGAACCCGAAAAATATATAGTATGTAACGCCGACGAGGGTGAACCAGGAACATTTAAAGACAGGGAGATACTGGACCGTGTTGCTTACAAGGTATATGGCGGTATGGCAATTGCAGGGAAAGCCATCGGAGCAAAAAATGGTATTGTATACCTCAGAGGTGAATACCGGTTCCTCCTGCCACAACTTATGAAAGAGCTTGAATCATTTCATAAGCTTATAGGTCAGATTGGTTATGATTTTAAAATAAACTATTGTCTGGGAAGCGGGGCATACATCTGCGGTGAAGAGAGTGCACTTTTTGAATCAGTAGAAGGCGGACGCGGCGAACCCCGTAACAAACCCCCATATCCGACAACCTCAGGAGTTTTTGGAAAACCCACATCAATCAATAATGTCGAAACTCTGGTCACATCAATGATGATAATACTGCGCGGCCCTGAATCTTACAGCCAGCTTGGGACAAAAGATTCAAGAGGTTCCAAGGTATTCTCGATCTCGGGTGATACACCCACACCGGGTATTTTTGAGCTTGAGCTCGGAATGTCGGTGCAGGAATTTGTAAATGAATTCGGAGACGGCGATACAAAAGCAGTTCAGGTCGGTGGCGCTTCAGGTTTTTGCGTGCCGAGAAAAAAATTTCAGAATACAGTTATTGGTTTTGAAGGAGTTCCAACAGGAGGATCAATGAAGCTTTTCAACAGTTCCAGATCTATGTATAACGTACTTCATAATTACCTTGATTTCTTTGCTGAAGAGTCATGCGGACAATGCACACCATGCAGGGTCGGCTGCCAGCAGCTGCTGAAAGGTGTTGAAAAAGTTAAGAAAGGAGAAGTCAAATCAACCTATCTGAATGAGCTGATTAAGCTTGCGGACACCATGAAAGTTGCTTCAAAATGCGGACTTGGTCAATCTGTAGGAAATGCATTCAGGACTATCGTTGAGAACTTCAGGGAAGAGATCATTTACTAACTACTAAAACATTAATCAATAATGATAAATCTGAACATAAATAACGTGAAAGTTTCAGTTCAGCCGGGAACAACAGTACTGGAGGCTGCCAGAAAACTTAACATAAATATTCCAACATTATGTAACCATCCCGACCTGTGTGTTGCAGGAAACTGCCGTGTCTGCGTTGTTGAACAGACAGGAGCAAGAACACTGATTGCTGCCTGCGCAATGCCTGTGGCAGAAGGAATGGATATACATACAAATACATTAAAGGTAAGAAACGCCAGGAAACATATTGTCGAACTTCTGCTTTCTGAACACAGATCAGACTGTACGAAGTGCTACAAAAACCAGAAATGCGAACTTCAGGCGCTTGCCAATGAATTTGCATTCGGCGATACTATTTTCCTTGATCTAGTGGAGGATCACTCTTATACAATAGACAGGTCGTCTCCATCTTTTACAAAAGATGACAGCAAATGTATCAGGTGTCAGCGATGTGTAAGAACGTGTTCCCAGTTGCAGTATATTTCTGCAATTGCCGTTGCTAATAAAGGATTACATCAGAAGATATCTTCGTTCCACGACAGACCAATGAGTCATGTTGTATGCACAAATTGCGGACAGTGTGTTAACCGTTGTCCAACCGGAGCCCTAGTCGAAAAAACATATATCGATCAGGTATGGGATGCCATATATGATACTGACAAGCATGTTGTTGTACAAACAGCACCGGCAGTCAGGGTAGCTCTGGGTGAAGATCTTGGATATGATCCGGGAGAAAGGGTTACAGGAAAAATGGTAACCGCTCTCCGCCAGCTTGGATTTGACTCAGTGCTTGATACAGACTTCAGTGCTGACCTTACAATTATGGAAGAGGGTACTGAACTGCTCGGCAGGTTAAAGAAAGTACTTGTTGATGGTAATAAAGAAGTCAGAATCCCGATGTTTACATCCTGTTCACCAGGCTGGATAAAGTTTATTGAACACAAATACCCTGAACTTCTTCCGAACCTTTCAACATGCAAATCACCGCAGCAGATGTTCGGAGCTCTTGCAAAAACATATTTTGCATCGAAAAGGAAAGTTGATCCTGCAAAAATTATATCAGTTTCTGTTATGCCTTGTACAGCCAAGAAATACGAAGCCGATCGTCCTGAAATGAGAGCAAGCGGATTTAAAGATATAGACTTCGTGCTTACCACCCGCGAACTTGCGGTGATGATCAAACAGGCAGGGATAGACTTCAGAAATCTCGAACCGTCTAATTATGATTCAATAATGGGTGATTCAACGGGTGCCGCTGTCATTTTTGGTGCAACCGGCGGTGTTATGGAAGCAGCCCTGCGTACAGCCTACGAGATTGTGACCGGTCGTGAGGTGCCATTCAAAAATCTGAATATCACACCTGTGAGGGGAATGGAAGGAGTTAAAGAAGCAACCGTTAAGTTAGAGAACTGCACTGATGACTGGAAATTCCTGGAAGGGGCTGAACTCAAAGTAGCAATAGCTCATGGACTTACAAATGCTAATAAATTGGCCAAGCTTGTTAGTCAGGGCAAAGCAACATATCATTTCATCGAAATAATGGCTTGTCCCGGCGGATGTATAGGTGGTGGCGGTCAGCCGATACCTACCAGTATGGAAATAAGGAAGAACAGGATGAAAGCTATCTATTCCGAAGATGAACATATGGTTCTCCGGAAATCACATGAGAATCCGGATGTGATAGCCATCTACAAGGAATTCCTTGGAAAGCCAAACAGCCACGCAGCTCACGAACTTTTGCATACACATTATACAGAACGGGATAACTTTTAATTGCATTATTTAACAGGCCATGGATGCACGTTTTAGCTGGAAAACAAAATTTTTCAGCAGGAAATATGAAATTTTTCAGTACGATACTCTTGCAGGGGAGCTGAACAAGCAAAGCTGGTCAAGGAAATCATACGGAAAACTGAATGGCAGGGGAATAGTGTTTGTAACTAAGAGACTATTTAAACCGGTAACGGAGATAATCGATTTAACGAATGATTCGGTAATAGGAAGTATTATCTCCGTTCCCTGGAAAAGAAAAGCTACGATCAAATATCAGGATAACCAATATTCATGGCAGTTTGAAAATTTCTGGAATACAAGATGGAGTGTAAGTAACGAAAATGGTGTTCTGATAAAGTATCAATCCCGAAGGTTAAAAGGATCGATCGATTCTTATACTAAAGATGAAGTGTTGATCCTTGCAGGATTCTTCATAAGAAATTACTTTATCCAGCGGTCATCAGCAGCTGCAGCTGCTTAGGAGGTCTTTCAGTGCCGCTGCGCCATTAATCCTTCGTGCCCTTAAGCCTCTTTAACAGCCATGCCATATTCTCCCCCAAAACCCTCATGGTCTCCATACCTTCTTCATCCTTAAGCACATCGCCTTTTTGCCTGCCAATGCCTATGTTCCAGTAGGATGACCCCGGGATTATCATTTCGTTTATAAGGAAGAAATGATTTATGCTGTCGAAAGCATGTGTGGCGCCGGCACGCCTCATCGCAATTACCGCCGCACCCGGTTTCCTTTTTAATTCATTTCCTGCACCACGGATAGCATAGCCCGCAACATCTATCAATGCTTTGGCATCTGAAGCGATATCAGCAAAATATACAGGTGCTCCGATAATTATTGCATCAGCTTTCACCATTTTCCTGATGCACTCATTGATGACCTCATTATCCTGATGACATTGACCATCCTTTTTTTCCCTGCACTTCATGCAAGCAATGCATCCATTTACTTTTTTCCCGCCAAGCTGAAAGAAATCAGTTTTAATCCCATTCTTTTCAAGTGCTGTAAATGCCTCTTTTATAAGTAGTTCAGTATTGCCTCCCTTCCTGGGACTGCAGTTTATTCCAAGTACTTTCATATTCTAATTTTTGTTCGAATATATTCAAAACCACAATTTATTTATACACTATCGGATAAAAGTTTTCGAAGAATTCCCTGAGTACCAGATATCGTTTTTTGTGTTTCCCGAATAGTTCGGGTTTCCCTGTGGCAAACAGTTCAAAGTGGCCAAACCTTGCAGCAGCATTCTCAAGGATCGAAGAACCGATATGTTGCTCCGGGATTCCTCTGGCACGGTAGATTTCAATGTACCTTTCAATGCCTGTCTGTCCGAATGCGTCGAGATCGTCGGCAATTGAAAGGATTTTCAGGAGCATATTATCAGATATCTTTTTAACATAATCCTTATTATCATGGCTTTCAATGGCATACAGAACATCCTTAAAATCAGATATTTTTAAATTGTTACTCTCCAGAAATTCTTCAGCTGATTTTCTGCTTTGGGACCCGTGGTTTACCCCCTGGTCTGATGACATTCCGATATCGTGAAGATAACAGGAAATCAGTAGTTTAACCACAAACATGTCATCGATTTCCTTTTCTTCGCTGCATTCAAGAAGTTCCTTAGCAAACTCCCATACTCTCTTATGATGACTGAGATCGTGTGATAAGAGTACTGTATCTCCCCATTTCCTGACAAAAAATTCCTCAAGAAGAGTGAGATATAATTTTTCTGTACTACTTATTATCTCAGGAAGGATCATTCATGCTATATGCGATTCAGGGATAGAATTATAACCATTTAGTTACTATGAAGTTCCATGGTGTTATTCACTGATCATCTGCTTTGCCATGTCGAGGATAGTAGTATCATCGAAAGTAACTATCCCGCCGCCCGGGCCCTGTTCAAAATGAATACCAACAGTTTGTCCTTTGTCAAAATTTGTCCCTCCGAAGTAGTTCCTGACCGTATCTTCATTCATATCGAGCCGGTCTGCAATTTTTCTCATACTTCCGGAGGGTAACTGATCTTTAATCTTCCGGAGTTCATCAAAAGTGATTGTCTTTCTCATGATATTATTTTTTAATTTCAGAATATACACCACATAGTTCAAAGATACTCATTAATATTTTAAGTTAAAAATCTGGTGTGTGGAAAGATTTGCCAAAGAAAATAATGGTAGAAGCAGAATGTTTCATAAGCTGGCTAAGAACTCTAAAAACAACTTTATTGCTTTTCTCTTATCATCATTCAATTCGAAATTCATATTTTCTGTGAGATATTTTCTCAGGGCTTCACCTCTGATGATACCGGATTTTCCGAATTCCTTTACAACAGCAGGAATGTTTTTTACACCCGTCTCCAGAGCATTGTTAAATTCTGTCAGGAAACTTTCTTCCAGCTTTTTGTTGGCTGTCCAGCAGGCAAATACAAAAGGGAGCCCTGTGAATTTGTACCATTCTTCTGCCAGATCAATTTTGTAACTGAACCTGTTTTCAAGTTCATAACACTGATCACCGATTAGCACAATTGACTCATTATAAGGTATATCAGTAAAATTAAAGTCAGCAGAAGTATCTGCCCAGTCAAAAATCCTGTTCCAGAAATTTTTTGCAAGTATTCTTGCAAGGTTAACTGACGATCTTGACCTGTAATCCAGGTTTATCCGCTTTATATTTTTAAAAGGGCAGTTGCTTAAGAGCATAACTGTTTTAACCTTTCCATAGGCTCCAAGACAGAAATTTGTTATTATATGATATTCAGGCAGCATTGGCAAAACAGCCACAGGTATAAGTCCGATATCTACTTCACCTTTGATGAGTTTTAATGCACAATCCGCAGGGTGGTCAGTTGTAATGGATACCTTTTTATCAAATCCCGTTTTGGACATCCCGTAAATAAACGGGTATGTATTTGCATACCTGACAGCCGAGATCCTTATTTTTTCAATGGCCATATCAGATTAATAATGATTAAGACTTTAACCCGAAATTGAGTTTTTTTGCTTCTTCTAAAATACTACATTTGTATATATCGTTTTAATAACAGAAATCATAAAAAGATTAAAAAATGGAATTAAATTCTCTTACCGCCATTTCTCCGCTTGACGGGAGGTACAGACAAAAGGTGAACGAACTTGATCTATATTTTTCAGAGTTTGGGCTGATTAAATACAGGTTGATGGTGGAAATAGAGTATTTTATTGCATTATGTGATATCCCGTTGCCACAGCTAACTGATTTTAAAAAAGACAATTACAAAGCTTTACGTTCAATTTATGAGGACTTTGAGGTAGAAGATGCTGAGAAGATCAAGGAGAGGGAAAAAATAACAAACCATGATGTAAAGGCGATCGAGTATTTTCTGAAAGAAAAGTTCTTCCATGCCGGATGGGGTAAATGGAGTGAATTCATTCACTTCGGGCTGACATCACAGGATCTGAACAACACCGCTATTCCTTTATCCATTAAAGATGCCCTTATAAATGTCTATTTCCCGCTTCTTTTTGAACTGAGAGAGATACTGGCAACATATGCTGATGACTGGAAAGAGATACCTATGCTTGCAAGAACACATGGACAACCGGCATCTCCAACCCGCCTGGGTAAAGAGATCGCAGTGTATATTTCGAGAATTGATGAACAGACCAAATACTTTGGGCAGATACCATATTCAGCAAAATTCGGAGGTGCAACAGGAAATATGAATGCCCACAAAGCCGCATACCCTGACATTGACTGGATCTCTTTTGCCAACAATTTCGTCAACGAAGAGCTGGGATTGCAGCGCTCACAACCAACAACCCAGATCGAGCATTATGATAATCTTGCCGCATTATTTGATAACATGCGCAGAATCAATGTAATTCTGATTGACATGTCACGCGACATCTGGTCATATATCTCAATGGATTATTTCAGGCAGAAAATACGGAAAGGAGAAATAGGATCTTCAGCTATGCCCCATAAGGTCAATCCGATAGATTTTGAGAACGGGGAAGGTAATCTCGGGTACGCAAATGCGATCTTTGGGCATCTTTCGGAGAAACTTCCTGTATCAAGGCTTCAAAGGGACCTGACAGACTCGACGGTATTAAGGAATATTGGTGTCCCTATCGGTCATTCAATAATTGCTTTCAATTCAATTCTGAAAGGACTTAACAAACTCATTGTCAATACTGAGAAAATAAAATACGACCTGGAAAATAATTGGGCTGTTGTTACCGAAGCCATCCAGACAATTCTCAGACGGGAGGGTTACCCCGAACCCTATGAAGCATTACTTGCTCTTACCCGGACTGAAAAGAAAATTACGATCGATACAATTAATTCCTTTATTGAAAGCCTCGAGATCAGCGAAGCTGTAAAAGAAGAATTAAAGGCGATAACTCCGTTTAATTATACAGGTTTTTAGGAAGCACTATACGATGGACAAAATAAAACTGCTTCTTAAGTATGTAAAGCCATACAGATGGCCGGCAATCAGAAGTGTAATTTTCAATATATTGAGTGCTGTTTTTGCACTGGTTTCCTATACTCTGGCAATTCCGTTCCTGAATATCCTCTTCAACAGAGTTGAGAATGTCTCTCATCCGGGCACATTTGTGGCCAGCTTTGATTACGCAGGCGATTTCGCCAGATATTATCTTTCGATGTTTATCAACAGGAACGGAGAAGCGGGAGCACTTCTCCTGGTATGCATTATCTTTATAGTTGCAAGCCTCTTCAAGAATGGATTTATTTTTCTTGCCAACAACAGCATGGCATACATCCGTTCGTGCACTGTGCGCGATCTGAGGAAAAAAATGTATGATAAAGTCCTTAAGCTTCCATTGTCATTTTTTACAGAAGCACGTAAAGGTGATATCATGACACGGATCTCCAATGATGTGCAGGAGGTTGAATTATCAGTCATGTCTTCGCTTACGATGTTGTTCAGGGACCCGATGTACATTCTTATTTTTGTGATTTACCTTTTTATCAGCAGTTATCAGCTTTCACTGGCTGCTCTTGCACTGCTACCGGTCAGCGGATGGCTGATAGGTAGGACAAGCCGCACTCTCAGATCATCTTCTATGTCAGGACAGCAGAACCTGGGGAGGTTACTTTCGGTTGTTGAAGAGACTCTTTCCGGTCTGAGGATTATAAAAGGCTTCAATGCGGAAAATAAAATGAAGGAGCAGTTCGGGGCTACAAATGAAACATATTCAAAGATATTTAAAAGAGTTACCCGTAAGAATTATCTTGCATCACCTCTTAGTGAATTCCTCTCAACCTCAATTGTGATGCTGCTTTTATACTTCGGAGGGATACTTGCTCTAAAAGGGGATTCAAGCATGACACCTGATAAACTCATTGCTTTCCTTGTTATATTCTCGCAGATCATTCAGCCGGCAAAAAACATAACCACTGCCTGGTTCGGCATTCAGAAAGGGATGGCTTCAATAGACAGGATTGAGCAGGTCCTTGATGCTGAAGAAAAGATAGTTGAGAAGGAGAATCCCATTCCTGTGAACGGATTCAGAGATTCAATTGAGCTTCGGAATGTCAGGTATGCATATAATAGCGAACCTGTTATAAGAGATGTTAATCTGAAGATCCTTAAGGGACAGACAGTCGCAATAGTCGGGAAATCGGGAGCAGGGAAATCCACCCTTGCCGATCTTCTTCCCAGGTTTATCGACCCTGACCAGGGAAGTGTAATGATTGATGGTATTGACGTGAGGGATATTAAAACTACAGACCTTCGCTACCTGATGGGGATCGTAAGTCAGCACCCGATACTTTTTAACACATCTTTTACTGAGAATATTGCATTTGGTGTTAATGTGGCGGATAAGGAAAAAGTTGAGAATGCTGCCCGGATAGCCAATGCACACGATTTCATAATGGAGACCGAACATGGTTATGATAGCACAGTAGGAGAATCCGGGAATAAGCTGAGCGGGGGACAATGTCAGAGAATAAGCATAGCGCGGGCTATTATGGCTAATCCTCCGATCCTGATTCTCGATGAAGCAACATCCGCCCTGGATACTGAATCGGAAAGACTTGTCCAGGATGCAATTCTTAAACTGATGAAAAACAGGACATCAATTGTTATTGCTCACAGGCTTTCAACAATACAGAATGCTGATATGATCGTTGTTCTTGACAACGGGATGATCGTTGAGACAGGGACACATTCCGAACTAATGAACAAAAGGAATGGATTTTATGCCAAACTACATAGTTTTCAGGCAATATGAAAAGAAATCTATTCAAGATCCTGATCCTGACATTAGTCCTGAAATCCTCTCTTCCCGCTGACGGACAAATTGACTTCTCATATCATTCTTACTATTCCTTGCTTAAGGGTAAAGATGCTGTATCTCTTTCAGATACATGGAAAGAGCCGGGATTTGATGATTCCGGATGGCAGATATTACCTGCACCATTCAGGTATGGCGATGGAACCTCAGGAACCGAACTTGCAGATATGCAAAACAGCTACTCAGCCATCTACCTCAGATCTTCTTTTAGCTGCAGCAATAAAGATCTGATCAATGAGCTGAAATTAGCCGTTGATTATGATGACGGATTCGTGATCTGGATAAACGGCACAGAGGTACTGAGACGCAACACACCTGTAAATCTTCAGTACAATTCCCTGGCACCAGCAAACCATGAATCAGGGTCCGGAGAACTCTTTACAGTGATGACCGATGCCTTCAGTCTAAATGAAGGTCTGAATCTGATTGCTGTCCAGGCCCTCAATGTAAGCCTTACAAGCAGCGATTTTTATTTTGACCTTTCTATCAAGGCTGAGAAGAATCTTCCTGAGGTGATCGACACAGTGGGAATCACATTTTCAGAGCGATCAGGATTTTACGAGGATCCGTTCAGTATTGTGATGACATCTCCCGATCCTGAATTACAGATCATTTACACACTTGACGGGAGTAATCCCAGAACTTCAGTGAACAGCATCGTTTCAGGATCTCCTTCAACAGTGTTTATCGATCCGGCAAGCAGTAACGGAAGACCTGTCACACCCGCTGTGATCCTTCGGGCATCGATAACAAAACCAGGCTATAAACCTTCAAAACCGGTTTCAAGGACCTTCGTTTTCATCGAAAATGTATTGTCACAGTCCTGGCCTGGAGGGGAATGGCCTTCATCTGATATTAACGGGCAGATAATTGATCTTGAGATGGATGCCGAGGTAGTGGGGAGCGGTGAATATTCATCGCTCATTGACGATGCTTTAATTGATATCCCATCAATTTCAGTTGTTACGGATGTAAAGAATCTTTTTGATCCTGCATCTGGTATCTATGTGAATGCATCCGGCCATGGACTTGAATGGGAAAGAGATTGCAGCGTTGAGCTTATCATGCCTGATGGCACCAATGGATTCAACGTCAATGCAGGCCTGCGCATCAGAGGCGGATGGAGTCGTCATGATGATTTTCCAAAACACTCATTCAGGCTCTTTTTCAGGGAAGAGTACGGGAATGCAAAGCTCTATTATCCACTTTTTGGTGAAGAAGGAGCTGATCAGTTTGACAAGATCGATCTGCGCACGGAACAGAATTATGGTTGGAATAACGGATCGCAGTATAATTCCTTCGTAAGGGAAATATTTTCCAGGGACAGTCAGCGTGATATGGGACAGCCACATACACGAAGTCGTTATTATCACCTGTACCTTAATGGTATGTACTGGGGATTATATCAGACACAGGAGAGGCCTGAAGCACGGTTTGCATCCACATATTTCGGCGGTGAACAGGAGGACTATGATGTAGTTAAAGTTAATATGGATAACTGGGCTTATACGATAGAGGCAACTGATGGACAGCTTGACTCCTGGAAAAAACTCTGGGACCTGTGCAGTTCCGGATTTGCATCCAACAGCAGCTATTTTAGTATTGATGGTAAGGATGAAAAAGGTAAGCCGGTAAAAAACAGCGAGATACTGGTAGATTTAGATAATCTGATTGATTATATGATTATAATTTTCTACACAGGAAATTTCGATGCCCCTGCTTCCTCATTCGTCGGTACCAACAACTTTTTTACCATTGATAACAGAGAAGATAAATCGACAGGATTTACTTTTTATGCTCACGACGCGGAACACTCTCTTTTTGATGAAGCCCACTCTCCCGGGCTTGGACTTTATGAAGACAGAGTCAATCTTGCAGGCAGAACCGATAAAACAAAAATGGAAGTGACTGATTTTTCACGTTTTCATCCTCAGTGGCTTCATTATAAACTTTCAGAAAATAAAGAGTACAGGATCCGATTTGCCGACAGAGCATATAAAGCTTTAAAAACAGGTGGGGTATTTTCCTCTGAAGAATCACTTGAGAGGCTTAACAAAAGGATTGCTGAAATTGATATGGCAGTAATAGCAGAGTCAGCAAGATGGGGTGATGCCAAACGACCTGCAGGTTCGCCTTTTACAAAGAACGGGACCTGGATACCGGAAATAAACAAGATCAGGAATATTTTCATTCCAAACAGAGGAAACATAGTGATAGACCAGCTTAAAAGGGCAGGCCTATATCACACTATTGATGCTCCGGTTATAAGCACTCTTCAAGGTATAATTTCAAAGCCTGAATTTTCTCTATCGGGATCAACAATAATTACAATTAAAAATCCCGGAAACTCCGGAACAATACATTATACCTTTGACGGAAGTGATCCCAGGAATATCGGCGGGGAAGTCAATCCTCTGGCAATTGAAGCCAGACAATCTGCAATGGTTACAATTAAAGCTTCAACTGTTTTGAAAGCGCGGATTTTGAACAGAGGCCAATGGAGTGCAATAGAACAGGTGAATTTTATTAAGGATCCCGAGGATTATTCAAAACTTAAAGTCACAGAAGTTCATTACCATCCACCAGATATAACAACCGGAGAGGGTACAATCAGCGGAAAAGATATTGAGTTCATTGAATTTAAGAACACAGGGATAAGTGCATTAAACCTGTCCGGACTGATTCTGGATTCTGCGGTATATTACAAATTTCCTGAAAATGTATTACTCCCACCACGTAAATTTTATGTTGTTGCTTCAAAACCATCTCGTTTCTATGATTATTACGGATTGGTTGCATCAGGGAATTACCAGGGCAACTTCTCAAATGATGGAGACAAGATAGTTCTGGAAGATACTGCAGGGGCATCAATCATAAATTTCAGTTACCTGACAAAGTTCCCATGGCCTGATGAGTCGGATGGAGAGGGTTATTCGCTTTCTTCAAGGGCATTTAATCCATTCGGAGATCCGTCTGATTATTTATATTGGACCAATTCTGTTGTAATGGGTGGAACACCATTTGCTGATAATGAGTCAGGCTTATTAGAACATCCAATCCCTAAAGAGGGTACATTATTAGTGTACCCAAGTCCAACAAAAGGGGTATTTTATTTCAATCTGATGACCACCGATGACATCAGCATGATGGAGTTTGAATTATATGATATGAACGGCAGATTGATTCACAAGGTAAGAGTAAGAACCAGCGATTCTTTAGACCTGTCAGAACTTGGGATCTCCGCCGGAATTTATCATATAAGAGTAAAAGCCGGTTCTATTCATGGTGATGCCAGGATAGTTTATGAAAAATAAAGCGGCATGATTTTTACACTTCCTGTAACCATCCGACATGAATTTTGATAATTTTGTTTCATCATAATATAATTTTAATTTTAATGGTATGATGGAACCCACATGTTGATAAAGTTATATTTATTAAGTGTTTGTGTTAGCATAACATGTGGGTTTCATAAGATTTTTATTCCTTGAGTCTGATTATTATATAAATAACGATCTAATGTATAAACGATTAATAATTAGTCTTTTAATATCTGTTGTCTTATTATCTGCCGTTTTTGCCCAAAAAGCAAAACACACTTTTTCACTGGGCACAACAGAGTTCCTTCTCGATGAAGAGCCATTCCAGATAATAAGCGGTGAATTGCATCCTGCAAGAATTCCGGTTGAGTACTGGCGACACAGGATTCAAATGGCAAAAGCTATGGGTTGTAATACAATTTCAGCTTACATTTTCTGGAATTTTCATGAAACAGAGGAAGGCGTTTTTGACTTTGCTACAGGTGCCCATAATTTAGCTGAGTTTATAAAAATTGTCCAGGATGAAGATATGTGGCTGATATTAAGACCTGGTCCTTACGTTTCCGCAGAATGGGAACTGGGCGGGATCCCTCCTTATCTGCTGCGTATTCCGGATATAAAACTCAGAAGTATGGATCAGAGATATATGATTGCAGCTGAACGCTATCTTACCCGGCTGGCAGATGAGATCAGACCATATCAGATAACGAAAGGTGGCCCTTTGCTGATGATACAAATTGAAAATGAATATGGAAGCTTTGGTAATGACCGCAATTATTTATTGAAAATAAAAGAAATCTGGTCTGCAGCCGGGATTACTATCCCGACTTTTACAGGAGATGGTCCGGCATCAGGTATCCTGGAAGCCGGGACACTCCCCGGAAGTGCTGTCGGCCTGAATTCCGGAAGTTCTTCTGCCGACTTTGAACTGGCTTCGAAAATAAATCCAGGGGTGCCTGTTTTCAGCAGCGAGACATATGCAGGATGGATTACTCATTGGGGTGGGGAATGGGCAGAACGTGATACTGCAGAACTTCTAAAGGAAGTAAAATTCCTGATGGATAACAGAAAATCATTCAATCTCTATGTAATACATGGAGGTACCAATTTTGGTTTTACTGCGGGCGCAAATTCAAATGATAAAGAAGGTTATCAACCTGATGTAACAAGTTATAACTATGATGCACCGATTAATGAGCAGGGCCAGCCTACGTATAAATATATGGCACTTCGTAAACTCATCGGGTCGTACCTTCCTAAAAAGCAAAAACTTCCGCCGGTTCCTGCCACCAGTCCCGCAATAGAAATACCGTATCTCTTCCCTACACGGTTTACCTCTGTCTGGGATTACCTGCCTCAGCCGGTTATTTCAGAGATACCAAAATCCTTTGAAGCTTTCGGACAGGATTATGGATTCATTCTTTATGAAACGGAAATTGTTGATTATTCAAAAGGGATCCTGAAAGTGGACAATATTCACGATTATGCAACACTGTTTTTGAACGGAGAATATATTGGGAAACTTAACAGAATGGAAGGGATAGACACAATCAGCTTGCCGGAGAGCAAGATCCCAAATCCTAAGCTGGAAATTCTTGTCGAAGCTATGGGCCGGGTCAGTTATGGTCAGAATATGCTTGACATGAAGGGTATCACAGAGAGCATCACCCTTAATGGAACAGTTTTAAAGAACTGGAAGATATTTAATCTTCCTATGGACAGAAAATTCATTTACGACCTTCGTTCAAAAGGGAAGGCAGTGAATAAACCAGGTATTTTCTACAAAGGTAATGTCTCTCTGGCAATAGTCGGTGACACATATTTTGATCTCTCAGGTTACACAAAAGGTATCGTATGGGTCAACGGAAATAATATCGGAAGGTACTGGAATATAGGACCTCAAAAAAAGCTCTTTTGCCCGGCTTCTTTTTTAAGACTGGGAATGAACGAGATACTAATCTTTGACATTCATCAGGTTGAAGCGAAACCAGTAATCGGGGTAACGACTTTAGAGTGATAAGGCATAACGGCGCAACGGCATAACGGCACAACGGCATTACGGCGTAAAGGCTCAACGGCGCAAAGGTTATGAATAAATAAGCTTAGAATAATTCAGATATGAGATGAAAAACTATAAAGCTTTATTTACAGTAGTTATTGGATCGATGATCCTGCTATTTGCAGCAACTGCCTGCCGGAACACGAAAAACAAAAAGAATGAAAATTCCGGTAAATGGTCGGTGAGGATGGCTGATAATGTAATTAAGCAAGCGGACAGCCTGATCAATTATGTATCGGGTAGGCCAAAGTGGGCTTATGACGTAGCTTTTCTTGGAATTGCAATTGACAAACTTGGTGAAACAGACCCAAAATACTCTGAATATATGGAAGACTGGGTGAATTACTTTGTGAGGGAAGACGGCTCAGTCATCGATTACAGCATTGAAGAGTATAACCTTGACAGGATTTTACCGGGAAGAAATGTGATGACAGTCTACAGAAGATTTCCCCAGCCGGAATATAAGATAGCACTGGATAATTTTATTGAGCAGTTGAAAACACACCCCAAAACCAAATCAGGTGGTTACTGGCATAAGAAAATATATCCATGGCAGATGTGGCTTGATGGAATATTTATGGGTTCAACCTATATGGTTCAGTATGCAAAGGAGTTTAATGCTCCCGAATGGTTCGATGTTGCAACTACAAACACCAAAATGATATATGAAAAGACAGTTGATCCTGAATCAGGGCTATTGATGCACGCCTGGGATGAGAGCCGTCAGCAAAAATGGTGTGATCCGGCTACCGGAAAATCACTTTACCCCTGGAGCCGTGCAATTGGCTGGTATTCAATGGCTATCATTGATATTCTCGATTATCTTCCTGCAGATCACCCTGACAGGGACGACCTGATAACAATCCTGCGGAACACCTGTGAAGCACTTTTGAAAGTACGTGATCCGGAAAAAGGTCTCTGGTACCAGGTGCTAAATTACGGAGGGAGAGAAGGTAATTATCTTGAAGGATCCGGTTCAGCTATGTACACTTATGTTTTTGCAAAGGGTGCAAAGCTCGGATATCTGGATAAGAAATACCTTGAAATTGCAAACAGCGCTTTCGATGCCATCATAAAAGAACTGATCACGGTTGATGAAAATGGAAAAATAACTATGCATGATATTTGCGGAGGTTGCGGATTGGGAGGAAATCCATACAGGGATGGATCATATGAGTATTATATTGGAGAAAAACGGGTTGACAATGATACAAAAGGAGTAGCCCCTTTCATACTTGCAGCTATAGAACTTGACAGATAAATTATCGTGAAACAGCTATTGTCTTGAATGGTTTCACCAGCTTTTGTAAGGCTTTTTGGAGAGCATCGAGTTATAGTAACGTGGATCGCCCGTAACCTCTTCACCGAGCCAAAGGGGTCTCACAAATATTTCATCTTCGCTGGCAAGCTCAACTTCAGCTACCAGAAGACCGGCATTATTCCCTTCGAATTCGTCTACCTCAAAAATATGTTTCCCGCAAGGTATTTCATAACGTATCTTTATGATAATATCCGGCTCACACAGGTTAAGAAGCTCTTCAGCTTCCTTTACCGGGATCTCCTTTTCCCACTCAAAACGGCTAACTCCTGAAACGTCAGCTTCGCCTTTTATTGTTATGAAACCTTTATTCCCCTTGATACGAATCCTGACAATACGTCCGGGAACGGAAGACAGATACCCCTGAAAGATCCTGGTAGCGTTTCTGGCTTCAGTCCTGAATTCTCCTTTAATAAGGAACTTCCTTTCTATTTCCTGTGGCAATATTTAAGGTTTATGTATTAGGCGGGGGGAAGGCTATTTAATAGCAAACAGTCTGCATATATGTCTGTTATACATGTTTTCAAAGACGCATTGAGCGACTGTATCCTTGTTTGAATCCAGTAATCCCAAAAATTCGTCCATCCTCTGAGCTGCAAGCTTATATGCTACATGAATCAGTTGCCTCATGTTTGGATTGTAATCGAGGTTACCGGGAACGTGCCTCAGAGAGTCAGCATACTTTTTTCTGCTCCAGCCGGAGACAACCTTTTTTGAAGGTAGTTTTGAAATATTTATGTCAATTACATCGGCATATGGTGCACATAATTCTTCAGTCATTTCAAGTGATTTAAAATAAATCTCTTTTACGAAATCAAGTGCTTCTCCACCTGATACTGCTAGCCCTGTCACCTCTTCAAGCCATGTTGTACCTGCTGTCTTTAGATGGATCCCCTTATTATGTTTCCTGATTATTGAACCGATGTAAGGATAAATGGCAAATTTATCTGATCCTGAATGGATGCTCATTTTTAGATTATCAGGAAGCCCAAATTCCCTGACAGCATAATCAATTACCATAAGATCCGATTCAAATTCCTGAGCAAATTTATCAGGGTCGCCCACATAATCGACTCCCTTATTGAATCTGCCAGAAAATTTTGGAGCAATAGTTTGTGCAGGGATACTCTTCTCTCCCAGCATTTTTAAAATAAAGAAAAGTTCAACAGGTGTCTGGGGAAGTGGAACTTCGTCCATCGATACCTCAGTCACAAAATTTCCTTTCCCTTTAGCGTTTTCTATCTTTCCGTAAATCTCCCGGGCTTTAACAGCAGCAAAAAGATACTTTTCTGCAATGCTCCTGATCTGGCTTGCTGATATTTCAAGAGGTTTTTGAATACCGGGTATTTTTAAAAGGCCTGAATATTTCAGAGCGCCATCTACAAATTTATCGATCTCAGCATTTTCAGCTTTTTTACCAATATATGAAGCAACATCGATCGTAAAGAAATCGGAACATTCGATAAACCTGTCAACTGTATCGAGGTTAATATGATCAGCATCAACAAAATACTGATTTATGAAACCTGCCTTTTTTGTCACGTTATCAGCCTCTGTCCTTACATCAGCTGGCTGCGTCCCGATTATCAAATGTTCCCGGTTTGACTTATTCCAGACTGGAGTTATACCGATGCCTTTTTTGCAGGCTTGAATAATGGCATCAAGCTGTGCACTACCCTGGCGACCAAATCTGTCGCCCATGCCCAGGGAGAATTTTTCAAGTGTTTTCATCTTTTAGAGAGCATTCCAGTTTAATTATTTAAATATCTTCAACCCGTTTCATCTTCGGAACCAGAAAATGCATCAGAATCCATGCTCCCAGATATGCTATTCCGCAAAAGACGAACAATATTGCATAACCAACTTCAATTTTATTAAGAACAGTATAATGCTTCAGAAGAAGACCTGCAGCTTGTGCTATCAGGATTCCGCCAACTGCTCCGGCCATACCACCAATACCTGTGACAGAAGCCACAGCTTTTTTTGGGAACATATCCGATACAGTGGTAAAGATGTTCGCCGACCACGCCTGGTGAGCCGCGCAGGCAATACCAATGACAAGTACTGCATACCAGGTATTAAACTTACCCAACCAGCTGGCTAAAAGGACTGTGAGTGGGAACAATGCATAGATGAACATAGATGTTTTCCGTGCTTTATAAGTCGGCATACCTCCATTTATGAACTTTTTGGGTAACCACCCTCCATAAACAGATCCGATAGTTGAGATCGTATAGACTACTGCCACCGCCAGAGTCCAGGTAATTATTCCTGGAATATCTGAACTATTTCCGCTAAAATCAGGGTTCAATGCCCTGAAACTTTCAATTTTCCTTGCATTTTCACCGTTCATGAATGAAGGAAGCCAAAATAAATAAAACCACCATACAGGATCTGTGAGAAATTTCCCAAAGAAGAATGACCAGGTCTGGCGATAGGTCAGAAGCTTTAACCAGGAGACTTTTTCTGTGACCCTTTTTTCATCAGCTTTTTCATCCATATCGCTGTGGATGTAATCATATTCAGCCTGAGTCAGCTTGCCTGTCTTAAGTTTTTGTTCAGGAGAAGCATATGTCCGAAACCAGAAATATAACCAGGCAAGGCCTATAACCCCTACCGAAATAAAAGCCCAACGCCAGCCCCAATGTACAGCTATCCAGGGAATAAAGAGAGGTGTGACTATTGCTCCGATATTTGCCCCTGAATTGTATATCCCTGTGGCATAAGCCCTTTCCTTTTTTGGAAACCATTCTGCTATTGTTTTGTTAGCTGCCGGAAAATTACCTGCCTCAGTGAATCCCAGAGCTGCACGCCAGGCTCCGAATGATAAAGTGTTATGAGCAAGAGCGTGACCAATGGCAGCAATACTCCAACCCAGTAGTGAGAATGCATAACCTCTTTTTGTGCCAATCCAGTCAATGAATCTGCCAGCTATTGTCATTCCGATAGCGTACGCAATCTGAAAACTCATCACAACCCAGGAATAATATAGTTCCTGATTAGCCTTGTCAGCGCCAAAAATACCTAACTCGGAAAGGGTTGGTTTTAAAAGACCTAATACATTTCTGTCAAAATAGTTTACTGTTGTAGCGAAAAAAACAAGTGCACAGATTGTCCACCTGTATTTTCCGATTTTTTCGTTGATTGTAGCCAAAGACATAATTATATCGATTAGACAGAATTAAATATTATAAGTTGATGAAGCGGTTGTGCCCCCGCGTCCGGTCCAGTTTGTATGGAAAAACTCACCTCTTGGTTTATCTTTACGCTCATAAGTGTGCGCCCCGAAATAATCACGCTGGGCTTGCAAAAGATTAGCCGGAAGATTTTCGCACCTGTATCCGTCATAGTAGCCCAGAGCAGAGGAGATTGCCGGAACCGGTATACCATTCGTTACAGCTGCCGATACGACATTTCTCCATCCCTGCTGCGCTTCTTCAACTTTATCCTTAAAGAAGGGATCAAGAAGCAGATTGGTGATTGAAGGGTTATTATCAAAAGCCTCTTTAATCTTTCCAAGGAAAACAGACCTGATAATACAGCCACCCCTCCACATAAGCGCAATGCCTCCGTAATTCAGATCCCAGTTGTATTCAACAGCAGCCGCTCTCATAAGTGAATAACCCTGTGCATATGACACTATCTTTGATGCATATAGAGCATCTTTAAGATCATTAATGAATTTTGACTTATCAGATGAATGGTCAGGAGTAGGCCCATGGAGAACTTTAGAGGCCTTTAACCTTTCTTCCTTTACTGCAGAAAGACATCTTGAAAAGACAGCTTCTCCGATTAATGTCAGTGGGATTCCATGATCAAGAGCCGCAATTACTGTCCATTTTCCTGTTCCTTTCTGTCCGGCCGTATCAAGTATCTTATCAACAAGTGGTTTACCATCCGCATCTTTGAATGCAAGAATATCTCTTGTTATCTCGATAAGGTAACTGTTGAGGTTACCGTTGTTCCATTCCTTAAAAACAAGGTGCATCTCATCAGCACTCATACCCAGCAGATCTCTCATTATCTGGTATGCTTCGCAGATGAGCTGCATATCGCCGTATTCTATTCCGTTGTGAACCATTTTTACAAAATGACCTGCTCCGTTTTCTCCCACCCATTCACAGCAGGGAGATCCATCTTCGACTTTGGCAGCAATTGCCTGAAAAATAGGCTTGACGAAAGGCCAGGCAGCTTTTGATCCGCCGGGCATTATGGATGGCCCAAGTAAAGCTCCTTCTTCACCTCCCGAAACACCTGTCCCTATATAAAGGAGACCTTTATTTTCAACGAATGCCGTCCGCCTGTTCGTATCCGGGAAATGAGTATTACCGCCATCAATAATTATGTCTCCGGGTTCAAGATGCGGCATGAGAGTATTTATCATTTCATCAACGGCATTCCCGGCTTTGACCATTAACATTATCTTTCTCGGCCGGCTGAGCGAACTTACAAATTCCTCAATAGAACGAGTACCGGTTATCTTTTTTCCTTTTGCCCTTCCGGCAAGAAAATCATCTACCTTCTGTAATGTGCGGTTATAAACAGATACCTGGAAACCCTTGCTCTCCATATTAAGGACCAGATTCTCCCCCATGACCGCCAATCCTATTAAACCTATATCCGATAATTTATTCATTTGTTGTACTTTTAAATATGTTCAGGTTGCAAGATTCTGATTACTATATACTTGTAATTCATTGTTCATTGTTCAATGTTCAAGCCTTCCTCTGGAGCTCCATAAACCCAGCGAGGGATTAGAAATATAGAAGATCTCTTCTCCGTCAGTCATTCTGTTAAAGCCATCCTTTAATCTGTCAGGATCATATTTCCGTAAAGCTTCACCCAGGTCTTTATATTTAAAGTTCACCGATTCAATCTGTTCTTGTGTGAGATGTCCGGGACAATATGTTACAGAAAATCTTCCTTCTGAGCTCCCATGAATAAGGTGCGCCGCAGCACTAAGGTTCTGGCGAAGCTCATCATTTTTGTCGACTGCCTCAAGAGTTGCCGGCGTACCTTTGTAACCATATTTTCTGATAAGCCTGTCAATCTCATTATCCTCACCAAACTCCTTCAATCCCGGGGCAAGGACTATCAGTTCACCACCGTCATCCATTGCCATACGGGTTCTGTAGATGCTTTTGTTTCCAAGCCACGTGCTTTTATATTCGGCAGGATCAAGATAAACAACAACCTTCCTGAGCGGTTTATCAAATATTGTAAAGTTGACTTTCAGCGATAGCTCAGCCGCAAGATGGAACACTTGTTCATCATCACCGATAAAAAGCCCCCTCATAACCAGACAGTTGGATTCATCCCGCCCGATAACAGTAAGGACATATACAACAGGCAGATGAGGAATAAAGTTCTTTGCGGCATAGTTGAGCATTCTCCTGGCTGGATTATCAGCTTTCCCCATTAATTTCTCCATCCCATAGACAGCCGCAATAAAATGACTTTTATTTATACCCTCATGCCCTCCTGTTCCGACGAACAGATTTTTATTGTAATTGGCCATACCGATCACCTCATGCGGTACCACCTGGCCAACTGACAATATGATGTCATGTCCTCCATTTATTACCAGCTTGTTGAGCTGTGCCGGCCAGGAAATGTCGAGCGCTCCGTTAGTTAACTCTGAAATAAATTTGCCATCTAGTGTTCCTACTGTAACAACATCTTTTCTCCAGTCGTGCACGCGGAAAAGTTCCAAAGGCACACCTTTGAACATCTCATTGATCTGGTGATCAGTCATGGGTGTATGTGTACCCAATGCAGGAAGTATGTCTTTCAGATTATTGCTGTAATATTTATATAAAATACTTGTGACATCCCCTGCCTGCGAATGAATACGCGTCTGATCGGGAGGTACAACAAGAACCTTTTCCCTTTTTCCAAGTTTGTCAAGTGCGGAAAAGATGCCTTCCTCCAGCTCTTTTGAACCTATGACGTTACCCGTTGAGCCTGATTGGTAATAGATCATTTCCAGAATATTACAATGCTTATTACAAAATTTTCTTATGTCCCGGTGTCGGTCACAATCTGCCTGTTCTTTTATCTTTTTTCTTTTTTCTTTTTTCTTTTGTCTTTATACACCCGAGTATGCGCTAAATCCTCCATCCACAGGAATAACAACTCCGGTAACGAACTTCGACAGGTCAGACGCGAGAAAAAGCAGTGTGCCCGTTAATTCGTCAGGGGTTCCGTATCTTTCCATAGGAGTGTTATTGATAATTTTCTTTCCGCGGGCAGTCGGTTCTCCGGTCTTTTCATCAACAAGGAGGAATCTGTTCTGATTTGTGAGAAGAAACCCGGGAGCTATTGCATTGACCCTGATTCCTGTCTTTGAAAAATGGACTGCCAGCCATTGTGTTAAATTATTAACAGCAGCTTTTGCTGAAGAATACGCTGCAATTTTTGTAAGCGGTCTGTAGGAATTCATAGATGATATATTGATTATAACACCTGATTTCTTCTTTACCATTCCGGCAGCAAAAACCATTGTCGGGATAATTGTTCCCTTAACATTAAGGTCGAACACCTTATCGAATCCTTCTACCTGGAGACCGAAGAATGTATCTGAAGGATTTTCAGTCCCGTCCATCTTTTCAACTTTTGTGGTTGCAGCCTGTGAATTTCCTCCGGCTCCGTTAAGTAGAATATCTACAGATCCTAATTTTGCCTCTATTTCTTTCCTTGCTTCTTCAAGCGAGCTTTTGTCAAGAACGTTAGCAGACAGGCCGATAGATATTGTCTTAAATTCTTTCTCAATCTGCTCTGCAACTTTAAAGGCAGCATCTCTGTTTAGGTCAAGAATAGCGGTCTTAACACCCTGTGCAGCAAGTGATCTGGCCATCTCTGAACAGATTACACCGGCGCCTCCGGTCACAACTGCGACTTTATTTCTAAGATTAAGGTCGTTCATTATGTATATTTTCCTTGATTTATATCTTATTGATCCCACTTTATTTTTTTCTGTAAAGTGGGAATTGTTATCAGAGGGTCATCCGTTGAATCCAAAATACTCCTTCGCATTCTTATATGAGACACCCTCAATAAGTGGTTTCAGCAGCTCATCTTCATCCGGAATTGTTCCTTTTTCAACCTCTTCTCCCACATAATTACAAACCAGCCGCCTGAAATATTCATGGCGCGGGTAGGAGAGGAAGCTTCTGGAATCTGTAACCATTCCTATAAATCTTCTCATAAGGCCGAGAGCTGCAAGATCTTTTATATGTTTTTCCATCCCGCTTTTCTGATCCAGGAACCACCACGCAGCACCATATTGCACTTTTACTGCAGCCGATCCATCATTGAAATTACCTGCCATAGTGATCATCATCTCATTATCTGCAGGATTCAGGTTGTAAAGTATTGTTTTGGCCAGCTGATCGGTATCATCAAGAGCGTTAAGGAATTTCGACATTTTATGGGCATCCTGAGGGACTCCTATTGAATCCCACCCTGTGTCTGGTCCCATCAGCCTGAACATCCGTGCATTATTATTCCTTAAAGCCCCAACATGAAATTGCTGTGCCCAATTCCTTTTATGGTTTAAACGGCATAGCTCAAGCATAATGGCTGTTTTGTATTTTTCCGATTCATCACAGGACAGGATTTCTCCCTTAAGTGTTTTTTTGAATAATTTGTCAGCTTCAGCGTTTGTAAAGGAGGCAAAATAGAATCTGTCGAGACCATGATCAGAACATCTTGCTCCTGTATTATGGAAGAATTTATGCCTCTCATCAAGAGCCTCAGTAAGAGTGCGGAAATCCTTTATTTCAATATTGGCAGCTTCTCCAAGCTTTTTGATGTAAGCTTTGAATTTTGAAGGGTCTTCTGTCTTAAGGACGTTGTCAGGCCTCCATGTCGGGAGTATCGTAACTTCAAAAGCGCCTTTGAGCTTTTTATGGTTCTCGAGTGCGTCTGCCGGATCATCAGTAGTGCATACCACTTCAACCTTCATCATTTTTAACAGCGATCTGATGCTGTATTCTTCTGTCTGCAGCATTTCAGAAGTTTTCTTGTATATTTTTGATGCTGTTGAAGGTGACAAAAGGTCAAATATCTGAAAATATCTGGCAAGCTCAAGGTGCGTCCAGTGATAAACGGGATTTCCGACAGCTGCCGGTACAGTCTCTGCCCATTTTTTGAATTTTTCAGCATCCGGAGACTTCCCAGTGCAGTAATTCTCATTAATGCCGTTTGTTCTCATTGCACGCCATTTATAATGGTCTCCCTCAAGCCATGCCTGCGTCAGATTGTCAAACCGTCTGTCCTCTGCTATTGCTGCGGGGGATAAATGGCAATGGAAATCAATGATTGGTTGGTTTTCAGAATATTGGTGATACAATCTTCTGGCGGTCTTGTTGCCAAGTAGAAAATCATCATGAATGAATGTCTTCATAAGAAAATGATTTAAGGCAATTTGTTTAATTTCTGGTAGCGGGAAGTAAAATTTCAGATTAGTGAATGATGGCGAAAATAGGAATAACTATTCAATATTTAAAATATATTTGTAACCAGGAGAGGTGAAAATTGATAAAAAATGAAGATAGAATTAAGATATGCAGGTCATCCCCTGGATGTAAAAAGTTATGATACTGAAAGGTTAAGAAAGGAGTTCCTTATTGAGAACGTTTTCATTCCCGACGAGATAACAATGGTCTATTCTCTTTACGACCGTTATATGGTTGGAGGTGCTATGCCTGTAAAAAAATCTCTGAAACTTGAATCGGCTGATGAGCTGAAATCAACGTTTTTTCTGGAAAGAAGAGAAATGGGTATGATTAATGTCGGAGGCGCTGCTCTTGTTGAAACCAGCGAGAAGGTTTTCAAGATTGGCCATAAAGAAGCACTTTATCTGGGGCAGGGAACGAGAGATGTAGTTTTCAAATCGGTTGATCGTGAAAAACCTGCAAAGCTTTACATTAATTCTGCTCCTGCGCACCATAAATATCCTTCAAAAAAAGTAACACTAAAGGAGGCGGAAGTTGTAGTTATGGGCAACATGGAAGGATCAAACCACAGAACCATTAATAAACTGCTGGTAAACTCGGTTGTGCAGACCTGCCAGCTTCAAATGGGTATGACTGAGCTTAAAACCGGAAGTGTATGGAATACAATGCCTGTACACACACATAACAGAAGGATGGAAGCTTATTTTTATTTCGATGTCCCGGAGAAACAAGCTATATGCCATTTCATGGGTGATCCTGATGAGACACGTCACATCTGGATGAAAAACGATCAGGCAGTACTATCACCTTCGTGGAGCATTCATAGTGCAGCAGGGACATCGGGATATACATTCATCTGGGGAATGGCCGGAGAGAATCTCGATTATGGCGATCAGGATATACGTTATCCCGACACTCTCAAATAATTACACTCTGCGCAGCTCTGTGGAACCTAAAACGCAGAGAAACACAGAGTTTTAAAAAAACTCTATGAAGGAACTATTTGATCTTACAGGAAAAGTGGCCCTGATTACAGGAGGTACTCATGGAATAGGATTGGCCATTGGTATTGTTCTAGGCAAAGCCGGGGCAAAAGTATGTGTGAACGATATTCAGGACGAAAAGCTAAATAGCTGTAAAGAGGCTTTTAGTAAAGAAGGGTTGGATGTCTATACTCTGAAATTTAATGTCACAGATGAGAATGATGTGGATCGTGGTATATATCAGATTGAGGAGAATGTAGGTTCCGTCGATATACTGGTAAACAATGCAGGAATAATAAAGCGCATTCCCATACTTGATATGGCTCTTGCTGATTATGAACAGGTAATAGATGTTGATCTTGTTGCCCCGTTTATTGTATCGAAGCGCGTTGCTCCGGGGATGATCAGGAAAAGAAGCGGTAAGATTATTAACATGTGTTCAATGATGAGTGTTTATGGCCGGAATACAATTTCAGCTTATGCTTCAGCAAAAGGAGGTTTAAAGCTGCTGACTCAAAACATGACCTGCGAATGGGCGAAATATAATGTCCAGATAAATGGAATCGGCCCGGGATATATTGCTACAGCACAAACTGCACCTATCCGGGATAACGGGCATCCTTTCAATGATCTTGTTATGACCCGCACACCGGCAGGCAGATGGGGCGAACCTGAAGATGTAGCTTATGCAGCATTATTCCTTGCATCAAAAGCAAGCAATTTTGTTAATGGACAGGTTCTTTATGTTGATGGAGGAATCCTTGCCAACTTCGGATATGTGAAGGGGGAGAATGAAATTTAGGTCTTGCAGGTCATTCAGAAGATATCTGTATCCCTTCCTCCCTGGCCTTACCGTTGAAATAGAGAATCGATGCAAATATCGGTAAAATGGGGAGATAAAGAGCATTAACAAGCGCCGAGAGAACCATGTAAAACGGATTGGTCATAAAATCAGCTGCCCCTGCTGCTTCTGCAGGATCTGAGAGAACTTTCAGAAAACTTCCTGAAAACGGGAGAAGGATCAGTCCGCTTAGAATTACTGAGATCACCATCATTATTATAATCATCACAGCAACCCATCCCACATTCGGCCAGAATCTTCTGTGAGTCAGCGTAATAGTACGGATTATTGCATGCCCGATATCCGGACCTTCAACAATTAATATCGGTAAAATAAAAAGGTATAAAGTTACTACATACAGCATCGCAAAAAAGATACCTATTATTAAAACAACTAATCCCAGTACCATAGCAAGCGATCCGAAAAATGAAAGAAGAACCATTATTATCAGGTATGGAATGAAGTATCTCAGCGATCTATATATTGAAACAAAAATAGTCGTCTGGCTGTCAATCGGATTATAAATGATATAATAGTGCATTACTGTCGTAAAGAACAGACTGATAATTGAAATTATGACCATCGGCCAGATAAATTCCCTGAGCTTTTCAACAACTTCATAGGGATCTGTAAAAGTCTGCAGCTCCTGGAAGTTAAAAGTTGATGATAAGTAATGCGTGACTAATGACAATATGAACGAAGCGATGAACAGGAGAGGAAATTTTTTCTTATAAAACAACCATAATGAACTCATTACACTATCAATGTCATGCTCACGATACAAAGGGTGATTGTTGAAATTATCCATAATTTTGCATTCTTATTTTACTTACATCCAAACCTTTAACCTTTAAATTCCGAACCTCGAACTAACAACTCCAGGCACTTTTGACGCTCTGGTCAATTAAATAACTTCATTTGCCTTTTCTCCATTCCCTTATTATGTATGAGAAAGGGAAGATATTGTTCTTTTTCCTTGGCATAAAAATTCCTTCGTTAACAGCTCTGACATCCTCGATAGTATAAAATGCCTTTGGATTAATCTCGTCAATTATTTCGATCACTCTGGCAAGTTCGTTGCGTTGAACTATTGTATAAATGAGGTTTACTTTCTCTTTTGCCCCACGGGCCTCCACGCTTGTGGCTCCATATCCCTTACTGTTCAAACCAAGCACAAGCTCAGGCCCATTGTGGTGAGTAATGATCCTTATCAGCTGAATGCCCATCGCCAGCTTTTCTTCAATTATCATCCCGATAAAATTACCGGTTGCAAAACCTGCAGCATATGCTACATAATTAACGTAATTATCAAGGTTCTGCATTATTTTACTGATTGCCGTTATCCATATCAGTACCTCGAAAAATCCAAGGATCGGAGCAATATTTCTGTTCCCTTTTGATACAAAAATTATGCGGATGGTTCCTATTGACACATCACAGATGCGCGCGAGGAAAATTAATAATGGCATTAATCCCAGGGTAAAGAGATTTGAATCAAAGAAGGATGTTTCCATGATTGGATGAATTTAAAAGCAACAAATATAGGAAGAAAGGTGCAATGGTGCAAAGGCAGAATGGCTCAATGGTACACCGGCGATTCAATCCGGCTGACCGGTATACAGATCACCTCACATCTCATGATATATTCATTAAATTCAAGTACTTTTGTTTTCATAATTACTGTTTCATGTCAAGATATAAACTATCGATCGAATATGAAGGGACCCGATACAACGGATGGCAGATGCAAAAAGGAGGTAAGACCATCCAGGGGGAAATAATGGACGCCTGCCGGGACCTGTTTAAAAGCGAAACAATTAACTTATCCGGAGCCGGCCGGACTGATGGTGGTGTACATGCTACCGGGCAGATAGCGCATTTTGATGTTGAAACTGATCTCCCATTGCTACGGATAAAGTATGGTATAAACGACAGACTTCCTCCGGATATTTGCATAAAGGATGTTGAACTTGCTGATAATCAATTTCATGCCAGGCATGATGCTGTTGCAAGAAGCTATATTTATCAGATCAGCCAGAGACGCACGGCTTTCGGGAAGAAATTTGTCTGGTGGATTAAAGATCAGCTTTCCGTCGATTTGATGAACGCCGCTGCAAAGCATTTAACAGGATTGAAAGATTTCAGGAACTTTACTGACCCTGATCAGGAACAAGCTTCGACTAAAACCAGGATCATGAATGCCGAAATCAAAGTATTCGGTGACCTTTTAATGTTTCATGTTACAGGCTCGCATTTCTTATGGAAACAGGTCAGACGGATGACCGGCGTGCTTGTAGAAGTTGGGCGTGGAAAATTATCACCCGAAGATGTTTCCTCATTCTTCAGGGGCACAACAGATATTCCTGCAAAGCTGACAGCCCCGCCAAGCGGTTTATTCCTGGAAAAAGTCTGGTACCGGGAGGAAGATATCACTTATAATGCTCAACCAGTCATAAATCTTCTTTAGTCACCGGATATATTCACCTCTGCCGCCTATTTAGTATATTTCAGTTTGAGGTCAACAACCTTATCGTAAATGAAATAACAAGGATCTTCACATTGGTCCTCGGCATATTTTACCCTGGGCATTACAGAATTGACAGTAATATAATTATTTCCCTCATAAAAATAAGTTGCGGTTAAAGTAAATCTTTTATTTATAGGGACCGATCGTTGAATATTTGATGATAAGGTTAAAAATGATTCGTAAAGAAGATTGTCTTCTACATTTCCTTCATATATATTTATAAGTATCTCACTACCTGTCTTTTCTGTTCTTATGTCGAGGAGTGCTGTCTCAGGTTTATTTGTCAGACATTCAGAGCAATTGACAAAATATTGTTCCATGTCCTCGCATGAAAAACTGATAATTAAAACGATGAACAGAAGAATTCTCTTTACGGGTTTCGAATGATTTCTTAATACCATTTTATAACTTTTATTGGTGCCCTTACATTATCGAGAAAGAAATTGATCGAAATACCGGCCCTGCTCCATAGAGGACCAATTTTATAATAATCGGAATTCACATATTCAATGCCTGCATAAAAAATAAAATTATTCTTTAACCATTTGAAAGATGCCGAAGGTATGATTTTAATCTTGTTGTCCGGTGCAATACCCGTACCTGTAAACTTGTTTCCAAAATAATAACCTGCAGATAATGACGCAGTAACCGCTAAATTGCTTCTGAGCATATTATCTGTCAGCGCAAAATCCCTGAATACACCTGCATAAGCCAGGGAGCTTTTATCCAGATATTGGTAGAACACATCGTCGGATTGTTGAACCAGGATTTTTGTGCGCCATAACTTTGTATCAAATCCTGTTATCAGACCCATATTACCAAGAGGTTCTTTAAACGAGAAATTAAATCCGGAATAGAAATCTTTAAATGTGAACCTGGATGAAACAGAAACTGCAACCTGGTCAAATGAGCGTTTATAATTTCCTTTCAATCCGCTGTTGTTAAGAATATTCATTATTTCTTTTCTCCTGTATCTTGCAGCTATATGATAGGGATTGACAACCTTTCTTCCGGGATCTGTCCATTTGTCTCCTTTTTTCAGCAACATTTCTGCTGCAGTTTTCTGATCCGATTTGATTGTAAGGCTAAGAGCATCCCAGTCGTAGATATTTTTCTCATAAAGATCAACTCCCTCTTCAAGAAGCAGATTCATTAATAGGGTGTCACCATTCTGTGATGCTATAAGGAATGGAGTAAATCCGTTTCTGTCCCTGGCTTCCATGTTGGCTCCGTTCCTTATAAGAAGATCCGCAACTTCAGCGTAACCTGCCCATATTGCAGCCATGAGAGGTGTAGTTCCGTCAAATGATTTTTTATTTACATCAGCTTCATAGTATAACAGAAGATCTACTATTTCGGGATAGTTGTAAATTGAAGCATAATGAATTGCGGTTGCTCCAAAGAGATCCTGGAGATTGACATCAGCTCCGTTTCTTATCAGGGCTTCGGTAATAATAAAGTTCTCCCTTCTCACTGAAAGGAGAAGAGGAGAGTCACTTCTTGAGGTTCTCCAGTTAGGGTCTGCTCCATATTTAAGAAGAGTAAGCACAACATTATTATGGTTATTTGAAATGGCAAAAAGGAGAGGAGTGGCCCCTCCCTCAGTTTCAGCATTGACATCAGCTCCCTGAATGATCATCCTTTCAACCTCCCCGTCATAACCATCAGCTGCTGCAATCATAAGGTTATAATCGAGTGCTCCGTTATAAAAAAGAGGCAGATATCCAGAGGTATCAATTCCAATTTCCTGTCCGGAAAGCAGAACAGAAAGATTTAGAATGACAGTTATAAAAATTAAACGTCTGACTGACATGTTGTGATGCTACGTATATACAAAGTTAATTTTTTATTCTTTTTTTAAATAATAGACATAAAATAGTACAATATTTTTTTTATCATTATGTTAATTAATGTTATCGAATGTACATATGTAAGGAATACTTTTTATTTTTATCCCGGAGAAACAGAAACTATTTGTCAAGGTTAAAAAAAATATTGCTCGCATCACTTCTGATTTCAATTTTCAGCATTAATCCCGGAGCTGTTGAAAAGCGCTACGCGGTAGTGGATAAACTCCGGCCGGGTAATGTAAGACTTACCAACACTAATTCATCGGGAAGAGATTATTCAGCTGCTGAAAAAACAATCAGATCATTTATGCGGAAATGGTCAATAAGCGGTGCATCAGTGTCTGTCGCAATTGATGGGAAACTGCTTTATGCAAAAGGATTCGGTTATTCCGACACAATAAGCATGGAAGAGACGCAACCGTATCATAAATTCCGTGTTGCAAGTATTTCAAAGCTGGTCACCGCGGTCGCTGTAATGAAGCTCGTTGAAGAAGGACGATTATCAATGGACGATAAAGTTTTCGGGGAGCAAGGTATCCTTAACGATCCATATTTCAGCAATCCAAAGGATGAACGTGTTAATAATATTACTGTTGCACATCTTTTAGCTCATGAAGGTGGCTGGAGCATGAGATGGGGTGATCAGATGTTTATGCCCCTGACTATAGCGGATAAGATGGGAGTGAAGCCTCCTGTTCCTACCCGGGCAATAATCAGATATGCTCTTGATAAAAGATTACATTTCACTCCCGGTACAGGCAAAGCATACTCAAATCTCGGATATAGCATACTTGGACTTGTTGTGGAGAAAGCATCAGGAATGCCATACGAAGAGTTTTGTACAAAAGCTGTTCTTGAACCTCTCGGAATATACGATATGTCCCTGGCACATAATCTTCCGTCACAAAGAGCTCCTTTTGAAGTCTCATATTATGAGCCTCCCGACATAGTGCCTAAGCCTTCTATATATGGTACAGGTGAGTTGGTCTCACCAAGTTATGGAGGCAATGATATTGAAGCTCTCGGTGGAGCCGGTGCCTGGCTTGCTACTTCACCCGATCTCCTTCGTCTGGCCCTTGCTATTGATGGGTTTGAAACACGTCAGGATATACTGAGCATGCAGACTATTGAATTCATGACTGATAACAGCAACGGATTAGCACCTATTGGATGGAAGACAACACTAAACAACGGTACATGGTGGAGAACTGGTTCCTTTCCCGGTAGCGCTGGGATGGTCAAAAGAGAGTCGGGCGGGATTGTATGGGTTGTGCTTCTGAATTCGAGTGCCTGGAACGGACCTGAAATTCATTCATATATAAATAATATGATGGCAAGGGTTATTTCCCAGGTTAAGGAATGGCCTGATCATGACCTGTTTGAATACTCTCTTCCGGTACCGCTGAACACGAATCTCCCTGATTCATTATACGATCTTTAAGTAATGTGCTTTTCGGTAAATGTAAATCTTGTCAAGGAAGAGCTTGAGGAGAGATATGGGATAGACTTCCCGGATAAATACCGCTATGAACCAAGTTATTATTATCATGCTTTCGGACTGCCTGAAATACCTGCAATATGTTCTGATAATCCGGGGTCAGTTCGCCTCCTGAAATGGGGCTTGATTCCCTCATGGGTAAAATCTGACGAAGATGCCGATGAGATAAGGACAAAAACATTTAACGCAAGAGCAGAGAGTATTGAGACAAAACCATCATTTTCATCTTCGTTGAGATCCAGGAGATGCATTATTCCGGTCAAAGGATTCTATGAATGGCAACATGTGGGCAGGATCAAAATCCCCTGGTATATCTATGTTCCTGATAATGAGATCTTTTCTATTGCAGGTTTGTACAGCGAATGGTTGCACAGCAGTACCGGTAATGTATTGAGCACCTTTTCGATAATTACAACTGAAGCAAATGAACTTATGTCCGATGTACATAACTCAAAGAAAAGAATGCCGGCTATCCTCACCAGAGATCTGGAAAGTAAATGGATCGATCTTTCAATAACTCCACCGGAAGCTTTAACATTATTGAAACCATGCCCTTCAGATTATCTTAAGGCCCATACAATCAGTCCTTTAGTTAATGACAGGTATACAAACAGGAATACTCCTGAGATCATAAAAGAATATATCTGGAACAAACCCGACACCCTGTTTTAAAGAGACGCTCTAAATTACTGGGCTACAAAGTGGTAGGTCAGAGTCCCGGTTTGTATTTTCGGTGAATCCGCATCAGGATTAAACCGTGAGATCAGGGCACTTGAAACAGCAGTCTCATCGAGACACGGATCAACGGCTGTGCTCTCTGATGCAATTATCCTTGCCTCCTCGACAATCCCTTTCTGATTTACACTGATCAGAAGTACAACCTTTCCTGAACCCGGGCACTTATAAATCGGAATAGGAAGATAAGTATGATTACGTCCTGCAAGTTCATAATAAATTCGGGTTGGCCCTTTATAATTGGCAGCCATCTCCTGAGACTCTTTCGCCTTCTCTTCTGTTTTGTCTGACTCATCAAGTGAGAGCCCTTCATCAGTTTCGGAGTCCTTCAGTTTTTTTTGTTCATCGATATAATTTTCAGGACCAAGCAACCCGCTTTTAATAAGTTCCTCTTTCACTTTATCGATGTAATCAGCAGGGTCTATCTTTTCATCTGGTTTGTTAGCAAGATTCCTGGCAATATTCAACATCTCTTCATCACCCTGAAATATCCGTTCAAGATTTGATGCCGGCAGTTTAATAAGCTTTTCCGTTTCTTCAGGTTCGCTGATCTCGACAAATTCAATCGTAAATTCTTCTTTAATATCTAAACTTAGCGACCTTAATTGAAAAGACATAAAAATAATTGCAGCAGTAAGGTGTAGAATTATTGCACCAAGGATCCCGACCAACCTGCCTTCATATTTTTTCATGCATAAGTAATATTGAATTATTTCTTTGCACTTTTTTTCTTCTTTTTAATGACTTTTGCGGGTTCAGGTTTTTTGAAGGTCTTATTTCTGAATAAACCATTTCTTACTTCATGAATGAATTTTGACCATGCCATGGGATTCAGAAGGTTATTCACCGGATATTGATTCCGAGTTGCCATTGATGAGAAATTGCGTTCCATATCATACCTGAAACCTGCTTCTGGTGAGACATTTACGTTAGTCTGATTTGATATCGCAACATAAATGGATGCAAGATTCTCATTCATATTTTCAATAATAGGATCAACCGGCTGTTCCTTGGTCATATCCCTGATGAAATCATTGTAGGTCTTCCAGGGAAGTATTGTAACATCATCGATCGAAATTGTGTCAACTTCGAGTATAATATCTACCATGCAGTATCTGTCTTCGTATGATTCGGGAATTATGGTGTGATACCTCTTAAATCCAAGTGCCCTGTAGAAAATTGTATCACCCGGTGTACTTGTGATGGAATATATACCTGACCTTTCGCTAATACTGCCTCTGCGAAGTTTTTTAGAGACGATTACTACTCCCTGGACCGGCCTGTATAGCACATCGGTAATTATTCCGTTTACCTGTACAAATCTTTCAGGTTTTTCAGGCCTGGTTGTCTGACTTTTTCCAGGGAACAAAGTAATTATGCATAGTATAGCTGTAAATAAAAACCTGTTCAATTGTGAGAGTTAATCTATTAAACGTAACTTAAAGCGTTTGCGTTTGCAAAGTAAACATTATTGAGCATAACGTTAAACTATTTAACTAAATTTTATAAATTCAAACTCCAGAAATAATATTCCGGTTCTATGAAGAAATTTTTATTATTGGGTGATGAAGCAATAGCGCAGGCCTCAATTGATGCCGGTTTGAGTGGAATGTATGCCTATCCCGGGACTCCATCCACTGAGATAATGGAGTACATTCAATCGTCAGACACTGCGAAGGAGAGAAACATCCATATGGAATGGTCATCAAATGAAAAGACTGCCATGGAAGCTGCATTGGGAATGTCATATGCAGGAAAAAGGGCTATGGTAGCAATGAAGCATGTCGGACTAAATGTAGCTGCTGATAGTTTTATTAACTCTGCGATAACCGGAGTAAACGGTGGTCTGATTGTTGTCTCTGCTGATGATCCTTCAATGCATTCTTCTCAGAATGAGCAGGATTCACGGTTCTACAGCAAATTCGCCTTTGTCCCCTGTTTTGAACCGTCCGATCAGCAGGAGGCATATGATATGGTCATAGATGCTTTTGAACTATCAGAAAAATACAAAGTACCTGTTCTGCTGCGTATAACAACACGTCTTGCCCATTCAAGAGCTGCTGTTAAACTCGTGAGAGAACCAGCTCCACAGAAAAAACTAAAGCTCCCTGAAGATCCCGTTCAGTTTGTGCTTCTTCCCGCTATGGCAAGAAAGAAATACAGGGCTTTATTAAAAACATATGATTCAATACGTTATGATATCAGATTATCGAAGTACAATCATTTTAAAGATGATAAGAGACGAGATCTTGGGATCATAACCTGTGGGATCGCTTATAACTATCTGATGGAGAATATTAATGATTCATCAGTCAGTTACCCTGTGCTTAAAATTACCACATATCCATTTCCGAAAGATCTGATTATTGAAATAACAGAACGCTGTAAAGAGATTCTGATACTTGAGGAGGGATATCCTGTTGTTGAGGAAGGCATCAGGGGAATCCTGGATGCAGGGATCAAAATCCTCGGACGCCTTGACGGTACTGTTCCCCGCGATGGGGAACTTAACCCGGCGATTGTCGCTAAAGCTCTCGGTATGCCGGTAAGTAAGGGGACTGATGTTCCTGAACTTGTTAAAACGAGACCTCCGTCATTCTGCAAAGGGTGTGGACATTCAGATACTTTTAACGCACTTATTGATGCCATAAAACCTTATGGGAATGGAAGGGTTTTTTCAGATATAGGATGCTATACCCTGGCAGCGCTGCCTCCATATAGTACAATAAATTCCTGTGTCGATATGGGCGCCTCCGTTACGATGGCAATTGGTGCTGCAGATGCTGGTTTGTTCCCGTCAGTAGCTGTGATCGGGGATTCAACATTTACCCATTCCGGTATGACAGGATTACTTGACGCAGTGAATAAGAATTCTCCCGTGACAATTATCATTTCCGATAATTCTACGACCGGTATGACCGGAGGACAGAAATCACAGGCAACGGGCCGGCTTGAGCAAATATGTACCGGAATAGGTGTCGAACCTGATCACCTGAGAATACTGGTTCCCTTACGTAAAAATCACGAAGAAAACGTACGTATTATGAAGGAAGAATTAGCATTCCGTGGTGTCTCTGTTATAATCTCAACACGAGAGTGCATTCAAACGGCAACCCGGCGAAAAAAATCTGAAGGACCCAGGGAATAATAATACTTTATATGATATGAAGAATGATATTATATTATCAGGAGTGGGAGGGCAGGGGATCCTTTCCATTGCAGCTATAATAGGATTTGCTGCTGTTGAAAACAGCCTGTTCCTGAAACAATCTGAAGTACATGGGATGAGCCAGAGGGGAGGAGATGTCCAGTCTCATTTCAGGTTGTCAGACAAGCCGGTCTCATCCGACCTGATCCCACATGGGAAAGCCGACCTGATAATTTCTGTCGAGCCCATGGAATCACTCAGGCACCTGCCATGGCTTTCTGCGAAAGGATGGCTTGTAACAAACTCAGAGCCATTTAATAATATTCCGGATTATCCCCCTCTTGACGATCTGCTAACTGAAATAAGGAAAATTAAAAACAATATTATTATTGATGCCGATAAAATTGCAAAAGAAATCGGATCTGCAAGAGCTGGAAATATTGTTGTGCTTGGTGCTGCATCACCTTTTATAAGTATGCCATATAAAAGTCTGGAAAATGGTGTTCGAAAGCTCTTCGGCAAGAAGGGTGAGGAGATTGTGGAATTAAATCTGAAAGCGCTGAAAGCGGGACGTGATTTTTCTGGAAGATGAGCGTAGTTAAAAACTACGCTCTCCTGAGGAAATGCAACGAATGTGACCCTATATTATTCTTCTTCCTTGTCATTAACGGTGCCGTTTCCTTTGGCTGATCTCAGCAGAAGCAGGTCATTCAGAACAATATCGGTGACATTTTTAGTTGATCCCTTCTTGTCCTCGTAGGTTCTGTAAACGATTCTCCCTTCAACAAAAACCTCATTACCTTTTTTCAGGAATCTGGAGGCAACTTCAGCAAGACCATTCCATGCCACAATGTTATGCCAGGTAGTTTCCTTTACTTTCTGACCTTCGGTATTTTTATAGTCCTCTTTTGTAGCAAGAGTGAAATGCACCACTTTTTTCCCGCTATCAAGAGTTTTCATTTCAGGATCCTGACCAAGATTCCCGACAAGCATTACTTTGTTCCTAAGTGCGTTCATGATTTTAATTTTTTAGTGAGACATAAATTTAAATTCATGACAAACATACACCCTGTTGAAAACATGAATCGGTCATTAATCAATTATACCCGGCACATAATCAATTAATGTCATTTGTATCCGTTTAAAAACGTTTTTTTGTATCTTTATCAAAACTTTAGTGCTGTGGAAAAGAAATGTCTCGATTGCGGAGATCCCATTCGCGGTCGTACTGATAAGAAATTCTGTTCCGATCAGTGCAGGAACAATTATAACAACCGTCTTAACAGGGATACAAACAATTTTATCCGGAATGTACACGGACTTCTTCGAAAGAACAGAAGGATCCTCGCTGACCTTTATAATGACGGAAGAAAGAAAGTACATAAAGATGCACTATTTGCGCTTGGTTATAATTTCAGCTTCTTCACGCACATAATAGAATCATCCGGAGGCCGGAAGTTCCATTATTGCTTTGAGTATGGGTTTAGCGAAATTGAAAACGATTTTCTCGAGCTGAAAGAGAATAGTCAATATTTAGAATATCAATAATATAATTTATTGGCCTCCTGTTATATCAAATAATCGGGAAATGACTACCAGGAGCTGTTTGCAAGCTCCCAAAGATTTGTGAAGCTGATCCGGATAATTTTTTCCATGATTTCCCAGTCAACCGTTCCGATATCATCGAGAGGCGTATGATATTCTTCTCTGTGCCCCGGTTTGAAACGCATTATCGGAATACCTGCTTCGGCAAATGTCCTGTGATCACTCCCTCCCGAAGGATCGTCCGACGGCTGATAATCAATCAGCAGGTCGATCCCGTACTTTTTGAGATTACTCTCGGTCATATCCCTGAATTGCCTGTAAGATTTGGTGTAAGTCATTACAACTCCTTTTTTATTGTCATCTGAAATATATCTTGAGATCATATCGAAGTTAAAGTTCAACCGTATGTTTTTGATTGGATATGACAAGTTCTTAACATAATAACGAGATCCCAATAATCCTTTTTCCTCTGCTGTCCAAAAAGCAAAAACGATACTTTTCTGAGGCTTTTTGCCTGTTGCCACAACGGCCTTTGCTAACATCAGGGCACCAACAACACCCGAAGCATTATCATCAGCGCCATTCCAGATATAGCCGTCTCGCATACCCACATGATCGTAATGTGCTCCTACAATAATTATATTGTCAGGATCTTCACCCTCAATTATTCCAAGGACATTCCTTGCCGGCACCTGCGATATACTTACATCAGTTTTAAGGCTGACCGATTTAGATGTAAGCGATGGCATTGTCCATGGAATATTGTTATCAGCCTTTTTAAGGTATGCATCTATTATGATACCTGTTCCACTTAGTATTTCATCAGCCGCCTTAACTGAAATCTTAATCCTGGGAACGTTAGAGGATGTAATTGTTCCCGGCAATGAATACATGGGTATAAACCGTTCATTCTTTGAATTTCTTTCCGCGGGGGCAAGATCAATAAAGTCCCTGGCAGTCAGATCTCCGGGAATTGATGCCGCTGGATTGAATTCAATTATCCCGGCTGCTCCGGTCTCTTTTATAAAGTTTTCAGATTTAATTACTGATTCATTTATTTCAGAGTTTGTCAGAAGTTTTTCTGCAAAGGCCGGATATCCGGTAATTTTCATAACAAATTTACCTTTCAGATCTGCCTTGTTGAAATCGTTGTACTTTATTTTATCATTTTTGAATCCATAACCTACAAATACCACCGGAGCTTCAATTTCAACAGGCTGAGCAGGAGGATTCATATAGAAATCGACGTCAAAAATCAGATCAGCTGTTCTGACTGACCCTCCTTCCATGGTCTTTATCTTGAGAATCTGGTTATCTCCTGGTGATGTCTTCAATAGCATAAAATTCTGAAAATAAGATCTTTCGTGAGACTCTCTGTCTCCGTAACCAGGCACGAGTACAAAACTGCCAGCGGGTTTGACCCCATATAATTGGAGCATACTGGCAAGATAATCAGAAGCGATATATGCTCCCTTTTCGCCGGTCTCTCTGCCCTCCATCCAGTCTGAGGCAAGAAAACCAAGCTGAGATCCGATAGCGTCAGTATTTATTGACTGCAGTCCTTTTTCGATAACGGATTCCTGTCCGTAATTTGAAGTACAAACCAGCAAGCTTATCAACAGGATAGAATATCGGCCATTTTTCATTTGGGATAATTTTTATCTTTACGAAATTTAAATATATAAAATTATGTGGAAGTCAGTAACATTCATAATACTTGTTATTTCAATAGGTTTAATTTCATGCAGGAATAATTCTTCTGCTGATGATAAAGGTTATATTGTGAAAGTAGGCGAAATGGCTCCTGATTTTACAATTAATGAAGCGGGAGGTAATTCATACAAACTATCTGACCTTAGGGGCAAGATAGTAATGCTTCAGTTCACAGCCAGCTGGTGCAGTGTCTGCAGGACTGAAATGCCCTTTATTGAAAAGGAGATCTGGCAATTGCATAAGGATTCTGATCTGGCAGTGATTGGAATTGACCGTGATGAGCCTGTCGGAACAGTTGCTAAATTTCAGAAAGATATGGCAATTACTTATCCCCTTGCCCTGGATCCCGGAGCAGAGATCTTTAAACTGTTTGCCATGGAAAAAGCCGGAGTGACACGTAATGTAATCATTGATCGTGAAGGCAAGATCATTTTTCTTACACGCCTCTTTGACAGGGAAGAGTTTGACCAGATGAAAAAGAATATTTTTAGCCAGCTTGAGGCAAAATAAAACATATCAATGCCTCGTTTATCATTTAATTGTCATTAAAAAAGTTGCGGAAGAGTGCAACCTTTAAGGGACTTTATCCGTTATATACTATGATGTTTGCAATTATTAAACTTGAAACTAATTGATTTAATGAAACTTAAACTTTAAATTATGAAAAAACTACTGGTCTTTGTATTAACAGTATTTATCTCATTACCTGTTATTTCCCAGATAAATTTCGGAGTAAAGCTGGGAGTAAATACTTCTTCAATCACAATGGCTGATGCTAAAACTATCACCTCTGGTTCAACATCTTATCTGGTAGAAAAAGCAAAAGGGGCTAATTACGGTATTCATGGAGGTCTGTTTCTGAGAGTGAAAATCTCGAAGTTTTATATTCAGCCGGAAGTGCTTCTGGCAACGGGCTCAAACGAATATACTGTGACAAACGTCGGAACCCAGATTGATTCAATTAAAGTACAGAATTTCAATAAGCTTGAAATACCGGTCATGTTAGGTTTTAAATTTGGGCCGGTCAGAATAAATGCTGGGCCCTCCGCATCTTTGATGCTTAATTCTCCGGCAGATCTCATAAAAGATCCTGATTTTAAAACAATGTATTCAAATATGTCATTTGGCTATCAGGCAGGTGTGGGTTTGGATCTGCTGAATAAACTTACTATCGATCTGAGATATGGCGGAAGCCTCAAGAAATATCAAAATTCAATTGAAACTGCAGTAGGCGAAGAAGTTAATCTGGATGACAGACCTAATTCATTCCTTCTCAGTGTTGGTATAATATTCTGAAATTGGATGGCTTGATTAAGGCTTAGGCGTAGTCTGAAACTACGCCTTTCTTTTTTATTTTGAGAGCAGCATCTTTGCTGCCATGAGAAGAAGAAGTACTCCAAATATCTTCTTGAGAACCGACTGTGGAAGTGTAAGAGCATATTTCGAACCGAAATATGAACCTATTATGAAAGCGGCCGCCAGAATAATGGCAAATTTAATATTTGCCTGTCCCGCCTTCCAGTAGTTATAAGCTGCAAAAATCCCTATCGGTGGAAGCATAACTGCCAGGCTTGTACCCTGGGCCATCTGCTGGTTGAATCCCATTAAAAAAACAAGCGCAGGTATCATTATGATTGCTCCGCCGATGCCAAGCATCCCGGCCATTATTCCTGTGACAGCACCTATAAGCAGTAGAATGAGTAAAGTTGTGACAGACATATCAGTAGTTTTTTGATTCAATTTAATTCATTATCTGGACATAAAAATATGAATAAAACTGCACAAAGCCGCAATTTATATTATCGGCTTTAATTGATAATACTGCATGATTCCATGATTGAATGATTGATAATGCATTTTGTACTTTTTAACAATATGAGTAAATTTGCCCTTCTATTGAAAGAATATGAATAGTAAAAAAACTATTTCCTTAATTGCATTTTTAGTATTAGTTATCTCTCTCTGTTTATTCTTTGGATACAGACTAATATTCGGGCTTAACCTTAAAACAAGCGGAGAAAAGATAACATTGTTTCTTCCTGAAGGATCAAATTATGGCCAGGCTATGGACACAATAAAAGCTCACTTTCAAATTCCGCATCCGGGAGCTTTTGAGTGGATCGCTGAGAGGAAAAACTATTCCCAGAATGTAAAATCCGGACGGTATGTTATTGAGAAAGATCAGAGTTATATTGGTTTAATAGACCTGTTGCGGGCAGGTCGGCAGACACCAGTGAATGTCACTTTCAATAATATAAGATATCTGAGCGATCTTGCAGGCAGGATTGGTGGCAGGATTGAAGCCGATTCTGCAGAAATAATGCAATTTCTGACAGACCCTGGAAATTATGCGGATGACGGTTTTACTTATGAAAACATTATATCTGTTTTTCTTCCAAATACTTATCAGTTATTCTGGAATACTTCGGCAAAAGAGCTCTACACAAGGATGTTAAGAGAGTACAGAAAATTCTGGAACGAAGAGAGACTGGCAAAGGCAAAGGGAAAAAACCTTGATCCGCTGGAAGTTGCGATCCTGGCTTCAATAATTGACGATGAAGTTGTAAAACCTATTGAAAAACCAAGAATTGCAGGAGTTTACCTTAACAGATTGAAAAGGGGTATCGCATTACAGGCCTGTCCTACTATCAAATTTGCTTTGAATGATTTTACAATTACAAGGGTATTGACAAAACACCTTGTGATTGATTCACCTTACAATACCTATAAACATAACGGTTTTCCTCCGGGACCAATCGGATGCCCTACAATTGAAGGAATAGATGCTGTTCTTAATGCTGAAAAGCACGATTACCTCTTTTTTGCTGCAAAGGCTGATTTCTCAGGTTATCATAATTTCTCAAGGACGCTGTCTGAACACAACAGGTATGCCGCCGAATATCAGCGTGAACTTAATAAGAGGAGGATATATAAATGAATTTTAAGTTCAGGGAGTCCCTATCACTTCAACTTCCTTCTCCAGTCCGATGCCGAACTTCTCAAAAACCGATTTCCTGATCTGTTCTGACAGATCCAGTATATCCCTGCCTGAAGCTTTTCCGTAGTTCACAAGTACCAGTGCCTGTTTATCATGCACTCCGGCATCCCCAATCCTTTTCCCCTTCCAGCCGCAATACTCAATAAGCCATGCTGCAGCCAGCTTAATACCTCCGGAAGGATCATTATAACAGCAGATCCCCGGAAATCTTTTTTTGAGTCTTTCTGCAAAATCAGAGGTGACAACCGGATTCTTAAAAAAGCTCCCTGCATTACCAATCACTTCAGGATCAGGCAATTTGTTTCTCCTGATATTAATAACTGCCTGCCTTGCATTTGTAAGCGTGTTCTTCCCCAGTCTCATGACCTCATCCTTAAGAGATCCATATTCAAGGTTTAGCAACGGATTTACCGAAAGTTTAAAATATACTCTGGTCACAAGAAATTTCCCTTTCTGTGTTGTTTTGAAAATGCTGCTCCTGTATCCAAATTTGCACTCTTCTTTGTTAAAAATCCTGACTGAACCGTCTCTTACGGAAATAGTCTTTAATTTATAAATAGTATCTTTCACTTCAGTACCATAGGCTCCTATATTTTGAACCGCTGCAGCTCCTGTGAAACCGGGTATCAGGGAAAGATTTTCTAATCCGCCAAAACCCCTGTTCACGGTCCATTCGACTAACTTGTCCCATATTATGCCGGCACCTGCCGAAATAATTACCGTATCATTATCTTGATTCCCGATCTTTATCCCTCTGTATTCGGGACGGATAATTGTCCCTTTAAAGTCGTTGGTAAACAGAACATTGCTCCCCTCACCCAGTATCAACAATGGCTTTTTTAATGAGGTACCTCCTTTAAAAAGTGCAATTGCTTCTTTATCAGTCCTGATATGTACTATACTATTAGCCATGTAATCAAGTCCGAAAGTATTATAAAATTTCAGAGATGTATTTTTGCGGATGAGCATCCCGTTTTTTTGTAAAAGTAGAAATTTCTGTCATTCTTTATCATTTACATTACAGCCAATCCTGGCTTCCGCTTCTCAAAGCCCGACGCCAGACACCCGATGCCTTGTTTTTTTTCATACTTTTGATATATGCTATTGAATCATAAACGGCGTGCCGCATTCTCAGTAACAAACTGCATCTGCTTTGACCAGCGTGTATTAAAAATCTCTGAAACGGTAAGCAAGCTTGATATTGAGATCACCATTATAGGAAGAAAGCTTGGCGAATGCTGCGGTAAGAACGCTGTTCCATTCAGGACAAAGCGGTTCAATATGATATTCAGGAAGGGATTTATTTTCTATAGTTCAATTAATCTGCGGCTTTTCTTTTATCTGCTTTTGCACAGGTTCGATATACTGGTAGCCAATGATCTGGATACTTTGCTTCCTAATTACCTCGTCTCAAAGCTTAAACACCTGCCTCTTGTATATGATTCACATGAATATTTTACCGGCGTTCCGGAACTGACCGGGAGGCCTTTTGTAAAATGGGTTTGGAAAACAATTGAGAGATCAATATTCCCCCATCTTAAATATGTAATGACTGTAAGCGACTCAGTAGCAGCACAATATGAGAATGAATACAATTTTAAGCCTGCAGTGGTAAGGAACTGCTCAAAACAATCTGGTTCAATCAGAGGTTTTTCCCGGCAGGAACTTAAAATTAATGGACATGATCTGCTGCTCGTATTTCAGGGTGGTGGCATTCATATGGATAAAGGAGGAGAGGAGCTTGTCGAAGCTATACACCGGACAGAAAATGTGTCGCTGATTATAGTTGGTTCCGGAGATATCCTTCATGTTCTGAAAAAAATGGTAGCTGACAGACACCTTTCCCAACGTGTAAGATTTATTCCTAAAGTACAATGGGAGGAGCTGATCAGATATACTAAATCGGCAGATGCAGGAATGTGTCTTGAGAAAGATACTAACCTGAATTACAGATTCAGCATTCCGAATAAACTTTTCGATTATATCTCAGCCGGGATTCCAGTTATTACAGGTACCCTGCCTGAAATAAAAAAAATAGTTGAAGAGAATGGTTTCGGTTTAATTATTCCCGATATTACACCAGAAGAGATCATCTGTGCCATAATAAAACTAAGGGATAATCCGGATATACTGAAAGAACTGAAAAAGAATTCGATCAGAGCTTCAAAAATATTGAACTGGGAAAATGAAAGCAAAAAGGTAACAAATTTCTATCAAAATATTTTGAATGTAATTTAATGTTTCTCTGTAGTTCTCTGTGTCTTCTCTGGGTAGTTTCATATATTTAATAAAACATTAATTTGCGTTGAATACAACCTTAAAATAAATTTTTTTAAAGAAAGAGTATGAAAAGCAACCGTCGCGATTTTTTGAAGACAGCATCTTTTGCAGGTGCAGGAGCTATGACAAGTGGGTTATTATCTGGCTGTAATTCAAATAAAGTAATTGAATCGAACCTTTCAGGAATTTTGGAATCGGTAAAGAAGGTTCATACAAAGAGTTTTAATATGTCGGGGTATGCAGCTGCCGCAATACCGGTGGTGAAGATTGGCCTTATAGGTCTTGGAAACCGGGGAAGTGGAGCAGTAGAAAGACTCAGTAAGATTGAAGGTGTCGAAATAAGAGCATTGGGAGATAAACGGGAGGTTGCAGTAAAAGAATCGCAGAAATACCTGAATAGTATAGGCAGACAAGCAGCTCAGGAGTTCTTTGGTGCAGAAGATATCTGGAAAAAGCTTGTAGAATGGCCGGATCTTGACTTGATCTATATCTGCACCCCCTGGATTTTACATACTCCTATGTCTGTTTATGCCATGGAAAATGGTAAGCATGTGGCATGTGAAGTGCCAATATCAAGAACAGTTGACGAATCCTGGCAGCTTGTTGAGACATCTGAGAGATCGAAGAAACATTGTATGATGCTTGAAAACTGCTGTTATGATTTCTTTGAACTGCTTACACTTAATATGGCACGTCAGGGTATGTTTGGAGATCTTATTCACGGTGAAGGCGCTTATATTCATAATCTTATGGGATTGAATTTCAACAAGCCTGATGACAGCCTGCAAAATGATAATGGTTATACAGATATGTGGAGACTCCGGGAAAATGCATCCAGAAATGGTAATCTTTATCCTACGCATGGTCTGGGACCGGTTTGCCAGACCATGAATATAAACAGAGGCGATAAAATGGAATATCTGTCATCTGTGTCAAGTAACGATTTTTCTATGGCTAAACATGCTAATGAGCTTGTAGCAGCGGATTCATTTTATACAGAATTTTCTGACAAGAATTACCGTGGTAATATTAACACCACCATTATAAGAACATACCTCGGCAGAACAATAATAATCCAGCACGATGTATCGTCGACACAGCCATATTCAAGGATCCATCTTGTTAAGGGCACAAAAGGGATGGCAGTTAAGTATCCGCAGCCACTTATTGCTATTGGAGAGAGCTGGTTTAAAGAAGATGAAATGAAGCTTCTTGAGCAGGAGCATACACCTGAAATTATCAAAAGGGTGGGTGATCTGGCAAAACAGGTCGGTGGTCATGGCGGAATGGACTTTATTATGGATTGGCGTCTTATCGACTGTCTCAGAAACGGATTACCCGTAGATCAGGATGTTTATGACGGCGCTCTGTGGAGTTCAATTGCCCCACTCAGTGAATGGTCAGTTGCGAACAGATCGCAGTCAATTGAAATCCCTGATTTTACTAACGGATCATGGAAAGCAAATAAACCCCACGAAATAAACCTTGAAACAGGCGGAACAACAAAAGTACTTGAAGTCAAGGAGATTAAGTCGGAGCTTCAGATGACTGTATAATGTTTTCTGTTTTCCGTTTCGCGATATTGACTGAACGCGGAATGTCTAATAGCCGGCTGCCTGACCATCTTTCCGTGATTCGGATGCTCCATACCATACTTTGTTCTTTTCATCGCGCATTATGGCCTGATATCCGCCATAACCTCCAAGATTCCATTGTATTGTATGGCCCATAACCATTAGTTTCTGAATAACATCCGTATGAAAACCGCTTTCCAGATGAAGGATCCCTCCATCTGTCATCCCCTGGCCTGTCGGTTCTGATGAACCGGTATGATAAATTCTGGGAGCATCGCCGGCCTCCTGCAGATTCATTTTAAAATCGATAAGGTTAACAACTATCTGGGCATGCCCCTGCGGCTGAAGATCACCACCCATAACCCCAAAACTAATATAGGGTTTTTTGTCTTTAGTAATGAACGCCGGAATAATAGTATGGAATGGTCTTTTCCCCGGTGCATAGACATTAGCATGTCCCTGCGACAGACTGAACATCTCACCACGATCCTGCAATATAAATCCGAGTCCCGTGGGGCACATACCTGATCCCAGGCCCCTGTAATTACTCTGAATAAGGGAAACCATATTTCCATATTTGTCGGCAACCGTCAGATAGATTGTATTTCCGGCTTCAATTACACCTGCGTCATAAATTCTTGCAGCCTTATCAGGATTAATAAGCTTGCGTCTTTCTGCTGCATACTTTTTTGAAATAAGTTGTGCGACAGGGACTTCCGCGAAAAGCGGATCAGTGTAATATTTTGCCCGGTCCTCAAAAGCAAGCTTTTTAGCTTCAGTGAATGTGTGAATATATTCTGTCGATCCAAATCCCATTTCTGCAATATCAAAACCTTCAAGAATATTTAGTATCTGAAGGGCAGCTATCCCCTGTCCGTTTGGAGGCAATTCCCAGACCTCATAGCCCCTGTAATTAGTACTTACGGGTTCAACCCATTCTGAATGATGACGCGCCAGGTCGTCATAAGTAAGAAATCCTTCCTGCTTTTTCATGAATGCTGCAATGTCTCTTGCAATGCTTCCCCGGTAAAATTCATTTCTTCCCCCCTTAATAATTTTCTCAAGAGTATTTGCCAGTAAAGGATTCCTGAATATTTCTCCTTTTGCCGGAGCTTTACCTCCGGGCATATATACAGCTTTGATATTCGGAAAATCTATTAATCTCTTTGTGCCACTTTCGAGATAGAAAGCAATTAATTCTGTCACAGGGAATCCTTCCCTGGCATAGTTAACTGCCGGTTGAAGAATATCTTTCATCGGAAGCCTGCCAAACATCTCGTGCATCTCGTACCATCCGTCGACGCATCCTGGTACGGATACCGGCAATGGTCCGTATGGAGGGATGAACTCATACCCTTTTTCCTTAAGGTACTCAAGTCTGAGTGAGCGGGGCGATCTGCCGCTTGCATTTAATCCGTACAATTTCCCTTTATCAGCACTCCAGATAATTGCGAAAAGATCTCCTCCAATTCCGCAACCTGTAGGTTCTACAACGCCAAGAACAGCGTTTGCTGCGATCGCTGCATCAATAGCGTTTCCCCCTCGCTTCAGAATATCAAGAGCAACCTGTGTGGCCAGCGGCTGACTTGTAGCAGCCATTCCGTTGCTGGCGATAACCTCCGACCTAGTGGCAAAATCGTACCCGGTAACTCGATCCTGGGAAAATCCGGCGACGGTGATCAGGAATGCAATTAACAAGGATAGTCTCCTTTTCATCTCATTTAGGATTAAAATACAAAGGTAAAAAAACCGTGGTGACTATTTGGCCATAGCCCTGGTTTTTAATTCTGCCGGCATTTTTTCAATTGTGTATCTCAGTGATGTCAGCGGCATTGTCGATTATTTCATGTTCTTCCAGAATTTTTCTTCCAATAACTTCAAATCCCTGATTTTCTTTCTCTCGAGAAGGGCATAAAATATTATCACAATAGTTCCAGCTAACAGGATCCCAAGGAGCAGATACCTGAATATCTCAGAAGTGCCTTCTTCCGGAGTAATAAAAGTTATGTCGGAGGATGAACCCGCAATGATCTTATGTCCCACTTCTATATTGAAAATATTTTTAATAAAGAATAGTGAGAAAAAAGTAAGAAGCCCTGAAATTACAGGTGTTATGATCCACCCGAGAGCAATTTCACCAAGCAGCTTAAAATTAATGTTTCTGGCTCCTTTGTAGAGTCCTATCCCAACCACACATCCTACTATTACCTGAGTACTGGACACCGGGACCATTGGGATAGGAGGGAGGCCTGCACGGACAAAAAGATTTGAAAGAGCAGTAGATGAAAAAATAAACAGTACAAGTGATTGTGCCAGGACAATTACCATTGCAGCTTCACCTGAGATTTGAATAATGTTCTCTCCAACAGTCTCCATAACCTTTTTTGAATAGGTTATAATTCCAACCGAAATCGCAAGTCCTCCTAAAAGAAATAACTGTTGGCTTGAAGAAAGAGAAAATAATCCGAGGTCAAGCTCATTCAGATTAAATGCCGGAACAAAAACACCCATTACGTTTGCAATATTATTTGCACCCAGACTAAATGACCCGAACGCTCCTGCGATGATCAGTCCTTTCCGTATGAGTGACTCAAATCTTATAAGGTGAATTCCTGCTGTTCTTTTTATGCGGTTAATAAGTATAAATAGCAAAATTGAAAAGATAGCCCCCAGAACCGGGCCAAATACCCATGTTGAAACAATTTTAGTCAGGGTGGCCGAATCAGTCCTGTTACCGGTAAAAAGGTTCCAGCCGATTATCGCACCGACAATGGCCTGTGTCGTTGATACCGGAAGTGAGAACTTTGTCATGGCATAGACCGTTATAGCTGCAGCAAGAGCCAGAGTAAACGAACCTCCCAGCGCATTTACAGCTCCCAGCTTACCTAATGTAATTGAGGTCCCGGATCCCTGTACAACAGATCCGAGGATAACAGCAATTGAGGCAATGATGGCTGCCTTACGAAATGTCAGCATTTTAGATCCAACAGCTGAACCAAAAACATTGGAAGCATCATTGGCACCCAGTGACCAGCCCAGGAATAATCCGCTTGTTAAAAAGAGAAGTATCATTAAATCCGTTACAAAATTAGTTTAATTGCCATCGCCGAAAGAAGATCTGCAGCTTTTTGAGCCAGATCAGAAATATTCTCGACGTGGTGAATAATATATCTCAGATGAGCTTTGTGAGCAAGATCTAATTCATTCATATCCTGGAAGATAGTTGTTTTGATCCTTCTTGAGATTTTATCTGTTTCACTTTCAAAATAATAGACTTTCAACAGTTTTTCCCTTACTGTATGAGGTGCACGGAAATACGCTCTGGCTGCAGGTATAAGCTCCTCGGCAGAAGAGAGAGATGAATCTGTAAGACTTATGAAGCTCTTGTTAAGTGATTCGGGTATATCAGGCAATTCGATGCTAAATTCATTCAATGAACTTTTTAAAACGTCAATTATCTCGTCGAGCTCATCAATGAGCTTTGTTACTTCTTCCCTGTGCTGGGGTAAAATTGAATGAGTGATCATCTCATTTTGAATAGCCCTCTGAAGTTTGTCAGCATTGCTCTCAAGGGTCTCAAGTTTCTGGATATGTCTCCGGAAATCTTCTTTATCCTTTTGCAGATATGATTTTATGCCTTCTCTGAATACAAGCAACCCAATCTCAACATTGTCAAAAAATTCATCAATTTTCAGGATCAGGTTCTTTGTTGTCCGGGTAAATACAGCCATAATATTTCGTTGTAGGTTAGAATATCAAAAATAGGATTATTTGGTTAATGGAATTCAGAAATCAAGAATTTTTTCGACCCTGTTATTTCTCAGGTAGCTTTTCAGAATAACCTGTATGTCACGGTTATCGGATGCAGGTTTAATACAGTCATGTACAGCCGCAAGTCCAAATCCGATCTCATTTATGTTGAAATAGCCATATCCGATATATTTACCGTTAATAATTTTAACAGCACTTCTTTCTTCTTCATTTCTCCCTTTGTCAATTATGAGGAAGTTCCTTCGTGCAAAAACAAATTCTTCACTTGCTTTGAATGCTCTCTCATTGTAAACAGATGATGACTCCTTGCCACAGCAAGCCCCTCTGCAAATACCGACCTGATATTGAAAGCAGGGTCCGTTACATTCATATAGACCGGCGAGTTTCTGACAAAGTTCATAAGTCTCAACAAGTGATGTGAGTTTTGATTTTGCTCTTGCTCTGGAAGTAAAAACAGAGAGTGGATTCTCCTCTGAGTCGATAGTACCATATTTAAAATTGAGGTATCCTTCATTATCGGTAAAGCTGTATATGCCCCACTGAAAACCGGACCTCCTTTGAGCCCTGTTGTAAAATGGTTTGTTATCTTTTATCTCAAATGATTCTCTCAGGAGAGCAATCAGTTCACTTCCAGTGGGTTCCCAATCAATATCGGCTATCAGGTCCCTCATTTCCATAGCACGGTTTGTTGTATTATTGGAAAGATGTGTGCTGATCCTTTGCTGAAGATTACGGCTCTTCCCAATATATATCAGATCACCTTCTTCGTTATAGAGATAGTAAATACCGGGTTCATCAGGAATGGATTCTATCTTTGAAATATTAAGTTTTGGATTGAGTTTTGAAATTCTTGTATTTCGGATAAGATCGGATCTGTTTCCATTAATTTCCCGGTCCGTTTTAAGAAGTATTTCGAAAAGTTTTACTGTTGCAAGGGCATCTCCTGCAGCCCTGTGCCTGCCGTTTATCTCAATCTTCAGATCATTGCATATGTTACCGAGACTATAGGAGCGGTGTCCCGGGAACAGTTTCCTGCTAAGTGCAACAGTGTCAATTATGTTTCTTTTGAAATTATAACCGAGTGATTTAAATTCCTGTCGGATGAATGAGTAATCAAACCGTGCGTTATGGGCGACGAAAGTCCTTCCTTCAGTTAGTTCGACAATTGTCCGTGCGATCTCATAGAAACGAGGTGCATTTTCAACCATCTCATTAGTAATTCCAGTAAGATTAGTGATGAAATATGGAATATTTCTTTCGGGATTGACAAGTGAAACAAATTCATCGGTCACCTTATTACCATCGTGAAGATATACAGCAACTTCGGTTATCCTTTCAAGTTTTGCACTGCCACCTGTGGTCTCAATGTCTATTATAGCAAACATGTTAAGAATCTGCATCGGGTAAGCAGTTACGAATATAGTTACAAAAGGGGGCAGAGTGGTTAATAGTTTGTATTTTTGTTCTTAAATACACAAAGTTATGAATGAGTGTTTCGGCCGAAGATTCATACTCAACGGAAAGATGGAGTCTTCAGATTCATTTGATAATTCACTTGTTTACGAGGGTGATTCAATCTACGAAGTCATCAGGATGGTGAAAGGTAATCCTGTATTTTTCCATGATCATATGGACCGTTTGTCGTCGAGTGCAAGAATGCAGGGGAAGAAGATGCTGGCTGATCTTGATACGCTGAAGAAAGATATAATCAATCTCTCAAAAACCGAGAAGAAGAAAGATATAAATCTCAAAATCGTGTTCAACTATAGCATGGATATTGTCAACTACCTGGTCTATTTTATCGAACCTATATATCCCTCCATAGAACAATATCGTAATGGTGTAAAAGGTATTCTGTTCTATGCAGAGAGGAAAGATCCGGCTTCGAAGGTTATAAATCATAAGCTTCGTTCTTCAATTTTTCAAAGGCTTATTCTGGACGGAGGTTATGAGGCGTTGCTCGTTAATGAAAAGGGACAGATTACTGAAGGGAGCAGGTCAAATATTTTCTTCATGACCGGAGAAACACTTGTAACTGCACCTGAAGGGATGATACTGAATGGAATAACAAGGAAGTATATACTTGAAATCTGTAAGGAAAACAAAATCAGGGTAAAACTGGAGTGTGTCAGTTCTGATTCTATCGGAAGCTATGAAGCAGTTTTTATGACCGGGACTTCTCCAATAGTACTTCCTTTCCATCATATTGATGAAAAGCCTTTCAATGTGCGGGTGCCATTAATCGAAAACCTGCGTAAACTGTATTTGATTAAAGCCGAAGAGAGCATAATCAGATTCAGATCAAAAAAGAGCTGAAACAATTGTAAATTTTTATTATGTTAAACACAAATAAATATTAAAATGGCAAGTATAAGAGGATTAAAAAAACAGATTGATTCGCGTTTGTATGAAGTGATCGCCGATTGTTTTACATTTTCAACTCTTCATCCCGATAAAAAATCTGATGAAGTAACCGGCATTATTTCTGATGCTGTCAATTTCAGAAATGAACTCATGCTCAGAGTCAACAATTCTGCTCCTGGAAATGATCCGAAGGGGATCAGAGACCATTATAAAATGATCAGCAATGATATTGACAAGGGAGTTGATAAATTGTTCGAACGTCTCAGTTCTTTATCGAAGACGAAAAAGAAGTAAAGTTTTTGTAGATATGGGTACCGCAACCTGTACATTTCCCTTTCTGATCAAGATTCTGGAGCTTGATATTGTATCCTGATCTCTTTGTCACAACCCTATCGCATTTCGGACATTTTGTATTCTGTCCCGATTCGGAGGTCATATTCCCGTTATACACATAGGTGAGATGCTGCGAGGCAATTTCCCCTAGCCTTTTTATTAAATCCGGTGGTGTGGCCGGGTCTTCCCGTCTGTACATCGGAAAGTACCGGCTCAGGTGAAATGGAACATCTTTGCCAAGTTCCCCTGCGATCCATTCAGCTTCCAGAGCCATATCTTTTTCGGTATCATTAAGTCCGGGAATAACAAGTGTGGTAATTTCAAGATGCTTTTCGGATTTGGCTATCCTTCTGAGACTTTGTTTGACAGATTCAAGGTCAGCTCCGGTCAACTGCTTATAAAAGTCATTATTAAAAGCCTTTAGGTCAATATTGAATGCGTCTGTGAATGAAATTATTTCATCCAGAGGCTCCTCATTAACATATCCGTTGCTAACCAGAACAGTCCTTAAACCTTTCTTCTTTGCCTTTAAGGCTACGTCACGGATGAACTCAAACCAGATGACAGGTTCATTGTAAGTAAATGCTATACCAATGTTGTGAAGTGCATTTGTGGCTTCTTTCAGGATTTTTTCCGGTTCAATTCTTGTTGTGAATCCCGCTGCTGTGCGCTGCGAAATAGTATAATTCTGACAAAAGTCACAATGCATATTGCAGCCGTAAGAACCCATTGACAGGATATTCATTCCCGGAAAGTAGTGATATAAGGGTTTCTTTTCAATAGGATCCAGGGCATAGCCTGAGATGACGCCATATGTTATTAATTCTATCTTACCACCGACATTTTTTCTGGCGCCGCAGATGCCGGATTTCCCTTCGCCGATAATACATTTATGAGGACAGAGAAGGCATTGAACAGCGTTGCCAATATTTTTAAACAGAGTCACCATCGCTGACTTATTACTAATTTTTGATTTCAAAAGAAATATTATTCATCCGGGCAAAATTCAACAATTCCTTTTTAACCGGATCGATGATCTCCGGATAATTTGTGCCAAACCGTAAGGCTATCTTCCTTTTGCCACTTGTATGGAAATTAATGTTCATCGGGTACGACTCTATCTTTTCAATCTGAGAAGCCTTAAGCACAACTTTTGGGAGCACAGGATTCTTTTTCAGTATTATTTCCTGAGGAGTGATTGAAATATATTTTTTTGTTTTTCCAAGTCCTGCAAAGATCAGATAGATACCAAATACTGAAAGCAGTATTGTTGTTATCCACAGATTCCTGTCAGCTTTTAGTGATTGAACATTAAAAACAATCCAGAAAACAGCAATTGCGATACAAACTATACCAAAGATAATCTGGAAGATCCTTATCAACAATGGATTTTCTTTTGGATCGAGAAAGAGAGGCGCCTTTTCCATTTCAATATATTTCTGGTGTTACGTTATTGTTTCACAAAGTAATAGATAAAATATTTAGAATGCGACCTTATACTAATCAAATTGATTTCATTATATTTATCAATCGTTAAAATTAAACCTACCTGATATGAAAGAGAATGATAAAAACATTTCGCGCCGGACATTTATTGAGACTACCGGTGCGGTAGCTACAGGTCTGACCATACTGCCAAGCTCGGTTATTGGAGGCCTCGGTAAAAGACCTCCAAGTGACAAACTGAATATTGCTGTGGTTGGGATCGGTGGAATGGGAAATTCAAATCTCAAGGCAGTTAAAGGAACCGAGAATATCGTTGCCCTCTGCGATGTGGACTGGGCTTATTCAAAAGTGGTCTTTGCTGAAAATCCTCAGGCAAAAGCTTACTGGGACTGGCGTAAAATGTATGATGAGATGGGAAAATCGATAGATGCAGTAATAGTTGCTACTGCCGATCATTCTCATGCTATAGTGGCTGCAACGGCAATAACCCTTGGAAAACACGTGTATGTGCAAAAGCCACTTACTCATTCTGTTTATGAATCCAGGTTGCTTACAAGGCTGGCTGCAAAATATAAAGTTGCTACCCAGATGGGGAATCAGGGTTCTTCAGCTGAAGGAGTTAATCTTACAAAAGAATGGATACAGAATGGTGAAATTGGTGAAGTCAGAAAAGTTGAATCATTCACTGATCGTCCTATCTGGCCGCAGGGACTTAATGTTCCAAAAGGTGAGTGGGTCCCTGACACTCTTAACTGGGACCTCTTTATAGGTCCGGCTAAAATGCGTCCATATAATAGTTTGTATACACCCTGGAACTGGCGCGGATGGTGGGACTTTGGCACAGGAGCTCTTGGAGATATGGCATGCCATATCCTTCATCCTGTTTTTAAAAGCCTGCGGCTTCAATACCCTGTAAAAGCTCAGGGAAGTTCAACTTTATTACTGACAGATTGCGCACCAAACGCACAAATGGTAAAACTTACTTACCCCGAAAGAGTTGCACCAAAAGGATCAAAAATCAAATATCCCCAGGTTGAAGTTATCTGGTACGACGGTGGTTTACAGCCTACAAAACCTGACGGCTGGCCGGCCGGGAAAGATATGAATAACAATGGGGGAGCAGTCCTGTTCCATGGCACAAAGGATATTCTTCACTGCGGTTGTTATGGCCGTGATCCCTGGCTGCTGTCAGGTCGTATTCCATCAGTTCCTAAAACGGAACGAAGAGTGGAAATCTCCCACGAGATGGATTGGGTCCGTGCATGTAAAGAGAACCCGGAAAGCAGAGTCGCTTCCAAATCTGACTTTGCAGAAGCTGGTCCTTTCAACGAAATGGTCGTGATGGGCGTACTTGCTGTCAGATTACAGGGATTGAATAAAGAACTCTTATGGAACGGAGAAAAAATGGAGTTCACTAATATAAGCGATGCAGATAATGTAAGACTTACGATCTCAGATAACTTTACAATTGTTGACGGAGATCCTAAATTCGACAGACCAAACATTACGATGAACGCAAGACAGTTTGCCTCTGAGATGGTTAAACATAACTACCGTCAGGGCTGGTCTCTTCCTGATATGCCTTTATAATTCTAATCTAAATAAATTAAACATTATGAAAATAATTAGTGTTCTTTTATCGTGTGTACTTGTCATTGGACTGGTTACATCATGTATATCAAAGACAAAAGAAAAAGGAAAAACCTCTGCAGAGGTTACTGATAAAGGCTGGGTTTCACTTTTCGATGGTCAAACCACAACCGGATGGAGAGGATATAATTCTACTGCTTTCCCAAGGGCTTACTGGGATATTGTTGATAGTTCATTACATTGCTTTGGAGTAGGAAAGGGTACCATGACAGGCACCGACCTTATCACTGAAAAGAAATTTGAAAATTATGAACTCTCACTGGAATGGAAGATTTCAGAGGGTGGCAACAGCGGGATATTTATTTTTGTTCAGGAAGTTCCGGATACAACAATTTATATGTCATCTCCGGAGATTCAGGTTCTCGATAATCAAAGACATCCTGATGCTACTGCCGGAGTAAATGGCAACCATCAGTCAGGTTCATTATACGATATGATCCCTGCAGTTCCTCAGAATGCAAAACCGGCAGGGGAATGGAATCAGGTCGGAATTTTGGTAAATAATGGGCAGGTTGTTGTAAAACAAAACGGAGTTAATGTTGTCAGCTTCGATGTTAACTCTGCAGAATGGAAACAAATGTGTGCCGACTCAAAATTCAAAGACTGGAAAAGGTTTGTTAATCCTGCCAGAATTGGGAATATTGGTCTTCAGGACCATGGTTTTGAAGTCTGGTACAGAAATATCAGGATCAGAGAATTGTAACAGGGTTTTGAATACTCACAAAAACTCCCCCTCTATCCTGCACCTGCGGATAGAGGGGGTTTATTTATTTCAATCCAATCTCAGCCGCAACTTCCCGCATTCCCATAATACAGTCAGTTATAAGGTCGTCGAGAGATACTCCAAGCATAGAAGCTCCTTTTTCAATGACTGCTCTGTCAACACCTGCGGCAAATCGTTTATCATTCCATTTTTTCTTAACCGACCTGGCCTCCATGTCGAGAACACTTTTTGAAGGTCTGACAAGAGCGCTCGTCACAACAAGTCCGGTAAGTTCGTCAATTGCATAGAGTGTTTTTTCAAGTAATGTAACCGGCTCCACATCCGATACAAGACCCCATCCATGGCTTACAACTGCCCTTATATAGTCAGATGGCCAGCTGTTATCTTCCAGTATCCTGTTTGTCATGGTACAGTGTTGTTCAGGATACATTTCATAATCAAGATCATGTACCAGGCCTATAACTCCCCACTTTTCCTCATTTTCACCAGATTTCCTGGCCATGTATCGCATGACACCTTCTACAGCAAGAGCATGTTTCAGCAGGCTTTCTGTTTTGTTATACTTTTTAAACAGCTCAAGGGCTGTTTCCCTTGTTGGTATTTCAGGTGACATCTCCTTATAAGATTTTTTGTAAAAGCTAATTTATTCCGTTGAAATAATTAAATCCATTATCATCTTGTTTTAACAACCGGGATGCTCTTTGTAGAACCCGGAAGTGATACTCTCAGGTAATAGACAGATGGAATCAATCGCTTATCCTTTATTATTGTTTCGTTCATCCCGATTGTCACCTGCTGCTCAAATTCAATAATCTTTTTACCCAGTGCATTTATCAGAGTAATATTTGCTGTCCCTTCAACTTCTGAATTAATAACTATATTCAGTTCCTCATTGAAAGGATTTGGAAATACAAGCAATGGTTCGTCAAGGTCGTTGTTCTCAATATGAATTGACAGTGTATCGTTAAGCAGATTTTCATCACCGTTATCAAAACTATAAACAACAATATCGTACATCCCGTATCGTGAAAGATTTGCCAACGATTTGAAAGTTATCTCAACAGAATCATAAGAAGGATAAAGTTTCTCAGTGAAATGCTGATTGATGAGAGATCCTTCATTTACCCGGTATGCGAGGTTAAAGCCATCTATTGTATCAGGTCCGAGGTTTAAAAGCTTTACCGTAACTAGTTCTCTTCCAAGGTTTTCAGATTGAGCTGGTGATGCAATCCTGGCCGTAATAATATCTTTATGCAAATAACTTACAGAGCCCTTTAAAGTAAAATCAATCATATCGATCATTGCGCAATCATTGCCGCCTGAAATTGACACATCTTTTTTGTAGAGCCATTCAAGCTTATTATAACCCGCTGAGACACCAATAGACTTCTTTTCCCACAATGTTTCTCCTGATTTCTTAAAGACCTCGACATCATTGATTTTAAAGATCAGAAAATCACAATCTGCTTCAGACGAGACCTTATAGTTAAACTTAATAGAGTCATCTTTTGAATAATATGTTTTCATAATCAAAGAGGAAGAACTGTTGTGGGGTATATAACCTGATCTGGCTGCAAGGATACCATCAGTGGTGTTGGATTCAGTTATTATCCATGGTTTTGGGCTTATGTTGATCCACGGGAAAAGCCTGAAAGAGGAGGTTTCAAAAGACTCTCTGATTCGTCCTATCCTGAAAGAGAAATTCTTATTCACAAAATACGGATCGCAGTTGAGCAACGCGGTGACAGTAACTGTCGAACCGGAGCCGATTGTTGTTGATAAATCCACCAGAACTGGAATTTCAAATGTTTCACCAAACAGGAGATCGCCTGAGTTTTTACTTGGTTCAAGAATTGTAATACCTTCATCTGAACTTGTCAGATTAAGTTTTCCGGCAGTGCTGGCACTTCCGGTATTGCGAACCCTGAAGATAAGCTTAAATGTTTCTCCGGGATCGGCAATCATATCACCATTCCCTGAATCTGAATCGTCCAGCACGCAGCTGATTATATCCAGCTCAGGCGCGTGAATAATTATATCAATTTTATAATGCTTTTCAGCTGCATCATCTTTTAATATAAGATCCAGAGTTATCATCCCGTTATCCGGAATATTCTCGTCAATTGTTAATGCCAGATCGTCGCTTAATACAATTTCACTTCCGGAAGTCAAAGTGCCTATGAAGATGTAATTCTTGTTTATAGTTACCCATCCGGAAGCTGAAGATATTCTTGCCGAAAGATTCTTGGCATCTTTGGATCCCAGATTCTTTAAAGTCATGCCGAGGTAAATGGATTCACCAAAATCGGCCAGCCCGTTATTATTCCCGTTGATATCGTTTATCTCGGTCTTGGTCAGATTAATAAATTCCTTACTGATGTCGGAAAAATAAACTGTTTTTATAAGCGGAACTTTGTTCTGACCGGTTATTACTATCAGGCAAGAATCACCTTTAACAGAAGGTATATCCAGGGTTACAGATCCTGACGGACTAACGAATGATGCATCCCAGAGTGTATCAAAATTTGATATGGCAACATATGAAAAAGGATCTGCCGTAAAAGAATAAGAGTTAATTGTGGTCGGCAGGGTGTCAGGGAAATTAACATTAAATGTTCCCGGAGTACCGAGGATTGGTATAAGGCTTGGATCGCCTACCAGATTATATGTTTCCCAGTAATATTTTTTCCGTGAACTTGTGCTCGCGCTTACTGCAAGGTTACCTGCATAGTTTACCTGACCCATTGTATAGTACCATTCTGAGGCCGGTTCACCGTGTGTATGAAATAAACGGTCGTATGCACCCAGCCCGGTCGTTTCATATTTTGGATCTTCAGATGGTGACGAAACACCAACTGTCCAGTAGAAATCCTCATACCAGTATGAATCGTTTGAGCATCCTATAAATCCGATTGCTCCTTTATCCTTTGAAACAACCATCCTGTTACCTAATGAGCTGACATCAAATTTTGAAGTCAGACAGGCATTACTTATGACAAAGGGGTACATGTTGCTGTTTGTCAGTTTTCTGACATCTGATGTGTCTATGTTAAGCCCCAGCCATGCTACGGCTGATCCATGTCCTGAATAATTTACGAATGATACACCATTATTTATTATTTTTTTTATGGAATCTTCATGTGCAGGTTGTGTCTGCGGGTAATAAAAATGGTATCCTTTAATTTTATTATCCTGATTCAGGTAATTTGTTATTGCATACCTCACCTGTCCGTTCATGAAAGTTGAATAGGTAGCGTCGTACCCGGCGGTAACCAGTCCGTTCGAATAGAATTTATTTGTATCGGCGAATTCAAATCTCTCGTATTGTATAATTTTCTTTAATACTGATTTTAGTTCCGTTGTGTCTTTAACAGGTAATCTGCCAATGAGCATTTCGGGAATATAGTCACCGTTCCCGTCGAATTCACCGTAATATAAATCCGTAACCTGCCCTGTGCCGTACTTCGGAACTTTTGAAACATCCCCGATAATCAATATATACTCAGGAGGAGGATCATCGTCTGTTGATGAATTATAAATATTTGTCAGAGTGTTTTTAATTGCTGCGTAGTCTTCTCCCGCATATTTGGCACCTCTGTATAAAACATCCATTTTGAAACCTTTCTGCACCTTCCATTTAATAAAAGGGTCAAGGAATTTCCTGAAAGTTGTATCTGTCAGAATCACCATTTTCACTGGCCGGTCAGAGTAACCAGGGACAACATCTTCCGGATAATAGTTTGACAAACCCTTATTTAGCAATGTGTTGAATGTAAAAGTCTCCGGGAGAAATGTTGTGGAACCTGAAAAAATGATCTCAATCTTCATGGATGTGATAACCTCAATCTGGTTCGAAGATGGATTATACCTGGCAGGTGAGATTACAAGGCATGCAAGTTGCTTTTGTCTCACAGTTCCAACAGATTCAATTCTGACTGTATCAGATTTAATTAATTCACGCGAAGCATAAATGTTTTTGTCAATTGTAAAAGGTCTCTTTTTCTGAGGGTCTTTAGTGTCTCCTTCCTGTGCCGGGAACAGAATTCCTTTGATCTTTTTCCTTCCGGGGTCAATTTTTGACGATCTGACTTCTGTGATCTTTACCTTATAAATATAATGTTCAGGAACTGTGATCAGACGTGTTAGTACAGGAAGCTCTGGTCTCCCTGGTATTGAGGTCTGAGTATGCCCGGGTATAATGACCCGGTAGAAAAAACCGTTATCGTTTGAGAAGCCTTCAATATCAAGGTCCGATACAGAGTAATCAATACTAATAGAATTCCCTGAGGCTATAGTATTAATAGTCTGCAAATTATTGTTAAGATGCACTTTTTGCCTTATTACCGGCTGGCTGATGACAATCGAAGAATAAACCAGGAAAAAAACCAGTAAAATGGCTTGTTTAAATTTCCCTAAACGCATCAGTGTTAATTAATTAACGCTGTAACCTAAATACCCGGGGCAAGTTATTAAAATTATTATACAAAATGAAAGTGATAATAATAAATTTGATTAAAATGAGGAGTTTCGTACTTTTACTGCCGGTTTTGTTATGTGAATAGGCGTGCATGAACGGGCGATACAGAAAAATCTAAAATTTGATCAATTATGAATTGTTTACTTACCATTTTTAAAAGAATAATGCCTGTATTAATATTCTTTACTATGACTAAAACAGTTTTCCCTCAGAATTCTCCTGCTTTTGATAAAATCAATACATCAGCAGGTGACCTTGAAATGCATTTTATCGGACATGGATCACTTATGTTCAGGCTTGACAATTACTGCATCTTCATCGATCCTGTCCGAACATCAGGAAGCTACGAAAACCTCCCGAAGGCGGACCTGATCCTGGTAACGCATGACCATTATGATCATCTCGACAATCAACTGATAAAAGAGATTCGCAAATCAGGGACTGTTTTACTATGCAATCCTGGTGCAGCGTCCAAAGCAGACAATGCAGAGGTTATTAAAGCTGGTGATAAAAGGATTGTCGATAACATTATTATTGAAGCTGTTCCTGCTTATAATATTGTGAACATGCGTTCCCCCGGAAATCCATTTCACCCTAAAGGTGTTGGTAACGGTTATATTCTTACAATAGGGGATAAGAGAATCTATGTTGCGGGTGATACAGAAAATATACCTGAGATGAAAGCACTGAAAGATATCTATGTTGCTTTCCTGCCTATGAACCTGCCTTATACAATGACACCTGAAATGGTAGCAGACGCCGCTCTTGCTTTTAAGCCAAAGTTTCTGTATCCTTACCATTTCGGAGAAACCGATACAACCAAAATAGTCAGATTATTAAGTGAGACTGATATTAAAGTGATAATCAGAAATCTAAAATAAATTTTAATGAAACAGATAACCAGAAGGGGATTCGTAAAAACTGGCATTACCAGTGCCGGAGCATTAGCTGTTTCCCCGGTACTTGCGTCAGGACTTCTGCCGGATCAGGCAGAAAACATAATTTACAGGACTCTTGGTAAAACCGGCCTTAAAGTCCCTGTTATAAGCTTTGGCGTAATGCGATCCGATAATCCGAATTTGTGTAAGGCTGCTTATGAAAAAGGAATGAGGCTCTTTGATACAGCCAACGGATATCTGGGAGGCAACAGCGAAACAATGCTCGGTAACTTTTTTAAAGATTTCAGGAGAGATTCATTTATCATCTCAACAAAAGTGAAACCAGACTCGGACAGGGATGGAAAACCAACTGATCAGACAACACCTGAAAAGTTTCTTGAGACATTTAATGTAAGCCTTTCGAGACTTAAGATGGATTATGTTGATATTCTTTATCTTCACGGTGTCTCCAATCCTGAATTAATTCTTTATAAACCGCTTATTTCTACTGTCCAAAAGCTGAAGAAAGACGGAAAAATCAAATTCTTTGGATTTTCAACTCACAGCAATGAACCCCTCGTCATAAGCACAGCAGCCGAAAGTGATACATTTGATGTTATTCTTACAACTTATAATTACCGTGTTGATTATCTTGCTGAATTGCAGAGTGCAATAAAAAAGGCAGCAGCTGCAGGTATCGGTATTGTAGCAATGAAAACTCTTGCCGGCGGAGCTTTCCTTGACAGGGAAAAAACAAAACCGATGAACACGACCGCAGCACTGAAATGGGTTTTGTCAAATCCTGATATTACAACAACAATACCGGGTATGACAAGCTTCGACCAGGTCGATCTGAATGCAAAGATCCTGGCTGATATAAGTCTTACCGATAAGGAAAGGAGCGACCTGATAGCTTCAAATGCTGAACCAGGACTTTTCTGTTCAGGCTGCAGGCAATGTTTGAGTGACTGCCCAAATAACCTGCCGATACCCGGTCTGATGCGTGCATATATGTATGCCTACGGTTATTCCAGCCCTATGATGGCCAAGACTTTTATAAGTGAAATGGGAATAACAGATAATCCTTGCACTGATTGTGATATTTGTAAAGTCAGGTGCTCCAGAAATTTTGATATCAAAGAGAAGATCAGTGATGTTTCCAGACTTTTAAATGTACCTTCAGACTTCCTGACCTGATCGTTAAATTCCGTTATAAAACCAGATCATGAAAAATATATTTCTATTATGCTTGCTATTTGCTGTCTTTTCGACAACTTCAGTTGCGCAGGATATCACATATCCTCAGCTAAAAGGTTTTAAAATACTGACAAGATATCCGGTTTATGTTCCTGAAACCCTGTGGGATTTTATCGATGGTGCAGCTGAAGGATATCTGGCACTTGGATTTGTTGATGCACATGTAGCTGAATACAAGAAGGGGAAAGAGATCATTAAGCTTGAAATTTACCGTCACAGCGATCATACGATGGCTTTTGGAATATATGCTTCGGAGCGAACACCTTCTTACAATTTCATAAATCTTGGTTCACAGGGTTATAGCATTGATGGAGTAATAAATTTCTTTAAGGGAAATTATTATGTTAAGATCCGGACCTATTCGAAAAATGCAAAGATTCTTAAGGCAACAGAATCACTTGCGGCAATAGTGGCAGGAATGCTTGAAGGAGAAACAGAAATGCCGGCTTTGCTTTCATACTTCCCGAATGAAGGGAAGAAGCAAAATGAGGAGACCTATATCAATGAAAATGTTCTTGGACACGGTTACCTGAATAATGCATTCAAAGCTCTCTATCAGGAAGGGAATGATGTCTTCGGTGTCTACATTCTGAAATTCGGCTCATCACAGGAAGCAATCAAAACCGCAGTCACCTACCTGACCTCAGCAGGAGTTGAAGCAGGTCAGACTGAAACCGGGAAATATGCTTTCACTGACGGATATAACGGTAACATATTCCTTTCCTGGAAAGACGATATGTTGGTTATTGTTTCGGATCTGGCTAAAGATCAGGCAGATATTGCAGATAAATATACCTCCGCAATTTTAAAATAAGTATCAGCCGAACCAGGGTCTTTGCCTCTCCTTGATTCCTGCCAGTACTTCACAGACAGTATTAATATCATCAACTATCTGGAAGTCGAACATACCGACACAGATAAAATCAGCCCCGTTTTCAAATGCGAACCGGAAGCCGTTCTTTGGGGCAATGGCCCCGCCGGCAAGGACCTTGAATGCGATCCAGGGCTTCTTGATCTCCCTCATATACTGAGTGGTAACATCGGGAAACAGATCAAAAATATTATCATGGATCATATTATGATTAACTGACTTTTTTATGTCAACACTGAAGGGTTCCCTCTGAGACACCGGATGAGCTGACCAGTAATTGTCATGGTGAAAAGTTTTAACATAAAAATCATTTGGAATTCCCTCTTTTTCGCAGGCTTGAACCACTTCGATCGCATGACAACCGACTCCTGCCATGTAACCTTTTTTCTTAATATATTCAACAGCTGTTGCAATCCCGGCGATCTTACCATCCTTAACGTAGCGGTCAGCATACCCGCCCTGTATATATAGAGCTGTGGCGCCGTTACCTATTGCCCTGTCTATATCTCCGTAAAAGTTTTCAGCTATAAGATCCGTCTGACAGATTGATTGCATTTTGCTTCCATACAGCTTTAGATATTTATTGAAGATCGGGTAATTAGGACTGGTAAGAAAAGCAGTATTTATTCCTGCCATTTCAGCCAGATGGAATGTTTCAAGTATTTTCTGATCGGTATTATAAGCTTTAAAGAGAGTATTGGCATAGATCAGGTCGCGCGCATGAGCATAACCGCTAATAAGATTGCAACCCATTATCATTCTGCTGATTTCCAGGTTTCCCAGCTTCCCTTTAGGGAGCTCGCCTTTAAGATCGGAAACATGTTTATACGTGACTCTTGGTGTTGTTGCACTTGAAATCGCATCCGCTCCGGGCTTAGGCAAATTATTCAGAAAAACTCCTGTAAATCCTGCCAGGAAGGGCAACCCTGCCAGTCCTTTCAGAAGTTCCCTTCTTTTATTGTTTTCAGTTAAAGTGATTAATTCTGTCTTTTCTGTTGCAGACTCTTTATTGCTATACTTCATCCGGAGGATTTTATCCAATCCGAAAAATTCTCCCGAACGCGAAAAGGAAAGCAGAAGAAGACATGCAAGCTCAATAATATTTTTATTAACTATTAGATAATTACCTTCACCGCCTGCACCATAACTAAATCCTCCGAAAGGCGGATATGCCAGGTAATAGAAAGTCAGCATTATAGCCCCTGCCCACGATGCCATCTTTGTGAATAAGCCAATGATCAGTGCCATCCCTACAAGTGTTAAGCCCCAGGCGTTAGCCAGATCAATTAACTGCAGAGATAAGTTGCCCGAGGCTATCCACCGGAACATATCACCGAAAATCCACCTTGATCCCTCAAGATAAGGTCTGGCTGTCCAGTTGGGATCTATCAGTTTTATTAGACCTTCATATAAAAAATGCCAGCCTATGATTATTCGTAATAGTGCCAGCAATGACGGAATGGCTTTATTTTTAAGGTAAGTCTGATCCATATTTTGGTAATTTAGTATCCCTTACCGGGATGTATCAGACAAATATACCAAAATAATAAATTCAGCTGTTCTATTGGTTTTCGAGTTCCGCGGAGATGATTTTTTTGAGTTCATCATAAGAACCTGTGACAGGAAGATCTCCGTTATCATTCACAACATTCTGAGGTGGCCGGTAAAGTATACCTTTCTCTGCCTGCCTGAGCATGTTGATGTCATTATATGAATCTCCGACTGCAATTACCTTGTAATTAAGGTTTTGTAACGCTTCGACAGCCTTCTTTTTGCCATCATGCTGACGAAGATTGTAATTCACGATATTGCCGAGATGGTCAATTGACAGAGAATTGCAAAAGAGGGTAGGGCTGCCCAATTTCTCCATGATCGGATGAGCAAATTCAGAGTAAGTGTCGGAAACGACTATCAGCTCCATTCTTTTTCTGAGCCAGGTAATGAACTCAACAGCTCCGGGAAGGGGTTTAATGTTTGCTATCACCTGTTGTATTACATGGATTGTAAGCCTGTTCTGACGAAGAATTTCAAGCCTCCTTTTCATTAATATATCATAATCGTTAATATCACGGGTTGTAAGTTTTAGTTCATCAATTCCGGTATATTTAGAAACATTTATCCAGATTTCCGGAACAAAAACTCCTTCCAGGTCAGCACATACTATATACATATCTTCAAATTTATTTTTAATGCTTCAGAATAAACTCCTTCAGCAGGTTCGTAATTGTTATCGAGTTCAGTATAATTTTCTTTAATATTTTCAATACTCAGAAGCTGCTCAGGTATAGGTGGTGAAAATCCAAGTATTTTAATGATCTCTTCCCTGAATTTTGATGGATGTGCGGTCTCCAGAGAAAAAAACAACTGGTCTTTGGAATAATCAGACGGATTAGTTTCACGATATCGTTCCATCCCTCTCCATGCAACTGCACCATGAGGTTCAAGAAGACGGCCATATTGCCTGTAAAAATCTTCTATTGTCTGCCGCGTATCTTCATCACTTATACTGAAACCACAGAAATCTTTACGGATACGGGATAGATCCGGCTCCTTTTCGATATTCCCTTTCTGATCCATAACACCACCGTACAATGAAATGATCCTTGCAAGATTGCTCGGATGTCCAACATTCATTGCACTTGAGATACAATTTATTGAAGGACTTATTGTCTTATATATGCTGGTCCTCAGATATTCCGGGACCTCATCATTCTCGTTTGCTGAAATTATGAACTTTTTTACAGGAAGCCCCAGCTCCCTGGCGATCACTCCACCCATCAGATTGCCGTAGTTGCCCGAAGGTACACTGAAAATAACCTGGTCATCAGTATTTTCGGCGAATCTTGACCAGGCATAGAAATAATATACAGACTGAGGTAATAATCTGCCGATATTGATAGAGTTGGCTGAAGTTAATGAACAACCTGACAGAGATGAGTCAACAAATGCCCTTTTCACCAGGTTCTGACAGTCATCAAACTTCCCGTCTAAAGCAATAACGCTGATGTTTCTGCCCAGGGTGGTCATTTGTTTTCTCTGGTATTCAGAGACTTCCTTGAATGGGAATAAGATAATAACATCAATATTGCCTAATCCGTGGAAAGCGTTTGCCACAGCACTTCCCGTATCGCCTGATGTTGCTGTCAGAATTGTAAAATGCTTTTTGTCAACTGATGTGTAGTAATTCATCAGCCTTGCCATCATCCTGGCTGCGAAATCCTTAAACGAAAGGGTAGGGCCCTGATCAAGTCGGAGGACAAATGTCCTGTCAAACACTCTTTCAACCGGCACCTCAAAATTATATGCATCACGACATAATGACATCAGATCATTGCTGTCTATGTCATTATATAACATTGATTTAAGAATTTCATAAGCAATTACGGCATAATCTTTTGACTTTAAACTACCGATCTCTTCTTTTGTCAGCTTCGGAATAGACTGAGGCATATATAATCCGCCGTCGGGAGCCAGCCCTTTGAGAAGAGCCTCCGGGAAACTAACTACCGGAGCCTTAAGATTTGTCGAATAATATTTAATTTTCTTACTGTTCAAAGTTCTTTGTCTATTTTATATATGAATTTGTCATCCCATTCTCATATTTCATAGCTCATCGCTCATAACTCATAACTCATAACTCATCACTCAAACATTCACCACTCTCATGAGATCAGCGAACACCCCGGCTGCAGTAACTTCAGCGCCGGCCCCGTAACCTTTTATCACCATGGGTAATTCTTTGTAACGTTCTGTAGTCAGAAGAACAATGTTGTTACTTCCTTCCAGATTGTACGAAGGATGATTCTGATCCACAGCAACCAGGCTGACCTTTGCCTTTCCCTGATCGAGAGTCGCGAAGAACCTCCACTTTTTGTTCTGTTTCACAAGCTGTACTCTCTTATTTTCAAATTCACCGTCGAACTTTTCAACCTTTTTATAAAACTCATTTATATCTCCTGAAAAACATTCGTCAGGCAGGAATTTTTGCACTTCTACATCCTTTTGTTCAATCCTGTAACCTGCTTCACGTGATAATATCAGGATCTTCCTTACAACATCGGTTCCACTGAGGTCAATCCGCGGATCAGGTTCTGAAAAACCTTTCTCTTTTGCTTTGCGGATGGCTTTGCTCAGAGGCATTTCACTGCTTATTTCATTGAATATGAAATTCAGTGTACCGGAAAGGACAGCCTCAATTTTGTAGATCTTATCTCCGCTTAAAACCAGGTCGCTGATAGTTTTAATTATCGGCAGGCCTGCTCCAACAGTAGTTTCGTACATGAAACGAACTCCCCGTTCATTAGCGATTGATCTAAGTTGTTGATAATAACCATATTCAGATGAGCACGCAATTTTATTTGCAGTAACTACCGAGATATATCCTGTTAATAATTCGGCATATACAGCTGCTACTTTCGCATCAGCAGTGCAATCGATAAAAACTGAATTTCTGAGGTTCATCTTCTTCACCTGTTGTACAAATAGTGAGATATCTGATTTCTCTCCATCATTCTTGAGTATCTCTTTACAGGTATCGAGCGGAATGCCTTTACCATTAATCAGCATCTTCCGGGAATTGGTGATCCCGATCAGATTGACCTTGAGATTATGATCATTGAAGAGTACAGAAAGCTGTTTCTGGAGCTGTTTAAGAAGACTCGATCCGACAAGTCCGGTTCCTGCAATGAACAGGTTCATTTCCTTATAAGCCGAAAGGAAAAATCCGTCATGGATCACATTAAGAGCTTTTTTAAGACTCTCATTTTTGATAACAACTGAGATATTTAATTCTGATGAACCCTGGGCAGTTGCAATAACATTGATGCCGTTTCTTCCGAGTGATCTGAAAAGAGTCGCGGATATTCCGGGGGTGTTTTTCATCTTTTCACCAACAATGGCAATGATAGACAGATTTTTTTCAACTCTTATCTTCAGCTCATTGTTCTGGTTTATCTCGTGTTTAAATTCCTCATGAATCGAATCTGAAGCAGCAGCCGAATCGTCGGGTTTGACAGCAAATGTTATTGAGTATTCTGAAGAGGCCTGTGTTATAAGGATTATATTTATCGCACTTTTAGCGAGTGCGCCAAAAAGCCTTGCCGAAGTGCCTGTAACACCAACCATTGCAGGTCCCTGCAAAGTTATCAGGTCTATATGATCAATAGAGGAAATACCTTTTATCGGGCTGCGGCTGCTATCGGATGATTTGTGATTAATAATTGTTCCTTTTGAATTGAGATTCAAGGTGTTTCGGATCAGTACCGGAATATTAGCTTTAAAAACGGGACGGAGAGTCGGAGTATAAATAACTTTTGCCCCAAAGTGCGAAAGCTCCATCGCTTCAGAATATGTGAGACTTTCAATAGTATATGCTTTTTCAACCTTTTTCGGATCAGCAGTCATGAAACCGTCAACATCTGTCCATATCTCAAGAATTTCAGCATTGAGAGCAGCTGCAATTATTGCTGCTGTATAGTCAGATCCACCTCTTCCTAATGTAGTTGTTTCTCCACGGGAATTGCTGGCAATAAATCCGGGAATAACAGTCAGCTTTTGATCACCTTTTATTTTTTCGCTTATAAGTGAATTGGTGATCTTAAAATCAATAAGCGGGACATGCGACCTGGAGTCAGTTTTTATGATCTCGCGTGCATCAATATACGTGTTTTCGGTTAACAGATTGCTGATTATAAACGAAGATATTCTCTCACCGCCTGAAAGAACCTGATCAAGAGAATGTTTTGTGACTTCATGCAAAAGATATATCCCTTTAAAAATTTCCTTTAGTTCATCAGAGATATTATTTATTACTTCAAGCACTTTCTTTTGTCTGGCCTTATTCTGTATTAAAGTCCTGGTAAAATCCTTGTGCTTAGTGTTGATTTTATCAAGAAGCGGCTTATACTCACTATTCCCTGCTGCAGCAAGTTCAGAAACCTTGTAAAGCATGTCTGTCACGCCTCCGAATGCAGAAATCACAACTACGCATGGATGTTGTTGCGATTCAATGATCTGTTTCACTCCAAGTATCCTTTCAGGTGTGCCCACTGATGTTCCGCCAAATTTCAGGACTTTCATCTCTTTGTAAATTTTACTAAAATTGCACCCAAAGGATGCAAAAAATAAAATGCAAAAATAATAAAACCTGCTGGAATTCTATTAGTTCCTATTGAAAATATTAAAATAAACCGCAAACTATAAGCAAATATGTAATTAAAATTTGCGATTTATTTAAATATGTTTAGTATGTAATATCTAACTCCCTGAAGCCTTTTCGAGTCTCTTAAGGATTGAGAAAATAAATGTCGCTGACAGCAGCAGGCAAACTATAAATACAAGCCAGAGTGTACTCAGTTGGATCTTATCCCAAAGGAGAGTTCCAACAAACAACAGTTTGTTTCCTGTAGCCGTTGCAAGCAGCCAGCCTCCCTGCATAAGTCCCTGGAACCTTGAAGGTGCAACTTTCGATACAAATGAAAGACCCATCGGGCTAAGGAATAATTCAGCGACTGTAAGTATCAGGTAACTGCTTACAAGCCAGTAAGGCGACACTCTGTCTGTATCGGCAACCGGTAATCCGTTAAGTGAGGAAGGTGACGGAGCTCCTATAGAACCAACGAGTACTATAAGAAATCCGAATGCAGCAATAATCAATCCTATTCCAATCTTTTTTGGAGTCGATGGTTCAATACCTTTCTTGTTAAGCCAAGCAAAAATACCCATAACAGGAAATGTAAGTGCAACTATAAAGAGGGGATTAAATGATTGGAATACCTCCGGTGATATAGAATTCAGGGTGCTGAACCGAGTCAGTCCAAGTACTTTGCTGATAATGTTTGCAGGATCAATTCCGTAGGTAAAAAACATTATTAACCATAAAGAAACAAGGAATAATATTCCACCGGTGATCCTTGCATTGTTTTTCATGTTCTTGTAAAGGAGCAGGAAGACTCCTGCTATGGCACCGATAACAGCAAGCATTGATGGAAGTGTGAAGAACATATTGGTAAAGATTCCAACCTGCTTATCAGTATAATCCCTTGCAAATAGTGTGAGCGTAAGTCCATTCTGATGGAACGACATCCAGAAGAATACAGCAACAAGGAATACAAGTACAAGGGCTGTGATCCTTGCCCGCTCTTCCTTCCTTGCACTAAGCAGTATCCATGTAATAAATCCTGTAAAAAGTCCGAGGGCAAACCCGTTATCCCAGTTAATCTGTTTTATAAAATGTAGTCCAAAGGCAGTGATCCCCATTACAACAGCAGCTGCAATAAGAGGGATTGGTTTGAAATCAATCTTTTCTGTGGCAACCTCAGTAATCTTTTTCTCAGCCACTTTCATTTTATCTTTACTTGGGAGCAGCTTATTGAAAATAATATAGACAAGCAGCGATATCACCATTGCTATAGCGGCAATTCCGAAAGCATAGTTGTATCCCTTTGAAAATACATCGAGGTAACTGTTTGCAAACGCCGAAAGATCAGTTACCGGACCGCTAAGGCTTACCTTGTCGGCCAGTTCCTGCAAAACAGCAGTGTCGGAAAGTGTTCCGTTATTGAACTGATGGCAAAGTGAAGGAAGAGAGCCGTCATGTGCAAAACCGTTGGTCTTGAGCCACCAGTTGCGCATTCCTGTTGCGGCAAAAGGGGCAAAGAATGCTCCTACGTTTATTCCCATGTAAAAGATCATGAAAGCAGTATCCCTGAGCTTTGAATACTTGGGATCATCGTACATCTGCCCAACAACAGCCTGAAGATTCCCTTTAAATAAGCCATTTCCCAGCGCAATTGTGAAAAGTCCGATAATCGTAATGGTCAGAGTCATCCCGGGAACTGCCATAATAATATATCCGGCAAACATTATTACTATACCCGCAAGGATCACCAGTTTGTATTTTTTTGTGGAGTCGGCAAGTATTCCTCCAAGAAGGGCAAGTGCATATATGCTGAAATAAAACCAGGCGTATATTTTACCTGCCTCATCAGCAGGAAGTCCAAACTTGGCCTGAAGGAAAAGTACAAGAATGGCCATCATAGTATAAAAGCCAAATCTTTCGCCCATATTTGAAAAGAAGGCCACAAGCAAACCTTTTGGGTGATTCTTAAGCATAGTACTTAATTTTGGTTAGTAAAATATTGGTCTGTCTCAGGTCAGATATTATGTCATTAATCCGACTGATAACCAGGATCAATTACTACCCGACTTGCAACAAATATATTAATCTTTTTTTATTAATGGCTGAAGAGATTAAATTTGTACGATAATGTAATTCTGATAATGAAAATATTCAGTAGCAAACAGATAAAAAAAATTGATGAATACACAATCAGGAATGAACCTGTCTCGTCAATTGATCTCATGGAACGTGCTGCCGGAAAATTATTTGAATGGTATATCAAAAAGTTTGACAGGTCAAAACCTGTAATGATATTTGCAGGTCCCGGAAATAATGGTGGAGATGGTCTCGCACTGGCACGAATGCTCGCCGGGAACATGTATTTGCCCACGGTTATATATTTAGATATATCTGTAAATACTTCTGATGATTGGAAAATAAACAGGAGAAGACTGAATGAGGAAACAAAAGTCACCTTCAGAACAATAACGGAAATAAGTCAATTCCCTGAGATCCCTTCCGGATGTATAATTATTGATGCTATTTTCGGATCAGGTCTTTCACGACAGGCTGAAGGTTTAGCTTCAGAGGTAATCAGAAGGATAAATAATTCCGGATCTGAAATTATTTCAATTGATATTCCGTCTGGTTTATTTGGAGAAGACAACAGGGATAACTACCCTGATAATATTATCAGAGCAGATTATACCCTTAGCTTTCAGTTTCCTAAACTATCATTTTTGTTTCCCGAAAATGAAAAATTCACCGGTATATGGACTCTATTGCCAATAGGACTCGATTCGGGTATAATAAAGGATGCTGAGACACCATATATGTTCCTTGAAAAGGAGATGATAAAACCTCTTCTGAGGCGCCGAAAGAAATTCGATCACAAAGGTATTTTTGGTCATGCCCTTTTAATAGGAGGGATGTATGGTAAGATGGGGGCAATTGTGCTTGGTGCAAAAGCTGCTCTGAGGACGGGGACAGGTCTGCTCACATGCAATATACCTTCAAGGGGCAATATGATTCTGCAGTGTGCAGTTCCGGAAGCGATGCTGATAAATGATAATTCCGAAACGATCATCACTGATATAGTTAAAGCAGATTCTTTTTCCGCTGCCGGTATAGGTCCGGGTATGGGAACTGATCCGGATTCACAGAAAGCTCTTCAATCCTTTATTTTAACATGCAAGAAACCGTTGGTTATTGATGCAGATGGGTTGAACATACTTTCGATGAATAAAGCCTGGCTTGAATCATTGCCGGCTCGAACAATTCTTACTCCGCATCCCGGAGAATTTGAGCGTCTGTCAGGAGTGACCCGGGACAGCTTTGAACGTTTGAAAATGCAAGTTGAGTTCTCTGAAAAATATAATTGTATTGTTGTGCTGAAGGGAGCCTACACCTCCATATCTGCTCCGGGTAATAAAGTATGGTTTAACAGTACAGGTAATCCGGGAATGGCAACGGCTGGGAGCGGAGATGTGCTTACAGGTATAATACTTTCATTGCTTGCCCAGGGGTACGATCCTGTAAATGCTTCATTAACAGGTGTATATATTCATGGACTGGCCGGTGATATTGCTGCAGAGAAATCGGGTTTCGAATCTGTTATTGCATCAGATATAATTGCGATGATAGGAGAAGCCTTTAACAGAATAAGAGGAGCAGATTAACGTTATTTAAATTAAACCTGAATTAAATAGGACAAATGACAAAAAAAAGACTCATGAGCAGAATAAATGAAATGGCTTTATTCATCTTAATTTTGATATTTACAGCTTCCTGTATTCCGCTAAAAAAACAGAAAGGTCCGGAGGTAATCATTACCCCGCTTTCAGATACTGTCATCCTGAGATCCGGAAGCATTATTTACGCTCTTCCGCAAACCATCTTTACAGTAAAAGTTGAAATGGAAAGAACCATCGGGTTACCAGGTCCCTATGCAAAATACGCAGGAGAACTGCTTGGACTGGAGGATGTAATTATGGATGAGGAAGAATTCTGGTCAATAAAGAGGATAATGGTCGATTCGCACGAGGAAATAGATCCGTCGGAGTTATATGTTATCGAAAGTAACACTCTTCAACAGACAAACATGCTGTCCCTGAAAAAGACAGGATTGATACTCGACCTTAATCCTGAATTAAATCCTCAGGCTGTTAGTCCCCTGAGTAGCAAAGAAGTTAATATAAATCAATTCAGATCTTATGATCTCGGATCCGATGAATACTACCTCGTAAAGACCGATACTGCTTACAAACGAGTAAAAGCTGAGGGACAGTTTATCCGTATACCATATACAGTTGATAAAAAAACGAAGCTTACAACTGATCAGCTTGCCGAACGTGCGGCTAAAAGATTGATGGAGCTCCGCGAAGGCAAAATAATGGTGCTGACTGGCGAAGCAAATGTATTTCCTCAGGACAAAGCTGCTATAAATGAATTGAACAGAATGGAAAAGGAGTACACAGAACTATTCACCGGAAAAACTATCAGCCAGATAGTTACATTTTCATATCAGTTCATTCCCGGAAGGGATTTATTGGGCAAAACTACGGAGTTGTTTAAATTCTCTGAATTAACAGGACCCGGGAATGATACTGCTCAGAATGGAGAACCTGTGACAATTGAGCTCAATCCGGAACCTAAAACAAAAGACGTTGCAGTTATTATAAGGGAACAACAAGATCCTGACGCACCAAAATATGATAAGCTTTATTACAGGATGCCCGACGTTGTAAACATGAAGATCAGGATGGAGGATGAAATTTTATATAACTCTCGAAAACTTGTGTACCAGATTGGGGAAGTAATGCAGCTCCCTGCAAATTACCTGATCGGGAAATAAAGGTCATGTCCTGTGTAACTCTATGGTCGTCAGTATTTTCTCTGTGTTAATTTTTGTTACACTGTGCAGAGTATTAGATTATTTTACTCTGCCAACAAATGTTTTCTGGAAATCCGCAAAATTTGTTTTTTCGTATGTTTTATCAATAAAATAACTAAGAAGCACTTCCATATCTTTGGGTTCTCTGTATCCAGGAACAGGAGTGACTGATACCTTTTCGTCCTGCTGTGTCAGGAATACTACAGTAGGATAGGATAATTGTCCTTGAAGAAGTGCGACTGCAAGCTGGTGAGCATTCCCCGCTTTGCCGTCGTTTTCAAAAATCTGTCCGAGAAAAGTAACCTTTGATTTTCCTTCTGCATTAAATTTAACAGGATAGAATTTATTGTTCAGTATATCCGCAATAACCGAATTTGTAAAAGTATCCTGATCCATCTTCTTGCACCATCCGCACCAATCAGTGTATGCATCTATAAAAAGAGGTCGCGGCGATTGTTTCAGAAGTTTTTCTGCCTCCTCAATTGTGAGCCATTTAACGTCGGAATCAGCAGACAATTTAGTCTGCGGAAACGCCTGAACCATCACCAGTATCATCAATGATATAAGAGCTATTTTCTTCATATACTATCTGTTTCAAAATAAGTCATAAAAATACATAATATTTGATCAATTAAAAATCACTCCATACTACAAAAACAATTAAGCCTGTGATTAGTTCATAATAGTGATTTTTTCACTGTGTTTCGTCTGATTTATTTTTTTACATTTACCTTTCTAAAAATAAATAAAATGGAAGCTACCCTGAAAACACTTCGTGATAATACCGCCTTGAGATGGCTGATTTTAGTCCTGTTAAGTGCTCTTATGTTCGCAACTTACTGGTTTCAGGACTTTTTTTCCGGTCTGAAGGGGTTAATGGAATCAGAATTAAATTTTACGAGTGAAGAATTTGGAAGGCTTATTGGTCTGACAACTATTGCCAACATGTTTGGTATGATTATAGTTGGCGGTATTGTTCTCGATAAATGGGGAATAAGACTGGCAGGGATAGTTTTCGGTGGTCTTGCTGCCGTTGGCGGGGCAATTACAGCCATGGCTTCGGCCGGCGTTTTTGGACAGGATCACGGAACCATGCTGACAATGATGATAGTCGGAAGGGTCATGTTCGGTTCCGGCCTCGAGATAACCTGCGTGGTGGCGACCAGGACTATTGTCAAATGGTTTAAGGGTTATGAAATGGCTCTTGCTATGGCTGTGAACATAGGATTCGGACGACTGGGTTCAGCGTTAGGTATTGCGGTTTCGCCCGACATTGCCAGCGGGCATGTATCGCCCGCTGTGACTTTTGCTGCTACCCTGATCGGCCTTGGCCTTATTCTTTTTATTATATATACTTTCTTTGACAAGAAGATTGACAAACAAAGAGCCGGAACAGCTGAAGAAGTTACCGATGAAGAGGAGTTTAAATTCGCCGATCTTATTAAGCTTGCAACAAATCCGTCATTTATCTATATAGCTCTCCTGTGCGTGTCATTTTATGCTGCTGTCTTCCCTTTCATTCAGTATGCACCGGATATGCTCGTCAATAAATTTGGGTTTACTTACGACCTTCCTGATGATCCGAACAGCAACATAATTCTCTTTGGAAGCAAAGCACTGGGAAATTCAAGCGTTTTCATCGCGCTTTTCATATTCGGACTGGCATTTTCATTGGTGCCTTCGAATATTAAATCGCGGGCAAATAAGAATATTTCGATGGTATTAATATTTGTAGCGTTTCTGGGATTCTGCTTTCTGCTGAAAGATACTTTCAGATTATGGTTCTCAAACGGACCAAAAACTGCTTCACTGATCCCTCTCGGTACTATTCTGTTTACACCTATTTTTGGAAATTATGTTGACAAAAAGGGACGTGGTGCCTCATTGATGATACTGGGATCTCTTCTGCTTATTTTTGCCCACATAGCACTTTCGCTTTTCAGCGTCAGGATCCTTGCCTATATGGGTTTGCTTAGCCTGGGAATTGCATTTTCGCTCGTACCTGCAGCAATGTGGCCATCTGTTGCCAAGATAGTTCCTGAAAATCGTCTGGGAACAGCTTATGCCTCGATGTTTACGGTTCAGAACTGGGGACTAGGACTCTTCTTCTGGGGTATCGGTGCATTGCTTGATCTTGCAAATAAAGAGAACCTTGAAGCAATCAGGGCCGGTGAAATGACATACAATTACACAATTCCAATATTCATTCTGGTAATCTGTGGTGTTATTTCAATATTTCTTGCTTACAAGCTAAAGCAGGCAGATAAGAAACAAGGCTATGGACTGGAGCTTCCATCCGGACAAAAACCTTCTTAAATAAAGGAAATGAACGCTTAGCCGGGATTTTTGTTCGCTTGTTAAATAATTAACAATAGGTTACCATGGAATCGAATGAGTTCGAAAAAGCCAGGGTGTTCAGCTTTAGTGATTCAGTAGAATATGCCAGTGGGGGTATTCTAAGCAAGACTGTTCTGAAAAAGGAGACTGGTAATATTTCTCTGTTCTCATTTGCGAAAGGGGAAGCTCTGAGCGAGCATACAGCTCATTTTGATGCCATGATACAGGTTGTTGACGGTAAAGGTGAGATTATAATAGGAGGGAAGTCGTTCATTCTTGAAGCCGGTCAGAGCATAATCATGCCGGCAGATATTCCGCATGCTGTTAATGCAATTGAAAGATTCAAGATGGTCCTGACTATGATCAGAAGCAAATAAACTGAATTCACCAATCACCAATAATTCCTTAAGCCATCTTAATCAGTATTGACTTGATCGTATCTGTTACATCCTCCGTTTCGTCAACACATCTTTCGAGTATCTCAAGGATTTTATTATTTTTTAGCAACTCAGCCGGATCTTTTTCTTTGTCAAACAGTTCCGCCACTGCAACATAATAATACTCATCTGACTTATGTTCAATAGCAGTAACATTAGCACACGATTGGGATATTTCAGTTTTGTTTGCGGCAGCATCACTGAGTCCGTGAATACATTTTTCAATTTCTTTGGCAGCTTCATTAATCATATCAGCCATCTGTCTGTAAACAGGCAGAAGCTTTTTGGGTTTATAAAGACAGATCCTTCTGCTGACTCCATTTATTGAATCAACCACATCATCAATGTGAGCCGCAAGTTCGTGTATATCCTCCCTGTCGAAAGGTGTAATAAATGATTTGTTGAGCTGCTGATATGTTTTGTCCGTAATCTCATCACCGCGATGTTCGACATCCCTTATTTCTTTATGGACTCTTTCGTGATCCTCAGTATCACTAAATGACAGCATTTTCTGCAGTAGTTCAGAGGCTTTCACCATATTTTTTGCATCTTCCTCAAAAAGAGGATGGAAAGAATGATCTTTCGGTACGAAAAACTTGAGAATTTTATCAATATTCATATTAGAGATTTTAGTCTTTTATAATTAGTTTATCAAGTTAAAGAACAGATACATTAAAGCTCCTATGATTCCTGATATCGGAATAGTCAGTATCCATGCCCAGAAAATATTTCTGGTGACTCCCCACTTGACTGCTGATAATCCTTTTCTGGCTCCGACACCGATAATTGAGCCTGTAATCGTATGTGTTGTACTTACCGGGATTCCAAAGTGAGTCGCTCCGAACAAAGTGAGAGCTCCGGCTGTTTCAGCGCAGAATCCTTCAAATGGTTTAAGCTTTGTTATTTTTTGTCCCATAGTCTTGACTATCCTCCATCCTCCAAACAATGTTCCGAACGCAATTGCAGCCTGACAGGATAATACTATCCATAATCCGATTTTGTCATCTTTTGTGGCCAGTCCTGCGATTATCAGTGCAACCTGTATTATACCCATCGATTTTTGCGCATCGTTACCTCCATGCCCCAGGCTGAAAGCAGCAGCTGAAACAAGCTGAAGTCTTCTGAAGTGTTTGTCAACCCCGGAAGGGGTTTGATTCCTTACAAGGTACTGGACAAGGGTTGATATAATAAATCCGATAGTCATCCCCAGAAGCGGAGCAATAAAAATAAATAATACAATTTTGATAACGCCTCCTGCTACTACGGCGCCCGGGCCTGAGCTGACAAGTGCCGCACCTACAAGTCCTCCAACAAGAGTATGCGAAGAACTTGAAGGAAATCCCAGCCACCAGGTAAGCAGGTTCCAGATGATTGCCGCAACAAGTGCAGCCCCGATTACATTCAGGTTTATTACATCCGGTTCAACAACACCGGTTCCCATTGTTTTTGCTACCTTCAGCGGGAATACAACAAACGCTATAAAATTAAATGTTGCGGCAAGAAGAACTGCGGAGAAAGGCGAAAGTACTTTTGTTGATACAACAGTTGCGATTGAATTGGCAGAATCATGAAAACCATTAATGAAATCAAAGATAATAACCAGGGCAACTATAATGTACAGGAATGTCATTAGTTAAATTAGATAAATTGCCAATTTCTGTCTGATAATCTTAATTATAAATTGTAAGATATTCATTTTGTGTCAGATATGTCAATGAGATAAACGATCAAGCGCCCCAAAAGTAGTTAATGGTGAACAGAATTCAAAATGATTGCAGGTTAAATTATTATTACATTTTTAACAAAAGCTGAGTATCAGAATACAATCAGTTCTTTGTGAGGTTTTTCAATTATTATTCACTATTTTTATTTCCAGATTATAATGTTGTATTGATAATTAGTTATAAATATAATCCAGTTGATTATGAGTGACATACGTAAACTTGACCCAAAAGAGGTCTGGAGTTTTTTCTATGACATAACCCAGATACCGCGTCCTTCAAAGAAGGAGAAAAAAATTGTTGATTATATTGTAAAATTCGGGAAAGATAATAAGCTTGAGACTGTCGTCGATAAAGCAGGGAATGTCGTCATCAGAAAACCGGCAACCAGGGGGATGGAAAAACGTAAAGGGGTGATCCTTCAAACGCATCTTGACATGGTACCTCAGAAGAATAACGATAAGAAGCATGATTTTGAGAAAGATCCGATTGAGGCACTTATTGATGGTGATTGGGTAAGAGCTAATGGAACAACACTGGGATCCGACAATGGAATAGGTGTTGCAGCCACACTTGCCGTGCTTGCTTCAAAAGAGATCCCTCACGGACCTGTTGAAGCTCTTTTTACTATCGACGAGGAGACAGGAATGACAGGCGCATTCGGCCTTAAAAAAGGTCTTCTGAAAGGCGAAATTCTTATGAACCTGGATTCGGAGGATGAACATGAGATCTGCGTGGGATGTGCCGGTGGAATTGATATCAGCGCAGTAAAGAAATACAAGGAGGAAAAAGCCCCCGGAAGAATGACAGCCTTCAGGGTAACTGCAAAAGGACTTAAGGGTGGACATTCCGGAGTCGATATTGCACTTGGAAGAGCAAACTCCAACAAGCTCATGTTCCGGTTCCTTATGCAGGCTGAGTCAGATTTTGGGATCAGGCTTGCTGAAGCTGCTGGTGGAAATCTCCGTAATGCAATACCACGCGAATCATATTCAGTTTTGCTTGTTTCAACTGCAAAAGTAAAAGCTTTGAGAAATTTGTAAAGGGATATGAGAAGATGTACAAAGCTGAATTTGCAGAAACTGAACCTAATCTGTCATTTTCATGCAAAAAGTGTGATATGCCAGCAAAAGTACTTTCAAAACAAGATCAGTATAAGATAATCAGAGCTGTATTTATATGCCCGAATGGTGTACAAAGAATGAGTCAGGCAATGACGGGACTGGTTGAAACATCAAATAACATGGCAATTGTTAAGGTTATGAAAGGCAGTCTTGAAGTACATAATTTATGCCGAAGCTCAGTCAACACTTCCAAGGAGTCAACCGCGTGGAGGATAGCAGCCGGATTCCACCTGATTGAAGCGAAAGTCTCGATGTCGGGAGGCTACCCGGGCTGGAAGCCGGATATGAATTCCCCGATACTTAAGATAATGGGAGATGTTTATAAAAAGATGTTTGGAATAGTGCCTGATATAAAAGCTATCCATGCCGGTTTGGAGTGTGCTATTATCGGAGGTGTTTATCCGGCTCTGGATATGATCTCATTCGGACCAACTATCAAATATCCGCACTCCCCTGATGAAAAAGTAAATATTCCATCAGTTAAAAAATTCTACAATTATCTGTGTGAAACTCTGAAACAGGTGCCGTTGAAATAAATTTTCAAGATTGAGGATGTAAAAAGCCCTGCGTTAATCAACCTTTATCTCCACCAGTACATCATCCTTCATAACATTTGTACCGGCTTTTGCATGAACTTTAGTTACCTTACCATTAACTGGTGACTGGATCTCGTTTTGCATTTTCATAGCTTCAAGAATTACCAGAGGCTCTCCTCGCAGGATTGTCGAACCCTCTCTGACACAGACATCTATAAGCTTCCCTGGCATTGGCGCTTTTACAATTTCCTGTTCAACTTTTTCTTTACCGGAATTCAATACTTTCATTCGCTGAAGTGAGAAAGGAGTTTCAACGGTGAATGTGTAACTTACATCATTGAAGAGGATCTCATATTTATTCTGCCGTGATCTTACGATCTCAACAGGGTATTTACGGTTTTTCCATAAAATATAGGTACCGTATTTCTCATCTGCTTTCAGGCTGACTACATAATCCCTTTTCCCTATCCTGATTTTGTTCTTTAGCGGCAGAGCGAAACTGAATTTTCTTTTCTCCGAGGAGAGCGCGTAAAGTTTTTTGATCTGTGAGTTCTTTATCATTATGCTGAAAGGGAGTTTTAGAATTGATTTATTCTTTTGTTCAAAAGCCAGGGACTCATCTCTTTCCCGTTTTCAAAGTCAATATTTATACTGTTCTCCTGAAGGTTTTCTTCAACAAACAGTTTTGTTGCCAGCCATGCTGCAAGCATTTCTTCATATTCGCTGTTGAAATAATATTTGTCAAGGTCTTTTTCAAGGAAAGCCGTCGTGAAAGTCCCATCCTGGAATTTCTGGTTGCGCACAAGCATTCTGAAAAAGGGGAGAGTTGTTTTTGTTCCCCTTATCCATACTTTGTCGAGAGCCATTTTGCAGTTCTTTATTGCTTCTTTCCTGTCCTTGCCTCTGACAATCAGTTTTGCGATCATTGAATCGAAGTTTGGAACAATCGACGAACCTGTTTGAACGCCCGTATCGATCCTGATATAAGGATCAGAAGGCAGGATTAAGTTTTCAATTTTCCCCGGATCAGGTGCAAATCCTGATTGAACATCTTCTGCATTTATCCTGCATTCAATTGCCCAACCATTAATTTTTATATCACTCTGACTCAATTTTAACTTTTCATCATTGGCTATCCTTATCTGCTGTTCAACAAGATCGACTCCTGTAACGACTTCAGTAACAGGATGCTCAACCTGGATCCTTGTATTCATCTCCATAAAATAGTAATTCCTGTCGGAATCAAGCAGAAATTCAACTGTTCCTGCTGAGTAGTAGTTTACAGCCTCTGCAATGCGGACAGCTGTTTTTCCCATTTCCGATCTGAGTTTACTGTCAAGTGCACATGAAGGGGCTTCCTCAAGAAGCTTCTGATGTTTTCTTTGTATGGAACACTCCCTTTCTCCGAGGTGAATTATATTCCCGTGTTTATCGCCAAGTATTTGAAATTCAATGTGTTTTGGGTTTTCGATATATTTTTCGATAAATACTGAAGGATCTTTAAAAGCCTTTTCGGCTTCTTTACTTGCTATTACGAAGAGTTTTTCCATCTCTTCAGACTCTGCGCACAATTCTCATTCCCCTGCCACCTCCGCCGGAAGCTGCTTTTATTATTACCGGATAACCTATTCTCTCTGCAATAGAGATTGCCTCTTCTTCATTTGAAATATTGCCTTCACTGCCCATGGCTATGGGAATTTTATGTGCCATAGCTATCTTTCTGGCAATGGTTTTATTCCCCATTTTATAGATTGCATCGGGTGATGGTCCAATAAATGCAATCTTATTATCAATGCATTTATCAGCAAAGTATGCGTTTTCAGCAAGAAATCCATAGCCCGGATGTATTGCATCTGCGCCAGTGCTGAGAGCAATCTCAATTAGTCTTTCAATATCAAGAAACACAGGGATCTCAGAAACATCTTCACTGCTGTCAAATATTTCATCCGCAAATGCGAGGTACATGGCGTTTGGTTCGACCGCGGTTTTAACAGCTATTGTCCGGATTTTCATCCTGCTTGCTGTTTTCATGATCCGGATCGCAATCTCTCCTCTGTTTGCTATTAATATTTTGGTGATTTTCATAGTCTGTTTGTCATGCAATTATGCAATCGTGCAATCAATAATTTCTTACCTGACGCCCGATGCCTTTCTATTCCCCCCTTCAGGGAGGGCAGGGGGGTGTTCCCGACGCCTGTCGCCTTTACAACGGCATATTCCCATGCTTCCGTGCAGGAACCTTTACCCATTTATTACTGAGAGCATTCAGCGCTGAAACAACTTTCTTTCTTGTAACTGCCGGGTCGATCACTTCATCAATATAACCGCTTTCATCTGCAATGAAAGGGTTGGCGATCTTATCGCGGTATTTTTTAACCAGTTCTTTCTTCAGTTCTGCAGGATTCTTCGATTCGGCAAGCTCTTTACGGTAAAGTATGGCTACTGCACCATCAGGACCCATTACAGCGATCTCAGCTGTCGGCCAGGCAAAGCTGAAGTCGCCCCCGAGATTCTTGCTGTTCATTACAATAAATGCTCCGCCATAAGCTTTTCTGAGTATAACGGTTATTTTAGGTACTGTGGCTTCACTGTAAGCAAACAGTAATTTTGCACCATGTCTTATTATTCCTGCATGTTCCTGATCGACTCCCGGAAGAAATCCGGGTACATCTTCCAGTGTAAGGATCGGAATGTTAAATGCATCACAAAACCTTATAAATCTTGCGCCTTTTGTTGAAGAGTCTATATCCAGCACACCGGCAAGCACTTTGGGTTGATTGGCAACAACACCTATAGTCTTGCCTTTAAGTCTTGCCAATCCTGTTACGAGATTTGGGGCAAACAACTCAGCTGTCTCATAGAAACTATTCCGGTCAACAATAAGATTGATAACGTCCTTTACGTCGTACGGTTTATTGGGATCATCGGGAACAATATCCCTTAACTTTTCGTTGATATCCGGAATCTGGTTATCATCCTGTAAAACAGGAGGATTCTCCACATTATTTGACGGGAGATATGCCAGAAATTTCTTCAAGGCCATAATGGCATTTTCCTCGTCATCATAAATCATATGTGCAACACCACTTTTCCTGGCATGTATTTCAGCCCCGCCCAGGTAGTCGGAAGTGACTTCTTCATTCAGCACTTCCTTAACAACATTTGGACCTGTAACGAACATATAACTTGTTCGATTTACCATGAAGACGAAATCGGTGAGGGCAGGAGAGTAAACTGCACCTCCTGCAGCAGGTCCCATTATTAACGATATCTGTGGTATAATTCCGGATGAATGAATTATGTTTTGAAAAATAGATGCATATCCGCTCAGACTTGCAACACCTTCCTGAATCCTTGCACCACCTGAATCCATCATGCCGATTATTGGTGAACCCATTTTGAGCGCCATCTCCTGTATCTTTGTTATTTTCCTGGAGTGGACCACCCCGAGAGAACCGCCCATGATTGTGAAGTCCTGGGCATAAGCAAATATTAACCGGCCGTTGACTTTCCCATGACCCACTATTACGCCATCGCCGTACGTTCTGTCGACTTTCCCGAATTCAACCGGCTGATCAGCCGGGGTGACAAAAGTATGTATCTCTTCAAAAGTTCCCGGATCGAAAAGAAGATTTATTCTTTCGTGCGCTGTCAGCTTACCTTTTGAGTGCTGCTTTGCAACCTGCTTTTCATCATATTGTTTCTTCAAAGCTTCCTGGCGTTTCAGGAAGGCTTTATAACTTTTACCCGATATGTCCATACCCAATTCTGATTATCTAAATATCAGGAAAAAAGTTCAGACCACGACAGGATCTGATTTTTTATCCGTTATTTTTTAAAGGCTCAAAAATAGTCAATATCAGTGTAATTCCAAATAATAATTCGAACGGCAAAAACTATTCTTTTATAACTAGCAGAATAACAATCTTATATCATAACATATTTCCCGACCAGAATAACACCTAAAGAAACTTCCGACTCCGGTCTGCTTATGTTGCCCCCCTTCAGGGGAGTCGGGGGGTAGCACCTTCCTAATTGGGTTTAAACAGTCCCTCCGGTTTTGATCCTAATAATCCTGCCCTGAGCATTGAGTCACTTGCTTTATACAGCTTTTTGATCCTCAGCAGTGTCGCTACAGGGAAATGGGGGAGGGATTCGATTTTATCCCCGATGTATTCAAGATCTTCATCTGTAGTTGCCCATTTCCTTGATTCAAAAGCAGAAAGATTAAATGGTATTGAGTAGGATCTTAATGACTTGAAACCGTTAGTGTTGAAGAAAAAATCGAAATATGACATTATGAGTTCGCGAAGCGTCCTGTAAACAGGTTCTCTGTAGCGTAATGAAGTGAAATTGGATTTGGCAACAGCGCCCCAGTATCCCTCTTCCTTAAAGATTGCAATTACATGATCGTCATCATTTACAGCACGCATATCGACTATAAGAGGTTTGTAACCGATGAACTGCAATGCAGCTGCCGCAAAAAGAGCTCCTTCAAAACAGTGCGCCGACCTTTTTCTGATTATCCATCGCGGTGACCTGCATTCGTAGTTTGGATTATAATCAATCCGATCAAGGAATGCCTGAATCATATCAGGATTCCTGAGTGTCTTAAGAAACTTAACCTCGTCTTTCGTCCAATCCATATTCTTCTGTCTTGTATCTTTTGTTTTTTGTCTTTCACCTTTGTGCCCTTGCGCCGTTTTATCATAAGTCCCTTAACCCAGCTTACATATTATATCCTGCATTGCCAGATACTGTTCCTCCATACTCTCCAGGAGCCTTATCTGCGCACGTGCCCGCCGGATGTTATGATGTTCGTGGTGTATCTTATAATATTTGTCTCCGTTAATATAATCTGCTAAAAAGCGTAGCGATTGTTCATATGTCATCAGCAATGGAGCGAAAGCAAGATATTCCTTCTCGACAGCATTAAGAGTATCTCTTGTTTCGGAAAGATATCCATTTGCAAATGCTTCAAACAGATTGATATCCATTTTAATAACGGAAATATCTTCTTCATCTTCCACTGAAATATTTGCTCCTGTTCTTATCATATCACCGAAATCGGAATGAAAATATCCGGGCATTACAGTATCAAGGTCAATGATACAAAGTGATTTGTCATTTTCATCAAAAAGAATATTGTTGAATTTTGTGTCATTATGGGTGATCCGGACCGGTATCCTGCCTTCTCTTCCCAACCTGTGGATGATTCTCATATCATCCGATCTTTTCAGAATGAAATCTATCTCATTATTTGTTATTCTCACTCTTCCAACAGGATCTTCCTCAATGATCCTGATAAAAGCATCAATTCTTTTTTCGACATCGTGGAACGAGGGAATTGTTTCAAAGAGAGGTTTGCCAGGCAGGTCTGTCAGCAAAGCCTGAAAGCGGCCTATTGCTTTTCCTCCCTCAAAGGCTTTGTCCCTGGTATCCACAACGTCATACGACCTGTGGTTGGCAATGAAAATGTATAATCTCCAGTAATTCCCTGTATTATCCCTGATCCAGGTATTTCCGGTCAGCGAGGGAACCAGTGTGAGACATTCTCTTTTAACATCCGATCCGGGTAATAAACTGATCTTTTCCCTCAGGTGAATCGTTACTCTTTCAATATTTTCCTGGAGTTCGGGGATATTCCTGAATACTCTGTTATTAAGACGCTGAAGAATGAAGTTATCTTTTGCTGCTTCAGTTGTTTCAATAAGATAAGTGTCATGGATATGACCATTTCCGAAAGGCATACCAGTCGAAAACTCAGCATCCGTAATAAAACATCCAAATATGTTTTTCAGATTATGATCCACTTTTCAGTCCCACTTTATGTCCGAAAAAAGCATAATACATTATAACGAGGTAGCATGGGATGCAAAGCCAATATGCTCTTTGTGTCGAGAGACTTATTGCAAGCCTGCCATAAAGAAGCGGTAATAATGCTCCTCCTGCTATTGCCATGATAAGAAGAGCTGAAGCAGTTTTTGTGAATTTTCCGACACCATTAAGCGCGAGGGGCCATATTGCCGGCCAGACCAATGAATTAGCCAGTCCAAGCAAAGCAACATAGAGAACAGTGACAGGTAGCTTGAGATCAAGAGGTTTAAAAGTTGCGAGATCCATAAACGGCATGGTGAATACTTTGTAAGCCGGGGTCAGAATAGCGCCAAGAGAAAAAATTACCCCAAGTAAAGTGCATATTTTTAGTGCATTAACCTGTTTAAGGTATTTAGGAATTAAAATAATACCTGTCAGGTACCCCAGGACCATGCTGAGCAGTGTTAGCGAGGTAAAGTATTTTGCTGATTCCATCGGGATGTTTATCGACTGGCCGTACCTTATTATCGTATCACCGGCAATAACTTCGACCCCGACATAAAAGAAGAGTGCTACAACTCCCAGCAATAAATGAGGAAATTGCCAGATACTTGTTTTTCTTGAATTTGATTCTTCAGTTGTACTATCTTCAGCTTCTGTGTCAACTTGCGGCAGGCGTGCAAACTTCAGCAGAAGTCCGAGCAGTAAAAGTATTATCGACATTACGATGTATGGCATAATAACCCTCTGTGCCATTTCATCGAGTATCACCGATCTTGAGACCGCATCAGTTGCCGCAACCAGCTTTTCATCGAGAATCTGAGAATCTTTCAGAATTATGCTTGCAAGTATGATGGGTGCAATAGCGCCTGCAAATTTATTTGCGATTCCCATAATGCTGATCCTTTTCGCCGCACTTTCACGTGGACCGATTATGGTGATATAAGGATTTGATGCTGTCTGTAGAAGAGCAAGGCCTGTTCCTTCAATGAAAAGCCCGGTCAGAAAAAGACCAAAAGTCCTTGACAGAGCAGCCGGAATAAAAACCAGGCAACCTGCTGCCATGATCCACAATCCGATTGACATTCCGTTCTTAAATCCTGTCTTCCTTAGCAATGCCGAAGAAGGCAGTGCCATGATAAAGTATGAGATGTAAAAAGCAAAGGTTACAAAATAGGCTTCGAAGTCATTTAACTCACAGGCGGTTCTGAGGAAAGGAATTAAAATTCCATTGAGCCATGTCACAAAACCAAAAATAAAAAAGAAGAGCCCGATAATTGTTAAGGAAAAGATATAATCCTTCCTGTTGATCTCGTTTGAGGATGTGTTGTCAGACATAGTTAAGATTATCAGAAATTACACAAAGTGAAGAGATCAGATCGCTGATTTTTCCCTGGATATTGTTCCCAGGTATCCTCCATGATGTCTCTTGGCATAGTCAGCTGCACTGAACCCAATTTTTTCCATCATCAGTACTACAAGTGCATCACCGATTACTGTAAACACCGTAGTGGAAGTAGTGGGTGTGAGTCCCAAAGGACATACCTCGGCTGGTGCTCCGGTGAGAATATGACAACTTGCTTTCTTAACAAGCTGACTTTCAGGATTACCTGTTATCACAATAACAGGCATTGACGGGAAAAGGTTATTTTTCAGCTCGATAAGTTCTAATATCTCTCTTGTTTTACCTGAATTGGTTATTACAAGTAGTACATCGTTCTTCTGGATAATTCCAAGATCGCCATGCTGGGCTTCGCTTGGATGGAGGAAGACGGCCGGGGTTCCCGTAGAACTGAATGTTGTAGCTATATTATGAGCTATCTCACCTGCCTTGCCCATTCCGCTCGTTATAAGCTTCCCATTCATCCTGTGCACATGATTGTGAATGATTTCAGTAACCTGCTCATAGCTGCCATCCACAGGAATATTTCGTATTGCAGAAGCTTCTTCTTCAAATATATGTATGATCTTATCTCTCATAGAAACTTATATAATTATTAATCAATTATTTAAAGTGCATTGAGCACATCAACAAGCAACTTGTCAAAATTCATTGAATCTTTTGGCGAGTATCCGAGCACTACTACAATCACCTCCCTGGAGGGTATTATAAAGATCCTCTGTCCATTGTGACCGATGCACATATAAGTATCTTGTGGGGCAGACGGGACATTGTCTTTACCATTCAGCCAGAAAAGAGATCCGTATTCACCCTCGCTTGCGGATGCCGGTTCCCGAGTATAATCGACCCATCCCTCCGGAAGGATACGTTCTCCGTCGAAAACTCCATCCTGCTGATAAAGTAAAGCAAAACGGGCATAGTCACGAAGAGTTGCGTACAGATAGGATGAGCCTACAAAAGTTCCGGAGGGATCAGTTTCAAATACAGCATCTGTGATCCCGATCCTGTGGAAGAGACCTTTATATGGAAAGGAGTAATAAACTGAATCGTTGTGGAATTGTTTTCTTATCAGGTAGGTCAGTACATTAGCCATACCTGAGGAGTACTTAAAATGTGATCCTGGTGAATATTCAAGAGGCTGATCGTATGCATATCTTGCCATATCACCCTTGTTATGTAGCATAACCGTTACATCGGAAAGGTTGCCGTAATCTTCGTTCCATTTGAGACCGCTCTGCATCTGCATAATATCATTTATCGTAATATTTCTCCGCTCGTCCTTTTTCCATTCTTGAATGTCTGCCTGATCATTGATATTCATGACATTATTCTTTACAAGCACTCCGATCAATGCATTTGTAACGCTTTTTGCCATCGACCAGCTCAGAAAGCGGGAATCAGCATCGAACTGCGGTTTATACGCTTCAGCAACAGGAATCCCCCTGTGAACGACCATAAACGCAAAACCATTTCCTCCATATTCGTTTTTATTTATCAGGTTACCTGAAATTGTCTTAAGTGTTTCAAGGTTTGCTCCTGTTATGGTGTCCGGAAAAAGATTGCCCATTGGCCATGGGATTGTATCCTGAAGATATCCGGGATCGGGAACATCAGGGAATCTTTTTTCACGAAGCGTTTCCTCTTTTGATTTCCGCAGCAATACTGTCCCGAATTCTTCAAGATCGATTGCTTTTGACCGGCCCCAGAGAAACCTGCTGGTAACGCTGCTGTCATTGTAGTTGACCTTGTTCTTTGTATAGCTGACAGGAAAGAAATTCAGATCGACAGGTTCAAATTCTTCAGGCGCCCTACCGGCAATAAAAACCGCTGAACACATGTTCTTCGCCGCATAACCCGTCATTATTCTCAGTAATGAACTGACATAGATCAATCCTCCCAGAATAATTATTGAAAAAAATGCAAAAAGTACCCAGATCTTTTTCTTTCGGTTTGAAACGGATTGCTCTATCATGTTTTAAAATTTTTGATTTCAATTACAAATATACCGGCTGATTCAGATTTTAAATACCAAAGTTATCAAAATACAGGTTCATTTTTATCAACCTGAACTTTTGCCTGTTTCATAATTCCTGTGATCGGAGTTCTCCTGATTTAGAAATGAAACTGAAATTTACCTGAAAATCAGTTCCACAAGCTTTTCTGCATTCAACAGATTATAATATTTCGACAACAACTTTTCCCTTTCAGAAATCATTTCTGCTGTAAATGGATTTTGCATAAGGAAGTGAATCCGGTTAAGCATATCCGCTGTTGAATCGGCAATATGGCAGGCTGTTCCGAGCGACGTGCCCTTAATAGTTTCACCATTGACAAGGCAATGTCTCCCTGAGAAAAGAGCAATAAGAAGCTTTAGCTTAAGTCCTCCGGATCTTTTTACCGGCAGAATATTAATCTGCGCATCCCTGATTAACCTTAGCATATGTTGTTCATCGGGATCTGGTATTATACTGATATTATTATATTGTATTGCCTTGGCTGTCAGATTTTTCGGAGGATCTTTCCCGGCAATTATGCATTTGTAAGATAACTTCGAAAAAATCTCAGAGATCAGATATTCGGAAATCATAATATTCTCATTTACAGACAGATCGCCATGGTAAATAATATAATCACCTGTCCCTCGATTGCTTTCGACTGAATCGAACGGATGAAATGAAGATACCAGAACCGAATTATGATATCTGCTCTCAAAGTATTTCTGGTCAGTTTCAGAAACCGACAGCAGATAATCAGCTTCAGAAAGGATACTTTCATACTTTTTCAGCTTTATTGCCTCGGCGTGGTAATAGATCTTTTTTAACAGATTTTTTTCAATAGCGGCAAGATTACTGTAATACCGGTGTTCAATATTGTGCACCCTTACAAGCTTCTTCCTTCCTGATAAAGCAGGATGACCCAGATAAAATGTTGTATGCAGTCCGTCAAAGAAAACCGGGTAATTATCCGAACCAAGATTTTTAATAAGTTGTCCGGAGTTCCTTGATCTGATTGTATAAGGCAGTATCGACAACTGACAAAAGAATGACTGATCCCTCTGATAATAGGTAACGCTTCTGCATAACTGTTCAAGTTCATTGCTGTGAGTGCGCCCATATTCAAATGCATGAAGATGTATATCTATACCCAGATCATTTAATTTCCTTATACGGTGGTAGCTGTCAATTATTCCACCATAATCGGGAGGGTAGGGGATATTTAATGTTATTATATGAATGTCTCTACCCAAGGTATCTGTTTGTTACTGATTGATCAGTAGCTATTTACTATGATATTGTCTGTCAAGAGGAATCGGAGTCGGATCCCCTCCACGCGGAGTCATATAAATAAACTGAAGCATGTGGTTTTGACCCTTCTGGAAGTATTCGAGACGGACAGGATAAAAACCTTTTTGAAGTGGAGCCAGGTACGATCTGGTGCTCTCACGGGTATGTATCCCGTCATTGTCAATAATCAGTTTATCGTTCAGATATAATTTAGAACCGTCGTTGGAAACTATTACAAATAAATAATATCCGTCTTCAGTAATTTCAATATAACCTTCAAAGAGACATGCAAAATCATCTTTCACCGGTAGTTTATTCATTGAGAACAGGCTGTCAGTAACACCAGTAAGAGAAGGTTTCAGCCTTTTGAAATCTGGTATTTTGTCCCACGTTCCTTTGTAAAATGAATATTTAAACCCGCCACTTATAACCTTCTTAGGTTTGGGCAGAGATGGAAATGTCTCACCAAGTTCAAAATTGCCCCTGGCTGTCTGATCATATTTACTGCCGATGGAAAATGATTTGAGTACTAGTTGCGCAGGACCTGTAAGGGTAAGCCTGGTTTCAGCTTTCGGTGATGATCTACCGGGGACAGAACCATCCACCTCATAACGGAGATCAGGGAAACTATTTAATATAAAGATAGTTGCAGGTTTATCTTTTAATAATACTCCCGTCATGGGATGAAAATCAATCGAACTACCGGGGTATCCTGAATAAGAATATTTGATCCCGTCATACATTGCTTTTAATCTAACCGAATTATGTTTTTCGTTCGGGAATGTTGCAATTTTCCAACTCAGGCTTTGCGGGGCCTTAAGCTTCAATACAGAATCCATGCGGTGAATTCCCTGATATTTATATGTCGATTCAATACCGGCAAGCCAGTAAACCTTATTCGGTGGAAGAGTTCCTAATCTTTCAGCAGCGAGTTTGATAAGGAAATCATTGTTCCATCCTATCGGGGGATCTGTTGCATAATATGTGTCGAATAATTGTGGTTCCGTAAGCAGGGCATAAGTAACAAACACACCTCCGTAAGAGTGTCCGTACAATGAGTTGATTCCGTTGGTCCTGTATGTCCGGTCAATATATGGTACACGTTCATTTTTAAGAAATGCAAGGAATTTATCAGCTCCCCCTGAAATAGCAGGACTTGGGACATTTACAGGTAAAAAATCCCTGTCCCGCTGATTAGCGCCTTTGATATAAGTATTCGGCAGAGCAACAATTATTGCCGGTGGAACATAATTTTCACTTTGTGCGAATTTGTAAATAAATGGGAACAGATTAACTACCCATTCTCCGTCAGTTAAATAAATAACTTCAAATTTCTCTGAGGCATCCGATTTATAATTCTCCGGCAGCACCACCTTAACAGATCGCCATTCATTTAAGGATTTTGAAAAGATAGAATCGCTGATGACATTATTCTCCTGTGCAGAAAGAACGCCGCTCCGGAGAAACAAAAAGAATAGTGTCAGAACAGTTAAAATAGTTTTTTTCATTTCGAAGTTTTTAGGTATTTAATATGTAAATACGTCTGAAATGTCTAAACGCTGCATGAAGGCTGAGAAGTTATTAGTTATTGCCGTTGCGCCTGTGTGCCGTTTTGCAGTTATGCCGTTGCGTCTACCTGTATTTGTACAGACTTACCTTATTATTCTTTAATGTCGGTATCACGAAAAGCTGCTGCTCTTCAATAAATTCAAAGTCAGCACAAAAGATTCCCTCTTTACTTGTATTCAGCACTTCCCTGACTACACCTCTATTGTTCACAAAATAGATAATCCCCTGGTAGTGAGAGATAAAATAGCCATCGTCGAATTTCTTAATCCCATCGATTACTGCAAATCCGGTTCCGGGGGCAGCAATAATCTCAACCTTTTTATCAGTTATTGAAACAGATCTCAGACTATTATCGCTGCATACACCAACAATAATTTTGTCTCCATCGCAAATTATTCCGTTAGGATTCATGAACACCGGACTCTCAATCCACTTTTCGACTTTTGAATCTTTGATCCTGTAAATAATGTTAGTATCGCTTACAGTCAGATACATTGTGCCTTCTTTATCGACTGCTACATCATTCAGGAAGCCGGGACCGTTTATTCTGTACCTTGTAACAACCTGATTTTTTTTAAGATCGAATTTTACAATTCCAAATCTCTCAACGATATATAGGTTATCATTATCAAGGCACAACCCGGTGGGGGCAGTAAGATTGGGAATAAATTTCTGTTCAAGCAGCTCACCCTTTAGATTGAATTTAGAAATGAAATCCTCGTTGTATGTCATGCCATTCGAAGGATTATTGCCAAAGTTAGATACATAGCAGCATTCCCTTATTTTATCATAAACTATCGATTCGGGATTTGATGCAATCGAATCACTTTCCCATATAAGTTTTGTCTGAGCACCTGAATTGCATGATGCAATAGCTGTTAGTATAAAGCATAGTAATGACATTTTCAATGCTTTACCTGATCGTGAATGTGTTCTCATGGATCTTTTTAATTAAACTACTAAATGTAGCGTATATTAAACTCATGACAAAACAATCACAATCCTGAAAAACTTATTGTATTTTTGATTACAGATACAATCCTTTCAATGAATTTAATTCTTTCTCCAATGGAAACACAGACCGAAACACTTGAGCTGCTTGTAAAATTAGCAAGCCTCGGTACAGCAGGAATATGCATTATCGGCATATTCTACACCGGGATAATTGTGAAATCATTGCCAAATAACGTTTCACCATCGAAACTTTCCGCAGTGCGTATGTACAAGAATATGTGTATTGTGATTGCCGTCATATGTTCGATTTCAGGATGTTTAAATGCTTATTATAATATGGGAAAGATTGAGGATGCAAAAAAGAATGCTGCCGAGATCGAAAATCAGTATTCGCAACAGGCAGATAGCTTTATGATTTCTAAAGATGCGATAGGAAAGGATCTTGATGAATTAAACCGGATAATGGAGAATCAACCTGGTACTTCATCCGAAGCATCAAGTATCCTGAGCAGAATTTCAACAGATGTTAACTCGATGGTTTTCAGGCCATCCGGAAAAAATAAAAAACAATGAGAATATTAACTTCCTTACTCGTATTTTACCTTGTTTCATTTTATTTTTTGCAGTCGGATCTTTACGGATCAGATAGCAAGCCACGTATAATAGTTTTAACTGATATCTCGAATGAGCCCGACGATGAAGAGTCTCTTGTCCGTTTTCTGGTTTATTCAAATGAGTTTGACATTGAAGGTTTAGTCGCCACAACATCATGCTGGTTACGAAATGGAACACGTGTTGACATAATACAGAACCACCTGGCTGAATATTCTAAGGTGAGGGTGAATCTCCTCAAACATGCGTCGGGGTACCCTCCCGTTGAAGCGTTACTGAAGGTCACATGCCCGGGACAACCGGAATTCGGACTGGATGCAACGGGTGCAGGGAAAAGCACTGATGGCTCGCGGCTGATCATGTCTGCAGCCCGCAAAGATGATAACCGGCCTCTGTGGATCCTTGCCTGGGGAGGTACAAATACTCTGGCTCAGGCTCTGAAAGATGCAAAAAAAGAATTACCCCCTGCAGACCTGGCCGTTCTGATATCCAGGCTGCGTGTTTATACAATTTCTGACCAGGATGATGCAGGTCCATGGATACGAAAAGAGTTCCCCGGATTATTTTATATAGTTGATCCTTCAAACCCTGATAATCAATCATATTTTTCTTCTGTCTGGAACGGTATTTCAGGTGACCGGGAAAACAGAACCGGCGGAAACTTCCATTTTTATATGGTTGATAATCCGTGGCTTGAACAAAATATTATAAACGAACACGGACCTCTCGGTACCTGTTATCCGAGATTAAAATATCTGATGGAAGGGGATACTCCTTCATTCTTTGGCTTAATAAACAACGGACTGGGATGGCAGGAGAGGCCTGATTTTGGAGGCTGGGGTGGAAGATATAAGCTCTATAAACCGTATGGAGAATCGAGACCTATATGGACCAGCAACAGGGAAAACAGGGATGCAGTTGCGCTCGAAGATGGCAGGATTGTTGTTTCAAATACTGCAACAATCTGGAGATGGAGGGAGCATTATCAGAATGATTTTGCAGCACGGATGGACTGGTGTATTGCAGATGAATACAGGAAAGCAAATCATAATCCTGTTGTTGTTCTGAACGGAGACAAAACAACTAGTGTCATTTATATTAAGGCTAAAAATGGTGAAATGGTCAGACTGACATCGGAAGGGACCACTGATCCGGATGGTAATGATTTACTTTTATCATGGTGGATCTATCCGGAGGCAGGTACTGTTTCAGGAGCTGTACTGACAAGAGGAAAAGGGACGGATACCGTTGTTGATCTGGCTGGTGTAAAGCAAAGCGGAACTCTTCATGTGATTTTACAGGTTAATGATTCCGGAACACCCTCACTTTACTCTTATCGGAGGGCTGTTATTGAGGTTGAGTGAGTAATGGTGGACTTAAATCAATTACCAGTTTATATGTTTATTGCTAAAAATGCATAATTTAATGAAAGCAAAAAAAAAATCATCTATCTTTTCGGGAATAGCCGAAAGGTTGATCTTTATTAGCATAATAACCATATCTATTAATATGACAATCTATTCACAATCAGTTTATGTTGACAGTAATACCGGTGATGATAAAAACTCCGGTACCCGAGAGGCTCCCGTTTATTCCATTAAGAAAGCTTCCGAAATCATCAGAAGTATGGACAACGATATTTATACAATGAAAATAAATCCCGGTGTCTATATCCTTGATAATCATATATCAGTCGCAACTGAGAAAGAGATAGCCGGTAAACGTATTGTGATTGAAGCGAGTATTTTACCGGACGATCCATCATGGGCACCTGAGAAAATGCCGGTGATCACAAGCAGGGCACTGAAAGGCGGGATAACATATAGTCCTCACTGGATTGTCAGCTTCTTAGTCGAAGATAGTCACGTAACGATCAGAGGAATTAAATTTCACGGATATTTTTATCCATATGCCAGATATTTCCCCATTGCGAGAATTGATGAAACAAAAACAGATCTTTCAATCGAACAATGTTTGTTTGCAGGAGAAAGTAATTCTTCCCAGATTCAGGCGATCTTTGCTCATGGCAATGAAGTCAAAATTGATCATTGCGTTTTTTATAAGGTAAGAAATACAGTTGTTTTAGGGTATGGTCCGGAAAAAGGCAGCAGAAGTGGCTGCAGCTTTACAAATACAATAGTATATGGATCGAATCAGGCAATCTGGACCTCAGGAGCTGATAAAGATTTCAGATTCGAGAACAATATTATTTCAAATTGCCGGTATGCATGGGTAAAAGGTAACACTAACACGACAAAATACTCTTTAGATAATTGTTTAATTGTAGACAATCTATATTATCAGGGAATACCGGATAGTATCCGTCTTGTGCCAGGGACATTTGAAGTAATTGAAAATAACGTCCAAAAAAATGGTGAGATCTCTCTGCGAATAATCGACAATGAAGACAGACCACTTCTTCTGGGCATTGACGGACCATTACCGATAGATTATCTGCATGTTATACCAGGCACCCCCGGATATGAAATGGGAGCGGGATTGTTCCTGAAAAGACGAATATTATAACTCTTCACAATGAGGGTAAGTCCCGGGATAGTACTCAGGGATTTACTATTTTAAGTTTATTTCTTCAACCCACTACCGGGGTTGAATGAATTAATAGTCTTGATTTGCCCCGGATGTAAGCGGGGCTATTGGACTTCAAAGCCTCCGGCTTTATATATCAGCCAACTTCACTGTTAATCTGAAATTGAATGGACATAAGGAGAAATTAGTAATTTTGGATAACTCAATATTTTGGTTATGAGGAGAGATATCAAATTTATCTATTGTGGATTCCTTACTTTCTTTGGTGCATTATTTTCCTGTGACAAAGCAGATATCCCGACTGTAACCACAACTGAGATAACTAATATTACAGCAAACTCAGTCATAACCGGAGGAAAAATAACTTATGGAGGTTCGGGTAATGTACATACACGAGGAGTTTGTTGGAGTACAAATCCGACTCCTTCAATATCAGACAATATAACTGCTGACGGTGCTGGTGGCGGTTCTTTTATAAGTAGTATCAGTAGAATAAAGGACACTACAACATATTATGTCAGAGCTTATGCCACAAATAAATATGGAACTGGATATGGAGATATTATGTCATTTAAAACCCTGCAAGGAGTACGTGATATTGAGGGTAATGTCTATAATACCATTCTTATCGGGACACAATTATGGATGATGGAAAACCTGAAAACGACCATTTACAATGATGGTATATGGATACCAGAAGTAACCGATTATAATTGGTGTCAACTTGAAACCCCGGCTTATTGCTGGTTCCATGAAGGAGTTGCTTTTTACAACTGGTTTACTGTAAATACCGGAAAACTTTGTCCCACAGGTTGGCATATACCGGGTGATGATGAATGGACAGCTTTAATTGACCATCTTGGTGGATATGATGTGGCTGGTGGTAAAATGAAAGAATCAGGTACGATCCATTGGCGAAGTCCTAATGTTGGAGCGACCAACGAAAGTGGATTTGCTGCTCTTCCAAGCGGTTTTTTCAACTGTTCCTATGGAGGATTTGAAGCCATTTATAACACATGTTACTGGTGGAGTTCCACAAAATATCTGACAGATTACGTCTGGATAATAAAATTATCAAACGACCGTATAGACGTAGTCAGGGATTTTAAGAGTAAAAAAAATGGGTACCCTGTCCGTTGTGTGAAAGATTAAAATTAAGCTGAGTTTTGCCCTTTGTCGTGTGAATGTAGTAATAATTTAATAAAATAATAAAGCGCAACTCCTTATTTTACAAGTGATTGCGCTTATTTTCAGGTGATCCCGAAGGGATTCAAACCCCCAACCTTCTGATCCGTAGTCAGATGCTCTATTCAGTTAAGCTACGGGACCTTTTTTAGTGATGCAAATATAATGAATTTTTTTTCAGGAAGTGCCTTGTGCGGGAGTTGGCAAATGGCAGTTGGCAATTAAATCACCTCAACTGCATGATGCTTGCTGCCAACTTTCCTTATTTTTATTCTCAGTATAATTATTTACTTTTAAACCTGAAATTTGCGGTAAAACCGGGTGCATACGTATCTGATAATAACATAACTACATTATTCATATGAAAAAACTGGCACGCATAATCATAACAGCACTCCTGGGACTTATCCTGTTGATCCTTATCCTCCTTTTTACCGTTCCTGTCCTATTTAAGGGAAAAATCAAGACAAAAGTTGAACAGGTGATCAACGAATCCGTTAATGCTAAAGTAAATTTCGCGAATTATAAACTCGGTTTCTTTAAGAATTTCCCTAACCTTTCATTCTCACTCGATGACGTTTCAGTGGTTGGTATAGATAAATTTGCGAACGATACATTAGCCGGTTTTAAATCGTTCGACCTGGTCTTCAATCTTGCAAGCCTGTTCAAAAAAACGGGATATGAGGTTAAGTCAGTGATTGTCGACCGGGCATTCGTTAATGCAATCTATCTGGAGGACGGCTCTGCAAACTGGGATATAGCAAAAGATACTTCAGAAGCGCCTGTTGAAGAAGAAACTGCAACCTCCGCTATGAAGATACGCCTTGAAAAAGTAGCGATTACAAACAGCTCCATCTCCTACATCGATAAAAGTTCAGATATGGAGGCCTGGCTCAAAAATCTCAACTTCGGCCTCAAAGGAGATATGACAATGAGTGAGACCGACATGCAGATAGCTATCAGTGCCGGAGAAGTTACATTTATTATGGAAGGTTTAAAATACCTTAATAAAGCTGTGGCTGATTCAAAAATTGATCTCCTGGCTGATCTGGAGAATATGAAGTTCACTCTCCGGGAAAACTATTTAACAATAAATGACCTTAAACTGAATTTTTCAGGAATGGTTGCCATGCCCGGTGATGATATTGAAACAGATCTCACTTTCGGAACTGAGCAAACCTCGTTTAAAACCCTTCTCTCTCTGATCCCGGCTGTGTATATGAAAGATTTTGAAGATCTTAAGACGAGCGGTGAATTTACATTGTCAGGTTCTGCCAAAGGTATTTACAGTGATGCCGATAGCACACTTCCGGATATTGCACTGGTTCTTAAAATAAATAATGGATTAATAAGTTATCCCGACCTCCCGGATCAGATAAGTAACATAAAAATGGACTTCAGACTGTTCGCTGACGGTAAGGATCCTGATGGAACAACAGTCAATGTTGACGCTTTTCATATGGAACTGGCGGGGAATCCTTTTGACATGACTTTTGCCCTCAGAACCCCCATGAGCGATCCTGACTTCAGCGGATCGATGATCGGGAAGATAGATCTTACAGCATTGTCAAAAGCAATACCTCTTGATAGCATAAACCTTTCAGGTCTTATTGATATGTCGGTTAAGATGGCCGGAAAATTATCATTGATCGAAAAGGAACAGTATGACAAGTTCCAGGCTTCCGGTAAAATGGAGATTCAGGATATGGAAGTTGCAATGGCCGGGTACCCTGATGTTAAGATCAATGAAGCATCTTTTGAATTCTCTCCGGCATATGCTGCCCTGACAAAATCTGATCTTCTGGTGGGAGGGAAAAGTGATTTCAGCATATCCGGACGTCTGGAAAACTATATTCCCTATGTCTTCAAAAAAGAAACAATTAAAGGCAACCTTATTCTCAGGTCAAAAATGGTAGATGCTGCCGACATACTGTCAAAGATTGCAACAGATACAACAGCAGTAGAGGATACAACATCCCTGGCCATTATCAGGATACCGGATAATATTGACTTCGATTTTAATGCTGTCATAAACAGCCTGACATACAACAAGATAAAGGCAAAGGATGTAAAAGGCCATCTGATTGTCCGCGACGGTATTCTGAGTTTCAGGGAGACGGGGATGAATATCCTGGGAGGATTGATTACAATGAATGCAGATTATGATACAAGGGATTCTCTTAAACCTCTAGTCAGGACGGACCTGGACATTAAGAGCTTAGGAGTTAAGGATGCATTCAATACTTTTAATACAATTCAGAAACTTGCTCCCACAGCTAACGGGATAGATGGGAAAGTGAATGTTAAGTTTGCCTATGAGAGTCTTCTGGGAAGCAACTTCATGCCTTTGATCCCGACAATCACCGGCAGCGGCAGACTTCAGTCTGATGAAGTTACTCTGCTTTCCTCTGTAGCTTATAATCAGATGAAGAAGGTGCTTAAGTTAAGTGATAGTTACAGTAATACATTTAAAGATCTGAATGTGAGTTTCAGCCTTAAAGAAGGACGTATCTATGTGAAACCTTTTAATACAAAAGTTGGAAATATCAAAATGAATATCAGTGGTGACCAGGGACTTGACCAGACTCTTAATTATGTGATAAAGACAGAAATACCTCGTTCCGATCTTGGTTCTTCAGTTAATAATCTTATTGATAACCTGTCGACTCAGGCTGCTGCTTTTGGATTTGCTTTTAAGCCTGCTGATGTATTGAAGGTTAACGTAAAAGTTTCCGGAGTATTCGGGAAGCCTGTTGTTACGCCTCTCTTTGGAGGATCCTCAGGGGATAGTACTGCGGGATCGCAGGCGACTGTTAAAGAAACAGCAAAACAAGTTGTGAACGCGGCAGTTGATGCCGGGAAAGAGAAGCTGCGTCAGGAAGCTGAAGCTAAAGGTGACGCACTCATACGTGAGGCCGAAGCAAAGGGTAAGCAGTTGCGCGACGAAGCAGCTAAAGGTGCTGAAACTATCAGAAAAGAGGCTGATGCCCGGGCACAACAGCTGGTCACAGAAGCTTCTACTAAAGGTACTGTTGCAAAACTGGCCGCACAAAGAGCTGCTGATTCACTAAAAAAAGAAGCAGATAAAAGAGCTACCCAGCTTGTTCAGGAGGCAGATAAAAGAGCCACCAAACTGGTCGATGATGCTAAAGCAAAGAAGGAAGAGCTCATAAATACAATCCAATAGTTACATTGAAAACAACAAAGAAGCAGAAAGAGCCAAAGAGTGAATTCCTCCGTTAAGGTCTGTGTAATTGCTAAAAAAAACAGGGTGCCGTTTGGAGACACCCTTTATGATCATAAAATATTTTTTCAGAATTTTTTCTCGCGGATACGCGCTTTCTTACCGGTGAGATCCCTGATATAGTAGATCCTTGCCCTGCGTACCTTTCCGTGTTTGTTAATCTCAATCTTGCTGATGAAGGGAGATGCAATTGGAAATATCCTTTCAACACCGATATTACCTGACATTTTTCTCACTGTAAAAGTTTCAGTATGTCCGCTTCCGGCTCTCTGAATTACAACTCCCCGGAACTGCTGAATTCTCTCCTTGTTACCTTCAATGATCTTATAATGTACAGTAATTGTGTCTCCTGCAATGAATTTCGGAAAATCCTTATTAACTGCTAATTCTTTTTCAACAACATTCATCAAGTTCATCTCTCAAAGTATTTAATCGTCAAATAAATGGTCTTCTTAAAATCGGACGCAAATGTAGAATTTTATTTCCAAAACACAATAACATTTCATTATTTTTTAATGGCCGGTAACTGCAGGCATCAGTAATTTAGTTCCTGTATCCTGGATAACTGACTTTTTCCATGAATCCGGATAACCAGGTTGCATCGGCATTTCAGGATAATCATTACGTGTTTTTGCGAACTTTCCGTTTTTCTCTTTCTTTATATTTCCGTCGATATATTTTACCAGAAGGTATTCACTTAGTGACTTCCATTTTTGAAATGTGTTACCGGCTGTTTTGACTGAGTATTCAGTGAGATAATCACGTGCTTTCCAGACATCATCTTCGAATAGCTTCTTTGCATCGTTATCAACTGCGGCAACTTCAGCAATATATTGTAATTCAAGCTGTTTCTGCAGCTTTTGCGCATCAGCGCCCATCATATCATACCTCAAATAGCAGAAGTTTGCCACATGATTAAAGAGCCAGAAGGCTGATGTCGGTGAATAGGTGACCAAATCTCCGTTCCCTACTTTAAAACATTCCGGTACTTGTGTAATACCGCAGTACATAGGATTAAACACCGTGGTCCCTGCATCATCAACACCGAACCATAATATTCCCCCGACCGGATCAGGTAGCCAGCTGCGGCTTTCTGCCACAAATACAAAACCTGTTTGTTGTGTAACCGTAGCCCTTTCATTTGTATATTCTGCAGCATTTGGATCATCTGATACTTTCCATGAAAGCGGGCGCCAGCGATAAGGCAGACCAAACGGTCCGGCTCCGATATCGTTTTTCATATCTAATGGTGTGCCCTGCAGGTGATTGCGCATGAAATTCATCATATCATAATTTGATATCTTGCGGTCGGGTTTTATCCAAAGGGGCATCCTTTTGCTCAGATCATGACCTGACGCATAGTTAAAATACTGGTCCATGTCATCATTAATTGAATTGAAAAACGCCCATACACGTATTTCACAATATCTTGCACCTGAAAAACTAATCGGATTATATGTATCGGAAAAACTGAAATCCTGATCTGTACCGGTATATAGATTGTTTGCCCTTGCTACTTCAACAACATCAAATGCATAGACACATTCAACAACAGGATCGAAGATCCTTCTCAGATCTTTTGAGGTTATAGCAACACTGTTTTTCTTTCCTGTAGCCAGTGGAAAAGTCTGAATTCTTGCCTGGTTGGCATGAGCTGAAACATATCCGTCAGGAATCAGTCGGGCAACCCATACAGCTCCCTTATTGCCATGACCCCTGCCAATTATCTCAAATATCCATACTTCATTCGGATCAGAGATTGAGAATGATTCTCCGGGACTTGCATAACCATATTCTGAAACCAGTTCTGACATTATTTTGATAGCCTCCCTGGCATTTTTAGCCCTCTGAAGAGTAATATAGATTAGACTGCCGTAATCGATTATGCTGGTAGTGTCGATCAGATTTTCTATGCCGGTGTATGTCGTTTCACCAATGGCAAGCTGATGTTCATTCATATTTCCTATTACCGAATATGTATGCGCAACCTGTCTTATTTTACCCATATATCTATGTGTATCCCATTCATAAACATCCAACATTGCCCCGGAAGGGTAGTCACGTGCGGGCCAATAATAAAGTTCACCATATAGGACATGGGAGTCAGCTGAATATGAGATCATTGTCGATCCCGTGGCTGAAGCACCCCTTGTAATAAGAAAATTTGTACAGGCCATAGTATTATACCCGGCAATTAGCGCTGTAAACAGCATCACAAATATTATAAGTGTAAATCTTTTCATAAGAAATTGATTATCTTTAGTTAATATATTCATATTTACTTCTGTTCTCTACTCATAACTCACAACTCACAACTCACAACTCATCTGCTTAATGCGTCAGTCACAAGGGTTACCCAGTGTTTCGCCAACTGCCAACTGCCAACATCTTAATCTGACGAGTTCTGCAAAGGTAAAAAGTCAATGATAATTTCAAAGTGATATTGCACCATTTTAAGGATTATTACAGATTTTTTTTCTGTCTTTTTTCATCATAATATAATTTTGATTTTAATGGTATGATGGAACCCACATGTTGATAAAGTTATATTTATTAAGTGTTTGTGTTAGTACAACATGTGGGTTTCTTCATATCAAATCATGATTGATTTATCATAATATTTGAAATGAAATTGAAAGTCAAAATCTTTCAGGATTTACTGACAATAACAAATTTTTCAGTATAATTGCGTACAACAAACACTTAAATTATGAAACCTACTATTTTAGTCCTTGCAGCGGGAATGGGCAGCCGTTATGGAGGGAATAAACAGCTTGATGAAGTCGGCCCGGCCGGTGAGACAATCATAGACTACTCAATTTACGATGCTATCAGGAGTGGATTTGGTAAGATTGTTTTTGTGATCAGACATGATATTGAGGAACAGGTAAAGGAAAGGTTTGTTGAGAAACTAAGGGGAAGAATTGAAGTTGATTATGTTTTCCAGGAAATAACCAATCTGCCGGAAGGTGTACAGGTATCCCCTGAAAGGGCTAAACCCTGGGGTACCAGCCACGCGATACTTGTTGCTGAAAATAAAATAAAAGAACCTTTCGGAGTAATTAATGCCGATGACTATTATGGAGTGGAATCATTCAAAATACTGCACGATTTTCTGGTAAATGACACGGATCCAAATTGTTATAGTATAGTTGGATATAAGCTTGGAAATACCCTGTCGGAGCATGGACACGTCAACCGGGGTGTGTGTAAAGTTGGATCTGATGGTCTTCTGGAGCATATTGTCGAAACAAGGCAGCTTGAAAAGACACCCAATGGGGCCAAAGCACCGGGTATTGACGGGCAAGACCTCTATTTCACAGGTAATGAGGTGGTCTCAATGAATCTTTTCGGATTCAAACCAACCTGTTACAATTATCTGAAGGAAGAATTCAGGACTTTCATCGACAAACGCGGTATGGATCTTAAATCAGAACTTGATATACCTACTTCTCTGGATAAGTTTGTGAAGAACGGAGATATCAGGATCAAAATCCTGATGAGCTACGAAAAATGGTTTGGCGTTACATATCGTGATGACAAACCTTATGTTGTTGAAAATATCAAGAAAATGATCAGAAAGGGTATTTATCCTGCACGAATTTATTAACGAAGCTTTACCACCTGAAATCGCAGCCGTACAGGCTTTTATTATCTTTATTATCAGTCACTTCCAGCTCCAGAGTATGATTTGAATCCTTTGCAATCCGTTTGGGATCAAATTTGTAGATCAGAACATTATTTTTCTGGTCGTACTCGAAAAGTGCCCATTCCCCGTCAATAACGGGTGTATAAGATTTGATCCCTGAAAGCTCATCCATAATTCTGATTCTGATTTCATTCTTTCCTGTCAGAACTGCACCGGATGTCAATCCGTTTGATGAAATGACTGGTCCAACAGTATCAATGCCGATATAGAACATGCCGAAAGAAGGTGCATCAGCAGTAACGTATCCATCTTCCCAACGGCTGATTAAGGCGCTCTTTTTAAAATCATCGCTAAGTTGCACCAGCAGTAACTTTGATTCCTTCCCTTCCGGGATCACTATAGGCTTTATTGAAATCGAAAATGGTTTATGAACCGGAGTATATCTGTTATGAATATAATGGACATTTGAGTACATAAGAGGTGTGCCGGTATCTTTCTGATAACTGAAGGCAATAGTATCATACAGTGCTCCCGCAGGAATGGAGATTGAAATGTTTTCAGCCCTGAACCTGTTGGACCTGTTATATGGCATTACAATCATGTTTTTGTCTTGTTCTGGCGGAGCTTGTCTTGCGACCATATCCTGATTTATTGCGTTAAAAACAAGTCTCGAAGTATTGCCGTGAGCATCAGCAAGAATTATTTCAATATGATGCAACTTTCCATCATTGAAATCAAAAACCCCCCGGTCAATAACATCCTCATAAACGCTGAGCTTATCGTTCGGAAGGACAAAAGCTCTTTCCATATAAGTGTTATCCCTCACATAAGTCTCGTAATCTATATGACTGTTAATATATTTCGATTCATTAAATGAAAACTCATCCATCTGGTACCTGAAACGCGTTATGCTGTCAATCCTGAGTTCAATTGAATAGACCGAACATTTGTTATAGCTGTCATTAAGAAGATCATATGACTTAATTCCGAAACCTGCAATTCCATTTATGGTAATTACATTCTCAGGGGGGATATAATAATTGCCATTTCCTCCTGCAATGTTAACTCTCGTGATTTTATTCTGTCCATTAATTAATGTATGCCTGTTGATAGGGTAGATAACCAATCTTTCAAGTACGGGCACAATGTTATCATCCGTACCGAACTCAAAGAACAGTGGATTCACCGGTGTTTCCGATTCGGATTTTCTAACTTCATAATGCAGGTGAGGTCCTCCTGAGCTTCCTGAATTACCGGAATAAGCTATCAGATCACCCTGATTTACAGTGAACTTATCTTTTGGAGGAAAAACCGTGACAGTGAAGCTCTTTTTTTCATACTGCTGGTCGGTGATATATTCTTCAATTTCAGGAATGAATCTGTCCAGGTGACCATAAACGGTGGAGTATCCTGAAGGATGCCTCAGGTAGAGGGCTTTCCCAAAGCCACCAGGGGAGACGCTTATCCTGTAAACATAACCACTTGCAGCTGCAACTATCTCTTTTCCGGTAACTCCCTGAGTTTTTATATCAATGCCTGAGTGGAAATGATCGGCCCTGAGTTCTCCGAAGTTGGCTGACAGAGCAAGTGAGATCTTAACAGGCGAAACGAATTGAAGCCTCTCTTCCGGAATGTCATTTAATGTATTGAAAATTAATATGCTGATAAAAATGAAATTATATAATAGCATCAGATAGCAGTTTATTTTGTTCAGTCATGCAAAACTAACCTTCTGGTTAACATAGGCAAACTATTTAAGCCAATTTTTTGAAAATATCATTAACAATATTAACTTTGTGCAAAGATTTTGTTATGTCGGGTCAGGGTTATGAAGAATTAAAAATTCTGAACAAAAAACTTGATGAATTGTTTGAATTGTATAATAACCTGAAGGCCGAAAATAAGGATTTGAAATCCGGGAATGAAGCATTAAAGAACCAGCTTTATGAACGGGAAGCCAGGATTAAAGAATTGGAAGTTAAATACGAAAGGATTAAATTATCAGGAGCACTGTTGGGAGATGGGGAAAATGGAGTTGAGGCGAGAAAGAAAATAACAGATTTAGTGCGGGAAATTGACAGATGTGTTGCTCTTTTAAACAGATAACATATACTAATGGATGATAAGCTTTCTATCAGAGTTAACGTAGCGGACAGATATTATCCATTAAAAGTGGAACGGGACAATGAGGAAAAGATCAGGAAAGCTGCCAGGATGATCAACGAAAAGGTGCTGCAATACAAGCAGAAATACACCGATAAAGATGTTCAGGATTTTCTGGCGATGGCTGCACTGCAATATGTGATAAAACTCACAGAAGAGGAGGAAAAACTTGAGAATGATTATCTCCCGGATGCCATTAAGGAACTGATTCAGAAAATTGATACAGTTCTTGAAACAAAAGAGTAACAGCGTTCTTTTACATAGCAAATAAAATTGCCCGCATTGTTTCTTCATTCGTTTTTGAAACTCAACAGTTAAAACTTTGGAGCCATCCTTAGTTTGTCAAGAACAGGCCTCATCCCGATTCGTCGGGCTTCCGCCATCTGGCGGAACAGTGGAAGTTCGAAATGAATTAGTAGCTCCAACCATGTAGATATGGGGTTTTATAAAAGTTGGAGGAACTTTGCGGGTTTTTTATTATTAACTATTCAAAACACTATATATGATGACATTATTAGCAGGAACACCTGGAACAGGATTGATAGTTGCATTATGTGCGGCTACTCTTCTGATTGGCTTTGCCATATCATACATCATATGGCAGAAAGCGTTTAAAAATAAAAGTCTTAAAATAATAAGTGAAGCAGAAGCAGAAGCAGAAGTGATCAGAAAAGAAAAAATTCTGCAGGCAAAGGAGAGATTTCTGCAGCTGAAAACTGAACACGAAAAAGTTATCAATGAGAAGAACAATAAGATCACTCAGGCAGAAAACCGGATAAAGCAGAAAGAACTGACCCTTTCACAAAAGCTTGAAGAGTCGCAAAGGAAAAAGAATGAAGCTGATGCTATACGCGATAACCTGACGGCACAAATTGAGATGGTTGAGAAAAAAAATGAAGAGCTTTCAAAACTTCACCGCCAGCAGGTTGAACAGCTCGAAGCAATATCGGGACTCTCAGCTGAAGAGGCTAAGAATAATCTCATGGAATCCCTGAAAGAAGAGGCTAAAACAGGGGCCATGTCATACATCAATGAAATACTTGATGAAGCTAAGATGACGGCAAATAAGGAGGCAAAAAGGGTTGTTATTCAGACAATTCAAAGGGTAGCTGCTGAAAATGCAATCGAAAATGCCGTTACTGTTTTTCACATTGAATCGGATGAAATGAAAGGGCGGATTATAGGTCGGGAAGGACGAAATATCCGTGCCCTTGAGGCTGCCACAGGAGTCGAGATCATTGTCGATGATACACCCGAAGCAATAGTCCTGTCGGCATTTGATCCTGTCAGGAGAGAGATTGCAAGACTTGCTCTTCATCAGCTTGTAACAGACGGCAGAATTCACCCTGCAAGAATCGAGGAAATAGTCGAAAAAACAAAGAAACAAGTTGAGGAGGAGATACTTGAGGTAGGAAAAAGAACCACTATTGACCTTGGAATCCATGGCCTTCATCCGGAACTTATAAGACTGATTGGAAAAATGAAGTACAGGTCATCATATGGACAAAACCTCCTTATGCATTCACGCGAAGTAGCCAACCTGGCATCAATTATGGCTGCTGAGCTTGGACTTAATCCGAAAATTGCAAAAAGAGCTGGTCTGCTTCACGACATCGGTAAAGTACCGGATGATGAACCGGAATTACCGCATGCAATACTTGGAATGAAAGTTGCCGAGAAATTCAAGGAGAAACCGGAAATATGTAACGCAATAGGAGCTCATCATGATGAGACTGAAATGACAACACTCATTGCACCAATCGTACAGGTCTGTGATGCTATTTCAGGTGCCCGTCCGGGTGCTAGACGTGAAGTGGTTGAATCATATATAAAACGTCTGAAAGAGCTTGAATCTGTAGCGCTTCAGTACCCGGGAGTTATGAAAACCTATGCTATACAGGCAGGCAGGGAACTGCGGGTGATTGTTGGAGCCGAGAAGGTTACTGACAAGGAAGCCGAAGGCCTTTCGTTTGATATAGCAAGAAAAATTCAGAATGAAATGACCTACCCTGGACAGATAAAGATCACTGTGATAAGGGAAACACGGGCGGTCAATTATGCAAAATAAATTTTTCAGGAATGGATATGGGCAGGGGTGTTGCATGCAACGCCCCATTTTTATTTATAAATTTAGATATTTTGTTAACTTTGGACACCCGAACTAATAAGCATAATGTCAAATATCAAACTAATCAATATTGTCGGAGCCAGACCCCAGATCATTAAGGCTTCTGCGATAAGCAGGGCGATTCGTCTCCATTTCTCCGACCAGATAACCGAAATTACAATTCATACAGGACAGCACTACGACAAAGAGCTGTCTGAGGTGTTTTTTGATGAGCTTGAGATACATAAACCTGATTATAACCTTGGAGTCGGATCCTCCAGCCACGGTAAACAGACATCGATGATGATAGCAGGAATTGAGGATATTCTTTTAAAGGAGAAGCCTGATATTATTGTCTTATATGGTGATACAAACTCTACTCTGGCAGGTGCGCTGGCAGCCTCAAAGCTGCGTTTCCCTGTTGTTCATATAGAGGCCGGACTGAGATCATTTAATAAAACGATGCCTGAGGAGCTTAACAGGATAATGAGTGATCATGCATCAACACTTCTTTTCGCACCTACAAACGCCGCCTTTAAAAACCTTATGCGTGAAGGATTCAGACCGGAAAACTCGCCTCCATACTCATTGGATAATCCGAAGATATATCTTACGGGTGACATAATGTATGACAATACTCTCTTTTTTGCCGGACTGGCTGAAAAGAAAAAATCTTCATTTCTCGAGATACTTGGAGTGGAACGTAATAATTTTATACTGGCAACAATCCACCGTGATATTAATACTGATAACATTTCAAGACTGGAAACAATTCTCAAAACGCTTAAATCGTTATCGGAGGAACACAGCATGAAGTTCGTAATGCCATTGCATCCGCGAACAACAACTTCCTTGAAGAAACACCTTGAACCTTTGTGTAATGATCTTTATAATTGTAAGAATATAAGCATAGTTCCCCCGGTTTCTTTTCTTGAGATGACACTTCTTGAAAAGACGGCAAAGATGATAATTACTGATTCAGGAGGTGTGCAGAAGGAATCGCATTTCTTTAAGAAACCCTGTCTGGTATTGAGAAAAGAAACAGAGTGGATTGAACTTGTAAATAATGGTACAGCTGTTCTGGTTGATGCAGATACTGATAAAATAAGGAATGAGTTTGGCAGGTTCATGAAAAATGAAACAAATCATGAATTTCCAGGCTTTTATGGTGATGGAAAAACAGCGGAATTCATTCTGAATGAGGTACTGATGATGTTTGAATAATCAAAAATCAGTATATATAATTGTCTTATATATATAAGTAAATTATATAAAATGAAAAATAATCTGAAGGATAGCAGGGTTCTCGTAACCGGAGGTGCAGGATTTATCGGCTCAAACCTAGTAGAATCATTATTGCTCTCAGGAAATTATGTCGTCTGTCTCGATAACTTTTCTACCGGTAAAAGAGAAAACCTCAAAGATTTCATCCTGAATCCTAAATTTAAACTCATAGAAGGTGATATCCGTAACTATAATGATTGCCTTAGTGCAGTAAAAAACATTGATGTCGTGTTTCATCAGGCTGCTCTGGGATCAGTCCCCCGCTCGATAAAAGACCCCGTCTCATCTACTGACGTCAATATAGGAGGATTTGTCAAGATGCTGTTTGCCTCAAAAGAAGCAGGAATAAAAAGATTTATCTATGCTGCAAGCTCATCGACCTATGGAGATCATCCGGGTTTGCCAAAGGTGGAGGATAAAATAGGAAAACCCTTGTCGCCTTATGGTATAACAAAATATGTCGATGAACTCTTTGCATCTAATTTTGCAGTAACATATAATATTGATGTTATTGGATTACGATACTTTAACGTTTTCGGGCGCAGACAGGATCCCGAAGGAGCATACGCAGCTGTAATACCTAAATTTCTTAAGATGCTGAAAGCCCATGAGGCTCCGGTTATCAATGGTGATGGAACTTTTTCTCGCGATTTTACTTATATCGATAATGTTATCCAGGCAAACCATCTTGCTGCTCTGGCTACACGCGACGAAGCTCTGAACCAGGTGTATAATGTTGCGCATGGTGAAAGAACTTCAATCAATCAGCTTTTTTACCACATCAGGGAGATGGCAGGTAAATACGATCCGGCAATATTGGAAATGGAGCCTGCTTATGGCCAGGAAAGGGCAGGGGATATACCTCATTCACTAGCATCGATTGAGAAAGCAAGAAGACTATTAGGATATTCACCTACTCATAACATAAAAGAAGGATTGACTGAAGCGGTAGAATGGTACTGGAAAAACCTGTAATATTTTTTATAAGTATATTCGAAGAAGCTCGTAGTCAGACATATATGTTTTGTATCACTGTGACTGATGATGCGTAAGCTTTAAGATAATGCAAATAACAAAAATAGATGTTGCCTGGAGCTTCTCTGCAACTTTTTTCAGGATAGCTTCAAGCGCATTGCTTCTTCCACTGATACTAAAGCTGCTGCCTGCCGAAGAGGTTGGTTTGTGGACTATTTTCATGTCTGTAACTTTCCTGGTCAACCTTTTTGATTTCGGATTTAATGCCTCTTTTACCCGTAACATATCCTATATATTCAGTGGCGTCAGAGAATTGAAAGCAAAAGGTTATTCCGAATCTGAGGGACTCGGTCAGGTCAATTACAGTCTTCTGAAAGGGACAATTGCTTCAATGCGATGGTTTTATCTAAGGATTTCACTTATAGTGCTGGCCTTTCTTGCTACTGCAGGCACTTATTATATCAGCATTATATTAAAGAATTATAATGGCGACAGAACCTATGCATATTTAGCCTGGGTGATACTCTGCCTTATTAACACCTACAACCTGTATACATTTTATTATGATGCTTTACTTGTAGGGAGAGGGCTTATAAAAAGATCCAAGCAGATTATTGTTTTATCACAGGTTATATTCCTCTGTTTGGCCTCTGTTTTACTGCTTCTGGGTTATGGTATTGTCGCAATTATTTTATCCCAACTGATTTATGTTATAATTTGTAGAGCTCTTTCGAATCGGGTGTTTTTTACGAGGGAACTCCGTCTGAATATTATTAAGGCAAAAACGCATAACAAGAATGAAATTATAAAAGCGGTTTATCCAAATGCACTTAAGCTCGGCTTTACTATTCTTGGAGGTATTCTGGTGCAACGGTCGGCAGTGTTTATTGGATCACTCTACCTGCCGCTTCAGGATATCGCATCATATGGCATGACCAGGCAGATATTTGATATTTTATCAGGACTCGCCCCTGTTTTTGTCACAACCTATATCCCTTTAATAGCAAAATGCAGGGTTGAAGGAAATATAGGGAGGATAAAAGAAATATATATGAAGGGAACCATGATCTCAGTTGTAATATTTTTTTCTGGCGGATTACTTGTATATTTCTTAGGTAGTTCAGCATTACGGATTATTCAATCCGATACAGTTCTCCTTCCTGGCTATCTGATAATAGTTACAATGATAGTCACTTTCCTGGAAATGAATCATGCGTCAGCAGGAAATATTTTGCTTACAAAAAATGAAGTACCATTTTTCAAACCATCCTTAATTTCAGGTGTTGCAACCGCATTATTGATATTTATATTCCTTAAATGGACTGAACTGGGTCTGATAAGCCTGATCCTTGCCCCCGGGCTGGTAGATATTTCATATCAGAGCTGGAAGTGGCCTTTTGAGGTGATTAAAGATCTTAAAATACATCTCAGGGATATCAGAGGGGTTTTTGCCACCGGGTCAGGTCTGAAGCTGTAAAAACAGTTACTGAGATTTAATTGTGAGGACCAGGCTTGTGGAAATAGGTAAAGTCTAAATATGATTGCTGTAAGAATATTCATTTTATTTGTCATTCTGGTTGCCACCAGCTTCTTTCCTGCTGATCTCTTTTCACCAATACTTATTGCTTGTGGTCTGTTCTCTCTTTTTATTGCGGCCGGCAGACTTAAAACAAGCTTACTTAACATGATAATTCCATTATTAATAATATTAGTTACCGGGTTAATTGGCATTTCTCATCACCAGCAGCGTCATATTTTCAGGGATATTGCATACTCACTTACCCCAATCGCTCTTCTAATAACCGGATATTGGATATCTGAAAACAATAAAATGTGGATTACATTCTTCAGGTTCATGCTCATTGGTGGTATAATTATTGCATTGATACATCTCTCAAAGTTTGTAATGAATCCATGGCTGTTCACTGAGGACATTGCATCAATTAGGGCAAAAGCCAGAAATCCGAATATAGATCTCGTATGTCTGGCATTGATCATCGGTTTGTTCAGAAACAAACTAATAGGCAGAGATCTTCTTCGGAATTTTTTGCCCGGATATGTTGTAATTCCTATACTTCTGTTATCCTTTATTCTTTCCTTTTCAAGAACCGGAGTTGTTATTTTGATCGTATCAATAGCGGCAATTACAGGCCTTATTGGGAAAATCACCCTGAAATCTGCACTGATCTTTCTTTTCATGATAACAGCTTTCACTGTTCTTGTATTAACAACACCCCGTGATGATGTTGAAACATTCAGGGGGAAAATAGCCAGAAGTCTCAGGGAGGTAGTGGTAAAAGAATATTCAAGCTTCAGAGATATTAATATTAACTGGCGTGGACATGAAACATACAGAGCTTTGGTCACTTTTAAATCCGGAAATGTACGGCAGAAGATCCTTGGTCAAGGCTTCGGTTCACTTATTGACCTGAACATGACCATGACTTTAGCCGGAGAAGAATTTACTGAAATACCAATACTGCATAACGGGTATGCATATATCCTGGTGAAAACAGGGATTTTAGGTTTGTTGTCCTACTTGTTGTTTTATATTAGTCTGCTTTACAGATCACGCAGTAGCATTAATTACAGTTATCAGGATGGGATAATCCTTTCACGATTATTGCTGGGAAGTACCATTAGTCTGATTCTCACAATGTTTGTTGTGGGAGGCATGGCAGAAATCCATAATTCGGAATTTGTTCTTTTAACAGGCTTCCTGTTACGTCGTTTGGAGCAAATCCGGAATTGAGTGTTTCGATAAACAATGCTGAATATTCTAATTCTCAACTGGAACAGTGCAGGTGCAGTTAAAGACTGCATCAATGGTATAATTCAGTCAAATGCTGAAATGTACCGTATCATATTGATTAATAATTTCTCGAATAGTAATGACTTAAATGAAATTAGGAGACTATGTAATTATTTTAAAGACAGAATCGAGATCTCTCTGATTGAAAATGAAAACAACCTTGGTTATTCAGGAGGCAATAATTCTGGCATCAGATTTTTAGTTGAGAATAATATGCCAGGCGATATCCTGGTATTGAATCCGGATGTTATGGTGTCGAGGGATGCCATTCCGGAAATGAGGAAAGCTTTGACTGATGATACAGGCATTGTAACAGTAAGAACAGTAAGCACCAGTGGAAAAATATTGTTTGATGCTATAAAATTGAGGGGGTTTATTCAAAAAAGGATAATAACCAGCAAACCATGCATTCCTACAGATTATTCGCAAGGTTCATGCATGCTGATAAAACGTGAAATTATCAACAGAGTTGGCATGTTTGACGAACGGTTTTTCCTTTACTGGGAAGAGGTCGACTTCTCATTCAGAGTTAAAAATGCTGATCAAAAGCTCATTGCTGTAACAACAACAAAGATAACCAGGAATGATAATAGAGATGAACTTCAGCCTGGAGTCATTTATTACTCTGTCAGAAATGCACGACTGATAATGGAAAAACATCCTGATCGTTTTTCAAAGACTGATTACCTCATATACATCTCGTGTATGGCACTCATTTCTTTTAAATATATTCTCAAACCAGTGATCTTTTTCAAAATAATCCAGTATTACTTTTACGGGTTGGCTGATTCATCGAGGAATAGGTACTATGCAAAGAAATAGGAAATTATTCTTTTTGGATAAACCTTCAACAGAAATGAAAATACTGCTCGTTTTAGATAGCTTTTTATATAAGAGAAAAGAAGAGGCAATAGCAAAGGGTCTTTTCAAAGGTGAAGCAGACATCTTTTATACCGACTATGAAAATAAAATAATAAAACTATTCCATGCTCTTCCATTTGCAGGTTATTCTCTATCCCATATTTCCTACTGGTGTATTTCCGCATTATCAGCTTTACGACTGCTTATAAGGTTCAGAAGAAAATATACACATATAATATTTATTAATCCAATTGTCGGATTCTTTTATTGCATGATGCTGCCAATCAGAGGTATAACAGCGAAAATATATTTATCAGGATTCCTTTTTACTCCGAAATACAATAAATTTTATTATAATTTCAGAAAAAAATTAGTAACGTATTCACTGAAAAGAACCACCAGCATATTTGTTTATTCCAGTGAAGAAGTCAAAGTATACTCAGATCTGTTTCCGGATCTTGCCGCAAGACTAAAATTCATAAAATACGGTCGTGATTATGATATATTCGCTGTAAATGAATATGAAACCGCGAATCAATATATTGCCAGTGGAGGGATAAGTAACCGCGATTATAATCTATTAGCTTCCGCTATGACGCTGCTAAAAGATAAACATTACAACCTGATTTGCAAAGTAGCTACCAGACCAGGATTATATTCTATTGAATCTCACTCCGGAAATATTGAGTTTTTATTCAACATCCGGATAGGAAAGTTTGGTAGTTTCCTGGAAAAATCAATGTTCGTTGTTCTTCCCCTTTCGGATACTCCGCTTTCAGCCGGGCATATGACTCTTCTGGAATCAATGTGCAGAGGGAAAAATATCATTATTGCAGATATCCCTTCAGTAAGAGATTATGTAAATGAAGATCTGGTCTTTTTTTACAAGGCAGGAGATACTCGGGATCTTGCAGACAAGATAGAATACTTGTACATGAATTTTGATTGTCCCGATCTGATAAAACGCACAGAAAAATTGAAGGAGGCCTATAAGTGTAACTATAATTTTAATTCTTTTATGAAACGGATCGCAATGGAGATCGGGTGATCCTGAATTCAAAGAGATGATATATGAAAAAAAGGATCAGGCTTTTTATAGACGCACATGTCTTTGATGACTCTCTGCAAGGCAGCAGAACCTACCTCAAAGGACTCTATAATGAGCTTATCAGCAAGAATTTGTCGATAATCTTCCTGTTTGGAGCATGTGACATCCATAACCTGAAGAACGAATTCGGGGAGCATGAAAATGTCAAATATATCAGGTACTTTGCCAGGAATAAATTCGTCAGGCTTGCGATCATTATTCCATATATTATTCTAAGGTACAAGATTGATATCTCTCATTTCCAGTACATTGTGCCTCTGTTCAGGTTCTCGAAAGAGATTGTGACTATACATGATGTAATTTTCCTTGATTTTCCGTCTCTTTTTCCATCAAGCTACCGATATCGAAATAAGTTATTGTTTAGCCTTTCAGCAAGGAGGGCTGATTATCTTCTTACGGTGTCTGAATATTCAAAGCATAGAATTTCAAAACATTTCAGAATAAATCATGAGAACATCTATTCACTGCCCAATGGAATCGCTGATGATTATTTTGATTCAGCTCGAATCCTGCCAGATGTGAAGAAGCTATTTAACATTGATAGGTACATTTTATATGTGAGCAGAATAGAACCAAGAAAGAATCACATTCTCCTGGTGAAGGCATTTGAAGAGTTGAATTTGTGGAGAGATGGCTATAAACTCGTACTGATAGGGAGTAAGGCTTTAAAATCGAATTTATTTGACAACTATTTGAAGGAATTGCCATCCGAAATTAGAAAATCCGTTCTCCTGATAAACGGCTCATATGGAGATGAATTAAAATCATTTTACAGGAATTGCTCTTTGTTCGTTTATCCTTCACTGGCGGAAGGCTTTGGAATACCACCTCTGGAGGCAGTGGCATCAAATGTGCCTGTTTTATGCTCTGATACGACTGCCATGAGTGATTTCAGGTTTCTGAAGGAGCGTCTTTTTGATCCATACTCACTAAGTGAGCTTAAAGAAAAAATCATACTGAATATAAATACTAATAAAAGAGATTTTGGCAACGATGTGGAATTCGTTAAAACAAGGTACAGCTGGAAGAATTCCGCATCTCTGTTTGAAGCTATAATTTTAAAAGACGTAACACTTAGAATGAATTCCCTGAAATGAAAATTTCTATAGTTGGAACCAGGGGAATCCCCGCAAAATACGGAGGATTTGAAACATTTGCTGAAGAGATATCATTGCTGTTAATCAGAGAAGGTATCGAAGTAAGTGTTCAGTGTGATCATGATTCTTATCCTCATGACAGTTTAAATGGGGTAGAACTCTTTTTTTCATCTGTCACCAAATCTGACCATCCTCTGATATATTATTATGAAGGATTAAAATGGAGTCTTAGACATTCTGATATTATACTGGTTACCACCTATTTCGGCTCTCCTTTTTATTTACTTAATCTTTTCAGGAGAAAACCTATAATAACAAACCCTGACGGCCTTGAGTACAAAAGAGGGAAGTGGCCTCTTATAATAAAAATATATATTAGAATTTCAGAATTGCTGGCAATGATATTTTCAGATTATTTAATTGCTGATTCTGAGAAGATAAATTTATATCTGTCTAATTACTACAGATTTGCCAAAAAGAAGATCAGACTTATAGAATATGGTGCTTATCCAAATGACCAACCTTGCAACGATGTCCTTGAAAAATATGGTCTGACGCACGATGAATACTATCTGATTGTATGCCGGATTGAGCCTGAAAACAACCTGGACATGATACTTACAGCTTATCAGAATGCTAAAACCAACCGTCCAATTGTAATTTCAGGCAATATTCATAATACTAAATATGAGAAACGGCTGATGAACCGGTACAGCTCTGAGAGAATACGATTTCTTGGCAGTATATATGACAAACAGGAATTGAATGGTTTAAGATATTCCTGTAAAACATATATACATGGACATTCTGTAGGAGGTACAAATCCATCCCTGCTGGAAGCAATGGCAAACCATAATTTAATACTTGCTCACGATAATGTTTTTAACCGGGAAGTTACTTCAGAAAAGCAACTTTATTTTAAAACTGTGGAGCAATGCACAGAAAAAATAAATCAGATAGAATTAATGACCTCTGATGAGATTAATATATTTAAAGAGTCAGGTTATGAATTGATAATTAACAAATACAATTGGGAGAGAATTTTGAAAAAGTATCTTGATTTTTTCAGGGAAATTAATGCTTTTAAAAAAATTTGAATGTTATATTGAAATTAAGGAACTGAAAGATTTCTGTTATGTTTAATCCGATGAGAAGAATTTCGGTTTTTCGTTCGAAGGAGGATAAGTGGATAAGATCTGGTTTTTATTTTCTTTGCCTGACTCTCTTTTTGATGTCATTTCCCCGTTTCTTATCTTTATGGACACTTGGTGCTTTTCTGTTTTTCGGATTGATATGCTGGATCACAGACTTCAGATCGGTTAAAAATAAGTTTTTCCAGAATAAATTCTTAATATTCCCACCGGTAGCCTATTTTTCACTCTATTTAGGATATTTCCTCCTTAGAGATCCCATGTGGGAACATGTGGAGGACAAGCTGATGTTTTTCCTGATCCCGGTTCTGGGATTTCCTGTCTTTATTTCTGATTACTTTAAATCTAATCTGCGCCAGCTTCTCCTTTCCTTTATTTACGGTATCCTTCTTATTTTCATTTACCAGGTCTCAAGAGCGACCATTGAAAGCATCTCATTTACCGAAGGAACATTAAAATTCGAACCTTTTGTTTCATCTGAAGTCTCCAGATACAGCTGGGCGCAGTTATCAACCTTAGAACATCCGCCTTATCTGGCCATTAAGACGCTGTGGGCAATTGTGATGCTACTATTCATACGGAACTCCCTTAAACTAAAAGTAATTCCTTCTGCTATCCTGGCAGGTCTCCTTTCCTTACTTATATTCCTTCTGGGTGTTAAAGCCGAAATGCTGATATTTGTTATATTATTGATCTATTATTTTTTCTATCGCTTAAAAACATTTCCATCAAAGATTGCTGCCCTTATTGTTATTCCTCTTTTTCTCATCTTATTCATCATAACTGCCAGTCATAATCAAAGGGTTATCCAGAAAATTAACCAGTTGAAGGAACATCGTGCTGCCGGTAAAATAGACTGGAAAACTTTTGACCCCCGAACAAGATCGTGGTTTTGCTCACTGACCCTGATTAAGGAGAAGCCTGTTTTTGGAGTAGGTTTGAATGCAAGGAATATTTTAGCTGAAGAGTATTCCCGTCAGGGTTATAAAACTGAAGCTGAGCTAAGGCTTAATGCCCATAATCAGTTCCTTGAGACACAACTTACATTCGGAATTGCGGGGACACTAGTATTGCTCTGGATGTTGCTCACACCTGTAATAAAACGCAAAAGATTGTGGAATCCTGAACTTGTTTTTCCTTTCCTGATAATAGTAGCTGTTAGTATGTTCTTTGAATCAATCCTTGTCAGACAATGGGGAATAATGTTCTTTGTGCTCTTCTATTGCATGTTAACAATCCCGAAAATCAAAACTGATGGATGATCTGACTCTGGCATGTCATTTATAATAAAAAGGGGCAGATAATATTGCCCCTTTTTCTTTAGTATTTACTGTAGATTTCGCGAAGTTTTCTGCGGTTTCTCAGAAAAATAAGGAATAAAATAGTCAGTCCGACACAAATCGGGATTACCGTTGTTGCATAGTACAAACCACCGTTCTGACGTTCCAGAGGCTGATAGAAGTCACTGATAACGGTCAGCAAATCAGGATAAAGGTTCTTTTCCTGATCGAGTTCCTGTTTCCTTGTATAAAGAGCATAAATGTCCCCATAAACCAGCTGTGTTGCATGTTCCTGAAGAAAGATCATCTGTCCGCCTTTTTCAGGTTGCATATACCTTGTTTCCTCAAAATATTTGACTTTTTGAAGGCTGTCAAGCTGTTCAATGTCATAATTAAGCCTTGTGAGAAGTTCATCAACCATTTTTAACCTGAAAATATTTTGTTGCTGAAAAACAGGATTATTATTCACATATAAGAATAACTTGTCTTTCATTTGAGGAATATCTTTTGGATCACTGAGCTTAATCCTGACCACAAACCTGTCCTTCATCCTTACATTTATTGTATCGTAAACATCGTGGCTGTTCTTGTAGTCAGTAAAATCTGGTATGCTGTCAAAGTTTCTGTCAATAACCCAGAAAGCTTCAATATCATTTATTTTATTTGCCTGTTCCGGTGTTATCGATAATGTATTGGCAAAACCACCATAATTTTTCTCCTTCACCAGCATCTTCAGTTTATTGATGTAGGAGATTATCTCAGAATTAGGTACTGCATTACTACGGAATGTGATTTCGGATACGTAACTTGGTTTTGTGGTCCATTTAAAAATATACGCCAATCCAATGCCAAATAAAACGCTGAATAACAGAGGTATCATATTCTTAATAAGAAAGAAAATGGAAACAACCAGACCATTTCCGATCGCTCTGGTCCATTTTGATAATGTAATTCCCATTTTTCTGAAAAGATTCAGAAGATCAATCTCATTATCAGCATTTTCGATTAATTCCGAATTTTTCGACATTTCTTCTGGATTAGATTAAACGCATAACAAAAGTAAAAATAATCCTACTCACTGCCAACTGGTTTTCAGATGATTCTCATTACTTTCTCAGCCAGGTCTCTGATTATTGGTTTATAATCATTAATAAACTCACCTGTCACCCTGTTACCTATTACTGCACATATTGTCAGGGCTCTGTGCCCAAGCAGTGCCGATAATCCGTAGATTGCAGAGCTCTCCATTTCGTAATTGCTGATTGTCCTTCCCCGGAATGAGAATTCAGAAAGCTTGTTGTTGATCTCACTGTCAAAGGTCTCAAGTCTTAAATGCCTTCCCTGCGGTGCATAAAAGCCAGGAGTCGAGATTGTTATCCCTCTAATGAAATTCTCCGGCCTGAAAAGTTCAAGTAACTCTTTGTTTGCATTCACAGAGTACGGATAGGAGAGAGTGTCAGGCCATTCAAGATACTCAACAAGAACATCCGACAATAGAGTATCAAGAATCCAGTCATAACCTGAATAGAAATGAAGCAGCCCGTCAAAACCAATAGCAGTCTCGGTTACAACGCATGATCCGGCCGGTACATCTTTTCTGAGACCTCCTGAAGTGCCGAGTCTTATGAAAGTCAGAGGTGTAAGAACCTCTTTGCTTATACCTGTTTTCAGATCAATATTAACCAGGGCATCAAGCTCATTTATAAGAATATCGATATTGTCAGTTCCGATACCGGAAGAAATTATTGTTATTTCATTCTGATCAAATGTGCCCGTAACTGTCCTGAACTCCCTGTTTTCTTTCTTCACCCTTATATCGTGCAACAGACCAGAGAGCATATCGACTCTGCCCGGATCACCTACAATGATTATTTTATCCGAAATATCATCAGGAAGCAAATTCAAATGGAAAATGCTTCCATCTTTATTGGTTATCAGTTCAGTTTTCTTTTCCATCAAAAAAAATTGTGGAACAAATTTAAGAAATTCTTGATTAAGAGTTAAATAACCCGCAACTAATCATAGTACTCCATGACCCTTCCTGATATCAGCAGGAGGGAGATCTCGGCAAGCTTTGCCTGATATTCAACTGAAAGGAGGCTTTCCCTCGCATCAAGAAGGCTTTTTTGAACTTCGCGCAAGTCGATACCCGAGAGTGCTCCCAGCCGGTACCTCTCCATTGCAATCTCCAGATTTTCAGTTGCAGTCTGGAGATTCTGTACTTCAAGTGTTATGAGCCGGAGGTAATTTGAATATGCACTGTAAATAGTAAGCAGATCCGCTTTAACTCCCTGTTCTATTTCACGGTATTTTAATTCTTTGTTCTGCACCTCTATTGATGAATTGCGGATATCTTTCCGCAGGTTCAGTCCATCGAACAGGTTCATCCCAAGAGTCAACCCATAATTCATTCCATTAGTAGTCATGTTTCTGGTTGCACCGGCTGAATAAGTATTGTAATTATAGTTATAACCCGAGGACAAATTCAGGTAAGGATATGACCTTGATTTTATCAGCCTGTAATCATATTCCGAAATTGTTTTATTCTTCAAAGCTATTTGCAGGCTTGTATTTCTTGCAATAGTCTCCCCGAGCAGATTTTCATAGAGCAGGGCCGGAATCATACTAATTGATGAATCCTTTGAAACAAACTGTATGCTCAGATCCTCTACAGCCATAAGTTCATTCAGGCGTATCTGAGCAGCTCTCACAGTTTCAAATTGTCTGGAGAGTCTGGAACTGTCAGAATTAAGATATACACGTGACTGGAGAACCTGGAGCTTTGAACTTGACCCAAGAAGATACCGGTCCTCATCGATCCTCAGCCGTTCCTTTGACAGGGTAACCGCATATTTGAGGTTATGTAAAAGTTGTACCTGCTCTATGTAATTATAATAACCTGAAACGATATCCGCCAACAGGTTCTCAATCGACATCTGGGTGTTTAGCTCACCTACCTGCTTCAATTCGTTCAGTTTCTTGTAAGTTGTTTGTACATTGAAGCCATTGAAAATTGTCAATCCCATTGACAATGTGCCATAAGAGGTAGTGTTAAATTCATCTTTGGCAACAGTCTGAGTGCCGTCGCTAAGATTTCTTGTGTTATCATTCAATGTTCCGCTATGCCTGCTTGTGAGATCAATTGAAGGCAGGAATCCGGCATTCCCGATGGTGAAGTTGTTCCTGGAAACAGCTTCACTGTTTTTTGTGATTAAGAGTGAGTAATTTCTTTCAAGTCCAGTCCTGATGCAATCTTTAAGGTTGTATACCACCTGTGAATGCAGAGTTCCGAAAGCAGTTAAAATCAGTAAGCTAAGATTCAGCAATCTTATTTTCATCAGTACTTATTTTTGTTTCACTGGAAATGTATGTATATATAACAGGAACGACAAACAGTGTCAGCAGAGTGGAGAAGACCATTCCACCCACAACAGCAATACCCATAGCAATCCGGCTTTGTGCGCCTTCGCCAAAGCCAAGAGCAAGAGGCGAAATACCAAGAATAGTTGCCATACTTGTCATAAGAATAGGACGGAACCGTGAAGCCGCTGAATACTTAATAGCTTCAATTTTAGATATACCTGCAGCTTTCCTCTGGTTCGCAAATTCAACCAGAAGGATCCCGTTTTTAGATACCAGTCCTATCAGCATTATGAGACCGATCTGACTGAATATGTTCATGGTAACATTAAAATACCACATGAAGAAAAGAGCTCCGGTCAGGGCGAGAGGAACTGTCATCATTACAATGAGCGGATCTTTAAAACTTTCGAACTGGGCGGCAAGTACCAGGAATATCAGGATAAGAGCAAGAGTGAAAGCAAACATAAGACTTGACGAACTCTCCATGAAATCTTTCGAGTCACCTGCCAGAGCTGTTCTGAACGATTCATCGAGAACTTCATCAGCAATCCTGTCCATTTCATCAAGACCTTCACTTATTGTTTTCCCTTTAACAAGACCCGCTGAAATAGTAGCTGCAACAAACCTGTTGTACCTGTAGAGCTGTGGAGGAGCAGTCTCCTCACTGAGAGTCACGAGATTATCAAACTGGATCATCTCCCCGGAACTGTTTCTAACATACAATGATTTAAGGTCTAGTGGTTTATTCCGGTCTTCCCGTGCCAGCTCACCAAGTATCTGGTATTGCTTCCCGTTCATAAAGAAGTACCCGAAACGTTGTCCGCTTAATGCAAGCTGAAGCGTCTGTCCGATATTCTGTGTCGAGACTCCTAAAGTAATTGCTTTCTCCCTGTTTATATGAATCCTCAGCTCAGGTTTGGTAAATTTCAGATTTACATCAGCCTGCTGAAGAACATCGCTTTCCGCGACTTTAGCCATGAATACGGGAATGGTCTCTCTTAGTTTTTCTATCGAAGTAGCCTGAAGAACATATTGAACCGGCATTCCTGCGCGTCTTCCTCCAAAAGTGGATTGTTGAACAACAAATGCCCTTGCTTTTGTTTTGGTGCGAAGGTCAACCGAAAGCTGGTCGGCGATTTGTTGCTGGGTTCGTTTCCTTTCATCCGGCTTTGTTAGCATAATTCTGATATTTGCATTTGTCCCTCCGCGAACCATAGTTGTATACCGTATCCTTTCCGGGACCGTTTTTTCAACCAGTTGGGCAAGATCATCAACATATGCCAGCATATATTCATAAACAGCACCTTCAGCACCATTAGTATTGATAGTTACCTGTGACCGGTCTTCAAGCGGTGCCATTTCAGCCGGAATTGTTGTCCACAACAAGACTATTAATCCGAAAGCTGAGGCAAGAATTATCAATGCATATTTTCGATGCTTCAGAAATGAATCAAGCCCATTTTTATAAATGCGGTTCAGATTCTCGAAGAAATGATCTGTTTTCCTGTAAAACCAGCTGTGACGCTTTTCATGTCTCAGCAGTTTTGACGATACCATCGGTGTAAGGGAAAGGGCCAGGAATGCAGATATTGCAACTGTCCCGGCCATGACTATCCCAAATTCCCTGAAAAGTCGTCCGGTGATCCCTTGCAGGAAAACTATAGGAAAGAAAACCGAAACTAATGTGATGGTGGTTGAAATGATAGCAAAATATATCTCTTTGGAACCTTTAAGTGCTGCTTCAACAGGATTCATACCCGATTCCACTTTGACATAAATGTTTTCCATCACAACAATTGCATCATCGACCACAATTCCAATTGCAAGAACTATTGCAAGAAGTGTAAGTACATTTATTGTAAATCCTGCCAGATACATTATAAAAAAGGAACCTACAAGGGAAATAGGTATAACCAGGATGGGAATTACTGTTGCTCTCCAGCTGCGCAGGAAGAAGTAGATTATTACAACCACCAGGGCAAAGGCTAAATAAATTGTGTTTTTAACTTCTTTGATTGAGGAACGGATATAATCAGTGTTATCATAATCGACTTTTACTTTTACATCCTCAGGCAGATCTTTCCGTATATAATCCAGACGCCGGAATATTTCATCGACAATTTCAATATGGTTTGATCCTGGTTGTGGTATTACAGCGATCTGCACCATTGGAACCCCATCATTTTTCAGAATACTGCGTATGTCCTCGGGCCCTAGTTCAGCTCTGCCTATATCTTTAAACCGTACTATCTGGTTCCCGGTTTGCTTGATAATCAGATCATTGAACTCTTTCGGCGTTGTCATTAATCCCAGAGTTCTGATTGTCAGCTGTGTGGTAGTACCCTCAATATTACCAGATGGAAGTTCAACATTTTCCCTTGAAATAGCGCTTCGCACATCCATCGGAGTCAGGCCATAACCGGCAAGCTTGGAAGGATCAATCCAGAGACGCATTGAATACCTTTTCTCCCCGAAAATATTTATTGCACTTACACCTGATACAGTCTGAAGCTGTTCCTTTAAGGTTAGATCAGCTATCTCAGATAACTGGAGTAAAGATCTTTTCTGGCTCTCAACAGTTAAGAACAAAATCGGATTGGCGTCAGCATCAGCTTTTGTAACCGTTGGAGGATCGCAATCCGCAGGAAGCCTTCGCATTGCCTGTGAAACCTTGTCTCTCACATCATTTGCAGCCGTCTCCAGATCAACTGACAGCTCAAATTCGACAGTTATCCTGCTCATCCCCTGACTGCTGACACTTGTAAGGGTGCGAACACCGGGAATTCCATTAATCGACTGTTCAAGAGGTTCGGTTATCTGGGTCTCAATAACATCTGAATTAGCTCCCGGATAAGACGTACCAACAGATATTATCGCCGGATCAACACTGGGAAACTCACGAACACCCAGGAAAGTCAAGCCGACGATCCCGAAAAGCATAATAATAATGGCAAAAACTGTTGCAAGGACAGGACGGTTTATGCTTGTTGTCGATAGACTCATTTTTGTTGCTTTAAGGCATTATTTAGCTGTTACCAGTGTGTCAAGCACAACAGGCAGGTTATGCCTGAGCTGAAGGATACCGGAGGTTAACAGTGTATCGCCGAATTTCAGACCGTCCACGATCTGAACAAGCGACTCGGTACGTAAACCGATTCCGATTTTGACAGCAGAAGCTTTCCCTTTATTATAGACATAAACCATTTCACCTTCCATCTCAGGAATCACCGCCTCGGCAGGTATGGCAATTGCATTGTCTACCTGAGAAAGGAGCAGGGTTACTGATGCAAAACGACCTGATTTTAGTTCTTCATTCTTATTAGGATAAAGCGCCCTTATTACTATTGTTCTGGTATTTTCCTCAATCTGGGGATCAATAGCATATACCCTGGCTTCATATATACTATTGGTTCCATCAACCGTAAAAGTAACAGGGTATCCTATCTGGACCTGATTGGCATATCGCTCAGGGATTGAAAACTCAAGTTTGATGGGATTGATTTTCACAAGCCTGGCTATCTTGGTGGAAGGATTTGTGAAGCTGCCTTCACTTACATACCGGAGGCCAATTATTCCATCAAATGGCGCTCTTAATTCAGTTTCCGAAATACGTGCCTTAACAAGATTTATATCTGCCTGAATAGTCTGAAGTTCAGTAACGATCTGATCGTAGCTTTCCTGGCTTATTGCATCCTTATTCAGAAGACTCTTTTGCCGGAACTCTTTTTCCTCAGCCAGCTTCCTCTGTGCACTCAGCTTTTCCAGCTGTGCCTGAAGTGGTTTATCATTGATCTTTGCCAGAAGATCGCCTTTTTTTACACGTGTACCCTCTGTAAAGTTTATACTGACTATCTTACCCGATGTTTCAAATGCAAGCTCAACTTCTTCATCAGGCCGCAAAGTCCCGGTGCTCTTGTACAGGTCGCTCAATTGGTAAGGCTGTATAAGATAACCGCTGACATTAAGTGTTTGTCTGCCCTGCCCCTGACCGGGTCCTCTGCCTTCAGCAGAACCAGAAATGCCCTGTCCCATACTATCTGCAGTAAAAAGCGGCTTTATTTTAGGGTAAGCTACAATGGCTGCAATGACAACTATCAATAATATTATTATTAGTGCTCTCGATCTTTTCTTCATAAAAATGTATTTGAATTTATCCTTATGGTTTTAAATATAAATTCGTGTTTGGTCATGGATTGAGGGTCCTTAAAAAAAAGAATTGACAAATGTAGGAAATATGCGCCTCCTAAAATGCTCCTGATTTTTAAAATATGTTAAATTATCATAAAATATTGTCAAATAGGATATTATAAATAGCTCGGGTGTGACAGATATATTATGACAAAAACCGACTATTTTTGCATTAACATTACAAAAAATAATCTTATGATCCAGCGTATTCAAACTCTCTTTTTGTTGATGACAACTTTAATATCAGTTTTATTCCTTGGCGGGAACCTTATTGAATTTATTGAGAAATCCGGCAGTATTTTATTTATGGATTTGAAAGGGTTGACCCGGATAGCGGGTGAAGCTGGTACTGAAAACCTTGAAAAACTGATTCCGGTTACCGTGATCCTGATCCTGATACCCCTGGTCTCTGTAGCTTCAATTTTCTTCTTTCGAAAAAGAAAAATTCAAATGAAACTCACAATATTGTTAATAATATTGACTGTTTTCATGATCCTTATACTAAGTTATTTCACCTTTACGATAACCCGGAAATATAATGCTGAGGTCATTCCAGGGATAAAATTATTTCTTCCGGTTTTAATGCTGATTTCCAGCATCCTGGCATATAACGGTATCAGAAGAGATGAGAAACTGGTCAGATCATACGATCGGATAAGATAGGGTGATCTAAATTATATGCAGATTCTCCTGGTCGGTAATTTTTTCGCAATAGTGGCATTTAAGTGCCACATTCTTTTTTGATACAACCCTGAACCGGGTGGTTACTGGTTCATAGTTTGTAATACATTTTGGATTAACACATTTAGCAATACCTATTATAATATCGGGAACCTCAACAACTTTCTTTTCCACAACTTCATAATCCCTGATAATATTAAGCTTTGCATCGGGTGCAACAAGGGCTATTCTGTTAATATCCGCATCCTCAAAAAACTTACCTGAGATCTTAATAATTGCCTTCCTCCCGAGTTTCTTGCTTTCGAGGTTTGTTCCGAATGTTATCTGGTTATCAAACCTGTCAAGGCCCAGAATCTGAATGACCTTGAACAGGTTCCTAGCCGGTATGTGATCAATAACTGTTCCGTTCTGGATTGCACTTACGCTTAATTGTTTCGGTTCCTTCATTCTTCAGACAGTTTTATTTTATTCCTAAAAGTTTACAGAGTATTGCCTGGCGGGTAAAAACCCCGTTAAGAGCCTGTTCGAAATAATATGCTTTCGGATTGGAATCAACATCAGGATTAATTTCGTTAACCCTCGGAAGTGGATGAAGTATACGCATATTAGGTTTAGTATTCGCCAGCATCGCATTTCTGAGTACATAAACATTCTTAACTTTCTCATACTCAATCGGATCAGAAAATCTTTCTTTTTGGACCCTTGTCATATAGATTATATCAGCCTTTGATATAATTTCTGTGAAATCTGAATGCTCAAAATACTTCAGCCCAAGATTATCAAGATAAAGCTTAAATTCATCAGGCATCCTCAGCTCTTCAGGTGCAATGAAATTAAAGGTGGTATTCCACCTCGACATAGCCATCATCAGAGAATGAACCGTCCGGCCATATTTCAGATCACCCACCATGAAAATATTCAGGTTATCCAAAGTTCCCTGTGTTTTGCGGATTGAGAAAAGATCAAGCATTGTCTGAGTTGGATGCTGATTTGCACCGTCTCCGGCATTTATCACAGGCACTGAAGCTATTTCACTCGCAAATCTTGCGCTTCCTTCAACCGGATGTCGCATTATGATCAGGTCGCTGTAACTGCTGACCATTTTTATAGTATCATGCAATGTTTCGCCTTTTGACACACTTGAACTTGCTGACTCGGCAAAGCCGACAATTTTTCCGCCAAGCCTGTTGATGGCACTTTCGAAACTCAATCGTGTGCGTGTTGACGGTTCAAAAAACAGTGTAGCTATTACTTTAGCTTCAAGCAGCTTCCTTACAGGTTGTTTTTCAAATTCTTCAGCAAGGTCGAGGGTATCAATTATTTCATCGGTTGAGAAATCATCTATAGAAACTAAGCTTCTGTTTTTCATTAAGTTACCAGATTTAGGAACTAATTTCGATGTCATTTCAAAATTACTTAAGAATTAGGATTAAGGGGAGAAATGTTGATAATTAATTAACAACTTTATATCAATTAATTGGACTATTTAACCTCCATAAATCTATAACCAAGACCCTCAATTCTTTTTAACCTTGCCATTAGTCTTTCCTTTATGGAAAGTCTCACATTGATAATGATTCTGCATTCGAGACCAAAACTAAGTTCTGAGTGTTCAATATTTTCTTCTTTCAGGATCTTCATTACATCATTCATTACAGAATAGGAAAATGTAAGCTCAATGAATTCATAAACAATACGTTCGATTATTTCCGCATTTATGAGTGCTGACTTTGCAGCTGTTTTGTAGGCATTTGTCAATCCACTTACGCCCAGCTGCTTACCTCCGAAATATCTTGTTACGATTATCAGAACATTTGTTAAACCAAATGATTTTATTTGCCCGAGTATAGGGCGGCCGGCGGTTCCTGACGGCTCTCCGTCGTCATTAGCTCTCCATATCTGACCGTCCATCCCTGAAATGTAGGCATAACAGTGATGCCTGGCATCATGATATTCCTGCCTGATTTCCTCTGTATACAATTTGACATCATCTTCAGCGGATATAGGAAAAGCAACTGAAATAAATTTACTCCCTTTCTCTTTATACAGACCATGGGATACCGCCTTTATGGTTTTGTATGTATCAGGAATTTCCAAGGTAATCTGGATTCTGTTGCAATAATTGGTTGCTGCAATATTAGTTAAATCCGGTCGTACCGTTAGGGGTTTACATAAAAAAACATACTTTTGTCTTTATTTGCTAAACAATGAATGTGTTACTTGACGAAAAGGATCTTCAGAAGCTGATAGTTGTAGGAGACAGGATACTCATTAAGCCTAAGATCCCGCAAGCGAAAACAAAAAGCGGACTTTATCTTCCACCGGGAGTCAATGAAAATGAAAAAGTCCAGATAGGTTATGTCCTGAAGGTAGGTCCGGGATATCCTATCCCTTCTGTAAATGATACAGATGAGCCTTGGAAGAACCGGAATGACGAACCCAAATATGTACCTCTGCAACCAAAGGAAGGGGATCAGGCGGTTTATCTTCAGAGCAGCGCTATCGAAATCGAATTCAATAAAGAGAAATATATTGTTGTTCCTCAGTCGGCAATATTGCTGCTTTTAAGGGACGACGGATTATTTGAATAAATTATTCTGAGATGAAAAGTGAAATCCTTAAAGGGAAGAAAATAATGATTGTTGAAGATGACCTGGCAAGCAGGCTATACCTTAACAAGATCCTTGAAAAGACAGAGGCTGTCCTGTTTAATGCCGGCGATGGATTTTCTGCAGCTAAGATAGCTATGGAAAATCCTGATCTTTCACTGATACTGATGGATATCCAGTTACCTGTTATGGACGGTTATACTGCAGCAAAAAAAATAAAGGAATCGGGACACAACTGTAAAATAATTGCCCAGACTGCCTATAGTCTTGCTGACGATATGGAAAAGATCAGGAAATCGAACTTTGATGATTATATTATCAAACCGATCTTTTCAGACCAGCTTATAACAAAACTGTCATCCGTCCTGCAAAAGGAAGGATGACAGCAGATTCGCACCAAATGATTATTTTTCAGGGTAAGCTGAAATATGTTTGAATTCCTTCCGGAATCCATCAATTTCGTGCATCCATCTCTCTTTTTCCAATTTCAGCGGGAGACGCTCTGCAAGTGTATTTCTCATCATCGAATCTCCTGACAGGATATCAAATGGTATCATATTATTCTCATACTCATAAGGAGGCGGATTAAACTTAAGAGCCCCGGGCGGGGAGGTCTCGAAAATGGCATCATACAATTCAAGAGCTGTGCCCACCGGATAATATATCTCCGGATCAGTTACATGTATCTGAAGCCCGTTACAGTATTCACCTTTGTATTTGTTGAATGCAGGAATGAAGTTATGGACACGGAATACACACCCGGCTAATTTCCGATTGTCAAGATTCTTTTTCAGCTTTACTGCATTAATGAATGGTGCTCCGGTAAGCTCAAATGGTATAGTTGTACCTCTTCCTTCTGAAAGATTTAAAGCTTCTGCCAGTACAGTACCCGGATATACAACCGCAGTTTGCAGTGTAGGCATATTAGGGGAGGGCAAAATCCATGGCAGACCTGTTTCCGAATATAATGAAGACCTTTTCCATCCTTCCATCCAGACCACATTAAGATCACAACCCGGATAATATTTTTCTTGGATCCACATAGCCATTTCACCTATGGTCATCCTATGGCAAAGTGGGATGGAAGCGCCTCCGACAAATGTAAAATACTCTTGCTTCAACACAGGTCCGTCGAAGGGGAGCTTCCCGATGGGATTGGGCCGGTCGAGGATCCAGACCGGAATATTCTGTTCATGGCATGCTTCCATACATAGTTTTACCGTCCATATATACGTATAAAGCCTGGCTCCGACATCCTGCATATCAATTACAAGGGCATCTATTTCATTCAGCATTGATTGTGTTGGTTTCCGGTTCTGCCCGTAAAGACTGAAAACAGGAATTTTAAATTCAGGATGCATTTCGCCTTCCCATTCAATCATATTATCCTGCGTCTGACCGAAAATCCCATGCTGTGGACCAAAAATTGCCGATAATCTGCATTCCTTCCTTTTGCACAGCAGATCTGTTATATGGGTAAAATCAGACGTAATGCTTGGAGCGTGACATAAGACACCGATTTTTTTCCCTTTTAGCTTCCCGGGGAAGCGATTATTAATGATTTCCAGACCTGTTATAACCATATCCTTTGATTGAACGCAAATATACCATTTAACGTTATATAATGATTGTACGATAAAATGTAATTAAAATGGATATTCTTTCATAAGTTTATGCCATGAAACCTAATTTAATATGAATTACAGATCAATAAAATCAGCTTCACTTTTAATCCTCATCCTTATCTTAAGCCTGTCATGCAGCAGGTCCGGGAAAATTAGTTTCAGCATTATTGAAACCACAGATCTTCATGGAGTATTCCTTCCATATGATTTCATTGAAATGGAAAATCTGGATGCATCGCTGGCAAATATAGCAGGTTATATTAAGAGACTTCGGAAAGAGAAAGATGTTGTATTTCTTCTCGACAACGGAGATATTCTTCAGGGCCAGCCGTTAGTTTATTATTATAATTTTATCGATACTTCCGGATCACATATTGTATCGGACGCCCTAAACTGGCTTGAATATGATGCAGAAACTGTTGGTAACCATGATATTGAAGCTGGTCATTCTGTTTACGACAAACTGGCCGGGGAATATAATTTTCCGCTTCTCGGTGCTAATGCAGTTGAGAAAAAAAGCGGCAAACCTTACTTTACCCCCTATGTAATTATTGAGAAAAAAAACATCAGAATTGCTGTCCTGGGATTGATTACTCCTGCTGTTCCTAACTGGCTCCCTGAGGAACTCTATTCGGGAATTGAATTCAGGGATATGGTGGAAACCGCTGAATTATGGATGCCTGAAATTCTGAAACAAAAACCCGACCTGATCATCGGATTATTTCATTCGGGATGGAACAGTAATGACAATGACTACAAGAAAAATGATCCGCTGAATGAAAATGGATCGGCTGCTGTTGCTTATAATGTCCCCGGGTTTAATATTATTTTTAACGGACACGATCACCGTATTGCAAATGAATGGTTTATCAATAAGGTTGGTGATTCGATCCTGATCCTAAACGGAGGAAGCAGAGGTGAAAGTATCGCTCAGGCTGATATAACTTTATCCCCAGGAAAGCTAAAAAGGAATAATAAAATGACGATTTCCGGAAAAATCGTTGAGACGAGGGATTTTAAACCTGATCCTGATTTTATAAGCAGGTTTGAATCTCAGAATTCTACAGTCAGAGCCTATGTAAATAAGGTGATAGGCAGATCAACTTCAACAATTTCTACACGCGATGCATATTTCGGATCATCAGCGTTTGTTGATATGCTGCATACTGCACAGCTTGAAATTACGGGCGCTGATATTTCATTTGCCTCACCACTTTCGTTCGATGTTAAAATAGATAAGGGCCCGGTTACAGTAGGTGATATGTTTAAACTCTACAGGTTCGAGAATTTACTCTATACAATTAATATGACCGGAAAAGAAGTACGGAAATACCTCGAATTTTCTTATTCGGAATGGCTGAATACTATGGCCGGACAGAATGACTACCTGCTGAAATTCAGACTAGGCAATGACGGAAGGCCCGTTCTTACTGATGGACGTGCATGGCTGAGAAACCAGTCATATAATTTTGATTCAGCTGTTGGAATTGATTATGTAGTTGATGTCAGCAAACCGGAAGGAGAGAGGGTTATCATTAAATCCTTTACTGACGGTCGCCCCTTTGAAGAGAAAAATACATATAAAATAGCCCTTAACTCACATCGCGGAAACGGGGGCGGAAGGCATCTGACAGATGGGGCCGGCATAAAAATGGAAGAACTTCGGTCCAGACTCATCTATTCTACTGAAAGAGATTTACGATACTATATCCTGAAATCAATTGAAAAAAAGCAAACTATTAATCCGGCTCCTTTGAATAACTGGAAGATTGTACCTGAAGGGTGGGTAAAAAAAGCAACTGATCGTGAATACAAGCTACTTTTTGGTGTGAAAAAATGATCATATGAAAATGCGCTCCGGGAACGACGTTGAAGTACTCCCGCTTGTTGAGGAGTTCTTTTCAATCCAGGGTGAAGGATATCAGACAGGTAAAGCTGCCTGGTTCATCAGACTTGGCGGCTGCGATATTGGTTGCAGCTGGTGCGACTCCCCTTTTTCCTGGAATCCTGAGCTGCATCCTGCCGTTAAGACTGATACCATAATTGAAAATGCTGTAAGGTCTGGCACGGATTCTGTGGTTGTGACCGGTGGAGAACCGTTAATCTGGAATCTCGATTATTTATGTTCAGAACTTAGGAGAAACAAAATACTTACTTTTATAGAGACTTCCGGAGCATATCCATTAAGCGGAAAATGGAATTGGATATGTCTTTCGCCAAAGAAAAATATGGCTCCCCTGATTGATAACTGTAAAGTTGCGGATGAACTTAAAGTGATTATTGGAGATAACGATGATTTCAACTGGGCTGAAAAATATCGAAAACTCGTCAGCAGTAAATGCCGGCTGTATCTGCAGCCGGAATGGAGCAGATTTGAATTTATTATTCCACGCATTGTCGATTACGTCAGGAAAAACAGTGAATGGAGAATCTCGCTTCAGGTTCATAAGTTTATGCATATTCCCTGAAATAATGAGATATCTGTTTGCAACACTCTTCTTTATGACTTCCTGCAGCGTTTCGAATATAAGTTATTCGCAGAGTCTCCATTCCAGCTCAAACAAAGCAGTAAAGTATTATAACGATGGTGTCGCTTCATATGAATATCTGGATTATAAGAAAGCTGAAACATTCTATAAGCTTGCAATATCAACAGATCCGAAATTCTATGAAGCCTATATGAGTCTCGGGGAATTATATACGAAACAGAACAATTATATTAATGCAGTTGAGAGTTACCGGATAGCAGTGGAAATAGATTCATCTTTTTACAGACCCGTATATTTCTATCTTGCCAATGCAGAGATGATGAAAGAGGATTATCCAAACGCCCTCAAACATTACAGATCTTATTTAAGAAGCAAAGGAATTTCAGAAAAGAATAGACTGATTGCAGAAAAGAATATCAATAACTGCGAATTTGCCATTGAGGCTATGAAAAATCCAGTTTCTTTTAATCCTGTAAGTGTAGGAAATACAATTAATACCAGTGAGGATGAATATTGGCCATCAATAACAGCTGACGGACAGACTCTTATGTTTACGCGACAGGAACTTCTCAGTCATTCTACACTGCCAATAAAAACTTCGCAGGAGGATTTCTACCTGAGCTATTTTTCAGAGATAGGATGGAGATTGGCAGTTAATGCCGGAGCACCACTTAATACCCAGCAGAATGAAGGTGCGCAGACTCTATCCTCAAATGGTAGTTACATGTATTTCACAGCCTGCGACAGGCCGGGTGGACTTGGCAGTTGCGATCTCTATTTTTCAGCTTTCAGGAATGGGAAATGGACTATACCCTTTAATCTGGGACAACCGGTTAACTCTTCTGCATGGGAATCGACACCATCCATAAGTGGCGACGGCAATTTATTGTTCTTTTCAAGCAACAGACCTGGAGGTTTTGGAGGTAAAGATTTATGGTATTCAGTATTGGATGTAAAAGGAGTAGGCTCTCTGCCTGTAAACCTGGGCGAAACTGTAAATACGGAAGGTGATGAGATGTCACCTTTCATCCATTTCGACGGGAGAACATTATATTTTGCATCCGATGGTAGGTTGGGGATGGGTGGTTTTGATATCTATATGACAAGAATGAACGATGACAGTACATGGAGTGAACCGCAGAATCTTGGCTATCCTATTAATACCTCCAGCGACGATATGGGACTGGTTATTGACGCGAGCGGACAGAAAGCTTATTTCTCATCAAAAAGGGATAATCAAAACGGAAAAGACATTTTCTTTTTCCTGCTTGATGAATCAGTCAGGCCAAATCCTGTTTCCTATCTTAAAGGAAGAGTAACGGATAAAGAGACCGGAAAACTACTGGTGGCAGAGTATGAGCTGATCAACCTCTCAACAAACAGAGTGACAGTCAAAAGTGTTACAGATGATCTTGGGAACTTTCTTGTATGCCTGCCATCGGGATATAACTATGGAATCAATGTCAAAAAAGCTGGCTATCTCTTTTATTCCGAGAATTTCATGTTCGAAGGTGAACACCCTGTCCTGGAGCCTCTTATAAAAAGGATAAATCTGAATCCGGTTAAGATAGGAGAGAAGATGCTCCTTTCAAATGTTTTTTATGAAATTGACTCATGGGAACTCAAAAAGGAATCTGTTGCAGAGTTAAATAATCTTGTGGAGATGTTGAACCTGAATAAGGATTTTATTGTAGAGATAGGAGGTTATACCGATTCAACGGGCTCTGATGATCATAATCTTATACTTTCAGAAAAAAGAGCTCAGTCGGTTGTTGACTATCTGGTTGAGAAAGATATTTCTGCTGATCGGCTCAGACATAAAGGTTACGGGAACACCTCGCCAATAGGTGATAATGTAACTTATGAAGGCAGGAAGATGAACAGAAGAACTGAAGTAAAGATCGTAGCCAGGAAAAAATAAATGGCCGTATATTGGTAATACAGCCACTTACTCTCTCATGCTTAATACAAATCAGACATTGCCGCATCAAATAATGTTATCAGATCGCAATCATGGAATTAGCGTATTTGTTTATTGAAACATCTGAACTCTCTGCAACCTTGACGGGAATCGAGAAATAAATCCCTGAGCTTGTAAGCCCGTTACATTCAATCCAAATAGAGCCGTTCAGAACCTGAATTAGCTTTTTGGCCAGGGTTAGATTGATCGCTGAAGCTGTATCGTTATACTTGATAAGCGATTCATTAAGATCCTCAGTATGAAGAAATTCTTTGCATTTGAAATAACCCTGGCCGGAGTCAAGAACATAAAAGGTTACCTGATTGTCCCTGAAATAGTAACCAATCTTTATATAACCCGATTTAGTATTATTTAAAGCATTCTGAAAAAGGCTGCGAACTACCCTGAATACCCTGTCAGAATCGATAAATATATCAACTGGTTCATTATAGCTGTTTTCGGCTACCAGTATAACATCTTTATGAGCCTCTTTCCTTAAAACTTCCCTGAATTCGGAAAGAAGCTCATCAAGAAATTTATTGAGTTTACATACTTTAAAATCGGCTTTTGAATTACCCGTATCAATAATTGCTGAATCGAAAAAATTATCAAACAAACCTATAAGCTGTTCACAGGAAGCAAGTATCTGGTTGCTGAATTCCTCGCGTTCGGATTCATTGCAGCCATCCCTGTTCATAAGAAACGAAAACGCAACAATAGCATTCATATGCGTTCTTATTTCATGTGACATTCCTGTCAAAACTGTTGGACAATTAACCATACTGTTTTTTGTTATAGTTAGATCACTATTGCGGTGATCATCTGCTCTTTGATTTGCGCTATGTAAAGTAAGATTGCCCATTTCCGCAATATGGTATTCTTATTGTATCTTTCTTAAAATTTTTCTTGCTTTATCCCTGTACAGACTTTCGGAATTTCTGATGAGATTTAGCTGCTCGATTGCTTTTTCTTTTTCATCAGTTTTAATATAGCTCAAGGCTAAATAAAACTGAGCGTCTTCAATAAAATAGTTTTTATTGTCATCAATTACTTTTGTGAACGATTGCTTCGCTACAGGAAAGTTCTCTTCCTCATAATTTGATATTCCATGTAACATTGTTGATTCCCAATACAAGGGATCGCTTGAAACTACCTTCGAAAAATACATGGCTGCATTAACGTAGTCATGTACCAGGTAATATTCAACCGCAGTATTATAATCGCTGTTCGATTCCGCACCGGCCGATCTGGAAGGTGAAGCTGATGGAGCCTCAAATGCCTGGTAATACTTATTCAGGATCTCATCAGTCTGCATTGTTCTTCCTTTAAACAAAGCAAGACTGCCTATGAGAATGAATCCCGCAATTATAGCAGCATACCTTAGTGTCTGATGCTTACGGTTGCGTTTACCGGACACTTCTGCTGCCTTCCGTTTGTCTATTTCGGCTAGTTTATTTCGCAATAGAATGACATTATAGTTTTTAAGGACCATGTCAGTCTTTTGTCTCAGATCAACTTCATCGCGAAGCTTTTTATTTTCGCCCAGTTCCTTCTGGAACCATGTCTTTTCAGATTCATTCATCTCTCCGGCACTGTACCTTTCGATGAAATAGGAAAAGTCAATTGTTTTCATGATTGCTGTCTTTTATATATTTATATTTTCAATAATTCCAAATCAAGTATTCATTACAATTAACTGTATTCCAGGCATATAGCCACAGTTAACTTTATTTGTTATGCGTACGTTTCTACCAGGCTGTTTTAGAACCTGTTTACTCCGGTAATCTGTAAAAATGAACGGAACTGTTTTGTTGACAATCCTGTCAGATATGACAGGAACAGAGCTTTATCGTCAGATTTTTACAGGAGGCAGACATGGTTTAACCATTGGTTCACCAACAGCTCCTCCACGAACTTTAATCATTTCTTCGCTTGAAAGTACAAAATCAGCAAAAATGTTTTTCGTTTCTTCGAAATTCAGGGTTTTCGTTTTCATTTCTTCAATTTTTAAGTATTGATACTAATTCAGGGTAATTTTTTAGTTTCAATACTACATGTCGGTGAACCCTATTTTGTGACACAAAAAAAACAAAAAAAAATTAATTTTAAAAATATATGCAGAAAATCAAGCACTTATAAAGCAAATAAACTGAATAAAAGCACAAAATTTGAAAATCATGATTAATTTTAAGAAATTTCACATCGAATAGAACATGTGATTGCTTGTTATGATTCACAGGATTTTGATATTCAGGTCTGTTTTATGTATCCTGCTTATTGCAGGTTCGCTGAATAACTTTGCCCTGAAGACCGCTGCACCTCAGTCAATAGACAAAATCAATTCTGAAGTCATACGCCTGAGCTCCGTCAGCGATATATCAGGATTACTATCTCTTGCTGATTCTCTTGGCAGGTCAATGGCAGAAAACAGGCCTGACAGTTCAACAATGGCAGAATTGTATTATTATATTGGAGTGTGTAACCTGCTGTCAAATAAATATAATGACGCAATTTTAAATCTGGAACACTCTGTAGGACTCAAAGAAAATCTTCATCTGGAAGACGATCACTATCTGAAGGGCATATACAATATAGGTGTATCATATAATTTTCTGGGCGACTATATTCAGGTATCCGGTTATATGCTTGAATATATCCGTCTGGGTTCCAAATTTTACGGACCTGACAATACTGAAGTTGCAGAAGCATATTCGACCCTTATCGGAGCAGCTATTGAATGCCGGGACTTTGATAATTTTTCTGAATATACTTCACAGATACTCGGAATTATTCGTAACAACAAAGATGCGATAACGGGTGATGACCTGAGCCGTCTTTATACTAATATAGGTGTGGGCTTCGTGATGATGGCTGATTTTTCAAAAGCCAGAATCTATCTTGAACAGGCTGAATCATTATATGAAAACAACCGTACCACATCTAATATAAATTATATAAATCTGATTAACAGTCTTGCAGTGACTTATGGATCGTTGGGATTGTCGGACAAAGAAGACGAGTATTTTAACAAAGGGAGTAAACTCGCAGCCACAGAGAATTCAATCCTCGCATTTAATATGGTTAACAGCTTTGCCATTGCCCTGGGAGATTCCGGAAATGTTCAAAAAGGTGAAGAATTACTTGCCGGACTTGTTAAACGGGCACATGATATCTATGGGATCGAATCACGTTATTACATTGAGGTACTAAATAATTATGCTGATTTTTTGCTTCTCTATAAAAAGGATATAAGAAAATCACTTGCACTGTATGAGAGTTGCGCTGGTTACCTCGGGACTCATGAGGCGGATAACAGTCTGAGGGATCAGGTACTGACAGGTTATGCACAGGCTCTTTCGGCAGATGGTCAACCGGTAGAAGCACTTGAAAAAATTCAGGATCTTCTCTTTTATGGAAAAACCAACGACCACATGCATGATCCTTTCAGAAATCCCTCCGCTGATTCTGTTCAGAGTAACAGGACTACTTTAAGTATCCTTCGGCTGAAATATGAAGTATTATGGAATATTTATTCATCATCAGCCGACCAGAGAGTACTTGAAGCATCCGCAAATACATCTGAACTGATTATTTCCATCATAGATAAGCTAAGGATAAGTATAAGCGAAGAGGAGAGCCGTATTGTCCTGGGAAACCGGTACAGGGATTCTTACCTGATGGCAATCCGCGACTTCGAATTATGCTACCGCCTGACCGGGAATCGCAATTATCTCGAGAAAGCGTTTGAATATGCCGAAAAAAGCAAGGTAGCCGGGCTGCTTGCAGCAACCCGCGAATTAAATGCAATTCAGTTAAATATCCCTTCTGCAGCTGCCGGAAATGAAAAAAAGCTGCAGCGTGAAATCAGTTTCTATAATTCACGTATTGCAGCTGAAAATGAAAAGAGAGAACCGGATAAAACATTGCTTGCTCTTTGGAATGAAAAGCTGTTAAGGGCATTTAATGCACGTGATTCATTGGTTCTGACATTTAAAAAAGACTATCCAGGATATTTTACAATGAAATATGATACCAAAACACCGGCATTGAATGAAATACCGGCTCTTGTAGGCCGGAAATATAACTATATCAATTATATTGTATCCGATTCGCTGCTTTATATTTTCATTGTGAACAGAAAGCATCAGGAACTGCTGACTTTTAAAACAGATACCACACTCTTAAGGAATCTGACCAATTTCCGGACGCTTCTTTCTTCTTCCGGACAATCTGAAAATGCCAGAACAGGATTTGAAAATTACAACAATACGGGTTATGAATTGTACAAAATTCTCATTGAACCAATAAGTAAATATTTAATATCTGATGAAATATTGATATCACCTGATAATATTCTGTCTTATCTTCCATTTGAAACGATACTGACTTCAAAATATTCCGGTAATGAAATTCTGTACCGGAAGTTGAATTATCTCATGAATAAATATAACATATCCTACACGTACTCAGCTACTTTTATGGAGGAGGTCGTGAGCCGTGATTATAGCCGGATGCATGAGCTGGTTGCATTTGGACCAAATTATAAGCAAATCAATCTTGATTCTTTATTGTCAGGACCAAAGACGCGGCACAGGGTTCTTTACGATCTGCCAAACGCAAGACAGGAAGCACAATATGTTGCCGGTATTTCCAATGGAAAACTTTATCTTAATACGGAAGCCCGGGAATCTGTATTTAAGGCCGTAGCTGGACAATATGACATAATTCATCTGGCAATGCATACATTTCTGGATGATATTAATCCCATGAACTCAGCAATGATTTTTACGCAGGATAATGATCTGCCTGAAGATGGTCTTCTATACACATATGAGGTATATGGAATCCCGTTAAAGGCCAGGTTGGTAGTGTTGAGTTCCTGCAATACGGGAAGCGGAAAATTATCTGAAGGAGAAGGCATCTTAAGCCTTGCCAGGGGGTTTTTATATTCCGGAAGCGAATCAGTTGTAATGTCAATGTGGGAAATCGAAGATAAATCAGGTACTGAAATTATCAAGTCGTTTTATGATAATCTGAAGCGGGGAAATTCAAAAAGTGAAGCATTGAAAAAAGCAAGATCATCTTACCTTAAGAATGCAAGTCAGCTAAAATCCCATCCCTATTTCTGGTCGAGTCTGGTTGTATATGGAAATAATTCCCCGGTTTATGTTTCGCGGTTAAAAATACTCACTGGGGTATTAATACTCTTCGTTATCCTGTTGGGTATCTTCGGCTATTTCAGATATCGAAGATACTCCTGATATTCAGGATCCTTTTTTACTAATCCGATAAGAGCTTCCTTGCAGAGGTATTTTTTCCGGCGGGCGTAATTTTCATTTTTCAGTTTCATTTTAACAGCGATCTCATCATACGAACAACCTTCGGAATATAAGGTTAATATTGTCTGGAAATCGGGTTTCAGTTTCTGAAAAGCCCGGCTGACAATCCTTTCGAACATGCGGTCGTTATCTTCATCGATTTCAGGTTCTTCCAACAGGTCAAGCTCAAGCTCAACTGTCTTTCTTTTCTTCCTCAGCTGTGCACTCCAGATATTCCGGGCTACACCAAAAAAATAACCTTTCAGATCGGTACTTAGTTTTAAGCTACCCTCAACGATCTGGTTATAAAGCACTATTATCGCATCCTGGAACACATCTGAAACATCATCATCAGTTCCGCTGTTTTTAATAACATGCTTCTTAACAGTCTGATAATAGTTATCATACAACCAGTTCAGGGTTTTATCATCCTGCTCTTTAATACCCTCAATAATGCTTGTATCTGAAACCCTCTTAAACAACCCTGTTTGGTTAGAAAATCATTTGGCAAAGATAGTATTTCCCTGAACGAAATGTATTTATTATAATCACAGGTCACTTTTTTAAAGAAAGTAGAATCAAATTCTAATTAAAATATAAATATCTTTACTGTATATAAACCTTATTTACGGAACTGAGATGTCTTTCCCTTTTGTAAAACAACCTGACGTTATGGATTGCGGACCGGCGTGTCTGAAAATGATTGCAGGGTTTTATAAAAAGACATTCTCGCTTGAAACAATCCGTAAAAAATGCTACATAACCAGAGAAGGTGTCTCGTTCCTTGGTCTTTCAGAGGCCGCTGACAACTTAGGCTTCAGGACATTAGGAGTAAAGGTTCCCTTTGAAGTGCTGACAGATAATGTCCCTTTACCCTGTATTGTACACTGGCGTCAGAAGCATTTTATTGTCGTTTATAAGATTGCTAAAGACAAAATATGGGCAGCTGATCCGGCCATGGGCCTTGTTAAACTGGACAAGGATGAGTTTGTAAGCAACTGGGCATCAACTCTGTCAGAAGGTAAACCCGCTGGTCTTGTTCTGATAATAGAACCAACTCCTGCACTTTATGAAAAAGAAAATGAACCTGAGGCTTCGCACGGCTTCAGGTTCCTTATGAAGTATTTTCGTCTTTATAAAAAATACCTGTTCCAGCTTATTCTCGGCCTGCTTATCGGGAGCTTAATACAGCTCATCATACCTTTTCTTACTCAGTCAATAATTGATATAGGTATTAATAACAGTGACATAAACTTCATTTACCTGATCCTTTTTGCACAACTGGCTCTTGTAGTAGGCCGTATGTCGGTTGAGTTCATCAGGGGATGGCTGCTTCTGCATATCGGCACACGGGTCAATGTATCAGTGATCTCGGGCTTCCTTCATAAATTAATGTCGCTGCCGGTTGCTTTTTTCGATACAAAGCTCACAGGTGATATCCTTCAGAGAATAGACGATAACAACAGGATAGAGGAATTTCTTACATCCGCCAGTCTAAGCATCCTTTTTTCATTCTTTAACCTTGTTGTATTTGGAATTGTCCTCGCCATCTATAATATAAAAATACTTGCTCTGTTTCTGACCGGTTCTGTTCTTTATATTATATGGGTATCACTTTTTATGAAATCCAGAGCAAGACTTGATCACCAGCGTTTCAAACAAATGTCAGAAGCAAGCAGCAAACTTATAAATATTGTAAATGGAATGCAGGAGATAAAGCTTACCCAGAGTGAAATGAGTAAGCGTTGGGATTGGGAAAACCTCCAGGCATCTCTTTTTAGCCTTAAAACGAAAGGGCTTGGCATCATCCAGTATCAGACCGCAGGTGCTACTTTTATAAATGAAGTAACAAATATTCTTATAACAATTGTTGCTGCTACAGCGGTACTGAAGGGAAATATGACCCTTGGTATGATGCTGGCGGTCCAGTTTATAATCGGGCAGCTCAATGTCCCTGTAAGTCAGATAATAGGGTTCTTCCGTCTGTCACAGGATGCCAGGATGAGTCTTGACAGGCTTGCTGAGATCCACGAAATGAATGATGAAGAACCTGATCAGGAAATGAAAGTCAGGAAGCTTCCTGAAAAGAAGGATATCTATATTAATAACGTTTCTTATCAATACGAAGGACCTCATTCTCCGTTTGCCCTGAAAGATGTGGACCTGGTCATTGAAGAGAAAAAAACAACGGCAATTGTTGGTGTAAGCGGCAGTGGTAAAACTACACTGCTCAAAATGCTTCTTGGATTTTACCAGCCTGTGAATGGTGAAATTCTTGTTGGAGATACCAAATTGTCAAGTCTCAGCTTAAAGTTGTGGAGAGAAAAAACAGGAGCTGTAATGCAGGATGGATTTCTTTTCCCGGATTCCATAGCTTTAAATATTGCCCCCGGAAGTGAAGATATAGATGAGGAAAAACTTGTAAAAGCTGCTGAAATAGCCAATATCAAAGGATTTATCGAATCGTTACCCCTGCGCTACAATACAAAGATAGGAGTAAACGGACATGGATTAAGCGAAGGGCAGAAGCAAAGGCTGCTGATCGCCCGCATAATATATAAGAACCCTGAGATCATAATTTTTGACGAAGCAACAAACTCGCTGGACGCAAACAATGAGAAGGTGATTGTGGAGAACCTTGCCGGTTACTTTAAAGGCAAAACTGTAATAATTGTCGCTCATCGCCTTAGCACGGTGAGGAACGCAGATAAAATTGTCGTTCTCGATAGTGGAAGAATAGTTGAGACAGGAACCCATTCTTCGCTTATTACAAACCATGGAGCTTATTTCAACCTAATTAAAAATCAGCTTGAGCTCGGCGGCTGAATTCAGATAATGAAAAACGGTAAACCTGAAATATTGTATTCCGACCCGGTAAAAGAGATTATTTCAAATCCACCAGGAAAAATAATCAGATGGGGTACTGCAATTATCGCATCGGTATTCCTGTTATTGCTTATTTTATCATGGATCGTCAAGTATCCCGATATTGTGCCTGCCCCGATAGAGATCACCACTGAAAATCCACCGGTAACGCTCGTCTCGAAAATCAGTGGGCGTATTAATAAATTATACGTAACAGATGGTGAGACAGTTTCACCCGGACAGAAACTTGCAGTAATGGAAACGGCTGCTTCGATATCCGAAATTGAAGCACTGAAAGCCGTAATTGACACCGTAAAGAAACCGGAGAAATTATCAGCTCTGTCAATACCTAAGTTCTCCCAACTGGGTGAAATCCAGACATATTACGCTTCTTTCATCAAAGCTCTTTCAGACTATAATAATTATATCCTGAATGATTTCTATGGAAGCAAGATCAACTCTGCTACGGAAGAGATAAATGCACTTCAGGAATATATCGACAGGATAAGGATAAAGGAGAGGCTGATTGCTGATAATCTGAAGCTTGAAAGTAAAAAATATTTAAGAGATTCTGGTCTTTACGTCAGCAAAGTCTTTTCTGAAAGCGAATATGAAAACTCAAAGAAAGCATTTAATAACAGCAAACTTGAACTCCAGGAAGTTCGCCTTTCTCAATCAGAGAATTCAATTCTCCTTGCTGAGAAAAGCCAGCTGCTTCAGGATTACAGGATAAAACGCGAGGAAGAACGACAGAATATGAGCTCTGTTCTGAATGAAACTTTTTTAAACCTTGATGCACAGATCAATATATGGAGGACAAATTATCTTCTGATATCACACGTTGAAGGAACTGTAACATTTAACAAGTTCTGGAGCGAGAATCAATCCGTTCTGAAGGATGAATCAGTTCTGAGCATTGTACCTATTGAAACAGGCGATTTTGTTGGCAGGATAAGCCTTAAAATGCAACGATCAGGAAAAGTAAAAGAGGGTCAGACAGTTAATATTAAGCTAAGCGGATACCCATATCTCGAATATGGTATGGTCCGCGGAATAGTGAAGTCAAAATCATTGGTGCCCACCAGCGATACCTATATTATAGAAATAAATCTTCCGTCGGGATTGACAACATTATATGGGAAAAAACTTGATTTTACTCAGAATATGCAGGGAACTGCTGAGATCCTGACTGATAATCTTCGTCTCCTTCAAAAGATTATAAATCCTTTCCGGTACCTGGCAACGAAGAACAGGATCTGAATCTTATTTTTTTGAATAAGGTTCGTAGTCATCATCCTTTGATTTGGATGATAACATTGAGCTTGATTTTTGTGAAGGCGCTGATCCGATTTTTCCCTTATCCTTCATAAAATACTTCCTGTAAATTGAGAATCCGGCTATCGTAAATACCATGATCAGCAGTATTAAATCCTTCTTTTCCATTTAATGCAGTTTAAAAAATCTGTGATCTGAGTTTAAGTATCAGATCGATCAATGTCAAAGATATTATTTATATCCTTATTTTATACAAACGGAAAAACGAAATATTAATCTGCATATTCTGTCTCTAATATTGCTTTCTGAGTATAATCCGCAATTTGCCATCAATCGCATTTATTAAAAAAACTTTGAGTATTAATAAATATTTCGATATTTTCGTAACTTGAAAAATTCATGGTCTGCCATGATGGTTTTCACAATGAGAGAGCTGAAATTATAAAGGATTGACAATGACAAAGACAAATCCGGATGACTCTGTTCTTAACGAACAATCCGAAGCAACTGTTAATGCTTCCGGAACTGAGGATGCCACACAAGCTGAAAAAGCGCAGGAAACCGTTCCCGCCGGTGAAATAGTAGAAAAAGCGGAGAAAGAACAAATTGGGGATAATGCAGAAGCAAAGCATGAAGAGGAGCAGGGAAAGACAGATAAAGAAAATGTTGTTCCCCTGAAAAGGAAGAGAACTGTTAAGAACCGCCCTGCTGAATCTGAAATCACTGACCTCTCCGGACCGGAAAGTGAGGGCCTTGATGATGTTAATCTCCCTCTGGTCGATTATTCAGGCTATACAAAAACCGAACTGGTTGATACTCTGGCCCTGATTATTGAGAACAGACCTCCTGCAGAAATTCGTGGCGATATCGATCGTATTAAGGTTTTTTTCTACAAGAGGCTTAAAGCTGAAGCCGAAGAAAGAAAAAGTAAATTCCTCGAAGGTGGTGGAAAAATTGAAGAGTACCGCTCGTGGATCGATCCTGCTGAAGCAAAAATGAAGCACCTGCTCGAAAAGTACCGGGAGAAGAAATCTGACTTCAATAAGGTGCAGGAAGCAGAAAAATACGAAAACCTGAAGAAAAAATACGATATAATCGATAAAATCAAAGAACTTGTCAATCGTGAGGAATCAATAAACAAGACATTCCATGATTTCAGGTCTCTTCAGAATGAGTGGCATTCAACCGGAGTTGTTCCCCAGAGCTCGCTGAAAGACCTGTGGGAAAACTATCATCATCACGTTGAGATATTCTACGATTATATCAAGATCAATAAAGAGCTCAGGGATCTGGATCTGAAAAAGAACCTTGAACTGAAAGTTGTGCTGTGTGAAAAAGCAGAAGAGCTGCTGCTGGAACCCAGCGCTGTAAATGCTTTCAGACTATTACAGGACTACCATAATCAATGGCGTGAAATAGGTCCGGTTCCGCAAGAATCGAAAAATGAAATCTGGGAAAGGTTTAAGGAAGCAACTTCACAGGTAAATAAGAGACACCACGATTATTTCGAAAACCAGAAAGACGATCAGCGAAAAAATCTCGATGCAAAAATAACACTATGCGAAGAAGTTGAAGCTATTAACGTGCTTGAGATTAAGAATTTCAGGGACTTTGATGATAAAGCTGAGAAAGTTGTCGCATTACAGAAGATGTGGAGAACTATTGGCTTTGCACCAAAAAAACAAAATAATAAAGTTTACCAGAGATTCCGGGATGCCTGTGACAGCTTCTTTGAAAAGAAAAGAGGATTCTATGCTGATAATAAGGAAATTCAGCAGAATAACCTGCAAAGGAAGATAGAACTGTGTATCCAGGCTGAAGCTCTTCAGGATAGTACTGACTGGAAAGCTGCTTCTGATGCACTTATCAGGCTCCAGAAAGAATGGAAAGAAGTTGGCCCGGTCCCGAGAAAGCAGTCAGAAAAAAGCTGGAAGCGCTTCCGAAAAGCCTGCGATCATTTTTTCAACCGGAAAACAGAATTTTTTGCTGAACTCGATACATCCTACGAAGATAACCTTAAAGCAAAACTGGTGCTGATTGAGGAGCTTGAAAAATTTGAACCGGGAACAGATGTACAGGCAGCTTTCAATAGACTTAAGGATATACAGAGGAAATGGACAGAGATAGGATTCGTCCCGTTTAACAAAAAAGAAGAAATAACAAACAGGTACAGAAATGCCCTTAATAAGGAATTCGATAAGCTGAAAATCGGGGATGAAGATAAGAGCATTCTGAAGTATAAATCAAAACTTGATAATCTCAAGAGTAATCCAAAAGCTTCGAGAAAGATCCACAATGAACGTGATAAATTCTTCATTAAGATCAAACAGCTTGAAAGCGATATAGTTCTCTGGGAAAATAATATCGGCTTCTTTGCTAAATCGGCAAATGCCGAAACAATGATCCGGGAAGTCAAAGAAAAAATTGAAAGTGCAAAGAAAATGATTAAGACCCTGGAGGAAAAAGTCAAAATGATCGACCAGTCAGGTCTTGATGAATAATTTCAATTAGATCAGATAGTTATAAATCCATTTTTTTTGCTTTGGCAGACGTTAAATTTATATTTGTTACTGGTGGTGTAACCTCTTCTCTCGGAAAGGGGACACTGGCTGCTTCTCTTGCAAAATTGTTGCAGGCAAGGGGATATTCTGTAACAATTCAGAAGCTGGATCCTTATATCAACGTCGACCCGGGAACACTCAACCCTTATGAACATGGTGAATGCTTCGTAACAATCGACGGGGCAGAAACAGATCTTGACCTCGGTCATTATGAGAGATTCCTGAATGTTCCTACCAGCCAGGCAAACAATGTCACAACCGGAAGGATATACCATACTGTAATTGAGAAGGAAAGAAAAGGTGACTACCTTGGAAAAACGGTGCAGGTCATCCCGCATATAACTGATGAAATAAAACGGAGAATCAAACTTGTAAGCTCAGGAAATAAATTTGATATTGTTTTAACCGAGATCGGAGGTACAGTAGGAGATATTGAATCGTTACCTTATATAGAATCAGTACGCCAGCTGAAATGGGAGCTTGGGCCGCAAAACTGTGTTGTGATACACCTGACCCTTGTTCCTTACCTTTCAGCAACAGGAGAATCAAAAACAAAACCAACCCAGCAATCAGTTAAAGTATTACTCGAGGAAGGTATTCAACCAGATATCCTTGTATTGCGGTCCGAAAAAAACCTTTCAAAAGAAATTAAAAGAAAAGTTGCACTTTTCTGCAACGTTGAAGAAAATGCAGTTGTTGAATCGGTCGATGTATCAACAATCTACGAAGTTCCTCTTAAAATGCTTGATGAGAAACTGGATCAGACTGTATTGAGAAAACTCGGATTGCCGGTTGATGCTGAACCTCCGTTGACAGAGTGGAGGGAGTTCCTCAGAAGACTTAAAAATCCAAAACATTCAATTAAAGTTGGCCTAGTAGGAAAGTATGTTGAACTTCCTGATTCGTACAAATCAATATCCGAAGCATTTAAGCATGGCGGTTCTCTGAACGAATGTAATGTCGATATAAAACTAATTCAGTCAGAGGAGATAGATGAAAAGAATGTCTCTGAGAAGCTGAAAGGACTCAATGGTATCCTTGTTGCTCCAGGTTTCGGAACAAGAGGAATTGAAGGCAAAATAGCTTCTGCAAGGTATGCAAGAGTGAACAATATCCCTTTCCTGGGGATTTGTCTGGGGATGCAATGTGCTGTAATTGAATTTGCAAGGAATGTTCTGAATATGGAAGGGGCTCATTCAACAGAAATAGATAATAAAACAAAATACCCGGTTATTGATCTGATGGAAGAGCAAAAAAGTATAACCGATAAGGGCGGTACAATGAGGCTTGGTGGATATAAATGCATAATCAGCAAGGATTCAAGATCTTATGAAGCATATGGTAAAACCGAGATACTCGAACGCCATCGCCACAGGTATGAATTTAATGATAAGTATACTTCCGAATTTGAAAAAAACGGAATGAAAGCAGTGGGTGTTAATCCCGAGTCGAATCTGGTTGAAATAGTTGAAATTCCGGATCACAAATGGTTCGTTGGTGTTCAGTTTCATCCCGAATACAACAGCACAGTCCTTAACCCTCATCCGCTGTTTGTAAAGTTTATTCAAGCTTGCATTGTAGGATAAAGTAAATAACAGGGAGATATAGATTTCAAAACATTTTAAAAGAAATAAATGGATAAAAATACGATAATCGGCATAATTCTGATCTTTCTCATCTTTATCGGAGCCAGTATCTTTAATAATCAAAGGTTAAATAAAGGTTTCGAAAATGCAGTTGCAACAGCTGAAACAGAAATAGCGAACGGTAATCTGGAAAGGGCAAGAACAGAATACGTTAATGCATTACGCTTCAAGCCAAATCAATCGGATGTTCTGGAAAAGATCAATGATTTAAATCTTAAACTCGGAATAGTTCCGGAAGCTCCGGTGGAAGATACCACCCTGTCAAAAGCTTCAGTGCAGATACAGGATCAGACTTCTCCGGTGACTGATACCGGCGATGGAGCTCAGTTTGGAGTGTTTGCGAATGCAGCTGTTGGTGAAGATGGTCTTATAACTCTTGAGAATAATCTTCTCGAGCTGAAAATTTCTCTTAAAGGAGGAAGAGTATATTCTGCACGTCTTAAAAATTATGTAACTCATGATTCGCTTCCATTAATTCTGTTTTCGGGCGACTCAACAGTTTTCGGATTCAAATTCTTCACTGCTGATAATAAAGCTGTCCAGACAAATAACCTTTATTTCGAACCCGTTTCAGATGGTAAATCTTTTTCGGTTACTGATCAGCCATTGAGTGTTATTCTGCGGCTCAATGCTGACAGCAACAGATATATTGAATATAAATATACTCTTGCTCCTGACAAGTACAGTGTAACCTTTGATGTTGCATTCAAAAATCTGGAAAGGATACTGCCTTCAAACCAGAACAGCCTGACTTTTGACTGGAGGATGTACATTCCTCAACAGGAGAAAGGAAGAATAAATGAAGAGAATTATACAACATTAAAGTATAAATATTACCAGGATGAAGTTGCCGGGTTCAGACTCAGGTCAAAGAAAGAGACAGAGACAGAAGATATTACTACAAAGCTGAGCTGGGTAGCATACGTCGATCAGTTCTTTTCATCAGTTCTGATAACCGATAACTTTTTCCTGAACGGATCATTGTCATCAGCCCTGACGCCAACATCAGAAAAATACATAAGGTATTACACATCAGAAGTCGGAGTACCTATTACTCCGGGACCGGATATAAACATTGGTATGAGATTATATTACGGACCAAATCATATTTCAACTCTCCGGAAAGAAGGCCTTGAACTTGAAAAAATTATTTTTCTGGGGAAAAATATAATTGGTTGGATCAGCAGGTTCGTTATCATCCCGGTCTTTAACTGGCTGGAAAGATCTATAAATAACTATGGTATAATAATCCTGATTCTGACTATTCTGATTAAGATAGTACTCTTTCCGCTTACTTTCAAATCCTACCAGTCGCAGGCAAAGATGCAGGTTCTGAAACCGTTAGTGGACGAACTGGCTAAGAAATTCCCAAAGCAGGAAGATTCAATGAAAAAGCAACAGGCCACTATGGATCTTTACAAGAGGGCCGGGATTAATCCGATGGGAGGGTGCCTTCCTATGCTTCTCCAGTTTCCGATCCTTTTTGCCATGTTCAGGTTTTTCCCTGTCTCCATCGAATTACGGCAGGAACATTTCCTATGGGCTACCGACTTGTCGACCTATGATTCAATACTCTCTCTCCCATTTACAATACCCGCATATGGAAATCATGTAAGTCTCTTCACTCTTTTAATGACTGCCTCTTCATTCTTAACTATGAAGATGACAGGATCTTCACCGGGACAGAATCAACCGGGATGAAGGTAATGATGTATATGATGCCGGTTATGTTTATGGTTATGCTCAATAATTGGTCAGCAGGACTTACATATTACTATTTTCTGGCAAATATTCTTACATGGGTTCAGAACATGGTAACTAAAAGATTTATCGATCCTTCTAAAGTTTTAGCTACTCTTGAAGAGAATAAGAAGAAACCCGTTAAAAAATCAAAATGGCAGCAGCGCCTTGAAGAAGCAGCTAAACAAAGGGGAATTAATCCGCCCAAACGGTAAAAAATGCCACGGAATTCTTTGAGAGCTAATTGTTTTGTGTGTCTGAATAGTTAAAAAATATTAATTATCTATTCACATGAAAAAAATAGCCTAAATTTATTTCTCATTCTTCGGGGTATGGGTAAAAAATTTAAGAATAAGGATTTAGCTGCCAGGTTAGGATTATCTGGTACACTTGTTTCCCTGGTCCTTAATAATAAAGCAGATCAGCATGGTATCCGGAAAGATACCCAGGAAAAAGTACTTGCTCTCGCAAGACAGATGGGATATTTTAATGCACTGGATGAAAAGGGTATCACTTCTCCTGTTGACGAAAAACCTGGTGTAATCGGTATGATTGTTCCCTCTCTGAGCGATCCTTTTGTTCTGGGAATTACTCCTTACCTGCAAAAGGCATTTCAGAGCATAGGTGTCGGTTTCTCAATCCTGACAAAAGAAACTGATGATCAGCGATTTGACAGAATGATCGGAGCCTTCAAGAAATTTTTCAGCGGATTGATTCTCGTTGGCGAGGCAGCCGACGACCCGACTATCCGGGTTCTCCGTTCTTCAGATTATCCGTTCATAATACTGGAGAAAATAATAAAGACCGGTCGCTATAACACAATAAACTCTGATATTACAGTGGGTGCACAGCTTATCGCTGATCATATTAAAAAACTTGGATACAAGAATGTAGTGATAATTACTGATTCTAAATCCTACAAACTCGATCTGCCGGCGATTGACGAACTGGTCAGTTCTTTTGAAAAAACGCTTCAGGTTATCAAGCCTGCAGTAATTGAACTTGAAAAATCTTTACCTGACAACGTAATAGAATTCAGCCAGATTGAGCAACTTTTGCGCCCGCCATACCGGGCTGATATTTTCATTACTGTTCATTCAGATATGGTTTACCCGTTGATGGCTTTCTTAAGAAAAAGGAAACTCCGCATTCCTCAGGATGTAGCAATTATCTCGATGGAAGAGGGAGCTGGTTTTGACCTTGTCTTCACTCCGGTGACATGTCTCAGAAAACCTCTTCCGGGAATATCCACAAAAGCCGCAAATATGATCTGGTCGGAGGTCAGGAATGCCGGTAAAGGTAAGTTCAAACGTCAGATAAACCTCTCACCTGAGCTTGTCATACGAAATTCCTGCGGCACAATCTGAAATTACCGGTCAGATACCAATAAGTTTATTAACACCTGTTAATATTTCATTATCCGATATCGGAATTCAATCTCTTATTAGTTGTATATTTGACCTGTTTTGGTGTCGCATTGAAATAAAATCATTGCGATGAAAAGGGAATGCGGTTGAAATCCGCGACAGTACCCGCTGCTGTGATGCCCGATCGTTCTAACGATGATGGTTTTATAATACCTGCCACTGTCCCGCTTTTTGGCACAAAAAAAAGGATGGGAAGGCTTTATAGGACCGGGACAAGTCAGAAGACCTGCCAGACAAATCCATATTCAAAGCTTTCGGGAAGAAAAGCGTCGAATCATTTGTTGATTCCATACTTAATCCCCTGCCAGCTAAGATAATGGTCATAAGAACTGATAAAAATCTCTTATGGAGTAATAAATATTGAACAGGCGATTATGAAAATTATCAGAGTAATTACAATAGTATCTGTACTGTATTTTACCTCAGTGCCCTTAAAAGGACAATTTACTTTTCAGAAGGATACTCTGAGAATTGAGGATGTTGTTATCACCGCAAAACAGATCTCCTCAGAACAGCCTGGCTTCAAATTTTATACTATTGATTCAACCGGATTAAAGAATTATTCTCTTTATTCCTTAACCGAAGTACTCACTGAAACTACTCCTCTTTTTATAAAAAATTACGGATCAGGCGGAACAGCAACATCTTCATTCAGGGGAACTTCTGCGGGACATACACAGGTAAACTGGAACGGCATAAATATAAACGACCCGATGCTCGGACAGGCTGACTTTTCTTTGATTCCTGCCGGTATGGTTGATAATATAATGATCAGCTTCGGAGGCGCCTCAATGGACCTTGGGAACGGAGGAATAGGCGGACTGATAAACCTTGCAAATGAACCATCCTGGAGCAGACAGACACTTATTGATCTTTCTCCCGGTGCAGGAAGCTTTGGCAGATATGCCGGATTTGTTAAGTTTAAAACTGGTAATGATCGTTTTCAGTCTGTTACAAAATTCTACGGTAACTCATCCCTGAATAATTTCTCATATCTGAATTCAGAGGCTGTTCCGGGCCCTGAAACGAAGAAGAGAGAAAATAATCAGACCCTGCAAAATGGGATATTGCAGGAGCTCTACTTCAGGAAATCGAAAAACGTATTGTCGGCACGGTTATGGTATCATTCAGCCAATCGTGAGCTGCCGGGTTCAATTTTATATGGCTATGCAGGAGAAGAACAGTCAGATAAAGCATTCAGGGGTCTTTTAGACTATAATTTCTTTAAAAAACAAAATGAGTATTTCGTAACTGCAGCATTGATATCCACCGATCTTAACTATGTCAGTGAACTTTACTCAATAGATTCCAGAAACAAAGTAAATTCAATAATCCTGAAAGGTGGACTAACAAAACCACTCGGAGATTATACAAGACTAAAGATAATTGTTAACGAAGAGCTCAGTACTGTAACATCAAATAATTATCTGGAGCAGATCAAAAGATATAATACTTCTTTAACGGTTTCCGCAGAGAGAAAAAAAGGCAAGAGGTTCGGAGCGGTGGTTCTCCTGCGAGAAGTTCTGGATGGTGACTCGTTTTTTATCCCTGATTTTTCAGCAGGTATCGAATACAGGGTACTGCCGGGAGAGGAACATTATCTTAAACTGAACACATCAAGGAATTCTAAAATACCTTCATTGAATGACCGTTACTGGAATCCCGGGGGAAATCCTGACCTGAAAAATGAGTATGCATATTCTTTTGAGATGGGATATAAGATGAACCAGAAAATTTCTTCATCGCTGAACATTGTTGCTGAAGCCAACTGCTTTAAAAATTACATCAGAGATCTGATCCAATGGCACCAGGGAGAATTCTCCTACTGGATCGCAGATAACATCAGCAAGGTAAATACTTCCGGTTTAGAGTCTTCGGTTCAAATGACTTATTCAGCTAATAACCTGTCAATGAGGTTCAATGCCGGGTACTCTTATGTCAGGGCTCTGAGTAAAGATCCTTCTTTTAGCGGCAAACAGTTGATTTATGTACCAAAAAATCAGGCAAACAGCTCATTACGGCTCGACTATAACAATGTTTATTCGGTCTGGCTGACTGATTATACGGGCCGCTCATATATTACAGCTGATAATACCAGGTATCTGAAGGGATATTTACTTAACAATATATTAGGTGGTATTAAATTTGGCTTTGAAAAGGGAATCCTCGATTTCTGTTTAAGAGTTGAGAATATGTTCAATGTACGCTACGAGACAATCGCATATTTTCCGCAACCAGGAAGATCATTTTTTGTAACACTTTCATACCGACTTAAAAATTAATAATGAAAAATCCTTTCTGCATTGCTATTACTATTTTATCAATTTATATTTATTCATGCACCGGCAGGAATCATACGCAGATACAGACTGAACAAGAATTTCAGACTGAAACAGTTTTAAATGCTGAGAGATTCACCCTTAAAAAGACCGATAGCTGTACAATAGTAACAATTTTGAATCCGTGGCAGGGGGCAGAAGGAATTAAACAGCAATTCTATCTCGTAAAAAGAGGGAAGAAACTCACCTCAGTACCCGATACATCGAAGATTATTTATGTGCCGCTAAAAAAAATCGTATGTATGTCATCTACTCATCTGGCTATGATGATTGCATTGGGAGAAGAAGATGCTATTTCAGGGGTTTCAGGTGCGGAATTCATATACGATACAAATCTGTTGCAGAGAGTTGATAAGGGCCTTATCAGGGATGTCGGATATGAAAGCAGTATGAACAGCGAGTTAATAATCAATATGTTACCTGACCTGGTTATGATATATGGCGTCGGCAGCGAATCTGCCGGCTACACTGGTAAGATAAGTGAGCTTGGAATAAAAGTAATGTTCAACGCTGATTACCTCGAAACCGAACCCCTGGGTAAAGCAGAGTGGATTAAACTTTTTGGAGCTCTTTTCTGCAAAGAGGAAATGGCTGATAGTATTTATTTATCAACTGTAATGCAGTATAGCGAGGTCAAAAATTTTATCAGCAGAAATGCTGATACCCGTCCTGTTGTTCTGCTTGGTTTACCCTTCAGGGATACCTGGTATATATCACCTGGAAATTCTTATATAAGCAGACTCATTGACGATGCCGGCGGAAATTATCTTTGGAACAGCACTGAATCCTCCTTATCAATGCCTTATGGAATTGAAACAGTATATCTCAGGTCTCTTGAAGCTGATTATTGGCTTAATATCGGAACTGCCGCATCAAAACAGGAAATATCCTCGATCGATTCGCGACTTCAGGCAATTCCATCTTTTATAAACGGGAACCTCTTTAATAATAATAAGCGCGTCACTCCCGGAGGAGGAAATGATTACTGGGAAAGCGGTACACTTAATCCTCATATTATTCTGAAGGATATTGCATCTATTTTACATCCAGGACTTTTTGAAAATTACGAGCTTATATATTACAGAAAAATTGAATAACAATCTGTTGTGATACCTGAAAAAGAATACGGAAATAATTCAGTGACATTACCACCGGAAAAGAGAGCTCTTATGTTCATTTTTCTGGGATTGTTTCTATTAGCTTGTATTTCTGCTTGATATTATTTTAGGTTCAGTAAGTATAAAACCGGCAGAGATTTTCGGAGCTTTATTTGGCGATGCCGATCCGAATGTTGAGACTATTATTCTGAAATTCAGGCTGCCAAAGGCAATAACTGCAGTATTTGTCGGCATAGCTCTGTCGTTGAGCGGTTTGCAGATGCAGACTGTGTTCAGGAATCCGATGGCTGGTCCTTATGTTCTTGGTGTGAGCTCAGGTGCAAGCCTCGGAGTGGCGATAGTCATTCTGGGTTTCTATTCAGGGTCCGGAGCGCTGAGCTTATTAAATCTGGGGAACTGGATATTGGTTGTTTCAGCATGGGCTGGAGCAGGAGCTGTAATGATGCTGATAATGTTCATTTCATCAAGGGTGAGAGACATAATGACAATACTGATAATCGGGATCATGCTTGCGAGCGGATTATCAGCTATTGTAAGCATTATGCAGTATTTCAGCAGTGAATCAATGCTCAAGGCATATGTGATCTGGACCATGGGAAGTCTGGGTAATCTTTCATCAGGACAGTTAAAAGTTCTTGTAATTTCAGTTACGGCAGGTATGTTGTTAAGCATTATATTGATCAAGATGCTTAATGCTCTTCTTCTTGGAGAAAATTATGCTGCAAGCATTGGCCTTAATATCAGGTCCGCCAGAATTCTTGTATTTGTCTGCACAAGTATACTTGCAGGAAGTGTTACAGCTTTTTGCGGTCCGATAGGATTTATTGGAATAGCCATACCCCATATTGTCCGTAACATGTTTAAGACATCAGATCACAGAGTCCTTGTACCCGGAACTATCCTGGCAGGAGGTGCAATAATGTGTGCCAGCGACATAATATCTCAACTGCCGGGATCGGAGACCGTTCTTCCTGTAAATTCGGTCACCGCTCTTATAGGTATCCCGGTAGTTATATGGGTCATCCTGAGTAAAAAAATTAGTACAGGACAATACTGATGGATCGTGAGCTTAAAATATTGTCGGTCGATTTGTTGAAAATCGGATATGGGTCAGGGTGCCTCTTACCTCCACTTACTGCATCGGCACTGAGGGGTGAGCTGGTTGCAGTTATCGGAAGAAACGGGATTGGCAAGAGTACTCTCTTACGAACAATTATGGGGCTTCAGTCTTCACTTGGAGGAGATGTCCTGGTTAATGGGAAAAGCATTTCGGAGTTTACACGCGTTCAGCTTGCAAGAAATATCGGATATATTTCAACCGAAATTGTCAAAGTGAGCAATATGAGGGTTTATGACCTCGTTGCACTCGGAAGGTTCCCCCACACAAACTGGATAGGCAGGATGGATGAAAAAGCTCTTGCCGCAATAGATGACGCTATAAAGAAGACCGGTCTGAAAGGGTTTGAGGAGAGATATATTTCGGAGCTTTCAGATGGAGAACGCCAGCGTGCAATGATAGCCAGGGTGTTAGCCCAGGATACAGATATTCTGATAATGGACGAACCTACGGCATTCCTCGATGTAATAAGCAAGTATGAGATAGTAAACCTTCTCCGTGAGCTTACATCGGAAGGCAGAACGGTAATCTTTTCAACTCATGATCTCAATATCGCAGTAAATCATGCAGATAAAATATGGTTAATCCTGGACGAAAAGCTTATTGAGGGAGCACCGGAAGATATGATCCTGGCCGATATTTTTAAAAACCTGTTCAATTCTGAGTTCGTCTCATTTAATCGGAAAGAAGGCAGTTTCATATTTAAAACTAAAGCCAGAGGTAAGATTTTCATTAATGGAGACGGAATTATACATCACTGGACAGAAAAAGCTGTAGCCAGGATAGGTTATTCTGCCGCCTCTGAGGAAATGACTCCGGCTATCAGGATACCCGAAGGTGAATATGACAGATGGATGTTACAGACTGAGGAATCATCAATCAGTTTCGGATCCCTTTACGAGCTTGTCAGATGGCTTTCCCGATATGAAGGATAATTATTTGTAATATTTTCTGTAACTATCTATAAATGAAGGAATATCGTCAACGGATATCTTTTTGGCGATTATTTTCTTATTCCGGTCAAGTATATAAACCATAGGAGTAGATTGTACATTGTAATAATAATCAAAGCGGGTGCTCCTGTCAGGATCCCATCCGTTAATCCATGTCAGTCCATTCTCCTCTATATATTTTGTCCAGGCCGGCTTATCGCTTATGGTGCAGACGGCAAATACCTCAATGCCGGCGTTCTTCGATTTTGCATAAAATTCTTTCAGCTTAGGCGTATACTCTTTACAAAATCCACAGTTCGGTTCCCAGAAATAGAGGATAGTAAACTCCTTTTCAATATCATACAGCGACACAAATATTCCCTTATAGGAATCCATAACAAGGTTTTGTGCTTTCATCCCTATCAGATTGTGACGAAGCAGTTCAACCTGTTTCCGGAGGTCTTCCTTGAACTCAGCTGAAACCCAGTCTGCCTTACCGGAAAGGTATATATCATCAGCTAGTTTAACTAGTACTGCATCATGTCCCATTATTTCGCTTTCGCGGAAATGATTAAAAAGATAAACAGAAATGAACTGAAACATCTTTGGATTTGATTCGCATTTCCGTAGCAGATTATCAATTTCCTTATTGATTGAATCAGCAGACTGTATTACTACATTTGTAAAAAAAGCGTCCAGTCTGGCCTGAAGAATCGGGGTTCTTAGTATTCTGTCATCTGTAAGGTCTATATTGTCAAAAAAATGATTCTTATTATACATGTACCTTTTAATCCATCGTATAGAATCCGGATTCTTCATACCAATAGGGATATTGAAGTCCGGGACCTCAATAGGTATCATTGACTTTACGAGAACTCCGAGAAGGTTTGCTTTATTCTCATCATATACTCTGCGGAGAAATACTTTCATATCAGCTTCGAGTATATTCTGTCTGGCTGTCAATATCCTTACAGAATCTTTATTCTGTTTGCTGCTTTGCAATCTCTTAACATTTGCTGTTGCTTTCTGCTGCATTGATCCCCATTTCTTCTGGTATTCAACGAAATCATTGTTTTCCTCTGACCCGGAGAATTTTAAAGTGTTAAAATAATCACTGAATGTGCATGATAAAGCAAAATTCTGGTCATCTGAAATAAGAACTTCAAAATATTTCTTCCCGGGCAGGACTATCATATAAATTCCTTTTGAAAGCGTTTCTTTTCCTGAAAAAATCCCATGACCTTTATTATCAAGCCTGACAGTATCGGTTATATATTGTTTATCACCAAAATGATATGCCAGAAAAATTGTAGAATCTTTGAGACCAGATATGGTTACAGAAATCTCATAATTCGCATTGCTCTGACCGGATACCTGAAAGGCAAGTAAAGCAAGGATTAAAGCAAGGAAGCATTTTTTCATCTGAGAACAGATTTAAACTATTGTGGCAAAATTAACAAATGCAATTTCTTTGCCAAAGTCATCACCATACATTATTAAGAAATAAGTTGTAATTTTGATAAGCTTATTCCAGGGTAAACCTTATGACAATTTCCTTGCTTATTCCGGTCTGTGATTATGACATTGTAGCCCTTGTGCACAGTATGAAAAGCTGTCTGGGTAAAGTTCCGGAATTTATCGAAATCCTGATAGGTGACGATGGTTCATCACCCGAATTCAGGACAAGATATAAATCCCTGGAAGAATCCAACGTAAGAGTTATAAAATCAGAAGAAAATATTGGCCGATCTGCAATACGCAACAAACTCGCACTTGAAGCAAAAGGTGATTTTCTTCTTTTCATTGATGCAGATGCAATGATTCCGGGAACAGCAGAAGCTTACATCACCGGATGGTTGCCATATATGTCAAAATCCAGAGTTATCTGTGGCGGAATACAATATCATGGTTCCCCTCCGGGTGATCCGGATAAAATACTCAGGTGGAAAATTGGAAGAAGAAGGGAACAGAAGAAAGCTTCTGACCGAAAGAAGCATCCATATTCATCGTTCTCGTCATTTAATGTACTAATTGAAAAGAATATCTTTGGAAAACTTCGGTTTAATGAAGAATTGAAACAGTATGGATTTGAGGATATACTTCTAAGCTATCAGCTCAAAAAAGCAGGTATAGATATTCTCCATATTGATAATAGTCTGTCACACGAAGGACTTGAATCGAACAGGGAATTCCTGAATAAGACAAAGCTTGGTATGGAAAACCTGAGTAAGCTATACGACAGCGTGACTGATAAGCTTACTTTTTCGTCAACAGTGAGATTATTACGGTTATATAACACACTGAGTATCTTAAGGATTACGCTTTTACTTGCAGGTATTTTTATTCGTTACAGAGAAAGGATGGAACTAAAGCTTGATGCCCCTAATCCATCACTGTTATTGTTCAGCTTCTACAAGGTTTGTATGTTCTGCACTTTCCGGGAAATCCACAGACGAAAAAATATATTACCAGTATTCTGACACATTTCATAACCTTCTGTATTGGAGTGCGAATACTATAATTATACTCAATAAAGCTGTCATTCGCACTCCAAACCATTAATGATTGTACCGGATTAAGTATATGAATCTGTTCTCAAAAGGTTTATATTCCCGTCATTCCTTCTTTCCCCTTTCAGAACAAAATTAAAACGGTCAGTCATTGTGCAAAGGAAGAAATCAGTGGGAGGGGAGTGGTCGAGATTCTCCGGAAGAAAAAATCTCGTACCTGAACCATGCCGCAAAGCATCAATTCTTTTATCATATTCATATTTTTTCCCTTCAAGACCCGCTTTGATTATATCTGCACATAACAGATCCTCATCAGCCGATGTGGCACCTCTGTACCCCATTGCTACAAGTGAAACATCTGAAGGGTCAAGAGCTTTAATGAAATTTACTACTGCCTGAGCATTTACAATGGCAGCTGTGATTATTATATCGGCATTAACAGCATTGATCAGGCCGTTTGTTCCTGCCGTAGTGGTTTGGATCACAGTTTTACCTGTCAGATCAGTCTGAATTATTTCAGTCGGACTGTTTCCAAAATCAAATCCTTTTATTTTTCTCTCTTCCCTTTCACCAACGAGAACACAATTATGGAGTTTTTTCTTTAGCTCAAAAGCTTTTTCAACTTCCGATGTTGCTATAATCCTTACCGCTCCAGAATGATAAGCATAACATGAAACCGAGAATGCCCTGAAGACATCAATAATGACAGCTACTCCTTTTGCTTTCCTTGCCCCTTCTGTAAATTCCAGGATTTCTATTTTCATTTCATTCTGAATTCCTCAGTGAAAGTAGCAAATATTTTTATCCTATTATATTACACAGCCTCAAGGTTTTCGTATATTTGGACCAGTGAGTTCAATCCGATTACTCCCCCCTGGGGTTGGGGTGAATAAATTGATTTTCAAGCGAATCATGATTCTTTGTTAATAATTACTGATACTCATGTAAGAAAATATAGGCAATGGCAAATCCTGCAGCATGGACATTGGAACAGGTAAAGAGGTTAAATGATTCAATATGGCATACTCCTCCTTCAGAACTGTCAAAGCGAAAAACATTCATCATCAAACAATTGAGGATAATTGTTCTGGCCGGACGTGGTTTTCTGAATGATAAGGTGCAATTACGGGCTTCAGCTCTTACGATTTATACGCTTCTCTCACTTATACCGGTTGTGGCTATCGCCTTGGCTATTGCCAAGGGTTTCGGACTGGATCAGGACCTTTTGTCTATTATTACTAATACAAAAGAATTTCAATCTTACCCGGAACTTCTTAATCCATTAATCGGCAGAGCTAAAGATACTATACAGGCCACCAGAGGAGGTTATATAGCAGGAATTGGTATGGTAATTCTTTTCTGGTCGGTTTTATCATTACTGGGTCAGATCGAAAGCTCATTCAATCACATCTGGCAGATTACATCTTCACGGCCGTGGTACAGAAAATTTACTGATTATCTTACAATTATGCTTATCGCTCCTGTTCTGCTTATCATTTCCAGTAGCCTGACTGTTTTTGTAAGTACAGAGTTGACTGATTTTATGTCAAAGGCTCCAATCCTGTCTTTTTTTAAGCCTGTTGTAAGTTTTCTGATCAAATTTGCACCCTATTTTCTGACATGGATCATGCTGACCCTGTTATTCATTGTAATGCCAAATGCAAAGGTTAAGTTTGGGCCAGCTCTGATTTCCGGAATTATTGCAGGAACTTTTCTGAAACTTGTGCAGTGGTTGTATTTAGACCTTCAGTTTGGAATCACAAAGCTTAGTGCCATCTATGGAGGATTGGCAGCGATCCCGCTTTTCATAATCTTGATTGAGACCAGCTGGATCATAATACTACTTGGCGCGGAACTCTCATTTGCCAACCAGAATATTTCAAGGTACGAATTTGAATCTGAAGCCTTAAATGTCAGCCATTTTCAGAAACGTGCTCTCGTAATTATGATTCTGCACATGATTATTAAGAATTTTGCCACGGGAGAAAAACCGATAAGTGCCGAAACAATTGGTAAATCACTTAAGATTCCCGTTCGTTTGTCGCGCGATATACTTAACGATTTGACAGAGGCTTCCCTGGTATCAGTTATTCATGAAAATGAACAGAAAGAGAGATTGTATCAGCCCTCTATGGACATAAATAAGCTGACAATCAATTATGTTTTATCCCGGCTTGACAAAAAGGGATTTGTACCAAAAATGGTTGTCAAAACGAAGGAATATGACAAGGTCGTAGATATTCTGGAAAAGTATGATAAACTGATGACAGGCTCAGATTCAAATATTTTAATCAAAGATCTTTAATAGCGGGATTAAGCCTCTTTAGCTGAAGGTCTTTTCTTCCTGTATTTCTCAACGAAACTAATGAAATCATCAAACGATTTCCAGTTGTTGAAAAAATAATGTGGAACCGGGAGTATGATATGCCGCGTGTTTCTTTCTTTTTTCCAATAATTGTTTGCATTATCTGAAGGAAATACACGGTCAATCTCGCTCGTTACCGCATAGTCCCAGCGGAATCCTGGTTCCATAGGTTCCATCATCCTGTTATAAAGCCATCTGAGTTCATCATGAAGGGATTTAAGTGTTCTGTGAGGGATCATCTCCTTGTTCATTTCATTAGTTTTTTTATCTCCGAACATTCTGAAATAGAATTTCCCCATATTCTCTTCATTAATATTATCAAGTGTGCCCTCAAAAACCCTGATAGGGATCCCATATCTGTCATCGGCAGGAAAAGGTGTTCCGTTCACAGCAATCCTGATATCCGGGAAAATTCCTGTTTTCGGCAGCAGGTACTCAGCAGCCCAGACACCCAGGGACCATCCGATAAGAATGATCTTTCTGTAAGTCTTCATCTCAGGAAGAACGAGGGCTTCGTCAGCAGAATAGTTGTAGAACAGTATAAAATCAAATTCATCATTGCATAAGGGAGTGAAAAGGTTTTCATCAACGCCCCAGCCTCCGAACAGAACAACAAGCCGGTCATTTCTCTCTCTCCTTCGGATATATGTCTTCATCAGATTATCAACTGTAATTTAACTCTTTGCGATCTTTGCGGTTAATGGATTTCGGCTAGTGAGACATCCTCCTTGACTTTGGTATTATCCAAAAAAATAAGAGGAGGAAGGGTGGTTGTGAAGATCAGGGAGCGGGTTTTATTAATGAGATAATTCCCGTGTCTACTGTCTGATAAAAGGATGGAACCATAGTAAGCTGGCGCTTTACCTCAGGCCCCAGATGTGAAAGTCAATGTCTGCAATACAATCCTGTTGATTTTCACCACCAACCCTTGCTCATCTCCTCTTATACCAATAGCATGAGCTAGGAACAAATTTACACAAAAAAAATTAATAATCAAACTTTTAAGCAAAAATATTATGGTATCTTTCTAAAGGGAAGTGAGAAAAATATTGCTTAAATTTGGTTTGCTCCAGTTAAATTATCAATAAAATGGTTGCAGAACTTGAACAGATATCATATACTGATGGAGGTGGGTTTACCTCAGATTATATAACCGACACCGGAGGAGTATGGCATTTTCACCCAGAATATGAACTTGTCCTTAATATTAAAAGCAACGGCACAAGAATAATAGGCAATAGTGTTGAATTATTTGATCAGTACGACATGGTGCTTGTTGCCGGAAGTATCCCTCATTCATGGAATTACTATAAGAGCGAAAAAGGACTGCCTGAGAAACATGGAATAATGATGCACTTTAAAAGAGCATCAATCGGAGATGCATTGCTTACGCAGCATGAAATGCGCAGCGTCAACGAGATCCTCAATCAGGCTCAGCGGGGAGTAGGATTCTCTGTGCAGGACGCAAAGCTGGCAGAGAAATACCTTATCCAGATGATCAATAATAAAGGCATCGATAAAATGATCGATTTCTTTAATGTTCTGAAGATCTTGTGCTCCGCAGAAAAGAAGGTTTTCCTCTGCTCTGAAAACTATAAGCAGGCATACGATGAGAGAGGAAATAAAAAAATGGCAGAGGTTTATACATATATACGGGAGAACTATTTCAAACCGATATCTCTCGAAAAGATATCCAGGTTTGCCAGAATGAGTCCTTTCACATTCAGCAGATTCTTTAAAAAGAATTGCGGTGCAGGATTCGTTGAATACCTGAACCGTGTCAGAACAAATAAAGCCTGCTACCTTCTTCGCGAAACAGATTACCTTGTGCACGATATTGCAGTAGAATGTGGTTTTACAAGCATATCAAATTTCAATAAGCAATTCCGTAAATCAGAAGGTATATCACCCAGAGACTACAGAGCACAATTTAATTGATCACGTTTAATCTATACTAATCCATTACTAAATCTTCTGAAAATGGCAATGACTCTGGTTGAAAAGATAATTGCATCCCATTCAAATTCCACTTTGGTCCGTCCGGGTGAAATTATTGACATCGGTATAGATGTCAGGGTCGCCCGCGATTTCGGTGGAGCAAATGTTGTCAGAAATCTAAAAGATCTGGCGTTACCGATAGAAAACAACGAAAAGACATTGTTCACCTTTGATTGTAATCCCACAGGTTCAGACCAGAAATATGCTGTAAATCAACACATATGCCGATTGTTTGCCCGTGAAAACAATATCAGGATCTTCGATATCGATTCCGGAATAGGTACACATATTTTGATAGATGAAGGATACATTTTCCCTGGCTCCACAGCAGTCTCAACCGACTCTCATGCAAATATTCTGGGTGCTGTTGGAGCATTCGGACAGGGAATGGGAGATATGGATATTACTGCCGCGTGGAATAAAGGATTGATCTGGTTTAAGGTTCCTCCTTCTGTAAGAATTCAGCTCATTGGAGAAATCCCTGAAAATATTGCTGCAAAAGATATCATACTTAACCTCCTTAAGATATTCGGTGCAAATACTCTTCTGGGCCGCTCTATTGAACTCTATGGAGAATGTGTTGACCTGTTGTCGCTTGATCAGAGAATTACAATATCCTCAATGGCAACAGAAATGGGTGCCATAATAATATTTTTTCCTCCTTCGGAAGAGATAATAGATTACTGCCGGTCACGTAGTAAAAATAAGTTTGTTCCTGTTTTTGCCGATTATGATGCAAAGTATGAGAATACTTTCGATATTGACGTAACCACATTTGTGCCTATGGTTTCACGTCCGGGTCAACCTCATGATACAACTAATGTGTCTGACGTTCAGGGGCAAAAAATTGATTCTGCTTTTATCGGGAGCTGCACAAATGGCAGAATGGAAGATATGCATAGTGTTGCTGCAATTCTTAAATCCAGATCAGTAGCTCCGGGAGTAATACTTAAAATAGTCCCCGCTACAGACCGGATATGGAAACAATGCCTTGACGAAGGTATCCTGGACGTTTTTAAAAAGGCTGGTGCCCTGGTTTCAAACGCCGGTTGTGCAGGATGTGCAGCCGGACAAGTCGGACAAAACGGACCCGGTGAAATCACGATAAGTACAGGAAACCGGAATTTTCCGGGGAAACAGGGTAAAGGAAGTGTCTACCTGGCTTCACCGCAGGTTGTGGCTGCGTCTGCAATAGCCGGACATATAACAACACCGGATAAGATTCCTTCTGATCCTTCACTATTTTATGCACCTGTAAAACATAAAGCTGAAATACCGGCCGTATCAAAACGAAAAACGACATCCCTCAAACCTGATATTATTGAAGGCAGAGTCTGGCTTATCCCAATGGATAATATAGACACAGATATGATCTTTCATAACAGATACCTCGCAATCACAGACCTTAAAGAGATGGGTCAGTATACCTTTGATAACCTGAAAGGATATGAAGATTTCGCAAAAAAAGCAAAAGAGGGAGATATTGTCATTACGGGAAAGAACTTCGGAAGCGGAAGCTCAAGACAACAGGCCGTGAATTGTTTTCTGTCACTTGGCATAAGAGGGATAGTAGCTGAGTCCTTCGGAGCGATTTATGAGAGAAATGCAATTAATGCTGCCCTCCCCATTATTACGGGTAAATCAGTAAAAGATCTTGATTTAAAGGATGGCGATATGATTAAAATATATCTGAGAACCGGAATAATTGAGAACCAAACGAACAATAAACAAACAACCGCAGAACCTTTTTCCGATGTTCAGATGGAAATATTTCAGAGAGGGGGATTACTGGGGTAAGGAGTGGATACACAATCACATCCCCCCTTGAGGGGCAGGGGGGTGTAAATCAGATAAATACATAAATCTACATATGAAACCACAAACCTTTTCTGAAAAGATATTCAAAGCTCCGGCCGGAGCAATTGTATTCAGACAACCCGATATTATTCTTACACACGATAATACAGCGAGCATCTTTAAGACATTTCAGAAGATGGGTGGAGTGAGGGTGGCAAAACCCGGCCAGATGATGGTTGTCCTTGATCACAACGCACCACCGGCTGATTCAAAACTGGCAACACAGTACCAGGATATCAGAGATATCGTGAAACAACAGGGCATCAAAAGATTTTACGATTCCGGGATGGGAATATGTCACCAGGTCATGGCAGATCATGCACGACCAGGGATGCTTATAGTTGGCAGCGACAGCCATACATCAACAGCCGGAGCATTTAATGCATTTGCAGCCGGAATAGACCGGACTGAATCTGCAGGCATCTGGCTTAAAGGAGAGACATGGTTCAGAGTACCCGAGTCAATTAAAATTACGCTAAAGGGAAGACTGAGAGCGGGAGTCTTTGCAAAAGACCTTGCACTCTGGATAATCGGAATGATAGGTTCAGACGGTGCAAATTATATGTCGATTGAGTATCATGGAAATGGCGTTAAGACTCTCGATATTTCTGACAGGATGACAATATCAAACCTTGCATCGGAGATGGGTGCAAAGAATGCTGTCTTCCCGGCTGATGAAAAACTATTTGAATCCCTGGGAAGAAAATATAAAGGTGTTTGGGCTGATCCGGAGGCAGTATATTTCCGCGAAATAGAGATCCGTTTGAATGAGATCTTCCCTGTGGTGGCAGTACCCCATAATGTTGATAATGTACGATCCGTCCCGGAAACTTCAGGCACTCCCGTACACGAAGGGTTGGTTGGTACCTGCACAAACGGCAGGATTGAAGATATACGTATTGCAGCCCGTGAATTGAGGGGAAAGAGAATTAAACCCGGATTTCAGCTTAATGTTATCCCTGCATCGCGTGAAATATTCCTGAACGCCATTGAGGAAGGACTTATTTCGGATCTTATAAAAGCAGGAGCTAATATCCTTTCACCTTCCTGCGGTCCATGCCTGGGAACAGGGCAGGGGATACCTGCAAACGGTCATACAGTCATATCAACTGCAAACCGGAATTTTCTGGGCCGTATGGGAAACAAAGAAGCTTCAATTTATCTTGCTTCACCTGCAACAGTTGTAAAATCAGCTCTTAGAGGTGAGATAACAGATCCCAGGAAGAAGCCGGGCAAGGAGCAGTTCCCTTATAAAAAAGAGCAAAGCAAAACTGTAACAATCAGCTCCGGAGAGAACAGGAAAATTGGAAATGTATGGAATTATACAGATATTGATAACTTCAATACCGATCAGATGTTTGCTGGAAAACATACCTATAATATATTAAGCTCTGATCCTGCCTCAATCATGCCGTACCTTTTCTCCGATTTTGATGCATCTTTCAGTAAGAATGTCAGAGAGGGGGACATAATTCTTGCTGGTGAAAATTTCGGTTGCGGCAGCTCGAGGGAGCATCCGTCAGTCGGATTAGCCTATGCAGGGATTAGAGCGATTATTGTTAAATCCGTCAACAGAATATTCTACCGTTCATCAATAAACCAGGGGCTTCCATTGATAATCCACAAAGAAGCCATTGAATCATACAGGAATGGCGATAAAGTAGGGATCGATTTCAACAGAGGAGAGATCATTATAGGTTCCTCCAGGTTTAGTTTCGAGCCATTGCCGGAGAAGCTTAAGCAGATAATTGATAAGAAGGGGCTCATCAACTATTTGAAGCCGATGTAAGAATGTTACGGCACAACGGTGCAATGGTCAAGGCGCAAAGGCGAAACGGAGAAGATTAAATCTCCCCTTGAGGGTGGGGGCGGGGGTGTTCCTGCAGTTATAAAATATCAACAACTTGTCATTTCCGGATTCTGATAGGTTTTCTTTGACTAACGAAGCGCCCATCCATAGTAACACCCTGGATAATAATATCATAATCTGAAATGAAATCGGAAGCTGATAGCACACGGGTTACCTTTTTACTTAAACCGGATATGGAAAGAGTTTCCCAGTACAGAGTATTCCGAAAATCAGGAACATGATTTTGCCTGGTTTCCGGTAACGAATGATCAGGAAATGCAAATTTCTCCTGTGGCTCAAAAACCCTGTAAAGCATCCTGGTCGCATCAACCGGAAGAGAAACATTCCCGATATCATTTTTTGCTGTTATAATGTTTATCAAACCGGAGAAAATGCAGTCACCAAATGCATATTTCGATTTTATGATATCTATCTTTTCCACAAACTGTGGATCAATACCGGCAAAAATATCCGGATCCCTGATTACGACGCCATCTATTAAAAGCAATGGATCATCAAGTATCCTGCTGTCCGAAGGATCCCTTATTGTGATCTGATAACCATTTTTATCTGATCTGACCGCAACACCTGGTACAAGCTCGAAAAAAATTTCCTGTATTGTGGGCAATGGAATATAATCGGCCATTTTAAGCTCAACGTCAGGTTTGCCGTAAAAACTCCGGGTTCCGCCTGAAAGTATCTCCTGACTCCTTTCAACACGTGGTTCAAAGCTCCTGTAAATTCTCATTACACGGTAATTTTGTGCCAGTTCCTGAACTACAGGTAGGGGAGGTGTCTCACTATATCCGCGTATCAATTCCGGATATCTGTCGGAAAAGGATGATCTTATTATTATCTTATTGTTTTCAAGTTCTTCATCTGCCTGTATAATCAGATCACGGATTTTATTATCAACTGGCAGGCAGAACTCAAAACTCCCATCCCTCCTGATACCTGAGTATTGAAGCGTGGCATTTTTACCAGGAACAGAGAGAAAGATATTATGCTTCACTGAAGTGTTGTTTTCAAAGCTGTTAAACGTGCTCCCGTCCAGGTAATGAAAACGCATTTCTTTCTGATACTTTATTACCGGCATATTATCCGACAGTATCAGGTCCCAGTCTATCCAGTTGCTTTCTGCTGTTAAAAGGAAATCATTGATTGCACTGTCGGGGATATTGTCCAGATTTTTTTCAATAAAAACCTCCGGCAACTGTCCAAACTCTGACCCAAAAACCAGATAGTCTTTGATTCCGGCTGACGATTTGGTCCCGGTTGGCACAACGGAGATACTCATTAATACAGTATCGCCAGGTGAAACATTTTCATCAACCTCCAGTCCGATCGATAACTGTTCTCTCGACCGGCAGGAATCCGGAGCAATAATATTTACATGCAGCAAATCGCTATTTGTCTGGGGAGTATATGAATATGTTTCACATGCAGGTGTCCCGGACGAGTCAAAAATTGTGTACTGATTGATCCCGTGGACAATTGTTGATGCCGGTATTTCAATTCTGGTTGTATCATCTTTCAAACTGACTACAGACTTATAATTAATCAAACCGTGCGTCTGGATAAAAAGATAGGAGATATTGTTATTCTTTTTACGGTAGTCATTGTTAACGATTATTGCAGCTTCCACATAGTCCTTATTATGAGAACTGACTATTATACTAATGCCATTAACAGACGCAGTGTGGTTAATTCCCGCTGATCTGTTTTCTTCAGGGATTAAGATATTTCTGTTTCCTGATACACTGTAAACATTAAATCTCTTAGTGAAGCAGTTATGAGGCATAAAGTTCTTCATCCAGTTTGTATAAGCACGAAGAGTATATATACCGGAACTTAGTGTATCAGGGAGGACAGCCCGACCCGAGCCGGTGCCCTTTTCAAGTCCGATCCTTTTCTGAACGATTGGTCTGTTAACCGGATTAAGTATTTCGAAATAAATAATTTTACTACCGGTTGATAATGACTCCGTCTGCCTGTCAAACAACCATGAACTGAACCACAGTTCTTCACCTGCGATGTAAAAGTCCCTGTCTGTTCCCACATACACTTCCTCTCTCGGAAACAATTCGCAGTAACTTTTAAACTTCTGTGAAATTCTTTCCAGGATAAGGTTTTCATCCTGACAATTAACCGGTGAATTCAGAATAATGATTAATATGGTTACTATTTTATATTTCATTTCGCTGGAAATAATTCGTTCACGCCTGCCATTTCATATTTTTATTTTATTATCAACTTATTCAGTTTTTTCTGAGGTTTTTAGTCTTCCCAGAAATCAGGTCTATTTACAGAACCCTGAACAGTGCAGTCAATACATCCTCTGTCTTTGGTTACTATAACAAAACCACCGCCGTTCCATCTGTCTTCTACCAGATAGTACCCTCTTTGTGTATATATATCGTAAAGTTCTGGATAAAAAGGCAGAGGGTCCCCACCTCTGTGAAGAGTATCTTTCAGACAATCCTTATATGGCCATAACTGTCCTTCGAAAAATTCATCTATATATATGACTTTCGATCTTTTTGCAGATGCACTGAAATAACCAACTACCTGTTCTCCGGGATGGTCAGAGCAGAACATGTTCCCTTCGATCGCAGAAGGTATAACGTCATAAAGATTGCCGGTATTTTCTGCGATTTTTTCAAGATCGCTCCAGTAATTGTATTCATGTTCGTTCAGTGAATACTGGTTAACCGCAATCCTGTATTTTATCAGAAACCTTTCTGATTCGTTTGATATGAATTTTACCGGCAAACGATTTATCCTGTTTTCATTAAGTCCGGTAACATCCTTTATATTGATTTCTTCTGAATTATTTGTGATCCAGCAGATCCGGTTTAATGTGAGTGGATAAGCAGGGGTCTCGATTTTCCACGTTTCCGTATAATCCCACCTGTAGTATCTGCACAGGTTCTCCGGGTCGGAAGTATTGAGAAGTACCTGGCAGCCTTCACCCGGAAATGCAAATCCATCATCTACTTGTATTTCCACTTTTTCATAATAAAGACTGTCTATCTCCGGAACAGGAAGCATCGTAACCGGAAAAGACTTAATATTGTGATCAACCACCCGCCTGTTATAAGGATAACTCATAATGTACTACCTGTATGTTTAGGATATAAGTCCTGCCTGTCTGACCAAAAAAAGTGTTATTAGTAATATATGTTCCGGCGGAGGATTCCAAAAGATTGAACTTGTTATTCAGGTCATCATTGATCCATACAGTGCACCCTCCCAGAGGTTCATATTCTGCCGGAGCCCCGAGAGGAACAGATTTGGATATCCTGATAGAATGTCTGCCGGGCTGGTCCGTAATCAATCCCTCAACCACGATATACTCCGGATCGACTGCTATATCGGGTATGAACTCAGTAACACAACCGGACAGAGCGGCAGATATTATAATAATCAGGGAGCGTATTACCTTCACAACTAAAAATCAAAATTGAAACTAACACTTGGTATTGCCCTGGCAAAAATGGATAGTTTGTAACCGTATATTATATTCTTATCGTTCCTGAAGAATACAGAGTAAACATTCTGTCTTCCGAGAAGGTTGTAGATTGAAAAGACAAGATGAGGATTAGCTATCTTTTTCGATCTCAGATTGCCGTTCATTGTACAGGAAACATCCAACCTTGCATAATCCGGGATCCTGAATTCATTCCTTTCGGAATACTGTACAACCAGCCTGTTCCCGAAGTAGAAGGAGGTTAAAGGGTATGTTACCGGACGACCGGTGCTCCATGCAAAGCTGGATGAAAAGATCAGACGTCTTGAATACAAAAAAGTGTAATTAATTACCAGATTATGAGGCTTGTCATAATTTGCCGGGAACCAATTTCCATGATTTATGGTTTCATCCCGGAACCTGCCTGTCGATTTCACCAAAGTTCTTGACCAGGTATAACCTATATCCCACCTGGCTCTTCCTGCGCTCTTCTTAAACTGTAGTTCCATTCCATAAGCCTTGCCCCTCACCGGAGCCAGGTCCATCTCGAGGTGCTCATTCATAATAAGGTCTGCCATTCCCTTATAGTCGACCATGTTTTTAACTTGCTTATAGTACAATTCAAGCGAGGCCTCGATCCTTCCTTCCGCCAGAAGCTTGTAAAATCCTGCCGCAAACTGGTCTCCTACCTGTGGCTTCAGGTAATAATCGCTAAGTTTCCATGTATCGGTCGGAGAAATAGAAATAGTATTTGAGAGCAGGTGAAGATACTGCCTCATGTGATTATAATTCAATTTAAGTGAGCTGTTATCTGATGTCCTTAAATTTGCTGAAAACCTGAATTCCGGTCCGGCGTAACGGCTTATGGCATCACCTCTTTTAAAATATACTGTATCGGTTACAGACGTTACCAGTTTTGAAAGTTCCGGATTGTATATGAGGACAGAGCCTGGTCCCAGGGAATGGAATGTTGAGAATCTTAATCCTGCATTGACTGAAACAGATTCAGATAGTTCAAATCGTTCATCAAAATAAACCGATGCTTCCAATGCCTTTTCAACAGGGATCGTTTCAGGTATGATAAGAGAGGAATCGCTTAACGGAAGATATTTCCCGGGCAGTACCGAGTGATGTGTAAGATTGAGTCCGTAGCGGATCTCGTGCCTTCCCTGGAAAAAATTAAAATCTGCTTTAAGATCTGCACTGTTTATGTGATGAGACATGATAAAAGATTCTGTGGCTGATTTATCACTTGAAATATCGTAGCTGAAATGGCTGTTGTCAAGAGTAAAGACAGCATAATGCCTCGATGTGAATAAGTGCCGCCACCTTGCTGATACAATATTGTTGTTATACTTATAAAGCGAATCGGAATTCAGCCTGAAAGCATCATGGCTAATGTAAGCTGATAAAACTATTTTGTTATTTTTATTGATATCATGGGAAAAACTCGCATTTAAATCATAAAATGAAGCCTGGCTTTTTCTTAAGGCCGGATTATTAAAAAGTCCCAGCACCCAGTTTGAATAGGTTGTTCTTCCTGCAATTATGAATGAAGAAGTGTCTTTTTTAATCGGACCCTCAACCATCAGGTGTGTGGTAACAGGACTTATCCCTGCATTACCGGTCAATTCCCTTTTATTGCCTTCTTTTGTATTGATATCAATTACTGAAGATATCCTGCCTCCGTACCTCGATGGGATACCACCTTTATAAATAGTGAAATCCTTTATTATATCTGCGTTCACAGAAGTAAAGAATCCGAAGAAATGTGAAGGGTAATAGACCGGAGCTCCATATAAAAGCATCAGGTTCTGGTCAGACGATCCTCCTCTCACATTGAATCCGATCGCTCCTTCTCCCACTGATTGTATTCCTGGAATCAACAATATGCTTTTTGTGATATCTGTTTCACCCATCGAGGTTGGCTGGAATTTAAGGTTTTCGATATCGATCTTGACTGCTCCGGATTCCTGGCGCTGTAATACTACATTACGCTGAGCATATACAACTGCTTCCCGCAGAGGTATCACTGCACTTGTCATTTCAACGTTAAGGGTTCCGGGACCATAGACATTCACAAATACACGAGTCTGTTTTTTCCCGACAAATGTGAACTGAAGTACGTGAGCACCGCGGGGAAGATGCAGATTGAAGAAACCGTACTGGTTCGAGACTGTGCTGATCTTCAGATCTTCAACCAGTACTGCAGTTCCGGAAAGCGATTCGCGTGTATCGCTTTCAATAATATACCCTGAGATATCCACATTCCCCGAACTGTTCCTGTCGGCAGGATTACCTATCTCGCTGTACAGGTTTTCTATAGTTTTTTGTTTCTCCTCCTCGTATGAATATTCTTCGAGGGTGAAAAACTTCTTTTCTGAAACCGCAAAACGTTCAACTTCAAAGTCCTTTGTAATTATCACATCACCCTCTTCATTCCGGAAAAAATAGAGGAATTTTGATTCAAACATTGCGGTAAACAGGTCATATAATGAAGTTTGTCCCGGGTAATCGCCAGGGTGCAAGTCCTCAACCCAATCGTCCCTGAAGAAAAATCTGACTCCTGTACGATCCTCCGCTACTGCGACGAACTGTTTGAAATTAAGATCATTATAGTTCCAGGTGATTTCAATGTCATCCTGAGCTGATAACAGGTTAGCTATAAGCAAGGCAAACGATGCAACGAATAATTTAATCTTCATTGTTGAGAGATTCTTTGATCCAGGTCTCATAATATTCAACCACTCGTTTGAAACTCGCAGGGTCCTGCCTGGAGACCCTGATATAATTATTTTTTAAAAATTTCTTTATAGCCTTATGTTCTTCGTCCTTACTGAAAAGTTCCAGCAGATCTTTCCTGTTGTTAACCTTAGTGTATCTGCGATCCTTATATATAAATATTGTATTGACCTGATTGAATCTCGGTATTCCATTTGTCATCGTAGATGGTAATATATCCTTGGTGTAGCTTACATAAATTTTTATCGAGGAATCATGCAGAACATGCCAGTATCCTGAAAAAGTGTCATCAGAATAATTATCAAAATTTAAAAAAAGTAACACTTTATCATCAGAGTACAGATTGAAAGAATTAACCAGTTCCTTGTTAAGTCTGATAATAGTATAGTCATCTCTGCGTATAAGTAGCTCGTCGTCAAATATATCATACCTGATTTTTACACTGTCGAATGTATCATTATTGATTCGTACGCTCCCTGACAGGAAATCAGAAGACAAAAAGAACTGATGACCGCCAGTGTTAAGGAACTGATTTTTCCAGACACGTCCGTTATACATAATCTGGCGTTCAATACTGTCTTTAACCTGTGTGCCTGAGGGTACTATATTACCGCAAATTTCAGCATTCAGGCTGTATATTTTGATTAAAAAAATAAAAACAATCAATGACACTGCAGTCATTACCTTCAGCTTGCAAGTGTGGAAGCTCATTCGAGTGATTTTAAAATGATCAGGTTAATCTAAACGATCTTGTTGGGTTTTCAAAAAATCTTTAAACTGATCTGTTTATTTCCTTCAAAAATTAATCCAAATATCCTAATAAAACAAAGTAATTAGAAAATTCTTTAAAAAAATGTATTTTTGCACCCTGTAATGGTTCCGTAGCTCAGTTGGATAGAGCAACAGCCTTCTAAGCTGTGGGTCGGGCGTTCGAGTCGCCCCGGAATCACAAAAGACATCTTGCCGGGTATCTTTTTTTTTATTGAAATTTTATGGTTGGATAGAGCAATCCCGCTTGTTCCTGTTTTCCGCACATGTCAATTGAATCATTATAACAATTTGATATTCAAATATCGATTTATTAATTTGGATTATGTCAATGAGTTTTGGTATAGGCCTTTTTATGATTCCTGAGGAATCAAAGTCTAATAGCCATGGTTACATCCATGGTAATTGAATTAAACTTGATTTTCAACGCCGGAGGCGTTGAAGAAAAGTTATATAAATAAGAATCCTTCTTTATAATCAACACCTTGTTCCTTCAACAATCTTAATAACTCATCTCTAAATGAGACACTCTTAAGATGCTCCGCCCACAATATAGGAGTGCCATGATTGATTCTTCAGAACTCCCGCTATATAAGCAAAAAAAATATTCTGATTGATATTATTTCTTCAACCCACTCTGGGGTTGTGAAATTTTGTATTAATGATCTACCACGGATGTAACCGTGGCTATTAGACTTCAAAGCCTCCGGCTTTCATCAGTTCGCACACTCCAAGTTGCTCTTATATTGATTGGATAAAAGTTGTATCCCTATAGAAATAAGGTCTCATTGCTCCAATTCAAAAAATGTAAGTGTGCTTGTGACATATAGCCCAATGAATGGCACAGAATCTTTCCTGGGTGCTGCATTGAGGAAAACAGGCGTCGGATAGAGCAATCCCGAGCTTAAGTCCCTTTACAGCGGGCACTTGCTCGCTTTACCCACCGAAGTGGAGCGAACGTAGGGTTGTGAAGTATAATAAGTTGATGTAATTATAGTTCCTCATAAGTTAAGAAATAATCATAATAATCTGTAACATACTGGGTGTGAACTACTCGGACTTGATAAGGTTTATTCGCCCCATAGAAGACTTTACTTTCAAAGGTGTATGTATCAGCATTTGGAATATAATTATAATAAATTGTAGTTTTCAAAGGAAAATTTTTACTGCATTTTGGAACTAAATCTGCTAAATATCGACCTCCCTGAGGAGAACCATATTCACACATTAATTTTGGGATATTACTATAAAAAAAAGGATTTTCTATTCCGGTATATTCAAAAATACACTTTGTCTCAAGGGGATACTCTCTCATAAACCAAATATATTCAATAAATTGAATCATATTATCTCCATTCCACCGGTAATAATGATCTATTCTGCCATCGGTAGAAGAGGAAGCATGTCTATTAGTTGAAAATATTATTTTCCCATTTTCTATGAAATATACTATTGTGTCACTAGTATTGTTAGTGTATTGGTTTATCTCCGTGATGTTTGATTCAGTATAAATGTAAGTTGTTGTATCTATGTACAATAATAATTCATTTGAATTTTCAAGTGAGCAGTGAACCTTTTCTAGATAGTTGGCATCAAAACGGTATTTTGATATATAAACCTCAGGGAAAGCAAAATATTTATCAATAACCTCATTCTCTGCATATTCAAAATTGTGGTAAGATAATCTTAGCTCATTGGTTTCGTATGATTCAAATGATATTTCTGTTAACCTCCCAGGCAGGTAATCTGGCACCTCATCTTTTACTTCTTCAGATTGCTTTTTGCAGGATATGATTGCTAAAAGAACTATTAAATTTAAAATGAATCTTTTCTTAATCATATAGGTATGAATCAAAAAATACTAAATTATATCAATTATAAGTGCAAGTCAAGTAAATTTTAACAATACTGTCTCGTCCTGTTATGAGTCGCGCGTTTTGACTCGCGCCGGAATCATAGGACAAATCAAGGAGTTAGCAATAAACTAGCTCCTTTCTTATTTTGCATTTGCATACCAGGAGCATACAGATTTATCTGATTTCATATTCGGTCATGGCAGTAATTGGAGTACCCGTTGATGTGATCCCTTCAACAATAATCCTGATTATCGAAGAATTGTCGGCATTAAAATAGTTCAAAAGCAGTTCTCTCCCAATTTGTAAACTTATATCAGGTTTCCAGAAAAGGGTTGGCCGTAAATCAGGGTTATAAGATTGATTCGCAGGATCATGATGAGGTGAATAAAAAATTCGTGGTGAATCGTATCCTGAAAACTTAGTATTAACAGTATGTTTAACCGTTTCAGGCTCTTTTGTCATTCTGTTTCCTGATCGGGTTATAACTGAAATTACTCCGTTTGAGCCTTCTATTCCATACACTGCGGTTTTACCTATCGACTTAAGTATGTCGATCCTGTCTATGAGATAAATTGGGAAAATATCCAGGTCTGATAAAGGTCTTTTAACTCCATCAATAATTAAAAGTGGTTCTATTTTCGATAATCCTTCAAAAGCCCTTACTCTGTGGAATTTGATTTCATATTCTCCAGGGCGTATTGGCCTGACAAAAACTCCCGCTGCTCCTATTAATAGTTCAGGAGCAGCAGAAAGGTTTTCCATCTGGGGAGTAACAATAACTTCATCATCAGGTTTCCCACCATATACACTGCGTACCGATTCTATTTTAGCAACCTGAATATCCCCGGGCTTTTGAGCAGTTATTGTGACTTCACCAATTTCAATAGTATCTGATAATTTATATTTTTTTCTGATAGTCTCGTTTTTCTCATATTCCCGAGCCAGCATTGTTTCCCTTTCTTTAATTTCATCCTCCCTGATCACTGTCAATACTTCTTCTTTTTTCACTACTGTTGAAGCAGGTAAATATCCTGATATTTCCGCAGTCATATAGTTCATTGAATCCAGAAGTAATAATCCGTTCGGAAGGCCATTTCTGTCAACTGCCGTTACAAGAAGTCTTGCATCTCCAGTTATATCGACGTTATTGAGATAAAATCTTCCCTTATGATCAGCCGGCACGATTTTACTCATAATATTATCTTCCTGAAAAATCGTAAAATGTATTTTAGGATCAACAAAAGGTTTGTCCCTGTTTATTTTTCTTAATCTGCCTGATATAAAAAATCCGGACTCCGGTGAGAAATATTTCGTTGGATCATATTTCCAGGAAAAATCGCGCCAGCCTTGTGTCCTCAGAAGCAGATCAAGATCTTGAACCCTGCCGGGATTAGCCGGGTCAAAATAGTATGAAGGTCCCTCAACTGTTCCACGTATATCTGATTCCAGAAGAAACCATGATGAGATGGTTGTCGGGAATTCTTTAATATTATCAATAAAACTACTTTCAGCAGCTGAAAGAGAAAGAAATGCTGTCTCTTGATTTATTGAATCTCCTGATACATAGATTCTGACTGAAACGGGATCACGTTGCTTATATACTGCCCTGTCAGTTTGAATATTAATCTTACAGTTCTGTTCATGCCGAATAAAAATAAGTCTTTCAGACAGTGGCAGATTCTCTGCTGTTTTCAGTGTTACTATCACTATCCCATCAGGAAGTTCATCAGTCGGAATGGCAATACTATCAATGAGGGACGAAATTCTAAGACTGATTGTTTTTACTTTCTCTTTATGGGCAGAAATACTTATTGAGAGATCATTATCCGGTATCAGAGGCAGTGTCTGTTCATTTGTACTGATTTTTAATAATAACTCCTTATCATCGACTAACGCACTTAGTGTTACACCGGTAGCAAAGCTTTTTGGTATTTCCGATTTTATGTCATTATTATCAGGACCCTTAATAAGAGAATAATAACTTAATCCAGGTATTGGTTTTAAAACAAAAGAGCCCATTCCAAGATGAGTGGACCTGAATTCTGTAACCATCTCTCCGGCCGATGAATACACCTCTCCGTATACATCGCATCCTTTCCCCAGTGCATCAACTGCTTTAAAAGCAACAATAGAAGACACATTATCAACCAGTGAACCACCCTCTGGGAAAAAGCTCAAATCAACATTCTTTTCTTGATATTTCCCTGCATCAGAAGGTTTTGTAATGCCTGGGAAGAAGGTTATGATATTAATCTCTTTATTGTAGAATATCTGATCACTGAAGTTCCGCATATAGTTGGTGTATGCCCTCAATCTATATCTGCCTGAACTGAGGCTATCAGGTAATCTGAAGTCACCATTACCAAGGCCACCGTCAAGTCTGATTATCCTGTCAGAAATGATTCCACCTGACGGAGAAATGAGTTCAACATGGAGATTCCTGCTCAGGTTTGAAAGTGATCGGTCATATGCATCAATGAGATATGCCTTGAACCAGATATCATTACCGGGATAATAATAAGTCCGGTCTGTATGCAGATACACTTTCTCAATTTCTTTCAGGGAGTCAATAGAAGAAGGCGCTTCTCTTGAAGACTGAAAGTCTGAAAATACAGGACTACCTGATGAGGTCAGAGATAGAAATTTATTGTTTGAACGATATTCATAAGGGAGAAAATCACTTATTCTCTGTGTCACCATCTGACCTTCCCATTGGATCCCCGTTCCGTCATAATATCCGGTACTGTCAAAGAGAACACGATTTTTAAGAAATACTATCTTACTTGAAATAACATTCTCCGTATTATAATTAAGAGGCAGATTTTTAAAGTAAAATATGTTACTTATATTATCAGGATCCTCCGGATTGAAAATAATCGATAAATTTCTCATGAAAGAAAGATATTTTCTATGGTCATCTTGCTCAACTACTATCTTTTTATAATCGAGTTCATTTCCTGAAGGATCCAGAATAGTAAATCCGGCAGGCTTCAGATTGTCGGCCCAGAGTTCTCTGAAGAAGTGCATTTTTGATCCTTTGTAAGAATTAATTCTTTGTTGTTCATAAGATTGTTTATGAGTTTCTTCAGTGGGCATTTCTTCATTGAAAACTAAATTTCCCTTGAAAATAAATGTTTTATTCTTTTTATAATACTCAAAATTGTCAAGAAAATAGGTGATTGTATATCCCAGGGCGTTATTCTCAATTTGAAGTGGTTTTGATGTTAAAGCTCTTAATGTGTCTTTATCGGTGTCATAATTGAAAGTAATATCAGTCTCATTAATTATTTTACATCTCCTGGCGTTTGAAGTTGTTCCAAGAAATACATCTTTAAATATTTTAAGATTTGATTTCCTTTCCCGGGCAAGTGATCTTTCACTGATGACAACCTCACCGAGATCAAAGGTTTTAGATGTCAAATAAATAATAATCGAATCAGTAGTAGAAAAACTATTCATGGTAACTGAATTATAACCTAATGCGCTGATTGACAGTGGTATTGAAGGACTTTTCGATACATCAAGTTGAAAGTTCCCTTTATTATCCGAATAGGTTCCGGCAAATGTTCCATTAAAATAAACAGCCGCACCAGTTATTTTATCTCCATTCTCCTTATCTAAAATAGTACCTTTAATAATTTGGTTATAAGCGACTAAAAAATTATTAATGAGTAGTAAAAAGAATAGTATCTTCCTCATATTGAACCTTTTTTATATTACTCTTTTACGTTTAATATGTATTGGACCCACAATAAGCATCAGGTAAAACCAGCTAGAAATTAAATTCAATTTTTCTTGGCGTTTCAATCTCATCCATTTCATCGTGTTGCAGACTACTATTGTCAAAGTAGGTATTTGTCACGTAATGAGACCATTACAGCTTACTGGCATATATGAGTACTAAACTAATATAATATTCCAGTACAGGTAGAAAAAACACGCCTACCTTACTATCAACTATATCAAAGTTACGAATTCCCTAAGAATAGGATTATTAAGACAGTTAGCGTCCGGCTCATATTTTTTTTACAGTTGGATAGAGCAATCCCGCTTTTTATTTCAAAAAGCGGGATGGGTCGCGCGTTCGAGTCGCCCCGGAATCACAAAGTAAACTAAGGAGTTAGCAATAAACTGGCTCCTTTTTTGTTTTGCATTTGCATACCAGGAACATATATGTTCATTAATTAGTATGTCGGAATTATTGTACCTGTTGATAAAAAGGGAGGTGGCGGCTATTAGCTTTTGTTAATTAAACCTTCACAGAAATAACTACCCGCTAATAGGTTATTATTAGTAAAAAGTTCTTTGATAGGAGTCTTCTCAAACATGAAGTGTCTGTATATAAAAAATCGCAAAGGTCATTTAAAGGATTGTTTTAAAACATATAATATTAATCTTACAATTTTTCAATTCCTGACCGTAAATTACATTATTTTAGATTATTTTGAATATTGTCAAATCTCAGGCAGATTACTTAATATGAAAAGGATCATCAATGCAGTATTATTAATATTACCCTGCTTTTATGTGTACTCGCAGGATGTTGCCCAATGGAGAGGTCCAAACCGTAATGGTATCTATGATGAAAAGGGACTATTGAGAAATTGGCCTGAAAGCGGACCAAAACTTTTATGGCATTTTAATGGTCTGGGTGAAGGGCATACTTCGGCAGCTGTTACAACAGAAGGAGTGTTTACAACCGGGATGATGGGCGGAAAGGGGTATGTATTTGCCTTCGACCATTCAGGAAGACTATTATGGCGGAGTGAATATGGGCCGGAATGGAACCTGAATTATGCAGGAACCCGTTCCACACCACATATTGTTGGTAAAAGGCTGTACCTGATGAGCGGGCAAGGAAAACTTGTTTGTATGGACTGCTCAAATGGCCTAATTATCTGGAGTGTAGATCTTGTTAAGGAATATGGAGCCAGAAACATAAACTATGGAATGGCTGAAAATCTGTTATCCGACGGCAATATATTATACTGTTCTCCAGGAGGTATAAATGCAGGTATGGTAGCCCTGGACAGGAATACTGGTAAGCTTGTCTGGAAATGCGGGATCAACGGTGAAAAATCTGCATACTGTTCTCCGATCATGGTAAGGATCCAGGATAAAAAGATCATTATCACCATAATGGAGAATTCAATCTGTGCGATCAATGCTGCAACAGGCTCATTATTATGGACTCATAAATTTGAGAATACATATAGTGTCCATGCTAATATCCCTGTATACATGAATGGCATGCTATTCTGCACAGCTGAACTTGGGGTGGGAGGTATGATGCTTAAAATTTCTGATGACGGGTCATCTGTAAAAGAAGTCTGGACCTCACGAATGCTCGATCCGGTATGCGGAGGTGTTGTTGCCCTTAACGGAAGGTTATATGGAACAGGGTACAGCGATTACAGACTTACATGTCTCGACTGGAATACGGGAAAAGAGATATACGCAGTGAGGACCCTTGCTCCCGGAAGTATTATTGCAAATGACGGATTATTATATGTTTACAGCGAACAGGGAGAAATAGGGCTTGTTGAACCCGGTACTTCAGGATTTATTATTATCAATACTTTTAATGTACCCATGGGCTCAGGTCCGCACTGGGCACATCTTGTTATACATAACAAACGATTATATGTCAGGCACGGTAATGCATTGATGGTTTATGATATTGCAATTAGCAAGTGATGATAGATTGGATATATCCTGAAATGGATTTAATGGTTCTCTTTAAGATCAATAATAATCTATCTTTCTTTGCAAGTGTCTTTGGACTTTAGTTTATTTTAGTTTTGGTAGTTATTAATATGACACCATTCTTGCCTTTTTCTCCATAAAGCTTCATGGCACTACCATCCTTTAGAACAGTTATTGATTTAATATCACTCACATTAAGTCCTGATGTGTCATAATTACTAATTGCACCGTCTATTACTAAGAGAGGATGACGCCCATCGATACTTCTTATAATTAAAGGTTTCTGTACATTATGATAATTTTCGAAAGTGTATGATGGCATCTTGATATTCAGGCTTTCATTTAGAAATAATACTTTACAACTATCTGATTGAGTTGACAATGTATCCGTATTTTTCTGAGCTTTTAATGATATCATCACCACTAACATCAACAAAGAAAAAAGGAGTGTTTTTTTCATTTTGGTTAGAATTAATAATATTCTATTTTCAACAAAAATTGTGCCTCTCAGATTGAAGTTTGATTTAAAATATAAAGAAAATTATATTCTCTACTACAATGCAGATTTAGAATCATCCTTTTTGCATATGATATTATCTGAATTTCAGAAACTCACAAATGTCACTCTCTGAGGGCTACCTAAGCACCACCCTTTTCCCAAATAGTTATCACGAACTTAAATCTATAGAGCGGGTATGCGCCCTTCGCTCTGTGCGCTCACGGCGCACTTAATCCTTCATACAACGAACAGAGTATCCGTATTTCTCATTGTTGCCGGCATTAAATATTGTGATCCCATCGTATGATACACTTACTGCGTAACCATCTGCCAGCCACCAGGTACCTGTCTCTTTGAAAAGTGAGAATGCCCCGTCACTGCCTCTTACACCACTCGGCAGAGCAGTGAAGCCAGATTCATTTGTAGCACCTGTGTTCGGGTTTTGCCAGTTAACAGGGCCGGTCTCTTTAAGTTTACCGCCTGCTATATCACCTCCTCCAAGAAAGTTTTCAAGCGTAGTCCACTCTGCAGAACTTGGTACATGCCATCCTGCCGGGCATAGAATGCCTGAGTTTACCACTTGAAAATTATATAAAGCACCGTAGGTTTCCTTGTATGTTGAATCATTGTTTTCGTACAGGCAATAAGCAGGCAATGCACTGGTACTCCACTCAGTAGGATCTTTAATATTCGGTATGACGGACCAATCCCTAAACAAGGTTGTTCTGAGATTTTCCGCCATCCAGGTCTGAGTTCCAATCTGAATAGTCCTATAGATATTGTTGTTTCCTATATCCGAAACAGTGCCATAAGTAAGATTGGGATTGAAAGTGATTAATCTGTTTGTTACGAAACTAATTGGATTACCAAAACCCATTCCCACTCTATTACTGGCATAAGCCCATACATAATATCTTCTTCCCGGCTCCAGATTCTCAATAGTACATACATAACTACCTGCTCCGCTTCCGTTTGAAACGTTGTTTTTGAAAAAATTTGCAGGATCAGCTGTTGAACTCCAATAAATACCCCGGTCAGTTACTTCTCTTCCGCCATCATAGATTACCTGCCCTCCACTGACAGCTGAGGTATATGTTATTTGAGTAGCGTCAGCAGTTATTACCTGTGGGGGATAATCAGGCCACATCTGACATGAGCGTAAAACGATTGAAGAAATTAGTAAACCACTTAAAATTGAAAGCTTAACAAAGTTTTTCATTTAAGTCAATATTTCCACATTACTCACCAGTATTAAGAAGTTTTGGGAATAAAAGTAAACTCCATTTCCAAAAGCTTCGCAAAATCATCACCTGCTTCTTTCATGTCAGTGTCCTCTTCATCATAGTACCACTCTACAATGACAGGAAGACTGGCGGAATGAAGCTTTTTAAACCCTGTTAAAATATCAAAAAAGAATTTTGCTGACGCCGAATTAAAATAGTCAAGATCCATCTGAAATTTTAAAGGATTCTCCTTACTGTACTTATTGAAATCACCCTTAAGAATTTCGTCGATGAATTTGTTTATCCATTCTATTGCAGGATAATACATTATACGAACATCCTCCGGCGAAGAGGTTCCACGAATGTAAAATACATTTTCATCCGGAGCAAACCTGATAGCAGGGGTCCGGTGTGCCGGTTCTACAATAAAATTTTGCATTAATCCTTATTTTACAATTATTGATTAAAATTTTTATCTTTTTTAGAGAACTAAAAATTCTCTTGTTTACAAACAGACCTGCATTTTAATCAAAATTCTTGGATTTTCAGTATATTATTTAATATTGATTAGCTGCAATCAATCCTGAAATTATTTTTCAATGCTCGCAAAACTCTTTATTTTATAAAGTAACACATACCGTAAGAGAGTTACTTCCAATGAGTTCTATAAAGGTTTCATTAATAGTCCGGGGGATTAGTTTTCTTATCAAATAAAAGGGCGGCATTTAAAGAAAACCATGAGAATTCATTGCTTAAACTCGTAAACCTGTTTATACCGCCCTTAACTACCGTTTAATATAGATAGGTGTCAAATTGTTACCTTAGAATCATTATAAATTATATCCTCAGAGAAAAAAAATGATATTTTCAGAAGTACTTATTCCTGGTTTATCATATCCATCGGCATAATTACTCACGCTACTCCAATGCTGAGGGCAGGGAGTCTGATATTAAAATCTTTTAAAAGGAACGAAACGGACTAATGCCAGATGTCTTGTTTCCAACTTGCCCTTTCTTTTTGTTAGCAGCTGAAGCTCCTGAACTGCCGAAGGCTTTCCGACAGGTATCACAAGTCGTCCGTTTTCAGAAAGCTGGTCAATAAGTGGCTGTGGTATCTTTTCAGCTGCAGCGGTAACAATAATAAGATCAAAAGGTGCAAATTCCGGCCAGCCCAGGTAACCATCGCCATATTTGCAGTTAATATTTTTATATCCAAGCGCTTTTAACCTTTCTCCGGATTCCCTGGCCAGCTCCGGAACTATTTCAATTGTGTACACCTTGTCGACTATTTCAGCCAGTACTGCCGCCTGGTAACCTGAACCGGTACCAATCTCAAGAGCTTTCATCTTCTTCCCTGGTCTGAGTATGTGGGTCATATATGCCACAATATAGGGCTGAGAGATTGTCTGACCATAACCTATGGGGAGTGGATAATCATTATATGCTTCATGCTGATACTCCACCGGAACAAATAAATGTCTCTGAACTTTCTGCATAGCATTCAGCACTTCATAATCATTTATACCCCGGTCCCTGATCTGTATTTCAACCATTCTAAGCCTGGCAGACTCAAATTTATCAGTCTGTGGCATTAGCAATCCTGCCATAAATAAAAATAGTATAACCAGAATTGATTTCACAACAACGATATTTTGTACAAATTACAAAATTTCAACCTTTTTTCAAAGAGGAAAGCTGATGTGATCAGACTTGTACGCCAAGGAGGGTCAGAAATCCGTCTCCAAGAAATTGTATTACCGGCCAGATAGGGAATAGGTTTATTTTTGAGATCATAGATCCAAATATCAGACCAAATAGAACAAACGTGCCATATTTATATAAACCGTCGTATAATTTAGGGTACTTCCTGAAATAGTTTAATAGAAGATGTGATCCGTCAAGTGGTGGCAGGGGAATCAGATTAAAGATAAAAAGACCCCAGTTGATATAGATCGCATAAATGAATACTTCGTACAGAACCGAGAAATAACTTATTGTACTTATCCTGAAAATAAGAGCAAATATCCACGAAAGAATTATCGCTGTAATAGCATTTGAAAAAGGTCCTGCTACAGCTATTTTCATAATATCGGTTTCAGGATGATGTAAATTCTTTTCATTGAACTGAACCGGTTTTGCCCACCCGAATCCTGCTATAAGCAACATCACAAAACCAAGCGGATCAATATGTTTCAGAGGGTTAAGTGTTACCCGGCCCTGATCCTTTGAAGTAGAATCGCCGCACTTGTTGGCAATGTATGCATGACTGAACTCATGAACAGTCAACCCGATTAATATCCCTGGCAAAAACTTAAGCGTTCGTAAAATGTCGATACTTTCCATTTAATGTCTCCAGGATTTAATTATGCCCGGCTCGGTAAAACTAACAAAAAGCTCCGGTTTGCCGGTAAATTATCCTTTTTATTTTCCGGTGATCTCTTTCACCAGGTTGAAGAACTGTTTTTTTCTTTCTGAATTTATTCCCCAGTCAACAGGTACACTCTGATAACCATTTTCAAACGACTCACCTTCTTTTCTGAAATCAAAAAATCCCCAGGAAGCATAACCTTTCAAGGCCGAAATAAAATTGTTTTCCACATTTTCGAAATCATAGTGATCATCTTCGTTAAATAATATTGGTTTGGGAGTATACCCATCAATATTTCTAGTTTTAATGATCATATTCCCGATCTCTTTGGGATCAGATACTCCGTTACCATGGAGAAGAATGAAATCAGAAGATTTCACAACATTCAATAATGGAATAGTTCCTCCTCCATAACTTGTTCCGGCATAATACCTGTATTTTCCGTTTGTCCTGCTTTTAACCATTTCAATAAGTTCATGCACCCTCTCAGGCTTCAGAATCTCATGATCATATTGGATATTACATTCATTATTGATCTCAATAAGAACATTCCTGTAATTCTTTTCAAATAGCCAGCTTATCATGTTATTGACTGCATTTATCACTGCATCTTCATTCTCCAGCCGTTCATCCTGTCCAAAATAAAACAGACCAAGTATTGGAACCATGCCAAGTTTGTCAGCTTCAGAAAGTATTTTGTCAAGTCGCTGCATATACTCTGGTCTGAGTGAACCATCGGGAAAATAGCCTGAATTTATCCAGGGCTGGCCTTTAGAGTAACCCTGCGGACTTCCTCCCTGCATATTGATTGTGAATGATAGCAATCCGCTCATTCGCCATTTTTCCATGTTCTCGATGAATTCCCGGGTATTTCTTTCCGGATCCCACTTCTTTGTATCAGGATAGATCCATCTCTCAACAGTTTCCGGATTAAGGTCATCGAATATACCCTGTACCATCCTGGAGTTAAGCAGTAATCCTTCTATTTTTATATCATTCCATCTGATATTTTCATAGGTTGGTTTCCCATTGACATAAAACTGATCCCCTTTTATTTCAATGACCGTCGAATTTTTTATTCTCACATCATTGCAGGATAATAAAAAGAGGCATAAACACAGACTTAATAAGCAACTTATCTTCATCAGGTAAAAATTAAGTTAAAATAATATCAATCATACTTTTCGGGTACCAATTTAATCAAATATAAAAATATCCTTCATCATCGTTGTAAATTCAGTACGAATTTGCACTTTCGCATTATTATTCTTTCAAGTAAAGATTTATGAAACCCACATGATTGATCCAATCATAATCACAAATGAATATAATTCATTTTCAATCATGTGTGGTTCCATTAGACCATTAAAAATAAATTATATACGGATGAAAAAGATAATTATAAGTCTCGTGTTTTTACTACTTATTGGAGTCAATAATAATCACGCACAGACAACTCCTGATATCAGATTTTACCTCATAACATGCGGTCCCGGAACAGAGACTTATTCAATTTATGGTCACAGTGCTTTGCGGATAGTTATTCCTGAAAGAGAGCTTGACCTTGTATATAACTGGGGCGTATTTGATTTCAGCACGCCCAATTTTGCATGGAAATTCGCAAAAGGGAGGCTTCAATATATACTCGATGAAACATCTTTTAATAGTTTCCAGCAGGTATATTTTTTAGAACAACGGTGGCTTCAGATCCAGGAGATCAACCTTGCACCTGAAGAAAAAGAAAAATTGTTACAACTGGTTACTGAAAACCTTAAGCCGGAGAATGTCAAATATCTCTATGATTTTTTCTACGATAACTGTTCGACACGTATAAGAGATCTTCTTGAAAAATCAATCGGGAGTAAACTTATTTACCCGCCTGCGGAGCTGAATAATCCTCAGACCTTCAGATTTATGATAAATAAATACCAAAGACCATACCCATGGTTGAATGTTGGAATTAATCTTCTCCTGGGAACTCCCACTGACAAGAAGGCAAATTTCCGCGACAGGATGTTTCTGCCTCTTGAAATGCAAAATGGTTTGTCCGAAGCACTGATAAACAGGGACGGGAAAATGATCCCCTTGTTAAAAAACCCGGATACCTTGCTCAACTTCGATGCTCCTGAGACAAAACAACAGTTTTACTATTCACCGACTTTTATTTTTTCCCTTTTATTTATAATAATCATTGTGATTTTCGCGGTTACTAATAACAGAGTAACAATTAAAATCGTTGACATTATTCTGTTCTCAGTTTTTTCATGCCTGGCAATACTAATATTTTTTACCAATTTCATGACAGACCACGATCAAATGAGATTGAACCTTAATATTTTATGGATCAGTCCGTTCCTGATTCCATGTCTGTTGGCAATCATCCTGAATAAAAAATGGTACGCCTGGTTCCGGATAGTGTTTGTGCTATGTATTTTAGCATTTCTGATCCAGATTATTCTTTCGAAGCGTTTCAACACAGCTTTTATACCATTGATAATAATTCTGATACATAGAAGCTCAGCCCGTGCAGGATTCAGCTGGAATCCCCTTTCACTGGAAACGTTTTAACAGAAATTTAACACTCCTTAACACCTCCTTATCATTTATCCGCCTTCTTTTGTCGTTGTATTTCGGAAATCCGGAAAGTGCTATTCAGAATACTCATTTTGTTATCTTTGCAACTTAAATTTTTAAAATATGGAGCAAACTTCTGATATCAGATTACTGAACGAAAAAATTGAAAAAGAGAGTGCTTTTGTAGATATCATCAGGATGGAAATGAATAAGGTTATTGTCGGCCAGAAACATTTGACCGATAGCCTGATGATCGGACTGCTTGCAAATGGTCATATTCTTCTGGAGGGAGTACCGGGTCTCGCTAAAACGCTTGCTATCAAATCGCTTGCAGCGATAATTGATGCAAAATTCAGCAGAATACAGTTCACTCCCGATCTGTTGCCTGCTGACCTTATCGGCACAATGATATATAGCCAGAAAAAAGAGGAATTCATAGTCAAAAAGGGACCCGTATTCGCCAATTTTATCCTTGCAGATGAAATAAACCGTTCACCTGCAAAAGTGCAGAGCGCCCTGCTTGAAGCTATGCAGGAACGGCAGATCACCATTGGTGAATCAACTTTTCATCTCGATGAACCGTTTCTTGTACTGGCTACTCAAAATCCGATAGAGCAGGAGGGTACATACCCGCTCCCCGAGGCACAGGTCGACAGATTTATGTTGAAAGTCCTGATTGATTACCCTACAATGGACGAAGAGAAACTTATAATCAGGGAAAACCTGGCTAAAGAATTTCCAAAAACAAGTTCTGTCCTTAAAACCGCTGATATTATAAGAGCAAGAGATGTAGTAAGAGAGGTTTATATGGATGAAAAAATTGAGAACTATATTCTGAATATTGTCTTTGCAAGCAGGGAACCTGAAAAATTCGGACTTCCTGGTTTTAAGAATATGATATCATATGGAGCCTCACCAAGAGCCTCGATAAATCTCTCGCTGGCAGCAAAGGCTTTTGCTTTTATACGCAGAAGAGGTTATGTGATCCCTGAAGATGTAAGAGCCGTTTGCCCGGATGTTATGCGCCACAGGATGGGACTTACGTATGAAGCTGAAGCAGAAAATATTAATCAGGATAAGATAATCGCAGAAATTCTGAATGTTGTTGAAGTTCCATAGAAGGCTGCCTCCTTTCCCCATGAAGGAAGTCCCGATAGCTATTGTAAGGAAAGAGGTTAAAGCAAGACAACTTAGATTTATCAATGGAAACAACTGACCTTATAAAGAAAGTCCGTAAGATTGAGATCAAGACCAGAGGACTGACCCGTCACATATTTGCGGGAGAGTACCACAGTGCTTTCAAAGGAAGAGGTATTGCCTTCAGCGAAGTCCGTGAATATCAGTATGGGGATGATATCCGGAGTATCGACTGGAATGTTACTGCCCGTTTTAACCATCCTTATATTAAAGTCTTTGAAGAGGAAAGAGAGCTTACAGTAATGCTATTGATTGATGTGAGCGGGTCAGCAATTTTCGGTACCAGCAGATGTTTTAAACGTGATTTGATGACAGAAGTAGCTGCTGTTCTTTCATTTTCGGCAATATCAAATAACGATAAGATAGGTGTGATCTTTTTCTCAGATAAAGTAGAGAAATTTATACCACCGCAAAAAGGCAGGAAACATATTCTGAGAATCATCAGGGAACTTCTTGACTTCAGAGCTGAAAGCCGTAAAACAAACCTTGACGAGCCCCTCAGGTATCTAACAAACGCAATTAAAAAAAGGTGTACTGCCTTCATTTTGTCCGATTTTATTGCACCGGGGTTTGAGGAGGCACTCAAAATAGCCTCAAGCAAGCACGACATTGCAGCAATAAAAATATATGATCCGCTTGAAACATCCATGCCCGATGTCGGACTTATAAAAATTTCAGATTCTGAGACCGGAAATGACAGATGGATTGATACTTCTTCCAGCCTCTCCCGGAAAGAGTATGCCCAATGGTGGCTCGATCACACGACTGATATTAAGAACCTGTTTAAGAAATGCGGAGTTGATTCAGCTTATATAAGCACATCTGAAGATTATGTCAAACCTTTAATTAAAATGTTTGAAAGCAGATAAATATGAAAAGAGTATTCTTCTCTGTATTCATTCTAATATCAGCTCATTTTGTAACAGAAGGACAAGATGTGACAGTATCAGCTGCCTTTGATACTTCAAGAATATTTATTGGTGATCAGGTCTCATACACAATTACTGTTAATCAGCCGGCAGATCTGAATCTTTCACTAAGACCAATAAAAGATACATTATGTAAAAATATTGAAATATTGTCCGGACCAGTAACTGATAGCATAATACTTTCTGGCGGAAATCTGAAAATTGAGAATAAATACCTTGTAACATCATTTGATTCAGGATTTTATCAGGTACCTCCTGCTTATGCAGAACTGGCAAATACTGATGGAATTAAAAGATTTTACTCTGATTATTCACTGCTCGAAGTGATAAGGGTAAAAATTTCGCCACCTGATACTGCGGCCAGGATATTCGACATCATTAAACCTTACCGGGCTCCGGTTACTATTGATGAAATACTTCCGTGGATTCTCCTCAGTATTTTATTGGCTGCAATTGGATGGGGGATCCGCCATCTTATCCGAAGGTTAAAGAAATCCAGGAAAGAGCCGGAAGTTGTTATTAATCCGGATCCTGCTCATGTAATCGCATTCCGTGAACTTGAAAAGCTTAAGCAGGAACAACTCTGGCAGCATGGAGAAATCAAACAATTTTATTCACGGTTAACAGAAATATTACGTCAATATCTGGAGAACCGGTACGGTGTATTTTCCCTTGAGATGACCACTTCTGAAACCCTTGAAGCATTAGTAAAAAAAGGTTTTAAGAAAGATGAAGTATATCAGAACCTTAAATCAATTCTGAATGGTTCCGACCTGGTCAAGTTTGCAAAGTACAGACCAGAATCATCGGAAAATGATGTTCATTTTGAGAATTCATGGAAATTTGTTGAGAATACAAAAGAACAGGATGTACTCCCTGCACCTGGCAACATAAACGAAGATAAGGAGGGTACACTATGACCGGAATAATATTTGCCCAGCCTCTTGTTCTCTGGCTCCTGCTTCTGGTTCCGGCGATGGTTGCTTTCTATGTCCTGAGGCAGCAGAAGACTATGGCAAGCCTTCGGGTTCCCGGTTTAAAACCTTTTTCAAAAGCAGGTACAACATTTCGTAATTATCTCAGGCATATTCTTTTCGCTTTGCGTGTTGCAACTGTGGGATTATTGATTGTCGTTCTGGCGCGTCCTCAGAAAACCGACAGATTTCAGGATGTCACAACTGAAGGTATTGATATCATTCTTGCTCTTGATATTTCAGGTAGTATGCTTGCTCGCGATTTCAAACCTGACAGACTTGTAGCTTCAAAGAATGTTGCAACCGAATTTATTTCGGGCCGTTCGTATGACCGTATCGGTCTGATCGTTTTCAGCGGTGAAAGTTTTACGCAATGCCCCCTCACTACGGATCATGCTGTTCTCGTTAATCTGTTAAGGGAGATAGAGAGCGGGATGATAGAGGATGGAACGGCAATTGGCAATGGTCTGGCAACTGCTGTCAACCGGATAAAGGATTCAGAAGCTAAAAGCAAAGTCATTATACTTCTTACTGATGGTGTTAACAACAGGGGAGAGATAGCACCGGCCACTGCAGCAGATATTGCAAAAACCTATGGTGTAAGGGTTTACACTATAGGTGTCGGCACACAGGGAACAGCACCTTATCCTGTTCAGACACCTTTTGGCATCCAGTACCAGAACGTACCGGTTGAAATTGATGAAGCCATTCTGAAAGATATTGCTGCAAAGACAGGAGGAAAGTATTTCAGGGCGACCGACAATAATAAGCTGGTTCAGGTTTATGCTGAGATCGATAAGCTTGAAAAATCAAAAATCGATGTCAGACAGTTCACCAGGAAAGAGGAGAAATTCCTGGTCCCTGCAATCATTGCTTTCGTTCTTCTGGCTCTGGAGATATTACTGCGAAACACAATATATAAAAACATCACTTAAATCAGAAAACAATGCAATTGTTCAGATTTGCCAATCCCGATTTTCTGTACCTGTTGCTTCTGCTACCGGTGATGGTTGTTTTCTGGATACTTAACGGAGTCAGGAAGAAGAGGGCATTAAACAGGTTAGGCGATCCTGTATTAGTGAAACAACTTATGCCTGAATTTTCAACTTTCCGGCCCACCCTCAAATTCTTCCTTCAGATATTTGCCATATCAGCAATGATTATCATTCTTGCAAGACCTCAGTTTGGTTCGAAGCTTGAGGAAATTAAGAAACAGGGTGTGGAAGTTATTATTGCCCTTGATGTCAGCAATTCAATGCTGGCCGAGGATATTCAGCCAAACCGGCTGACAAGGGCCAAGCAGGCGCTTTCCAGACTCATAGATAATCTGGACAATGACAAAATAGGGCTTATTGTGTTTGCAGGCGATGCCTATACACAGATACCGGTCACTACTGATTATATTTCTGCGAAAATGTTTCTCTCTGCAATCAATCCTGATATGGTCCCCAGGCAGGGAACTGCAATTGGTGCAGCAATTGACCTTGGAATCAGATCATTCACACCCGATGAAGACAAAAGCAAGGCTATGATAATAATTACGGATGGAGAAAATCATGAGGATGATCCGGTATCAAAAGCATCCGAAGCATCTGATGCAGGCATAGTCATCCATACTATCGGAATTGGTTCACCTGAAGGAGTACCTGTTCCCGTTACAAGAAACGGTAAAAGAGATTATCTGAAAGATGCTGATGGAACTACTGTAATTACAAAACTGGATGAGGATATCCTCAAAAAGATAGCAATAGGTGCCGGTGGAAATTATGTAAGGGCAAGCAGCTCAAATATCGGCCTGGATGAGATCTTTGCCGAAGTAAAAAAAATGAAAAAGCAGGATCTTGAAAGTACCATGTACACTGAATATAATGATCAGTTCCAGATCTTTGTGGTAATTGCATTGTTCCTGCTTATAATGGATTACGTTATCATGGACAGGAAGAACAGGAGACTGGCTGATATAAGATTATTTAAATTCAAAATTTAAATTTATTTGCACAGGAGATGTTTAGATCAGGATATATACATTATAAAACCTTTCTCAGAGTATTGCTCTTTATGTTTCTTATTCTCTATCCTTATTCGGTGAGTTATGCCCAGAATGATAAAAAATTTATAAGACAGGGAAATAAGGAATATGAAAAGGAGAAGTTTTCAGATTCGGAGATCTCATACAGAAAAGCCATTGACAAAAATAAAGAATCAGCTGACGCTGTTTTCAATTCAGGTGATGCACTTTATAAGCAAAAGAAATTCGAAGATGCTGGTAAACAGTTCATTCAGAACTATAATATGAATGAAGACAGAAATAAGAAATCAGCAGGTCTTTACAACCTGGGCAATTCACTGCTTATGGAAAATAAACTAAAGGAGAGTATCGACGCTTATAAAGGATCTCTGAAGCTTGATCCAAAGAATATGGAAGCAAAATATAACCTCGGTTATGCTCAGGATCTTCTGAGACAACAGGAGCAACAACAGAAACAACAGCAACAGCAACAACAAAAAAATAACCAGGACCAGAACAAACAACAGGATAAAGAACAGGAGAGCAAGGATAAAGACCAAAATGAGGAACAGCAGAAAGAGCAGCAACAGGATCAACAGGCTATTTCCCGTGAAGATGCAGAAAGAATATTGAACGCTCTCGAAAATGATGAAAAAAATGTTCAGGAAAAAGTTAAACTTGCAAAAGCAGCAAAAGAGAGAGTCCGCACGGTTAAGAACTGGTAAAACTCAGAATTTGAAATGAAAAGAACAATTCTATATTATCTCTTCACCATAATATCATTTACTGCATGGTCGCAGGATATCTCCGTTGAGGTTGAATATCCATCCGTGGTCGAAGCCGGGGAGCAGTTTAGTGTATCCTGGTCTGTAAATTCCGGTGGCGGGGAGTTCTCATCACCTCCTTTTACGGGATTTTATAAACTCATGGGACCACAGACATCGTATAGCTCCAGTACACAGATCATAAACGGTAAAATGTCACATCAGACAACATATACATATGTGTACTATCTGCAGGCTGTTAATGAAGGTAAATTTAAAATTCCTCCGGCTGTTTTTACACTTAAGAACAAGTCATTTTATTCTGACTCAATGCATATAGAAGTTATTGGCAGCGGCAAACAGTCATCAGCTGCCAGAGCAGGTGCAGGAGCACAGGATGAGCCTGCGCTGGAAGGAACAGTTTCAGGCGATCTTATTCTTGACCTTACAATAAACAGGAAAGAGGTATATGTCGGAGAACCGGTCACAGCTACAGTAAAAATTTATTCAAGGATTGACCTTACAGGTATTAATGAAATAAAATATCCTGCATTTACTAGTTTCCTGAAAACTGACCTGGAGACACCTCCTCTGACTTCTTTAAAGAGAGAGAGTATAAATGGCACATTGTACGGAACCGGTATAATTCAACGATTTTTATTGTATCCTCAGATAAGCGGTGATATTACAATCGATCCTGTACAGATGACAGTTCTTGTACAACAAAAAACAGCAAACAATGATCCGTTTTTTGGAGATTTCTTTTCCACATATCAGAGTGTTCCCAGAGCAGTTTTGAGCAAACCTGTTAAAATAAAGGTAAAACCTCTGCCGGGAGTAAAACCTGCTGATTTTTCAGGTGTCGCAGGGAAACTGAATATTAAAGCCGGCATTGATAAAGACTCTGTAAACGTAAATGATCCAATTAATTACAGGATAACTATTTCAGGGAATGGAAATCTGAAGCTTGCTGAAGCTCCTTCACTGAAATTACCTCCGGATGTGGAATCTTTTGATCCAAAAATAATTGACAACCTGACTAATAATATAAACGGCACATCAGGACAGAAAACTTTCGAATATCTTTTAATTCCCCGTCATTATGGCGATTTTATTATTCCGCCTGTTACATACTCATTCTTTAACACTTCCACAGGAAAATATGAACAGCTTACCACACAGGAGTTTACTTTTCATGCCAGGAAAGGGACCGACCAGGCTTCCGGTGTAACTGTTTATGGTGGTGTTTCAAAGGAGGATGTTAAATATGTTGGCCGGGATATCCGCTTCATTAAAACAGATCCCGGACAGCTCTCAAAATCAACGAATATTATTCTTTCCGGCAGATCATTTTATAGCGGATATGCAATAGCATTAATCGCATTCTTTATCCTTCTTTTTATAAGACGTGAACATATCAGGCGGAATGCCGACATCACAGCTGTCAAAAACCGTAAAGCGGCGAAAATTGCAGTAAAGAGACTTCATGAAGCTTCAGCCTGCCTTAAGAGGAAAGAAATGGACAGGTTTTACGAGGAGGTACTGAAAGGTTTATGGGGATACCTGAGCGATAAATTAGACATTCCTGTGTCTGATCTTACAAGAAATAACGTCACCGATGTTTTAAAAGAGAAAGGAATGCCGGATGATACTGTTAAAAATCTGACGGATATTCTTGATACGTGTGAATATGCCCGATATGCACCGGCTGCCTCCGGAACTAAAGCTTCTGAACTATATGAAGGAGCTTCCCGGTTTATCAGCACAGTAGAAAATTCAATAAGGTAAAAGATGAAACCCACATGTTATGCTAACACAAACACTTATAAATATAATTTTATCAACATGTGGGTTCCATCATACCATTAAAATCAAAATTATATTATGATGAAACTGAAAATTATTTCTATATCAGCATTATTCATCATCCAGATATTTTCTGTCTGCGTTTTTTCTCAGGAAAACAGAGAGGAGAAATTCAAACAAGGGGCAGATTATTATGCATCAGGCAATTATGACAAAGCGCTTGAACAATGGATTGATCTGTACAATACTGGTTATCGTTCTGCTGAACTTGAATATAATATAGGGAACGCCTATTTTAAGCTTAATAATGTGCCCGGAGCTATCCTTTTCTATGAAAGAGGCCATCTTCGCAAACCAGCTGATGAAGATATAAACTATAATCTTCAGATCGCAAGGACTCTGGTTGTGGACCGTTTTGAAGATATCCCGGAACTCTTCTTTATCAGATGGTTTAATTTCCTGGCTCTTCTGCAGACTACTAACAACTGGGCAAAGATAAGTCTTATATCATTCATCCTTTGTCTTCTGTTTCTTTCTGTCTATTTCTATTCCCCAAAATACAAACTGAAAGTATCTGGATTCTGGCTCGCCCTTCTGTTGCTTGTAATCTCATTAACCTCAATAGCTTTTTCATTCAGGAACAGAACTCTGGTTCACAATAATCAGGATGCAGTAATCTTCAGTCCCCTGGTTAATGGCAAAAGCTCTCCTGATAACAGCGGAACTGATCTTTTTGTCCTGCATGAGGGTACTAAAGTAACTGTTGAAGATGAAGTAGGGGAATGGTATGAAATCCGCCTCTCGGACGGTAATAAAGGATGGATCCCATCAAATAGCCTGGAAAAAATTTGACCTTTCTGCAACTAATTTGCTATCTTTCAGGTCAGATATTAATTGAGTTTAATAATCCTGCCTGCTTATGAAAAAGTATCTTTTCATTCTGATGATATTGGTTGCTTTGACCGCATGCAAGAAGACAGCGTTTGAACCTGAAGGCCCTACTGATGTAAGGGTCAGAAATTTACAGGGAGATTTTACATTCAGTAATGTATTAATTAATACTGCCGGAAACAGGGATACTGTCGGCAACTTCAGGATGCTCGGCACCATAAGGCCGGGGGAAGTATCAGGATATAAGCGTGTTGAAATTGCATTCTCCAAGGCTGAGATCACTGCCACAATTAACGGGGAGACATTCTCAACAGGACCTGTAAACAGCACCTACATGGATTATAAGGGACAGATGAGAATAACATATGAAGTCTATATTTCAAATATGACAAATAAGGTTCTTATGATCAATAACGTTATTCCGGAGGAACCTTTAACAGATCCTTGATCTTATAAAACAATTTAACCGGTCCCTAAAGAATGAAAAGTAAAGTCAACAGTTCCCGTATACCTGTCTACAGGGATGCAGGATTTGAGCTTCATGATGCAGAGACAATGGCAGAAGCATTCAATAAAGAAAAATCAAATGAATGGGAGCCTGAATTTTACATTTATTCACGGTTCCGCAATCCAACTGTAATTGCGGCTGAAGAAGAGATAATGAAACTTGAAGGTTCAGCCTGGGCACTGCTTTCCCAGTCTGGTATGTCAGCTGTTGATATTGCACTTTCAGTATTCCAGGATGCAAAAGCTGTAAAACCGTGGCTGTTTTTCTCAGAGATATACGGTGGTACAATATCTTTCGCTGAGTCTGTATTAGGGAAGAAAAGAGGACTGGATATCCAAACATTCTCACCGGTAGATGAACGTTATGATGTAAATGATTTTGAATCATTAATGAAGAAGCTGAACCCGCAGTTAGTTTACTTCGAAGCAGTTTCAAATCCGTTGCTGATAGTACCTGACGTACGTGAAATAATTAAGATCTGTAAAAGTTATGGTGCCAGTATCATTGTCGATAATACATTTGCTACGCCGCTTCTCTGGAAGCCCCTCACCGATGGAGCTGATATTGTAATTCACAGTGCAACAAAATACCTTTCCGGACATGGCAATATTACAGCAGGTGTAGTTTGCGGGAACGATACAGAGATTATGAAAGCAGCCATCGAATACAGAAAATTCGTCGGTCATATGCTCTCCGCTGATGATGCATACCGTTTGAATACTCAGGTCCAGACCTTAAAACTAAGGTTTAAGCAGCAATGCCTTAATGCTTTGCGTATCGCTGAAATACTTAAGAATTCGGAACATATCGGTAAAGTATGGTATCCGGGATCAGAAAGTCATCCGAGCCATAAGGAGGCCGTTAAGCTGTTTGGTGATAAAGGTTTCGGCGGAATGATCACATTTGATTTTGCCGGGGGAACGGGTCCGTTAAAAAGAAAGCGCAGAGATACATTCATCAAAGCTGTTTCGGATAAGATAAAAGTAATTCCTTCTCTTGGTGATCCCCGGTCTATTATGATGCCTGTTCAGTCTGTATGGGGAGCAAAATATCCTGAACCGGGAATGATTAGATTATCAGCAGGTTTTGAGGACACAGATGACCTGGCCGGAACCATTTCGGAAGCCCTGAATTCAATTTAATAATAATTCTTGTTTGGGGATGTTATCTCCAGTTGACAGGTTCTTTCCCGTTTTGTATCAGATAATCATTGCATCTGCTGAAGTGCTTGTTGCCGAAAAAACCTCTTGCGGCAGAAAGAGGAGAGGGGTGGACCGATTCGAGTACAAGGTTATTTGTCCTGTCTATTGATACTCCTTTTTTTTGTGCATAAGCTCCCCAGAGAAAGTAAACAAGATTCTTTTTTTCACTATTCAGGATACTAATTGCTGAATCAGTAAATTCCTCCCAGCCTTTCCGCTGATGGGAACCGGCCATATGTGCTCTCACGGTAAGAGTTGCATTCAAAAGCAGTACTCCCTGTGCAGCCCATCTTTCAAGATTTCCGGTATGCATTGGTTTGTATCCAAGGTCCGACTCAATTTCTTTGAAAATATTGATCAGGCTTGGAGGATTTGGAATACCTTCCCTGACGGAGAAACATAATCCATGAGCCTGTCCGGGTCCGTGATAAGGATCCTGTCCTATAATGACAGCTTTCACCTTATCAAAAGGACATAGGTCAAATGCATTAAAAATCAATCCTCCCGGAGGATAAATAACATTGGTCCGGTACTCATTCCTCACAAAGTCGGACAGCTTTAAAAAATACTCCTTTTGGAATTCCCCGCTAAACCTGGATTTCCAGCCGGGCTCAATTTTTACATCCATTAAGCAAATTTTTCCTCTTCGAAAGTAAAAAAAATAACTGTAAAGCTTAAGGATCTTGTACTTTGGATGGCTGAAATTTATGAATTATTCAAAGAATTTTACATAAATCTGCTTGGGATCACCGGGTCCGTAAAAATCTTTCAGACTAGCATGCAGTTCATAACCATTACGCTTGTAGAATGCTTCAGTCGGAGAGTAGAGCGGCCTGCCGGCAGTTTCAATCCAGAGGATCTTCCCGCCCAATCTTTTTACATCATCTTCAACAGCTTTCAGAAGCTTTGATCCCAGCTTCTTATGCCGCGAATTCTGATGAGCCGCAATCCAGTAAAGTTCCCAGGAGTGTGTTGAAAACTCATTTTTCCCATAATTTGCGAATGCAACAAGGCCATCATCATCAGTGATCTTCATCCAGTAATACCCGCTTTTTTCCATTCCATCCCTTACGGTCTCGTCAGCTATATCGAGAGCAGTCTGGATTTCAAATTCATAAAAGAATTCTGTCGACCGGAGTATTTCTTCAATGGATTTCCTGTCGTTCTTACTTATCCCCTCCGAAATAATAGTCATACTTAACTGTTTAAATCGTTGATTATCCTTCTCAGAACATCCGGGAAACATATTCCTGCGGCTCTTGTTGCAGCAACAAGTCCACTGTCAGGAGACAAACATGGATTAGCATTGACTTCAATTACATAGGGGTTATCATTTTTATCGACACGCATATCTACCCTGGCATAACCCTTCAGACCAAAAACATGCCAGCATTGAAGGGCTGCGGATATAATTCTTTCTCTCAGCACCCGGTTAAGTTTCTCCCCGGGAAAATTTCGGATAGTATTCTCATATTCAAATGAACCCTGTTCCCATTTAGCTTTGAAATCGACTATTTTCGGCATGTCGTCTTCGAAATTATGAAAAACCATTTCAGCCGGAGGCAGAACTTCAGGTCCTTTTGCGCCAGCCAGGATACTTATATTAAATTCCCTTCCATCGATAAAGTCCTCAATCAGCCAATGAGTATCCTTATAATTTTTAAGCTTTTCTGCATATTCGGGGGTATAGGTAAAAACTGATTCCCCTGTAATTCCCAGGGATCCATCCTCCCAGACTGGTTTGATAATATATCTGTTCCCTCTTTTCAGCTGATTGATCTGAGATGGGAGATAACCACCCGGATTACTGATTCCGGCACTCTTCAATGTTTTGCTGGAGAGAGCTTTACTTGTTGTTATGAACATTGCTTCCACCGGATTTCCTGAATAGGGGACAGAGTACATGTTAAGCAGAGAAGGAACAAAATAGCACAGCTCACCTTTATTATTAATGGATTCAACCAGATTAAAAACGAAATCGGGTTTCTCTTCAGTAAGGGAAGCGACTTCGGTCATAAAATTAACAGTGATACCTTTTCTGTATGTCTCAAGATCAAGCTCTTTCAGATTTTCTTCGATATAATCCACCTGGTCGATAACATCCATCTCATCGGCCAGTGCATTTTCACCCGGTTGATTAAATAATATGCAACATTTCTTCGGCTTCATACAGGCAGATGATGTCTTTTAATAGTTGATCTCATTATCATTTCGATCAATGACTGGTATTCAATTCCGATCATCCTGGAAAGAATTGGCAGATCAGAATGGATAGGATGCAATCCGGCCAGGGGATTCACTTCTATGAAACATATTCTTCCATTTTTATCAGCTTTGATATCAACTCTTCCACCATCTACTCCGCCGAGGGCATTCCAGACATTCAGGGCAACCTGCTTACATTCCTCGGTGAACTCTTTTGCCATCGGGATATATTTGCAGAATTCCTGGTAATTCTCCTTGAATTCAACTGAATATGGATAGTTATTTCTGCACTCTATCTCCATGCCTCCGATTGCTACAGAATTCTCACCTGAACCAATGACTCCGACTGTGAACTCACGTCCCGGAAGATATTCTTCAACAAGGGCCGGCTGGTCGTACCTCTTAAGTAAATATTCAGCCATCTCTTTTAATTCAGCCGGAGATTTGAGCATATTTCTTTCAGTGATCCCTTTACCTGTACCTTCCGATACAGGTTTAATAAATAGGGGATACTCGAGTTTGCATTTAGCTGCATCCTCCACTTTCGAAATCAGCATTCCTGGGCTTACCGGCACACCGGCTGCTGAAACTATCAGGCGGGTGAGATATTTATTAAGGGATATTCCAAGTATCACAGGACCGCTGAAAACATAAGGGATCCTGTATTGGTCAAGAATGGCAGGAACTACTGATTCCCTTCCGTCACCGTACAGGCCTTCTGCAATATTAAAAACAAGATCCCATCTTTTCCCTTCAGAAAGAGCTTTAATAAGCTGAAAGCAGTTACCAATAGGCTCTGTTTCAAACCCCATTTTCCGGAGAGCTGTATCGATTGCATCAACAGTTTCCTGTTTATCGAATTCGGCGGTATCCTCCATAGAATAACCCTGGTCAAGATACCATGACCGTAAATCATAAGTCAGTCCGACTTTCATTATGTAGCTTTATTTTTCAGGGTATTCACACAGAACACCCTTGTAGTTACGCAATACGATTTTTTCACAGTTGTGTTCGACCACATAATTCGGAAGGAGTGGGATTTTTCCACCACCGCCGGGTGCGTCAACGACAAATGTAGGTACAGCATAACCACTTGTGAAGCCTCGCAATCCTTTTATTATTTCAAGTCCCTTTTTTACAGTAGTCCGGAAATGGCTTGAACCAGGAATAAGGTCACACTGATATAAATAGTAAGGTCTGACCCTTATCTTCAGCAGTTTATGCATCAGGTCCTTCATGACAGGCACATTATCATTTATACCCTTCAGAAGAACCGTCTGGCTTCCAAGTGGAAATCCATTGTCGGCCAGTTTTGTGCAGGCTTTTGCACACTCTTCAGTTATCTCTGCCGGATGAGAGAAATGCAGACTAATGAAGAGAGGATGATATTTCCTGAGCATGTTGATCAGGTTGTCAGTTATTCTCATTGGAAGAACAACCGGGATCCTGGTACCAATACGTATTATCTCAACATGTTCAATTGCTCTGATATTTGATAGTATATACTCGAGTGTATCATCATTCAGAGTAAGAGGATCACCACCACTAATGAGCACATCTCTTACTTCTTTGTGAGAAGCAATGTATGCAAAGGCTTTTTCAAAATCCTGCTTTCCAAGCTTGTCAAGTTTACCGACAGAATGAGAGCGGGTGCAATATCTGCAATAATTCGAGCACACCTGGGTCACCGTAAAGAGCACCCTGTCAGGATATCTGTGAACAATACCTTTGACAGGAGAAAATGATTTCTCGTGCAAAGGATCTGACTGCTCATTACTGTGCTGAAGCAACTCTTCCACAACAGGAACCACATTACGTCTCAGCGGATGTGAAAATCCTGTTTCATAGATCAGAGAAGCAAAATACGGAGTAATCCTCATTGGAAGACGGCCTTTAAGATTATTAATAGCCATGATCTCCTTTTCGGATAATTTCATGATTTTCTTTAGCTCGTCAATGCTTGTTATAGCATTCCGTAATTGCCATTTCCAATCATTCCAGGAATCGATAGTTGTTAGGGGGAAGTAGCGGTGCATGAACTCCGAACTTCGGTTGCTAACTAGCTGCAGTGGGATTTCGTTTTGCGAAAAAATCATGGTTTTCGCGCCAGGCTCTTCATCCGAAGAACAACCCAGGAGGCGGCTCTCACCGTGGAGTGCCGAGACCTCATTATTGTTAGCATTCATAGTTGGTGATGAATAAATTCATCGTTTCTTTTAAAGATTAATTGGTTTTAAATTAGTACTACAATTTTTTTAATTGGTGCGAAAATATATATTCTATAAATACATTGTATCACTTGACTATCAGAAATATTAACACTGTTATCATTTTATTAACAGCTGACTTTTTCATATAAAATGTATTCTTCTGTAATGCATTGTTTGATAGCTTCTTACGCAAATAAACATCAGTATCGCTATTGAAGTGATTATTTCGGTTTACCTGATCTGTTTCTTCCCTGCTCATTTCTTCAATCATTTTTCCTGATTGTTTCTGAAATATTTTCTTTAAAAAATTAAAATGATGTTAATCAATAATAGTGCCAGAATTATTTAAGAATTCTTTAAACGATCATAGCATAATATATTTGGTATTAGTAATAACCAATTGATAATAGGTCATAAGGTACCCGTAATTTGCAATTGCCTGTTTATTAATTAATTATCAATAAATTACAGGCATTGCGAGCCAATGAAGAAATCTTTTTATAAAGCCGGAGAGATAATTATTGAAAATCATTTTCTTCAGATACTTTCCGGAGTTTCTTGATACTTCCTCTCATCTTCTTTTTCTCAATACGTTTTAGCTTTGATGAATTAGTAGGGTTTGTGGATTTTCTTTTAGGTTTTTTAGTGAGGGCAGTGGCAATAAGCTTATATAATCTCTCCTCAGCTTTTTTCTTATTCATCAGCTGTGTCCTCTCAGACTGCGATATGATAAGTAATTCCCCCCCGGAATTTATTCTGTTCTTCAGAAGGTCCATTATCAGCTTCTTTTCAACCTCAGAGAATACCTGAGTTCCTTCGACATTGAACCGCAGCTCCACTTTTGTGTTCACCTTATTTACATTCTGACCGCCCGGACCTCCACTTCTTGAAGCTGAGAACTTCAATTCACTTTCAGGAATTTTGCCGGCTAATTCTTCAGGCTTCATTTTTCTTGGGTTATATAAAGAATAATGCTACTCCTCCCACACTTACTAATGCTCCTGCTATTTCAATAAAAGTAACCTTCTCTTTATTTATAACTACAGAAGGTAAAATTATCAGAACAGGGACAAGCGCCATAATAGTCGAAGCTATTCCGGCTTCCGTATACTTTACAGCAATCAGCGAAAATGAAACTCCCAGAAACGGACCGAAAAATGCTCCCAGCGAAAGTAATCTCATCCCTTTTCCGTCCGACAACGCATTCCTGATTCCTGACCATCTTTTCATAAGTGTAATAAGTACACTAAATCCAACTATTCCGGCTATGACTCTTATCTGTGTTGCAGAGAAGGGATCATATCCATCCATCCCTTTCTTACTTAAAACCAATCCCAGCGCCTGTCCGACTGCCCCTCCGAAAGCATACAATATCCCGGTCGGCGCAAGTTTCAGAGAAATTTTTTCACCTTTGCCATTGCGACTGAAGATCGCTAATGAAATACCGGCAAAAGTAAGAATCATACCTAAAAAATGAAATGGTGTCAGACGTTCACCTATCATTATCCAGCTGAAGAGAGCAGTAATAGGAGGGACCAGCGTCATTATAAGCATCGAGAATCTTGATCCGATAACCGTATAGGACTTAAAAAGGAACAGGTCTCCAAAAAAAATACCTATAAACCCCGATAATCCGAGCCATATCCAGTTCTCCCGACTTGCATCGTAGGGGAAAATAACATTCCTGTGTATCAGGCTGAAGATGCTTATAAAGACAAATCCAATAATGAGCCTGAGGATATTTACTGCAAGTGAACCAACCCTCCTGCTTGCTGAATCAAATGCCAGAGCTGTAACGGTCCAAAAGATAGCGGTAAGAAGTGCTGCAAATTCACCCAGATGATTTTCAATCATTGCCATTCCTGAATTTCGCAATACTATTCAGGGAATTCATAAATGTATTGCCCTGATCCTCGTACAAAACGAATTATCTTTTTAGAGTTTCCCTCTGCTTCAATATTATCTTCGATAATAACAAAATCCTCCCTTGTTCCGGGATCAGATCTGGCTTCAAACAGGGAAGAGCCTGCCTCAGTTATTTTTGTCGGATCACTCGTTATAATTTTTATTGTTGCCTTAGTGTTTGCCGGAATTGTTACCCTCAAAATGATCTTCCCGTCTTTTCTTTCCCAGCCTGAAGCTATTGTTCCGTAAGGGCTGTCTAATGAAGCTTTTGAATAATCAAGCTTTGCTGAAAAGTGTGGTTGAATAAGTATAAATTTATATCCTGGCGATTGGGCATCGATCCCTGCCGATACCCTGTACATCCAATCGCCGATGGCACCATAAGCATAATGATTGAAAGAGTTCATGCCCGCATCCTGAAATGTGCTGTCGGGTTTTTGTCCGTCCCATCGTTCCCAGATGGTAGTTGCACCCATTTTAACAGGGTAGAGCCAGGAAGGATATGATTCCTGCAAGAGAAGATCATAAGCCACATTTGTGTAGCCGTTAGATGAAAGTACATGGCAGAGGAACGGGGTTCCCAAAAACCCTGTCGACAGATGATTGTCACGGTTTCTGATATCATCCACAAGAAATCTGACTGCCTTCTGTTTCAGATCGTCTGGTACAAGATTGAACATCAGTGCAAGAACATATGATGTTTGCGAATTGGTACCTATTCTTCCTGCCGGTGTTATATACTCTTCAATAAACACCTTTTTGATATTATTAAAGAGAGCGGTGTAATTCTTTTCCTCTTCTGTTTTACCCAGTTCCCTGGCAGCCTTTGCCATGATGTTCGCTGAATATGCAAAGAAAGCTGTGGCAATGAAATCGTGCTCGGTATGGCCATCCGGCTCGGAATGATTATTAACAGGCGGATGATAAAAGAGCCAGTCACCATACTTGCTTCCACCTCTCCAGATATAACTTTCACCCGCTTTCTTTATGATATATTCAAGCCAGGCCTTCATACTGGGATACTGGGTCTCAAGCAACCTCTTGTCACCATAAACTGTGTACATTGTCCATGGCACTATTACAGCCACATCGCCCCAGCCGGCTGACGGAGATGCAGTCGTTTCATTCTGTCCGTTCAGCACATCCGGTACGACATCCGGAACTTCACCCCCGGGTTTCTGGTCAAGAGCAACATCCTTAAGCCATTTCGTAAAAAATGCAGCCACATTGTAGTTAAAAGCAGCAGTACGGCAAAATGCCTGTGCATCACCAGTCCATCCCAGCCGCTCATCACGCTGTGGACAATCGGTAGGTACATCAAGGAAATTACCTTTCTGACCCCAGACAATATTATGTTGTAATTGATTTAAAAGAGGACTTGAACTTTCATAAAAGCCTGTCTTTTTCATATCTGAATGAACAACTATACCTGTTATATTATCAGTGGTAAGAGTACCAGGGAAGCCTGTCACTTCAACAAACCTGAAACCCATAAAAGTAAACCGTGGCTCATAAACTTCCTCACCTGAACCGGTTAGAGTAATGGTTACCTGTGCTTTGGCTGCCCGAAGGTTTTCAGTATAGAACTCACCATTCTTATCAAGAACTTCTGCATGACGCAGGGTTATTACAGTGCCTCCCGGACCAGTAACTTTCAACCTGATCCACCCGACCATATTTTGTCCCATATCGACTATCAGACTTCCCCTGGGTGAACGAAAGACTTTGAGAGGTTTGATCTCTTCGACCTTTCTCACAGGAACTCCTTCCGATGCAACGAGGTTGAAGTTGTAGTTCCCGATCCTAACTTTTTTCCAGTTTGAATCATTGTAACCAGTCTGGCTCCATCCTGTTAGTCTCCTTGTGGCATCATACATATAACCGTTATAGAGATCGTTCATTCTGATCGCCGGATCATTATTTGCTTTCCAGGTTTCATCGGTAATTATTAATGATTCACTTCCATCTGTGTGGGTAATCTTCAATTGAAGAAACAGTCCGAGCCTTTTCCCGTATATAGCCCAGTTATCACCCCATGCCAGAGTTCCCCTGTACCATCCGTCACCCAGGAATGCCCCGATAGCATTGCTACCTTTTACAATCAGATCAGTTACATCATAAACCTGATACTGAAGTCTTTTACCATACGAGGTCCATCCGGGTGTCATAACCTGGTCGCTGACTCTTTTGCCGTTGATGTTAAGATCGTACAATCCATGTGAAGTGATATATACAATTGCTTTTGCAATTCCTTTGTTCACTGCAAATTCTTTCCTGAAATGGGGTGAAGGAGAATAACGGTTTGTATCATCTTCAATTTCGATCCATTTTGCTTTCCAGTCTGATTGTGAGAACAATCCTGACTCCCAGAAAGCTGTTTTACTCCATTTCGATATCCTTCCTTTATTATCCCATACCCTTACCTGCCAGAAATATTTCTGACCCGACCTGAGTGAAGTACCACTATAAGATATCAATACAGACTCTTCTGATAAAACTTTTCCTGATTGCCATACCATTCTTGATGATGAAAAATTCGGATCGGTTGCTACCCTTATTGAATATGCAGCTTGCAGAATATTATTCCCGGTCCCGGTAATTATCCACGAAAATCTCGGTTGTAGTGCATCAACACCTAAAGGATTTGTTTTGTTTTCACAGGTAAGTTCATTTACTATCAGATCCTGACTATAGATTTGTCCCATAAAGGATAACAGAATAGTAACTAACCGGATAATTTTCATAATTTTATTTATTTGATTTATCACTTTCAAAACTGAAGAAATTTAGCTATTCATCCTTATACTACCAAAAAAATATATCTGAAGTAACGTGAAATATCCGCCTGCGTGATCGATCCTGACAGGATGAATTCTATTTTATCTCCTGAAAAAATTGTATTATTACGGGGGTAAATTACTTTAAATAACTTTCAATGGATTCAATTTATGCTATATTATTAATTGCTCTCGGGAGCCTGGGAGCTGCCAGCTTTTATGTCCCTTTTAAGAAAGTTAAAAGCTGGGCATGGGAGTCATATTGGATAACCCAGGGTGTTTTTGCCTGGATTATAATCCCATGGCTCTTCGCCATTATATTTGTGCCCAGAGGTGAGTTAATGCCTATCATAAAAGAAGCACCGTCAAATGCAAAGCTGATGGCAGTATTCTTTGGAGTTTTGTGGGGTTTCGGGGGACTTACCTTCGGATTAAGCCTGCGCTACCTTGGCGTGGCACTTGGTCAGAGTATAGCTCTCGGACTCTGTGCAGCTTTCGGCACACTATTACCACCGATAATAGCAGGTGATAATCTTTTTGCCACAACCGGAGGTATCCTTACGGTAGTTGGTGTTGCAATAACAATTGCAGGGATAATCATTATCGGATATGCAGGATCTCTTAAAAGCAAGGAGATGACTGAAGAAGAGAAAAAAGCGGCTGTCAGGGAATTTGCTCTTAAGAAGGGCATTCTGATTGCTATTTTTGCAGGTATTATGAGTGCCTGTTTCAATTTTGGTTTTGAAGCAGGGAAACCTATCGAAGAGATAGCACTTGCACATGGTACTAATCCGCTTTTCCAGAAGAATCCTTCACTCATTTTCATCCTGCTTGGCGGATTCATGACAAACCTCGTCTATTGCGGTTTTCTTAATATAAAGAACAAAACATATAGAGACTATTATACTGTTTCAGGAAATGTATTGTTAAACAATCTATTCTTTACATTCCTGGCCGGTTTATTATGGTTTTTGCAATTCCACTTTTTTGGAATGGGTTCAAGTAAACTTCCAGCCGGCATGGCAGTTTTCGGATGGAGTATTTTGATGGCACTCAATATTGCAATAAGCAACATCTGGGGTATTGTACTAAATGAATGGAAGGGAGTTAAAACAAAGACGATAGTGGTCCTGATTATAGGTATAATAGTCCTTATTCTTTCTGCATTCATTGTTAAACTTGGCTGATTATAATCAAATGGAGATGATAAAAAGGTTCGGATTTAAAATGAAGTTATATCCAGGTTTTAAGGAGGATTACAGGAAAAGACACAGTGATATATGGCCGGATCTGGTTAAATTATTGAAAGATCAGGGCATCGGCAACTATTCTATCTTCCTTGACGAAGAGACAAATACCTTGTTTGCTTATCAGGAACAATCCGGATCTGCGTCTTCCCAGGATCTTGGAACAACAGAAATAGTAAAGAAATGGTGGAAATATATGGCTGATATAATGGAGACAAATCCGGACAACTCACCTGTCAGCGTTCCACTGGAACAGGTTTTCTTTATGGAATAAAAGATTACCGGTGACCAGCGAATGACTTAGCTGCAGATAATTTTTAATCTTTGCCCGATGCCCCTGTTGCCCGTCGCCTGACGCCTTGTAATGAATGAAGTAAATTAAAATTTAAACATATTTCTCATGAAAAAAGAATCAATTGAAAAAGCATATCAGTTGGCAAAAGCTCAATATGCGGAATTAGGTGTTGATACCAAAGCTGTTCTGGACGAACTTAATAAAATTGTAATAAGTCTGCATTGCTGGCAGACAGACGATGTCGGAGGATTCGAGAAAGAGGGTGCTGAACTCGGTGGAGGAGGGATACAAACAACTGGTAACTTTCCGGGAAAAGCCAAAACAATTACTCAAATGCGGGCCGATCTTGATAAGGTCATGTCGCTTATCCCAGGGAAACAGAGACTGAACCTTCATGCTATCTATGGCGAATTTGAAGGCAAGTCAGTCGATCGCGATAAGATTGAAACAAAACACTTTCAGGGTTGGATAAACTGGGCAAAGAAGAGAAGGATTGGAATTGACTTTAACTGTACCTGCTTTTCTCATCCTTTAGCCGATGACGGATTTACTCTTGCCAGCAAGAATGAAAGAATCAGGAAGTTTTGGGTCGAACACGTCAGGAGATGCCGGGCAATAAGCGCTGACATGGGTAAGCAGCTTGGTTCCCCGACAATTCATAATATATGGATACCTGACGGCTCAAAGGATACTCCCATTGACCGGTTTGGTTTACGAAGAATACTTAAGAAATCACTTGATGAGATCTTTTCCGTTAAATACCCGAAAAAATACCTTAAGGATTCAGTTGAAAGTAAGCTTTTCGGAATAGGATCAGAATCAATGGTTGTTGGTTCACACGACTTTTATCTTGGATATGCTGTGAAAAACAACACAATGATAACACTCGATAATGGTCACTTTCACCCGACGGAACAGGTTGGCGATAAAATATCTTCAATCCTTCAGTTTGTTGATGAATTGCTACTTCACCTTACCAGAGGAATCAGGTGGGATAGTGATCATGTTGCAACATTAAATGATGAAGTATTGCTTATTGCTCAGGAAATAGTTCGTGCCAAAGCTTTGAACAGAGTGAATATCGGACTTGATTATTTTGATGCAAGTCTCAATCGTATAGGTGCTTACGTTGTCGGTGCCAGGGCTGTGCAGCAGGCTTTCCTTATAGCACTTCTTGAGCCTGGCAAATCATTGGTCAAATTTGAGGAACAAGGAAAAAATTTCGAAAGACTGGCTACAATTGAACTTCTGAAAACAAGACCTTTCGGTGCTGTCTGGGATTATTACTGTATGAAAAGTAAAGTGGCCGTTTCGAATGATTACATCAATGAGATTGTGAACTACGAGAAAGAGATTCTCAGGAAAAGATAAAACCTTTTATTTATTTTTAAATTATCAATCTGTCTATGAAGGAAAAGATTATTGCAGTTTATGACATTGGTAAAACAAATAAGAAAATAATTCTTTTTAATCACGATCTTAAACCTGTTTCGGAAATTGAAGAGAAGTTTACCGAAATAACTGATGATGACGGTTTTGGATGTGATAATATTGAACTTATTGAAAAGTGGATCAAAGACTCAGTTCATCAACTGATACTTTCAGATAAATATGACCTGACTGCTGTTAACTTTGCAACATACGGGGCAACTCTGGCGTACCTTGATTCACACGGAAAAAGACTTACACCTATATATAATTACCTCAAACCAATAAGTGACAGGATCCCTGAGAAAGTGTTTAAAAAGTATGGCGGCCAGGATGAATTCTGCAGAAGGACAGCTTCCCCTGCACTGGGAATGCTTAATTCAGGCATGCAGGCTCTCTGGCTCAAATATGAAAAGCCACAGGTTTTCTCCAAAGTTAAACATATACTGCATTTCCCTCAATACCTTTCATATCTTCTGACGGGAAAAATATATTCCGAACATACTTCGATAGGTTGCCATACAGCTTTATGGGATTTTGATAATATGAATTACCATAGATGGGTGAAGGAGGAGGGACTTAATCTGCCTCATCCGGCTGATATCAGTAAACTCATTGATGTCGAAATTGAGGGCAGGAAAATAAAAATTGGAATTGGTATTCACGATAGTTCCGCCTCCCTTGCTCCGTATTTTAAAAGCAGCTATGGTAAATTCCTGCTCGCTTCAACGGGAACGTGGTGTATTAATATGAATCCCTTTAATACTGAAAAGCTGACAGCCGAACAGTTGGATCATGATTGTCTATGTTACATGAGCATTACAAAGAAACCGGTTAAATCATCTAGGTTATTCCTCGGACACCTCCATGAAGAAGCGGTAAATAAACTGAATGAACATTTCAACACATCGCCCGAATACTATAAAACAGTACAACCTGATAAGAATCTGCTGGATATTTGCCTGAATAGATCTAAAGAAAAAAGATTCTATTTTGGAATGCTGCCATACTCCCGGGAGCTAAATGAAAAATGCGACTTTTATACATTCAAATCTTTTGAAGAAGCTTACCATCAACTGCTGGTAGAATTGTCAGAACTTACAATTGAAGCTATCGACCTTATAATACCTCAGGATAATGATATTGAAAACGTCTATATTACAGGCGGGTTCTCAAATAACAAATTGTTCCTCAGACTAATATCCGATGCTTATCCCGGGAAGAATGTCTATACTTCCGAAGTATTCAACGCTACAGCTCTGGGTGCAGCGCTTGTCGTCCTTGATTCGCTGGAGCCCTCGATGAAACCTGTTCTCAACCTTGGATTAAACCAGTGTTAAATTATTAACAGAACTTCCTTTTTTTTCAAATATAAAATTGTATTATCTGTTAATAATCCGTATTTTGAGATTGGAAAAGCTTGTTATGATGTATCTTGACATCTGATAAAAGAAAGAAGCTACATGAAACTATTTAAGATTAGTTTAATTATTTTTTCCCTGGCGCTTTGTATCTCCTGTGAGAAAGAGAATACTGTCGAATCAAGTGTGGTAATAAATGAACTTCTTGCTGTAAATAAATCAGTGGCAGCAGATCAGGATGGGGAATTTGACGATTGGATTGAAATGTATAATTGCGGATCTCTTTCTCTGGATCTGGGTGGCTATTACCTTACTGACAGCAAAAGCAGATTGACAAGATGGAGAATTCCTGCAAATACGTTAATTGAAGCCGGGAGTTACCTTATCTTTTGGACTGACGGTGATACAACCCAGAACGGTTTGCACACAAATTTCAAACTTTCATCTGAAGGAGAAAATGTATTTTTCGTAACACCTGATCGCTTAATCATTGACAAAGTCGATTATCCGGCACAGACACTTCAGCTATCATATTCAAGAGTGCCTGATGGTACGGGACAGTTCGAATGGAAAACACCAACTTTTAATTCCACAAATAATATCCAAAAATAGGTATTAATCAACTTTTAATGTACCAGGAACCAGGAAACACAGGAAAATTAAACAGATACAAATGACAATTACGACTATTAAAAGATCCCTTTCCCTGGTTATTCTGTTGATATTCTCAATAGCTGGATTCGCACAGGAAAAGGATTTCGGGATATGGTACGGGATTTCAGCCAGTCATGATCTGACAAAAAAGCTTGATATTGAGCTTTCGGGATGTCTCAGGACTTATAATAATGCAAGAAAGTTAGAGCAAGGTTTTCTTGAAGCCGGTCTCAACTACAAATTCAACGATTACCTTTCGGCAGCAGCATCATACAGACTTACTGATAATATTGAGGATGATTCAAAATACCATCTCCAGCATAAAGCTTTCGTTGATCTCAAAGGCAGCCTGGATTTAGCCAACTTAACTGTTACCGGTCGTTTCAGATTCCAGACAAGGATTAACACATTCTTTGAAGAAGTTGATGATAAATATCCTGAATATACAAGCAGATTTAGATTGAAGCTGATCTATAAAACACAATCATTCCCTGTTAATCCTTATGCTTACGGAGAACTCTTTTGTGAGATGTTTAATGATGCAGACAGGATAGTAAGGAAAAAAAGAGCTGCCGCGGGAATAGAGCTAAAGGTCATAAAACGACATTCGGTTGAATTTGAATATATTTTTCAGCGGGATTATCGCCCTGATATCTCTGATGAGAATATTATATCAATCAATTATAATCTCAAATTTTAGCCTTGACGGGAATTAATTCTATTCCTTTCTGAGTTGTTCTATAAGGGAACTGCTCTGCACATTCCTCACTGACAGATATAAAGCAGATAATCCTGAAAATATTATTAATATGACCATTACACTCAATAGTCTCCAGGGCATTTCAGATCCTCCGTAAATTGAGGGCAGAGTGGTCGCCAGACCAGAAAATGTTCCTGTCAGGATTCCCCAGAAAAGAAGAATTATGTGATCCTTCAGTATTAGTTTTCTTATCTGCCGGGAAGAATACCCGGTTGCCATCATCAGAGCAAACTCACTTTTTCTCTGGTTGAAATTCCGTATAAGAATAAATGCAAGACCTGCTACTCCCAGCATCATACCGAAAGCACCAAACACCATAAATATATCAAGGTAAGTATTTGTTACCCTGAAAAAAGATGCCAGCTTATCTCCGGCAGTCTCGACGGCAACACCATATTCCGAGAGCCTTTCGCTGATGATTTCTCTATATGACTCCGTTAGTTCTGGATTCCCGTTTATCAGGAAAACTGAACTCCCCGGGATGGAAGGGAAATACTTTTCAAAATTTCTTTCACCGATAAGCAGATAACCCTGAAATACTGAAGATTTTAATCCGGCACAGATGACAATATTAAGCGGTTGCCCATTTTCAGTCCTGAAAACAAGTGTATCACCTGTTTTTATTTTTAATCCCCATTGCAGAACAGTCTGATCTGCTATGCCAAAAACAGTATTAGATTCCGGATCATCAAGCAGGAGACTCCATGGATTCCTTCCGTTTGCTCCTTTTACAACAGAAGCGAATGAGAATGATTTCTCTGAAATAAAATGAGAAGGATCAATACCAAGGACAGGGGGGGCGGAAATAAAATTGAGATTAAGGCAGCTTGCATCATCTCCCGGCAGCCTTTTAGCCTGGACAAATGAGAGTTCTGAAAGTTCCTCATCATCAAAACCGAATTCCCTTCTTCCTTCTGTCGAATTAAGGTTTTCTTTCACCGGAACTGCTGATTCCGCCCATAGGAGATATCCTCCGGTACCTCCTTCAGGTAGCAGCATTTTATCGGTAAGGGTCTGTCTGTTGGCTCCAGTAATAATTACCGCCACTATTCCTGCGGCTATAAAAATTACAGGAGTTACAGCCCGGGACGGATGAAATGAAAAATATTGTTTCGAGTATTTATTTCTGATCTGCTCTGGTTTACCTGATATCCCTGACGGTCTGAGAAAGTATTGCCGCAATAAAAGTATCAACCCGATGAATAAGAATGAACCGCCTGTAAAAGATAATATAACAGAACTATTCTTGGATAAAATAGATTGACCCAGTAAAACTATGGCTATTGATCCTGAAAGAAACAGGAAGAATAAATTCCGCTGCTCAGAATGATTGACCAACTCCTCTTTTTCACCTTTATCCAGGTGTTTCAGGAAACTTCTTAATTTAACATATAACAGGATGGCTGTAATTATTAAAGTGGTAATAAAACCCAGCAGAACCGGATTAAGACTGAAATCAGTCGAAAGAGTATTCGTCTGAACAGCGCCTTTCCAAACAGAATTAAGAGAATTTATGATAATCATGTTAACCAGGTAACCTGTAAAAACACCAGGTATAGCTCCAGCAAAGGCTAGTAAAATTGTTTCCACAAATAACATTTTGGTAATCGACCTGCCCCTGAATCCAAGAGCAAAATAGGTTTTAATCTGTTTCTTACGGGAATCGAAGAATGTTGTTACTGCCAGTGATAAAAGGATGAGACATGAAATTATGATAAAGATCCCCAGTGATAAAAAGAGAGAACTGAAATCAATGCCTTCTTCTGCAGCCCTGTTATTGTTTTTCCTGATATCAGTAATCATGAATCCGGCTTTTTGAGGATCAATCTTGCCTGTTAGAGCAGAGTCGATTATAACAGGATCCATATTCCCGGGAAATCTGATCGCTGTTGCTGTTCCAAAATTATTTCCCCACATCTGCAAACCGGACTTGTATGAGATATATGCTTTTGGTGTACCCCTGTACTTATTCCAGTAATCTTCATCCTTATCCCTTATCCTGTCAAGCAATATTGGAATACCGGCATCCCATCCCGAGCATGTCGTGCTACCAGATATTCCTGGAAAATCGGGCATGAGGAAAGGATCAGATAGCTGGCTGTCACTATCAAGTATGCTGTGTACAATATAGCTTCTGGCTCTTTCCTCAAGTAAATTCCCTGGGCCGGGATAAAACCATGTCATGCGTATTGTATCTCCTTGCCTGGCATTCAGATCATCTGCAAGCCATCTGCTTATTATAATTTCATCCTCATTTATGCCTGAGAGAAAAGATGGGGGCAGAGCTGAGACAAATGAATAGGGAGTTGTTCTTTCTCTCACAGAAATAGTATTAGCCAGGTAGGTTAATACCGGTGAGGATAAAGGAAATACACGAGAGATTTCATTTACAAGTGAACTGTCAATGAATATCCTGTCGGAAATTATTTCAGGCTCATTTGTCTTTTCAGATCTCCTTACCCTAAGACCAATGTCAGAGGGCCCCAGTGTTTCACTGAGAGATCTTAGGATATCAGAATCACTATTATTATGCAGGTTTTGAATTAAAATTCTGTTCGATGTCAGTTTACCACTGCCTAAATCCGAACTGTTCACGAAAACATTCATCGGTTCAAGCTGGCTGACTCCAAGAGAGAAATTTCCGCTTTGCAGGGACGTAAGAATTTTTCCGACTTTTAATACAATCTTCCCGTTATTCTGCCGTGAAGGGGCAAACGGAGCATTATCGGGAATAGGATCAGGATCGCGGAGATTTAATATTAAATCATCGCCCGACTTAATATCAAGAAGCTCTGACAATCTGGTATTGATCGCGACTGTACCAGGCTCGATCTTCAGAGAGTCTGATTCGTGAAATTCAAAAAAATCACTGTTAATTCCATAAATTTTGATGTTCAGGATTGTAACTCCTGTTTCAAAATTTTGACAGTATCCATCTGATTCTAAAATAGCTACAGATTTTTCTCCAGTAGTATAGGAAATCTTATCTGCAAGTGAAGTATCGAAATATCTTGTTCCCGAACTGATCAGTATGTCAGTTTTCCCAAGTTTCTCAGATGCAGTTCTCCTGAGACTGTTTCTTACAGAATAACCTGTAAAAAGTGATCCTGTGATAATGGCAGACAGAAGAGCAACAATAATGATCTGATAAATTGCATCTTTCCTGTAGAAAAGAATCGATTTAATCACTCTTTTTATCAGACCTTGTCGCATAACATAATTATTATCAGCTGTTTATCCAATCAGTTTCCCGTCAGTCAGCTTCAGGTGTTTTTTAAGCCCGGATGCAAGCTCAGAAGAGTGGGTCGCCACTATCAATGCTATACCAAATTCTTTATTCATTTCAATCAAAAGCTTTCCAAGCAACTGCGCATTGCCGGTGTCAAGGGAACCTGTTGGTTCATCAGCAAGCAGGAGAGAAGGTTTATTTATCAGAGCCCTGACGAGGGTAACACGCTGAGCTTCCCCTCCGGAGATCTGATAAGGAAATTTGTACTTTATATCTGTAATTCCGGTTTTTTCCATCAGGATTTCTGCATACCGTTCTGCTTCAGCATATTCAGGACCAGTAACTTTCGAAGCAAAGAGAGGTAGCATAATGTTTTCTTTTACAGTAAGATGAGAGAGCAACAAATGATCCTGGAAAACAAAACCTATATTCTTATTTCTGTATAAAGCTGACTGGTCCGAATCAAGGTTGAGAATAGAGTTCTCCATAAAAATAATTTCTCCCGAATCGGGGCGATCGAGCAATCCTATAAGGTTCAGAAGTGTCGTTTTCCCTGAACCTGAGGGTCCTGTCACTGCTATCGAATCGCCATCGTTGACTTCTAAATTAAGCTTATCGAGAACTACTCCTCTTTGAATGAACGATTTTGAGATATTCTCTAATCTGAGCATATTCTTTATTATATTAGATCTTTTAGGGTAGTATCCCATTGTAGACTTCCGCCAGTCCAGATGACATTTTTGCAAGGGAAAGCTCGGATCGTACTTTTATACTTCCGGTTTCACCTAACTTGATTGCTAATTTCTTGTCAGTCAGTAGCCTGAGCAGTGCTGAAGAGAGTTCTTCGGTTGTATCCGGTCGGTAAATAATTCCACCACCTGTCTTCTCAACTATTTCAGGAAATGCTCCTGTCTCGGGTTGCACAACAGGAATGCCAGCACTGTTTGCCTCAAGGATGTACAAACCATAACCGTCATATTTCCTGACAGGAACACTTATCACATCAACAGAACTAAAGAACTCCATTTTTTTATCTCCATGAAATTCCGGATAAAACTTAACATATTTCTGAAATCCCTGCTCTCTTATCTTTTTAATCTGCGAGGAAATGAAAGGTTTATCATCACCTGTATATCCTCCACAGATATTAAGCGACAGTTCAGGTACAAGATCTCTTTTCTTCAGATCAATGAATGCATCAATAAGCTTATCGAATCCATTATGATAATTGACACGACTGAAATATCCAATCGCAGGAGTGCGTACCAGCTCCTTATCTGCTAAAAAATGCTCCGGATCGAATCCGAGAGGTACTATATGCATATTATTATTTTTTATTCCTGTCCTGGAAGTAAAAAACTGCAGATAATAATTACTTGGAGTAACGAAGCTGTCAATATGAACTGCTTCCCTGGCAATCATTTTCCATGCCTTTTCACGATAGGGTTCAACCATTTCCTCAATCCAGTCATCTTCATTAAGCAGCGAGCAGACAATCTTTACATTCATCCTCTTTTTCAAATGTTTGGCTATTCCGATGATGAGAGCATTCGACAAATGAATAATATCCGGCTTCCCGTCCTTTAAAAGATGGTTCACGAGTCTGTTAACTTCATCTTTACGGAATGCAGTACCACCCTCTATCATATTGATCGTCAGATCCTCAAAACCTTCTGTTCGTGTTGTACCTGCCTGAGTTGCAGCCAGTTTTAACAGTGGTCTGGAATCAAATAGCTTATCAAAAAAAGCCGGCATGTTCCTCAGGAATCTGACTTTGTCCCTTAAATACATAGAGATCGCACCGAAGAACACTGTTTTATCAAAGCCGCTCTCTAAGTTCGATTTATCGGGTGGGAGATAAAGAGGAATAGCGCTTGCATTTATTCCCTGAACTTTACGTATTGCTCTGAGATACAGCATATCGCGATAACAGTTCCCGCAATAGAACGACCCACCCGATCCGGTTATTAAGTAAACTATCTTCATTTCGATTTAAATCTATATCTTTTCCCTGTGTCTCTCTATGTAAGTCCTTTTAAACACAGGGATTTTATTTTTTTACTCCAAAGGCCAGTAATCTTCCGTCCTCCGTCAGAAAATAAAATCTGTCTTTTGTAACTGCAGGCGAACTGGAAACCGGAGATCCGGCATTAAAACTCCAGATTTTTTTACCGTTTGATAATCCAAGAATATAAATATTACCATCAGTGCTTCCGAAAAGGACATTAGAACCTGTAATAACAGCCGAACCTGTGATCCGACCATTTGTTCTGTATTTCCATTTTAGCCTGCCGTCGGATAGATTGTAGCAATAGAGGTATTTATCCTCATTTCCTATAATAACGGATGTGTTATTTACTGCAGGGATGGCGATGATCGCACCTGAGCCTTCCGAAGGAGGAACCTTCCATGAGATTTGTCTTGATATCATATCAAGACAATAAAAAGTACCATCATAATCGCCAAAATACGCCTTTTCATTCATCAGAGCAGGAGAGGAAGCTATATATACTCCGATCTCAATAATATCTTTTTCCTTTCCGGTAAGGGGATCAGCTATCCTGATCATACCATCGCATCCACCGAACACAATTTTATTGTTCGTTATTGCAGGAGTACCATTTATATAATTATCGGTTTCCACTTTCCAGAGCAGCTTTCCCGATAGTGGATTAACACAGTACAGAAAATAATCATAGCTCCCAAAAACAATGCCTGTTTTTTTTGCTGTAGACCAGATATTTGCCGAACCTATTATCTGGTTTTCAGTTTTAAACGACCATATCCGTGTGCCCGTTTTTTTGTTCAGGGCGTGAAGTACTCCATCGAACGATCCGATAAAGACTTTGTCGTTATATACCATTGGAGGCGCTTCAATTCTGCTTCCGGCTTCAAATCTCCACCTGATCTTGCCCTCTGAACTAACTGCATAAAGAGTTCCTATATCATTTCCAAAATATATTATCCCTTCGTTTAATACAGGCGATGATTTTGTTGATGTACCTGTTGTTACACTCCATTTCAGAACAGGAGTTTCTGGGATCTCCAAATCAGATTTGCCGGCAAGGTTAGGTTTCCCTCTGAATACGGACCAGTCGCCGTTCTGACCATTCAACTCACTGCAGATTGCTAGAAGAAATATTATTTTACTTATTAAATTCGACATCGTGTTCGTTTAATTACTCATGAGAGAGCCGGATTGATAGATCTGATTACTGCTGGTCACCAGCTATGCAATATAGGTATTCCCTGCCTCTTAAGTATACTTTCTTTTCAGAGAATACAGGAGTGCAATCCGTGGGCTCCCCGACTGTAGATTCGGATATTATCTTTAAAGTACTTCCAGCTTCTACAATATGCATAATACCCGAACGATCAAGCATCCATACCTTATTATCGCAAATTATTGGCGAAGCATAAAAAGGTTGCTCGAAGTAATGCGACCAGAGGGTGTCACCAGTTTCAGCATTATAGCATGCTGCGTCACCATTCCCGGTGGTGACAAACAGGAAGTCTTCATTTGCGACAGGGCTTGACACATCAGGAGTAAATGTATTATCCTCCCATACTTTCGATCCATCCCTTCCGGGTTTGAGTGCAATGAGATTATAATAATCAGCAGCCGCAAAAACCATCTTACTGTTCACTGCCAGCGATGTGGCAACATCTCCTGAAACTCCGGGCAGGGTCCATAGTTCCTTTCCGTCGACAGGGTTAAATGATGAAACATTGGGATTTCCGTTTATAAGCAACTGCGGCTGATTATTAAATGTTGCAAGTACCGGAGACGAGTTTACAGGACGTCCGGTTCGCTGAGTTTCCCACCTCAGTTCTCCCGATGTCAGATCAAATCCCGACAAGGTGATCTTATCCTGACTGTCAAACTGGACAAGCAGCAGCTTATCATGAATAACAAGAGAAGATGAGTATCCGTATGAACTTACCGGAACACCGATATTTTTACCCCAAATCAGTTTCCCATTGTGATCTAAACAGACCAGGTTGCCATTTCCGAAGATTGCACAGACAACAGCTTCATTGACCGCAGCAGTCGGAACTGCCATACCTGCTTCCGCATCTGATTCAGGTTCTTCGTTTGAAGATCCCTGAAAATCGGAAGCTGAACCTGTCCATAAAATATTACCTGTTTTTTTATCGATGCAATAGACTTCCAGCTTGCCATTGCCGGCACCGGTCATGAACAGTTTGTCACCCCAGATTACCGGTGAACTTTTACCCGGAAGAGGAGATTTAATTTTCCATAATATATTTCGTCCCTCTGTGCTGTTCCATTCTGTCGGGTAGCCTTCGCCACCTGCAATCCCGCGGCTTCCCTCACCACGGAAGAACGGGAAATTCACATCACCAATCTGTTGTACGGTCTCACCGGCAAGCGTAACCTGCACTTCTTTTCCTTCAGCAATTGCAGAAGACCTGCCAGGAGCCGGAAGTTCTGATCGGAGTAAAAATGATGAGATTATTGCGACAATGACAACCGCACCGGTTGAAATGAGAAGATATCTGCGGTTCTTAATTCTTTCTGAATCAATGTCCGGTGTTTCCGGAAGCAGGGCGCGGGTAGGTTTTTCACTTCCGGCAATAAGTCTCTGAAACAATATAAAAACTATTGCCCCTGCCAGGAGGAGGTAAGATCCTGTTTCAACCTGCCATCTTGATGAAAAATATGCTTTTCTGGCCATCAGGTCCATTGCCCTTATTTGTTCAGCTTTATCCCGGTTTTCAGGATCCTGTTCAAACTGTTCCTTTACCGTCTGCAGAGCAGTACTGTCGAGAGGATTTATTGTTTTAAGCTGTATCAGGCTAAAGATCGTTGTTAAAGCAATCAATAAAGTAAATATCCCCGAAATAAGGCTGATACTCTTAAAGATTCTGATATTTTTTTCCGAAAACTTCATTTTTTAATTCTTTATCTTGACAGGACAAAATTTAAAACACTTTGCACAACTATAGCATCTTCCACGATCCGGTTCATAATCGGTTCTTATCTTCCTCACCGTCAATCTGAATAAGCCTATACCAAGAGCCAACCCCAGGAATATACCCACCCAGGGTGAACCTTTCCTGAACCTGCCTATAATCTGCAGTTCTTCTTCAAACAATTCATCTTCAGTCTTACCCGATTCGAAAAATGCAACTGCTGCCTTTGTGACGGTATTCACTCCTTCTTCTTTATTAAGTCTGATCTCTTTGGCAAGGCGGACCTTATTGTTCATTTCCGAAAGCTTTGGAGCCAGATTGTAAAGGATTACTGCAAAACCTGCAGCCAGAACCGGTATAATAAGAAGATAGGGGAGAGATCCTTTCTTTATGTCATGCCGTATTTCTCTTTTCGCCGGGGGATCAGCTTGAAGAATCGCATGGTACGGACAACCTGATTCGCACAATCGGCAATTGCGGCATTCTGCAGGTGTAATAGTCACATGCTTCATTGAAAAACGGGAGAAGATATTTTGAAGCACACCGTAAGGGCAAAGGTATCTGCAGTAAGGCCTGTTTATAAAAATCCCGATAATGAGAAGTAATGAACCAAAAATCACCATAGTAAAAGGGGCATTAAGCCTGAAAATGCCGACAAATGGATCGAAACGGCAGATGAGGAACTCACTGCCTGTTGCAGCAAAGAGAACTGCAAGGCCAAGGTAAACAAAAGGTATTGTTGCCAGTATATTTTCAACTCTTTTCGGTACTTTGACCTGCCTGAATCCGGTTAGTTCCTGTATTGCCCCCAGCGGACATACTCCGGCACAGAACACACGACCGAAGAGCAACGCGAATATTAATGGAATAATGAAGAACAGGAGCGCTGAAAATGGGATACCGTAGTCAGCGTTAAAAAGAGCAAGTGACACGTTCTGTACAGAACCTATCGCGCAGATGCAACCCTCCCTGTAGAAACCAAAATAGGCAAGAGAAAACAGTGAGATCCATACTAATCCCTGTCGGGATCTTTTTTTCAGGACCATCCACGAAGCTGCCAGAAGTGTTAAGACAAGGACCGCCACATCCATGTATTCCCACAGCGGTCCGCGCTGATTCAGGAATTGATGTGTAGGGAAGGTGTATCCCCCCTCAAATTCAGGTCGCGGAAACCTTTGCTGCTGGCCATAGATGACCGAATGCCAGAGAAATAATCCCGCAAAGAGCAGATACGGTATATGCTTTTGAAACCTTTTCAACTTCTTCAACTTTTCAATTCTTTTCTCATATATGGTTTGCCTGCAGGTACCCTTATCACAGCATCCGAGGGGCATGTACGGGCAATAGCACAAAAATTGCAATCAACACAAAGGTTGTGCATGATCTGGAGATAGAGAGAACCATTGCCAAAATCGGCACATGTCTTTACACATTTTGAGCAGCCGTTGCAGAGAGTTTCATCAATAGTATATTCAAAATATGGTTCTTCTATGAACTTGCGTACAATCGCACCTGTCGGGCAAAGCTGATTCTCGGCAGCTGTATTGTATATCTCTGCTCCCTGACGCAGAAATCCGGGACAAAAATCACAGTAACCGCACATAGGAAATGCATTCGTGCATTTGACCGCTGATGGTGTCATCACACAGGCGGTCTTACATAGCTCGCAGGAGGTACATTTAAAGGGATCAATCTGCCATACAAATCCCTCAGCATCTCCTTTCTTTGAAAGTATCACTGGCAGTGCAATTGCAGGAGCTGCCAGAAGAAGTCTGCCAGCGGTCTTCACGAAGTCACGTCTCGATTCAGGTTTATTATTCTGATCTTCCATAATCATTCAGATAAAAATGTGGAGCAATCTGATTCTCCCGAACAGATACCTTTGCCCGGGCAGGATTTACAATCAGCGCCAACCGTAACTTTGCTGCCGGCTATGGCAGCAATAACAGCTACAAAAGCAAGCAACAGATATCGGATTAACCTCTTTACAAAATCAGTTCTATTCACAACTTGTTCACTATTTAGATTTATCTTAAAATTTTCAATTTTAAATCTGTCTGAACCGCCAGACCTTCAACTGGTCCCGGCGTACTAATTGTCAATGTCAATTACAATGTATATGAAAAAACCAGGCGAATTACTATTAAAGCTGCTATTGCCAACTTTTTATCCATCACTTACTCTTTTTTTCCTATATCAAGACACAGTATATTATGAGCATCTCTCATGATCAGGTATCTTCCGGCTAAAGCCATAGGACTCCATGCTTCTGTTGCATCAAGTATCTTATGTTTTGAAATTAGTACCGCAGAGGCATTCTCAATTCTGAAGAGGTATAGCGTCCCCTCGTCGTCAAGCAGATACAGTTGGTTACCGCTTAATATGAACGGCCCCATGCCTTTGCCAAACCTGTTCTCCTTTCCGCTTGACCAGACTGGTACATTAAGATTGGATTTATGATAGCAGACAAGTTGTCTTTTAAGAATCCCTGCATTATCCGGCAATACTGCCCACAGATGATCGTCTATCAGGATCGGAGTGTGTTGTTCGCATGCAATTCCATCTGCCGGTTTATGTTTTTCGGTTACGACTGCTTTGAATCCCGAACCGTCATTGCTGATTTTTATTCTTGCAGCTCCCGCCCCATAACTGCCAAAAACAACAATCTCACCATTTCCGAGGTAAACAGGTGAAGCAACCGTAATGGATGGATTCCAGTCATTGGTTTTCCACAACACCTTTCCTGTATCTCCGCCTTCAGCAGATACACCGCAAACACCCCCGAGAGCCGCATATACATACATTTTCTTTCCAAGAATGGTCATCGGTATTATTGATGTGTGCGACATCCTTAGCGAATCAGGATTTGGAGTCTTCCATAAAATCTTTCCTGTTGCGCAGTCAACTGCAATCATGAGAGCTCGACCTCCTGGTGCAATAATCGCTTTATCATTGTCAATAAGCGGGCACTGGCCGCAATACCACTCGGGAGTTATTTTTCCCTTCGCAGTTCCTGGGATGCCATATTCTTTCTCAAGATCAATGGACCAGAGAAGGTCGCCATTAAGCGGATCGACGCACATCACATGAGATCTCGGTCCTATTGTGACCACATATTTGCCTGTAACTGCCGGGATGGTTCTTGAATACCCGTGATTACGTTTGAATACCACGTTATACCATCTTCTCCACAATTCGGTTCCCGATTTAAGCGAGAAGCACCTTAACATGTCGGCTTTTCTGCTTTCATTATAATCGAGAACATAGACCCGTCCATTTAATACTGAAGGACCAGCATACCCTTCACCAAGTGTAGTCTGCCAGATAACACGTGGACCTGAGGTATCCCATTTCTCAGCCAGTGGCGTTGGATCTTTGCTTATATTGTCAAAATCCCCGCCTCTGAAACGCGGCCAGCTTCCTGACAGTACCTCATCAATCGGACCTCTGGTATCAATAAACTCTCCGATGATCACTGAATCTGATACAGGTTTCTGTGGAGGTCTGTTGTCCATTCCTGGGACACGTTCTATCACATTGTACGAAGGGCGGGCAAAAACCCACCAGAGAAGAACGCTCATAAACAAGAGCACAACGAGTATTGTAACGACAACTATGTGTATCTTTCCCTGAAGCACAATTTTAGATTTTCTCCTTTATATCATAAGCCATCAGGGCATTCCCATGTCTGATGAACAAATTGCCATTATTTATGACGGGATGCGACCAATAGGGTCCTGTTCCTTCTTTCACTTTAAAACTGCTTACCAGGTCAAATTTTTCAGGATCAGGTTTAAGCAGTCCAACGTTACCGTTTTTTTCATCATAGATATAAAGCATACCGTCAGCTGAAATAATTGAACCTTTACATTTCCAGTGTTCTTCGTACATTTTCCTGCCAGTGTTCCACTCAAGGCAACACCAATTTCCATCGCTATTGCTGAGCCAGTTAGAACCGTATATATACCCGTTCACAAGCACTACACCGCCATGGTGCACGTCCAGAACCGGGTCTGTCCATTCAACAGACGCGTTAGTACCGTCCTGGTTCAAGCTCAGTAAAATACTTCCATGATCATATCCGCCTGTAACATATATTTTGCCATCATAAAACAGAGGTGTGACGCATTTAATATTAGGAGCATCTGGCCATATAGCAACAGATTTCTTACTGTCAAGTGCTTGTGTGTGATTAATACTCCACATTACAGAACCGTCAGATGCGTCCACTGCAAAAATGTAATTGAGCGATACATTAATGATCAAATTTTTACCTGCATACCCGATTAAGATCGGGGAAACATAAGCAGGACCATCATCAATGCTTTTCGATTTCCATATAAGTTCTCCGGTAGCTTTATCAAGAGCAATTGTAGTAGTCTCAGGTCCTCCAGGAGTAAAATAGAGCTTTTGTCCATCAACGATCAACGATTCAGCAATACCCCATTCTCCAAATGTTCCTTTATAGATTTCACTAGCTTTGAGAGACCATATAATCTTTCCGGATATTCCGTCGATGCAGGCAATATCACCTGATCCGCTGGATACATATACCTTATCGGCTTCAACTGTCGGAGTACAACGGCTTTCCGGATTAGAGGCGGTCCATGCATCCCCATATGGTGTCTGCCATTTGATTTTTCCATAGGTGTCCAGTGCAACCAGTATATCTTTCTTACCGTCATTGCCAGTAAGATATATGGTGTTGTTGCCAAATGATAAAGATGAGTGTCCGTTGGGCAATTCAAGGTTTTGCCATATCAGCGCAGGACCGTTCTCCGGCCATGATTTCATTAATCCTGTTTCTGAAGAAACTCCGGTCCTGTTATCCTCTCTCCATTCACTTATTTTTTGATTATCATTTAACTGTACTGATTGTGCAATCTGACCGGAATTTTCTGAATCAGTTCTGGAATTAAAGATGAGATAGCCTGCAAAACCGATTAGAACCAGTATTATCAAAACCGTAATAAACTTCTTCATGAGATCCTTCTTTTAATAAACCACAGATAACTCAGCATACCAGGTAACTACACAGCTTATCTTGATTTTCAGGTAGATAAGGCTGCAATTTCACCAGAAAGACAATAAATACTATTTGGCATTTATTGAATAGACTGCCAGATAATTACCATGTCGTAAAAAGAGTCTCCCTTTGTTTATAACCGGATGAGCCCAGTACGGTCCTGAACCCTTGGTGGCCAGTTTAAACGTGCTGATTATATCCAGTTTTTCACTGTTAGGTCTTACAAGAGCCACATTGCCTGTTTTTTCCTCATAAATATAAAGCAATCCCTCTGCTGCTATAACAGATCCTTTATTGTACCATTCCGTGACCCACATGGTTTTTCCTGTGGTCCAATCTACACAGATCCATCTGCCCATTGAGTTATTGTCATGAGTGGAACTGTAAATATAATTTCCGATAAGGACCATCCCTCCGACATGAGGATTTATTTCAGGATTCTTCCATACCAGTTCCGGATCTTTACCATCCCAGTTTATTTTGATTTTAGCAGAAGTTTGCCCGTAACCATTGGCGGCAAAAAGAAAACCATCCTTATAAATAGGCGTTTGAATGTAATTTTTCCCACCTTTCTTGTCGTTATTTACTGATCCAAAATCAAATTTCCAGAGAATCTTGCCGTCCTGAGAATTTACCCCGATTATCCATGTGGGTGTCTGGGTTATAATTACTTTCATACCCTTAACCTCAACCAGGAGGGGATTTACATATTGTGAACCTTCCTTTAATGAAGGGGTTTCCCAGACAACATTGCCGTTGTCAACATTAAATGCAACCATTGCTGCAGTATTACCACCTGGTGTTACAATCACTTTATTATCAACAACAAGTGGTGATTCGGATACTCCAAACCGGAGAACCGCTGGACTGTATTTCTTATAATAATCAACGGTCCAGAGGATCTTGCCGGCCGGAGAGACAGCTGAAAGTTCTCCTGAACCACTGACAACAAATATCTTTCCGTTGGCAAAGGTAGGCGTGCATCGGCTTTCCGGAGAACTCTGAACTTTTGACATTGTCCCATATTCCAGATCCCACTTCTTTTTGCCATCCTGCGTAAAAGCCGTGAGAACATCCTTGTCACCTCTTATACCTGTTATATAAATTGCATCAGATGTTACTGTGGCACTGGAATATCCCATTCCAATACCTTCCGCCCCCCATAAGAGTGCCGGCCCTGAAGAAGGCCATACCTTCATCAATCCGGTCTCATTATAAATACCAGATCTTCCTGGTCCACGCCATCCGATTTCCTGCGCATCAATTCCGCTGGTGGTCAAGACCAGAAAAAATATTAAAATGATTTCCAACAAAGATCTTTTCATAATATTCTATTTTAATTAAAGTTCTGCAATATAGAAAAATGTAATACACAAACTGCTAAATGATTGGAGTTACAGGCACTCTTTTTGACAATTGAGGCTAAATTTAACAAATTTTAATATTTATAAATAAAGCAGATCATTCCGAAAACTGAAAGATGACAGTTGTCTTTTAAGATCGAAGAAATTACATTCGTCCATTCCTTATTTTTAATTCTAACGGATAATTAAAGGAATTTGTTTTAAATTTAAGGCATACTCAAAGAAATTTAACACTTATGATATATGGAAAAAGATGATTATACCTCGATGAAAATTATTCTCTGGCTTATTCTTTTCCTGGTCTTCGGGATAATTATAATAGCCTGTAAACCGAAGGCTGAAGAATCAGTTATGACTGTAAATGGTCCGGTTCAGACTTCTGAAATAGGACGAAGCCTGACTCATGAACATATCCTTGTTGATTTTATTGGTGCTGACAGTACCGGATATTTCCGGTGGAACAGAGATTCAGTCATTCAAAAGGCACTTCCATTTATTCACCAGGTTAAAGAAGCAGGCATAAAGACGATCTTTGAATGCACCCCGGAATTCCTTGGCCGTGATCCGCTGGTTCTAAAGGAACTATCAGAAAGAACGGGGATTAATTTCGTTACAAATACCGGTTACTACGGGGCATATATGAAACATCTTCCGTCAGATTTTTATACTTCTGATGCTCCGTCTCTGGCAGAAAAATGGACCGGTGAGTTTTTAAACGGAATTGATCAGACAGGTATAAAACCAGGATTTATAAAAATATCAGTTGATGCAGCAGATACTTTATCTCCCGATCACACTAAGATAATTACCGCTGCAGCTCTGACTCATCTGGCAACAGGACTGGTTATTGCATCCCATACAGGTCCTGAAAAGCCGGCTTTTGCCCAACTTAAGATTTTAGGAGAGATGGGAATTGACCCTTCTGCCTTTATATGGGTACATGCTCAATCAGGAACTCTGGAATCAAATATTGAAGCCGCAAGAATGGGAGCCTGGATTTCTCTTGATAATGTGCGACAAAGATCTGGTTCAGAGCCAGATGCTCCATATAGCATTAACTGGTATGCTGACAGGATTAATGAATTGAAGAGGCAGGGATTGCTTAACAAGGTATTAATTTCCCACGATTCGGGATGGTACGATCCTGCCAAACCAGGAGGAGGTCCTTTTAATGGTTTTACCGATATTTTTGAATTCCTGCTACCCGTCTTGAAAGAAAAGGGATTGACTGATGAAGATATTGATCAGATAATTGTAAAAAATCCCGCCGAAGCTTTTACTATCAAAATAAGAAAGCTCACTTCTCCCTGAAACTAAAAAATTAAACCCGAAGATTAATCTGATACAATCATGATTGACTTAAAACCACTAATCGGACTTGGGGCTGTTTCCCTGGCAACTATGGGATTAAGTTGTCAGAAAGCAGTTCAGCACAAATCAGCAAAACCAAATATCATCCTGATACTTATGGATGATATGGGATATGGCGATATCGGCAGGACAGGTGCAAATCAATATGAAACACCTAATCTTAACCGGCTCGCAAACCAGGGGATGCAGTTCACCTGGTATTACTGTCCACAGGCTGTCAGCAGCGCTTCACGGGCAGGACTGCTAACCGGTTGTTATCCAAACAGGGTAGGATTCTCTGGAGCTCTTTTTCCATGGGATTCAGTTGGTATTAATCCTGAAGAAACTACAATTGCTGAAATGTTGAAAACTAAAGGTTATCACACGGGGATAATTGGAAAATGGCATTTAGGGCATCATAAGGAATTCCTGCCATTGCAACACGGATTTGATGAATATTATGGCCTGCCTTATTCAAATGATATGTGGCCGGTCGATTTCGATGGTGTGCCTATCAATCTTAAAGATACAACAGACTCCAAAATGAGATTCCCCGTCCTTCCCCTGATAGAAGGAAATGAGAAAGTAGCAGAGGTGAAAACCCTGGCCGATCAGGATAAGCTTACAACAAATTATACACAGCGGGCAGTCAGGTTCATTGAAGAACATAAAAATGAACCATTCTTCCTGTATCTTCCTCATACAATGGTACATATTCCACTTGGAGTCTCTGAAAGATTCAGGGGAAAAAGCAAACAGGGACTATTTGGCGATGTGATGATGGAGGTTGACTGGTCAATTGGCGAAGTGATGAGTGCTCTGAAGGAAAATGGTCTCGAAGATAATACCCTTATTATTTTTACAAGTGATAATGGTCCATGGCTTAACTTTGGCAATCATGCCGGAAGTGCCGGCGGCTTAAAGGAAGGGAAAAGTACTATATGGGAAGGAGGAAAAAGAGTGCCTTGTATTATGAGATGGCCGGATGTGATACCGGCGGGTGAGATTTGTAATCAGCTGGCCAGCTCAATAGATATCCTTCCCACACTTGCAGAAATTACCGGAGCAGAACTTCCTTCACAAATAATTGATGGTGTTAGCATTCTGAACCTGCTTAATGGTGATAAATCAGCAACACCCCGGCATGAGTTTTACTACTACTATAATAAGAATAGTCTAAAAGCTGTGCAACTCGACTACTGGAAACTTGTATTTCCGCACAGGGGTCAGATTTATACCGGAATGAGACCGGGTTCTGATGGCTGGCCCGGACCAATTGGTTCAGAGACAATTACAGAACTCCAGCTTTACGATTTAAGACGTGATCCCGGAGAAAGGTACAATGTGGCATCATCGTACCCTGAAAAGGTCAAAGAACTGGTAGCTGTTGCTGAGAAAGCAAGAATAGATCTCGGTGATGACCTGACAGGATCTCCAGGATCAAACCGAAGGAAAGCAGGATCACTTAAATAATCAGATACGGTTTTACAGATATCATTCTGCAATGAATCCTTTCTTAAAGCGAGAACCAGTAAGAAAATTTTAATAGGAATATATTCTGAGGGTTGATTCCAAAAAGATCTTTCATATCATTCCTATATGAGAAGACTCCAGTGTAAGCAGAGCTGGTTCGGCCCTGCGACCATACAAGATAAAGAGTTGATCCGGGATGATATTCCCATCTGACAACAAGATTTGAACGGAACTGGCGAAAATTGAAATCAGGATTCACATAGGAATACTCTTCACTTCCGTCGTTATTTTCGTCAACCGAGTATCGGTTACTTCCGGCATCGAAACCAATTTCATCATCAGAAAATGAATAGTACCTGTCAGTGAACTTAGTTGCACGAGGGTCAGTAATTTTTTTAAAGTCACTGTAATTTCCTGCGGAAACAAAAGGCTGACCATAATATTCAATGCTCAATTCAGGATTGATTGTATAATTTATCCTGAAAGTAACACTTATTGTCTTCATATCTAATGTTCCAAACAAGTACTTTGTAGCACCACTATTGACAGCAGTGCTGACATACTGCAGCTCTGAGTTGTTAATACCATACTCAGGGGAAATTGATGCTGACAATGAATTCATTGGTCTTAGCCTTAAAGTCCCCCAGTATTCACTGATTCTGTAGAATTTTTCATCTCCAATTCCTTTATAAAAACCTGTATTAAAAATTACCTTCTTAGACTGATCAGTACTAATATTAAAATTAATCGACAGTTCACCAGGAAGAATAAATGATGGTCCACCACGTAGTTTGTTATTTGAAATATTATCACCCTGACGCGTGAATGAACCATTTAATCTCCACCTGTTTTTAAACTGGGTGTTGAAGTTAAGGTTCACATTAACCGATTGCAGTTCTCCCGATAAATCCCAGTACAGCCAGTAATTAGTATTTAAATAGAAGTTATTGAAAATTGCAAATGGATTCCTTTTTTGAAAAGCTACCCATGAAGCATGATGGATAAGATCTGAATACCTCATATACCCTATGTCATTGAATTCCAATCCGGGAGAACGGAGTGTAAGACTTGTTTCGAATTGAATCGTTTTCTGGCTGCCTCTTCCAAACTTTATAGTTCCACCCAGACCAGAAAGTGATGTTAAAGAAGAATCAACATTCAGATGATCTGCATCTGGTCTCTGGAAATAGCGGGCAGAAGATCTTTGTAAATCTATAATTGCTTTTTCCTTTCCGTGTATATTGCTGAATTCTGCATTACCTTCTACATACCAGGTCCTCTCTTTCCAGCTATGCCTGAAATCAAAACCTCCTGTATAAGCTGCAGTTGGCAGGAAATCAAGGCCAGGGTTATTTATATCTCTGTTAACTGCTGTAATTAAACCTCCGACCACTGTCTCTCCTTTATTAAAATCCTGCTTTAATCTTGCAACGAAATAGTTAGTCAAAGGTTCAACACTCTCTTCCCTCTCCGTACCTGAGTTATCGATTACTGCCTTTTCTTCTGCTGTAACACTCTCCAGTATCCCTATTGCCAGACCATTTCTTGTTTTTCCCGATAACTTCGCTGATCCAAGAATAGTAGTGCCATCCGGCATATCGACATATTCTCCGGCTGAAGTAACAGGGTAATGATGCGGATATCTTCCTATTCTTCTTGAGTAGAACATGTCATCGCCTCCCAGTTTGCTTATTGTAATTGTATTGTTAGGTTGAAATTCATAGATATTCTTCCCTTCGATGAAGAAAGGGCGTTGTTCTGAGAAATAGGTCTCAAAAGCAGAAATGTTCACCTCCGATGGATCAGCTTCTACCTGTCCGAAGTCGGGATTGATAGTAAAATCAACTGTCAGATCATTAGTAACACCTATCTTCCCATCAAGCCCGCCTGATAAACCTGATGACTTGCCATTCAGAAAGGGATTTCCCTCTTCTTTTTCAAATCGCTCTGTTCTGGCAACTGCGTACGGAAGCAGTTCTATATGTCTTTTTGGCTTGATATTTTTAATGCCATGCAATTCTCCATAGAGGTGAACAGTACCAGGTGATCCTTTTGGAATATATTGCCAGTTTGATCTCTCCTCAAGACGGTATATATGCCTCATCAGCTGAATACCCCAGACTTGCTCGTTTTTATTACTGAACCTTAGCTGGCTTAATGGAATTCTCAGTTCGGCATACCATCCCTTGTCATCTGAGGAAGTTTCCAGAAACCAGATAGGATTCCAGCTAGTGTCCCAATTGCTGCCATTTTGAGTTACAGCTTCATCACCTTTTGCACCTGAAGCCATCGCAGAGAAAGAGAAAGCGGTCTGTTTATCAAAATAACTGTCTATAGTTATTTCCACCATATCTCCGGAAAAATTATCCCTGCGGGTAACGATCTTGCTTATCTTTTCAGGTTCAGTGTCGTATGCCCTGAAAAAAACATAGAGATTATTATTATCGTATAGGATCTTAAATTCTGTTTGCTGGGACGGTGGCTTATTCTCTTCCGGTTGAATCTGAACAAAACCGCCAGTCCATTCTACAGCATTCCAGCATTCATCATTATCAAAACCGTCAATTACAGGGGCTGTAGCTGCAAACCTGGTGTTATAGATTCTTTTATCTATGACATCCTGTGAAAAAGAGGTCGCAACCGGGATAAGAAAGATAAAACAAACCAAGATTCTTTTAAGACTGATATTTTTCATTTCAAAAATATGAAGAGGTTGATAAAAGGGGTCTTTCATTCTTTACGGTAAACCATAGGTAAGGAAGAAGGTTACAATAATTTTATAAAAGACGAAATACTTACAGGAACGTTGCACAAAGATTATCCTTGGATAATTCTGAATAACTCGGGAAGAAATAAGGTTTAAACAGTATTAGCCTGATTTTCTGAAAAATATATCTCCACTGATAGTTTCAAGATCAATCAAAGGTCCACCGTTATTCAGTTTTTCTTTTATGACAGCCCGACTGCCTTTATTCATCCCAGGCAGAGCCAATGTGTGGTTCGAATAAATAGTTCCGGTTATTGTTGAAAATTCAATATCAGCTGATTGCTTTTCCGGGAATGAAAGATCAATAAAACCACTAACCGATTTCACCTTCATTTTTTCTGTTTTTCCCTTTATCGTTATATCAGCATTAATGCTCTCAACGGAAAAACCGGCTTTCTCAGGAATAAATACCTGCCAGTAGATATCTGTTTCATCGTCACAACAGTTATTTCTACCCTTATAATAGTTTTCTCTGATACTGGCATCGACGACAATCTGATTACCTTCATTCTGAAATGATATCAGGTAAGCATCATTATCCTTATTATCATTTATTTTTACTGATGCAGTCACGTATACTTCATTTTTGTCCCATGTCTGAAGCCTAATTGAATCGGCAATCCGGATATTTAGATCAATTGTCTCCTTGCCTGAAAAACTTAAGTGCTTTTCTGTTATCTGCTGAGCCTGGATAGTATTAATACACAACCAGACAATTATTATTGTTGATACAGTTTTCATATAAAAAAGATTAAACAGTTAAATTCAGAATGGAATTAGTTTCCTTTTCTTAGGAAAATGCTTCCTGATACTGTTGCGATATTGAATTTAAAGCCTCCTCCGTTCAGAGGAATGTATAATTGATTTCCACCTATTTTCTTCATATCTTTCTGTGTTTCAGGTATATCAAAATCAGAATAGAAACCACCGGTCACTGTCCTCAATGTAATATCTGTTGAGGTTTTGACAGGAAGAGTCACATCAATATCACCACTCACTGAATTGACTGAAAAAGGCTGGTCGGGTGCGATGTTACTGAAAGTTATATCAATATTCCCCGATATTGTTGAAAGAACGAGAGGCCCTGATACATTACTTAATCTAATATCATGACAGTTTTTAATTTCAACCTCATTTTTCATATTGGTTACTGATATTTCGCATGACCTTTCACAACCGCTTTCTATTTCCAGGGACAGATTGTCCGGGACTTTAATTTTATAATCTTCCGATCTGGTAATTGGCAGGAGGCAGGTAATGCTGACCTGGTTGCCATTTTTTTCTACAAAGAGGCCCATTCCTGAATTATCTGTTCCTCCGGGATATATAGGTTTTAATCCCTTTGCCCTCTCTGGCGGAGTCATATCTTCAGAGGTCGATGTAATTATTATTTCATTGCCACTATAACCTTCTATGGGAAAATCCCCGCCAAATTGCTTCAATATAAGCTTACTTTCTTTTGTATTCTGTACTGTAATTTTATGTTCCTGAGCCGTTAAAAGACCGGCAGATATAAAAATCAGTAGTAATAACATGCTCAATTTAATTGTTTTCATTTTATTTTATTTTTAGTTTTCAACCTCATCAGGCAAACCGCGAATTTGTCCTGGTTTTTATATAATTGAATTCAATTCTCATATTTAATTTCAAATCAACATTTTAACTTTCTCTTCAGCTATTGTTTTGACCTCTTTCAGTGTATTCTCATCTTTTATGATCTGCTGAATTGGATTTAATGCACTTCGTTCCTTTCTGTCAACAAGAATATTGATAAGAGTAACCTGCAGGATCGGATCAGTCTGAAGGGATAGTGATTTGACAAGAGAATCGGAGACTGAACGCTGACCGGCAAATTTTGAAAGCGCATATGCTGCTGAAAGGCGGACATTTACATTCTTATCGGTGTTAAGAGTCTTTACAAGGGCATCAATAATGTTTTGATCGGGGGCTTCAATGTCGTCGGCATAACTCACAGCCAGTATCCGGTTACTCGAAGATTCTTCTTTAAGCATTGTAAACATGGCAGCTTTCTTCAAAGCGGTAACTTCCGACTGCAGTTGAGCCAGCTTGTTTCCCTGTGAACTATTCATTATAAGCGAATAAATAATTATCCCCAGAAATGTTCCACCTAAAAGAAGTGCAATTCCGGCGGCATATCTGTATATACTGCGATTGTACCAGCGATCCGGAGTAGTGTGATGCGAGGATATTCTTCTTACCTCATTCTTATTAATCTCACTGTGAAGCATATGATAAAAATTAATCCGCATCGAATCGTCCGGTTTTTCTATTTTATCTTTTGAGATCAGTTTTAAGACCTGCTGTACATCCTTTAATTCGTCGAGACATTTTTCGCAGGATTCAAGATGTTTTTCGATTTCCTGTTTGCGCCCTTCTTCTAATTTGTTATCAAGATAATCGATCATTATTGCTTCAAATTCTTCGCACTTCATTTTGTTTGACTTTAATCTTGTTTCATATAAATACATCTGAGCTGTAGTATTGCCCTGTGCATTGCGACTTTAATTGCCGGGACTGACTGGTTGGTAATAGTTGAAATTTCTTCGTATTTCAATCCCTGGTACCTGCTCAGGACAATTATTTCCCGTTGTGTATCACTGAGAGCTGAAAACGCCCGGTCGAGTTTTTCATAATCCTCTTCCGGATAGTTATCTGTTTCAGCTATTACGTTATTCGGAAATAGATCTGAGCTCATTATCAGATCTTCAGTTTTTTTATGTTGCTTACAGTAATCAGCATGGAGGTTCCTTGCAATCTGATATATCCATGATTTTACTGAGTTACCACTTTTATAGGAATGCCTGTATTTGATCATTCTGTAGAACAGGTTCTGGGTCATATCCTGACTGACATCCTTCTGCAATCCCATTTTAATAAAGAAATTATATAGTTTCAGATGGTATCTTTCAAACAGGACTGACATCTCAGCGATATTTCCATCCTTTACATTCTGCATCGTTATTTCATCAGAAATATTCTCCACCGTTTGATTTTTTACTTTCTACACTGGTTACTCGTAAAGTTAAAAATGGTTACATAAAAATCCCTGAAAAATCTTACTTTTAAAAAGAATTCACAATTTTAGCTTTTTGAAAAATGAGACTTAAAGCCTGCTCTTTATTAGTGATACTAATATCGTGTAACACGGTAAGTGACCATAATTTAACTCCATCTCTCAGAGTATCAGAAAACAGAAGGTACCTCTCTACATTAAAGGGTAATCCTTTTTTCTGGCTTGGTGATACAGGTTGGCTCCTCCCTTCAAAGCTCACCCGTGAAGAGGCAGAAGCTTATCTTGAAGACCGCCGTCTTAAGGGATTCAATGTTATACAGATTTCTGTATTGCATGATGTCAGATCGGCAGTGAATATCTATGGAGATACCGCTTTGATCGATAACCGTATTGACAAGCCCCGGATAACCAATGGGAAATCATTTGATAAACCGGAACAATATGATTATTGGGATCATATTGATTATCTGATTGATATGGCTGCCAGTAAAGGTATATATATGGCTCTCGTGATGGTCTGGGGTTCGAATGTCAGAGCAGGATTGGTCACCTCTGAACAGGCAGAAAAATATGGAGAATGGATTGCCGGCAGATATAAAAACAAGTCTAACGTCATCTGGATAAACGGAGGAGATGTTCGCGGAGATGACTCAACCGCCGTATGGAATTCTTTAGGTAAAGCAGTTCGCCGAACAAGTCCCGATCAGCTGATTACATATCATCCTTTTGGAAGAACACAATCTTCAACATGGTTCCACAATGAACCGTGGCTCGACTTTAATATGTTCCAGTCAGGTCACAGAAGATACGATCAGGATACGACCGGTCTGGCATATGGTGAAGATAACTGGAGATATGCCGCTGATGATTATTCAAAGATTCCGGTAAAACCGACACTTGACGGAGAACCATCCTATGAAGGAATTCCACAAGGGCTTCACGATACCACGCAGCCGTACTGGACCGATAAGGAAGTAAGGAGATATGCTTACTGGTCTGTGTTTTCAGGATGTTGCGGTTTTACTTACGGGCATAATGCTGTAATGCAATTTTACAAACCCACTGATCCCTCACCAGCTTACGGAGCTAAGGAGTATTGGGATACCGCTCTCAATTCACAGGGAGCCACTCAGATGCAGTATCTTAAAAAACTTATTCTATCAAAACCCTATTTTGACAGAATACCTGCAAATGATTTGCTTGCAGTAGGACAGGGCGAAAAATATGATTATATTGCAGTTACCAGGGGAAAAGATTATGTCTTTGCATATACATGGATGGGAAGTGATTTTGCCCTTGACTTGAAAAAACTGCCTGAAGGAAATTATAATGCATCATGGTATGACCCGCGCACGGGAATATCTTCTTTAGATAAACCGTATAATAATAAAGGTATAGTAATATTTGATCCTCCAGGAGAAAAAGGACCTGGCAACGATTGGGTACTGGTGTTGGAAAAAATCTGAAAAACGAAGACAGAATAATTAAAGTCCCGACGATTGTAGTTTCTGCCCGCAACAGTTTTTGAATTTCTTCCCGCTTCCGCATGGGCAAGGATCATTTCTTTCAGGAATTGCCTTTCGGACAACCTGGTTTTCCCTGTTCCTGATCCAACTCATCACATTCGCCGGCGGCCTCTTGTTTTTCAACTCTTTAGCCATAAAATCCATGAAAGGTTCCACATGTTTGAAAAACATCCTGTAACTTTCACAGAGATAATTCAGACCCGGGTCTCCGTCGGGAGTCATAATGAATCTGTGTTTAGGACATTCGCCATGGCAAGCATATCGAACTTCACAGTTAATACAGTATCCCGGCAGATTATTTCTTTTGTCGATCCCGAAATTAAACTGACGTTGCGATCTGGCAAGATCGGCTAAAGGCGATTCGGTAATGTTCCCGAGCAAATATTCAGGGTAAACGAAATGGTCACACGAGTACAGATTTCCGTTGTGCTCCATTATAAGTGCATCACCGCAGGTTTCATTAAATACGCATAATCCGGGATTAGAACCTACGTAACTGGCAAGGGCGGCATCGAATATCTGAACGAAATACCTGCCAACATCATTACGGACCCACTCACTGAAGACTGTGATTAAAAACTTCCCGTATTCTTTTCCGCCGACTGACCACCCGGTAACTACTGCATCCCCATGAATCGGGGCTGATAGCGTCAGTACACCGTTTTCACTATTCCCGGTTTTTCGTTCAACAACCGGAAGAAACTGCATAAATCCGCTTCCAATACTTTTAAGGAACCTGTACGTCTCTGATGCAAAATGTACATTGTAATCATTTACCACACTTAAGGTATTGAATTGCACCTTGTGTTTAAGCAATAATTCAATTCCCTTTATCACCACTCTGAAGGTTGGCCGGCCAGTTTGTGTCTTCCTGTAATAATCATGGTTGTGTTCTTCACCATCGATTGAGATACCTACTAGTATATCATTGTCGGAAAAGAAGTTACACCAATCATCATTTAACCTGGTTCCATTTGTCTGAAAAACATTTTCAATCTTCCTGCCTCCGGAGTACTTCTTTTGAAAATAAATTGCTCTTTTAAAGAAATCCAGACCCGCCAAAGTTGGTTCACCTCCCTGCCATGTAAAGGTTATCACTTGTATTTCCTGAGCTTCAATGAATTGCTTTGTAAAATTCCCGAGAAGTTCTTCAGACATCATGAATGAGTTCTCCTCCTTAAACAGCTTATTCTTCTCCAGATAATAACAATAAGTGCAATTGAGGTTGCAGGAAGGGCCTGCCGGCTTCACCATCACATGAAAAGCCATGGGTCTTTTTAGTTTCAGAGCATCTTTAAAAAGAAGATTCTGCTTCACTTCGCACATTTTATAGCTTGATAAATATAAATTTAAACAAACAAAGTTTAGCCATTGTGGAAAAAAATATAACTTAGTAGCATGTGAATAATTTATCATTCTATTTAATACCAGACAAAAGATGAAAAGAAGAAAATTCATTGAGATAACATCAATAAGTTCAGCCGCGTTAGCATCCTCATTATATATACCAACCCTTCAGCAGGACCGGAAGATTAAAATCGGTCTGATAGGTGCAGGGTGGTATGGTATGGTTGATATAAACGCTGCTTTAAAAATAGGTGGCGTGGATGTGATCGGAATTTGTGACGTAGACTCTGATCGTCTTAACACAAATGCTGATGCGATAGCAAAACTGCAGGGAACCAGACCTAAAACTTTCAAATATTACCAGGATTTGCTTGATTTAAAGGATCTGGAGGCTGTATTTATTGCTGCCCCGCCTCAGTGGCATGCTCTGCAGTTCATAGCAGCATGCGAAAAGGGACTGGATATTTACAGTGAAAAGCCACTTTCATATGATGTAATGGAAGGTCTGGCAATGCTTAAAGCTGCAAATAAAGCTGGTAATATTGTTCAGATCGGTTTCCAGCGACGTCAGAGCGATGCTTTCAAAAAAGCTAAAGAATTATTAGAGGCCGGTAGGATAGGAGATGTACATCAGATTGTCACTCAGATACATTATGATCCGGGAAAACAGGATACAAAGATTCAACCTCCTCCTGCAGCTCTCGACTGGGATGAATGGTGCGGTCCGGCTCCAAAGCTGGATTACCGGCCAAGTATAGGACACTATAACTGGAGACTTGAAAAGGAGTACGGAAACGGACACCTTGTGGACTGGGGAATCCATTATATTGATATTGTACGGAAGATAATGAATGAAAGTATGCCAACTGAATTTCATTCATCAGGGGGTATTTATGTTCTTACAGACCAGATCACAACACCTGATACCCTAACTGCTAAATTGGCTTTCAACAAAGTACCTGTTATGTGGCAGCACCGTATGTGGGGAAATGGTGATGTAATGAGGGAATTTAATAATGCAGTTTTCTTTTACGGGGATAAGGGTACGCTGGTAGCACAGGATGCAAAAGTTGTAATTTTTAATCCTGGTAAGGATGCAAAGAGGGAGGATATGCCGTTCCCTGCATCATCGATGCAGGAAAACCATGTGGAAAATTTCCTGAAAGCTGTAAGAAACCAGGACAGAAACCTGATTAATTGTACTCCTGAAGATGCTTTCATGTCATCAGCCACTGTTCAGCTTGCCATGATCTCATATTATACAGGCTCTACCGTAAAATGGGACATGGAAAAGAAAGAAATTATCGGCAATCCGGAAGCGTCAAAACTGTTAAGCAGGGAATACCGCGCAAAATATAAACACCCTTAAGTCCGGCTTCCCCTTTTTTTTAGAGGAAATATCACCACGAAACAGGACTCTGTTTATTAGTGTCAATAAAAATGACTGATTTTATTGACTGTTAACGGGGATTACAATAATATTGAAAAATGCAGTTACTTTCCGATGCAGAAATTCAGGAAAATGTTATCAAGTATCTCTTCTGTCGTTATCTCACCCGTGATCTCTCCCAGATAATGGATAGCTTGTCTGATATCAATGGCTATCAGATCTTCCTGTAGATTACTTTCAAGACCTGATCTTGCCCTTATCAGGCTCTCTGATACTTGAAGTAATGCTTCATAATGTCTTATATTAGAGATAATTAAATTTTCATTACTTAATTTTGTGCAGCCAGCTGCCTCACTCAGAATCTTTTTGAGTTCCTCAATACCTTCGCCTTTTTTAGCTGAAATAAACAGAAGCGATTCGTCGGGCTGTAAATCAACATTGCTTATAATATCTGACCGTTTCCCGGGAATCTCAATATCCATTTTGTTTACCAGAATAATCAGTTTTTTCCCTTTTCCTTCAAACCTCTCACGTACTCTCCTCAAAACAGCATTGATCGAAACACTGCCTTCATTGATATCGACAACCAGAAGTACAATTACTGCAGTTCCGATTTTCTCATGGGTCTTTGTGATTCCAAGGTTTTCTATCACATCATCAGTATCCCTTAGCCCGGCAGTATCAGTTAACCGGAATAAGATTCCATCAATAGCAACTGTATCTTCAATCGCATCCCTTGTGGTCCCCGGGATCTCCGAGACTATTGCCCTTTCTTCTTTTAATAAGCAGTTCAGCAGAGTTGATTTTCCTGTATTAGGACTACCAGTAATTACCACAGGTACACCATTTTTAACAGCATTACCTAAACTAAAAGAAAATATAAGTTCCCCGGTTATAAAAAGTACTTTGTTCACTATCTCTTTAAGTTCATTCCGGTCAGCAAATTCAACATCCTCCTCACCGAAATCAAGTTCAAGTTCTATAAGTGAAGCAAAATGAAGCAGCTCGGCTCTCAAAATCCTGATTTCATCAGAAAATACTCCCCGCATCTGATTAATAGCGATCTTATGCGCAGCCTCCGATTCTGATGCTACAAGATCTGCAACCGCTTCTGCCTGTGATAGATCCATCTTACCATTCAGAAAGGCCCTTTGTGTAAACTCTCCTGGTTTTGCCGATACTGCACCATTCTTTATTAATAGTACAAGTATTTTTTGCTGTATATACGGCGATGCATGACATGAAATCTCGATTGAATCTTCGCCTGTGTAGGAGTGAGGCGACCTGAAAATACTTACCAGCACTTCATCAAGAATCTCCAGGTCTGAGCGTATTTCTCCAAAGATTATTGAGTAGCCCTTCTGTTTTGCAATTATTACCTTCTGATCAGAAGGAAAAAATATTTTCTCACAGATATTTATACTCTGTGGTCCGCTTACTCGTATAATAGCTATTGCGCCACCTCCGGAAGTGGCAGGAGCACAGATTGTTTCGCCAGTTCTTAGCATTTTTCAATACCTCTTGTCCGGCAAATGTATGAAACTTATATGAATCAGCAACCGCCTGCCGGCTGCCGGCTTCCGTTACTTAATCCTTCTGCCTTCTGCCTCTGCCTTCTGCCTTCTGCCTTCTGCCTTCTGCCTTCTGCCTGTTTACTGCCTCTCCAGGTTCTGAATGCTGAAATAGGAGTCATCAACTTTTGCATTTTCAACAATATTGCTGAAGACTATTTCTGATTTCCGGTCAGTGCTAAAATTATTAGCAACCATGTTCTTAACCAGATATTTACCATCGGAAAGTGGATAAATACTCTTGATCTCAATTGTCTTAAAAAGCTCATTATCAAAATTATAGAACTCCATTTTTTGGATCAGGTATTTGTCGGTACTGATGTAACTGATCTTCCGTGAATAACCATATTCATCCGCCTTATCTTCATCCGCAGGAATACTTTCAATTACCCACTGATTACCTGAGCCTGAACTCCCGATATGCTTGTTAGTGAAATCTGAGAGGGTAGGAGAACTCATATCTGCATTGGAAAACTCCGAACTCATAAAGCTTTTTCCTTTCTCGGATGATACAATACGACGGGTTTTTTTCAAGGCCGGCAGATAGATCCACATTTCATCAGCCTTGGTTTTATTATCAACAACAAGCATTGAAGTACCCCTTACATCTGCAGGTTCGATGAACTTTATGAATCTCTTCTCAAGACCGTCAGGGAAACTCTTGGTTGTCATGGAGATAGTTCGGTTTCGATTAGCTCCATTCTTTTCAGTTATCGATAGATTAACTGTAGCATTCACTGATCCTGTTATTGTGAGATCACGGCTTCTGCTCATTATCTGAGCGGCGTCCGGCTGTTGAGCCAATACCTGTAAAAGCGGCAGAAGTAACATTAATGAGAGAATTGTCTTTTTCATATTTCCATTTTTTTGATTTGTTCATATCTTTTTCAACAAAATCAGGCCTGAACCTCAGTAATATTGCCGGTATCAGTATTATCGCACCAATGAGGCACGACCCGATTGAAATAATCACCAGATAGCCGAAGAATCGTATTGAAGTAAAACCTGAGAATATTAACACTGAGAAACCGGCCATTACTCCTAAAGCGTTGATCATTATGCTCCGTCCAATAGTACTCATGGAAGCTCTGGTAGCATCCTCATAGGTCATCCCTTTCCTTATCTGAATATTAAAGCACCATATATATTGAATTGTAAAATCAACTCCGACTCCTATCATAATGGATGACAATAAAGCTGTGGCTGCATCAATTGCAATCCCGGTAAATCCCATAAATCCGAAAAGGATCAGGATTGATACTGCAAGGGGAATTGATCCTGTCAAACCTCCTTTAAATGATTTGAATATTAAGGCCAGAAGCAGGAATACAGTCAGTAACGCAAATAATAATGATGATACCTGTCCTTTAATGATTGATCCCGCAAAATCTGCCATGATTAAAGCATATCCGCCTGTTGTAACTTCTGCAGGAAAATCTGCAGTTTGCTCCTTTATTTCTTTCTCTACATTTTTAATTACCCGGTTCTCCGGATTGGAAAGCCTGATAAGAATGTGAGCTTTTGTGTTTTCAAGATTCATCATTTGTTTGAAGTCATCCGGATTACCACTCATATTATATAGTTCAAACATCTGGGCAATACTTTCCCTTGTCGATGGAATCTGGTCATAATCAGTTTCATCCGGATTGAATATGGCCTTGCTCATTTCCCTTACTGCCTGTGATATTGAGAATACTTCCCCGACACCTTCAATAGATTCGACTTGTTGTGTCAGGTTGTCAATTCCCATCATAACACCCGGATCTTTAATATCGCCCGTTATCATTACTGAAATGGTCTGAGAACCTCCGAATTTTTCATTGATTACATCCGATGCCTTCCTTATTGAGTTTTTCTTTGGAAAATATTTTTCCTGGTTTGTTTCTATCTTCAATAAGAACATTCCTGAGGCAAATAACAGAGTAGATAATACGGTGATCACGATTATTCGCCCCGGATGTCTGATAATTATTTCTGAAAGAGAATTAAAAAGCTTCTTGAAGCTATTATTCCTGACCCTGCCAGCCCTTAAGCTGTCAGCGCTTTTACCTTTCATATAAATTAATGATGGAATGTACAGAAGACTCATGAACAGAGCTGCTGTAACACCAGTAGCTGCAAGAACCCCAACCTGCCTTGCAGGTATAATTGAATGAGTAAGTAATCCCAGAATACCAGCAATAGTTGTGAGTCCGCTGAACAGAATCGGCATATTAAGTGATCCCAACAGCTCCTTTATTATTTTGGTTCCGGAACCGGCGTCGGCTCTCAGTCCTATTTCCTGATACCTGGCTACAAGGTAAATACCATAATTATTTGCTACTGAAATAAGTATGACTGGTACAAGAAGAGTGATTATTGACATTTTCCAGCCCAGGAGAGGAATCATTCCCATGCTTATCCCTGTTGAAAGGACAACAACTGAAAAGGGCATAAAGACACTTCTCCAATCACCCAGAGTAAACTTAAGGATCAATAACATGATCAGAAGTGCAAAAGGAACCAGAATGACAGCATCTTTCCGCACATCATTCATTATATGCTGTCGTATATACGGAAGCCCACCCTTTAATATGCTGGTATTGCCAGGATAAGTATTAATTATTGAATCAACTCTCTGTAAAGTGACATTTTCAGGTTCTGAATCGCTGATCGTAGCGGTGATCGAAGCAGATGTCATATCAGAAGAGATGACAATGTCGCGCGCAAACCGGTTATTAAGGATATCCTTTCTGAGTTCATTGTATTCTGTTGTATCTGCATCAGAAGGTATTCGTCCAATCAGAGGATCAACAATCATCATCCCTTCCGAACTTTTTATTGTTCTGGTTGTAAACGGTGATACCCTGGTCGTAACACTTGTAAGCTTTGAAATATCACGATCTATATCCTTGATCTGATTCAGATTTCTGTTTGTAAGCACTGAGCTGTCAGTAAAAATCAACATTATAATGTCCTGTACTCCGAACTCACTTTCAATTTTGTCAGTCTCAATCCGTGAATTCATCCCTGCAGGAATATAATTCCTTATTTCAGGATCTGTTTTTGAAAAAGGGATTAACAAGGTAAAAGAGATCCCCAGAATAAGACAGAAACTTATTATTAACAACCGATATTTTATGATAAACTCAGTCATAATATTAGAAATCAACCCTGACAGCTACGTGTATACAAGTCATAAATTCATTAATCAGGTCATAAATTGATCCCTTTCGCCCTGAATAGAACTCGCCACCGGCACTTATTGTAAGGCCGTCTGCTGGTTTGAATCTGATCTCCGGCATAATCAGGAAATCATGAGAGGTGAAATTATATAGGGTAAAGAGAGAAGGTGTCAATTTCCCGTAGAAGAGATCTGATTCAATTCTGAGCCCTGCCGAATGATAGTCTTTTTCTATCTGGTAATAGTAAAGCCTGTTTAATGCCCCGACCTGCTGACGTACATATTCCGTAATGTCAAAATCAGGGTTAGCCATCAGTAATGCCAGCTGTGTAAGATCCGGCTCTGTTCCCAGGATTGGGTCAACAGGAGTAGGAGTGAAGGTTGGTATTACTTTCCCTGAATACTCAGCGATGAAACGCCAGTTTCCAGTCGACCAGTCAATTCCGGTTACCCATTTTATCTCCTCACAGGGCGCATACTCTTTCGTTTTGTAGGAATCATAGGGGAACGACCAGGCAGCTTCACCTCTTAGACCGATATTCCCGGTCGTTGTTTCAAAATCCGCTCCCAGATTCCTTATTTTATAAGGCGTCATTGTGAGCTCTGTATAAGGTACAGGAACAGGTCCTGAAAGGTCAAGGTTGAAGCTGGTAAGCGCTGTACCGGGCAGGGGATCATATCCATCAAACCAGGAGAGGCTCATATCAATACTATTCAGATGCAGGTTAGCCCTGAGCCCATAGCTAAACATTTCCTTGCCTGTTACCAGTTTGTCAATCTGGTTAATCCTTATGTAGTCAGGCAGACTTATGGGTTCAAGAAGCAAGACTGAAGATCTGTAATAAGGTGCTGCTACCGCTTCAAAGCTTAATACCGGGAAAGGATACCATTTGGCAATCATTAGTAGATTACCCATATCCATATCTTCCTGATCAGGTGACCGGGTTATATAATTCTGAGGGTTCAATTTTGATGTAGGATTTGAAAAATCAGTACGGCCCCATTTGATAATCGATTGACCTGCAGTAATATCCCATCGCTTGCCATTTACCCTTACATACCCTTCACGAAGATTAAATGTACTTACCGGTTCAAGGAACTCAGTCCCATAACGAAATCTCAGATCCGCAAATGCTTTGAAATTGAGATTATTATTGCTTTCAACCTTTAGACCAAAATCGGAGAATGCACTCGAAATATATGGGCTATCATCGTTTTCATCCAGACTACCGTATAATCCTCCTCTTATGAATCCATAGATAATTCTTTTGTTCTCGCTTTTAGTTGTAGAATCCTGAATATCCTGGGCACTTATTAATAAGGGCAGCATAATAAAAACAAGGATCAATTTTCCGGGTGTGCTATTCATTGATATTCAATTTGAATACAAAGGAATAACATAGCAACATGTCCGTCGTCTGATCCGGCTATCCCGCACCATTAAACAAGAATGTACTTGTTCGTCCCGCTTGGGAAGGACGAAAATGGTGCATCCTCATTCTTTGATTCCTGTTGATTTCTCCCTGAATTCAGATGGAGTCGTGCCTGTAATACTTTTAAAGATTGAATTGAAAGTGGTTTTTGAATTAAACCCGGAATCGTATGCTATGGCAAGAATAGTGAAATTGTTGTTTACAGGATCATTAAATCTCGAAATAACTTCCTGAACCCTGTATTCATTAATAAATGTAAAGAAATTCTTACCGTGTTTTTCGTTGAGCACCTGAGTAATATGATGACGAGGTATTTTTGTCATATCGGAAAGATCCTGAATGCTTAGATCCCTGTTGAGATAAGGCTTCTCGGTGTCCATAAATGAAATAAGTTTCTTAAGATATACCTCTGCCTGCTTATCCTTAAGACCACTTTTAGCGTATTTTTCAGAATCTTTCTTCTCATCATCATCAATTTTTATTGCCTGACCAAATATTATGGGCTGTTTTATCCCATAAAAACTATATACAAATGAGAACAGGGTTATGAACGCAAACACTACAAAATATGGATCAAAAGGAATTATGTTACCGATCATGTTCAATCCGCCAAGAATGAAAAGTATAAGGAAAGCGAGATAAAAGCTTATTGACAGTATCTTCAGCCAGTTAAGTGTAATAACACCTGATGTATAGGAAACAAAGTTTTTCAGGTTCCTCTGGTGATTCCTGATCTCAATGAATGTCAGGATACTGTAAACTGTAACCGATAGAAAGAAACAGGTACTGTACACAATTCTTAAAGAGATAAATCTGTCGGGTTCGAAGAAGTTTCTGAGATCTTTAAGAAGAGGTACTGACCTGAAGATAACTGATACTACAAAAAACACAAGGAAAGGTATAAAATGAATAGCCATGAACCAATTAGGTCTCCGTTCAGGATTGGTCAGGAACTGCCCATAGAGAAAAAGCAGAGGACCATAAGATAATGCTACAAACGGGAATGCGTACATTTCGATCACTTTGGAATTGAGAAGAGCAAAAATCAATTCAATGCCGATTAGAAATAACCATGCTGCCATCAACCTGTTTGCCGTTGTAAAAGGTTTTTTTGTCGAAATGAGTAACCCGGCAAAAAATGACTGGGAAATACCTATATATAATACAGGATCAATATATTCCATACGCGCTTATCATTTTTCCTTTTCAAATATAACGAAAAGGAAGGGGAATTAGGTATTTTTGATGTCAGACTATTATTCAGATATTATGAGCATTCTATTAAATAAGAATTCCAGAGTGATCGTTCAGGGATTTACAGGAAGTGAAGGTACCTTCCATGCTGCCCAGATGATAGAATATGGGACAAGAGTACTGGGGGGCATTACACCAGGCAAGGGAGGTCAGATACATCTTGGTCTGCCGGTGTTCAATACTGTCAGAGATGCAGTAAAAGAAACAGATGCCGATGTGTCTGTAATATTTGTCCCGCCATCATATGCAGCTGATGCTATCATTGAAGCTGCAAATGGAGGAATAAAGCTGATAGTTGCAATAACTGAGGGCATTCCAGTATCAGATATGGTAATTGTAAAGGATTATATCAAGTCATCCGACTGCCGGCTCATTGGTCCTAATTGTCCCGGAATAATAACTCCTGGTGAAGCAAAAGTAGGTATAATGCCAGGCTTCATTCATAAAAAGGGAACTGTAGGAATCATTTCACGTTCAGGCACTCTGACCTATGAGGCTGTCGACCAGGTCTCCAGGCTCGGGTTAGGACAATCGACATGTATTGGGATAGGAGGAGATCCAATCGTTGGCACCACAATATTAGATGCAGTCAAACTTATGATGGAAGATAAGGAAACTGAATTAATTGTAATCATTGGTGAGATCGGCGGTAATATGGAATCTGAAGCAGCGGAATGGATTAAAATAAACAGAATAAAACCTGTTGTCGGATTTATAGCCGGTCAGACTGCTCCGAAAGGCCGCAGGATGGGACATGCCGGAGCTATAATAGGAGGGAAGAACGATACAGCTGCAGCAAAAATGCAAATTATGAAGGAGTGCGGGATTAATGTTGTGGAATCACCGGCTGAGATAGGGGCGACGGTGATGAAGGCGTTAAGGCGTTAAGGCATATAGTAAGGCTTTAAGGTGTCAAGGTTATTAGACATTAAGACTGCTAGAGATTTAATACTTTATTCTATATTTGCACCGACTTTTTAAAATTAAAAACCATGGAACTTTTAAAAGGAAAAACGGCTCTGATAACCGGTGCTTCACGAGGTATTGGAAAGGCAATTGCGCTGCTTTTTGCAAGGGAGGGCGCTGATATTGCAATAACTAATATAGTGGACGACGAAGAGTTCAGAAATACAGTCAAAGAAATAGAGACTCATGGGACTAAAACTAAAGGTTATGTATCAAATGCCTCAAATTTTGAGGATTCTCAGAAAATAGTCACTGAAATAGTGAAAGATTTTCAACGCATCGATATCCTGGTAAACAATGCCGGGATAACAAGAGATAACCTGCTGATGAGGATGTCTGAGGAGCAATGGGATTCAGTCATAGCTGTCAACCTGAAATCCGTATTTAATCTTACAAAAGCCGTCATTATGCCAATGATCAGGCAGAGCAGCGGCTCGATCATAAATATGAGCTCTGTAGTCGGTGTGGCAGGTAATGCAGGCCAATCCAACTATTCCGCTTCCAAAGCCGGAATTATTGGGTTCACAAAAAGTATTGCAAAAGAAGTTGGTTCAAGAAATATAAGGTGTAATGCAATAGCGCCAGGATTTATTCTTACAGAGATGACAGAAAAACTACCTGAAAATGTTAAAGCTGACTGGATAAACAAGATACCGCTGAAACGTGGCGGAACCGCCGGGGATGTGGCAAATACGGCATTGTTTCTTGCTTCGGAATTATCCTCTTATGTTAATGGACAAATAATTCATGTCTGTGGAGGCATGTTAACTTAAAAATATTTATTATATTTACTGCTTCGCAGGGTGTCCATCCTTTTAGCACGAGGAAATGCAGCGAGACATATTTATTCCACACTTATTTTAAACGGACGCCCTGCTTCTTTTTTTATACCCCAGCCTGAATGCACAATACAATATTTTTCCTGATTCTGATTCTTCCAGTAACAGGGTACCTCCTTGAAAGATATCTTGAATATCTGAATAGCAAAATGTGGTCCGATGAGCTTCCTGAAAAACTAAAAGGGATCTGCCCTGAAGATGAATACAGAAAATCACAACTTTATGATAAGCAAAATAAGAGGCTATCTTTCTTGTCATCGACATTTAATCTGGCAGTTATCCTTGCTATGATAATTTTTGGAGGCTTTTCATTTGTCGATGGGATTGCAAGGATATTCAGTATGAACCTGATAATCGTAGCCCTGATTTTCTTCGCTGTAATAGGACTTGTTTCAGAACTAATAAATATTCCCTTCAGCTGGTACGATACATTCGTTATCGAGAAAAGATTCGGGTTTAATACTATGACAATCAGGACTTTCATAACTGATCATTTCAAATCATGGTTCCTTGCTGTCCTTGTTGGAATTCCGGTCCTTGGATTAATAACCTGGTTCTATTATAAAACAAGCCATAATTTCTGGCTCTACGCATGGGGGTTGATCACGCTGTTCTCCGTTTTCATGAATCTCTTTTATTCCGAACTGATTGTCCCCCTGTTCAATAAGCAGACACCCCTGGAAGCCGGTTCCTTAAGAGACAAAATCGAGGATTTTGCATCCCGTACAGGATTTAAATTGAGAAATATTTATGTTATAGACGGTTCTAAACGAAGCACAAAGAGCAATGCTTACTTTTCAGGTTTTGGTCCGAAAAAGAGAATAGTTCTTTTTGATACCCTGCTGAAAGAGATGACTGAAGATGAAATTGTTGCTGTTCTGGCACACGAAATAGGCCATTACAAAAAAAAACATATTATTCTGATGCTTTTATCCTCGTTTATTATGACAGGAATAATGCTGTTTCTTTTCTCTCTTGTTGTCAATAATCCCAATCTGTCAAAAGCGCTTGGTTCAGAGAATCCAAACTTCCATCTGGGATTAATAGTTTTTGGATTCCTGTACAGCCCTCTTGCTTTACTGGTAGGATTGCTATCCAATATTATTTCAAGAAAAAATGAATTTGCAGCTGACAGGTTTGTCAAAGAAAATTTCAAGGGAGATATTCTGGGCGATGCGTTGAAAAAGCTTTCAGTAAAAAACCTTTCCAACATGATGCCGCACCCTCTCTATGTGTTTTTTCATTATTCACATCCACCTTTGTTACAGCGACTGGAAAAGTTGGAATGAAATTTTCTATATTTGCGGCTGTTTATGCCTCCTTAGCTCAGCCGGTAGAGCAGCTCATTCGTAATGAGCAGGTCGTGGGTTCGAGTCCCATTGGAGGCTCAGATAATCAAGAGACACCCGAACGGTTTCTGGAAAACTTTCTCAGCGGAGTGACTTACGTCTGCTAAATTTATTTGATCCTTATCTATTTCTTTCTTATTTTTAAAGAATTAGCCTGAATTAAGTTAATTAACCCAGACTTATTAATTCATTAATCTTTAAATTATCCTGACATGAAAGACAAGTTCAACCAAGGTACTCCTGCATCCGGCGCAGTTTACGGTTTAGGGCTCATCGGAGCAGCAATCTATTTTATTTCTACAGCTACCGGTTTCTGGATGGGTGTTTTAGGATTCCTGAAAGCTATTGTATGGCCGGTTTTTCTGGTCCTGCAGGCATTCAAGGAGTTAGCACCACCTGCCTGAAAAAGTACTGGTAATATTACAGCAGTAGTAGATTTTCAGTAATTTTTCCATGTAATTTGGAATGGAAAGACTATTTATTAATTTTGCCTGATCTTATGAATTTTACATTGCGGGAGTAGCTCAGTTGGTAGAGCATCAGCTTCCCAAGCTGAGGGTCGCGGGTTCGAATCCCGTTTCCCGCTCCACTAAATCAGGGACTTACGAAACAAACACTCGTGAGGCCCTTATTCCTCTTCTTGCACAGTATTTTATTCAAAGCATGAGTTATTAAAACAAAGAGGTAGAAAAATAATGATCCTTTGACAAATAAGATTCAATGAGCATACCTGTTGATTGCGCTGCTTTATTCTTCTCTGTTTAGCTTCTTTACAAATTCTTTATAACCCATCAGGAATTTTTTATAAAATCATTATTAGTCCTGTTGCAATTTTGTATCGTGTAAAAATGGTATGATTATGAACGCAATAATATTAATTGTTTCAGTACCTATTGAAAGCAGTACATCTAATGAATATCTGATTGGTATTCTGATATCGCTCTGCATCTTTTGTTACTTGATTTATTCACTTACAAAACCTGAGAAATTTTAAAAAATGCTGTTCATGAAATGTCTTCTTACAATATTAGAATTTTTGGCAGGTGTTGTCCTGATTTATGTAATCGGATTCTTAATTGCACATCTCTTAAATAATAGACGCATACTTTAATTATAAAAGGAATGACATTAGCTGACATATTTCAAGTTTCTTTATTCTTTATCCTTCTGATTGGATTAACACCAATCTTAGGCAATTATATGAGCAATGTTTATGCCGGCAGTAAACATTTCATGCTTCCTGTATTCGGTTGGTTCGAAAGGATAATTTATAAGATTATAGGTGTTAACAGTGATGATGAAACAAACTGGAAATCTTACACATTTTCCCTCTTGCTCTTCAACGTGATTGGTTTCATGTTTTTATTCCTAATACAATTATTTCAGGCATACCTGCCCTTAAATCCAAACAATATTTCGAACGTTTCATGGCATTCATCATTAAATACTTCCATCAGTTTTATGACGAATACTAACTGGCAGGGGTATGCCGGGGAGACAACACTAAGTTATTTTGTCCAGATGACAGGACTAACTGTCCAGAATTTTTTAAGTGCAGGAACAGGAATAGCAGTTTTATTAGTACTTATCAGAGGCATTGTACGTAAAACATCTGATATGCTTGGCAGTTTCTGGGTTGACCTTACTCGTTCAGTACTTTATGTCCTTCTACCTCTTTCAATCATGTTTTCCATTCTAATTGCAGGGCAGGGAGTAATTCAGAATTTAAAATCTAATGTACCGATCGAGACTTTGGAGGGCACTCAGCAAATTATACCTATGGGTCCGGCAGCTTCACAAATTGCCATTAAACAATTGGGAACTAACGGTGGTGGTTTTTTTAATTCAAATAGTTCGCATCCATTCGAAAATCCTACACCATTTAGTAATTTCATTGAAATGTTGGCAATTTTGTTAATACCGGCTTCCCTGACCTACACTTATGGTAAAATGATAGGTTCGGTCAGGCACGGCTGGACAATATTCACTACAATGTTGCTCTTAATGATTACTGGATTATGCATTTCACTTTATGCAGAATATTCAACAAATCCAATATTCGGAAATTTACAATTAATGGAAGGCAAGGAAACACGTTTCGGCACAACAAACAGCGTTCTATGGTCTATATCAACCACAGCAGCCTCAAACGGTTCAGTCAACGCTATGCACTCAAGCTTGTCTCCGCTAAGTGGAATGATTGCCATGATTAACATTATGTTTGGAGAGGTAATATTTGGTGGTGTCGGTGCCGGATTATATGGTATGGTTATTTTTATAATCCTTACAGTTTTTATTGCAGGACTTATGGTAGGCCGGACACCTGAATATCTGGGCAAAAAAATTGAGGCTTTTGAAGTTCAAATGGCCATAATAGCCGTTCTTTTACCAAATTTAGTAATACTGATTTTCTCGGCATGGGCTTCGGTAAGTAGTTATGGTTTATCCAGCCTGAATAATGCAGGTCCACACGGTTTCTCGGAAATACTCTACGCTTACAGTTCGGCTGCAGGAAACAACGGCAGCGCTTTTGCCGGGTTAAATGCAAATACGGTGTTTTATAATCTGACTCTTGGTTTTGGGATGCTGATTGGTCGCTTTGGCGTGATTATTCCGGTACTTGCAATAGCCGGAAACATGGCTAAGAAGAAAATTACCCCGCTTTCGGCAGGCACATTCCGTACCGACAATTGGCTGTTTATCGGTTTGTTAATCGCTGTTATACTTATTGTAGGCGGATTAACGCATTTCCCTGCCTTATCGCTTGGCCCTGTTATTGAGCATTTTCTGATGAACAGCGGAATAACCTTTTAATTTTTGTTCAAAATGAATATAAAACAAAATACAGGTCTTTTCAATAAAAAGATATTGTTACAGGCTATAAAAGACAGCCTGATCAAATTAAGTCCTGGTTTACTGATTAAAAATCCTGTAATTTTTATTGTTGCAATAGGTTCACTTATTACAACAATTATGGTGTTTGCAGGTATATTTCAGGGCAACTTTTCATCTTTCAACCTGCAAATAGCTATATGGTTATGGTTTACCGTGTTGTTTGCCAATTTCTCAGAGGCTATTGCCGAAGGCAGGGGTAAAGCCCAGGCTGATAGCTTGCGAAAAAATCGCACTCAGACCATTGCCCGTAAAATTGTTGACAAAAAGGAAGTTTCGGTAATTGCAACCGAGCTGAGAAAAGGTGACATCGTCCTTTGCAAGGCCGGAGAGGTAATCCCTTCAGACGGAGAAGTCATTGATGGCATTGCCAGTATAGACGAATCGGCAATAACAGGAGAATCAGCCCCTGTTATCCGTGAAAGCGGAGGCGACCGTTCAGCAGTTACCGGAGGGACAAAGGTGATCAGCGACTGGATTCTGATTCGCATTACAACTGAACCAGGTGACACCTTTATCGACCGTATGATTGCACTTGTTGAAGGGGCAAAACGTCATAAAACACCCAATGAGATAGCCCTTTCTATACTGCTATCGGGTTTGACTATAATATTTCTTCTGGTGGTGGTCACACTTCCGGCATTTTTCGGTTATAGTCTTAAGGCTTCCGGATTACCCTTGTCACAAAACCTGACACTTCCCATATTAATTGCTTTGCTGGTTTGTCTTATTCCTACAACTATTGGTGCCTTGCTGAGTGCAATTGGAATCAGTGGCATGGACAGGCTTATTCAGCGGAATGTCATTGCTACCAGTGGGCGTGCCATTGAAGCAGCTGGTGATGTTGATGTACTTTTACTCGATAAAACCGGAACAATTACTTTAGGCAACCGCATGGCTACTGATTTCATCCCCGCAGCAGGAATAACAGCTGAAGAACTTGCCGATGCTGCCCAGCTTTCATCATTATCGGACGAAACACCTGAAGGACGTTCAATTGTTGTGCTTGCCAAGGAAAAATATAACATTCGCGGACGTGAAGTTCACCAGCTCAATGCAACATTTATTCCTTTTACGGCACAATCGAGAATGAGTGGTGTTGATTATAAAACTAATGATGGCATAATACATCATGTCCGCAAAGGATCATCGGAATCCATTCGCACATTTATACAAAACAATAATGGTTTTTATCCTCAGGAAATTCAAAATATTGTTTCCGGATTGGCACGACAGGGGGCAACACCCCTGGTTGTGGCAGAAGATACAAAAGTTTTAGGGGTTGTTCACCTTAAAGACATTGTTAAAGGCGGTATCAAACAGCGTTTTGCCGAATTACGTAAAATGGGTATTAAAACAGTAATGATTACAGGTGACAATCCTTTAACAGCCGCTGCTATTGCAGCCGAAGCAGGGGTTGACGATTTTATGGCTGAGGCAACACCTGAAGATAAATTGCGTCGTATACGTGAAGAACAGGCAAACGGACACCTGGTAGGAATGATTGGCGATGGCACCAACGATGCCCCAGCCCTTGCGCAAGCCGATATTGGCATTGCCATGAACTCCGGTACCCAGGCGGCCCGTGAAGCCGGAAACATGGTTGACCTCGACAGTAACCCTACAAAATTAATTGAGGTTGTGGGAGTAGGCAAGCAATTACTTATGACCCGTGGCTCACTTACCACCTTTAGTATTGCAAACGATGTGGCCAAATATTTTGCCATTATTCCGGCTATTACTATTTCGCTTTATTCGGGTACAAACGGAATTGGCCCTCTTTCTGTACTTAATATGATGAACCTGGGTTCGCCGCAAAGTGCTATCCTGAGTGCAGTAATTTTTAATGCAATTATTATTATTTTATTAGTCCCGTTGGCTTTAAAAGGTGTTCGCTACAGACCTGTTTCAGCTATTGTTGCTTTGACCCGTAACCTGCTTATTTTTGGATTAGGCGGTATTCTTGCCCCATTTATTGGAATTAAGCTTATTGATATTTTAATTAACTTGTAGTACAATAAGAAAATGAAAACAATCATAATATCTTTGAAAATATTCCTGTTTTTTACAATATTAACAGGAATAGCTTACCCGCTTTTGATTACCGGTATTGCACAAATTGTATTTCCTGAAAAAGCTAATGGTAGTTTAATTGTAAAAGATAACCAAATAATCGGAAGTGAACTGATCGGTCAGAAATTTGATACTATAATATATTTTGCTTCCCGACCATCGGCAATTTCATATAATCCTTTGCCTTCAGGAGGTTCAAATTATGGATTAACAAATCTTAAACTGAAAAATCTTGTCGCCGAACGTAAAAAACAATTCATTGTTTTTAATCAAGTGGATAGTCTTACTGTAATACCTTCCGAAATGCTGTTTGCCTCAGCAAGCGGACTTGATCCGCATATTTCTCAAAAGGCGGCATTATTGCAAGTGGACCGGGTTGCCAGAGCCCGAAATTTCAATTCTATCCAAAAGCAAAATTTGGTTCAGGGTGTAAAAAACCTTACTGATAACCCTCAGTTTTTAGTTTTTGGTGAGGAAAGGGTTAATGTATTGGTTTTAAACCTTGAACTTAATAAACTTGACCAGAACATTACAAATAACAAATAAAACCGATATTGTATGAAAACTTCAATCCGCAGCAAAAGGTTTACATTGGGGATGGTGCTTTTCCTGGTAATCATTTTGTTATTATCAATCTCTTCTACATTTTACCTTAACAGACTGTCGGGGAAAACGAACGCAATCCTCAAAGAAAACCATTATTCCGTTGTTTATGCCCTGGACATGTCAGAGGACCTGACAATTATTAATCAGACAATTATTACTTCCTTTTTAACAAATAAAAATCCTGATACTTTATTTATTAACAAGGAGTTTATGTTATTTAACAAATCGCTTGAATTAGAAAAAAATAATATAACAGAGCCCGGTGAAGATAAGCTTGTATCCGGTATTGAGGTTAATTATATTGAATACCGTGAATCTGTTTTAAAGTTCATAAAATCGTCAAATCCAGCTACTAATGTCCTTCCCCTGCAAGAGAAATTTGACACTCTTTATCGACAATTGATGCTTTTGTCTCAAATGAACGAAAAAGCCATTGAAGGAAAGACCGATGACGCTAAAGTTTCGGCAAAAAAGTTCGCGCTCCAAATGACATTCATCGGAACTTTGTGTTTTTTGATTGCTTATGGTTTTACGTTTATCTTTTCATCATATTTCAATGAACGATTTTACAGATTGTATAATGGGATAAAAGAAATAGTATCCAGTAATTACAGAAGCAAGCTTTATCTTGACGGGAATGATGAACTCACCGAAATTTCACTGGCTTTTAATGAAATGGCGGAGAAATTAAATACAAACAAGCAGAAAATGTCTGTAACTTCACATGACGATTTGGGAAAAGATAAAAGCTCTGAAGATATTGAGGAACTGAAAAAAATGCTGTTCCAGATAAAAGTTATGGAAGAACAAGCCGCAGCGATACTTTCCAGGTTTGAAAAAAAGTAGTTTAATATGGACTATAAGGACACCCGCCCAGATCCCGATGAACTTTTAGCCCTCTTAAAGTTAGAGGAAGAAAAAAGCAAACGAGGCAAGCTGAAAATATTCTTTGGTATGTGTGCCGGTGTAGGTAAAACGTACACTATGCTTCAAACAGCACTAGCTGAAAAATCGAAAGGGAATGATATTATCATTGGCTTTGTCGAAACGCACAACCGAAAGGAAACAGCTGAACTGGCCGAGGGCTTTGAATTGATTCCCCGCAAAACCTATCCTTACAAATCTACTACAGTTCAGGAGATGGATCTGGATGCAATAATAGCCCGCAAGCCAAAAATAGCATTGATTGACGAGCTTGCTCATACAAATACCCCTGGCAGCAGACACATAAAACGATATCAGGACGTCCTGGAAATCCTGGACAACGGAATTGATGTATATACAACTGTAAACGTTCAGCACCTGGAAAGCCGTTCTGATACAGTTGCACAGATCACAGGAATCATAGTCAGGGAAACAATTCCCGATGAGATTTTTGAAAACGCTGATGAAATAGAGGTAATTGACCTTACTCCTGATGAACTGCTCCGAAGACTTTCTGATGGCAAAGTATATACTCCGGAACGATCAAAAGAAGCTATAGAACGTTTTTTCCGCAAAGGAAATATAACAGCCTTGCGTGAGATGGCCCTTCGAATAGTTGCCGACCGCGTGGATAAGCAGCTCCACGAATACATGCAGCTTAAGCATATTAAAGGCCCATGGAAATCAGGATTACACCTTCTGGTGGCAGTCAGTCATACCCAGCAATCTGCCAGGTTGCTTCGTTGGGCTAAAAACCTTTCTTATACAATGGGTGCAGATCTCCAGGCTATCTATGTAGAAACCTCGTATAAAGTCACCCCAAAGGAAAATGAACAGCTAAATAAAAATATAAACCTTGCCCGACAATTAGGCGTTAAGTTTCGGTTCATTACCCATAACGATATGGTCAAAGCCATTGTAGATTTTGCCCAGAAAGAAAACATTACCCATATCATTATTGGTAAACCCCGGGTACGTAATCTATTGACCCTGTTGCGACTTGGCAACTTTGTGAACCGGCTTATTCGTTATAGCGGTAATATTGATGTTTATATTCTCGGTTCAGATATAAAATCAAATGATAAATTCAAAGAAAAAGTCTCCCTTCCATCCTTTACTTCAAACCTCAGTCAATACTTTATAGCCTCGTTAATAGTTATACTTACTGCTATTATCTGTTTTTCTATTAAAGATTTTATCGGTTATCAGGTCGTATCATTTGCTTTATTGTTTGTTGTTTCAACTCTTGCTTTTTTCATTGGTACCGGACCAATTTTATTGTCCGCTGCATTGAGCGCCCTTATCTGGGATTTCTTTTTTATACCACCTCCCTATACCCTGCATATCGATAAGCCGGAAGATATGCTTATGCTCATAATGTTTTTCATCATAGCCTTGCTTAGCGGAGTACTGACATCAAGGGTAAAACGACAGGAGATGAAGATCAGGATCCGTGAGGAACGTACAAATGCCCTATACCAGCTTACCAGGGAACTTTCCATTGCAACAGGTATCGAAGAGGTTATTAATATCGCTAAAAACGATATTAAGAAATATTTTAACCTTAAAAGCAGGATCTTACTGAAAAACGGGACAAACCAGCTTGATTTCAGCAGTAAGGATGATACAGACATTATTTTGTCAAAAAATGACATGAGTGTTGCATCATGGACATTTCAACACTCCACCAAGGCAGGAAAATACACCGATACTTTGCCATCCGGTGATTATACATTTTATCCGTTAAAAGGAAATCAGATGAACCTCGGAGCCATTGCCGTTCGACATCCAAATGTTTTCACGCAGGGCGAAGAGCAGTTCTGGGAAGCATTTATTTCCCAGATATCAGGGAAATTCGAACGGGAATACCTGCGCAATATGGCTAAACAGGCCTATTTATTGAACGAATCCGACAAACTTTATAAAACACTTTTTAATACTATATCACATGAATTACGAATACCTGTTGCTACTATTGTTGGCGCATCTGATACCCTCCTGGAACAGGAATATCCAGAAGACACCCGCAGAAAACTCCATATTGAAATTAATACAGCTTCAATAAGACTAAACAGGCTCATAGAGAATCTTTTAAATATGTCCCGGCTCGAATCTGGTCGAATTAAACCTCAACCAGATTGGTGTGATGTTCACGATTTAGCAAATAGTGTCGCGGAATCATTACGTGGAGAACTAAAACCTTTTAAACTGGCTATAATCATCCCGGTAAATATGCCACTTGTGTACATTGATTATGGTTTAATCGAGCAAGTCCTGCACAACCTCTTATTAAATGCGACTCAACATGCTCCAAATGGGACCCAGATAAGAATGAAGTTCTTTTATGATAATGGTGATTTTACCATCCAGGTAATGGATAGAGGGACAGGTTTCCATGTGTCAGATTTATCATCGATTTTTAATAAATTTTACAGGGGAAAGTATGCTAAAGCAGGGGGTACAGGTCTGGGTTTGTCCATCGTAAAAGGATTCATAGAAGCTCATAAAGGTACAGTAGTTGCTGAAAACCGTAAAAATGGCGGTGCATTGTTTACTATAAAAATTCCAGTTGAAATTTCAGATACCAATTCACTTAACAAACAGATCATTAAATGACAATCACAGGAACAATACGGCAATCCATATCTCTTCTATGAAATAAGATAGTATACCCATATTTTTACAGAATGTTTCCCCGTTTTTTTTAATTTTGTACGAGTGTCAAGGAAAAGATTTGCAGTTGGATTGGACTGAGGGTCGCGGGTTCGGGTCCCGTTTCCCGCTCAATTGATAATCAAACTAATACCATAACATGAAAAATCTCAAATTTATAATCGTCGTATTCTTCGTGTCAACTATTATAGGATGTAAAGATAAAAATCCCGTCCTCACAATCGAGGGCGGACAAATTCAGGGTGTTGAAACTGAGACTCCCGGTATCCTTATATATAAAGGTATTCCTTTTGCAGCACCTCCTGTAGGTGATCTGCGCTGGCGTGAACCACAACCTGTCATTCCGTGGGATGGCGTCAGAATATGTGACACTTTCGGTGCTGCTGCACCACAAAAACTAACTGACCCGGGTTCTTTTTATGATAAAGAGTTCTATGCTCAAAGTCCCCACGTTAAAAATGAGGACTGCCTCTATCTGAACGTTTGGACTCCTGCAGCTGGTGAGACGAAGGCAAACCTGCCTGTTGCAATGTGGATACACGGTGGCGCTTACAGGAACGGTTTCGGTCATGAGAATGAGTTCGACGGTCAGGCGTGGGCAGAAAAAGGTGTTATTCTTGTTACAATAAATTACCGCCTGGGGATTCTCGGATTCCTTGCTCATCCGGAACTAACTACGGAAAGTCCATACAGTGTGTCTGGCAACTATGGAATCCTGGACCAGGTAGCTGCTTTGAAATGGATTAAAGCCAACATTGCTCAGTTTGGCGGTAACCCTGACCAGATAACAATCTTCGGACAAAGTGCCGGCGCCGGGAGCGTACAGACACTTGTTGCATCGCCGTTGACAAAAGGACTTATTCAGGGTGCTATTATCCAGAGTGGCGGTGGTCTGGGAAGCAGACCTGCTGTAACGCTCGGAGATGCTGAACAAACCGGTGAGAGTGTCATGAGATTCTATGGTTGCACTTCACTTGAAGAAATGCGGGCTGCTTCAGCTGAAGAATTCGGTGATTTTGAAAATCGTACCCAGGAATTTATGAAAGCAGAAAAAAGAATGGCTCCTCTATCGCCAATTGTGGACGGGTATGTTCTGAAAGAGAGCTTCAGTGATGCCGCTGTTAATGGCAATCTGGCCGATATTCCTTATATAATAGGCGGCACAATGGAAGACATGAGGGGAAATAGCAAACCTGTTGCAGATTTCTGCCTTGTTCTCGAAGAAAAGGGAGGTAAAGCATACGCCTATCAGTTTGCACGTCCTCTTCCTGGAGATTCGGCAGGCGCGTTCCATTCTTCGGAATTATGGTTTGTCTTTCATACACTCGACCGTTGCTGGCGTCCATTGACAGAAGGGGATGAGGCATTAAGTCAATATATTCTGGGTTGCTGGACGGATTTTGCAAAATACGGCGATCCTAACGGGAAGGGAAATGAAATCTGGAAACCACATACAAAAAATAACCCACAATTTATGCTTTTTACTACCGATGAGATAACCAATACATCTGCAATGGGGCAACCGTTGGGACCATCGGTAAAACAGACTGCCTTAAGTTCAAGATAATTATCCTGGCATTAAGGACTTCCTGATCCCCGTTAAAACATAAAACGGTTAATTGACTTTTGCATTCTGATTCAATATTGCATAACATGAAGTCTGAAATAATAACAATCGGTGATGAGCTCCTTATAGGTCAGACAATTGACACCAATTCTGCCTGGATAGGTGTAGAATTATGCGGAATTGGTTTTGATATAGTCAGGAAAACTTCAGTTCATGATAAAAGAGAAGATATCCTTGATGCTTTGAAAGAAACATTATCAAGGAAATCGGATGTAGTAATCATCACCGGAGGACTTGGTCCTACAAGCGACGATATTACAAAGCAAACTCTCTGTGATTTTTTTAACAGCCGTCTGGTTGTCAACCATGAAGTTCTTGCGATGATTGAGGAAATGATGAAACGGCGCGGGTTTCCAATGAATGAAAATAACCGCAGACAATCAGAAATACCTGAGTCTTGCCTTGTACTTAAAAATGCAGCTGGTACGGCTCCCGGAATGTGGTTTGAAAAGGGGGGAACCATCTTTATTTCATTGCCGGGAGTGCCAAATGAGATGAAACATATTATGAGTCTTCATGTTCTCCCGAAGTTGAAAAAACGGTTCGTCTCCCAGGTTATAATTCACAGAAATATAATGACTTATGGAGAGCCCGAGGCAAAGCTTGCTGAGATCCTTACAGCATTTGAAGCATCTTTGCCTCCGTCGGTCAAGCTCGCCTATCTTCCTTCTTATGGTATAATAAAACTGAGGCTGACCGGAATTGGAACTAACAGCGGGAAATTGGGTAAGGAGGTCGAAGGGCAGGTCAGGAAACTCTATACCATTATTCCCCATCTGATCTATGGTGAGAATGAGGATCCCTTTGAAGCTGTTGTAGGACGGTTGCTCAAAGAACAAGGCAGGACGATCTGTACAGCCGAGAGCTGTACCGGAGGAAAGATTGCACAGATGCTGACCAGTATTCCGGGAAGTTCTCTCTATTATAAAGGATCAGTTATTGCTTACGATAACAGCATTAAAACGGATCTGCTTGGCGTGCCGGAAGATATTCTTGAAAAATACGGAGCTGTTAGTGAGCAGGTGGTTGAAAGGATGGCTAAAGGTGTAAGAGAGTTATTAAAAGCAGACTACTCTGTTGCTACTTCAGGTATAGCAGGACCTGACGGGGGTACAGCATCAAAACCTGTTGGAACTATATGGATCGCCGTGTCAACACCTCAGGCAACAGTCTCCCAAAAATACATCTACGGATCAGAGAGAGTGATAAATATAAACAGGTTTTCATTAGCAGCCCTGAACCTTGTCAGGAAACAAATAATCAGCAGTTAACCTTTGTTATCCCTGGCTTATTAAAAAAAGTAACCAAAATATTTGTTTAATCAGATAAAAATCACGTATTTTGCGCTTCGTTTAAAAAATCAAATTCACAGCGAAAAGTAAAATATAAATCAATGTCGAAGATTTGTCAGGTTACAGGGAAAAAAGCGGTTGTTGGGAACAATGTATCTCACTCAAAGAGAAGGACCAAGAGAAAATTCTACCCCAATCTTTTTGAGAAAAGGTACTTCATCCCTGAAGAGGAGAGATGGATTTCGCTCAAGATATCCGCTGCAGGGATCCGCCTCATAAATAAAAAGGGACTCTCATCAGCCCTTAAGGAAGCAAAGGAAAAAGGCTACATTGTGAATTACTAAAAAGATCAGAAAATGGCAAAGAAGGCAAAAGGAAACAGACAGCAGATAATTCTGGAATGTACCGAACATAAGGAGAGCGGACTTCCCGGAATGTCAAGATATATTACAACAAAGAACAGGAAAAATACTCCTGACAGGATGGAGAGAATGAAATATAATCCCGTCCTCAAGAAACACACACTTCACAGAGAAATTAAATAAAAGACTGAATCATGGCAAAGAAAGTCGTTGCAGCGCTAAAAACAGGCTCAGGAAAGCTCTTTACGAAATGTATTAAAATGTCGAAATCTGAGAAAACAGGAGCCTACCTGTTTAAGGAAGAGATAGTCCATAACGACCATATTAAGGACTTTTTCACCAAAAAATAATATTTTTAATTCAACAGGAAAATATAAAAAGCTTTCTTCTTAATGAAGGAAGCTTTTTAAATTTGTCCTTAATAAAAACTTAGAAATGGCGTTGCTGGGATTCTTCACCAGGGAAAAGAAAGAAAGCCTCAATAAAGGTCTTGAACAAACCAAAGAGTCTGTTTTCATCAAACTTTCAAGGGCTGTTGCCGGGAAGTCAAAAGTAGATGAAGAGGTACTGGATAATCTCGAGGAAGTACTCGTTTCATCAGATGTTGGTGTTGCTACAACATTAAAGATCATAAAAAGGATAGAAGAGAGAGTGGCTAGAGACAAGTATTTGAATACCAACGAATTGAATACAATTTTAAGGAATGAAATCGCAGCTCTTCTTGAAGAGAATAATACCGGCGCTGATTCTGATTTTTCAGCACCTCTGAGTACAGTTCCATATGTTATTATGATAGTTGGCGTAAACGGCTCCGGGAAGACAACTACTATCGCAAAGCTGGCTTATCAATATAAAATTAACGGGAAAAAAGTATTGCTCGGTGCATCCGACACTTTCAGGGCAGCTGCAATCGACCAGCTTCAGATCTGGGCTGACCGCGCCGGCGTTCCTGTCGTTAAACAGCAGATGGGATCTGATCCTGCTTCAGTCGCATATGATACTCTCAAATCAGCAGTCGCAGGGAATTATGATGTAGTGATTATTGATACTGCAGGACGATTACATAATAAAATAAACCTGATGAACGAACTAACAAAAATAAAGAGGGTTATGGAGAAAGTATTACCGGATGCCCCACACGAAGTGATACTGGTTCTTGACGGATCAACAGGGCAGAATGCTTTTGAACAGGCCAGAGAGTTTATAGCAGCAACTGACGTGACAGGAATGGTTATAACAAAGCTTGATGGAACTGCTAAGGGTGGTGTCGTAATAGGGATATCCGACCAGTTTAAGATACCTGTCAAATATATCGGAATAGGAGAAAAAATGGACGATCTCCAGATATTTAACCGGGTTGAATTTGTGGATTCGTTATTCACCTGATTGTGTGCATGGCGGTCCCTAACCAACCATGAAAAACAAAAGAATCAATATTGTAACTCTGGGCTGCTCAAAAAATCTGGTTGACTCAGAAAAACTTCTGAAACAACTTCAGTCAGGAGGTTTTACGGTTATGCACAATTCTACAGACAACTCAGCCGGAATAGTAATAATCAACACATGCGGATTTATAAATGATGCAAAGGAGGAGAGTATTGACACTATTCTTCGTTACGTGCATGCAAAAGAATCCGGGCATATTGATAAACTATATGTAACAGGCTGTCTTTCTGAGCGCTACAAAGATGCCTTAAAAATTGAAATCCCTGAGGTTGACAATTACTTTGGTGTTCATGATCTGAATAAAATACTTGAGGAGCTTGGCGTCTTTTTCAGGCAGGATCTCGCTATAAAAAGGATCATAACCAGCCCGGGTCACTATGCATATTTGAAAGTATCTGAAGGATGTGACAGGAGCTGTGCTTTTTGTGCTATTCCGTCTATACGGGGCAGATGTATATCAAAGCCTGTTGAAGAGTTAGTCGAAGAAGCCGGATATCTCGCAGAATCCGGGGTAAAAGAACTTATACTGGTTGCACAGGATCTCAGTTATTATGGCCTTGATCTGTATAAGACCCAAAAGCTTCCTGATCTTATAACTGAGCTTCTGAATATAAATTCCCTGGAGTGGATTCGTCTGCATTACCTTTATCCGGCCGGTTTGCCTGCCGGACTGATCCGGTTGATAAGGGAAAATCCAAGGATTTGCAACTATATTGATATCCCTGTTCAGCATATAACCGATAAAATGCTGAAAATAATGAAAAGGTCACATAACAGGAAGGAGACAGAGGCAACTCTTGTCAGATTAAGAAAGGAGATTCCCGATGCATTTATAAGGACCACACTTATAGCAGGCCATCCCGGGGAAACTGAAGAAGATTTTCAGGAATTGAAACAATTTGTTAAAGAATTCCGGTTCGAGAGACTGGGTGTTTTTGCATATTCTCATGAAGAAGGAACTTATTCATACAATAATTTTAAAGATGATATACCTGCTGTTGTTAAGGAATCACGGGTTGCCGGGATCATGGAGCTACAGCAGTCAATATCTGCTGAAGTGAACCAAAATTTCATGGGTCAGGTTCTGAAAGTACTTATCGACAGGAGGGAAGAAGATTTTTTTATCGGAAGGACCGAGTTTGACTCTCCGGAAATTGACCAGGAAGTGCTTGTCCCTGTTGAATATGACCTTAAACCAGGACTTTTCTACAACATAAGAATCATGCAATCGGCTGACTTTGACCTATTTGGAAATCCAGTCTAGCTTATTCCCCCGGATCCTCGTCTTTATCTTTCAGTTCCTTCTTTTTTACAATCCTGATCTTTATTTCAGATTTAGCACTGTTAAATCCAACATTTATCATATCACCCTCGCCCTGAATAGCTTTGATAAGAATTTCTGCCATCGGATCTTCAAGATATTTCTGGATTGCCCTTTTCAATGGCCGCGCCCCATAAGTTGCATCAAATCCTTTCTCGGCAATAAAATCTCTAGCCGCCGGAGCAATCTTTAACTGATACCCGAGTGATTTGACCCGGTCATAGAGTCCCTTCAATTCAAGGTCGATAATTTTATTTATCTCCTCTTTGCCAAGAGAATTGAACATGATCACATCATCAATCCTGTTCAGGAATTCGGGAGCAAATGTTTTCTGAAGTGCTTTCTGGAGAATACTTTTTGTCTGCTCGTCCCTGGTAGCTTTTTTTGTCTGGGTATCAAAACCTATTCCCCTTCCAAATTCCGCTATCTGACGTGTACCAATATTTGATGTAAGTATTACAATTGTATTTCTAAAATCAACCCTGCGTCCAAGACTATCGGTAAGCTGACCTTCATCGAGAACCTGGAGCAGAATGTGAAATACATCGGGGTGTGCTTTCTCTATTTCATCAAGTAATACAACCGAGTAGGGTTTCCTTCTGACTTTTTCTGTTAGCTGGCCGCCCTCTTCGTAGCCCACATATCCGGGAGGTGCTCCGACGAGCCTTGAAACGGAGAATTTCTCCATGTATTCGCTCATATCTATCCTTACCAGATTATCTGTTGTATCGAAAAGAAATTTGGCGAGCACTTTGGCGAGTTGGGTTTTTCCGACTCCGGTAGGCCCGAGAAAGATAAATGTTCCGATTGGTTTGTTAGGATCTTTTAGCCCGGCCCGGTTCCTCTGAATAGATTTTACAACTTTGTGGATTGCCTCATCCTGACCTATTACGCTTCCGCTAAGCTCGTCGGCCATCTTAAGTAATCTGGTACCTTCAGTCTGGGCTATTCTCTGAACTGGCACACCTGTCATCATTGCTACTACCTCTGCAACTTTATCTGCATCAACAGTTTCCCTGTTGACAGACAGCTCCTTTTCCCATTTCTTCTTTTCAGTTTCAATTGCATCGAGCAGATCCTTTTCACGGTCACGAAAACTTGCAGCTTTCTCAAAGTTTTGATTCTTGACAGCTGTCATTTTTTCCTTTTTGGTCTCCTCAAGCTGTTTTTCGAGTGATAAAATCTTCTCCGGTACAATTATATTTGAGATATGAACTCTTGACCCTGATTCGTCGAGGGCATCAATAGCCTTATCCGGCAGGTGCCTGTCTGAAATGTAACGGTTTGTAAGCTTTACACATGCATCAATGGCTTCGTCAGTATAGATTACATTGTGATGTTCTTCGTATCGCTCCTTTATGTTTTGGAGGATAAGTATTGTCTCTTCAATGGATGTAGGATCAACAAGAACTTTCTGAAATCTCCTTTCAAGTGCTCCGTCTTTTTCAATATGCTGTCTGTATTCATCAAGTGTCGTGGCTCCTATACATTGAATTTCTCCTCTTGCAAGAGCCGGCTTAAGCATATTGGCAGCATCGAGAGAACCTGTAGCACCACCGGCTCCGACGATAGTATGTATTTCATCTATGAAGAGTATTACATTGTCATTCTTCGATAATTCATTCAGAATTGCTTTCATTCTTTCCTCAAACTGACCACGGTATTTTGTTCCGGCAACAATTGATGCCAGGTCGAGGGCAACTACTCTTTTATTAAAAAGGACCCTCGATACGTTTCGTTTAGTTATTCTGAGGGCAAGCCCTTCAGCTATCGCTGATTTTCCAACTCCAGGTTCTCCGATAAGGACAGGATTATTTTTCTTTCTTCGTGAGAGTATCTGGGCAAGTCTTTCAATTTCACGTTCTCTTCCCACAACAGGATCAAGTCGTCCCTCTTCAGCGGCTTTTGTAAGATCGATGCCGAAATTATCAAGCACCGGAGTATCTGATGATGATTTAGGGGAGGAGGGAGCACCTGTCTGACCTTTTCCCGGGGCACCAAAACCCTGGCCCTCATCATCTTCATCTCTTGGATAGTCAGCTTTGGCACTTGGTGAGCCGGCTTCAACCATCCTCTTTACAGACTGATAATCAACATCTAACTCCGAAAGGAATCTTGTAACAAGCGTATTTTCGTCTTTGAGAATTGCCAGAAGCAGGTGTTCAGATTCAATCAGAGGACTTTTAAGCGCTTTTGCTTCCAGATAAACAAGTTTTAGGATCCTCTCAGTGCTTCTCAGAAGTGGTATAACCTCATGATCAGCAACAATTACAGGGCTTTCTACTTTTATGCTTTTTTCAAGCGACCCTTTCAGACCCATGAGGTCAATACCTTGATTAACAAGGATTTCTATCGCAATTCCTTCTCCGTCTCTTAAAATACCAAGGAAAAGATGCTCCGGGCTGATATGACTGTTTCCCAGCCTAATGGCCTCTTCCTTGCTATAACCAAGTATATCCTTAACTCTCTGCGAAAATTGTGAATCCATATATTCAGATTATCAATAATTGTTTATTTTAAGCCATTCTGTCAGCAACTACACGACAAAACTTCACTTTAATGAAATTTACAAAGTTAACTTATCCATATTTAAGTATGGCAATATTCATGCCCATTTATGAACAATAAATGTTAAAAATTCACTTAAGATTATCTCAAAAATAGGCAAATAATCACTATTTTCGTAATTCAAATCCCAGAGAGGATATGTGTGATGTAATTAATTAATTATTAATCTGTTATGGCAGAGCGGGAAAGGGTTGTCCAGGTAAATATTGAGGAGGAAATGAAGTCGGCTTACATCGATTATTCAATGTCAGTCATTGTATCAAGAGCATTACCTGATGTGAGAGATGGTCTGAAACCGGTTCACCGCCGGGTTCTTTTCGGAATGTCGGAGCTAGGTGTTTTATCAAATAAATCCTATAAGAAATCGGCAAGGATTGTGGGTGAAGTTCTTGGTAAGTACCATCCGCACGGCGACTCGTCGGTTTATGAAGCGATGGTAAGGTTAGCTCAGGACTGGTCGATGAGATACCCTCTGGTCGATGGACAGGGAAACTTCGGATCAGTCGATGGCGACAGCCCTGCCGCTATGAGATATACCGAAGCAAGATTAAGGAGAATTGCAGAAGAGACGCTTGCCGATCTTGACAAGGAGACCGTTGATTTCCAGTCAAATTTTGATGATTCGCTTAAGGAACCTGTTGTTTTGCCGACTCGTATTCCGAACCTTCTTGTGAACGGAGCTTCAGGAATTGCTGTTGGAATGGCCACAAATATGGCTCCTCATAACCTCTCGGAAATTGTCGATGCCATAATTGCCTTCATCGATAATAACAATTTAACAACAGAAGAAATACTAAAATATGTTAAGGGACCTGATTTCCCGACCGGCGGAATAATTTACGGTGAACAGGGAATCAGAGATGCCTGCGAAACAGGACGTGGCAGAGTAGTTGTCAGGGGTAAGACAGAAATTGAGTTGACGCATTCAGGCCGCGAGTGCATAATTGTCACCGAGATCCCGTACATGGTTAACAAGGCTGAAATGATCCGCCGGATTGCTGACCTTATTAATGAAAAGAAACTCGAAGGAATATCATATATAAATGACGAATCTGACAGGAACGGCATGAGGATCGTCATAATTCTTAAAAAAGATGCGAGTGCGAATGTTGTCCTTAATCACCTGTATAAGCTATCTTCTCTTCAGACCACCTTTAGCGTAAATAATATTGCTCTTGTTAAAGGCCGGCCAAGAACGCTTAATACAAAAGATCTTATAAATTATTTCGTTAAACACCGCCATGAAGTAGTAGTCAGAAGAACAAAATATGACCTTGATCAGGCTGAAAAAAGAGCTCATATTCTTGAAGGACTGATCATTGCGAGTGACAACATCGATGAAGTCATCGCTATAATCAAATCATCCCAGAATGCTGACTCAGCGAGGGAAAGACTGATGGAACGTTTTAGTCTCTCAGAGATTCAGTCGAGGGCAATTGTTGAAATGAGACTTCGTCAGCTGACTGGTCTGGAACAGGATAAATTACGTTCTGAATACAAAGAAGTGATGGATCTGATCGACTACCTCAAAAAAATACTCGCAAGTGTCGACCTTCAGATGAAGATAATAAAGGATGAACTTATTGAGGTAAAGGAAAAATATGGAGATAAAAGACGGACTTTAATTATTCCGAATGCTGAAGAATTCAATCCCGAAGATTTTTATTCCGATGATGAAATGGTCATAACTATTTCTCATATGGGATATATCAAGAGAACCCCGCTTACGGAATTCAGGAGACAAAACAGGGGAGGAACAGGCGCGAAAGGAGGTACTACAAGGGATGAAGATTTTATAGAGCATCTTTATATTGCAACAATGCATAATACTATGCTCTTCTTTACAAGCAAAGGAAAGTGCTACTGGCTTAAAGTATATAACATACCGGAAGGCTCACGTACTTCAAAGGGAAGAGCAATGCAGAACCTCATTAATATCGAGCCCGGCGATAACGTCAGAGCGTTTATTAATGTAAAAGACCTGAATGATCCTGATTATATTAATAATAATTTTATTGTACTCTGCACAACCAAAGGGATCATCAAGAAGACTTCACTGGAAGCTTACTCCAGACCAAGAGCAAATGGAGTCAATGCAATTACTGTAAGGGAAGGTGATGAACTTCTTGAGGCAAGGATGACAAATGGTGATCATCATATTATGCTGGCTGTAAAATCCGGAAGGGCAATCCGTTTTCCGGAAGCTTCTGTCAGACCGATGGGAAGAACTGCTTCAGGAGTGAGAGGCATACGACTAGCAAATGAAGAAACTGACATTGTTATCGGCATGATAACAGTAGAAAAGAAGGAGAAGGATATTCTTGTTGTTTCGGAAAGAGGTTATGGTAAAAGATCGGATATTGATGGTTACAGGATAACCAACAGGGGTGGGAAAGGAGTAAAGACTATAAATATTACGGAGAAGACCGGATCATTGATAGCGTTAAAGGATGTGACTGATAATCATGATCTTATGATTATCACTCAGTATGGTAATATTCTCAGAAGTCCAGTTTCCGCGCTTAGAATTATGGGAAGAGCAACACAGGGTGTACGGTTGATAAATCTCAGGGAAAATGATATTATTGCATCAGTCGCATGCGTTCTTGTAAGTGAAGAAGAAGAAAATGGCAAGGAGATTGATGAAAAAAAAATGAATATTGATGAAAATGGCAAAGAATTTGAAGATTAACAAGTAATGTTATAAATTTGAAAAATTATTTAAAAGCTACTATTACAAATTAAAAATTAAATCATGAAAAAGTTTTTTCTGCTAATAGCAATCGTTAGTATTTCAATAGGAGTATTTGCACAAAAAGGGAAAGTGACTTCAGCTCTTAGTTTAATTGAACAGGGAGCACTTGACAAGGCAAAAGAAGCCCTGGATCAGGCTTTTGCCAATGAGAAATCCAGTAACTGGTTTAATACATATTTTGCAAAGGGTAAATTATGCCAGGCTATCTTTGAAGCCAACAATCCTGCTTTCAATTCCTATTATGAAGATCCTCTGACCGAAGCTTATGTTGCTTATGAAAAAGCGCTTGAGCTCGATACAAAAGGAACCACAAAAAAGAAGATCATTACCGGAATGATCTATAACTCCCTGGCTCTAAATATGTATTCGCAAGGGAGCAAACAATTTGAAGATAAGAATTATGAAGGCGCCCTTGAATCATTTGCAGCGCAGATTGCTATTACCGAGAGTGATAAATATGCCGGAGGCATTGATACAGGGATGTATTATAATGCTGGTCTGGCAGCAATGAATTCCGGTAAATATACCGACGCCATTAAATATTTCGAGACTTGTGCTACAATGAAATACCAGGGCATTACACCTTATATCCAGATAGCTGAAAGCTATATGGGCCTTGGTGATACAGCCAAAGCCGAAAAGTATTTGCTTGATCTGCCGGGTAAATTCCCAGGTGATAATACTATCACTCTGCAGCTTATTGATTTTTACCTTAAGGCAAGCAAGTATGATGAAGCTCTGAAATATATTAATATAGCAAAAGCTGCCGATCCGAATAACTTCAGCCTTTACTTTGCGACAGGTATTATGTATCTGAATCAGAACAAGTTTGACGAAGCTATCACGGAATTATCGAGATCCATTGAGCTTAACGGAGAATTATTCGATACCCAGTACGGTCTTGGAGCAGCATATATAAATAAAGCGGCGGATATGTTTGTTAAAGCAAACGAAATAATGGATGTAAATAAATACAGCGCTGCCATTGACGAAGCTAATAACGTGTATGCAAAAGCACTACCACTTATGGAAAAGGCCATAGAGCTCAAACCTGATGACAGGTTTACTTTACAAAGTCTTCAGGAATTGTATTACAGGCTCAAACAAAAAGACCCTGCGTTGAATACAAAATATGAGGCTGTCAGAGCAAAACTGAGTACACTCGAACAGAAATAAACCAGCTTTGTGAGAAGCTATAATATCAAAGCCCTTCAATTATCTGATTTCGAAGGGCTTTTTTTTGATTTAACAGACTGATTTCTTTTAAAGCAAAAATGAAATATTTTCACATATTGTTTATATTCAGTGTATTGCTAATTGCAGGGTGTAATCGCAATGAGGATCCTCCAATAACTAAAGAAGGTAAGATTATTGTTTTGATGTATCATAGGATAGTTCAGGGTGTACCATCAAATCTATATGAACGGAGTGTAGATGATCTTAAAAAAGACATTGATTATCTTGAAAAGAATAATATAAACGTAATCAGTTTCAATGATCTGGTGAGCATTTCTGAATCCGGCAAAATGCCAGGCGGCAATTCTGCGATAATTACATTTGACGACGGTGATAAATCATGGTTTACGCTGGCGCTGCCTTTACTGAAAGAGTATAAAATGAAAGCAACATTTTTCCTTTGGGTATATATGATTGGCCACGATTCGTTCCTTTCATGGAAGGAAGTTGAACTAATGAGCTATTACACACTTGCAGACGGGATTAAACCTTTTACATTCGGATCACATTCATATTCTCATCAATTTCTATCTGACAGGAAAGCTGGTTTCACAGATATGAATGAATATAATCGTTTTCTTGACTATGAACTCGGGGAATCGAAAAGAATTATAGAAGAACATACACCCGGTGTAGTTAATATTCTAGCGCTTCCATTCGGCAACGGAGCAGGAGATAGCGATATTATTGCTGCAGCAGAAAGGAATGGATACATTTTCATCCGCACCTCGATAAACGGAGCAATTTCTGATCCGGCCTTCGATTTTTATGAATTACCAGCGCTTCCTATGCTTAATAAAACAGAATCAGCCGAGATAGGGTACTACCTGGAGGAAGAGATTAATCATTTTTCTAATATGATTCGATAGGCTGGAGGTTGTTATTGAATAACCTGCAATATTTTCATTAAAATAGATTCTATTTGACATAATATTAATTATAGGAATAATATGTAAATTTGCGGTCAGCTCAGCTGATTGACATAAAATCAGATATGAGCCTTAAGGATTATATCGACAGATTTTATGTCAAAGCAAATTTTCATCCATTCCTAACCCTTCAGCTCCGCTGGTTTACATTATCATGCATGAGCCTTAAGGATTATATCGGCAGATTTTATGTCAATGCAAATTTTCATTCATTCCATCCCTTCAGCTCCGCTGGCTTACATTATCAGATGGCTGTCTCAAAAATCAATTTTAACCGCAAAAGATTATTTCTTGCGCGTTTCTTCTTTTATCCTTTGAATATGTCCGCGGCCCAGACCTTTAACCTCGCAACCTAACTGGAAATACTTCCTGATCTTATCATCTGTCAGTATTCCGAAACAGTCAACAATTGCAGCCGGCTTACCAATCGTTTTTACCAGTTTAGCCGGATCGAGATCAAGATATGCTTTGTGTGGCACTGCAAGAATCACAGCATCAGCATCTTTCAGAGCTTTGTTTAAATTTTGTTCAACACGAATCTCTTTGAGTTTTTCCTGATTACGGAAGAATCTGGCTTTGCTCTGACCAACACCCGGAAATGAATCCTGCTGCTCAAATTCCCACCAATGCTCAACATAAGGATCATGAACCCTTATCTCTGCGCCCATTTCTGTCAGCTTTCTAATCACTATTTCTGATCCGCTGTAACGCGTATCACCAACATCCTCACGATAAGCTGCACCCAATATCAATATATCGGCTCCGGCAATTGGCTGACCCATATTACGAAGAGCATCACGAACAAGCTGCCCGACATGCAATCCACGGGTATCATTAATATCTATGGCCATTGGTGTTATCTTGAAGATATCATCCTCAAAACCAAGTATATGCTTATACGCCCATACACCCAGTCCTCCATCTTTTGGAAGACAATACCCTCCTACTCCCGGACCCGGAAAAATCATATTACTATGCGTAGGACGCATTTTAATTGCCTTGATAACTTTTATAAGGTCCACTCCGTTACGCTCAGCAAAGAGGCTCCACTCATCAAGGAAAGCCAGGATTGTGGCACGATAGCTGTTCTCAACTATCTTGGCTGTCTCAGATTCAATTGGCCTGTCCATAACGGTAAGCGGGAATTTCTCAGTATTAAGCACTTCGGTCAGGAATTTTTCCACCCGCTTCTTTGCTTTTTCATTGATTCCGCTGCAAACCCTCCAGAAATCACGGATACTGGCTACATAATTACGGCCTGGCATAACCCTTTCATAACTATGGGCAAGCAATGGATCAGAATTAATGCCTCTTTTCCTGAATACCTTCTTCATTATCGGATATGCGACCTGTTCAGTGGTTCCCGGCGCTACTGTGGTTTCGATCAGAACAAGAGCATCGGCAGGGATGTGCTCAGCTATTACATGGAGTGACGATTCCAGAGCCGCCATATCAGTCTGCCCTGTACGGACATCTCCTAAATCCTCCTTTATATAATCACATTGTACATCGACAACAACAACATCTGCAAGTTTCAGAACATCATATGTATAAGTTGCAATGAGTGTCTTCTTCTCCTTTACACAACGGGCAATCATCGGATCGACTTCCGGATCTTCAGCCTTTACTGGGGAAATACCACGGTTCAGGAGAGGAATTTTCCAGAAACTTCTTACGCTAGGCCTCTGCATACCGATCACAAATTTTGAAGGTTTGCCTTTTTTGTCGACAGTATCAGCCACAATCGCAGCCATAACAGCTCCAACAAATCCTACACCCATTACAACAACAATTTCGCGATTCTTTTCCCTCTCTTTAGCAACGCGTTTCTTCAGAGATTCAAATTCCGCTTTATAATCTTCCGGTTGTGGCAACGGAAACTTTTCACCGCTGGGACTGATAGAAAGTTTTTCACTCATATGTTCAATTTTTAGTGGAAAAATTAATTTTAATGGCTGATAAAATTATTAATCTTTAATTCATCTGATGTTACTATGATACAAGTTTTTGATTAACTACCGTTGGCGGGGGATTTATAACTACTTTTAATACATAAGCATTCCAGTTCAATTTTATTTATATTTGAAATGACAGAATTCAGGAAGTAAAAATAATGAATTTAATGATGAAAAAATGGATTAACTAACAAAAGAATTAAATGTAAATTACTATGAATCAAATACAACCATCAACCCTGGAGTTTTTATCCGATCTCAGAAAACATAATGACAGAGAATGGTTTCAAAAGAACAGGGCAAGATATGTAGCTGCCAGAACAAATTATGAATCATTCATTCAGGCTGTTATAAATGAGATCGTAAAATTTGATCCTATTTTAAAAGGCCTTGAGGCTAAGAGCTGTACATACAGGATCAACAGGGATATCAGGTTTACTACCGATAAAACAATTTATAAAACACATATGGGTGCTTTTATTGTAAGAGGTGGTAAGAAAAACGGTGACAGATTAGCAGGATATTATGTTCACGTAGAACCTGGAAACAACAGCATGATCGCCGGAGGAGCCTATGTACCTCCAATGCCATGGCTGACAGCTATCCGGGAAAAGATCGATGAACAAAGTGATAGATTCCTTAAAATATTGAATAATAAAGAATTCAAAGATATTTTCGGAGAAATTGAGGGGGAGAAATTGAAATCAGCTCCGAAAGGATTTAAAAGGGATCATCCTCATATTGAGCTTCTTAAAATGAAAAGCTTCCTGTCATCGAGGATTATTTCAGATAAGGAAGTGTTGAGTGGCAGATTCTTTGATATGATAATCAGGGCTTCAAGGGCAATGAAACCCCTGAACGATTTTCTCAATGATTATTAGCGGCAAAGAAGCTCAACGGCGTAACGGCTCCCTCCTTCACCTGAGTAGATCTGGAATCAATGCTTTTAATTTTGTAATAAAAAATGCATATATTTCGAAAAACTAAAACTTCAGAATATGAAAAAGTTGTTCTTTTCCCTCCTTTTTGCTCTATTGGCTGTAACTTACGTATCCGGCCAGGGTGCAAAACTTGAAGTAGGTATGAAAGCTCCTGAGTGGACATTTCAGGATGCTGACAAAATCGATTTTACAATGAACTCATGGCCTGGTAAAGTCCTGCAGATCAATTATGTCGATCCAGATGAATCAGATCTGAACGACGCTTTCAACGATGCGATCGACAAAGCTGCCGATATTGATAAAAGGATCAACAAGGATTACTTTAAGGGATTCGGTATTGTTGATACAAAATCGACATGGAAACCAAAGGGACTAATCAGAATGATAGCCGGGAAGAAAGCCAAGAAATACGATACAACGATATTGTTCGATTATGACGCCAGACTCCAGAAGGAATGGGGATTACCAGCCGACAGCTATAGTGTGGTGATAGTTGATAAGAACAGGGTTGTAAGGGCTGTATACAAAGGCAAGATACCCGAATCGGAGAATGAAAAGATCGTTCAGCTGATAATTACGCTTACAAAAGAATAATTGACTTACGGAATTTCGTATAGTTTTATTTTTAAGAGCCCGTAAGGTCATTTTTCCTCCTTCACATCAGAAATGTCCTTCCCTATCCTGGCTTTGATCCTTTCAAGGTCATTCTTCATTGATGCAACCGCTTTATATAGCTGCTGCTCAGGAAGAACCGGTTCAGGCAGTTCGTTGCATATATAGTTGACGAACTTCCAGATCTCCTTCACCTCATTAATATGGACCTCATAAGGTTCATATATGGGATTAAGTGAGTAAAGTACCAGTTTACCATCGTTTGTCAGGTTGTTTTCAATGACCTTGAATACTATTCCGTCATTTATTGTAAAGACTACATAAGCTTTCCCACTTATTACTTCATGCCAGTCCTGAACAAACTCACCGGTCACCCAGGAACCGTCGGGTATGGGGAGCATAGAATCGCCTTTAAGCTGAAATGTTCTGTACTTCCTCTTGTCTGACAGAAAAGGAAGCCTGAAACGCGGCAGCTCTTCAATGAATTCGGGATCTGCATATCCCGTTGTATAACCCGCTTTCGCTTTTTCAGGCACCAGTTCTATGTTTTCAACATTATCGGGACTTACGGTCGTTGTCAGTACCCTCAGGTTACTGCCTTTAATATATGCATCATATCCACGCTCCAGCTCTCCAAGCTGACTCTCCGATAATTTTGAGATATCGATCTTCAGCAATGTATCTATTGACATGTTGAAGTACCGTGAGAATGATACCAGTATTTCAATACCGGGCTGAGCCACACCGTTCTCATAACCGCTCAGGGTGGAACGTTTCAGGTTGAGGGCAACAGCAACATCATCCTGTGTCCTGCCCTTCCTTTTTCGTAAAAATTTTATGTTGGATGTGAAGTACATAATAAATATTGATTATATTGTAATCATATATTTGATTAAATTTTAATCAAATGTAAAATATAATTCTGATATAAACAAAAAAATGTAAAAAAATAACCTGAAAATGTTCACCACCGGCAACATAGACAGATCCATTCTTCACCTTGACCTCGACACCTTTTTCGTATCGGTTGAGAGGCTCAGGAACAGCAGGCTTATCGGGAAACCGGTGATAATAGGCGGCATGTCGGACCGTAGTGTTGTATCGAGCTGCAGCTATGAAGCCAGGAAGTACGGAGTAAATTCCGCCATGCCGATGAAGATGGCCAGGAATATGTGTCCCGATGCTATAGTAATACGCGGCGACATGGAAGCATACTCCAATTATTCAAATATCATAACTGAAATAATCGCCGAAAGATCACCGCTTTATGAAAAGTCATCTATAGACGAACATTATATCGATATCACTGGCATGGATCGCTTCTACGGCTGCTATAAATGGTCTCACGAATTGCGCCAGTATATAATAAAAGAGACCGGATTACCGATCTCGGTCGGACTCTCGATAAACAAGACGGTGTCAAAGATCGCAACCGGCGAGGCAAAACCAAATGGTGAGATCGAGGTCGGAAAAGAGATAATCCTCCCCTTTCTCGACCCTCTCTCAATAAGCAAAATACCGATGATAGGGCTGAAAACATATCATGTGCTGAGGTCAATGGGCATCGCAACCATATATACCCTGAGGAACATTCCTGCAGAAATGCTCGAAACACTGATGGGGAAAAACGGTATCGAAGTATGGAAAAAAGCCAACGGGATAGATACTACACCTGTAATAAGGTATTCCGAACAGAAATCTATAAGCACCGAGCACACATTTGAAAAAGACACCACCGATGTGGCAAGGCTTATACAGCTGCTGGTAGGTATGGTGGAAAAAAATGCCTACGAACTGAGAAAACAGGAGAAGCTTACTTCCTGCATCACAGTAAAAATAAGGTACTCAAATTTTGATACTCACACCCTGCAGAAGAGAATACCCTATACCGCTTTCGATCATGTACTTATCGATATAGCTAAAGAGCTGTTCGGCAGACTCTACCAGCGACGCATGCTAATACGACTCATAGGCGTCAGGTTCAGTCACCTGGTACGGGGAGTCCAGCAGCTTGATATGTTCGACGATACTCCTGAAAAAGTGAACCTCTATCTGGCTATGGATAACCTCAGGAGACGTTTCGGACGAAATGCGGTAAGGAGAGCCGCCGGGGTTATGACCAGCACCGAGAAAGAGGAAAAAGCTCTCAAACAGCTCGAAAATACTGTCAGAGAGCAGGAAATGATGGAAGAGAGACTCCGGGGATATATGATGTACGGATTTGGACATTGAAGGCGCAAAGGAGTTAAGGCGTTAAGGCATTAAGGCGATAAAATCCTAAGATGCCGTTGAACCGTTGCGCCATTGAGCCGCTGAGCCATTGAGCCGCTGAGCCGTTGCACCGTTATGTACTTAAATTGCCACTCATATTACAGTCTCCGCTACGGAACAATGTCCGTGGAACAGCTTGTGCAGAAGGCTGCTGCTGCTGGTGTTGTATCTGTCGCTCTTACCGATATCAATAATTCAACTGCTGTACCTGAATTTGCCGGAGAATGTATCAAAAACAATATAAGACCTGTAGCAGGGATTGAATTCAGGAATGATAATGAGCTGCTGTACATAGGGATAGCACGTAATAATAAAGGATTAAGGGAGCTGAATGAATTCCTGTCAAAACATAATTTCGAAAAGACACCGCTTCCATTCCAGGCACCTCCCCTTTCGGAAGCTTATATAATCTATCCTCAAAAGAAATATCCCGATCGTAAATTATTTGATAATGAACGTATTGGAGTAAAAACTGAAGATGTGAACAGGCTGCTTACTCTCCCCTGTGCTGAAAGGAATAAAATGGTAATACTGAATCCGGTGACATTTGCCGATGACAATGATATTTTCATTCATAAAAGCCTGAGGGCAGTCGACAACAATATCCTGCTGAGCCACCTGAAGTCGTGGCAATGCGCAGGTGATAATGAGTTCTTTCATTCACAAGGTATTGTCAGACAATACTTTTCTGAATATCCCGAAATAATAAAGAATACCGACAATCTACTGGAAGACTGCAGTTTATCATTTGATTTCAAGAGCCAGAAAAACAAAAAGGTCTTTTCAGCAAGCCGGTATGACGATAAACTGCTTCTTGAAAAGCTTGCCTGGGATGGGATGATTTACAGATACGGGAAGCAAAATAGCGAAGCAAAAAAGAGAATCAGTCATGAACTTGAGATAATTGACAAGCTTGGTTTCTCAGCATATTTCCTGATAACCTGGGATATTGTACGCTACTCCATGGCAAGAGGATTTTACCATGTCGGCCGTGGCAGCGGAGCAAATTCAATAGTTGCTTATTGCCTTAAAATCACCAATGTTGATCCTATTGATCTAAACCTTTACTTTGAAAGATTTATTAATCCGAAACGAAGCAGTCCTCCCGATTTCGATATCGATTATTCATGGAAAGAGAGAGATGAGGTCATCGATTATATTTTCAAGCGGTACGGATTCGGGCACACAGCACTGCTTGGCACAATAAACACTTTCAGGGGGAAATCGATTGTCAGGGAGCTGGGAAAAGTTCACGGATTGCCAAAAGAAGAGATTGATGCAATAATTGATAACCCCTCTTCAGAGGCAAACAGGAATGAGATAACCGATATTATCTTCTCTACTGGTCATAAGATCGCTGATTTCCCAAATATGAGGAGCATTCACGCGGGAGGCATTCTTATTTCCGAAGAACCTGTTTCGTGCTATACCGCACTTGATATGCCCCCGAAAGGATTTCCCACAACCCAGTGGGACATGTATACTGCTGAAGAGATAGGCTTCGAAAAGCTCGATATACTGAGCCAGAGAGGCATCGGACATATACGTGAAAGCGCTGAAATCATCCTCAGAAACCGCTCAATAGATGTGGATGTACATGCGATACAGAAATTCAAGAACGACACAAAGATCAAAGAGTACCTCAGAACAGGTGAAACAAAAGGATGCTTCTATGTCGAGAGTCCGTCGATGCGCGGACTTCTTCAGAAACTGAAGTGCGATAATTATACAACACTTGTTGCTGCCAGCTCAATAATAAGACCCGGCGTTGCCCGCTCCGGCATGATGCGGGAGTATATTTACCGGTTCCATAACCCAAATAATTTCAAATACTTACATCCGGTAATGAAAGAACAGCTTGAAGAGACATTCGGGGTCATGGTCTACCAGGAGGATGTCCTGAAAGTATGCCATCACTTTGCAGGACTCGATCTTGCTGATGCCGATACCCTCCGCCGGGCCATGAGCGGAAAATACCGTTCCAGGCTCGAAATGAAAAGAATCGTTGATAAGTTCTTTTCAAACTGCCGTGAAAAGGGATACAGCGATGAGCTCACGAAAGAGGTATGGCGGCAGATCGAGTCTTTCGCAGGTTACTCGTTCTCTAAAGCACACTCGGCTTCATATGCGGTTGAAAGCTTCCAGAGCCTCTACCTTAAAGCACATTACCCGCTTGAATTTATGGTAGCCGTTATAAATAATTTTGGTGGATTTTACAGAACCTGGGTATATGTTCACGAAGCAAAACGATGTGGCGCAACAATCCAGTTACCCTGTGTAAATAAAAGCAATTACAAGACAACTATCTATGAAACTGATGTTTACCTGGGATTCATCCATATTATGAGCCTTGAGTATAACCTTGCTACACTAATTGAAGAGAACCGAAGAACTGAAGGCACTTTTTCAGATATGGCCGATTTTGTTACAAGAGTCAATCCCGGACTGGAGCAGATGATCCTGCTTATAAGGGCAGGTGCATTCAGGTTCACCGGAAAGAAAAAAGCCGTACTTCTCTGGGAAGCTCATATGCTCATAAATAAAGGCAGACCTGAACCGATCAGAGCTCTCTTCTCCCCTCCTGTCAAAGGTTTTACACTTCCAGACCTTGAGCAGAACAAACTTGACGATGCGTATGATGAGATTGAGCTGCTGAGTTTCCCTGTATCAATGACCTGGTTCGATATGCTTGAAACATCATACCGCGGGGATGTAGCAGCACATGAGATGCTCAAATATAAAGGAATGTCTGTCAGAATGATAGGTCACCTTGTTACAATTAAATATATTAAAACAATTAAACACGAATGGATGAATTTCGGGTGTTTCATCGATCCTGGAGGGAACTACTTTGATACCACCCATTTTCCTCAATCTCTGAAACTGTTTCCTTTTAAAGGAGCAGGAACATATCTCATTCTGGGAAAGGTTGTCGAGGAATTTGGCTATCCGTCAATCGAAGTTGAGAAATTGGCTAAACTTCCGGTAAAACCTGACAAGAGATATTGAAGATGTCCTATTTAGCATCTATTTCATTAAAATCCTGATCATCTTTTATCCCCGGCTTAAAGATTGAGGAATCAGATAATTTTGACAATTTCCTGAATCCGCTTATCCAGAAAAATATGAAAACCGGGATAAAAACAATCATCAGGAACTGCGAATTTCCCATCAAAAGAAAATCATAGATACCGTGCGAAATAAAAGGCATAAAAAAGGCAGCAATGAGTAACAATGTTGTGTATTTCTGACTAAACCGTGCCAGTCCGAAATAGTATCCCATCATTATTCCAAAGAGCGTATGAGCCGGTACTGCTGTCAGGGCACGCAAGATACCCACACTATAACCTCCCATAAAAACGTAGAGTATGTTTTCAATAGCAGCAAAACCCAACGCAACATAGACAGCATAAACAATCCCGTCAAATTGTTCATTAAAGTTCTTCTCATTCCAGAAGAACAAAAACAGAACAAGGAATTTTATACCCTCTTCAGTCAGTGCAGCTACAATAAAAGCAGTATATGCAGCCTCATTTAACCCTTCCGGACCTTTGTATAACGTATCAAGTATATTTTCAATTAGTACTACAGGTAATGCACTTAAAAAGCCTATTATTAAAGCTCTTAGCAGAATCGAAAAAGGTTCTTTCTCATATTTGTCGCGATTGTAAATATAGAACGCAATTATAAAAACCGGTGCCAGGGAAATAAAGAGTAAACTGTTGAACATAACGGTCAGGTTTATCTGGTATTTAAAGTTTCTGGTTTCTGGTCACTTCTTACTTGTTCTGACGATTGACCTTAAGAACACCTTTAATTGTCCGGATCTTCTTCATTAATCCATATAAAACATCATTGTTGGGTACCAGCAGGTTGAGCATCCCTTCGAACATTCCTTCTTCCATATTATAAGTGAAATTCCTGATACTCACGCTATAAGCTGAGATTATCTCCGAAATTTTATTAACAATCCCAATATCCTCAACTCCTGTTATCTTTATTGAAGCAATAAATGAGGTACTGGTTTTTGTTTTAGACCACCGTGCTGCAATTACCCTGTACGGATATCTTGCTATCAGATTATGAGCATTCGGGCATCCTGTCCTGTGTATTTTGATTCCTTCAGATATAGTTACAAATCCAAAAACGGCATCGCCCAGGACCGGATTGCAGCACTTTGCAAGCTTATAATCGAGCCCCTCTATCCTGTCCTCAATCAAAAGGAAATCAGAATATTGTGAGTCGATGTATTCTTTGGGCTCTTTCTCTGGTAAATTCAGTGTTTGTGTCACGGGAAGAGCTGTCTCTTCCTCCAGAAGAATATCTTTTATGTCGAGAAGTTCTATCTTCCCTGTTTCAATCAGATAATAAAGGTCCTGTGCGGTTTTAAAATTATAGTGACTTATTAGTTTTTGTATAATCGTATCTCCAAATTGTATTTTCCAGTTTTTAAGGCGACGCATCAGCATCTCCTTCCCTTCCGCAGCTGCCCTGGCTTTCTCTTCGTTAAGAGCCACCTTAATCTTGGTCCTGGCTTTGCTGGTTACAACAAATGAGAGCCAGTCGCGTTTCGGATTTTGGTTTTTGGATCTTATAATATCAACATGGTCACCGTTTTGCAGAACATACCGTATAGTAACATTCTTTCCATTGACCTTAGCTCCGACACAGGTGCTTCCTACATCTGTGTGTATGTCAAAAGCAAAATCAAGAACTGTTGCGCCTGCAGGTAGTTGTCGCAGATCGCCTTTGGGAGTAAATACAAAGACTTCTTCAGTATATAATCCTGATCTTACCTGGTCGAGGAAATTCTTATCTTCCTTATCCGACGATTCAAGTATTTCTCTCATCCTGGTCAGCCATGTATCAAGCCCTCCTTCGCCTTTTATCCCTTTATATTTGAAATGGGCTGCCAACCCTTTTTCTGCAATCTCATCCATCCGCTTGGAACGGATCTGGACCTCTACCCATTTGCCTCTCGGACCAACAACAGTTGTATGAAGTGATTCATACCCATTCGATTTCGGAACAGAGATCCAGTCGCGTAGCCTGCTGGGATTAGGCTGATAAAGGTCAGTTACTACCGAATATACCCTCCAGCAGTCAGATTTTTCATTATCAGCCTCACTATCAATGATAATTCTGATCGCAAAAATATCGTATACCTCCTCAAATTCCACTCCCTGTTGCTTCATTTTCAGCATTATGGAATGTATTGATTTAGTGCGACTTTTTATATTGAATCTAAAGCCTTGCTTTTCAAGTCTTTCCTGAAGCGGCACAGAAAACTCGCGGATAAGCCTGTTTCTCGACGCTGTAGTTTGTTTAAGTTTACCTTCAACATATTTATATCGTTCAGGCTCAAGATATTTTACAGCGAGATCCTCCATTTCCGACTTAATATTATAGTAACCGAGCCGGTGAGCTAAAGGAGCGTAGAGGAAATATGTTTCAGAAGCCAGAGGGATCTTTTCTTTCTCCGGAGTTGTGTCAAGGTTCCTCATATACTCAAGGCGTTCAACGAGTTTGATAAGGATCACCCGTACATCGTCTGCAAGGCTCAGCAGTAACTTCCGGAAGTTTTCTGCCTGATATGAAGATTGCATCGAGTCGATGCTGGTGATCCTCGAGAAACCATTTAGAATCTCAACAACCTTCTTACCAAATTCCTTTTCCAGGTCTTGTGAGCTGATATCCAGATTGTTATATGAGTCATGAAGGAGAGCGGTAATTATTGATGTAAGCCCGAGTCCCATTTCACCCGCAATAATTCTGGCCACTGAAAGCGCATGGAAAACCTGAGGTTCTCCTGTAAGGGTTACCTTTTCTCCGCAGGCTTTAACAGCAAGGTTAAGAGCCTTCCGTATTTTGACATTTTCTTCAGAGGAAACAGTGTTTCTCGCTGCCAGCAGCAATGCCCTGTATCCGGAATATATTTTCTGAAGCTTCACCTGGTTTAATTAATCGAAAAATATGAATCAGCTTCCAATTTATAAAAAACAGGAATCATTTCAAATAAAAAATCCCGGGTCTTTTCATGATGCATACCCGGGATTCAACTTGCAGTTTTATCTTTCTTTACCTGAATGAGACCCCAATTCCAGCTGACAGCACGCTGTACTGAGCCCGTGTATAATCGGCATGAAATGTAATAACCGCAAGCTTTATCCTGAAACCTATGTTAGCCCTCAAACCAGAAAAATTCTCCATTTTCATTTCAGGGAAATCAGAACCGTCTATCACTCCGGCGTCATTATATTGAGACTGAGGTGTGGGAGTCGTCACTAATGACGGAGTTGGAAAATACCCTGACAGATTAAATATTGTACTGGTCCTGCTATAGCCGAGTCCGCCGTAAAATGAAATTACGGGCAGATTGAATGAAGCAATGGCGCTGACATTTAAAGCTTGTACGGCTACCTCCAGGTTCTGACCTTCGAAATCTGAAAATGGATCGTATGAAATATAGCTGGTTGGAGAACCTGGTTCGAGACTAAGAGGTACATTTCCGTTAAGTCGCGTATATCCGGCAAAAATTGATGCATCGACCGGAAGAAGTTCATTACCCGGGATATATTGCATAATACTATGCATCAATCCTACCCCCCATAACATCACATCTCCATCTTTGATCGGTACCCGCGGGATAAATCTGATCTTCAGTTCAGTTCCCAGCGGGAGACCGATCCCTACCTGGGCAGTGGGAACAGGGATGTATCTCCATGCAGTTCCCTGTGGTGTATTGAACCTGGCAAGCTCGACTCCGCTCTCGGATAAAACAATTTCAGGACCATCGGTCTGAGGGCCTGCGATCGTTGGTGCTAAACCAGATCCTGTAAGTGAATTAGAAAGCCCCAGAGAAGAAACATCAAATGTTTCGGCTGATACAGGTACAATTCCTGCATTTATTCCAAAAGTTATATCAAATCCCCCAAGAGCATGAGGCTTCGCACTGTTATACCAGCTTCCGTTCAGACCTGCTCCGAATGCATTGGCCCAGGGACCAAAATAGGCTTCCAGAAATTTGACACCATCTGCCGGAGCACTTTTTAAGAACTCAATATTATCAAATTGTGAAAAAGCGACTGATGAGAAGAATAATGCAGGAAACATCAGAGTCGCAATACGGTGGTTTATAATTCTATACATAACAACCTGATTTAATTCGATTTCGAAATATCACAAATATAGAAAAAGCTGAAAACCTCATTTTTTTAGTTTTCATCCATTTCCAATACTTATTAACAGGATACTCCGATTAAAGACAGCAGCTACTGTCAGGAAAGACAACCAGTTATACCTAAAGCTATTCCCTGTCAGTCTCTTCAAGCTGTTCAAGTTCCTCAATACCAAGTGTTTTTGATACTTCCGACAACTCTTTCAGATTTATGTCACCTCTTATTGAAATAATCGAATTCCCATCCTTACCTCCTGTAACAACAAGGAGCTCCGAGACAGTATCTCCGTTAGAACGGATAAGGAATTTTGTAACATCACGTCCCTCCTGAACTACCATAAGTTCTTCATAAACTGAGAAGTCAAGCTTATTTCGTAATTCTTCATAGAAATTGACCCTGATCTTTGACAGTGAATCCTGTGAAATAATCCTGATTGATTTGAGACGAAATAAAATATTATCAGGTTTTTTAGATTCTCCCTCCAATCCGGCCAGCATGCTTAACATTCTGCCTGAAATAAAGACAGAAGTAAATCCATCCTGTTCGGAGTATTTATCAAAAAGAGCATCGATTGCATTCGATTGAGCATATATTGTCCCGTATGTCAGGACAATTGCTAATATTAAGAATGTTCTCTTCATTTATGTAGTAATTAATTATTTTTCTTATCGTTTGTATTAAATTCTATATCTGATAATTGACTGACAGGTTTTATTTTCTTCAGGGAGCCTGTGATAATTGATGCTGATCTGTCAATTGTTTTTTTGCTTAATCTCGCAGCACTTTCAATCTTGTTAATAGGCTGCAATGCCTGTGTACCCCTATTAATCTTTACTGAAATATCATTAAGGATTTTCATTGTTTCAACATAAGCTATCTGTGGATCTGAAAAAGTATCCTGCAATTGGGCTTTATAGATAAAAATAAAGTACGACCCGATCATCAACAGAATGGCTGCCGCAGCACTGAACAGCGCTATATATTTATGTCTGAAGATATTCCGTCCCTGTTTCTTTTCTAGTTCATCGATAGATTTTAGGATCCTGTCTTCGAATCCGGTTGAAAGCTCAGGCACTTCGTCAAACTTTGCCAGACCGGAAAAGATCCCCTTTTCGGTCTCAAAATCAGGAAGTACATCATCATCTGAAAAGTATCTCTTCAGTTCCTTTTCTTCATCCTGTGATGTATTGCCACTATAATACTTGTCCAGCAGCTTTATGATTTCCTCTTCCTTCATAAAAGTATTTTGAATATTCTTCCTTTATAATTTGTCGTGCCCTCGATATTGACACCCTTAATGTATTTATATTCACATTATTAAGTTCCGAGATTTCCTGATAAGATAGTCCCCTGATATCTCTCAGCTCTATAAGCTGCCTGTAAGATATAGGCAGATCTTCAAGGATATTATTTAGTATTCTGGAATTTTCCGAGTTTACAAGCTGATCATATGGTGTCGGGGATGGATCAGGATTCTTAAAATCTGATCCATCTTTTTCATTGTCAATATGTTTCCATTTTCGTAAAAGATCGATACAATTATTCCTTGTTATTGTCACAGCCAGTGCACCTATTTCGTTATACTCATCAAGTTTATTTCTCATAATCCACATTTTCATGAACACCTCCTGAACAACATCTTCAGCTTCCTGATGATTCTTCAAAATACCAAAGGCAATAATGAAAAGTTTTCTGTTAAGGTTATGTATTATATCATTAAATGCACTCCGGTCCATCAGTGGAATAAGCTATTGCGGATTCAGGGTAAAGATAGAAACATTAGAGATCAATTACTGTTGACGTTTATGTCTACTTCACGATCTTCCCGCATTTTATCTGCGAACCTCTTTGCTTCCTTAAAAGTCATGTTACCCTTTACCTGAATAATTAAGTTATCCTCGCCTCCACCGATCAGCAGAAACTCTTTATAGCTTCTTCCCTGAACCCTGACTAACATAACCAGATCCTGGTCTGATTTCTTCACCCTCATGAACTCTTCATAGTTTTTGCGATCAAGCTCCCGCTCAACCATATCATAGAAATTACCGGTATTTCTATTATCATTTCCCTGAGCCAGTATTCTGATTCTGGTAATATTTGCCGGCCAGTAATCATCTTCATCGTCACCGCCATCCATTAATTTTGCCAGTCTCAATAAATTAGCATTTATTGTCACTGTCACAAAGTCATCATCTTCTGCATATCTGGCAAAAAGAGCATCAACTGATTTTTGTCCGAAAGCCGAAATATTCAGCATCAAAATTACAAGTACCATTAACAAGCTTCTCATATCAATTCAATTAAGTTTAACAACAAATATTTCACTGATGACGTGCAACACTGATTTTCATTACAAAAAAACCCGGATTTTTTTCCGGGCTTGATAAAAAATGCTCCTTTCGGAGCATCGTTGGCTGTGATCCAGCTGGGATTCGAACCCAGGACCCCATCCTTAAAAGGGATGTGCTCTACCTACTGAGCTACTGAATCTATTTTTTATTTCATTTGTAGCTCCTCAGGACCCTCCCGCCAAGCGGGATGCTCTACCTACTAAGCTACTTAATCTTCTATAATTGCGGTTGCAAATGTATGATTTTTTTAAAAAGAATGCAAAGTAAAATTTCTAATTTCATTTTGAATCACTATGTTTAACATTCTTTTATGTCACAAAGTCATTGAAAAAATTGATCGTTTTTATGTAGGGTATACCAATGACCTTTTGAGAAGGATATCTGAGCATAACATACCTAAAAAAAAATTCACCGATACTGGCATCCCATGGAAAATAGTCTATACAGAAGTTTTCACTTCGAAGAAAGAAGCCAGAAACAGAGAACTTTTTATCAAAAGCAAAAAATCAAAGCATTCTATTATTGATCTGATTAAAAGCAGGTAGAACATTCAGCTTTGCTGAAGGGTCCTGGGTTCGAATCCCATCTCGTTGAAGGATATCATTTATGTCTGATGATCTTAAAACTTTTAGCCACGGTAAAACCTGCATTAATAACAAAATATATTGCTAAATCATTTAAATTTAAGCTAAATATTATAATCATTAATTACATCTGATTATGAATTTAATCAATCTCCGCTCTACCTGGAATCACCTTAGGAAGAACAAAATACATACATTACTGAACATATTCGGTCTAGCTACCGGATTATTGTTTTTTGTTCAACTTGTTACTTATATTGGTTATGAAAAAGGATATGATAAATTTTTTAAGTCCGGTGATCAGGTATACAGGATAAATTACGACATCACTCAGGAAGGAGAGACAGTTCTTCATTCGGCCAAAACCCCCCGCAGGTTATTCAGGGTTTTAAAGGAAGAGATCCCGGAAATTGAAATGAGTGCCATAGCCTATTATGAAGATGTTCTCGTCCGGTACAACGAACAGATTTTCAGCGAACAAAGAGATCTTTGGGTTGAAGGAGACTTTACGGAGATATTTAACCTTGAAATGGTTCGTGGTGAGGTAAAACTGAATGATGCCTGGAATTGTATTATCTCCGAATCCAAAGCCAGGGAAATTTTCGGGAATGATGATCCTATCGGAAAGATAATCCTGGTAAACGAGGGTATGCGTCATAGTATCACCGGAATTTTTAAAGATCTTCCCACCAACTGCCACATTCGCTGCGATTATTTTATGCCCATCAGAACCTGGGTGGAATCCGGAGGAATTCCAAATGAAGAAAATTTTCTCGGTGCAGCCTGGTGGACCTACATAAGAATTGCTAAAGATGCTGATCCTCAAAAAGTTGAGAAAGATCTCGAACAGGTCTCTAAAAAATATCTGACTTTTCTTGAGAGGCAGAAGCGTGCCGGAAAATTTTCTTTACAACCACTTGAAAAGTTGCATTACAGTACCGACCGCGACGGAGAATTCGGGACTAGTACCCGCGAAAAGACAGTGGATGCCCTTATTATAATAGGTGCACTTATTCTGATCGTAATATGGATGAATTATATAAATCTCTCAACAGCTATCGCGCGTAAAAGGTTGGATGTTTTTGCAACATGCAGGAAACTTGGAGCCACTAAAGGCACGCTGCTGGGAATGTCGTTTATTGAGACCATTATTGTTAATTCGGCTGCAATAATTCTTGCATTCATTCTGTATCTTTTTACTTCTAAATTATTCAGCCGGCTGATCAACACTCCAATTTCTGACGGATATATCAATTATTCAAAGATCATTGTATTGATAAGCGGGTTGATAATAGCAGGAATATTCGTAATGGCCATAATAGGTTCTGTTCCCTCGTTAAAGGTCAATCCTGCACTTTTGAAGCAGAAGAAAATATCAAAAAACAGTGGTTCCTTATGGCTGGTCGGGATCCAGTTTTTTATGTCATGTCTATTGGTAATCTGTTCGTTGACGGTAGCTAAGCAAATACGATATATGGAGAAGGCCGATCTCCGTATTGACCTGAACCAGGTGGTTGTGCTTAGAGGGGCAGCATCGACACATACCGATGGATTACGCAGGGAACATTTTAATGCATTTCGCGAAGAGGTACTTCAGTCAAATGATTTTAAAAGCGGTACAGCGAGTATGAATGTACCCGGACAACCAATGAGATTCAGGATCAGCAACCTTTCAACACCTGATCTGCAGAGTGATTTGAAACGTGAGGTTACACTAGGTAACATTGATGATGGATTTATAGAGACTTTTGGATTGAAATTGCTTGCGGGAAGAAACTTCGAACAACCGATCAGACTCGATTCGGCCAAAACTATCATCACAGAATCGATCGTACAGATTCTCGGCTTTACATCGCCTGAAAATGCCGTTGGCAAACAATTACGTTATGGAAACAATAATTTTACAATCAAAGGAGTTGTCAATGACTTTCATCATGAAGGATTGAAAAAACCGGCAGAACCTGTGATTTTTATTCACAGACATCCGTTTGAGTTTGGATTTTATTCATTCCGCATTCAGGGAGATGAACAGAAAGCTCTTGCTCAGCTTCAGGCAATATGGCCAAAGCACTATCCCAATGATCCTTTTGATTACTTCTTCAGTAAAGACTACTTTAACTTACAATACAAGGAAGAGATACGATTAAGCAGATTATTAACTGCATTTACTTTGTTTACTATAATTGTAGCTTCGCTTGGCTTGTATGGTCTGATCAGTTCCATAGCTGAGCAGCGCACAAAAGATATAAGCATCAGAAAAGTGACCGGAGCTACGGAAAAGGATATAATTATTATGATGCTGTCATTTTTTACAAGGTTCGAGATCCCAGCCTTCTTCCTTGCCTGCCCTATTGCCTGGATAATTATGAATAAATGGCTCCAGGGATTTGCATCTCAGACTAACATAAGCTGGGTGATTTTTGTGTTAACAGGTTTTATTACATTTATTATAGCAACGGTATCGGTTATAACTCAAAGTTACAGGGCTGCAACAATAAATCCTGTCGATTCTCTGAGATATGAATAGCTGTAACTTAAAAATCTTTTAATTAACTGACATTTTAAAAAATACACTTAATATAAACGAAATGAAAAACATTAGTCTTTTGATCAGGCAAATGATCCTAAACTTTCTTATGATTTCATTTTTCGTGGTTTTTTATTCATTGAAAGCAAATGCTCAGTACCCGGGCATTGACGAATCAATAGCAAAGCTCCGGAAAGGCGAACTAATAATAAGGGCAAGGCGTGGCTCGCAGGTGACTGTGGAACAGATAAGTCACGAATTCTGGTTCGGTTGTGCTATACCAAATAGTTTTGCAAGAGGTATGTCGCAAAGCGATTTGACGCAATTCAAGGAAAAATTTCTCGAGAATTTCAATTCAGCTGTTACCGAAAATGCTCTGAAGTGGGCAATCATGGAGCCTCAGAAAGATAAAGAGGATTATTCCGTAATAGATGCAATCTTAAACTGGACCGAGGAAAACCATATTCCCCTGAGAGGACATAACCTGTTCTGGGGGATTTTTAAGTCACCTAACACGGGACAGCAATATGTACAGCAGTGGGTAATGGATTTGGATGACAAGGAATTACGACAGAGAATACAAGAGAGGGCTAAGAGAATTACAAAACGTTATAAAGGACGGTTTGCAGAGTATGATATGAACAATGAGATGATTCATGGAAACTATTACGAGGACAGACTTGGTCCTGAGATAACAAAACTGATGGCACAATGGGCGCTTGATGGCGATCCTGATGCAAAACTCTACCTGAATGATTATGATGTTCTTATTACCGGTTCACCTTTAGGTATCGGGCTTCCTGAATATATGGCGCATATCCGGAACATACTGAAGCAGGGAATTCCCATTGCCGGTATCGGCGCACAGGGACATAGTCACCTCGAAACATTCGACCGCCAGGTGCTGAGGAATGCTCTGGATTCATTAGCAGTTTTTAATTTACCGATCCGTATCACCGAGTTTAACATGCCGGGAATGCGCTCCGAGTACAGGCGGGCTCAACTAACACCTGCTCAGGAGGAAGCAAAAGCAAAGGAGATTGTTGATTATTATAAAATATGTTTTGCCCACCCGGCTGTTGAAGGTATCCTGATGTGGGGCTTCTGGGAAGGAGCTAACTGGATACCCTCTTCATCTTTGTATAAACGCGACTGGACCCCTACTCCGGCAGCAGAAGCTTACAGGAATCTGATTTATAAGGAATGGTGGACCAAGGAATCCGGGTTCGCAGGGAAAAAAGGAAAATTTTCGACTTCAGCCTTCTTTGGAAAATACAAAGTAACTGTTAACGATATTTCAAAAGAGGTCGATCTGACTAAAGAGAAAGGGATCGTGACCGTTGATTTCAGGAAGTAGGGTGCATAATTTTATATGGCGTTTAATAACCGTACGGAGGCTATAATGCCGGTAGATTTCGATCCTGAAACCTGCATATTAGAGCTCAGTATCGAATGGAAAAGTCCTGAATGTCAAAGTTTAGGATCAATCATGAATGGCAAAATCACTTCAGGATTTTCGGGACCGCTTATGCCCGATCAGAGTCAATTGTCTCAGAAGCCAGTTAAGATCACACAAAAATTTCCTATTGAGCTATAATATTTGTATTTTGTCAAAACCTTAAAACTTATTCTTATGAAAACCGGACCATCCATAACAAGAACACTGATCAGATCCATATGGTTGTTTGCTTTTGTAACCGTAATAGTGCTGTTAAGCAGTTGCACCGGCACTGGCAGCAGAAAACTTGCCAGTGATGCAGATTCCACGAAAGGATTAAAAGACTTTTATAAGAAATATTTTGATATCGGAGTGGCGGTATCACCGCGTAATCTTGAAGGTGATGAGGCAGAACTGATTAAGAAACATTTCAACAGCATTACGGCTGAAAATGTTATGAAACCGGGGCCTATCCATCCTGAGGAAAACAGGTATGTCTGGGAAAGTGCAGACAAGATCGTTGATTTTGCACAGACAAACGGAATGAAAATGCGCGGACATACCCTTTGCTGGCACGCACAGACCGGAGCATGGATGTTCAAGGATTCCCTTGGCAACCAGGTAACTAAAGAGGTAGCTCTGGCAAGGTTGAAAGATCATATTACTACAGTTGTCTCAAGGTATAAAGGAAAGGTATGGGCATGGGATGTCCTGAATGAAGCCGTTGAGGACAGAGATGACAACCCGAATATTTACAGGGAAACACAATGGTACAAGATATGCGGAGAAGAATACATTGCAAAAATTTTTCAGTGGGCACACGAAGCGGATCCTGATGCCTTACTTGTTTACAATGATTATAATACTGAGAATCCTGTCAAAAGAGACAAGATCTATACTCTTCTAAAGAAACTGGTTGATGAAGGTGTACCTGTACACGCTGTAGGACTTCAGGGACACTGGAGCATTAATGACCCCACAGAAGAGAACCTGAGGGCAACAATAGAAAAATTCTCATCACTGGGGCTGAAAATTCAGGTTACAGAACTTGATGTCTCAATATATGCTGACAGAGCCGATACAGTCGGTATCGGATTCACACCTGAAAGAGAACAGAAACAGATAGATCTGTATAAAATGGCCTTCGATGTGTTCCGGGATAAGAAAAAAGTCGTTAATAGTGTTACCTTCTGGAATGTCTCTGACAGGCAAAGCTGGCGTGACAGACGAGGACCGGGTAAATGTTACCCGTTACTGTTCGATGAGAACTTAAAACCCAAAAAAGTATTCTGGGAGGTCGTAAAATTCTGAAAATAACTATATTATTTATCAGTCTTTTAAAAATCTTAACAGGAATCCTGTTAAGATTTTTTTCGTTTTAATGACTGTTTTAGCTCACATAGTCACAATAATTGTGATAACCTATATTACAGATTTTCAAACTAATCCATAAGGTTTAGCAAGGCTCGGATGTGGTTTGAAATTAAACAGACAGTCACTAATATTCGCACCAAGGATATTTATCTTATTCATGTCGCCCTGACCCATACCGGCTTCATACATTGCAGCAAGATAGTTAACATTATATGGGTCAAATCCCATTATTTTGGTCCCCACAAAATCAAGTGCAAGAGGATCAACACTTGCAAGAGCAAGACGTGTATCAACAGGTGTTCCCTGATGAGGGCCTGCTCCTTCCATGGATTCAAAAGCATCTATTACACCTAAATCAGGAAATACACTTTGTGCCATGTGAAAAAGGTTGTAATGCAATACCATATCTTTTGTAAGGCTGATTCTTAAATCGCTAGCATCCATCTCATTGATGCTTTTTGCTGGTCTTGTATTAATAAATGGAGAAGCAGTACCAGACCCATGCATAAGGAACTTGTCGTTTTGTGTAGGATAGTCGTTTTTAGGACATCCCATCAGAACATTCTTAAGCGATAAAGTAACCAGCACACAGTTATGGGTTTTCATTTTACCTGCTGAAATCAGGTACTGGTCACTGTCAAGATATTTTGAAATTATTCGAATGGGAACAGGTTTATTACCAGCCTCACTGAAAACATATTTGATCACGTGAGGTGTCTGATTCAGGTCGGTAAGCGTTACACCATATTCCTTTTCAAGAGGGAGATAACCATAGTCTCTGAAACCGCCCATGGTACCTTCTGTTCCGGCGTTCCATCCATTTGCGCCAGAGACCGTAGCTTCCCCAATTTCTACTGGCCCCTTGAAACGTGGTTTTATAAAATCCAGGATCCCGCGTACAGCTTCCACTTTAGTGGCACATAACGGATTATTTATGAACACAAAATTGGGTTTGATGAGTATCCTCTTCTTCCCTTCCAGTCCGGCCATGATCTCGTCTTCAATGTTTTTAAGAGCATTAAATACATTATCACGGGGATCATTACCCTTGATAAGGCTTACATTTGAAGGTGCAACGACCTTCTCCCAGGTTGCCTTTTTGCCATGACCTGTATAACTATCACCGGTTGGTTCTGCTGATTTTGTTTCAAATTTACATCCTGCAGCTCCAACAGCTAAAGCCCCCAATCCTAAAGTTTTAATAGCATTTCGGCGATTCATGTGCAAATTCTCTTTATCCATAATCTTCATTTTGAGTTAGAATTAATTGTCTGATTATTTTACATTCTTTTATCCCAGTCCATAAGGTTTTAGTAAAAGATCATTTGGTCGGAATTTGTACAGGCAATCATTAAGATCAGTTCCGATTACCTGAATTTTGTCCAGGTCTCCCTGTCCCATACCAGCTTCATTCATTGAAGAGAGGTACATGATCTGTTTTGCATCAAATCCCATGATTTTTGTTGCAAGAGTATCAAGTGCCAGAGGATCAAGACTTGCCATAGCAATCCGGGCATCAAAAGGTGTTCCGTCCTGCGGGCCGTTCCCTTCCATCGCCTCATATCCGTCAATAACGCCAAGATCAGGAAATGTATTCTGTGCCAGATGAAATAAATTAAAATGCAGCAGATCATTTTTTGTCCTTTCGTTATTTTGTAGTTTTGAGTGCATCAGGCTTTTATCATTCTGCCCTTTATAATCATGGAAGGGAGCGCTCATCAGAATATTTTTCAGAGAGGCTGTAACAAGGACTGAATTGTGAGTTTTTAACTTGGCAGCTGATATAATATACTGATCCTTATCAAGAAATGTTGAGATAATTCTTACACGTGTAGGGATATTTCCCTGGCTGAACAAATATAGGTTATGGTAAGGTTGCTCATTCAGGTCCGACAAGGTGACTCCATATTCTTTTTCAAGTGGCAGGTAGCCATAATTTTTAAATCCTTCAAATGTGCCATTTTTTGACCATGGAGATTCCCCGATTTCTATGGGTCCGTTCCATCGTGGCTTAAGAAAATCCAGAATAGCCCTTACGGCCTCAACTCTGGTCGCACAAAGAGGTTTATTTGTATTGACAAAATTTGGTTTTAAAAGAATTCGTTTTTTGCCCTCAAGGGAGGCCATTATATCGTCCTCAATATTCATCAGGGCATTAAAAGTATTATCGCGACAATCATTACCCTTTACCAGGCTTACTTTGGAAGGTGCCAGAACCTTCTCCCAGGTTGCACGTTTCCCATGGCCGGAATATATTCTTTCCGTGTTGCCTGAATTATTTGGTGTCAATGTTGCACATCTTGAAAATCCCAGAGCCTAAAGTCCCAATCCCCAGAGTCTTTAGCACTTGCCTGCGGGTCAGAAGCGATTTATCTTTTTTCATTGACTTTTATGACTTTAATGAGATATATAAGTTCAAAGATAATTGATTAAAGAAATCAGTATTCCAATATGTTAAGAAAAAGCTTTTTGGCCACAACAGCACTCGGAAAATTGTTACTGAGATTTGGGATCAGATTAAGTGTTGACAATGTAACTGTACCTTCTCCAACCGGAATCCGGGAGAGCGCTGATACTATTTCTTTTGAGTTTGCTCTGCCGAGTGCAACTATCAAGTCAGCCCTCGACCAGTTTAACCTGATTCCCTGGACTATTGCTGCATCACCCATCACCGACTTTGCTCCTTTATAGAAACATTGGTATTCCCAACTCATTCCCTGTGCCTGGGGTAATCCGGCAAGCATTGGACTAAATCCAACAAAGAACCTGCCATTACCTGACCCCACGTTGACAATTCCACTGGCAGGGCCTTTACCTCCAGGGCCACCCTGTCCTGCACCTGCATCTAAGGGTGAAGGTATAACTAACCTGGGTCGGTTTCTTAGAACAAGATCTATCTGGCGGGCAAATTTATCAGCGTTTGAAAGAACAACCAGTTTTGTGCCATTCTGTACCCGTTTGAAAATATCTTCCAGAGTAGTTACACTAATTGTTGTAAAATCAATATTTCCAACGATAATGGTACTTGCCTTGGGACTATTTATTGAGTAGTCTGTTACATTTATTCCACTGATTTTCCCCAGGAAATTTTTAACTATATTATCATTTTCCAGTATTTCACAACTTCCAATTTCCAGAGGATGGTCATATAAATCAACAGCATATAGGTCATCAAATCCATCGGTCTTTATTAGACCTTTGGAATCGAGTGTTGCCTTGAGATTATAATACCCTGTCTGTTTAATTATGGGCAGTTTCACATTTTCAATAAGCAGTTGCCCGAACTCTTCACCTCCTTTTATATTTACAGCATAAGACCGGCTGAATAATGTATCTCCATTGTTATTGTTAAAGACAACACTCAAAGTATGTTTTCCTTTAAGATTCTCTTCATTGATGATAAAAAAGTCAGCAACAGGTGCCGTTCCAACAGGCACAACCTTATTCCTCAGTTTAACAGCGATGTAAAGGGGCTGTGTATAGTGGTTTATTATTGATACATTGGAGGTAGGATTACGGTACATATCCACAACATCGGTACGGGTAGAGGCAGAACCCCATCCATTCATATTATATGCATCAGCAATATTACTCATCCTTACATTTTCAATATTTCGCCCATGGAAATAATGCAAATTACGTCCCAGGCTAACGGTCAGACTATCAACATTGGGGTAAGCCTTTCTGAAACCTGTTTCATCAAGGAACTTGTCATAAGTATTAAACCAGTCCAAATGTTCCAATTCTCTGAATCCTGTTGAACCGGTCTGATCAAGCTCTTCCTTAATTTTTTGAAGGCGGACGATAGTGCTGAATGCGCCCTCTTCACCATGAAAGATCACCTTCGATTTATCCAGACGATAAAGTGAATCTGTCAATAATGGGATAGCTGCACCATCTACGACACCCCGTGAGATAAAACAGAGGATTACGGTACATCTCATCCGTGTAACCCGAGTAAGCATACCAGTGATGATGGTCATACCATCCGCCGTAAATTAAAGAGGGATTAAACGGCAGCATGTGCAGCTCCATAGGGTCATTAGCTTTTAATGTATAATAGTCTGCATTCCTGTTATTCAGATCATTGCCGCTATTGTATGTGATAATTCGTGAAGGATCCAGCTCATGAACCATTAACATATCCTGTTTTTCAAGTTCAGTAGGTTCTTTGAGTTCTTCGTTTTTCAGATTATAGATGATTAAGGATGGTAGTGAACGGTCACGTATAACCATCCGGCGAAGCTTTTCAGTGCGCAATTTAAAAGCCTGCTCATCAGGGCCTTCAATATTATCTGTCTTGTTTGCTGTTACACGGTAGCCACCCGGCTCTTCATAAGTAAATAATCCGGCAGAATCCGCATAGTTAAATATCCCAGGTACTCCTATTGCTCTGTGCATAAGCATAGTATTCATTCCCAGGGCATACATGGCATTCATATCACGCTTCGCCATTTCATTTGAGGGAAAAATGCCGTTTTTTGGCCAGAAGCCTCTTGTCATGGCTGCAATTATTACTACTCTTTTCCCATTAAGATAAAACCTCTTATCACCGTTTTTTTCACCGATATCAAACCATCGGAAGCCAAAGTGTTGTGAACTATTGTCAATTATTCTGTTATCAGCGCTTGTGAACTTAACTGCAGCTTCATATAAATTGGTCGACCTGACATCTTTATTGATAGTCAGTTCCCATAATTTAGCTTTTGGAACATGGGCAGGTACTTCAATTATAACTGATGTGCCTGGTATTGAAGATGTTATGTTTTTAGTCCACAAAACTGCATTTGGATTACCCTTTTCATGGATGCTGACAGCCAGAGTGCCATTTTGTGGTTTTCCCGTATAATTATCAAGTGTTACAATAATATTAATCTTTTCAGGATCAGGCTGGTTTTGTACATAGATATCGCTGATAGATACTGCATCGGTAGCACGAAGGATCACACTACCTGTTATTCCGCCAAAACCATGAACTGCAGGTATGAGGTTCTTCCCCCATCGCATCAGTATGTTGTCATCCCATGCAAAATTACCAACCGGGTCGGTAATTCTTATATCAAGCTGGTTATCCTGACCAAAAACAACAGCATCAGTTGCATTAACCTCAAAAGGGGTGTTTCCTATCACGTCATAACCAACGAGTTTACCATTTACAAAAACCTCTGCTCGAAGATTAACTGACTGGAAAGCCAGGGTTATCCTTTTCCCTTTAAGATTTTCATCCAGATGGAATTTTTTACTCCACCATGAAACCCCTATGTAATTACCGTTGGTGTCCTGGACAGCACCTCCGATATCCCCCCAATAATGCTCCTCCACCGTACCCGGAACGCTTACAATTGCTGATGAAGTATTATTATGTAGTTTATCCCACCCGCAGGTAGGAGGATTTACAGGTAGTTTAGCAACATCGAATGGCGGTAAAAAAATATCATCATTATACCATAAGGCTGCTTTATCGAGCCAGAGGCTCCAGTTTTTACCTGAAAACTCTTTTTCATATCGGCCTGTTTGAGCGGATAAGGCACTATACGATAGCAGTACAATTATAGTAAAGAAGAAAAGTTTTTTTGAATTCATAAGACAATTCATAATTGTTCTTTTAAACAAGGTCATCATGTTTATAGTGCTCAAGCAGGTTATTCAGGGATATTTCGATTACTTTTTTCATTAAATATTCCTTTTCCTTTTTGCTCATACCGGTAAAATTCCTGGCTAAAGCTATATCTTCTTCAACCTGCTCAACAGAAGTACATCCGAATGAAGCGGCGCTGATCGGCAAGGAATAGACAAAATGTTGTGCTTCCCGCATGCTTACTACATCAGGAATCACTCTGGGACGTTCACTTCCTCTTACACCTTGTCCCCAGGTATTTTTTTCTCCAGTCATCCCTCCACCGCCAACAGGTTTCATTGCAAACACACCGATATTCATCCCGACAGCTTTTGGTAAGGTGTTAAGGACAAAACTATCTTGCACCGTGTCAATTAAATTCAAAGGTACAAGCATTACTTCCAGGTCAGGAAGTTTCTTATCCAGCATGTAGTTATTGGCGTTCCAGTTTGAATGTCCGCTAAAACCGAGGTGTCTTACTTTTCCTTCCTGTTTAGCCTTCACCATTGCATCCCATACGCCGCCATTAAATTTCCTGTCAGCATATTGCACGGTTGCCACGTTATGCATCAGATAAAGATCCAGATATTCGGTTTGTAAAGTTCTAAGGGTTAAATCCAGTTCTCTGTTCAGAGTATCGGCATCCAGTGCACGGCTTTTAGAACTCAATATTATTTCTTTTCGATACGGCTTAAGGACGTTTCCATATGCAGGTTCTGTCCTATATGATCTTGCAGTTTCGAAGAAACGGCATCCTCCATCAAAAGCTGCCTGAACTATTGCTTCCTCATCTGACAGATTTGCATTGGCTGGTCCTCCTCCAAGTGCAAACATGGTGACATCCAGTCCGGTCTTTCCCAACTTTCTTTTCGGCAATACAAATCCCCATCGGTCAGAACTCGATTTCTGCAGACATGAAGGCATATATGCCATTGCAGTCAAAGCGGCAATCATCTTAAGAAATCGCCGCCGATTTAACTCCTGTAGATTTATTGAATGCGTTTCCATATTATTTCTTACTTACTTCAATCGTTATAAAATAGATCTGGTTTTTAAGAAAATAAGCCGGTTGCGACAGATTTCCTATACAACTTCTGCGGATCTCGTATTCCTTGCCATCAGGATTTGTATATCCATAACCATGAGTATCGAAAACATATGGTTCGGTATTGTATTTACCAAGATATAGCTGACTATGACCATTGCTTATCTGTATAGTGGTGAAGGGAGCATTTGAGAACATAGCATTATATTGTGCCTCCTTACCATTATCAGGAGTAATCGTGGATGTGTTTTCATTATATATTGCCATAAGCTCTCCAATTGCAGGAAATTCAAATCCAAAACATCTGAAGGAGTCCCTTAACTGAGTAATATGATTTCTCCCAAACCAACCGCCTGTCCAGTCATATAACCTGTCAAGGAGCTTGAAAGTAAGCAGAATTATATTCTTTCTGGTATAGGGGACATACCCAATATTTACATCTGCATCTTTTGCCAGCCAGGCTTCCTGCACCAGGAGTTCACCGTTTACTTTACGTGTAGGGACTTTAATTCGTCGGTTATTGCTTCCGTAAACGTAAGGAAGGCGATCTCCCATTCTGATCCATCCTGAGATAAAAATACACTCTTCACCTGAATAATAAGGAACCAGGTCGCCGGTACAGACAATAAAATCTTTGGCCTGGCATATTGCAAGAATATTGTTTTTAGTATCAAAAGCAATATCTTCCGACCTCATCCAGCCGTATCCTCTTTTAGAAAGTACAAACAGGTGCCCTCCGCTTTTAGATATGTGTAAAACTTCTACTAGACTCCCTATTGGAACAATATCAAGATTCCACATGTCCCAACGAGTCTTTCTTATATCGCTGAGTCCTATAAATTCATTTCGCAATGCCGGTATAATTCTTAATTGTGCATCTTTAACAGTAATACCACTATAAACAGGAAATTTATCATTTACATTTTCAAGGTACATTTCATTCTCCATCTCTTTAAGTTCCTTATTATCATAACCAATACCCTGTATATTACCATAAGACCTGCCTCGCAGATATTTTACCCCCGAAGTGATTCTATCCCTGACTATACTCATTAATTCCATACGCGTTTTGGAAGATAATTCCGGTATTGCTGCAATTCTTCCGGGCCAGCTTTGAAGCTGCCTGATCACATTTTCGGGGAGTGCGCCTTTAGACTCTATTTCTTTGATTTTTTGATAATAAGCCTCATTCATTTTTAATATATCGCTTGTCTGCATTATAATTTCATCAGGTCTCTCCATCCTGTCTATCCAGAAAGATGTCTGACGCATTTCCGGCAAGGTCCCATCCAGCACCTCAGGGGCTCTGAGGTATAAAGGTGATTCTTTCTGTCCGAATGAGGTAAACGAACTGTAAAGGAGAAAGAAGTAAAACAAAACATATTTTAAGTTTATAATGTTGAGCCTCCTTATTCCATTAATTGATTTTATAATTTTTGGATTCATTTCTTCATTTTTCAATAAGATTCATGAAAAGTTTCTTGGCAACGACAGAATTTGACTGATCAGATGATAGGTTTGGCAAAATATTCAGTGTTGAAAGTATCACCTGTCCTTTACCAACCTTAACCCTGTTGAGAGCGCAGAATATATTACTGGTCTTACAATCACCCAGGGCAACTATCCAGTCAGATCCTTCTATATCAAGAGGCAGACCTGCAATAATATTCCTGTCGAAAGCAAAGAAATTGCTATATAGGCATTGATATTCCCAGTGTAGGGCCTGACTCTGAGGCAGTTCCTCAAGAAATTGGCTTTTATTTACAAAGAATCTCCCATTGGTACCAAGGCTTCGGATACCTCCCATTTTGTAATAACCGGGACGGCGTTTTTGCAGTTCATTAACCTTTACAGCATAATAATCAGCATTTTTCAGTACAATTAGTTTTGCACCTTTCTTTACTTTCTCGAATATGTCATTCCTTATTTCATGATCGATATTTTCAAGGTCGAAGTTTCCTACAATGATCACGTCACATTGAGATTCCCCTTTTTGATAAGACGTCACAGTAAATTCAGGAGTCCGTTTCAGGAAATCCATTACAACACCATCTTTCTCATAAACAGATATTTTCAGGGCTTTGCCGCCGCTATTGCTAAAGTCGACAGCAAAAATATCATCATATCCGGTGGCGCTCTTTATACCATTCTTTGTGATGGTTGCGTTTATTTTATAATATCCCGGATGATCTATTGCGGGAAGTTCCAATCCTTCGAGAAGGAGTTGTCCGAACTCTTCACCCCCATTCACTTTAACCTTTGCTTCTTTTGTCAGGAAAACATTTCCCGATTGATCACTCAGCTCGACGAATAGAATACAATCCCCTTTCAAATCTTTTTCGTTTATAAGATAAAAATCGACAACAGGAGTATTTCCGACAGGAATCACTTTATTCCTGAGTTTCACTGCAACGAATAATGGTTGTGTATAATGCTGCATTATTGAGGGATCGGCAGTTGAATACCTGTACATATCGGCAATGTCGGTACGATTTATTTCCGATGCCCATCCATTAAGATTATAAGCGTCAGCAATGTTGCTGAGTCGAACATTCTCAATTATTCTTGCATGATAATAATGGAGATTACGTCCCATGCTTAGTGTAAGAGCATCTACGTCGGGGAACGAAGCCCTGAATCCGCTCTCATCAAGAAATTTGTTATAGGTATTGAACCAGTCGACATGTTCCATTTCGCGGAAACCTGTTGGTCCCCCTGTTTTTTCAATATCATCCATAATCTTCTGAAGACGCACCATTGTCCCCCAGTTACCCTCTTCTCCCCAGAAAATGACCTCTTTCTTATCCAAACGGTATAGTGAATCGATAAGAGCCGGTGTGGTTGGTGCATTAACTACCCCCCTGAGATAAAACTGTGGATTTCTGTACATCAGATCCACATACCCGGGGTACGACATCCAGTGGTGCTGGTCGAACCAGTTAAAATAGAGCTTCTCATCGAAAGGCCTCATATGAACTTTATAAGGATCATTCTCTATTCGTTCGAAGTAAGGGATTTCCCGATCACGATCACTGTTATAGGTTAATATACGGCTAGGATCAAGCTGACGGACCATCTTCATGTTGTTATTATCATCCTCTGTAGGTTTTATCTCTGATTCATTTTTAAAATTATAGATGACCATAGAGGGAAAAGACCTGTCCCGAAGAATCATCCTCCTTAGCTTCTCTCTTCGCCAATCCAGAGCCTGGGTGTCCGGACCATCAATTTTGTCCTGTTTGTTGGGTGTGACCATATACCCTCCGGGCTCCTCGTATGTCATAAGTCCATATTCATCCGAATATTCAAGTACCGGTGGCTGACCTATTGCACGGTGGAGAAGCATCATATTGTATCCAAGATCAACTAGAACCTCAAGTTCCCGCCTGGCCATCTCAGGTGTTGCGGACATACCATTCTTAGGCCAGAATCCCCTCGTCATTGCTGCTATGATAAAGACACGTTTCCCGTTAAGGTAAAACCGCTGGTCTCCATCTTTTTGTGCAATATTGAAATAACGAAATCCAAACCTTTGAGATTTTGAATCGCTTATCTTATCATCACTGCTATAAAATTCAGCATTAGCACGATAAAGATTGGCCTTTTTCAGGTTCCGATGTCCCGATAGTTCCCAGAGTCTTGCATTTTTCACTATTGCCGTAAAGGTTACCTCTTGTTTCCCTGATGGTACATTTACCTTCTGAGCTTTTTCCCAGACAATCTGTCCCGGATTCCAGTAGTCATCAAGGGTTAGCGTAACGTTTCCCGGCTGTGGTTTCCCTGAATAGTTAACCAGGGTGATAAATACTTTTACACTCCCTGGATCTTTCTGATTCTGCACATATATATCTTCTATCACCACCTCATCTGTTGCAATGAGGGTTACAGGACCGGTTATCCCTCCGAAACCATGTACTGCAGGAACAAGATTTTTTCCCCAGCGCATAAGAATATTATCATTCCATGTAAAGTTCCCTACCGGATCAGTAATACGGACATCAAGTTTATTCTCCTTTCCAAAGACAACGTCATCAGTAATGTTTACATCGAAAGGTGTATTACCAATAACATCATATCCAACCAGCCTATTATTTATAAAAACCTCCGCACGAAGGTTGACAGATTCAAAGTGAAGTACAATCCTTTTACCTTTAAGGGAAGGATCGACAGTGAAATTTTTGCTCCACCATGATACTCCCACATAATTACCTGCAGTATCAGGAATTGCACCACCAATTTCGCCCCAATAATGCTCTTCGACTGTACCAGGGACAGCTACTATCTTATCATAATCTGTAGCAAGATGTTCCCATCCGCAAGTGGGCGGATTGACTGGCAGCTTTGATATATCCGGAAGAGGCGGTAGAAAGACATCATCATTATACCATAATGCTGAATGATCCCTCCAAAGGCGCCAGCCATCGCCCGATAGTACTATTTCACTCCGCCCTTTCTGAGCGGATAATGTACCACAATAAGGCAGCAACATCAGTGAAAAGAGATAAAGCTTCGTTAAATTCATAAGAAATTCTATTATATCCTGTAGTTAACTGAACATTGAATTGATAAGATTATCTTATTGTTATTCGCTAAATTCAAGTAATCCGAAACGTGAAGGCTGATGAACATCTTTAAATATGTCATAGATCGGGAACAGAGTAGATGTGCTTCGTCCTTTCTCAGACACGATATTCCTGTCCTGACGTACTGCCTGAAATGCCCATCTGGTACCGGCTTTAGCAGGGAAAAAAGTATCAATATTAGTAAATGCGGTAAATGGGATGGATAATTCCATTTGCCAACCTTTATCCTTATCCTTATCGTTGTTCACTGTACCTTCATAAAACACTTTTATTTCATATTCCGGATTATATGATTTAATTACAGCATTCCTGCCATTATAGAAACTCCAGAACTGTACAAAATCATATGGTACTTCTTCAATGTTTATCTCAAATGCAAAATGCATATAAATGCTGTCGGGAAAAGGGATACAATAAAATTCAGCGCAATCATCCAGGTAAGGTTGAGCATCAAATTGTTTTTCACGCGATGTAAGAGCAGTATCTTCACATTCAAAAAAGAGATAGATGTTCTGATCATCCCACAGCATCCTGAACTTAGTGTTTTGTTTATCCGGGGCCTTGTCGCGCCTATAATAGTAGTTGAAGGATTTTACTTCTGCTTTATTCCAGCTGGATTCATCCATTTTTCCATTAACAGTAATTTTCTCATCGGTTTTAAAAACTTTGTAGACAGGCTGCTGCCCGATGGTTAGCCTTTTTTCATTCTGTGCACCTACTGAGAGAAATGATAGAAGTGCAACACCTATAGTCAAAAACAATCTAATTTTTATCATGATTATGATTTTAAAATAGCTTAATAGCTATTGATTGTTCAGATCCTTAATTAATTTTGAACATGCATCCGTATATATTCCAACATCATGTGAATATGAGATATATTGAATCCCCGTCTTTTTCCACCTGGCAGCTGCTTCAAGAGTATCAGCAAAACTTCCTACCACAACACCCAGTTCAAGAGCCCTTTTCACGATGCTGTTTACAGTCTCAACAACCTTTGGATGTGTCACCTGTCCGGGGACTCCCAGGGATTGTGACAAGTCATATGGGCCGATGAAGAAAATATCTACCCCCTCCACCTTGAGTATATTATCCAGATCATCAAGGACTTCTTTCCCCTCAAGCTGAATTATTAAAAGGCTTTCGTTTGCTTTCTTAAAATATTCATCGCGTTGTAAGGAAGAGTAATTGGCAGCCCTGACAAACCTGCAGAGACCCCTTTCTCCATCAGGATAAAAACGTGCAGATCTAACGCAATTTCTAACTGCCTCACTATTAGATACCTGCGGTATCTGGACCCCCAGTGCCCCAAGGTCAAGCGGTTGATGAATCGCAGTATCAGAAGCATTAAATGTTCTTATGATAGGAATAACATTTGTTAAAACTGCAGCACTGATAAGATTCTGCACCTGGGAAAGACTTGCCGGACCATGCTCCATATCAATGATTACAAAATCAAAACCTGCATATCCTGATATTTCAATAAAAGCAGGATCTATTGTTTCTATGAATGGACCATAAACGGGTTTACCGGCTTTGAGTTTTTCCCTGAATCTGGCAAGTAATGTTTTTTCAGTATTTTGCTGGTCAGCAGTTACAGCTGGCCCAGCTTCAGCATCGCTTTTGCATCCCATGATTCCTGCTGCTGATCCTGCAAGGATCAGTTTTGATGCGTCTCTGCGACTTAGCCCTGTTCTATTCTCTTCGTTTTTCATTTTATGGTGTGTTTTCAATTTAAAAGGGGAGACAAATTTTTTGGAGATGTCTCCCCTTATTGTGAGGATTAAACTTAGTCAAATACTTATAATAAAAATTCTCAACATGTTAATCCAACAAATTTGGATTAACATTGGTTTCTACGAATGGCAAAGGTAAAAAGTATTTGATTGTACCCAGAGGAGGCAATTCTTCAGGATCTTTTGCATCAACCACTTCCTGAACCAGTTGCAGACGTACTAAGTCGAACCAGCGGCAAAATTCTCCTGCAAATTCCCAGCCTTTTTCATCGATAATATTACGCTGTGTTAAGGAAGTTGCATCAACAGCAGGATCAGGTGTGTTTAAAGGAAGCCCCGCTCCGCGACGTTTAATCTTATTAAATGCTTCAAGAGCATCTGGATCAGAATTATTTCCTGTTGCCATTATCTGTGCTTCTGCGTAGACCATGTAGGTTTCAGCAAATCTTTCAAGAGGCATGGAAATAGCATTATTCCAATCCAGAGCATTTCCCTGAAGTTTCTTATAATACGGACGTGCACACTGGAATGATGTCCATGGAATTACCACACCTTGTTTATTGGTCCATGAAGTCTGGAATGTAACATCTTTTCTGTATCCTTCCGGAAACTGATTGAAAAAAGTCAATTCACTCATATAATCATCCCATCCACCAGCATCACCAGGTCTTGCAGCAATTCCGACCCATCCATTTCCGCTTGATCCGGAACCGGCACCCAGGAAGTTAAGAGCAAAGACCTCCTCTTTGTTGCCATCATTATTGACAGTTTCGCTTACCCACAGGGCTTTAAAATCATCCATAAGACCTAATCCATAAGTAGCCTGATTATCAATAACTTCTTTTGCCTTCGCAGCTGCCAGTGCATACTTTGATGCATCATTAACCGGAAATCCGGTCATTTGCAAATATACTTCAGCTAAAACTGCTTTTACAGTTCCCAGGCAGACTCTTCCCGGAGCAGGTTTTCTATTTCCCACGAGGGTCTCAGCTACTTTCAGGTCCGCAATTATCTGGTTATAAATATCTACAACGGGAGCTGAGGAAACTGTTAAATTCGCATCATCCCAAATATGTGTAGTAAGCATTAATGGAGCCTTACCCCACAAGCGGGTAATCCAGAAATAATTGTAAGCCCGAAGAAAGTAGGCTTCCCCTGCTATCTGGTTGATAGTTGTCTGGTTCCCGGTCGCAGTTTGATAATTAGCTATAATGTTATTAGATTGCTGGATACTTTTATAAGCTCCTTTCCATACAAATGGAAGTCTTTGATTAGTATTGGTAACAAGATACTGATCAAATTCCCGGAAGTCTGCCTTATTACTTGCCTTATGGGTTGTTAAATCATCACCACCCATCAGGATTGCTGCAGTAGAAGCATTCCCTAAACCCTGGCTCCAGACCTGCGCCATCGGCTTATAGCATCCTGCCAATGCTGCTGTAAGGCCTACTTCGTTGCTCAGCGCACCACTTTCCGCTGTTATTAATGTCGATAAATCTTCTTCATAGAATTTATCACACGAACTGCCTATTATTACTAGTAATAGAAAAATAGCTATTTTTTTCATAGTAATTTATTTTTAAAATTAAAAGCTCAAAGTAAGTCCGAAGGTCAACGTTTTGGCATTTGGATATGCACCTCCATCACCACCCCGCGAATCACCGGATCCAGTGTCTGAATATGTTTCCGGATCAAGACCTTTATATTTGGTAAGAGTCCATAAATTCTGACCACTTATACTGGCAGTAAGATCACCCCACTTCAATATTGTTCTTGGCAAAGTATACTGGAGGCTGATGTTCTTAAGCCTGAGATAATTCCCACTCTCAACATATTCTGATGACTGTATCCTTGGAGTGTTTGTTTTGGAGAATTTAGCTACTCTTGAAGTAGGATTATCAGGTGACCATCTGTTTAAAATATCTTTATGAACATATTCACGGGCATCAGCAGCTGCGATCATTATCTGGGCATAAGCAAAATTCCATTTATCGTAATCAAGCATCGACTGGAAGAATGCATTAAGCGTGAATCCTTTGTAAGAAATGGTATTGTTAAAACCAATCATTTTCTTAGGTATCCCGGATCCTATTATTTGAAAGTCCGATCCTGTGAACGCATAATCTTTATTCAGATCCTCATATTTGTAGTCACCGGGTTGAAGACCGTATTTAGCTGCTTCTTCGGCTTCAGATGTCTGCCAGATACCCAGTGATTTGAATCCGTAGTAACTGGAAACAGAATAACCAGGTTTGAGAATCATTTCAGGAAAGTTTACCATCCCGGCACCAGCTCCACCACTCTGCACTATATAAGCATTTTTCCCAAGATCTGTAACTTTGTTATCCAGGAACGAAATATTAAGATTTATATCCCACGAAAAATCACCTTTTTCTATAACACCTCCGGTTAAATTAAATTCCCAACCAGTGTTTTCAACTGCCCCCACATTCCTATAGATATTTCCTCCACCAACATATCCCGGGACAGGCTCGCTGAGAAGAAGATCGGTCGTTTTTTTACGGAAATAATCGGCTTCTAATGTAAACCTGTCATTTAAGATACCCAGGTCAATCCCTACATTTGTTTGTGCAGTTGTTTCCCATCTTAAATTTTCATTTCCAGGGTTGCCAATATTTATACCGGAAGTAATTGTTTTATTAGTCCAGGAAGTCGCAGCAGCACCAGCACTGGTATTATAAGAAGTCACTGTACCAAATACGCTAACAGCCTGGCTCCCTGTTTGTCCCCAGCTGGCTCTCAATTTTAAATTACTAATTATTGAATTATCCTTCAGGAAATTTTCTTCTGAAATACGCCAGCCAAGACCTATTGATGGAAAAATACTTGTCTGGTTCTTTCCCCTGAATTTTGATGATCGGTCACTTCGTACTGAAAGAGTGGCAAGGTATCTGTTCTTCAGAGAGATAACTCGCTCTCCCAATATATGACCCAATAGTCGACTTCTGCCAGTTATTAGAAAGAGCATAGGTTTTAGCTAAAGTTATATTATTATATTTCAAGAAAGGGAACAGGAGATTAGTGGCGTTAGCACTATAATAGTCATACTTTTGCCACTGATATTCAGCTACAGCTGTAATAGAAATGTTATGTATCTCGTTAAAAGTTCTTGTATATGTCAGGTTGTTTGTATTTTGCAGGAAGAGATTTTCACCTGAAGAGCGAGTGGCAGACGGGTTATTGGTCAATAAACTTTGTTGAAAAGATTTACCTTGAGAATTATTATAGTTGACACCAAAACCTAGATCAAAAGTTAAACCTTCTATTATCTGGTAAATAAAGTTCCCGTTGGTGCTGAATGTACTGTTTTCATTTATATTATCATTCGTTGCCATTTCAATCGGATTAGTTTTAATTGAACTTATGGGATCGGCAGCAGTAAGCCTTCCATTCGCATCATAAGCCGGAGTTGTCGGAGCCCAGGCTGAAGCTTCTGCCACAATACCAGATGTATTAAAACCACCTGAAACATTATTGGTTTCTCTCCTTGCAAAATTTACCTTTAAAGAACCCCTAAGTTTATCAGAAAGTTTTGCATTAACATTTGTCCGTAAAGAATATCTTCTATAATCAGAATTAATAATGACACCCCTCCTGATCAAGAAAATTGCCGGAGACGAAATAAGTTACATTGTCGGTTCCTCCAGAATAGTCTAATTGGACTTCTTCTCCGCCTGCGTTTCTAAAGATCAGATCCTGCCAGTCTGTACCACCGTTAGCAATAAAATCAGATACCTGTGCTGCAGTAAACGGAGCTGCATAACCTAATACGCCTGCTCTTTCATTAGCAACCTGAGCAAATTCGCCGGCATTCAATAAATCCCATTTATTAATTACGTTGCTATTATAATATCGGGTAGTTAATGAAATTTTGGGTTTCCCGATGGTTCCGGTCTTTGTTGTAATGAGAACCACTCCATTTGCACCCCTGCTCCCATAAATTGCAGTAGATGAGGCATCTTTCAGGATCTGGATACTTTCAATATCAGTAGGATTGATGTTAGACATACTTCCGCCCACAAACCCATCAATGACATAAAGAGGTTCATTGCTACCGGTTATCGAGTTTGATCCGCGAATTCGGATTGTGGTTGTCCCACCAGGTGCACCGGAAACATTTCGTAACATTAACCCCGGCTGAACGGCCTTGAAGAATATCGTCAACTCTGGTTACAGGTTGAGCTTATATTCATCATCGCGTACAGCAGTGATTGCCCCGTAAGGTCAGCCTTCCTCTGAGTACCGTATCCAACTACAATTACTTCTTCAAGAGCTGCCGTAGAAGGGACCAGCGATACATTAAAAGAAGTTCGTCCTCCTACCGGAATTCTCTGTGTATTATAACCGACGAATGAAACTATCAGTACAGCATTCTGGTTAGGGACAGTAATTGAAAATCTTCCGTTATTATCGGAGATTAAACCTATTGTTGTACCTTCAATCTGGATGTTAATCCTGAATTTAGCATTCCCATTTTCGTCAGAGATAACTCCCGATACAGAACGCTGTTGAAGCCCAGTCGATCCGAAAGGATCGTCTGCGCTCGCTTTGGGACTTCCGAGAATAATAAGTATTCCGGAGAAGAAAACGCAAAGAAGAATTACTTTGACAGAATGATCAAAAAACTCCCCTAAAAGTCTAATTTTTTTCATAGTCAATGTTGTTTTGGTTTTAGGTCAATAAATTCCAAAAAATAAATTCAAATAAGTCGTTACGACTATCTGCGATTCACTTACGGTTTTTGGGTCTCTGTTCATAATTATCAGGTTTTTGGGTTAGCAATTATTTAATATTTTGTATAAAACCCTCCTTATTGGTACGGATCTTATATACCTTATTATAACATGTTATGTAAAGTGTCTTCATGTCATCATCTCCGAAACAAACACTTACAGGTAATATCGGTGTATTGACAATGCCAATAAATTCTCCTTTTGCATTAAATATCTGGAGACCGACAGCGGTACCGACATAAATGTTACCTTCTTTATCGATGGCCATTCCGTCAGCATTTGACGATTTTCCCTTTATGTTAAGCATGATCTTCACGCAGGAACAATTTTGCAAACTGACGACCATTGGTCAGGGTTCCGTCTTCATTAACATTATATGCCCATACAAAGTTTTCCTTATTACTGTTAATCGGATAACCAGGATCGTCATCATAGCAGTTGTTGATAAATGCGGTTTTTCCATCAGGTGACAGGAAAATACCATTGGGCATCGCAAAATCATTAGGTTCTATCACCCTGATGAGTTTGTACCGTGGCGAAATATAATAGACAGCACGGCCGGGTTGGAATTTCACAGGATCCATTGTAAATTGAGGATCGGTAAAATAAATGCCTCCCTTTGAATCAGCTACAATGTCGTTAGGGCCATCAACAGGTTTTCCGTTGAATCTATTGGGAAATACCTTAATAACTTGCCCTTTGGTGGTCATTTCAACTATTCTATGCCCCATCATATCACATGCTAAAAGATTACCGTTTTTATATGGATAAAGGCCATTGGTCTGCATCTTGCCAGAAGTTATATATCTGTATGATCCATCAGGATCCATTTCCACAGTGGCACTCCTGTTAGGATCACCAGTCCAGGCTGCGTCAAAATACATGCTCGAGAAATAGAGCTTACCATTCAGCCATTTTGGACCTTCTGTAAAGATCAGTCCTGGTTGGGTTTTCTCACCGTCAATAACCAATTCTACTTTAGCATCTGCAGGAATGAAGGAACGAAAAGATGCTTCACTTGCCTGAGCTTTCTCAAGATAGTCAGCACGGGCAGGCCAGAAAATGTCTATTGCATCACAACCAAGCGGACCGATGTTGGCACCATGGACGATATTACCAGGAAGAAGAAGCAGGTCATTTTTCTCCATGCTTTGTTCCCCGTCAAGGATTATTTCGTTGCATCCGCCGCGCAAAACCATCATCAATTGTTCTGCAGGATGAATATGACGTTCAAAAGTTGATCCGGGTTCCATTGAGAGGAAACTGATCTGGGTATTCTTACCTGTTATTACCTTTGAATTTGCACCAGGTACCAGTTCGGTATATTGGAGGTCGAACACATCATAAACAGTGCTTGGTTTAATATTTGGTTCAAGCTGGGTAATGATATCTACATTTTTTGAAGGAATTTTTGTTATACCTGCTTTTTGAAGATAGTCTAAACGCACGGGGCTGTACACTTCGAACAGTTGAGCACCTGCCGGACCAGCTTTTACAGCATTCTTGCTCCCTTTTTCCAGGTAAACAAAATCAACGCGGGGGGTTCCGCCATGGGTACCATCAATCGCCTCCCGGGGCATTGATACCATTGTTACAAAATTTCCATCAATAAGCTGATCAACAGTTCCTTCCATCACAAATACGAAACGATCAGAAGAGAGAACTTCTTCAGGTATCTGTGCATTTGGTTCAAGTTCAAGAACTCCGGCAAGGTTGCCTTGTCCCCAGTATAATTTTGCATCCACACCAGGATAAAGAACGACACTGCTGATATTGTCAAGGCTTGTTACTTTAGCCGGTTCAAGGTTTGAGATAATTTTAGTATTTGGAATATCCGATACTTTCTGTACCGTCAGGGCATACTGACTAATGAGATCGTTGTTCTTTTTTTGCCATTCTGGTTTGCTTGTGCACTGTGTAAGAATTAAGCACGCTAAAACCAATAATACTGCAGGCAGAATAGTTTTTTTCATTGATTTTGTTTTCATAGTATTTTAATTGAATTATTAATGATATTCTATTTCGTTCTTTTAGAGTTTAATAGTATTAAATAAATGCATCTTTTTTGTTAACATAACAGACTAAGCTAGAATCCTTCAGTTGATGTGATTAGATGAATTAATATTTTTTCTCAGTAGTAAGCGATCTGGGTCCAATTGGATCTGCTACCTGATCCATACCTACAACATCATAACCACGCCATTCATAACTTTTGGCTAATGCTGCGGTTTTACCCCATGCAACATTATGTACCTGGGTCTTTGTCCACATCTGGCGGTGTTCCTCCGTATCAAACATTAACTCCATCTGGTAGTTGAATCTAGAAGTAGCTGCAGAAATACTCTTGGTAACGTTTGGAGGATATACCCGTATCAATTTCGATCCAAGATATCCTATCTGTTGCCTGAGGGCAGGAATATAAGTATCCGAGTAGTTAAGTTCAAAAGCATCGCATTTTTCCGGAGCAACCTCGAAAAACATTTGTAGTTTGGTCATTGTCAACGGGACAGTAACTTCATCAAGTTTTCCTTTCTCAAGTGCAACACCATATATCATAAGCTCAAGTGGTTCATTTGAATTGTTTTGAATTGAATGAATTTCACCTGCATATATCGGTATTGCATCTCCCCAAACTATGTCAGCCATCTCATGATTTACATAGATCCTTCCTTTCCCCTTGGTAACCAGATATATCTCTTCAACGCCAGCATGAAAGTGTCTTCCTACCGATGCCCCTGCCGGAATCAGCAGGTGGTCAAAGCAGGACCAGTTCGAGGCAAAGGCAGATGAGCCAAGTGCTCTTCTGTAAAAAACAGTATCTTTCCCACCGTTCATATGAACAACCGGACGCATAATATCTTTTGTCATCGTGAGAGTACTCATGAAAGTCGGCTGTTTATCCAGCGTAACTCCTACCCGGCCATCTCTAAGGTCAAAAGCCCCCGATCCCGGGTCGGCAGAATAATTGTAAGCATTTCTGGGGCCGGAACCATATGGATTATCTATCGTCGGTAGTTTTACCTGAAAATTCAACCAGGCTACAGGTTTATCTGTAGGATTATAAATTGCGTGTGAATTCCCTGATTTGAGGGGACACCAGCCGGACCTTTAATAAGAGCTGTCTTGCCATTTATTGTAAATTCAGCTTCTCCATCAAGGATGAGAAATAATTCATCGGCATTGTTATGGAAATGATGACCTATCCCGCTTTTGGCATTAATGGGACCACAATGCATGAAAACCAGATCTTTAATGGTACCTGCTCCCAAAAGTGTTTGATAGTTTAAACTTCCAGGGCCTGCATGGACACTCTTCATCTCAGGTTGTTTAGCTTTATCATAGTGTCCAATGCGTTCTGCCAACGGGTAAATCCTGGATTGCTCAATCCCTGGGCCAGAAGGTCTGTCCTGCCCGGATTGCTGAACCCTGGTTTTATCCTGTGTTGAATTGGTACCTTCTTTATTACCAGGTATAAATGAGATTGCTATTAAAGCTAACAAACTCAAAAAGAAAGTAATTCTTAATTTTAATTTCATAGTTTCAAATTTTTTAACCAAAAGTTAATCAAATTTAATTTATTCTGAAACAATTTTTTTTCTTATTTTATCCTTTCAATATAAATTTCTCCAAAATTTGTACTCTTAAAACCCTGTTCCTCACATAAAAAACATTCTCAATTTTCATATTGCTGCTAATATGAAGGACTGAAATGGATTATGAATTAGTTTTCTGCTATTTAAATAAAAGTGGTGCAAACTGATAGAGCGATCTTCTGAATGTCAGCCATTCAGTTCTGTTCCCGGTGATTCATAATAAACATGTCTGGCTCCGGCTTTTTCAAGAGATTCATGCAGGTTTACAATACTCGTATTTCTTGCCCCTTCCGCACTTCCTGAGCTCAGGAACAAAACTTTAACCTTCTTGTTAAAGTCAGCTACATTGTCGTATATTTTATTCATTGCAGGGTCAGGAATATCGGGACTAAATCCTCCTATGTATGCAAATTTATCAAGATTGGATAGCGTCGCATTCAGAGTCTGTAGCCCTCCCCATGATGTACCTGCCATTGCACGGCTTTCACGATCAGAGAGTGTTCTGAAAGTAAGATCTATAAAAGGTATTAAATCATTGAGAAGGATCGGATAAAATCCAGAGCCAAACTTCATTCTGGCATCCATATATTCTTTCTGGGCATCAGCAGATACAGGAGCCGATGGTCTCCGTAACCTGAGCATCGCAGCTATATTTCCGTTATCCATTACCACTATCATAGGTTTTATCTTACCTTCAGCGATCATATTATCCATAATGAAATTCATTTTACCCTGGGTAGGCCAGGCCCTTTCATCCTCTCCCATACAATGCTGAAGGTATAATACAGGATATCGTTGGGTTAACATATTGTTATAATCAGGGGGCACATATACAAAACAGCGTCTGAAGGTATTAGTCGTCTTTGAAAAATAATAACATGCTCTTATTTCTCCATGCGGGACATTCTTTACGGAATAGTAGTCAACACCTTCTTCCGGTACTTCAATCCCGCTTTGCATTTTTGCATATCCAAAAAACGATTCGCTGGCTGGATCTGCAACTGAGAATCCATCTATTACCAATGAATAGTAATGAAATCCAGGGACCAGGGGTTTTGTTGTAACAGTCCATAATCCGTCCTCTCCTTTGACCATATCGTACATTCCTGACAAGCTAAGCTGAACCTTCTGCGCATTTGGTGCATCAACTTTAAAAATTGCCCTTGACTGTGAGTCTATACGGGGGTATTCCAATCCGGAAACATTTGTGGATGCCGGTTTTGAATCAGGGGGATATTCTGGTGTTTGTCCCCAGCAGAGATGATTAAGCATAAACTGCATAATCACAACTAATAAAGCAACTTTTTTCATATCTGTTTTTTTTAATGGATTAATTCTCTATTTTACCTAAATGTAATGAAATTCCATTAAGAAAAAAAATAATTAAAAAATAGATCCGCATCATAAAGGCTGTATTATTTGTCATGGAATATCAGACCTTTTCATCCCGCCTCGTAAAAGAAGTCAGCAATACTGTGGAAGCTTTTTTATCTTCTTTTAAGCACTCAGAATATCATAAAATAACCGATATTTGAATTGTTTAATTTTGAAAAGTGAATTTCATGGAAAATAAAAAAATTGATAATAAGCCCGATATTCTGCAGAGATTTTTTTCACTGGAAGGAAAAACTGCACTTGTTACTGGTTCATCGAGCGGTATAGGACGGGAAATTGCAGTCTCATTTGCTGAAGCTGGAGCAATTGTAGCTGTACATGGCCGGGATCCGGATCGGATCAGAGAAACATGCAAAATTATAGATCGGAATCAGGGAAAAGCAATACCATTTAAAACTGACTTACAGGAGATTGTAAATTGCAGAAAACTGATCGAGGATGCATACAAGGCCTTTGGGAAACTGGATATTTTAGTCAACTGCGCATCAATTAATCGCAGAAAACCTATACGTGAGGTTACTCTGGAAGATTTTGATGATATTGTGTCAATTAATCTCAAAAGTCTGTATTTTCTAAGTCAGGCAATTCATCCAGTAATGAAATCCCAGGGTGGCGGAAAAATAATTCACATCGGATCATTAAACATTTTCTATGGATTAGATATGGTCTCTGTCTATGGAATGACAAAAGGGGGCGTTGGCCAGCTGACAAAGGTTATGGCAGTCGAATGGGCTGCTGATAATATCCAGGTCAATTGCATTGTACCTGGTTTTATCAGCACTCCATTGATTGAACCTTTACTGGTTGATAAAAAGAAAGAAAGATGGATTCGTAATCGTATACCTGCACGCCGGCTTGGGAATACGGATGAACTCGTGGGTGTCGCTATTTTGTTATCATCAAATGCATCTTCTTACATTACAGGTCAGAATTTTGTTGTTGATGGTGGCTTTCTTGCAGGCGGTTCATGGAATCGTGATGAAGTATGACTCATTCCAAATATCAGAATTGTATAATTAATAAACAGATAAAAATGAAAGCAAAGATTTATTTAGTTAATGTTAGAAAATCTAAGATTATCAAACTTTCGCTTCTTCTAATCTTGTTTGCCGGAGGAAATCTGTTTTCCCAGGTAAAAATTTCAGAACAACAATGGATTATTCCTACTTATAAGGTTGAACCCCCTGAAAAGGCCCCGATGTTCTTTACAAATGGATCTTATCAGGGAGCTTCCCAATATATTTATCCTCTGGCTAAGAATGATGTTATATCAGATAAGAAAGTTGATCAGCCATGGAAAGCTGTTATCCTTGAAAATGAATATATCAAATTATGTGTTACTCCTGAAATAGGCGGGAAACTCTATTATGCTACCGATAAAACCAACAATTATAATTTTATCTATAAGAATGATGTAGTTAAGCCAGGTAATCTGGGAATGACAGGAGCCTGGGTGTCAGGAGGTATTGAATGGTGTGTCTTGCATCATCACAGAGCCTCCACCATTCTTCCGGTTGATTATTCACTTGCAGAAAATGAAAATGGAAGTAAAACAATTTATATCGGAGAAACAGAACCCCGCCACAGAATGAGGTGGACCATTGGCATAACTGTCACTCCGGGGAAGTCATATTTTGAAGCGGAAGTGAAAATAACTAATCCGACACAGTTCACCAATACATTCTTGTTTTGGGCCAATGTTGCGACCCACACAAATAAAGATTACCAGGTATTCTTTCCACCTAGTGTTCAGTTTGCAACATACCATGCGAAGAATAGCTTTACCCGCTGGCCGTTCTCCACTGAGATTTATGCTGGCCAGGATTTTACAAAAGGAGTTGATATAAGCTGGTGGAAGAATGTCGAAAGCAGCTCCTCATTTTTTGCATACGACCTGAAAGAAGATTTCATGGGAGGATATGACCATGGAAAAAACAGTGGTACTGTTCATATTGGTGATCATAATATTGTTAAGGGAGCCAAGCTCTGGGAATGGGGATCAGGAATACGAGGCCAGGCAACTGAAGCAAGGTTAACTGACGGTACCGGACCATATGTTGAAATTATGGTAGGTTCCTTTTCGGATAATCAGCCTGACTACAGCTGGATAAGACCAGGAGAAGTAAAGACCTGGAAACAATACTGGTATCCTATTAAAGATATCCAGGGTTTTCGAAATGCAAACCTTAATGGTGCTGTCAACCTTGAGCAAAGGGAAGGTAACAATGTATTTCTTGGTTATTACTCGACACAGAAAGTCAACAAAGCCAGGATCACTCTGAAAAATGGTTCAAAAATTGTGCTTCAGAAGGAGGTATTAATCTCTCCGGAAAAAGCTTTCACAGAATTAGTTAAACTAGACGGTACATTTAAATACACTGATCTCTACACAGAAATGGTTAATGCAGAAACCAATGAAGTGATGGTTTCTTACCAGCCTGTTGAACTCAAGCGTGCAGAAAATCTTCCGGAAACAGTCAAGAGTCCTCTTTTACCGGAAAATATTGCAACAGTAGAGGAATTATTTTTAACAGGAAACAGGATAGAATTGTTCTATAATCCAAGATATAATCCAATGGATTACTATAAGGAAGCACTTAAACGCGACCCTGACGATATCAGAACCAATACAGCTGTAGGCAACCGTTATCTTAAAAACGGGGACTATACATCGGCAAGAAAGTATTTTGCAAGAGCAATAAAAAGAATAACTAAAGATTATACAAGGCCTTCGACCTGTGAGGCTCTTTATCAACAGGGATTGACTCTGAAAGCATTAGGCCTTTATGATGAAGCAATTGATACTCTTTACAGGGCAACCTGGGATTATGGATACCATGCTGCGGCTTATTTTGAACTTTCACAGATATCCTGCATTAAAGGAGACTTTACCAGGGCTCTTTATCAGATAGATAAATCATTATCAACTAATTCAGTAAACACACGGGCTATTGCTCTTAAGTCGACTATCCAGAGAAAGCTTGGTGATTACAAAGGCGCAATGTTGACGCTTGGTAGAATTCCTGAGACTGACCCGCTTGATTTCAGAATAGGGAATGAGGTTTATCTGATTTCAAAAGAGTCCGGTAATGTTCAAAAAGCTGAAAAAGATCTGGCTGCCTTAACTAAGAATATGAGGGATTTTGATCAGAATTATCTGGAACTGGCAGTAGGGTATCTTAACGATGGAATGGTGAATGATGCCGAAGATGTGCTTAATCGGTTCACCGGGAAAGATCCTGAGATTTCTTACTATCTGGGTTATATCCAGGATATAAAAGGAAACAAGGAACAAGCATCCAAATTTTTCAAAGCAGCCAATGAACAATCTGAAGATTATTGTTTTCCATTCCGTTTGGAAACTATCAAAATACTTGAAAAGGCCTTACAGTATAATCCTAATGATGGCAAGGCTTACTATTACATAGGAAACATCCTGTACGATAAGCAACCTGCAAAAGCTATATCAAGTTGGGAGGATGCAGTAAAATATGAACCGACACTTGCAATTGCATTCAGGAACCTGGGGTGGAGCTATGGTCGCTATAATAACGATTCAAAAAAGGCTATTGCTTCTTACGAAAAAGCAATAGCATTGAATAAAACGGATGCTGTTTATTATGATGAGTTAGACATTTTATATGAGGCTACAAATTCCCCGGTTGATGTCAGATTAAAACTATTTGACGGGAATAACGAAATTGTCAGAAAACGTGATGATGCCTTTGTCCGTCAGATAAGTGTTCTGACCCTGGCAGGTAAACCGGATAAATCAGTCGAATACCTGGAAGGCAAGAGATTCAGTTACCGTGAAGGAAATTCGCGTGTCAGAGAAGTGATAATTGATGCCCAGTTATCATTGGGGATGAAATATTTATCAGAGAAGAACTACAAGAAAGCACTTGATCATTTCCTGTTGGCTCAGATACCCGACGAAGAGGCCGGTAGTGCCAGATCTGGCAACCGGGATATACAGGTTAACTATTATATAGGTCTCGCATATGATGCACTTAGGAACAAAACTTCAGCAAAATCTTTCTATTCCAAAGCTGCAGGCCAGACAAACAGAGGATCAGGATTTATGAGCTATTACCAGGGGCTCAGCTTCCAGAAATTAGGCGATAAAGCCAAGGCAACGGAGATCTTTAATACTTTGATCTCTAATGGAGAGAATCAGATCAATCAAAGTCCTGATAACAGTACTGATTTCTTTGCAATATTTGGAGAACGTGAAGCCGAAAACACAAGGAAATCACAAGCTTATACCTTGAGGGGACTGGGTTACAAAGGTCTTGGCAAAACCAACGAGGCCAGAGGAGATCTTCAGAAAGCAGTTGAATTGTCTGTAAGCAACTTATGGGCAAATTCTGAACTGAAAAGTCTATAGGTTGATATTATGGATTGCCTGCATGAAGGCAGGCAGGTTTTAAGCATAAAAATCAAAAATATATTATGATGAAAAGGGTAATTAGTTCTGCACTGGTTTTCACTGTTATTTGCGGTGTTAATTTTCATGGATGCAGATCAGATATGAATGAAAACATCCAGGAATTAACTCTTGCAAAGAAAGGGCGATCAGAGATTCTGTTTGACGCAGGATGGCGGTTCTACAGGGGTGATACTTCAGGTGTTGAAGACATTAAGTTTGATGATACCGACTGGAGGAGAATTGATCTGCCTCACGACTGGAGTATAGAAGATCTCCCGGGTACCGATTCACCATTTAACGCTGATGCTGTCAGTCAGGTAAGTGGAGGCTTTACTACAGGAGGTACAGGGTGGTATCGTAAAACATTCCTTCTCCCTGAAGAACAGAGAGCAAAAAGGATTTCCATTCAGTTTGATGGTGTCTACATGAATCCGGAAATCTGGATCAATGGAGTATCTCTCGGAAGCCATCCATATGGATATACAACTTTTTGGTTCGATATTACCGAATATGTGAAGTATGGCAGACCAAATGTTCTGGCTGTTAAAGTGAGGAATGAAGGGTCAAACAGCCGCTGGTATTCAGGTTCAGGTATTTACAGGCACGTCTGGTTGAAAACTTCTGAACCTGTTCATGTAGCACAATTCGGAACCAGTATCACTACTCCTGATGTAAGTGAGGATTCCGCCAGAGTGAATATCAAAACGAAAGTTAATAATCAATCAGCTAAAACATTAAAAGTTAAAATAGTCACGGAGATACTAAATGCAGATAAGGTGGAATTGGTTAGCTCTATATCAGAACAAACAATTGAAAAAGGAGGTGTTTCAGAATTTGTTCAGAATATATCAGTTAAATCCCCGGAGCTTTGGTCAACGGATTCTCCTGTTCTCTATATAGCAAAGAGTGAAGTCTTTGTCGCTGATAATTCGGTTGACATTGTTGAAACAAAATTCGGTATCCGGACAATTCAGTTTGATACTTTAAATGGATTCCTTTTAAATGGTGTGCCAATGAAATTAAAAGGAGGCTGCTATCACCATGATAACGGACCACTTGGTGCAAAATCGTTTGACCGTTCAGAGGAACGGCGTGTGGAAATACTAAAAGCAAGTGGATTTAATGCCTTGCGATGTTCTCACAATCCTCCTGCACCTTCTTTCCTTGACGCTTGTGACCGTCTTGGAATGCTTGTAATTGACGAGGCTTTTGATATGTGGAAAGAACAAAAGAATCCATACGATTATCATCTGTATTTCAATGATTGGTGGAAGCGTGATATTGAAAGTATGGTGCTTCGCGATCAAAATCATCCATCTGTGATCATGTGGAGTATTGGTAATGAAATACCAAACAGACAGAAACCTGAGGTTGTCGAAGAAGCTAAGATGTTAGGAGATTATATACGTTCACTAGATCCGACACGCCCAATCACATCGGCAGTTAATGACCTTAAGCCTGATAAAGATCCATATTTTGCCACGTTAGATATTGCGGGTTATAATTATGCATCGGGTGGCGACCATAATAAAAAAGCAATCTACAGGGATGATCATAAACGGGTGCCTGAACGCATCATGGTGGGATTGGAATCTTATCCTCTGGAAGCATTTGAAGCATGGATGGATGTGACTGATAATCAATATGTAATTGGAGATTTTGTCTGGACGGCCTGGGACTATATAGGTGAAGCCAGTATTGGATGGCGTGGTTATCCCCAGGAAAAGAATTTTTTCCCCTGGAATCTTGCCTTTTGTGGCGATATTGATATTTGCGGATGGAAACGCCCTCAGTCCTATTATCGTGATGCACTGTGGAAATCAGATCAACTTTCAGTTTTTGTATCCCCTCCTGAACCTTCCTTCGAGCCTAATCCAAAACGTGAGTCATGGAGTAAATGGCACTGGTTCGATGCTGTGGCTGACTGGAACTGGAAGGGTTATGAAAACAAGCCGATAGAAGTAAACGTCTATTCTTCATGCGAGGAGACTGAATTGTTTCTTAACAACATATCTTTTGGGAAGAAAAAGACCGGTAGATCAACCGAATTTATGGCAAACTGGATCTTGCCGTACCAGGAAGGAGAACTTAAGGTTATAGGTTATACTGGAAGTAAAATGGTGAATAGTGCATATCTACGTACAGCAGGTGAACCATCACAGATCAGGATGACAGCTGACAGAATTGTAATAAGTGCTGATAATCAGGATTTAAGTTATATTACTGTAGAACTTCTTGATAAAGAAGGAATTATAAATCCTAAAGCTGATAACAATCTGCAATTTGATGTTGAAGGTCCGGGAGAAATTATTGGGATCGGGAATGCTAATCCTGTAAGCACTGAAAGTTATATAGCTGCCGAACGGAATGCATGGCGAGGACGCTGTCTGGTGATAATTAAATCGAAAAGTGAAGGTGGTAAAATTATATTAAAAGCCTCATCATCCAATCTGAAGGTGGCAAGCTTAGAGATAATGTCGAATGGTTTGTCTGTTGAATAAAATGAATCACTCCATCATCTCTCCGTCCGCTCCAATATTAGGTTTTGAATCAGTGGCTACTGTTTTGCCCCAAAAGTCTTTTCCACCATTAGACAGTATTAAATTACCTTTTTCTGAGCAGACTGAGCCCTTCGCCAGTCTGAAAAACGGAAAGGATTGGAAATCATCAATATTGTAATTTAGTACATATTCCAACAGAGGCAGTACAAGTCGAGGATCAGCAATAATTCCCTCTTTATCTGATTGAGGTGCAGGTTGTGGTGAATCTTTCTTTGCATTACCCTCCGACCAGTATAAATTTCGCTTGAATGATGCCAGGGTAAATTTCCCGTCAATGAACTTTTGGGTAGCTGTTGTGACAAGGAAGATATTATTTTCAAAAACAAAATTCCTGTACTCACCTGGTTCAAAATTCAGCCCCAATCCCTGATTCGTTATAATTGTATTATTATAAGCATGGAAGTTATTCATGGGAATCGCCTCCGGATCGCACCACATAAAAATACCTGCCTGGCTGTTTTTACTCCCATCATTATAGCTGATATTGTAGCGCACAACATTATTTTGCCATTCTGAAGCACCTTTGTACTGGAAAATTCCATAACCGGCACCCTCATTAAAGGCAGACAGGTTATATTGTAAAATGGAATTTGTGATACCTCCGTCAAAATCAAAACCACCTCCGTCTTTTCCGTTGAGTGAGGTCTTGTTATGATGCGAGTAACAGCGCTGTATTATCAGACTGTCGCACATATACCCCCAGATCCCAACTGGTCCATTACCTTCGCGGGGCATATCCCATCCATTGTTCATAGCCTCACAGTATTCGATAAGTCCGTTAACCAAACCTCCCACCAAAATACCATTTCCGCTATGGTTATTATTAATAGCCGGGCAACCCGGGTTATTTTCTGCTATGCAATGTCCTATATAAATATTCCGGGATTTTATTATTCCGGAACTATCAGGGTCATATTCTCTCCTGTTAAGAGAACTCACACTGATGCCGCAGGATCCATTTTCTTTAGCACGCACATTTGTAATACGTATATCTGTTCCTCCGGATATTTGAATACCACTCCGCAGATATCCTGAGGTTTCGACACTGTCAATGGTGCCATACCTTACTTTGAAATAATCTATGCCGTTTGCTTTGTTGCCATTTAATCTTCCTGATCCTTTTGTATTTATATTTTTAAAAATCAGATTTTCGCAGGTTGTTGCGAAAAATGCTACAGAATCACCAGATTCAATTATTGCCCGACCAATTCCGTAGGAACTGAAAATAATCGGAGATTCAGTTGTTCCGGTAGCATCTTTAATTCTAATAGTACCGATAATATATCTGACCACCTTTTAACAATACTCTTACACCTGCTTTTAGATGTATTTTATTTATCATGGTCAGTGTTTTCCATGCTTTATCGGGTGAAGTTCCTGCATTAGCATCATCTCCGGATTCTGCATTGATAAAATAAGCCCGGGGGATTATCCGTTCATTTTTGCAACCCCCAAAAATGGACATTAACAGAATAACAGTGAAAATTATCCTTTTTTTCATTTTGACTGATTTTACAGTACAATGTACAAAAAAAACAAGACCTGAAAAAATCTTCCTTAAGACTGTCCTTGTCGTGGAAAAACTGTTATCACGTTGGTCAAAATAAATTTGACTTGCATTGTCCCTTTTGCTTAACTTTGTTTAATATATGTCTTTTCATGTAAAGACATTTCTCTGGTGACCTGACCTGTACAATTGTTTTTTGGCAAAAAATTAATCTTGTCGCTATGAAAGCTATACTCAGGAAATCATGTCTGATAATTCCAATCTGTCTACCATCAGTACTTTTCTTTTCTTCCTGTAAAAGAGAGGTATTGCCCACTGTAACTACTAAGGAGGTAACTGAAATTTCATTGGAAACTGCCACTGCTGGAGGTAATGTTACTAATGATGGTGGTGCACAGGTAACAGCAAAAGGTGTTTGCTGGAGTGAGACAACGGATCCAAAGGCAACTTTATCCACCAGAACAAATGACGGGAAAGGTGTCGGTGCATTTACGAGTTACATCACCGGTTTACTATATGGAAAAATCTATCATGTAAGAGCATATGCAACAAACTCGGTAGGAACAGCCTATGGTGACGATATACAGTTTTCCACAAATCAGATTACAGCTCCCTCTATCTCAACTCTGGAAATTTGTGCCGTAGCCTCAGAAACAGTAGTAATAAAAGGAAATGTGACAAACGACGGAGGAGGTTATATGGTAGCTGGTGTTTGCTGGAGCACTAACCCAAATCCAACTATTGAATCTGCGACGTACACAATGGAAACTGCAAATATTGGCACCTACACCTCTATACTATCAGTATTGACGGCCAGTACTCATTATTATGTACGGGCATATGCTGCCAATCCGGCTGACACTGTTTACAGCGAACAGGATGTTACATTCACAACATTACCTAAAGTTAACGATATAGAAGGGAACGATTATGGGATTGTAAATATCGGGACTCAGGTGTGGTTAACAGAAAACCTGGAAACAGCAACACTCAATGACGGGAAATCTATATCTTTAGTATCAGATCAGACAGAATGGAACAACCTCTCAACGCCCGGCTATTGCTGGTTTGGTAATGATGAAGGGAACAAGCAATATATGGGAGCACTTTACAACTGGCATGCGGTGAACACCGGGAAGCTCTGTCCTGCCGGATGGCACGTGCCCTCAGACGCAGAATGGACTTCATTAATAACATTTCTTGGTATTAATGCTGGCAGTAAATTGTCGAGGGATAATTATAGCCCTGATAATAGCCTCTTCTTTGCTATTTCCTGCGGAATACGAGATACAATTACCGGGTTCACAGAACCAGGCGGATGCTCAGGTTTGGATTACAGCCGCTGGTGGTCGACGACTCCTTCACGGCCTTCAACAGCATGGTCGAGACAACTGAGCTCTTCTTCTGAGCTTTTCAGGGCTGATTACAGTAAGAGATTTGGTTTTTCGGTTCGTTGCTTAAAAGACTAGTTTAAACCGAATTAGTTTCATCAATACTTATAGCCTGTCCTCCGCAGAAATTCAAGAACTAAAAAAGAACAATCTATTCCTGGTTTTAAGTTGAATAAAGATCCCGGTAATATAAAACAAGACGATCCTGTCCTTAAGGCTGAAAATATTCATAAATCTTTTGGCAGAAATTCAGTACTGAAGGGTTTAAGCCTTGAGCTTTTCCGTGGAAGATTGTACGGTATCACAGGAGAAAATGGAAGCGGGAAAACAACAATCCTGAATATACTCGCCGGATTCTGTAAAGCCGACAAGGGAAGCATTAGAATCTCCTGTAACGTGGGTTTCTGTCCCCAGGAACCATACCTGTTTTCAAATCTGACAGTGGAGGAAAATATTAAACTCTTTTCTTACGCATATGGATTGCACAAAAAAGCAAATCAAGAGGACTATAAAGAATACCGGAGCAGGCTTTATGAAGTTTTTAATTTCAATGGCAATGAAAAGAAAACCTGTTCAAAATTAAGTGAGGGTACGAGGCAAAAACTTAATCTTATTATTTCACTGCTTCACGATCCTGATCTGGTTCTGATGGATGAACCATATGCTGCCCTTGATTGGGATACCTATTCACAATTCTGGGATTTTGCAGCAAAACTGAAAGAACAGGACAAAACCATTCTAGTTGTTTCGCATTTAATCTATGACAAAGAGGGAATGGACAATATATGGAAACTGGATAATGGATTATTGGTATGCGAATAGATAAGATCACACTGGCTTTGTCTTTAATCTTTAAAGAAAACTTCAGAAACAGAATCACTTTTCTTCTTCTGATTATAATTCCTGCAATTTTCTATATAATAGCTATATATACAACAAGTGATATTCAAATGCTGATTAAAATCGCTTCAGCACCCGATGAACCTGTAATTCTTGTTAAACCAAGAGAATTAGGCCTGATCTATATCGGACTTGCAGCGACCGGATTTATTGCATCTTTTTTAGCCCTTAATATAATGCAGAGAAATACGCAGGCAAAAAAACGACAAATATTATGCGGCTATAAGACAATAGAATTATCTCTGGCTAAATTCATTCTGGTCTTAAGTATAGTTATAGTTATTGGTGTTTATGTAGCGGTAATGGGATTGCTCCTGATCAAACCAGTTAATGTATGGGGTGTTATTTTAGGATATATCCTCTGCGGTTTTATTTATGGCTCATACGGATTATTAATAGGTTCGCTTTTAAAGAGGGAGCTGGAAGGAATACTCTTTATCGTTCTCCTTGCTAACCTGGATATTGGCTGGCTGCAAAATCCGATATTTTACGCAGGCGCACCAAACAAATCAATAATACAGTTATTGCCGGGCTTTAACCCGTCACAGGTCAGTGTTATTTCAGCTTTTACGGATTTTTCAATAAATTCACAAATAGTTTACAGTGTATTGTACGGATCTCTGTTTCTCATACTTTCGATGATAGTTTTTGGAATCCGTATGAGAACATATCTGAAACCAACATGATAAAATTCCATAAGTTGAACAATCAGAATATTTTACTTAGATTCTTTAGGTTTTCAATAAGGTTTATTAACAAATGGAGATTATTAAACGGGGAAATATATTAATTGAGAAACTGTACCTGGATTGTATTGATACTTCCCGCAACTGCTTTATTATCTATGTTGTCAGATTGAATTTTTTCTTTATAAAAATCTTCTATTCTGCCTTGATATTTTCTGATGCAGAAGGTAACATTATCGAAAAATCCTCTTTAAAAAAGAATAGAATCCCTCTTATTGATGGTTCAATGAATCTCTTTAACGAAGCATTAGATATTAGCGGAAGCTGGGAAAGAAAAGACTGTTCGATAATAAATTCACTTCGATGCATTGATGGAGTAAGTGAACTAATCTGGAACTGTCACCACCCCAAGGCATTAACAAAGGTTCGTTTCAACGGTAAAGATTTTAAAGGTTATGGGTATGCTGAAACGCTTTATCTTCCAATAAAAACCTGGAATCCACCAATAGAGGAGCTGAGATGGGGACGATTTCTGTCAGAAAAATATACAGTTATATGGATCAACTGGAAGGGAAAGAACTCTGTCAACAAGATTTTTCTAAATGGTATTGAATTCACTGATGCCTTATTTCATGACAACAACATAATTTTCAGCGCAGGAGCTTACATGTTAGAATTTTCAGATATACAGCTGCTAAGGAATGGGAAAATTTCAAATTTATTTGCGAAAACCCCATGGATGAAAACTATTTTTAATGGTCGGATATTAAATGCAAAAGAATCAAAATATACCGCTAAAGCAATCCTGACTAAAAACTCGGATATTCTTGCTACCGACTGGTCTTTATTTGAAACTGTAACATGGAAAGAATAAAAGTAATCATCCTTAAAGTTCTCTATGGATTATTGTTTGTCATAGTAATCCCTTTAATTCTTGTTTTCTGGGCGAAATATACTGCTGACATTGTAAGGTTACCTGTGCCGGGAAATTTGTTTTCCGGATTTATTCTTTTAGTTGCAGGTCTGATACTCCTGATATGCGGCATGCTGCAACTGGTGATTTTTGGCAAGGGTTTACCAATGAACGCCTTCCCGCCAAAAAGGTTTGTTAAAAATGGTATTTATGCTCTTACAAGACATCCTATTTATTCGGGAGCCGTATTGATTAGTTTTGGGTTTTCTGTGATTGTACGATCTTCATCCGGATTCTGGCTTGTATGTCCTTTGCTTGCACTGATGATAATTGCATATGTTATAGGATTTGAAAATGAAAGAACGAAGTCAATTTTTGGGATTCAGGATTATAAAACGTTCTTATCACCTCCTCCATCAGCATCTGAGGCACCAGTAATTACTGAAAGATTATCTTCAATTATTCTTGTGTTTTTGCCCTGGTTGCTTGTCTATGAAACATTTATTTATCTCGGAGTTCCAAAGGATGCCATACACACTAACTTCGCTTTTGAGAACAGCTGGCCGGTATGGGAATTCTCTGAAATCTTCTATGTAGTTAATTTTCTTCTTATTGTATTGGTTCCGGTTGTTATTAAATCAAAAGATAAATTAAGGTTATTTATTACAGACACCTGGTTTGCAACAGTTAGTGCTGGAATAATATATTTTGCTTTTCCCTTCATTGTAGAACAAAGGGATTTCGTTCCTCAATCATTTCCGGGACAACTAATTGTTTTTCATCGCGCTATCGATGGAGGGACCTCCGCCCTACCCTCATTTAATGTGATCTGGGCGTTCGTTGCAGCAAAATACTTTCCTCTGAGGAATCCTTTGAACAAGTGGTTATTGTATCTCCTTGCAAGTCTGATCTCGATAAGCAGCTTAACTACGGGTAATCAATCTTTGCTAAACGTGATAGCAGGCTTCAGCATTTACCTGTTGATGAATTATAGAATCAATGTCTGGAACCATATCCGGTTATTATCAGAACGGCTTGCCAACAGCTGGCAGGAATGGAGATCAGGACCTGTCAGAATTATCAACTACGGCTTTTACGGTGGTGCGGCCGGATTTGCAGGAACATTAATTGCCGGCTTTTTCCTGGGTCACCAGTATGCTTTTGCGGGTTTTGTCATCATCTTGTTTATCATCCTTGGTTCAGGCCTGTGGGCTCAGATAGTTGAAGGATCATCAAAATTACTGAGACCTTACGGTTATTATGGAGGTGTGGCCGGATTATTAATTGCCGGCATATTAGCTCATTTTATTTTTTCAATCAATTTTTTTATGATACTTGGATCTTTTGCAATGGCCGGACCCTGGATTCAATCTATCGGACGACTCCGGTGTCTTGTACAGGGTTGTTGCCATGGGAAGCCTTCAAAAGAAAATATAGGGATCCGTTTTATTCATCCGCTTTCAAGAGTGAATAAAATTTCCGGATTAAAAGGTGTTGCCCTCCATCCCACCCAGCTCTATTCAATTGGTTGTAATTTAGTTTCAGGTTTGATCCTGATAAGGCTTTACAGCATCGAAATGTCATCTGCTTTCATTATTGGGATCTACCTTATCTTAAACGGATTGGGGCGGTTTGTTGAGGAGTCATTTCGTGGTGAAGCACAGACGCCTTACTGGGCTGGAATGAGGATATACCAGTGGATTGCAATAGTCAATGTCCTTGCAGGTGCTTTGTTTACGACCATACCCGGCACTAAACCACTTGCTTTTCAATTCAATGTTGAATCACTATTCCTGGCTGCTGTAATGGGTATTATTGTAACAATAGCATCCGGAGTGGATTTTCCTGAATCAAACCGCCGTTTTGCCCGTCTGACGAGCATTTAAATCTTTTCCCTCTACCTCGGTCTGGGCGGATTCAGTTCGCGCTCCTTCAGATAAGCCTTTATAAATTCCGGTGATGGTGCTTCCTTAGGATCGTCGAAGAATTTTCCCATACTATCGGCGTTGGTCCTGAGCCACTCGTTAAATTCCTTATTCATCCCTTCGGTATATCCTCCATCAGCCTGTGAAGCTGTAATACGGCCTGCCACAACCTGTGCATGAGCCCATGTGTCCCGCAGACGTGATTTTTCAGATGCCACAACGACTTCTTCGGCTAAATGCGGAGGTATAATTACAACTCCTTCAAATTTGGCAAGTACAATATCTCCAGGCATAACAGTCACATAACCCATCTGGATAGGACCATTTACACCAATTACCATGTTGGAACTATTACTTTCAGGACGGAAATCTCTTACAAAAAAGTTCATCCCTTCAAGTTTCATATTCCCCTCAGTATCACGGACCGTACCACGAATAATAGCGCCATTTCCCGATCTTGTCCATATTGTCGTACCCAGATTATCGCCAACATGGGAAGCATCGAGGAAACCTTCACAAACATTTGCTACATATACATCACCTTTCTGCAGATAGTCAATTAACCATGTAATCTGTCCACCTGTTTTCCCGTCTTTTTTACCTTGTGCTGCAACAGCACTGTTAACATCGGGTCTGTAGGGCATAAATTGAATAGTTGCTGCTCTGCCACAGATGGTTACATCATCATACAATCTTTTAAATCCACCATAATACTGGTTTGTGTAAGTGTTAGCACGGGCCCCTGCAGATGCTGCTGCTTCAGTATCACTCATTCCCCGGAGTGATCCCCATGCTTCTGTAATTGAAACATATTTCATTCTTGTAACAATATCATCCGGAACCTTTGGTCTGCCATCAGGAAAGCGTTCTCCCTTCCATTGAGGTGTATACTGTATCATCAACTCTTTTGTCAGAGTATAAGGTTGGGCGCTGACATTCGAATAGCCAATAAATGCGGCAAGAAAGCACATCAAAAGGCTGAGATTTTTAAGTTTCATAGATTACCTCCTTTATTTAAAATAAGTTGTGGATAAATGAATTAGTTTTAGTGTGCAATTGTGTCAGAACCAAAGGTAAAAGATTCTATATATCTTCTGATATTACACCAGTTGATATTAAGCACTATTAACTTTTTTTAATAGTTGAGTTGCCGGATTTCCTTTAGATTGAATTTAAAGATCCCAGATTCAGGGCTCTATTTACTTTGAGAGATTTAAAGCACCACAATATTTTCCTCCCGATGAGGTAGGTTGACTTGCACCATAAGAAATACCAGTCGCCTGATCGATGTATACCATAACAGGGTTTGCTATCAACCTTTTTGTTATGCTCATTTTATGCCCCCGTTTTGTCAGCTCCTCAATCACCGGCTGCTCTGTCTGATTTATTTCGAGTGCTCCTATCTTATAGATCCTGCTTGCCGGGTCAGAAGCCGGGTTAAATGAATCTTCAGAGTGGTAAGTCCGGAACCTCGGTGCAGAAATGGCATCTTTCGGCATCATGCCGAATTCGACAAAATCAAGGAACAGCTGGAGGGAGACCTGGTCCTGTATATCACCTCCCATGATACTCATTGCCAGTACCGGCTTGCCTTCTTTAAGAACAATAGTAGGAGTAAGTGTTATCCGCGGACGTTTTCCCGGTTCTATTGAGTTAGGATGCCCTTTTTGAGTATTAAGAGTGCTTAATCTTGTATTATGTGCTATTCCCAGGGTTTCGCAGATTCCATATTCCGGATTTGCACTGGGAGTTGCAGCCACGACATTCCCCCATCTGTCTGCAACGACACAGGTTGTGGTACCACGCTCTCCCGGCCAGTATTCACCGGTACCATTGAAAGCGATCATGTTAAAGGGATCACCCGGCCTGATAACCTCTGAGGAGCTCTTCATATTTATCAAAGGGTATCTGATCCTTGTGTATTTGTCCGAAAGCAACTTTTTTAAAGGGACTTTCACAAAACGGGGATCACCATAATACTTGTCACGATCTGCAAAAGCAAGCTTCATGGCTTCAGTCGTAACATGAATATAATCAGGCGAAAGATATCCCATCGATCTGAGATCAAAATTTTCAAGGAGCTTCAGAGATTGCAAAAGAACCGGACCCTGGGTCCAGGTATTACATTTATTAACTGTATATCCGCGATATTCAACCGAGACAGGTTTTTCAATAAAGGTCTTATGAGCCTCAAGATCTGCTTTTCTGAGCATACCACCTGATTTAATATAAAAATCATTAAGCTCATCTGCAATATCGCCTTTATAGAAGCGATCCCTTGCCGCTCTTATTTTTTGCTCACGTGACCCTGAAGTTGATCTTTCTGTTTCAATTAGTCTCCTGAGTGTTGCAGCAAGGTTTGGATACCAGTCTCTGCCTCCGGCATCAAGGATTGCCAGAGTTGGAGCTATTATCTGTTCAAATGACATTGTCCCTTTCAGCTCAAGAGCTGTCAGACATGTACTTACAGCACTTGGGACCGTTGCTGCCTTCAATCCTTCCACAGGTATACCATTGTTGTAATACCACCCAATCGTTTCCGGATCCTGAGGAGCTCCTCCCATTCCATTAAATACCACAATTTTACTGGTTTCAGTACTGTAAAACATAAAAGGCACCTCCCCTCCTATGCAGAACATTCCATAATCTGATACTGCAAGATTAAAGATTACTGCAACCGCTCCATCGACTGCATTGCCACCATTTTCAAGAATACCAAGACCAGCCTGAACTGAAGGTTTCGGCCCGGCTGCCACAATGCCGCCATTACCGGAAGCATACCAGGTAAGATCCTGAGAATAGCTTTGAATATTTACTATAATCAGAATGATTACAGTAAAAAAAAGTCTTGAAGTTTTTGTTTTCATAAACTGTGACTGCTTAATTCTGGTTCAGAACTTGTTGATTATAACGCTTATGGTGATAATTCTTAATAAATGGACAATATATGATTATATTATCAATTCAGTCACAATTCAGACTGCATTTTATTATCCGGCTGCATTATTCTTAATTTCAATGAGTAAGGAGAATTGAGATCATTTCCGGCAGAAAGGTGACAATTATAAAAATGTCAAACCTGTCATCAGGAATATAGACTATCTGCCCTTATACTGATTTATTTCTCCTGTTTTGAAAGTACCGGAATTTGCCTGTTGATCGATTCTTCGAGAGAGATCAGTGTTTCAGTACGGACTATTCCCGGTGTATCTTGTATCTTATCCGTCAGGATGCTTTTAAGATGCTCATTGTCTTTTGTATATACTTTGATGAACAGAGAATAATTACCTGTTGTATAATGGCATTCGATGATCTCCGGAATATCCCTGAATTTTTTAACCACATCACGATAATGACCCGGATGTTCAAGAAAAATTCCGATATAGGCACACGTCTTAAAGCCCACGAGTACCGGATCAACTTTAAATTCAGAGCCTTTGATAACTCCTATTCTCATGAGGCGCTGAACCCGTTGATGAATAGCCGCACCTGAAACGCCACACTCTCTGGCAACTTCCAAATAAGGAATCCTGGCATTATTTGTAATTATATCCAGAATTTTCCTGTCGAGATCGTCGATTTGTAAATTTTCTGCCATTATTGTCTTTTGATTAATAGAATAAAATAATTTATTGCTTTAGGTAAAAAAAATCAAGCAAAAGATAAAAATAATTATCTGAAAATACAAATTATTAATCCGGGAAATATTTCAGGTTAACTGACCAGGAATTTTTATAAACTCTGTCTGTTGATTATTCCGGTAATTTCTCTGATATCTGAATAGCCTTTCAGGGTCAGATAATCTTCGAATCCCTCCAGTATCCTGACCGAAACCTGCGGGTCAATAAAAGAAGCGGTACCAACCTGTACAGCTGATGCCCCGGCAAGAATGAATTCAATTGCATCATCGGAATTCATTATTCCACCGACCCCTATCACTGGTATGGAAACAGCTCTGGCGACCTGCCACACCATTCTTACTGCGACCGGTTTGATAGCCGGACCTGAAAGTCCTCCTGTAATCGTCGAAAGTGAAGGCTTCATTTTCTTTACATCGACAGCCATCCCGAGCAGAGTATTTATGAGGGAGACAGAGTCAGCTCCCTCCTCTTCTACTATCCGGGCAAAATCAACTATGCTTGTTACATTAGGAGAGAGCTTAACGATCAGCTTCTTTGAATAAACAGCTCTCACGGCTCGAGTAACATCTCTTGTGGAGTCCGGATTGGTGCCAAAAGCCATGCCTCCCATCTTCACGTTGGGGCAAGATATGTTGAGCTCAATGGCAGGTATCTTATCCAGACTATTTATCCTTTCAGCAAGAGCAACATAATCATCAATAGTGCTGCCATTGATGTTTATTATGACATTTGTATCGTAAGCTGATAACCGCGGATATATATCAGAGATGAAATGGTCAATCCCCTTATTTTGCAGTCCGACAGCGTTCAGCATGCCGGCTGCTGTTTCTGCCATCCGGGGATAGGGATTACCCTCCCTTGGTTCAAGAGTAGTTCCCTTGACAATTATACCCCCTAAGCGTGAGACATCCAGGAAGTCGTCAAACTCTGATCCGTAGCCAAATGTACCTGAGGCTGTCAGAACAGGGTTTTTAAAATGAAGATCACCAATATTAAAACCAAGATTCACCATTTCAGATCATTAATATTGAAAACAGGCCCATCAGTGCATGAACAGAGATTACCTTTTAAAGTATCAACGACACAACAGAGACAGGCTCCTATCCCGCATCCCATAAGGTTTTCAAGCGATACCTCACAAATAATTTCACGTTCTTTGCAGTATCCGGCAATATTTCTCATCATCAGTTCCGGTCCGCAACAATAAATATTGTCATAACGAACTGCCGAAAGAATTGAGTGGTCAGTGACAAATCCTTTTTCACCCTGCGATCCGTCTTCCGTAGTTAAATATACTTTCCCTATTTCCCTGTATTCATCAAACTCTATAATTCTTTCTGTTGTTTTAAAACCAAGCAGGGTATCAGCTGTATAACCATTTGATTTTAAGTATTTTCCAAGGAACAATAAGGGCGCAATACCGCATCCTCCTCCCACAAGAAGCGAGTGTTTGCCTGTCTGAGGCAGAGTGAATGAGTTTCCGAGCGGATAGATCACATTCAGGAGATCGCCTTTTTCAAGTTTAGAGAGAGTTTCAGTTCCCATACCTGCAACCTGGATCAGAAGTTTGAAAGAATTCTGTCCGTAATTTACATCATGTACAGACACAGGACGTCGCAAAAAGGTCTTCGGGCTTCCGTCTACTTTGATCTGAACGAACTGACCGGGTTTCATTTCCGGTATTCTTCCGTTACCTGCCAGCTCAATTATAAAGTAATCCTTCTTAAGACTCTTATTTTCAATTATTTTAAGGGATTCGATCCGCTTTGTCATCTGGGTGAAGTATGATGTAAAGATACCGTTAATAGGTCATTTCCGGAAATTTTCCGGTGAATTAATCAAGTTACGTGACTTCACAAATGCCCACCTTCTTCTTTTCACTGTCCTGCGGAAGCAGTGAAGTGGTCCCGACAGAAATGGGATGTAGATGTGTAAGTGTACTACTTATCCGCTAATCTTCATCAGGAATGTATTCCCTGAAGCTGTTATCGCTGTAGAACCATACTATTTTTTCTACAGATAGCTTGTTTTTTCTCACAGTAGTGTTTTTTTTGTCCTCAACTTTGTCTTTTTCCTCTGAATCTACCGCTTTCTTTGCTCCGGGAGCAGGTGCTCCGGTATTGCTGATCTCAACCTCTTCAAACAGGTTCTGCATTGTTTGATCCTTGTACATGTTTCCCTTACCGAACAACAGCCAGTCAGTAGACAGAAAACTGTATTTTTCAAGCATTTTAAGGACAAAATCGAGGCTTGGATTATTTCTTCCGGATACAATATGTGATATTCCGGATGGCTGGACTCCAATTTCTTCTGCGAGTTGTGCTGAAGTTTTATTTTCTGCTTTTAAAAACTCAAGTATTCTTTCTTTCATTTTAGAAAATCTGACTATTACAAATGTAAATACTTATTTCATTACATATGTAATTTAATATATTTACATCTGTAACTTGTCAAAATTACATGTAGAAATACGTAAATGCAATATGTTGTAATGTCCTGTATTACAGTGTATTATAACCAATAATATTTTAATGTACTACTGTAGTTTAGATTTATATAATACTGGTATACAACACATTACATTAATTTTCTAAATTATTATGAAGTAACATCCGGATTCTTATGAGTATTAATTCAATTAAACTACAACATAATATAATTTAATATCCTGATTATAATAAGTTTACTAATACAACATTTTAATATATGATTCGAAATACATTTGTAAATAAATTATCATATTAAATTTGTTTACATTTGTATATTTATTGGTTTTTACTGCTATTTACATATGTAAATTCACAATTTGAACTTTATTTCCTGACTTTGTCTGAATAGTTTGAAATACCAGTTAATCTAAAATCCGGTAAAAATCTGTTTTTTGAAGATGACTCTCCTTTCATGTTCAAATATTAAAATCTCAGGAGGTTCAGTTTGAAAAAAAAAATTGATATTGGAGGAATTCTCAATCAGATTATATTCCTTTAAAACTTAATTCTCTGAAATGGCAAAATCCAGAATTTCGCTTCCACTCCATTACCAGATAATAATTACACTTATCGCAGGAGGATTTTTCGGTTACTTATTCCCTTCAGCAACATCATACACCAACTGGATAGGTGATATCTTTCTCAGAGCTCTTAATATGATAATAATCCCTCTGATCCTTACTTCAATTATGACAGGTGTTGCAAGTGTCGGTAGCAGCGGTAACCTGGGAAGGCTTGGATTGAAAACAATGGGATATTATATTATATCTACCCTCCTTGCCATTGTAACTGGTTTCATTCTTGTGCGACTTATCAAACCAGGAATTGGCGCCGAGCTGGGATTCACTGTGCCTGTTGAGGATATGTCAGCTGCTTCCGACAGCTTTGGGACTACACTCATTAAAATAGTCCCGACTAACATCTTTGAATCTCTTGCTCAGGGCAATATGCTGGCAATCATATTCTTTGCCATCCTGTTCGGGTATTTCATCACCAGGGTGAGCGACAAACCCCGGTTAGTAATTATGGATTTCCTGAATGCATTGCTGGAGGTGATAATGAAAATTACAATGTTTGTAATTAAATTCACACCCCTCGGTATTTTCAGCATCACTGCTAAAGTCATAGCCCAGCAGGTTATGATGGGTAATGAGATCAGCGAGGTAATAAGCAGGCTGGGACTTTACTTCATAACTGTGCTGGCAGGACTCCTGTTTCACGGATTAGTGACTCTCCCGCTGTCGGTCAGACTGCTTGGACGCGCAAATCCCCTGAAGCATATGAAAAATATGGCAACTCCTCTGCTAACGGCTTTTTCGACATCCTCCTCAAACGCCACCTTACCTCTTACAATGGAGGCTGTTGAATTTAAAGACGGTGTTTCAAACAAGATAGCCAGTTTCACACTTCCACTCGGAGCTACCGTAAATATGAATGGCACAGCGTTATATGAATGTGTAGCCGTTATCTTTATTGCACAGGCATACGGGATTGAGCTCACATTTGTCCAGCAGATGATTGTCATATTTACTGCCCTTCTCGCAGCCATTGGGGCAGCCGGAATACCAATGGCCGGACTTGTAATGATGGCCGTTGTACTGAAAGCTGTCGGCCTGCCTCTCGAAGGAATAGGCCTTATACTTGCAGTCGACAGGATACTTGATATGTTCAGGACTGCCATAAATGTTTACGGCGATACCTGTGCGGCTGTAATTATAGCAAAATCAGAGGGGGAAACCCTTTTGGTCTAACGATTCGTATTACAAGTTTCGTGTTTCGCGTTTCGTGTTTTTTGATCAGAAGATAAAACTGAAGCGGACTTCCGGACTTCCATACAGACTATATGCAAGATCTTCAAAGGAATCATTTAAAGCCCAGAGGATCATTATGTTTAGAGATGATCTCATCCCCGTGGGTTGGCTGATTCCAACACCACCTAACAGTGTATTCTTAAATAATCGTCCTGAATTCTCTGGTATTCCTGTCCAGAACGAAGACTCGAGACTTAACATTTCATCTTCAGCATGGAGGAATAATCCGAGATGAACACCAATCGGAATGATATTGTTAAGATCCTTCAGAACAACAAATTCTGTGTACACCCTTCCTCCATAGATACTTGTTCTATCATAACTGTCCTTATAAAACCTGTATTTCGGGCCTGCTCCGATTGCTATGCGCGGCAATAACCACAAACCAGCAATTGGAGCAATATCGATATCGGTTATTGTTCCAAACTGCAAACCCAGGTTTCCTCCAAAGAATAATCTTTCTCTCAGAGGAGGTGCTTCTTCTCTTACCCTCTGGCTATAAACCGTTGAATATGAAGAAGATATTATAATTATTGATAAAAATAGAGTCAATAGTGACTTCCTGTGACCATTATAGCAATCCATATGAACCATATCTACATTTTTGTAACTTTGAATCAAATGATACAAATAAACGAAAAATTCCAACTTCATAATATACGAAATAAATAAATGAACATAATTGTAAACGGAGGAACAAGGGGCATTGGCAAAGAGGTCGTTCTGATTCTGGCAAAAGACGCAGCCAATAATATTCTGGTAACCGGAAGAAATGAGAATGCGCTCTTGAAGTTATCTACAGGCGCGGATCTCAGGAATATAAAAACGCTTAAAATAGATCTTGCATCATTAAATGATCAGGAATCATTATTTAAGGAAGCTGTTCACTCCCAGTTTAAAAGTGTTGATATTCTGATAAATATTGCAGGTCTTCTTTTATCAGAAGATTTTATGGACCAGACAGGTACAGATGCCAGAATGATGATGGAGACTAATTTTTTTGGTCCCGCCACAGTTATAAGGCTTGTGAAACCTCTTATGCTGAATGGAGCCCATATAATTAACATATCCAGCATGGGTGGATTTCAGGGTAGTTCAAAATACAGAGGATTATCTTATTACAGTGCTTCCAAGGCTGCTTTATCCTGTTTATCGGAGTGTCTTGCAGTCGAATTCGAGGAATCAGGAATCAGAGTAAACTGTCTTGCACTGGGTTCTGCGCAAACTGAAATGTTTGAAGAGGCATTTCCCGGTGCTAAAGCTGCAGTTACTGCAAAGGAAATGGCAGGATTCATCGTTGATTTTGCTCTCAGTGGCAGCAAGTTCTTTAACGGGAAGGTTATCCCGGTTGCGTCAGGGAATCCATAAATAATGACGTAGCTATCCGGAGGGTGATGGTTCTGAATGGCTTAACTACGAGTAACTCCTTACTTTTATCTTTCCGTCTAATGCAAGAAGACCGTTGAAAGCAAGGGATTTAATTTCGTCCTCGCCTGGATATACTTTTACCTCTGAAATGAATTGAACCATCGATTTAATGCGACTTACAAATGACTCCTGATATGCCATTCCACCTGTTAGTATAATAGCATCAACTTTCCCCTTCAGTACTGCAGCCATCGCCCCTATCTCTTTTCCGATCTGGTAAACAACGCCTTCAATAATAAGGGCTGCTTTTTTGTCGCCACTCTCAGCCATATTATAAACGGTTTTGAAATTATTTGTTCCGAGATAGGCAACCATACCCCCTTTTCCGGTTATCATTGATTTCACTTCGGAACGAGTGAATTTTCCACTGAAGCACAGATCAGCAAGCTGTCCCGAAGGAAGACCTCCTGAGCGTTCAGGCGAAAAAGGACCGTCACCATGCAATGCATTATTAACATCCACAACCTTCCCCTTAAAATGAGCTCCAACACTTATTCCACCTCCCAAATGTGCAATGATCAGATTCAGGTCTTCATATTTTTTCCCCACCGAATCTGCATGGATCCTGGCAACGGCTTTCTGGTTAAGTGCGTGGAAAATTGAAATCCTTTCAATTTCAGGGTGTCCTGATAACCGGGCAACCGGCTGAAGTTCGTCAACTACCACAGGATCAACAATATATGCTTTCGCATTCAGTAATGAAACAGCAATATCCTGCGCTATCAGACCTCCCAGATTGCTTGCGTGCTGACCAAGAAGGCCAGTCTTCAGGTCTTCAATCATTTTATCATTGACTTCATATATACCTGATTCAATAGGTTTTACAAGTCCCCCCCTGCCGATGACCGCTGATACCAGGTTAAGGTCCTGATTCCTTCGCTTAAGTTCTGTAAGGATAAGGTCTCTTCTGAAATGAAACTGATCAGTAATTTTTTCAAAGACTGACAGCTCCTCTGCAGTATGAGAAAGAGTCAGCTCAAATAATGAGATATCCTCTTCAAAAAGTGCAAATTTTGTAGAGGTCGAACCCGGATTGATAATCAACAGGAGCCTTTTTCTTTTCCGGACAGGGGTATTTAGATTCATAATCTGATATAATTAGAATTATACCATAAGACAGGAGAGCGCAATGCAATAGTATTTAGATTTTTCGCTTTCGTTTCTTGACATCAGTATTACAGGCTTTTGAGTACCTCTTATAAGTCCCGCCAGTTTTCCGTGTGCGAAGAGCATAAGTCCTTTGTAGAACGGATTACATGCTTCCAGTGATGGAAAGAGAAGGATATCGGCTTCACCACCAATTGGTGTGCTGATGCCTTTTATCTGAAGGCTTTTCCGGTCGCATGCCAGGAAAAGGTCAAGAGGACCGTCCATTATACAGTTCTCTATCTCGCCTGCTTCAGCCATTCTTCGCATCTCCAGGTAATCAGCAGAGTATCTGAAGTGGCTGGAGGCCTTTTCAGATGCTCCCAGCAGAGCAACCCTGGGTCTCTCAATACCTAATTTCCTTGCCATTTCAATTGCATATCCGGCTATGGCTATTTTTTGCTTAAGATCAGGATAAGGGATAACTGCAGGGTCAGTTACAAAAAGCAGCTTGTGGTATTCAGGAATCTCAATAGCTCCAACATAGCTAAGAATAGCACCGGGAAGCATCAGACCATTTTCCTTATCCATTATAGCTTTCAGATATTTGTCTGTTGATAAAAGACCTTTCATTACAACATCCGCATCACCGTCTTTTACCATTCTTACAGCCTGTTCAGCAGCAAGGGCCTCATTGCCGGAGTTCAGAATGTTGAAAAGCTTATGATTTATCCCGGCTTCCCTGCAAACGGTTAAGATCTTATCAGGGTCTCCTATCATCAGAGCTTCAGCAAAACCATCTCTGACCGCCTGATGAATGGCGCTTATTGTGTTTGAGTCATGAGCCCATGCAACAGCTATCCGGTGCTTTGTTCCTTTTTCAAGCACCCTGTCAACCATCTGATCGAGGGAAGTGATCATATGTGAATTGTTATTTACTGGCTGCTGCCGAGAGAAGTATACTGTCGTATTTAGCCTGTTCCGAATCAGACCTGGAGGTTAGTACTATTGGAACCCTTGCACCAAGGATTACTGAGGCGACTTTTGCTTTTGCAAAAAATACAAGTGATTTATAGAGCACATTCCCTACTTCTATGTCGGGCATAAGCAACAGGTCAGTATCTCCGGCAACTTCACTCCTTATCCCCTTGCGTTGTGCACTTTCATAACTTACAGCGTTATCAAAAGCCAGAGGACCGTCAATAATACAATTCTTTATCTGGTCACGCTGATTCATCTTTGAGAGAAGAGCTGCATCGAGAGTTGCCTGCATATTCTCATTAACCATTTCAACTGCTCCAAGCACTGCTACCTTTGGCATATTATAACCAAGCTTAATAAGGCATGATACTGAGTTATTGATTATTGAGATTTTATCCTGAAGGCTGGGCGCAATATTCATCGCAACATCTGTAACGGCAATTACTTTCGGGTATGTATCGACCTCAAATAATGCAATATGCGACAACAGATTACCTGTCCTCAGGCCCCATTCCTTATTCAGAACACTCTTAAGCAAAGATGATGTTCCTACCTTACCTTTCATCAGGATATCTGCCTGCTTATTATTGACCATTTTAACAGATGTCTGAACAGCAATGTCTGTATCAGGCTCATGAATAATAGTCAGTCCTTCAATACTATAGTTGTTTGCTATGCATATATTCCTGATCTCCTCCTGGTTACCGACAAGGATGGGTTCAACGATATTATCCTGCCAGGCTCGTATAACAGCTCCCAGCGAATGCTGGTCCTGGGCAGCAGCAACAATAAGTCTCTTTCTGGGATTGCCTGCGACAATAGCCTTGAGATCTGATAAATTCTTCAGGATCATTTGATGTTCAATTAAACTGTATGATGCTCAACTATATAACGCGTATCAGAAGCAATTACGAACTCTTCATCGGTAGTTACTACCATTACTGTTACTTTAGATTCCGGTTTTGATATTATTATATCATTACATCTTGAGCCATAGTTTTTGGAATCATCGAAAATTATTCCCAGGTTTTCCATATCGGAACAGATCTTCTTTCGCATACTGAAATCATTCTCTCCTATTCCAGCTGTAAATACAAGAACATCACATCCGTTAAGAGCTGCAATATAGGAGCCAATGAATTTCTTAACCTTGTATGCGTACATATTGAGAGCAAGTATTGCTTTTTTGTTCCCGGCATCAGCAGCAGTTTCGAGGTCACGCATATCGGATGATATCTGTGAGATACCAAAAACACCGCTTTTTTTATTTATCATATTGTTGACTCCAGTCACGTTAAGATGCTCTTTATCAGCAATATAAACTAGGACACCCGGATCGACTTCACCTGTGCGGGTACCCATTATAAGTCCGTCGACCGGTGTAAATCCCATTGATGTATCGACAGATTCTCCTTTGTTAACTGCTGTTACAGAGGCTCCATTGCCCAGATGGCAAGTGATCATTTTCAGAGTTCTTATGTCTCTGCCAAGGATCTTCGCTGCTTTATGTGCTACGAATTTATGGCTTGTCCCATGATATCCGTATTTCCTTATCTTATATTTCTCATAATATTCATAAGGTATAGCATACATATAAGCATAATCGGGCATGGTCTGATGGAAGGATGTATCAAAAACTGCAACCTGCGGTACTCCTGGAATCAGTTTTTCAACCGATAATATACCTTTCAGATTAGCGGGATTATGAAGCGGAGCCAGTTCGATACATTCTTCGATGACCCTTTTGACGTCATTATCCACCAATACGCTTTCTTTATAAGTTTCCCCGCCGTTCACCACCCTGTGGCCGACAGCTTTTATCTCATTAACACTCTTTATCACGCCATGTTTCGGATTACACAGCACCTCCATCACAATATTTATTCCCGTTGTATGGTCAGGGATATCCGTAATCACCTTATAAGGTTCTTTACCGGTGGGTTTATGAGTCACAATACTCTCATTTAATCCAATACGTTCCAACAGCCCTTTTGCAAGCATCACACATCCGTCAGACATATTGAACAGCTGATATTTTATTGAAGAGCTTCCGCAGTTTAAAACTAGAATGATCATTATTTAAAATCGGTTAAGGGTTGTTATTATTTTATACCTGCTGCCTGGTTTGCAGTAATGGCTATCATAGTGACAATATCACTTACGGAACATCCTCTGGATAAGTCATTTATCGGTGCTGCCGTTCCCTGAAGTATAGGTCCGAATGCTTCAGCGTGAGCAAGTCGCTGAACGAGTTTATAAGCAATATTACCACAATTAAGGTCAGGGAATATCAGGACATTGGCATTCCCGGCTATTTTGCTTCCCGGAGCTTTTTTCTTACCTATAGATTCAACAAGTGCAGCATCACCCTGCAGCTCGCCATCAATTAATAATTCCGGTGCCATTTGTTGTGCAATCCTGGTAGCACTGATTACTTTGTCAACCAGTTCGTGCTGGGCACTACCTTTTGTTGAGAAGCTGAGGAGGGCGACTCTGGGTTCCATTCCGGCAAGGGCTCTTGCTGTAGCAGCAGAAGAGATCGCAATCTCAGCAAGTTCTTTATCAGTGGGATCCGGAGTTACTCCGCAATCTGCAAAAATAAGAACCCCGTTATCACCAAAGCTTTTGTCAGGAAGTATCATTAAGAACGCACCTGAAACGACTGAAATTCCTGGAGCAGTTTTAATGTATTGAAATGCAGGGCGTAATACATCTCCTGTCGCATGATCGGCTCCCGACACTTCTCCATCTGCATCTCCGGCCTTGATCATCATGACACCAAGATAAAGAGGATCCTCAATAAGTTTTGATGCCTGTTCCACTGTCAATCCTTTATTTTTTCTAAGCTCAACCATAAGGCTGATGTATTCATCTTTTTTAGGATGTGATCTTGGATCGATTATTTTAGCCTTCTCAATATTTTTTAATCCGAGTTTTGCGGCGTGGGAATTTATTTCAGCCGGATCGCCTATTAAAATTACCTGAGCCAGTTCTTCAGCAATTGCAATATCCGCAGCCAGGACCGTCCTCTCCTCATAACCTTCCGGAAGCACAATACGTTTGTTGTATTTCCTTGCATTCTGTTTTATAATATCCAATAACTCCATTGTATATCAATATTTTAATATGTTTAAAATCCAGGTTCTAAATGTACGAAAAAAAAGTTCGATTTTGCAATCGAACGATATATGATTATTATCAGAATTATGGTTTTTATTCAGGAATTGCTGATCGGCGCCAGCGAGTCTATTTTTTCCTAAATTAGCAAATCGAAAAATGATTATGAACTCTGATACTTTATTGACGGGGCTTGATACTCTTGGTAAGAGCCTTGATGGAGAGCTGAATTATGATAAAATAACCAGGACAATCTATTCAACTGATGCTTCTGTTTACAGGGAGATCCCGCTATCCGTTGTCTGGCCTAAAAGTGTTTCGGATATTAAAAAAGTACTTGCATTTGCAGTCCGTGAAAAGCTCCATTTAACTTTCAGAGGGGCAGGAACATCTCTGGCAGGGCAGGTTGTCAGTTCAGGTATCATCGTTGATATCTCGAGATACATGAAGAGGATTATCGAGATAAATGAAGAGGAGATGTGGGTGAGAATTGAACCGGGCGTTGTTCTCGATGAACTGAATATGGAGCTCAGGCCAAAAGGTTTGTTCTTTGGCCCTGAAACTTCGACCTCGAACAGGTGCAACCTCGGAGGAATGGTGGGAAATAATGCCTGTGGCTCTCACTCTGTTATTTATGGTTCAACCAGGGATCATACGCTTGAGCTGAAAACTATCCTGAGTGATGGCAGTGAGGCTATTTTCGGACCGGTGAACAGAACAACTTTTGAAGAGAAATGTAACCTGACAAACCTTGAAGGTTCTCTGTACCGTAATATAAAAGAGATGCTAAATGATCCTGTGAACAAAGAGAGGATCGTTGAAGGATTCCCTGATAAGAAAATACCAAGAAGAAATACCGGATACGCACTGGACCTGCTCCTCGATAATGAAGTATTCGATAATAATTCTGATAAACCTTTCAATTTTTGTAAGTTACTTACAGGTTCAGAGGGAACACTGGCTATCACAACTGAAATAAAGCTTAATCTTGTCAAGCTGCCTCCTCCCTGTAAAGCTCTTGTATGTGTTCATCTCAGGAAAAGGAATGATGCGTTCCTGGTTAATCTAATTGCTCTGAAACATCAACCTTCGGCAGTGGAGATGATGGATGACAGGATCCTCAAACTGACGGAAAACAATATCAGCCAGAGAAGTAACAGATTCTTTCTCGACGGAAATCCTGAATCAATTGTCATCGTTGAATTTGTCAGGGAAATCACAGAGGATGTAGATAAGGCAATTTCCGACCTTGTAAGTGATTTAAAATCTGCCGGATATGGCTATTCCTTTCCGGTAGTAAAAGGGAAAGAAATAAGCAAAGTATGGGATCTGCGAAAAGCCGGACTGGGTGTTCTTACAAATATGAGGGGAGATTCAAAACCTGTTTCGTTGATAGAAGATACAGCTGTAAATGTTGAACAGATGCCGGCATATATTGCAGATTTTGAGAAAATGCTATCAGCATATGGCAAAGAGGTTGTGTATCATGCCCATATCGGTACAGGTGAATTGCATATAAGACCGATTCTAAACCTAAAAGATCCTGAGGATGTTGAGCTTTTCCGTACTCTTGGACTTGAGACCGCAAAGATTGTCAGGAAATACAGAGGGTCAATGAGCGGTGAACATGGTGATGGAAGGCTCAGAGGTGAATTCATCCCTATAATTATAGGTGAACATAATTACGCTCTGTTAAAAGAGATCAAGAAAGCCTGGGATCCACAGAATATAATGAATCCGGGGAAGATAACAGATACCCCCCGGATGAATACTTCCCTGAGGTATATACCAGGCAAAAAGACACCTGAGATAGCAACCATTTTTGATTTTTCTTCAACAGATGGTATTATAAGAGCTGCTGAAAAATGTAACGGGTCGGGTGATTGCCGCAAGACAATTGTTATCGGAGGGATAATGTGTCCATCGTTCATGGCAACAGGCGAAGAAAAAAATTGCACCAGAGCCAGGGCTAATATCATCAGGGAGTTTCTGTACAGCGATGCTAAGAATCATTGGGATCATCAGGAGGTCTATGACATACTGGATCTTTGCCTTGCCTGCAAGGGATGCAAATCAGAGTGCCCATCGGGTGTCGATATTGCTAAATTAAAAGGTGAATTTCTCCAACACTGGTACGATAAGCATGGAATACCACTAAGGACAAGACTCATAGCCTATATCACAACTATCAATAAATTAGGTTCTTATGTACCAGCGATATTTAATTTCTTCGTAAAGAATAAATACACTTCAGGACTAATAAAGAGAGCTATCGGTTTTGCTCCCCGACGGGCAATACCTTTATTATATAGAACGACACTCAGAAAATGGGTAAGAAAAAACCTTGATTCAGCAAATCCTGAAAAACCAATAGGTACCGTTTGTCTTTTTATTGATGAGTTTTCTGATTTTAATGATACTATAACAGGAATCGCTGCAATAAAGCTTTTAAAATCAGTAGGATACAAAGTAATTACAGTCAGTCATGATGTAAGTGCAAGGACATTTATCTCCAAAGGACTGATCAGAAAAGCGAGAATAATTATAAGGAAAAACATTTCAGCTCTCTCCGTAATAATAAGCAAAGATATTCCCCTCGTGGGGATCGAACCCTCTGCAATATTGGGATTCAGGGATGAGTATCCCGAGCTTGCAGGAGATGACCTGAAGGAAGCTGCCGGGCAGATCGCGGAGAACTGTTTTACTATTGACGAGTTCATTGCATACGAATTCCGATCCGGAAGAATAGACAGGGGACTTTTCACGGAAGCAGGTGCAGATATACTTCTTCATGCACATTGTCAGCAGAAAGCTATCTCATCCTCTGCAAGCTCTATTGAGATGCTTACAATACCTGTCAACTATAAGGTCAGGGAGATACCTTCCGGTTGTTGCGGAATGGCTGGTTCTTTCGGTTATGAGAAAGAACACTATGATCTGTCGAACAAAATAGGAGAATTAGTTCTGTTTCCGGAAGTACGCGGAGCTCCCGGGAATGTTATAATCGCAGCACCTGGGACGAGCTGCAGGCATCACATAAAAGAGGGTACCGGAAAGACACCTCTGCATCCGGTCGAGATTCTGTACGGGGCTTTAAAGCGATGAAGACCAGGCTGCAGGTAAATAATGATGAGTATCTGTTTTGAGATTGACATTTAAAGGGTAAGTGTGAAACTGTCGGCATCTTCGAGGACGGGGAATTTTTTACGAAAATCATTCAGTTCAGAAAGTGATATTTCTGCCGAAATGACGCATTCCTTTTTCTTATCTCCCGAAGCGATAATTTTCCCTTTTGGATCGATTATCAAAGATTCACCTGAATATTTAAAGCCATTGCCGTCGATACCGATCCTGTTGGCTCCGGCTACGTAACACTGGTTTTCCATGGCCCGGGCTCTAAGAAGTGTGATCCATATATCCCTCCTGGCAGATGGCCAGTTAGCCGAGTTAATCAGAAGATCATAACTATCAGTATTTCTCGTCCAAACCGGGAATCTGAGGTCATAGCATATATTCGCGGCTATCCTGACACCCCTGAATGTGAAAGTAAGACGTTTTTTCCCGGGTGTCAGCTGCATTTTCTCATCTGTCATTCTGTAAAGGTGCCGTTTATCGTAATGCCATGATTTCCCCGAGGGGGCGACAAAAATCCATCTGTTATAGAATTTGTTCTTCTCCCTGATCATATAGCTTCCACAGATTCCGGTATTTCTGTTTTTCGAGATATCGGTCATCCATTTGAATGTATCAGCTCCCGGAGTTTCGCTCAGCTTCTCCGTATTCATTGAAAATCCGGTGCTAAACATCTCGGGCAGGATAATGATATCTGTATCATCATCCAATGATGAAATAAGATATTCTAACCTTTGGAAGTTCTGTTTTTTTGATTCCCAGAAAGTATCAGGCTGTATAATTGAAATTTTCATTTTGGCGGTTATAGAGATAAGTACCCTTATTCAATAGCAAAAAGTTGTCGCAAAAGTTAAGAAATTAGACGCACAGGTTGCTAGAAAGCATAACACATACATCGCAAAGAATTGAAATTCAGCTAATAAACTTTGCGTACTTTGTGTGGACTTTAATTACTTAACGGTAAAAAATGTTATTGAAACAGCCTCTTCAAAATTATTACAGTCTCGAATATTTTAATTCGAAGAGAGAGAAGCATAGTAATCGTTGAAGATTCCATCAATAAGAGGTCTGTAATACAGCCAGAAAAACCTTCTTGTGTCTTCCAGGTCTTTTGAAGAATAGAGTAAACCTTTTAGTTTCTCAATGCCAACAAATTTTGATGTCCAGACAGGTATATCTGTACTTGCAAAATCACCAGAAAAATAGTAAGTTCTCTGAGTCACAGGATCCTGAATTACGGCAGGGAATGTGTTTTCAAGTCCGTAATCAGAAAGGAGAGTGTCGCCAAGAGCTGTCGTCTCGAGCTGGAAATGTGAAATAACTTTATTTTCGAGGGGATCGATAATATCGAACCAGCGGTCAAAAGTAACAGATGCAGGCAGTTTCCATTTTTCGGTAAAAGCCGGATCAGTTATCAGGAGTGGTAATGAACTTTTCAATTGCGAACCCTCTTCCAGAACTATTATCGAGTGGTCACTTACCAGGACAATTCCTGATTTAATAAAATTCCATGGATTATTATATTGTTTCCTGTACATGGCGGTCATCCAGATCGGGAAATCTGCTTTTGTTGTATCGAGAGAGCTGAAATACTTGCCCGTCCATCCACCGAATTTGACACCAAGCCTCTCCTGTAATCTGTACGATTCATATTCGGCTGTTGGAAAGTCGAATGCATTATATTCAAGCACGACAAGCTTATTCCTGTCCTTCATTTCCTTAATCAGCAGATTGTCGTTATTATTCAGTCCGCCGTATAGCTTTCTGGTTCTCCGGCTTTTATTTATTCCCTGGTACCAGTCATTAAAAAATACTCCATAAGTGTCAGTGAGATAAATTGCATCAGCTTTTTCAGGAAGTTCCTTAAGGTCGGCAAGACGGTATTCATTCCTGTCCCAGAGTCTTTCTTTCAATGGTCTTGTAGGTACAAATCCATAGTAGTCCTTACGATAAGAGTAGGATTTATTATCCTCTCTTTTCACAAACCGGTTATTTGTTAAAATCCAGTTAAAAGACTTGTGCTTTTCGCGGGTGAGTGTAGGAACTGTCTTATCAACAATTAAAATACCCATAGGCTTTTTGGTCTGAAAAGTCCAGCGGAGCAGGTTGATTACAGGCAGGGCAAGAATTACTGCCAGAATAATTACAACAATTAGCAGAGGTTTTTTCATAACTGAATTACTATCTGATAATATTCAATAAAAAGATCCTGAAACTGCGTTAAAATCAATAATTCAACTGTTAAATGTATTAATTTATTTTTTCTAAAGAAAATAAAATTGTACCAATTTAGTAAAAATTATTTAACAGGCAAAAATTGACAGGTATACAAAACTGGACTTCACGGGTATAAGGATGTAAGATTTTGGATCATGGTTACAGCATTAATTTATTACTTTTACGGAAACTTAATTCTATATGCTGGCTAATCAACCACTGGCAGACAGATTGAGGCCGAAAGATCTTGAGGAATTCTGCGGCCAGGAGCATCTTGTGGGTAAAAATGCTGTCCTTAGGAGAGTTATAGAATCCGGGAATATTCCGTCTTTCATACTCTGGGGTCCTCCCGGAGTTGGTAAGACGACTCTTGCAAATATAATTTCAAACACACTTAAACGACCGTTCTTTCATCTCAGCGCTGTTCATTCGGGTGTTAAAGATGTCAGAGAAACGATAGAGAAGGCAAAAAAGCAGCAGTTCTTCAACCACCCGAATCCTATATTATTCATAGATGAGATCCACCGCTTCAACAAATCGCAGCAGGATTCCCTCTTAAGTGCTGTTGAGCAGGGTATCATTACTCTTATTGGTGCAACAACCGAAAATCCTTCTTTCGAGGTAATATCTCCTCTCCTCTCCCGATGCCAGGTTTATGTTATGAAACCGCTTGAGGAGGATGAACTAGTTGAATTGCTGAACCGGGCCATAAAAAAAGATTCATATCTTGCCAATTATGACATCAGCATTCAAGAGTACGAGGCTTTTATACGAATATCGGGTGGAGATGCCAGAAAATTATATAATGCCCTGGAACTGGTTGTATCATCAGAAGCAGATGAAACAGGTTCAGGTCAGATAGTTATAACTAATGAAAAGGTACTTACTCATGTTCAGAAGAACCTTGCTCTATATGATAAAAACGGGGAGCAACATTATGATATTATTTCGGCTTTCATTAAATCGCTGAGGGGCAGCGATCCGAATGCTGCGGTATACTGGCTGGCCAGGATGGTTGAAGGTGGTGAGGATATTAAATTCATTGCACGACGAATGTTGATCCTGGCTGCAGAGGATATAGGTCTTGCAAATCCCAACGCACTCCTGATGGCCCAGACCTGCTTTGAGGCAGTGAATGTAATAGGCTGGCCGGAATCACGTATAATCCTCTCTGAAGCTGCTGTCTATCTGGCAACATCGCCTAAAAGTAATGCATCCTATATGGCAATAGAGAATGCAATCGGTTCTGTCAGAGAAACAGGTGATCTGCCGGTGCCTTTACATATAAGAAATGCTCCTACAAAGCTTATGAAAGACCTTGGATACCATAAGGATTATAAATATGCTCATAGCTATACAGGCAATTTCATACAGGATAATTATCTCCCGGAAGAGATCAAAGGTTCAAAGTTTTATGACCCCGGCAACAATCCCAGGGAAGATGAGGTAAGAAGACGGCTTAATGAGCTGTGGAAAGGTATCTACGACTACGAAAAATAATTCTCTGCACATCATAACGCATGCACATAAAGCCACAGAGTGTTACTAGTGGTATGATTTTTGAAAATCGGAGAAATATTTTATTACTTTTACATTCAAATGAACAAGAAAGTTATAGATATTCCGGGAATTAAATACCGGGAGACAGGAAATTTTCTCCTGATTGCCGGACCGTGTGTTGTTGAAAGTAAAGAGATAGTTTTTGAGATTGCCGGCCATCTTGCCCGGTTATCTGAAAAATTCAAATTACCATTTGTTTTTAAAGCGTCCTACAGAAAAGCAAACAGATCAAAACTTGATTCCTTCTCGGGGATCGGCGATATAAAGGCACTTGAAATACTGGCTGAAGTAAGAGAGAAATATTCTGTTCCCGTAATAACTGATATACATAATCCGAACGAAGCTGATATTGCAGCGCAATTTGTTGATATTCTTCAAATACCGGCTTTCTTATGCAGACAGACTGATCTTCTTGTTGCAGCTGGAAAAACAGGTAGATGGATAAACATAAAGAAGGGACAGTTCGTATCAGGAGCATCTATGAAGTTTGCTGTGGAAAAAGTAAGGGATTCCGGTAACAATAAGATACTTGTTACTGACCGTGGCAATATGTTCGGATATCAGGATATCGTTGTTGATTTCAGAAATATACCTGTGATTCAAAAAAACGGGGTTCCGGTGATAATGGACATTACTCATTCGCTTCAACAGCCTAACCAGGATGCAGGTGTTTCGGGAGGTGTGCCTGAAATGATAGAAACAATCGGCAGGGCAGCCATCAGTGTTGGCGCAGATGGAATTTTCATGGAGACCCATCCAGATCCTGCAACTGCAAAATCGGACGGAGCCAATATGCTGAGACTTTCGGAGACAGAAAACCTTTTAAAAAAGCTTGTTGCATTAAGAACGACTATAAATTCATTTAACAATTAATTCAAACTTCATGAAAAAACTATTTTTGACTATTACATCCCTTCTTGTTATTGTAACCCTGAATGCACAATCTCTGGAAGAAATCGTTAACAAGTACACAGTTGCCAATAAACTGGACAAGATAGCAAGCTTTAAAACTATCAAGATAACCGGAAAAGTATCAGTAATGGGAATGGATATGCCGGTGGAAATGTGGATGAAATATCCTAACAAACTTAAAACTGTAACAAGTATGAGCGGGCAGGAGATAATAAACGTTTTTGATGGTGAAAAGGGCTATTCCATAAATGGAATGACCGGATCAACTGTACCTGCAGAGATGTCTGCTGAACAGGCAAAAACACTACTGAGAAGCAATAATTTATTTCAGAACGCTCTGGCAGATTACCTGAAAAACGGACAATTAACACTTGTCGGCGAGGATAATGTTAACGGGAAACCGGTCTATAAAATAAAAGCTGCAGTTGGTGAAGGAACCAGTGCAATGTTATTTATTGACAAAACTTCGTTTCTTGTTCTGAAGACAGTATCTGATGTCAACCAGGGAGGTATGGCAGTACAGGCTGAATCATACCCCACAGATTATACTGAGGTCAGCGGGATCATGGTTCCGATGAAGACCACAACATCACTGAGTGGAATGGAAATGGTAACATCATTCACCAAGGTGGAGGTTGATATCCCTATGGACGATAGTATATTTAAGGTTAAATAGATCTTCTGTAGAGACACTCTATCAGGCGTCTCAAATAATCCGCCATGTTAAAACACGAAGAGACTCCCAAATTGGGCGTCTCTTCATTCAGGGTCGTTGCATGCAATGACCCTGGGTTTTTTAAGCAGCCGACCTGTAAGCCGGGTTCTGTACGGTTTAGTTTCCTGCAAAAGGTTATAAAACCGGTTCCCATCATTTATCTTGTCCCGTCATCACTGGCGGGATCATACGACCTACCCCCCGGCATCGGACGAGCAGCCCTTATTGCCGGTATACATGGTCTTTCAACCCATAAGGTGTACGGCTTCCGGTGTTGCCACCGGAACCGGTGAGCTCTTACCTCACCTTTTCACCCTTCTCCGCCAGGTGGCAGAAGGTTATTTTCTGTTACACTACTATACCCTCGCGGGTATCTTCCCGTTAGGAAGCATGGAGCTCTTTGTTGCCCGGACTTTCCTTTCCGCCTCCCGAAAGTATTCAGGATTACGGAACGATGGAACAGCCTGCTGCGATGCAAAATTACGAAAAAATGTGCTGACCATAAAATTGGTTATATCAATTTGTAATTAGTTATAAGTAATTAGCTATTTTGCGAATAATCTGAACGTAATCAGACTGAGAATGATACGATTTCCGAAGATTAATATTGATGATTATGATTATCAGCTTCCGGAGGACAGGATAGCACAATATCCTGTTGCAGAGAGGGATAAATCAAAGTTATTGCTTTATAAAAATGGTAAGATCTCTGAAGATACATTTAGAAATATTGTGGATCATCTGCCCGGGGGATCATTATTGGTCTTCAATAACACAAGGGTGATCAGAGCACGACTTCTGTTCAGAAAAAATACCGGAGCTGCAATTGAATTATTCTGTCTTGAGCCTCTCTTACCGGCTGATTATGAGCAATCATTCAGCTCTGTAAGGTCTGTGGAATGGAAGTGTTTAATAGGCAATCTTAAAAAATGGAAAAGCAATATTATAAGCTCTTCGTTCGTCTTTAAAGAGAAAGAATATATACTATCCGCAGAAAAAATTAAATCAGAAGGTGAAGCATGGAGGATACGTTTTTCATGGGAACCTGAGGAAATAAGCTTCAGTGAAGTAACCGAAGCGGCCGGACATATTCCTCTCCCCCCCTACGTTAACAGAGACGAAGAGTTTGAAGATAATGTACGATACCAGACTGTCTATTCAAGTGTCAATGGTTCTGTTGCAGCCCCGACAGCCGGTTTGCATTTTACCGGAGATGTACTGTCACATATTAATAATAAAGGTATACGTTCTTTTGAGCTGACACTCCATATAGGAGCAGGAACATTTAAACCTGTCAGGACAAACGATGTCATGAAGCATGAAATGCATTGCGAACACTTCATTATTACAAAAGAATTGGTCGAAATGCTCCTGGCTCATGAAGGGAGAATCATTGCTGTTGGTACTACGACGGTAAGAACACTTGAAAGTCTTTTTTGGCTTGGGGTAAAAATACTTCGCAAATTTCCTTATTCAGATGCAGATATTTTTATCGGTCAGTGGGAACCCTACGAGGCTGAATGTAAGATAGAGGTCCGGACTTCGATGGAAGCATTGCTCGCTTTATTCATTAGGAAAAGGATCTCAGTCCTGAGTGCGTCTACAAAAATAATGTTAATTCCCGGGTATGAATTCAGAATGATAAGAGGAATGTTCACTAATTTTCATCAACCCAAAAGTACTCTGCTGTTGCTGTTATCTGCATGGACAGGTCCTGACTGGAAGAGGATTTACGACTATGCACTTGAAAATGATTTCAGATTCCTCAGCTTTGGAGACAGCTCTCTGTTAATGAAATAGTTGTTTATCCTTCATTTTAGTCTGTTTATCAAATAACTTTTCAGATACTCTTTGAAAATAGATTGATTTTAACGTTATTCGTAAAAATTTTAAAGAAATGAGCGATAATAGAATATTCCAACAGGTTCAGGCTATGTTTGGCGTTTTTATGGTCGTATTTTATCTTGGTGTTGGAATTTTCCTGCTGTTTTTTTCAAAAGAGATGTTCAATATTGACAGATCTATAAGAGGAATAATCGGAGGAACACTGCTATTCTACGGCCTTTACAGAGTATTTACCACCTACAAGCAAATAAGTGAGGCTTTTTTTAATAAGAACAAAAATGATGAGTAACTACTCCAGGAAATTTTTTCATAATAACTTGCATGACTAGGAAAATAGTCATATATTTGTAAAGAATGATTGATAAGGGCAGTTATTGAATGAATGATTTTGACGGGAATAGATTTATCATATATGTATTGGCATACGCTTTGCAGGACAGTAGGAAGAAGTATGGATAGATTTGATAAATTTAAAGGATATGCGAATAGTTATTTATATACAAAAAATTATTAGTTTTGCCTGCCAAGGTATATTATCCTCCTCGAAGAATACAGTGACTGTAATTAATCGATATAAATTTTATTCCGTGATGCGAATCCTGACAGCAGGATTAATGCTCACTTTAATATCCTGCAAAGGAGGAATTCAATCTGCTGATGAAACTCCTACACGTGGAAACATTAAAATAACTGCAGATGAATCGTTCCAGCCTCTTATTGATACTGAAGTTTATACGTTCACCCAGATTTATGTTAACGCTAAGATCACACCTCAATACAAACCTGAATTTGATGTGATCAATGATTTTATGAATGATTCGGTCAAGGTCATAGTCACCAGCAAAAAACTGACAGAAGATCAGATAAGGTATCTGCGGGATACACTCATAATTGCCAGAACCACCTCTTTTGCTTTTGATGCACTTGGCCTGGTCATTAATAAAGAGAATAATGACTCGTTGCTGAAATATGAAGAAATAAAGGATATATTCCTGAGTAAGAAAGTCAGTTGGAAAGATCTGGATCCTAAATCGAAGCTAGGCGATATACGTATCATTTTTGATAACACTAAATCGGGGAATATAAGGTATTTTAAAGAGCTTTTTGAAATAAATGGAAATCTGCCCGGAAATTTCTTTGCCGTAAACAGCAATGAGGAAGTCATAAATTTTGTATCAAGAAATCCGGATGCACTCGGTATCGTTAGCGTGAACTGGATAAGCGATAAAGATGATTCAACCAGTATGAGCTTTACAAATAAGGTCAATATTGCAGCAATCTCTTCGCCTGTTCTTGAAGAAAACTCCTATTCCCGCCCTCAGCAGGCTTTTATTTATGACCGGTCATATCCCTTTGTCAGGGAGGTTTATTTTATCTCCCGCGAGACCTTTTCCGGATTGGGTACCGGATTTATTCAATTTGCAACAGCTGAACAGGGACAAAGAATTGTTCTCAAATCAGGTTTGGTGCCTGCAACGATGCCAATAAGGATCGTACAGATTAAGAATTAGAAAAAGACAAAAGACAATATTAATAAGTGACAAAAAGTAAAAAGAAAATTAAGTAAAACGAAAACAAAATAAATTACAACCATGAAACGTATATTTTTTAAAAAGAGTTTTGTTCTGGCAGCTGCAATAGCTGGATTAATTTCAGGCAATGCTGAGTCGCAGGATCTGAAATCGGCTCTGCTTCTTACAAAGAGCGAGCAATACGACAAAGCCGAAGCCATGCTTCAGCAACTGATCCAGAAAGAACCTTCAAATAGCAAATACTTTTTCTATCTTGGAGAGAATTATCTGTTGGATTATTATTCAGACACTATTTCCAATTCTCTTGAAGAATTTACAGGGCAGGCAAAGGAGGTCTTTCAGAAAGGGGTTAATGCAAATCCGGGAGATCCTCTCAATTATATAGGTCTGGCTAAGGTGGCAGGTTACCTTAATGATCAGAAGACCGCAGACGAAATGCGTGCTAAAGCCAAGACTTTTCTTCTTCCTATACCTAAAAATATAAAGAAGATAGTCCCTCCGGCTCAGGAATATGCATTTGCCCTTGCAAAGATAGCTGATTCGTATATTGAGGAAAACGAAGTAGATACCGCAGCAGCTCTTCCTCTGATAAGACAGGCTGTTATTTTAGATGCCAAAAATCCGGAGATCTACTTCATAGCAGGTGATATCTTTATCCGTGCAAACGATGGCACTAAAGCAATTGAGAGTTATAACCTTGCCCAGTTTGCTGATCCCTCATCACCAACTGCTTATATGAAAATAGGAAATATCTATATGAGGGGAAGAAGTCTGCAACCTGCCATCAATAATTTTGAAGAAGCGATTAACCTGGATGTCAATTATGCACCGGCATACAGGGAGCTTGGACAGCTTTATTCAAGTGCGGGCAGGCTTGAACAATCAAAAACGAACTATCAGAAGTATCTTGCTCTGAATGTCGGTAATATTCCAGCCCAGACAAGGTATGTTACATCACTTTTCTATGCCGGTGATTACGCGGAAGTGATAAAGAATATTGAAGAGATATTTGCAATTGATAAATCCAGATCGATACTGAACCGTCTTGCAGGATACTCAAGCTATGAACTGAATAGCAAAAAGAAAGACGGAAATTTTGATCAGGCCCTGAATTACATGAACGAACTTTTCAAGGCTCTGCCTGAATCAAGGATCTTATGGAAAGACCATTTCTATATGGCCAGAATCCTTACAAAGAAGAACCAGAACTATATAAAATTGTCAGATGATCTTTCAGACCTTGAAGGTCAGCTTGCAAGGGAACAAAGCAGATACGCCTCCGCTGCTGCCGCTGCTAAACCCAAGCTTAAACCAGCAGTTGATGAACTTTCTTCAAAGGTTACCACTCTGAAAAATAATATTGCAAGCGCTGATAAGGAACTGCAAAGGGCTTTCAGTGAATATACGAAGGTCCATGAAATGAGACCTCAGGACAGAGCTGTGCTTAGCGAACTGGCTACAAATTATTATAATTTCAGACAGTATGATAAGGCTGCAAAGACCTGGGCAAAATTGATTGATCCAAATAATGAAAAACCGGAAGATCTGATGCAGATCGGAAGAGCTTACTACAATGGTGAAAAATTCAGAACTGCTGACTCCGTCTTCAGTGCAATAGTTAAAAAATCGCCAAATTACGTTCCGGCGCATCTCTGGATGGCACGTGCAGCCTCAAAAATGGATACTGATAACAAACAAGGCCTTGCCAGACCAAAATTTGATAAACTTATACAGGTTGCAAAACCTGATTCCCTGAATAATGAATCGGAAATGATTGAAGCATTTAACTTCCTGGGATACTATAATATGGAGAGAAACTATAATACCTCAAAAGATTACTATAACAGGATGATAGCTTTAAATCCCAACAGCAAGGAGAACAAAATAAAAGGATATAGCGGTCTCGGTATGCTTGAATTAACAATGGCAGGAAAAGAAAAGACAAATGAAGGCCGTCTTCCATTCCTTTCCAGATCGACCGAAGCATATAACAGAATACTGGCCCTGGATCCGAATAATGCAGCTGCAAAAAATCAGATTAATTATATACGTGAGTTTGAAGCATCGGTAAGGAAAGGGATTAATCCGAATGAGATCAAGGGTAGAATCAGCGATTCAGCAGGACAACCTATACCCTACGCATCGATAAGGGTAAAGGATACTGCAGCCGAAAACCTTACGAACGGAAAAGGGGAATATAAGTTTGAGATTCCACAAAGTTCAGAAGTGCTGATTATCAGTGCTAAAGGATATCAAACGAAAGAGGTCCCAATTACTAAAATAAGAACCTATAATGTAACTCTGGAGAAATAGAGAAACGAGATAATAATTATTTAAAAATTTATACATAATAAGAGAGGGTTAGCAGTTTTTTGGGGGTCTTTAATTTAAGAAGTGTATTAACTAATCTTGATAAAAAGTTTAATAATATTGCATTTTCTATTGAAAATAAATAATTGAGATTATATATATTTGCAAATTGTTAAATCTTAAACCTAAACAAATCGATAAAAATGAGTAAACAAGGAAGTTCGTTCAAAGATGCACTGCAGAATGTATTTGCAGTAAGTGCTATTTTAATAGCTTTTGTGGTATCCTATTTATTGTTCATTAATGTAATGGGTAATCCGGTTAACTTCGAAGGAGGCAATCCTGAAGGACAGGCTCTGGAGGGAAACTATCTGGGAATTATTTACAAAGGTGGTTTTATTGTTCCAATTCTTATGACCTGCGTTCTTGCATTGATCATCTTTGTTTTTGAAAGGATAATAACCCTTTCAAGGGCCAAAGGAAAAGGCAGGATAAATACATTCGTCCGTAGTCTCCAGACTCTTCTTTCTGAAGACAAGATTGAAGAAGCTATGGAAGCATGTGACAAACAGAAAGGTTCTCTGGCTAATGTTATGAAAGCTGGTTTGCTACGTTACCGTGACCTCCAGAAAGACAAAGAACTTGAAAAAGATCAGAAGATCCTTTCAATCCAGAAATCATTTGAAGAAGCAACAGCACTTGAGCTTCCGATGCTTTCAAAAAACATGGTTATATTCTCAACACTTGCATCGATATCTGTACTTATCGGTCTTATCGGAACAGTTCTCGGTATGATCCGCGCATTTGCAGCTCTTGCTCAATCAGGAGCACCTGATGCTCTTGCACTTTCACAAGGTATATCTGAAGCTCTTGTTAATACAGCTTTTGGTATAACAGGATCTACCCTTTCAATCATTGCATTTAATTATTTCTCCTCGTCAATTGATGCATATACTTTCAAAATTGATGAAGCAGGATTCAGTCTGACACAGAACTTTGCTGCATCACTGAAAAATGCTTAGTTAAGAATTTATCTTTTGGACTAATAACTTAAAATTAAGACACTAATGCCAAAGATTAAATTACCGACAAAATCTCCCAGAATCGACATGACACCTATGGTTGATACTTTCTGTGTGATATTAATATTCCTTTTATTAACTTCCCAGATGAGGTCACCGGAACCGGCCAGTGTTGATATGCCTTTCTCAATATCAGAAACACCTATACCTGATTTTAATTCGATGACTTTTCTGCTTTCAAATGACAACCGAGTATTTTTCAATGTCGATAACGGACCAGATACTACGACGAAGTTCAGAAGAAAGATCCTTGGCGAGATGGGAAAACAATATAACATTGAATTCACCGAAAAAGAATTAGCAATGTTTGAAAAGTATCCTTCAGCAATAGGACTTCCAATTCAGAACATGAAAGAGTTTCTGAATGCCGGAGGCTCGGCAAGAAGAGATATGGAAACTGGTGTTCCTGTCGATTCAGCTAACAACCAGCTGGCAATGTGGATACTCTATTCACGTCAGATAAATCCGGCTGTCAAGGCTACTATAAAAGGGGACACCGAAACCGAATTCCCGATTGTGAAGAGGGTCCTTGATATACTTCAGGAAAAAAATGTTAACAGGTTTGATCTGGTAACCAGCCTTGAAGGTGTGAAAATAAACCTAGACGAAATACAACAGTGAAATGGCAGAAATAATTCAAGAGGAAAAAGGTGGAGGAAAGAAAAGGGCGAAGAAACACCTCCCACATATGGACATGACTCCTATGGTGGACCTTATGATGTTATTGATAACATTCTTTATGCTTACTACATCAATGAGTAAATCGAAGGTCATGGAAATTAGACTTCCTGAGAAGCTCAAAGATCCGAATGCTGCGCCTCCAAAAATTTCGGCGAGCCGTACTCTGAATCTGATCCTGGGACCCAACAATAAAATATACTGGTATCCCGGAGGAGTAGATGCAGAAGATTTTAATAATCTGCCTCCTGTAACGGAAGTAGATTTTAGTGCTGAGGGTGTCCGTGCGTTATTACTGGAAAGGAACAGGTTTCTTTTTAGAAAAATAAATGACTTCGAACAACAGGTCCTCGAAGGTAAAATACGAATACCACAGGATTCAGTTCAGACATCTATAAGTCGATTAAAAACAGATGATGATACTGGTCCAATTGTTCTCATAAAAGCTTATAAAAAAGCTAATTATGGTAATTTTGTTGATATCCTCGACGAGATGAACATTTGTGGAATCGCGCGTTATACATTCATGGATATCGCATGGTATGAAGAAACAATGGTAGAGAGAGCTGCTGGTATTGCTTCAACAACAGCTTCCGCTCCAAATTAACCCGTAAACCTTAAGAAGATGGCAAAAGAAAAATTAAGAGCACCTGCCTTTGATGACATAGTATTCGAGTTGAGGAACAAGGAGTACGGAGCTTACAGACTACGCAAAAAGTACAACCGTAATGTTATTATTGCGCTACTTATCGGGATCATAATAATAGCAACGGCTGTTATTACTCCTTACCTAAATGCAAAATCTGCCCAGAGAACCAGGACAGAGCGTACTGAGACACAGGTTAACCTTCAGATGGAAAATCTTGATCAGCCGGATGATGCAGTTGCTCCTCCCCCTCCTCCTCCACCACCTCCGACAGAAGCAGTAGCACAGGCAAGATACGTTCCTCCTGTTGTTGTTGACTCGATCAAACCGGAGGAAGTTGTTCAACTTATGACAGCCGATGAGGCGGTAACCACACTTGTGGACGAAGAAGTAACAGTAGAAATTATCGAGGAAGTAAGGGAAGAGGTTCAGGAAGAAGAACCAGAACCTGAACCATTCGTGGTCGTTGAAGAGATGCCTATGTATCCTGGTGGTGATCCTGCCCTGCTGGCTTACATTGCTGCAAATACACAGTATCCTGAAGTTGCAAAGGAAAATAACATCCAGGGAAGAGTAATTGTGAGATTCTGTGTTACTTCCAAAGGTTCAGTTAACCAGGTAAGCGTTCTTAAAAGTGTTGACCCGGAACTTGATGCTGAAGCTATAAGAGTTGTAAACTCTCTTCCTGCTTTTAAACCAGGGAAACAAGGTGGAAAACCGGTTCCTGTATGGTACATGGTACCAATTACATTTACACTTAAATAAGATTTGTTTCTTATAAAAAAGAGGGTTCCAAATATCGGAACCCTTTTTTTATAACTACGAAGCAGTCTAATCAGGTAATACCCAGCTCCTTCTTAAGCAACCCGACAAACTCATCTATATCCTCCTCTGTCGTATCCCAGCTTGTCATAAGCCGGTATTCAGATACCTTTTCATTCCACGGATAAAAGAAGTATTGTTCCCTGACTTTATCTGCGATATCAGGAGGAAAAATTACAAATATACCATTTGACTGAACCTGCTGGGTAATCTTTATTCTGTCGATCTTGTTTAATCTATCAGCCAGAATCCTGGCCATTTCATTTGCGTGTGAGGCACAATTCTTCCATAGATCATTTCTAAAATATGCAATGTACTGAGCTGAGATGAACCTCATTTTTGAAGCGAGCTGCATCCCCTGTTTCCTGATGTACTTAAAATCGGTTGACAAACCCGGTTTCAGGAAACAAACTGTTTCTCCAGCCATCATGCCGTTTTTTGTGCCACCAAAAGAGAGCACATCTATTCCTGCATCAGTCGTGAAAGCCTTGAATGGAAGATTCAGAGAAACCGCAGCGTTAGCCAGTCTGGCTCCATCCATGTGCATCAGTAATCCTTTTGAATGAGCATACTCCGCCAGCAACTTAATTTCCTGAACAGTATATACCGTACCCAATTCAGTCGACTGGGTTATAGAGATGACTCCTGGTTGAGCATGATGTTCAAAATCAAATCCATGCATATGCTTCTCAATCATTTCGCGATTGATCTTACCATCCGGAGTTTCTACCGTAAGTACTTTGCATCCTATAAATTTCTCAGGGGCACCACATTCATCCGTCTCCAGGTGAGCTGTGCTTGCTGCTATAACGGAGTTCCATGAACGAACCACACCGCTTATACCAAGAACATTGGCAGCGGTACCAGTAAAAACAAAGAATGCCTCTGTTTCCGGTCCCAGCTTTTCCTTAAAAAGGAATTTTGCCTGTTCTGTGTAAATATCTGATCCATAGCCTACTACATGGCCATAATTAATTAATCCCAGTTCTTTGAGTATTTCAGGATGAACACCTGAATTATTATCGCTGGCAAATCCTCTTTTAACAGCCTCTGTCATTTGATATCAGTTTTTTTCTTTTTCCGCGAAAAATAGAGCATTACCAATCCAAATATGAGCATCAGTACACCCATAATTATATTGATATTGATACCCAGTGATCTCTGGTACATTTCGCTATCGGACATTGTTGCAAAGCCAAAAACAGTTATCAATACTCCAAGTATTGAAAACATTAATCCTATCGGAATTCTTATATCTACCATTTTATTTTCCTCCTACCAGAATATGATACTTAATATTACGCAAATAACACTTACAAGGATGGCAAGCCCAACAGGACGCTGGTACCATTTCAGTCCGGGTTCATCAACTTCACGGGGCGTCAGAGAATAAACCAATCCTTTCAGTTCCGACTCTGACTTCAACTGTTTCGTAGCCAGACTAAGAGCAACAGTAACTATCGTGGCAATTGAAAATGCAATAATTGCAGTCCAGAAATTCTGAGCCATCTCAACGGGATATGTATGAAGTATAGTTATCCAGCCTCCCTTCACGAGTGTTGCCGCTCCTTCAGGAGCGGTAAGGCCGTGATGTAAAAGAGCCATGAGAAAGCCTAGTAATAATCCTGTAAAAGCTCCATGACCCGTTGTCCGTTTCCAGAACATTCCAAGGAAAATGACAGCAAACAGCGGAGCATTGATCATTGAAAAGATAGTCTGAAGAAAGTCCATAATATTTCCAAATTTACTCGCTATATATGCTGATGCAATACTTAGCAGCACTCCAAAGATAGTAGCTAAACGCCCTACTTTCAGATAATGCTTACCATCAGCAGCTTCATTATTTGTCCGCTTACGGATGTAGCTTTGATAAATATCATACGTCCAGACTGTATTGAAAGCCGATACGTTACCCGCCATACCCGACATGAATGAAGCAAGCAGAGCAGTTATACCAAGGCCGAGCATGCCGGCTGGAAGATATTGTTTCAGAAGCATTATAATCGTATAATCATAAATCGGTTTCCCTCCCGCATCAAGAGGCAAAACGAAACCCTTTCCCGGATCATTCATCAAAACGAGAGCAATAACACCAGGTACAATGATCAGGAATGGTATGAACATCTTCGGTAGTGCTCCAATGAGGGGAACCCTCCTGGCGGCAGCTTTTGATTCTGCTGCAAAAGCTCTCTGAACAATAAGAAAATTAGTGCACCAGTAACCAAATGAAAGGACAAACCCAAGACCGAAAAAGATCCCATACCACGCAACTCCCAGTGGACTGGTCTTTGCATCACCGGTGTATTTCCAGGTCGTTGTCCAGGCATCTGCCGGGAAGCCGTTGGCAGTTGTTATTGGAGCAAGACTTTCGTTTAATCCCTGCCATCCGCCGACATCCTTCAGGGCAAGAAAAACCAGAGGCAAAAGACCTATTACAATAATGAAAAACTGAAGAACCTCGTTATATATTGCGGAGGAAAGACCTCCAAGGTAAGTATATCCTAAAACTATTAATGCTGAGATCCAGAGACTGAAATTAAAATCCCATCCCAATACCTTTTCCATCAGGATCGCAAGTGCATACATTGAAATTCCCGAAGCCAGAATTGTCATAACTGCAAAGAGAATGGCATTGAGTCCCCTGGTTTTTTCATCGAATCTGAGTTTTAGAAACTCAGGTACTGATCTTGCTTTTGATCCATAATAGAATGGCATCATGAACAGGGCAAGGAATATCATTGCAGGGATTGCTCCAACCCAAAAGAAATGTGCTGTCGCCATTCCATATTTGAGACCAGAGCCGGTCATACCCATCACTTCAAGAGCTCCGAGGTTAGTCGAAATAAACGCCAGACCTGCCACCCACGCAGGAATAGACCTGCCGGCTTCAAGAAAGGCATTGGCATTTTTCATGTACTTTCGCAGAAACCAGCCGATACCGAGCACAAAAATAAAATAGATTATCATGATCAGATAATCTATCCAGCTTAAATCAACTTTCATAGTCAGATGGATTTTGGTTTAAATAACTATTGTATGTAGCTACTAGTTAATTGCTATGATTTTCAAGTGTAGTAAAAATACATTTTAAGATCGAAATTCAGATAGAATAAGCCGGATATTTATTATGAACCAGTGCAATAATTAAAAGACGTCAGGCGTCAGGCATCTGTTTTAGTGATCTGTTATTTAATGTTTGGTTATCTTTGCATTATGAGCAGAACGACAACACGTTATTTTATCTTCATTTCGTTCAGGGGTACTTCTTATCATGGTTGGCAGATACAACCTGATTCTGTTACAGTTCAGAAAACTCTTGACGATGCTCTGAGTACAATCCTGACCGTGAAAATCACTACAACTGGTGCCGGAAGGACAGATTCAGGTGTGCATGCATCAGTCTTTTGTGCTCATTTTGACAATGGCTCACCCAATTTGTCTATAGATAAGAAATTGATATTCAGATTAAACCGCTTTCTTCCAAAAGATATTTCGGTTTCAGGATTATTTAAAGTCCAACCTGATGCCCATGCGAGATTCAGCGCTGTCTCCAGGACATACAAGTACTTTATCTCAAAAATTAAAGATCCATTCAGGGAGGATTCTGCATGGTTTCTCCATGGTGCCATTGATGTGGCTCTTATGAATGAAGCGTGCGGATTGCTTATGAACCATATGGATTTTACGAGCTTCAGCAGGCTTCACTCAGATGTAAAAACCAATGTATGCATGATTTTTTTTGCGGCCTGGGAAGAGACTGCAGACACAATTGTTTTTACAATAAAGGCGGACAGATTCCTGAGAAACATGGTAAGAGCTATAGTCGGAACTATGATCGGAGTCGGGACCGGGAAGACCACTCTTTCGGAATTTGAAGAGATCATAGTGGCAAAAGACCGCTGCAGGGCTGGTAAATCGGCCCCTGCAAAAGGATTATTTCTTACTGATATTGAATATCCGGAAGAAATATTTACTAAGAGTTAAAAGATCACTAAGGTGTGTTGTAAACTACCCCCGTAACAATAATCACATCTATAGATTATCATCATTCCAGATCTCCCAGGATCTTTCGGCCTGTGAATAAAGCATTTTCAAACCGGTTATTATTGTGCAGCCCCTCTCCTGCCCTGTCTTAAGGAACAAAGTCGTTTCCGGATTATAGACAAGGTCAAAAAGGATATGCCTTTCGTTTAACAGTTCATAATTGAGATCCGGTCTGGTTGCCGGATTAGGGAACATTCCCAGGGGTGTTGTATTGATGATAATATCAGTCTGTTCCAGAATCTTACTAGTAATATCCTGATAGCATATTGTGTCTGGTTTTCTGTCTCTTGAGACAAGAATAAGATCTAATCCGAGGTTTTTTAATGCAAAAGAGACTGCTTTTGAACTGCCACCTGTACCAAGGATCATTGCATTCTTTACATTTTCATTAATATGAGGCTGGATGGAATCTCTTATCCCAGTAACGTCGCTGTTGTAGCCAAAAACTGTAATCAGATTATGTACTCGTTTAATTTTTAATACGTTTGCTGCTCCAATTCTCTCTATAGCCGGTTCTTTTACATCAACGTATTTTAGTATCCGGGTTTTAAATGGAATAGTAACATTTAAGCCTAAAATATCGGGATTACTGGCAATCAGTTCAGGAAACTGATCAACGGATTCGAGTGGGAAGTTCTCATAAGAGCAATCTGTAATACTCTCCCTGGCAAATTTTTCTGTAAAATACTTCTTTGAGAAGGAGTGCCCGAGAGGATATCCAACAAGACCGAATTTTTTCATAATCTGATATTTCAGGTAAGGAATGAAAACAAGAAGTGCAACCTAAAATTATTGTCTCATGCTTTCGGGCAGAAACTGGAAAAATGTATCGCCGCGTAGTCCAAGCCGCAATGATTCAAGGGGAATGATCTCATTTGGTGCAATATTGCCAAGGTTGACATTAGCTCCGAAATGTTTAATAAACCATGCTTGCTGGGATTTAAGAGGAGCCTCCCAGATCACATTCTCAAGTTTAACATTTTCAGATACAGCGCTGATTATTTTATTGTTTATCGATCCATCCTCATTGTAAATACCTGTTGTTCCCGATTCTCTTGCCTCAGCAATAACTTTCACCGAACCTGCCTGGAGTTCCTCTTTCATCATTGCTACCCATTCATCAGGAGTATAGACCACCTCTTTCTTTTTTGATCCTACTTCGGATATTACTGAACCGCGTTCGGACAGCTTTCTGATATATTCAAGTTTCCGGGAATGTTCTATATCGTAAGACCCGTCAGAGACTTCAACAAGTTCAATTTCATGCTGATCCAGAAATCCGACAAACTCCTTGAACATATTCCTTATAATAAATGCTTCAAAAAGAGTTCCGCCGAAATAAGGTATGACACCTGCCCTTTTGTATATTTTTATTTTTTCACTCAATCCCGTAGTAATCAACGAAGTACCAAATCCCAGCTTTACAAAATCAGTAAAATCGCTGCCAACCGACATAAAGTCTTCAGCTTCTCTGATGCTGAGACCTTTATCCATTACCATAGTAAGTCCGGAATTTCTGGGTTTAGCAGGACGTTCCGGCAGGAAGGGAAGTACTTTTTTCATATTCAGATAAATTTTCCGGAAAAGTTGTTCATAGCAGACCATACCTGGTCAGCAGCTTAGTTATCTTCCTGGTAACCAGGGTAGAAGGAAATAGATCAACAAATTCGACGTACATATCTTTTCCTGTTTCAAGAGCAAGTGAGATATGTTTGTAAGCTTTTTCGGGATTATTCAGATAGAGATAGAAGGAGGCAAGGAGATAATTTATTCCCGGAACGTCTCCTGTTACCTTATAAGCATGTTCCAGATAAGGAACTGCTTTTGATGCAAGATTTTCTTTAAGAATTATCCTGCCGACATCGGACCATACTTCGTAGTAATATGTATCAAGCTTAAGAGCTTCCCTGAAACAGCTTAAAGCTGATTTGATCTCTTTATTAATATAATGAGCTTTCCCAAGCAGGTACCAGAATTCAGGATTTTCATCATCGAGCCTGACAGCTTTCCTGAAGAAGATCAGACTGTCAGATGCATTACCGCTATTCAGTTCAATTACTCCAAGACCGAACCAGGGATCGGCATAATCAGGAGCAAGTTCTATGGCATCCTGGTAATATTTTTTTGCCAGAACAAAATCACTTATTTTCTCATAACATTCACCAAGATATGTCATAGCTTCAAAACTACCGGGCTCATTTTCAACATATTCAAGATACACAGGAATTGCATCTGAAAAGCGTTCAAGGTTGCTCAGGATATTTCCTTTATTGAATAATGCGAAAGTATTCTGTGAGTTTATAGCCAGAGCAAAATCGTATGCTTCCAGGGCTTTCTCGGGTTGGTCAAGTTTGTTATATATTATTCCAAGGTTATACCATGCACTGTCAGAGAATGGCTCCTCTTCCAGGTATTTCAGATAGTAGACAATGCTATAGTTAAAGCTTTCAGTTTTTTCATAAGCATAAGCAAGGTCATAGAGATGAGCTTTAAAATCAGGCTCTTTCTCAATCAACTTGAGCAGGTATGGTATCAACTGCTCATAGTAATTAAGATTCTGGAGGACTGAAACTATAGAAAAAAGGATGTTTTCCACTTCGTCAGAATCGAGGGTTAGTGCGTAGTCAAACATTTTCTTTGCACCCTGAATATCGCCAAGCATTCCCAGTGCAGTACCTTTGGCAATATAGATCTCATGGTTCCCCGGTTCAATATTCTCAAGTCTCTTCAATATTTTAAGAGTTTCAACAGCACGTCCCTTATCGAGAAGCACTCTTGCTTTTCTCAATTGAATTGAAACTGAGTTAGGATGTTGTTGTGTAGCTAATGTTGCAGCTTCAAACGCTTTGAGGGAGTTATTATTATCAATGTAATAATCTATAATTGACTCAAATTCAATGACATCAAAGAAATACTTCTCATTATTTCTTTTCATTCTTTCAAACTTCTGCACAGCCTGTTTGACCTCTTCCTCCCAATGATAACCAAACTTATCCTCTTCCATCGCACACTTTGTTACTTTGCAAAAATAACACTAATTTCAAGAAGCCTGTTATGACTAATATTCAATTATTAACAATTTAACAATTTTTTAAACTTCTAGTATTCAGATTGATACTCATTATTTTTATTTTTTTGATCGCCTCACGCAACCTCTCAGGTCAGATTTTCATCTTCTGTATGTAAAACTTTAAATTTATTACCCTATACCCAATTTACCCTAGAATTAACCTAAATTCTACCTCAGAAGAACCGGGCACCCTCCCGGTTTTTCGTTTAATACTAATTATTAATATCTTTGCGTTAATACCTTATGTTTAATCATTCCGTATGAAAAAACTATCAGGAAGGATTTGTCAGACATTGGTTTTCAGCATAATTGTATTAATAGGATTATCATCCTGTAAAAAGACTGAAAATCCGATTAAGTTCCCTACCGGTACATTTCCGGACTCAACTTTTATACTGACAGATCTCAATTCCTCCTTTGACGATTATGAAATGACAAATATGGAGCTGGTGATTGATGACATTAACACGGATGTGCATCAGCTGCGTGGGAACATAATGGTCATCTTCTCAAGTAACAGGGCCAATTCCGGTGAAAATTATGATCTTACGCAGGGAATCTTAACTTTTAACTGGGACCAGACTATCGGGGATTTTGAGTTGGGAACTGAAATTGAACCGGATGCATTTTTAACAAGCCTAATTCAGTCAGCGAACACCTCCGGTGATGACCTTGCGCCATACCGTCGTTTCTCCACCGTTGACGGGTATGAATATCTTCTCCTTTCATCGGAAAACTTAACCGGCGACCTTGATTTCTATTACCTTAAGAATCTGCCATTTACCGGCACTTCTCTCCCGGCAGTTCTTGGTCCCACGCCTGTGAAGTTGCTCAACACCAGTGCTGATGATGTTTACATAAGTTTCGATACCAATATGGATAGTGCCTACTTTTCATCCAACACTGAAGGAAATTTTGAAATATACATGAAAACGAGACCTGCTGAAACCGATCTGACAACATGGTTTAACGGGACTTATGCATCTTCATTAAAAGTTGATAGTATTAACAGCGCCTTTGACGATAAATGCCCAATTGTTTACAAAAAGATACTGGTGTTTGCGTCTAATCGTCCCGGGGGAATCGGAGGGTACGATCTGTATTATTCGATCTTCAGGAACGGCAAATGGAATTCACCTGTTAATTTTGGGCCGGATGTCAATACCGCTTATGATGAATACCGTCCGGTTTTAGGATCTCATGCCGAATTTGAGAATAATTTCATTATATATTCTTCCGACAGACCCGGAGGAAAAGGTTTGTTTGATCTTTATTTCAACGGAGTGACAATTAAGTAACCGGCTCCGGAAATCATTCTTTATTTCTTATTTCTGGCTGCTTCAAGCGTATTTCTAAGCAGGGAGACCCTTGTCATGGGTCCAACCCCACCCGGAACAGGTGTAATAAAAGAGCATTTAGGTGCTACATTAATAAAGTCAACGTCACCTGAAAGTTTCCATCCTGATTTCGTCCCTGGCGCACTGACACGTGTTGTTCCGACATCTATCACAACTGCTCCATTCTTTACCATTTCAGCTTTAATGAAAGCTGGTGATCCGAGTGCAGCAATTATAATATCTGCCTCCCTGACAATCTCTTCTATATTCTTTGTGCGGCTATGAACGACAGTCACAGTTGCGTCCATCCCTTTCTGCGACAATAAAATGCTCACCGGTCTTCCAACAATATTGCTGCGACCAATTACCACACAATTCTTTCCTGATGTTTCAATCTGATATCTCTTTATCAGCTCAATAATACCAAAAGGGGTTGCCGGCAGGAATCCGGGAAGTCCTGCTACCATCTTTCCGATATTAACAGGGTGAAATCCATCTGCATCCTTCGCCGGATCAATAGATTCAATTATATAGTCCTCAGAAATATGATCAGGTAAAGGAAGCTGCACAATAAAACCATCAATTTCAGGATCGTTGTTAAGTTCAGATATTTTACTTAAAAGCACAGATTCAGAAATATTTTCTTCAAATCTGATAAGTGTGGATCTGAAACCCACCTCTTCACAGTCCTTTACTTTATTTGCCACATATGTCTCACTTGAGCCGTTATTACCTATTAGTATTGCAGCCAGATGGGGAATTTTATATCCCGATTTTTTAATCACTGAGACTTCTTCAGAAATTTCCTTTTTTATTAAGGATGCGATTTTTTTACCATCGATAAGAGTGTACATATTTCCGGATTATCTACGTCCCATCAATCTGGCAGCATTACCATTTTTTGTCATCATCTTCATCATTTTGCGGGTCTCGTCGAATTGTTTCAACAGTTTATTTACATCCTGCACAGTCGTTCCGCTTCCGAGAGCGATCCTTTTTCGCCGGCTGCCATTCAAAACGACTGGATTTGCTCTTTCCTCAGGGGTCATACTTCTGATAATGGCCTCTATACCTTTGAATGCATTATCGTCAATATCAAGATTTTTCACCGCTTTTCCCACACCGGGAATCATCGACATCAGGTCCTTTACATTACCCATTTTCTTTATCTGCTGGATCTGGGAAATGAAGTCGTTGAAGTCGAACTGATCCTTGGCAATCTTCTTCTGAAGCTTTCTTGCCTCCTCAACATCATATTGTTCCTGTGCTTTTTCAACGAGTGAAACAATATCTCCCATACCCAGTATTCTGTCAGCCATTCTGACCGGGTAAAAGATATCGATAGCATCCATTTTCTCACCCGAACTAACAAATTTAATTGGTTTATCAACAACTGATCTGATTGACAGGGCTGCTCCTCCACGTGTATCACCATCAAGCTTAGTAAGTACAACACCGTCAAAATCAAGCCGGTCATTAAATTCTTTTGCAGTATTTACAGCATCCTGCCCGGTCATCGCATCTACAACAAAAAGTATTTCATGAGGATTAACAGCAACTTTAATTGCAGAGATCTCTTTCATCATCTCTTCATCGACTGCAAGACGTCCGGCTGTATCAATGATAACAACATCATTACCGTTCGTCTTCGCCTCTTTGATTGCATTCCTTGCTATCTGTACAGGATTCATGTTCCCCTCTTCAACATATACCGGAACCTCGATCTGGGACCCGATTATTTTAAGCTGTTCTATTGCAGCTGGACGATAGATATCACATGCGGCAAGTAAGGGATTCTTGCCTTTCTTAACTTTTACCCATTTTGCCAGCTTACCGCTGAATGTTGTTTTACCTGATCCCTGCAACCCTGCAATGAGAATAATTGCCGGATTGATCTTAATATTGATGTCGGTATTATCGCCGCCCATGAGCTGTGCAAGCTCATCGTGGACGATTTTTACCATCATCTGAGATGGATTGATAGATTTGAGAACCTCCTGTCCCAAAGCATTAGCCTTGACAGTGTCAGTAAACTGTTTTGCAATTTTAAAATTGACGTCTGCATCCAGCAATGCCCTCCGGACATCCTTAAGTGTTTCAGCAATATTAATTTCAGATATCCGCCCCTGTCCTTTAAGTAATTTAAAGGATTTCTCAAGCCGTTCACTTAAACTTTCAAACATATAATCTTAAGTATGCTAATTTATTTCATTGTTACATTCTCTCCGGCATCTGGATTCCAAGCAGCGACATTCCTGAATTGAGTATTTCGCTTGTAACTTTTGAAAGTGCAAGGCGAAAATTACGCACGTATATATCCTGCTCGCTGAGTATTGAATAATCATGATAGAACTGATTGTACTCCTTAGCCAGATCGTAGCAATAATTTGCAAGAAGAGCCGGGCTGTATCCGGCAGCAGCTTCGGTTACAGTTTCAGTATACCTTCGAAGCAGTTTTACAAGTTCAATTTCCTTCTGACCTCCTTTCATTTCCCAAAGAATTGAAGGATCGTATTTTATACCAACCATTTCTCCTTTCCGGAAAATTGATTTAATTCTTGCGTATGTATACTGGATGAATGGACCTGTATTTCCATTAAAATCAATAGATTCAGCAGGATCGAAAGTCATATTTTTTCTCGGGTCAATCTTAAGAATAAAATACTTCAGGGCGGCCAATCCGATTTTTCTGAAAATCTCATTCTTCTCTTCATCATTAAAGTCTGACAGTTTGCCAAGTTCGTTAGAAACCTCCTTTGCGGTCTCTTTCATTTCGATTAAAAGGTCATCTGCATCGACAGTTGTACCCTCCCTTGACTTCATCTTACCTTCAGGCAATTCCACCATTCCGTATGAGAAGTGGTAGAGTCCGTCGGACCATTCATATCCCATTTTTTTCAGAACAGCTTTAAGTACCTGGAAATGGTAATTTTGCTCGTTACCGACGACATACAGGCATTTATCGAATCCATATTCCTCATGTCTTAGTACAGCAGTACCAAGATCCTGAGTCATATAAACCGCTGTTCCATCAGAGCGAAGCAGGAGTTTCTGATCGAGTCCTTCCTGGCTCAGATCGGCCCATATGGAGCTGTCCTCATTTCTGTAAAGTACATTCCTTGTAAGAGCAGCGTTAACAATATCACGGCCAATTTTATATGTTTCAGATTCGTAGTATATCTTATCAAAATCAACACCAAGATCTTTATAGGTCCTGTCAAATCCGGCATAAACCCACGAATTCATTTTTTTCCAGAGGTCTATGGTTTCTTTGTCACCAGCTTCCCATTTTACAAGCATCTCACGTGCTTCTTTCATAAGAGGGGCTGAGCTCTTGGCCTCTCCCGGTTCAATACCCTTTGCCATAAGCTCTTCAGCCTGGAATTTATAGAGTTTCTCAAACAGAACATAGTATTTGCCTACCAGATGGTCGCCTTTTATTCCTGATGACTCTGGATTCTCTCCATTTCCAAACTTTTGCCAGGCCAGCATTGATTTGCAGATATGAATACCTCTGTCGTTGACAATATTTGTCTTTATAACTTTATGACCGCATGCGGACAGAATCCTTGATAGTGAAAACCCGAGAAGGTTATTGCGTATATGTCCCAGATGAAGGGGTTTATTTGTATTCGGTGAAGAGTATTCGACGAGCATAACATCGGGATGTGGCACCTGGCATCTGCTGAACAGATCATTCTCCTGGGCTAATTCACGAAAATATCCGATCCACCATTTATCTGATATTTCAAGGTTCAGGAATCCTTTTATAACGTTGAATCCTGAAATTTCCGGTGAAGAAGCAACAAGCTGTTCCCCGATAGTCTCTCCTGTCTTTTCGGGTGTATTCTTTGAAAAACGTAATAAAGGAAAAACAACCAGTGTGAAGTCACCCTTAAAATCTTTCCTGGTCTCCTGTATCTGAATCAGATCGTCGCTGATTTCAACATTATACAGCACGTTGACAGTTTCCCGAATCCTGTCTTTTAATAAGCTCTGCATTCCACTTGCATTTTCAGGCTGCAAATATACATTTTAATAAAATGTACTTGATCAAAAACGCGTAAAACCTGACTTTTCAACAATGATTGTTAATATTTACTTATGCCAAATGACCTTTTTTTTTGACTATCAGACATTTCTTTTTGATGAATAATAAAAAAACAATTAAAAGATATCATACATTTGATTAATAAATTTTATGAGTTTTCATCACATCGATAAAATAGTGTCAGGTGGAACTTAAAAATATATATATTGAGGCTACAGCAAAGACTCCCCAAATAGATCTCAACCATCTGACAGGAGAGCTTATTTTTGCAGGAAAATCTATTCCTGAGAATCCGGCAAAGTTATATGAAAATATAGTTGCCTGGATGAAGGAATACATTAAAAATCCCCGGCAAACCACAAACCTTCGTCTTAACCTTGAATATTTTAATACTGCTTCAGTGATCTGGGTAGCCAAGATTGTGAAGACTCTCTGTTCGATGAAGGAACCGGAAAATACTCTTATAATCCATCTGTATTTTGATATCGAAGAGTTTGACAGTATGGAAATAGACGATGTCAAAGAGGCTTTAAGTCCTGTTCTCGATATGGTTGGCACTCCCACTATCAGCATGGGGATCAAAATATACGGTACAGATGACAAGGGAGAGATACTGAAAGAATCAATGGTTCTTGTATAATCCTCTTCCTGAACAATACCTTTTAAATTTATTTTTTTTGATTTTTTGGCGTAACTTTATTACACCAAAATAGTATTGTACCCATGCGGAAAGTTATTCTCCTATTGCTATTAATTATCAATATTATGGAAATATATTCCCAAAGCAAATCAATTGACAGACAGCCATATGCAGCAGGGAGGTATTATTCTGCTGATAAAGTGACACTTACTAATGATATTACAAAGCTTTTTACAGACTGTAAAAAGATTAAGGAGACAGGAACAGTAAGGGCAATTATCGTACCTCATGCAGGATACGTGTACTCCGGTAAGATAGCAGCTTCAGGATTTTCAGCGACCCCCAGAAATAAAGAGTATAAGAATATTTTCATAATCGGTTCAAGTCACGTAATGGCATTCGACGGAGCATCAGTTTACAATACGGGCGATTTTGTAACTCCATTTGGTAAAGCAATTGTAAATAAGGAAATCGCAAATAAACTGATAGAGGATAGTAAGGTATTTAAATTTCCCACCGATGCACACAAACAGGATCATAATCTGGAAGTTCAGATACCTCTGATCCAACACTATTATACCCGGACACCCATGATAGTTCCTATTGTCATAGGGACAACAAATAATAATACGATAAAGGCAATAGCTGCTGCCCTGAAGCCATGGTTTACCGATGAAAACCTTTTTGTAATCAGCAGTGATTTTTCGCACTATCCATCTTATAAGGATGCAATTGAGAATGATAATCTGACTGCTGCCGGATTGATCTCGGGAGATCAGGATACTTTCCTTGCCGCTCTTAAAAAAAATTCGTCCCGGAATATTCCGGGGCTGCAAACGAGCATGTGTGGCTGGACATCAGGCCTTGCTCTTCTCGATCTTGCTGAAGGAAATGATAATCTCGAATTCAAAAAAATTGACTATTGCAACTCAGGTGACTCGCCTTACGGAAATAAAGATGAAGTAGTTGGTTATCATGCTATTGCAATGGTTGAAAAAAATCAGAAACAAAAAAATAAGTCCAAAGCTTCAGAAGAATTCAGCTTTACCAAAGAAGAAAAGGATATGCTCTTTTCAATAGCAAGAAACAGTATCAGAACGATGCTGTATGAAAGTAAAAGATTTAATCCGGATGAAGAGAAGATACCTGAATCTTTAAAAAAGCCATTTGGAGCTTTTGTCACGCTCAAAATCAATGGAACTTTAAGGGGTTGCATCGGCAGGTTCATTTCAACTGATCCGTTGTACGAGGTAGTAAGGCAATCAGCGATTGCATCAGCTTTTGAGGATCCGCGTTTTAAACCTCTCAATAAAGCTGATTATGAAGAGACCGATGTGGAAATAACAATTATAGGACCCCTGAAAAGAATCAGCAATATAAATGAGATCGTTCTTGGAAAGCATGGGATCTATATAAAGAAAGATTTCAGGTCCGGCACCATGCTCCCTCAGGTTGCGACTGAAAATGGATGGACAGTTGAACAGTTCCTGGGTTATACTTCCAGAGATAAAGCAGGTCTTGGATGGGATGGATGGAAGAATGCGGAACTTTCAATCTATGAGGGTCTGGTTCTTGAAGAAAACAGAAAGTAATCATGTATCATGATGTCCATTCCGAATCAGGGGTTGTACAGGATACTAATCCCTCTTCCATAATTCATAATCTGTTTGTAATAGGCTTTACAAGCACGTCTGTCCAGATACTGTTGATAAGGGAGATACTGAATATATCAGGAGGATATGAACTGATAACAGGGATATTCCTCGGCTCCTGGCTGGTTGCCTCGGCAGCCGGAGCGATGCTAGCAGAGAGATCGGGGCTGAATGATATCCGACGTATTAATCTTATCTTCTCGTTAAGTCCGTTTATCTCAATTCTACTGATGCTTCTCCTCTCAAGGCTCTTTCTGGAAACAGGAGAGACTCCTTCCCTTTTCACAAGTATTATTTTCACCTTTCTTTTGCTTGTACCTTTCTGTCTTATTTCAGGATTTTCTTTTGTAAAACTCATCTCATCAGCAAGGAAAGTGAGAGGTTTTTTTCCTGGAAAATCCTTTTCAATAGAAACCACAGGAGGAATTTGCGCAGGTATTCTCATATCAATCCTGACCTCTGGACTAGTTGGCACTTATAAGTTGTTGCTTGTAATTATTCTTCTGACTTTTGCATATGTTAATCTAACATTTTTTATATACGAAAGGCATATAAAAATCTACATAAAAGTATTATTTACAATATTATTGACGATAGTCATCTTAACCGATCCTGATGTATTTTTCAGGCAATTGCTTCTGCCTGCCATTAAAGTAAAGGAAACAAAAGACACACCTTATGGAAACATAACAAAGGGTGAATATTCCGAAGAAGAGAGTGTATATTACAATCAGCGGCTTCTGGCATACAATGATGATGTGATTGAGCGTGAGGAAGATATCCATTATGCATTGCTTCAGAGTCCAAATCCTGAAAGGATACTTTTAATTTCAGGCTTCCTTGAATCACGTTTAAAGGAAGTACTGAAATATCCCGTGAAAGAGATTCACTTTATTGAACCGGATCCAATGCTGGCCGAATACACTTTCAGGCAAACTTATGAAGGAAATGCAAAGCTTATCATAGAAAACAGGGATGCATACAGATATATCAGAGAAAAAGGGGAACCGGCAGATGTCGCAATACTTCTTCTTCCTCCGCCATCGACCCTGTCTCTGAACCGGTTTTATACAACGGAGTTTTTTAACGATTTAAAAGAGCGGCTTGTAACGGGAGGTGTATTTATGTGTTCCCCCGGGCCAGCAGACAGTTATCTAAATCAGGAATCAATAAACCTTTATTCATCTGTTTATAACAGCCTTGCCGGAATATTTAAGAATGTAGTGCCTGTTGGGGGCAACAAGGTCTATTTTATTGCATCCGACCATGAGTTGTCTGTCTCATTCTGCCAGATGGCAAGAGATAAGGGAATCAGCAATATTTATGTCAATTCCGATTTCCTTTCTGACGACCTCATAAAGAATAAATCTGATGAGATTCTATCTAATATTGACCTGACAATCAGAAAGAACAGTTCTATTTTCCCGATCGCCTGCTTCCATTCTCAATCCTTAAGTTTCAGCAAAAACCTTAATGAAAAGATCCCGGCAATTGTATTAATGATAGTCGTTTTCGCTTTACCCGTACTTGTAATACAGAGGAGGAATCTCATAATGTACTTCAGTGCTTCTGCGCTTGCGGGATTTGAGATTATTATTTTATTGATTCTACAGCTTACAGCAGGAAATATGTATCAGCTGACCGGATTAATTCTGGCCGCATTAATGGCAGGCCTTGCTCTGGGGGCAGGCACAAATCTTAAATTTTTAAACTCAGTGCCGCTGAAGATCCAGACACTTTCCCTGGTCTTCTTTTATATAATTGCTGCGTTATGTTTCACACTTATCCTGAGTTTTAAGGGTTCAGTCGGACCTGTCATGATATTAACACTATCAATTATTTTACCTTCGTACCTGACAGGTCACATCTTCAATGAGTTGACAAACTCCGATCAGGTTGTTCATTCAGCTGGATTGACCTACAGTGCCGATCTTGCAGGTTCAGCGTTGGGTTTTATTCTCATGTCAGGTCTGGTCGTCCAGGCTTTCGGCATCAGGATTTCAATTTTATCACTAGCATTGCTTATTTTTACAGGTTTAGTATTTGGGACCGACAGTACCAAATAATTACCTATTATTGCTCCGGATAATGACAGATAAGGATTTTGATAAAAGTAAACGTGTCTTCCTGAAGAAGTGTCTGGCACTTTCAGCGGGAATTGTTGCACTTCCTCAATCATCTGTGATTAAGGCTATTGCAAATGAGGATCAGAAGGCTTACCCCAAAATTGCCATGTTTCAGGAAGAGACACCAAGAGGCATTATGTGTGGAATTTGTCCAAATGAATGCATTCTTAAAGAGGGGGAGATAAGCAAATGCAATAACAGGAGAGTCCGCGATTCTAAACTTTATACGATGGCTTATGGCAATCCATGCGCTGCTAATATAGACCCCATTGAGAAGAAACCTCTTTATCATTTCATTCCAGGATCAAGAGCTTTTTCTATCGCGACAGCCGGCTGTAATCTTGCCTGCCTTAATTGCCAGAACTGGTCAATTTCTCAAAGTAGTCCCGATAAAACCAGAAATTTTGATCTGATGCCGGAAAATGTTGTTAATGAAGCAAATAAGAATAAATGCCTGTCAATTGCTTATACATATTCAGAGCCTGTAACTTTTTATGAGTATACTTACGAGACTGCATTTCTGGCAAAAAAAGCAGGAATAAAAAATATTGCTAAATCGAATGGTTATGTAAATCCTGAGCCATTAAAGAAATTATGCAGTGTGATTGATGCAGCTAACATCGATCTTAAATCATTCAGTGAGAGCACATATCTGAGACTATCCGGAGGGAAATTACAGCCTGTACTTGACTCCCTGAAAGTGTATAGAGATTCAGGAGTGTGGCTTGAAATAACAAATCTCGTAGTCCCTTCCTGGACCGATAAAATGGATGAGATCGCAAAAATGTGTAAATGGCTGGGTGAAAACGGATTTAAGGATACTCCACTTCATTTCAGCAGGTTCTACCCAACCTATAAACTTGAACAGCTGCCGCCCACTCCAGTTGAAATCCTTAAGAAAGCTGCAGATATTGCGATTGGTGAAGGTATCAGGTATGTCTATATCGGGAATGTACCCGGCAATGACATGGCTGACACGAGATGTCCATCCTGCGGTACTGTGGTTGTAGCCAGGAAGGGTTTCACAGTTACTCTAAACAATATTGCCGGTGGAAAATGTAATAATTGCGGGAAGACTATAGAAGGGATCTGGAGCTGAAAGGGTAATTAAATGCATCTGCAATAAACTAAAATAACAGGGATGAAGCAATCTGAGGCCAGGATACGTATTGAAATGCTGCGTAAAGAAATCGCTGAGCATAACAACAATTATTATGTCCTGAATACTCCTGTTATTTCGGATTTTGAGTTTGATTTGATGCTGAATGAGCTGGAGACGCTTGAAAAAAAGTTCCCGGAGCTTATAACTGATGATTCACCAACACGAAAAGTAGGAAGTGACATTACAACCGAGTTCAGGCAATATGAACACAAGTATCCGATGCTTTCCCTTTCAAATACTTATAATGAAGACGAACTTAAAGAATTCAACAGCAGGGTTGAAAAAGCCTCCGGAGTTTCACCTGAATTTGTATGTGAGCTTAAATTTGATGGCGCATCTATATCAATAACTTACAGGGACGGTGTTCTTCACAGGGCTCTGACAAGGGGTGACGGAACCAGAGGAGATGATGTTACTCTGAATATTAAAACAATTAAAAGTATCCCCCACAAGGTAAGCGGGGAGGATTTGCCCGAAGAATTTACAATGAGGGGTGAAATCCTGATGCCAAAGGTCGTCTTTGAAAGGCTCAATGAGGAAAGGGAAAAAGAGGGTCTTGCCCCCTTTGCAAATCCGCGCAATGCTGCGGCAGGAACATTAAAGCTACTTAATCCAAGGATAGTTGCTGCAAGAGGACTTGACTGTATTTTTTATTTTTTACTTTCTGAAGATCTCCCTTATGATACTCATTATAAAAATTTAATGGAAGCTGTTCACTGGGGTTTCAGAGTATCAGAGAGAACAAGGTTATGCAGGAATATAGATGAAGTTATACAGTTCATTAATTACTGGGAATCAGAGCGCAAGCAACTGCCATTCGAAATTGACGGTGTTGTTATAAAGGTAAATTCACTCCAGCTCCAGTCGGACCTTGGTTTTACAGCCAAATCGCCCCGCTGGGCAATAGCATATAAATATAAAGCTGAACAGGCCTCTACCCGATTATTATCAGTCTCGTTTCAGGTAGGAAGAACCGGAAATGTAACTCCTGTAGCTAATCTGGAACCTGTCTTTCTTGCCGGTTCAACCGTTAAAAGGGCTACTCTGCATAATGCTGATCAAATAGCATTGCTAGATCTGCATCTGAATGATGTTGTCTTTGTGGAAAAAGGCGGTGAAATTATTCCGAAAATTGTCGGAGTCGATCAAGCATCCAGAAATGAAACCAGCAGTGAGATAGCTTTTATAAAAGAGTGCCCCGAATGCAGGACTCCTCTTGTAAAAAATGAGGGTGAAGCAAATCATTTTTGCCCGAATTATCTTCATTGTCCGCCGCAGATCAAAGGAAGAATAGAACATTTCATAAGCAGAAAGGCAATGGACATTGACGGATTGGGCGAAGAAACTGTTGACCTCCTGTTCAATAATAACCTGATAAAAAATTATGCCGATCTTTACGAACTCAAGGCTGAGCAGCTTGTCCCATTGGAACGACTCGGAGAAAAATCGGTAAATAACATACTCAGGAGCATTCGTTTGTCAAAAACGACACCGTACAGCCGTGTCCTTTTTGCTTTGGGAATAAGACATGTTGGTGAGACAATTGCTAAAACGATTGCAGGAAAATTCAGATCGATAGATGAATTAATGAATTCTGATATTGAGAAGCTTACAAGCATCCGTGAAATAGGACCCAAAATAGCCGCAAGTATTGTATCATTTTTTTCAGATCAGGATAATATACTGATAATCAAAAGACTTAAATCATTCGGTATAAGGTTTTCTGAAGAAGAGAATGGTGTTATCATCAGTGAAAAGCTCAAGGGAAAATCGATCCTGATCTCAGGTGTTTTTCAAAAGCACACCCGCGATGAATACAAAGAGATGATCGAGAAAAACGGAGGAAGGAATGTTACAGCACTTTCAGGAAATACGTCCTTTGTTCTTGCGGGAGAAAATATGGGACCATCAAAAAGGACGAAAGCAGAAGAAGCAGGTGTTCTGATAATGGATGAAAATGAATTTCTTAAACTAATCGGCGAAGAATAATAATTATGATTTATTTATGTAAACAAAAAACAATTAGGTTTGCATTATGGAATTTTTCAGTAAAACACGTTTAAAAATTGGGAACACTATTCTTTCAAATAAAATTGAAAGGGTCAGAAGGAAAATATTTTATTCGAATATTAGTCAGGTGAAAACAATCGGTATTGTCTGGGATGCTTCAAAAACAAAGGATTTCAGCTCTTTATCTAAGTTCCACCAAAAAATGCATGAAAGGAATATTGAAGTCAAAATTATCGGATATTACCCCGGGAAAGAGCTGCCTGATCAATATACGGCATTGAGATATCTGTCATGTGTAAGGAAGAACGAGATAAACTTTTTCAATATTCCTGTCTCAACAGAAACAGATTATTTTATCAAAAACAGGTTTGATGTTCTTATCGACATCAATTTTGAGAATATTTTCCCGTTAAATTACATAACTTCTCTGTCAGTGTCCAGCTTTAAGGTCGGAATATTTGATTCACAAAGAAACAGCACTTCTCTCGATTTGATGATGGAATTAAAAAAACCATACCAGGTTGAAAATTACCTCAATGAAATTATACGCTATCTTGAAATGATAAATTCAGGATCATAACCCAGTAGATAAGTTCCAGAAATGAGAAAATTCAAAGGCACAGGTGTTGCTATTGTTACACCATTCAAGAATGACTCCAGTATTGATTTTTCAGCGCTTGGCCGCATAATTAATCATGTTATTAAAGGAGGCGTTAATTACATCATTGCGATGGGTACAACAGGAGAAGCTTCCACCCTTACAAAAGATGAAAAACAAGCACTGATATCATATGTGATCGAGGCAATTGACAAAAGAGTGCCTCTTGTTATCGGTATTGGAGGTAATAATACTCAGGAGGTCATTAACTGTATAAGGGAGATAGATTTTGATGGTGTCGATGGCATATTATCTGTTGCTCCGTACTATAATAAACCTAACCAACGCGGATTATTTCAGCATTTCAAAGCTATTGCTACATGCAGTCCGCTACCGGTAATCATCTACAATGTTCCCGGACGGACCTGCAGTAATATAACTTCAGACACCTGTCTTGAGCTTGCACATGAATGCGATAATATTGTTGCAGTAAAAGAAGCATCAGGGGATCTTGCGCAGATCATGAGGATAATAAAAGGTAAACCGGAAGATTTTCTTGTTATTTCTGGTGATGATATGATGACTCTGCCGGTTATTTCAGTTGGCGGATCGGGAGTTATTTCTGTACTCGCAAATGCCTATCCTGCTGAGTGCAGTGAACTTGTCAGCAATGCACTGAAGAACAATTTTAAAGCAGCCCGTGAGATACAGTTTCGGTTTCTTGAGACCATAGAATTGTTATTTGCTGATGGTAATCCTTCAGGAGTAAAAGCATTTCTGAGCTTAATGAATCTGTGTCATAATAATTTACGGCTCCCGCTGGTTCCCGTCAGCAAGACAGTTTTCACCAGAATACAAAAAGTTGTCGAAGATCTGAAATAATCCCTATTTAAAGGTTTGGTCCAGGGGCTGAGCCACCGGCAGATTGTTGCATCCCGTGACATTGTTTAAATTTCTTGCCGCTTCCGCATGGACAAGGATCATTTCTTCCCACCTTCTTATCAACTCTTACAGGTTCAGTTTTTCGATCCCTGGTAGGATCATTACCTCCTGAACCGTATTGGGAAGTATCTGTTCTTGATGTTTTCAGGTTTTCAACCTGCCGCCGTCTCTGAGCTTCCTTCACCTGTTCCGGATCCCTCGTTGGTATGTGACCCTTCATAAGTGTACTTACAATATCCTTGTTTATCTTGTTAATCATAGTCTGGAAAAGTTCGAAGGACTCGAATTTATAGATAAGCAGAGGGTCTTTTTGTTCATAGGTTGCATTCTGTACAGACTGTTTCAAATCATCCATTTCCCTTAGATGCTCTTTCCAGGCTTCGTCAATTGTAGCGAGAACCACTGTTTTTTCATATGACCTGGCCAGTTCTTTACCCTCCGATTCGACAGTTGTTTTAAGATGAGTCACCACCTGTAATGTCCGGATACCATCAGAAATAGGGACCACAACATTTTCGTAGATGTGCGACATCCGGTCGTAAACATCTTTTAAGACAGGGTACGCCTGCTGCGAAATTGTTTCTACTTTCCTTCTGTATGCTTCAAGCACTTTTGCGTAGACCTTCTCGATTATTTCATCCGGAGTACTCTTCAGGAAAGTCTGGGAAGCCACTGGAGAATCCATTGAAAATGATCGTATCAAATCAAAATCAAAACCTTCAAAGTCTCCTTCCTTATGATAGTTGGCAACCATTGTTGAAGTAACATCATACATTGAATTCGCGACGTCAACACTCAGTCTCTCGCCAAGAAGAGCATGCCGCCTTTTCTTATATATGACTTCTCTCTGGGAGTTCATCACATCGTCATATTCGAGAAGTCTTTTACGGATGCCAAAGTTGTTTTCCTCAACTTTTTTCTGTGCCCGTTCTATTGATTTTGTGATCATGGAATGCTGGATCATCTCTCCGTCTTTAAGTCCGAGTTTATCCATTATTCCCGCTATCCTTTCAGAACCAAAAAGTCTCATCAGTTCATCTTCAAGAGAAACGAAGAACTGAGAGGAGCCGGGATCACCCTGCCGCCCTGAACGTCCGCGCAACTGCCGGTCGACCCTTCGTGATTCATGCCTTTCAGTACCAATAATAGCCAGCCCCCCTGCTTTCCTTACATCATCAGTGAGCTTTATGTCAGTACCACGGCCTGCCATATTTGTAGCAATAGTAATTGTGCCTGTTTTACCGGCTTCAGCAACAATTTCTGCTTCCCTCTGATGCAATTTAGCATTAAGCACATTATGGCGTAGTCCTTTCATCTTGAGCATCCTGCTTAAAAGCTCCGATATTTCAACTGATGTTGTTCCAACCAGTACCGGTCTCCCCTTTCGATTCAAATCTGCTATTTCACTAATAACAGCGTTGTACTTTTCCCGTTTGGTCTTATATATTATGTCCTCCCGGTCGTCTCTGACCACAGTTTTATTTGTCGGAATAACAACGACATCAAGTTTATAGATATTCCAGAATTCCCCTGCTTCTGTCTCAGCAGTACCTGTCATACCTGCAAGCTTATGGTACATCCTGAAGTAATTCTGAAGTGTGATTGTCGCATAGGTCTGAGTTGCTGCTTCAACTTTTACATTTTCCTTGGCCTCAATCGCCTGATGAAGTCCGTCTGAATATCTTCTGCCTTCAAGAATACGACCAGTTTGCTCATCTACGATCTTTACTTTGTTATCCATTACAACATATTCCACATCCTTGTCAAAAAGAGTCCATGCTTTAAGCAGCTGGGTCATTGTATGAACACGTTCCGATTTTATTGAGAAATCTGTAAGCAGCTCATCTTTCAGCATAAGTTTTTCCTTTTCACTTTTTCCCGATTTTTCAAGATCTGCTATTTTTGAACCGACATCAGGCAGGATAAAAAAACTTGCATCTTCAACAGATGTTGAAATAAGATCGAGACCTTTTTCTGTAAGCTCAATTGAATTTAGTTTTTCTTCTATAACAAAAAAGAGCTCCTCAGTGACCTTCGGCATCTCCTTGTTATTATTCTGCATGTAGAAATTTTCAGTCTTCTGAAGAAGTGTTCTGTTTCCCTCCTCACTAAGGAACTTGATAAGAGCATTATTTTTTGGCAACCCTTTGTAGGCTCTCAGAAGAAGAAGACCACCCTCATCATTCTTGCCTTCATTAATAAGACGCTTTGCATCTGCAAGCACTTGGGTAACAAGCTTTTTCTGAGCATTAACAAGCTTATCGACCTTAGGTTTAAGCTCGTCAAACTGCTGTGTATCGCTTTTTGCGGTCGGTCCCGAAATTATCAAAGGAGTTCTTGCATCATCGATAAGCACTGAGTCGACCTCGTCGACAATAGCATAATGATGTTTACGTTGTACAAGGTCCTCAGGATTGATTGCCATATTATCTCGCAGATAATCGAAGCCGAATTCATTATTTGTACCGAAAGTTATATCGGCCAGATAAGCCTTGCGTCTGTCTGCTGAATTAGGCTGGTGCTTGTCAATACAATCGACTGTCAGTCCGTGGAATTCATATATAGGGCCCATCCATTCAGAGTCACGTTTTGAGAGGTAATCGTTTACAGTGACTATATGCACTCCTCTTCCCGCAAGAGCATTGAGAAATACAGGGAGGGTTGCTACAACTGTTTTACCTTCACCTGTTGCCATTTCTGCAATTTTCCCTTTATGAAGTGCGACCCCGCCAAAAAGCTGGACATCATAATGCACCATATCCCAGGTTATCTCATTTCCGCCTGCTATCCACTTGTTTTTCCAATATGCTTTTTCCCCTTTTATAGTGATACTTTCTCTTGTAGCTGCAAGATCCCTGTCGTATTGCCGTGCTGTTACAACAAGCTCTTCATTCTCCTTGAATCGCCTTGCCGTCTCTTTCACTATTGCAAAGCCGCCTGGTACCAATTCATCAAGGACAACTTCAAGCTTTTCATTTATATTCTTCTCTATTTTATCAATTTCATTATAAATCTCCTCTTTCTTATACACATCTTCCTCATTTTCAGCCTTTTCCTTAAGTGATTTTATCTCTTTCTCATCAACTTCAATATGATTGAGGATCTGGTGCTTAAGTTCCAGTGTTTTGTCTCTCAGCTGGTCGTTGGACAAATCCTTCAACTTTTCGAATTCAAGATGAATTTTCTCAACAAAGGGATTTATCTCCTTCATGTCCCTTTCATATTTGTTGCCCAGGAACAGACCCAGAAATTTATTAATAACGCTCATTTTTAAATGTCTTACAGATGTATAAAATATCCCGCAAAATTAATTTATTTTTCAGATAATAGGATAGTAAAGATTTTCCATAAGCAGAAGGTAATTCCTGATTATAGAAAAAGTTATATCAGGTTTTATCGGATATTATTTTATCAGGTTGTATTTAAGAGTCATAATATCATCATCCCTGAACAGAACGATCATGTAGAGACCTGAAGGATGATGTGAGATATCAATGTTAATTTCTTCGCCCCCATCAGTATTGGCATTATCAGTAATTATACAAATGCCTGCTGAATTAAAGACACTGTATCTTGTCCGATTTAAAACGCTTTCACCTGTTTGCTTGATAGTTATCAGTCCATTTCCGGGATTAGGGTAAATAATTAAAGGCTGATAGATGATATCTTCGACATTATCTATAAGAGGACCGATATGCAGATCCTGGATCGCCCATCCCCATCCGTTTGAGTAAGGATCGGAGAATAATCTGAACCGTATCATCAATGTATCACCTGCTGAAATAAACTCAGATACCTTTGGGAAAATGGTATGTTTGATCATCATTGATTCATCCCCGACGAATGTTGAATTATACCCGTCAATAGCGCTGTTATATGAAGTTTCCCAAGATTTAATTATTCTGCTGTCGTATCCGTCTGCAAGCGGGAACCAGGTCTTCCCGAAATCTCCTGATCCTTCAACTATCACATAATCATAAAAATCTTCAGAGCCGAATACTGAACCCGCTTCTCCCGGTTCGACAAGTACCAGTTCCTGGTAGCCTATAATCATTCCGTTTGCATCAAACTTTACGGGAGTCCTGAGCAAAGCGACATAACCAAGACTGTCGCCTGTCTCTTCAGGGCTTATATATGGATGTGGTGTATGAAGCCCAAAATGAGTAAATCCCTGAGGCCTGCGGATTGTAATCCCTTCTTCCAGAAAATCGTCGTATGCATCAGTAAAGTTCGTAGCATATGCAATATCGACCGGATTAACATTTTCAATATCAGCTGTATGGTAACCAACCGCAGGAAATACTTTCTGATTGGGCGTAGCTGCTTTATCTATTGCAATTATCCTGTACTGAAGGTAATCACCTCCTGTCAGAGACAACGTTTTAGCTATAAGAGCATTTCTATAATTACCCTTTCCATCAGGTTTAAGCCCAAGGAATTGTAAAGTGCCATCATTTACCTTATATTCAATATAAACGGTATCAATCCCGATATTATCGGTTACTTTCGGTTCAAACTTGATAGTATCGATCGTCTCCAGATAATAACCATAAGGGATGTAGTCGATTACAGGTTTTACCGTGTCAGTCCCGACATAAACTGAATAACGATTTTTATCAATATAAGAGGGTAATCTGTAAATCCTGGAAAACTGGTCTTCGACATAGAGATAGTATTCCAGACTCGTCTCATAAGAAGGGATAGTCAAAGTTGCAGTGAAATTGTCATCCGATTGTGGAGAAACAAGATAAACCGTATCCCATGTAGCTGATTTATTAAATGATCCGACTAGTGCGACTTTATCATGATTGTAAAGAGTATCTGACTTAATAGTTGCTGTAATTGTTATTTCTGACAAATGTTCCTCGGTATCTTTAAGAGGTTCATGAATAATTCTTGTATTTATCCAGCCAAGATCACCAAGTATTGATATTGTGAGCTTGCCAGGATCATGAATTGCCTCACCAAGGTCAATATACGGCGTCATAAGCTGGTTTATTTCCGCAGTCACTTCTTCATCAAGATGAGATATGCTTGAACCGGAATCAAAAGTTGAAGGAGCATAGATTTTAGATCTTAAGCCTTGTGTATAATAGCTTAACAAAGGACTGTTGAAATAAAGCTTTTCACTTATTATCTCTTTTTTCAGATCAGAAGAAGGATTTGCAAATTCCAGGGTATCCGTCAGTTTTTTACCGGCCAGGTTCTCAATGAAAGTATCGTATATTAAAGGGATTGAGGATACTCCGTACGAACCTGAAAGACCTTCTGCAACCATACTGTCAACGAATCCCAATCCATGAATTAGTTCATGTATCACCACTGTAACAAGGTCGTACTGTGAAACAGGTGTATTACCATCGGTTCCAAGGTACCAGTTAGCAGAACTGTTTATTGTAAGTTCTATATCCCCCTCTTCATCTTTGTTATAAGTCTTGCCGGATATTTTTTCACCGAGAGCTATTGGATAATAAGCAAAGGGGTTCAGAGCATCAATACCCCATCCGCCCAGGTATGCTGTTGAAGATGAATTAGCCAGAACGTTTAATGAAGGAAGCTGGATCCATGTTGCTTTAACAGTAACATGGGTATCATCAGGCAGTATTGTTTCCAGGATAGTTACAGCGTGCTCTACAACAGCTTTTGCTGTTTCAGTAAAACCCGTATAATATACTGCAATTGTCGCTCCACCTTTCATTCCTGCATTTTTATAAAAATCTGAAGGAGGAGGAATGAAGATCCTGTTTACTTTATTCCCTGCATAACAAACTGATGACACCAATGAGTTCCGGATTATTTCCTGTGCAGAAAGTTTCGGAAATAAAGTAAACAGAATAATGGTTAATAATGATATAACAAGTCTTTTCATTAAGCGGATTGAGTCTGAGCTGAAGGTGCCCTTAAACTCATAATATCTCTGTCAAACTGGTACAGATTATTTTTACCAACAAGTCTTAGTTTGTCAATTATTGCTTGTACCGAAGATTCTTCCTCTACCTGCTCCATAACAAACCACTGCAGAAAATTATAGGTATTAAAATCTTTTACTTCAAGCGTCAGGGCTACTACTTCATTAATGCTTGCAGTAACAAATTGCTCATGCTTAAGCACTTCCTTAAACAATTCATCTATACTCTTAAAGTCTTCAGGTGGTTTCTTTAAAGCGGGGATAACAGATTTTCCTCCTCTTTCATTGACATACTTAACGAACTTAAGCATATGCAGTTTTTCTTCTTCAGCCTGAACATATAGCCATTGGGCTACACCCGCATAACCATTCACTTCGGCCCATGATGCCATTGCCAGATACAGGTTAGACGAATAACCCTCTCTCTCTACCTGCCTGTTACAGATATCTTCTACTTTCTTTATTAACATAACTATAGTCTTTAAGTTTCTTGTTAAACAGTCTTTTATTTGTTTGGTTCAATAATAATTATTTTTTCAGCATTTCAGGTAATATCAAGATTAAAAGCTTTTTTAAAATCTTTCAGAGACGGATATTTAGTCTGAAGATAGTTATATTTCTGTTCATCCGTATAAAGAATCTCATCATTTTCTGATAGATCTACAGCTGTCTCTATTTCAAGCTCCGGAATCAGAAATCGGTTCTCAAGAAAAGCAATAAGCTTTTGTTTATAATTCTGGATGAAAATATCCTTCTGGGCAGCATTGCTCAAATGGATCCGGATAGTATCGTCATCCTCCATTTCCGGTTTGACTGATTTGAACATGCTTATTATCCTGGGTCCCTCCCCTTTCAGATTATTAACGAATTCCAGCCATGCTGAATTCAATGATTCTGTTGTAAGATTCTCTTTGATTCTTTCCTTCTGAATTTCAGTTTCCTTTGGCAGGTTAATAACGGGAGATGATATTATTTTAACAGGTTCCTGAGTCTGGGAGATTACTTCTTTAATTGAGAATGTCCTGTCCCCTTTTTCGATCACAGGTACATGCTTCCCCGGGCTATTTTCTTTGCTCTCGGAATGCTTTTTATCCTTGTCTTCAGCCTGGCGTATTATCTCAGATTTTGAAGGAAGAGGTATCTCATCTTCAGTTCCGTCCAGTGGCTTTACTTCAGGCTTTTTTTTTTCAGACTCTCCGGAAGCTTCCGACATGATATTGCATAATTGTATTAATTCAAGTTCAACATGCAGACGGGCGTTCTTACTGTTTTTATATGAAATATCGCAGTTACTTCCTATCTCAAGAGCTTTGTAAAGGAAAGCTATTGAGCATCCTGTTGTCTGCTGCAGATATTTCTGCCTTATGGAAGGAGTTGTTTCAAGCAAAGAAATCGTTGATTCATCCTTGCTGACAAGAAGGTCGCGGAGATGGCTGTTTAATCCTGACACAAAATTATGACCATCGAAACCTTTTTCAAGTATTTCATTGAAAGTTATCAGGACAGATGAAATATCATTACCCAGAGCGCCCGCTACGATTTTAAAATAATATTCATAATCGAGAACATTAAGATTTTCAATTACATTCAGATATGTAATTCTTCTTCCGCAGAGGCTTACTATCTGGTCGAAGATAGATAAAGCATCTCTGAGTGCTCCATCAGCTTTTTGCGCAATAATATGGAGTGCTTCCTCTTCTGCATCCACAGATTCATTTTTTGCTACAAACATCAGCCTTTTCACAATATCCTCAATCCGGATACGGTTGAAATCAAATATCTGGCAGCGTGACAGGATGGTAGGGATAATTTTATGTTTTTCGGTTGTAGCAAGAATGAAGATGGCATGTGAAGGAGGTTCTTCAAGTGTCTTCAGAAAAGCATTGAATGCAGAAGATGAGAGCATATGAACCTCATCTATTATATAAATGCTGTATTTCCCTATCTGCGGAGGGATTCTAACCTGCTCGTTCAGACTCCTGATATCTTCAACCTTATTGTTCGATGCAGCATCAAGCTCATGTATATTAAAGGATCTCAATGTGTTAAATGACAGACACGATTCGCATTTATCGCAGGGATCGCCGCTTTCCGTCAGATCACTGCAGTTTATCGTTTTGGCAAATATCCTTGCACAGGTAGTCTTGCCTACACCGCGTGGACCGCAGAAAAGATAAGACTGAGCAAGATGGTTACATTTAATTGCATTTTTCAGCGTATTAGTAATTGCATCCTGTCCTACAACCATACTAAAAGTGGCAGGACGGTATTTGCGGGCTGAAACGATAAAGTTCTCCATAAAATTTTGGCTCTCTTTCCTGAAAATTATAGATTACAAATATAGTTAAAAAGGCTTCAGGAAAAGATAAGGTTAAAAAATATGGGAAGAGCCCGGGGTCAAATGAATCAGGGACAGTGAAAAAGAGAAATTTTTCCATTAATTAATTTTTGATTAAATGAAAATAGTTGTACTTTTGCGGTCCGAAATCATTAAATAAAAAAAGAATTTACTATGTTAAATCAGTACGAAACCGTTTTCATTGCAACTCCCGTTTTATCTGAGAACCAGATGAAGGAAGCGGTACAAAAATTCAAGAAGATCATCACCGAAAACAGCGGTGAGATCGTTCATGAAGAGAACTGGGGCCTTAAAAAACTGGCCTATCCTATCCAGAAGAAATCAACAGGTTTTTATTACCTGATTGAGTTCAAAAGTGAAGGAACCCTTATAGAAAAACTCGAAATCCAATATCGTCGTGATGAAAGGATCATAAGATTTTTAACTTTCAGAATGGAGAAATTTGCTGTCGAGTATGCTGAGAAGAAGAGAAAACAAAAAGAAGCAGTAAAATCAAAGGAGGAATAAGACATGGCACAGAATGAATCGGAAATCAGATATTTGACGCCTCCTACGGTTGAGGTTAAGAAGAAAAAATACTGCCGTTTTAAGAAGAACAAGATCCGTTATATTGATTATAAAGATCCTGAGTTTCTGAAGAAGTTCCTCAATGATCAGGGGAAAATCTTACCCCGGAGAATTACTGGTACATCACTTAAATATCAGAGGAAAGTGGCAAAAGCTGTGAAAAAAGCCCGTCATATTGCCCTTCTTCCTTATGTAACAGACCTATTAAAATAAGGAGGATAAAAAAATGGATATTATATTATTACAGGATGTTCCAAAGTTAGGACAAAAGGATGATCTGGTACATGTAAAAAATGGTTATGGATGGAATTATCTTATACCGAGAGGATTTGCCATAGCAGCAACATCTTCAGCAAAAAAGATGCATGCTGAAAACCAGAAACAGAGAGCTCATAAGGAAGAGAAAATCAAAGCTGAGGCACAGGAACTTGCATCAAAAATGACCGATCTTAAAATCGTTATTGGTGCAAAAACAAGCACATCAGGGAAGATCTTCGGTTCTGTCAATACAATTCAGTTAGCAGAAGCCCTGAAAGAAAAAGGATTTGAAATTGATCGTAAAAGCATATCACTCCCCGAAGACCAGATAAAAGAGGTCGGCAACTATAAGGCAGTTGTAAAGTTGCACCGGGAAGTAAAAGTCGAGATTGATTTTGAGATAATCGCAGAGTAAGATTATTGTATTGCAATAGTCTCGATCTCTATCAGTGCTCCCATTGGCAGTTCTTTTACAGCAAATGCAGCTCTGGCAGGATGATTTTCGAAATAGATCTGCCCGTAGACTTCATTCATTGCTTTAAAGTCAGCCATATCGCTCAGGAAACAGGTTGATTTGACAACCTCAACAAAGCTAAATCCTGCCGCACGCAGTATGGCCTCAATATTTTTAAATACCTGCTTTGTCTGGGCTTTAATGTCTCCGTCAATTAACTTTCCTGTTTCAGGATCAATTGCGATCTGCCCCGAGATAAAAAGGGTTCCGTTTATCTCAACAGCCTGACTGTAAGGTCCAATAGCTGCCGGAGCTTCTGATGTTTTAATAATTCTCTTCATATTTGGTATAAGTTAGTAGCTTGTTGCCGGCTACCGGTTGCACGTTTTCTCCGGTTGCCGTTCTCTTTTTAATAGTTATCGTGATAATCTCTTCTTCTCTCATACTTCAGATCTGACAGAATTGATGCCTTTACTCTTATTGAGAATTCCCACATTTTCATCGAACCATTGGGTATCCAGTTAAAACTCATATCCCAGCAATGAAGATCGCGCGTTACTGAAATCTGAGTCATAGTTATTGCTTTCTGAGTAAAATCGTATCCCGTTCTGTAATTGATATCCATTTTCTTTGTCAGGCTGATATGTCCGCTTAGAGATATATTTTGCGTCAATATCGAATTAAGGTAAGGTTTCGAATAATTAAGGCTGTAACTGACATTCATTGTCCATGGGGCGTCGAATTTCATATACCCGAATTCATCAAACTGGTCATTATTTATGACGCTTTGCACTGAAGCAGCACCGGATTGGGATTGATTATAAGGTTCAGGTACTATCTGGGGAGAAGTGGGCTGCTGTGGGCTCCTGCTTTCTTCATTTCTCTGAAGGAGTTGATTGAGACTGAAATCAACACTTGCCGAGAATCCTGTAAGACGCAGGAGCTTTTTATCACTTGAAAAGTAAAAGTTCCCAGTTTGCCGTATTCCTTTTTTATCAAGTCCATAAAATGAAAAAGTGCTGCTCCCGGAGATGTTAATATTTTTAAGCAGTGTTGTACGTATTACCATCGACAGAGGGCTCCATCTCATTGAGTCACCAAATATGTTATAGGACGTCGACATCCCAAAATTATCTATAATGTTGACTTTCTGTGGTTTACCAGTAGTATCGTTACGATTGAATACTTTTGCTTCCAGAATATTCGTGAGGTTAAATGATACGTTCCCACTTCTATTCGACAATGATGGAGTACCGTAAACATTTCCTTCAAATACAGAGTAATCTTCCATCTGTCCGGTTGTATCTTTTTGTACCTGCCTGTACATTTTTGAACTTAATCCACTTAAATATGGTACAAAGCTGAAAGATACCGATGGTTTCATTACATGACGTATTGCCTGTATTCTCGAGTTTGGGTTTGTAAACTGATATGTACCGAATATCTGGGGGTTGTAGCCGGCACTTATTGAAGGATTTATTGCCTGTCCGTAAAAAAAACCTCTTAATGTATCATTTACAATTGAAGGTTTGAGCTTATCTGTTTCCGGATCCCGGTAATCAGGGTCCCAATTCTTAAAGATTTTCTGCGTGTAAAGAACCCCTTTATAAGAAACCTGAGGTGAAATGGTAAAATTCTTAAATGGTCGGAACTGCATGCTGAGCGGAAACTCATGAGTGAAACCGCTCTTCATATTGTTCCAGACACTTTTCGTAAATAAAAGGCTGTCGTAAGTATTGACCTGGTTATCAAGTGAAGCGGTATACTGCAACTGCAATTCCTGGTACCATTTCTTGGTTCCTACCACGTTCTTCCCTTTAAAAGGATATATCCTTGAAGCGCTGAAACTAATTTTAGGCAAATTCAGTGCGACCGTTTTATTCTTTACGTTCTGGCTATGGTTCATGCTTGCCGACAGATTAAAAGGAGAACCCTGCCACGTTTTAGAGTAACTTACGCTTGATTGTCTCTGTGTTGTTATGTGTTCATTTATATTATAACTGTTATTCCTGTCATATCCGCTCGAAGTCATATTAACACTGGCTCCGAATCTGGAACCGGGTCTTGCCTTTGCATCCTGACTGAAATTCCAGCCCAGACTGTAGTTTGTTGCTTTTGTGTAATCAGGCAATCCCTTATGACCGGTTATATTCTTTGCATAGCTGAATGAGAAATTACCTGAATATTTGTACCGTTTATTATATGATGTCGATGCAGTTGTCAGCCAGGATCCGTTTGCGAAAATATTTCCTTTGAGAGTCAGATCGAAATAATCGCTTAATGCAAAATAATAGCCGCCGTCGGTAAGCGCATATCCCCGGCCTGCTTCATAATGGGGCTTTGGTATAAGGAATCCTGATTCTGCTTTTTTTGTCTGGATAGGGAAAAAACCGAAAGGAAGGTAAAGTGGTAACGGGATTCCTTCCATCACAAGGTTACCCGGACCGGAGATAATCTTTTTCCCCGGATAGACCTTTGCCTTAGGTAATCTGATGTAAAAGTGCGGAGTGTCAGCATCACATGTCGAATATGTGCTTCTATAAATATTAGTTGTCCCATCCTCAAGCATCTTCCCGACGGAGCTTCTAAGAAGACCTTCATCCTGCTGAGTGACAATGATCTTTACAACTGCAACGCCTGTTTTAAAATTATACCTTAGGGTGTCAGTCTCATATTTCTGGTTCCCTATTTCTAGTACAGGTTTCCCGGCGATCTCTCCTGTAGAATCCGGCAGGCCGACAGCAAAAACCTGACTTGTTTCCATGTCAAATTCAATCGAATCAGCGGTGATCTTTATATTATCATAATTTACTATTCCATTATTGACTATGGTAGCTTTCTTATTAATAAGGTCATTTTTTATATACCCGGCTGCTGTATAAGTTACCTGTTTTTCAATTGCATCAGGAGAAATTCTCCTGAGCCCCGTTATCGTATCAGTAACTGTTGAATCGTACCTGATCCTGAGAGAATCAGGAATAACAGTGCCTTCCTGAGAGAACAAAGAAAAAGAATGAACCATCACGAGGAACACTACAAGTAACCGCTTTTCAGTAAAAAAATACAACTTAAATGCTATTTTTGTATAATTTTTGTGTGACGTCATGATGTCAGCGCCAAAACTATTAAAAAAAACGCGAACTACAGATGTGTATAGTTATTAAAAACGGCAAACATCGTACCATTAATATATATGTAATAAATCTGCTATTATTATTTTCATTCCCTCTGCTCCTCTTTTCTTCAACCTGCTTTACAGATTCCGATCGAATTGATGACAGCAAATGGGTCATTGTAATTGATCCGGGGCACGGAGGAAGAGATCCGGGTGCACTGGGTTCATTCAGTAAGGAAAAGAATATAAACCTGGCGATAGCTTTAAAGACCGGCCAGTATATTCAGGAAAACATTCAGAATGTTAAGGTTATCTACACAAGAATGGATGATTCAACTGTTGATCTGATAGATCGTCCGGAAATTGCAAATAAAAATAAGGCTGATCTTTTCATTTCGATCCATGCCAACTGGGCTAAATACAAAAGCGTTGCCGGAGCAGAAACATATATAATGGGATTGGCTAAAGATGAGGAAAACCTGGAAGTTGCAATGAAAGAGAATGAGGTGATGCTTCTAGAGAAGGATTATTCTACAAAATATGAAGGATTCGATCCGAAATCTCCTGAATCATATATCATTTTTACATTGACACAGAACGTTTTCAAGGAACAAAGCATTGATCTGGCATCAAAAGTCCAGAATCAGTTCGTTAATAAGGCTACGAGAAAAGACCGTGGAGTAAAGCAGGCCGGATTCTGGGTTTTGTTTACGACCACAATGCCCAGTGTCCTTATCGAGACAGGATTCATTACAAACCTGGCAGAGGAGAAATATCTTAATTCAAAAGATGGTCAGGATTATCTTGCTTCAGCAATTTACAGGGCTTGCAGGGATTATAAAAATGAAATTGACAAGATGAGTAAAATCTCCACTGATACTTCGAGAACGAAGGGAGTCAGAAACGACAGTTCGATAGTAGCGCAAATGACTGAAGGTAAGATTGTTTTCATGGTCCAGGTGGCTGCGGCAGCAACCCAGACCGAGATCAGGCCGGAGAGCTTTCAGGGAATAAAAGACATCGTTGAAATAAAAAATCAGAATCGTTTTCGTTATGCTACCGGTTCATTTGCTGAATATCAGGATGCGGTGAAATATCGGCATGAAATCGAGACTGTTTATCCCGATGCCTTTGTAATTGCTGTTAAAGACAACAAAATATTACCTTTGCAGGAGGCATTGGACCAGAAAAGGAAGAAATAAAACCTCAGAAAGCAATGAAGATCTCAAATGAAGTAAAAGTCGGTGCAGTAGCATTGATAACTATTATAGTTTTCATCTGGCTTTTTAATTTCCTTAAAGGGAAAAACTATTTCAAGAAAACTGCAAGTTATTACTGTATCTATGAGGAAGTTGGTGGCCTTGCAGAATCAAGTCCGGTTGAGATCAATGGTTACAAAGTGGGTGTAGTTCAGTCGATAGAATTTATGGATATGGAAAGCGGGAGGCTTCTGGTTGAATTCTCAGTCAGGAAGGATTTCAAGCTTCCGTTAAACACAGTAGCAGAAGTAACTCCGGCATCTCTTATTGCAGGGATGAAAGTACAATTCGTCTATGGCAACGGACCAGGATTCTATTCTCACGGGGATACAATCCCCGGAAGGCTTGATAAAGGGATCATGACAGCCCTCGAGACAGAACTTGTTCCGGTCAAAGACAGGGTTTTTGAACTGCTGAGTGTTCTGGATTCGGTTATAACTTCAGTGAATGATATTATGGATCCGGCATTTAAAAAGAATCTGAATGGTACCATTGCAAATCTTCATAACACCACTGAAAGTGTTGATAAGATAATAGGATCCAAGGAAAAGGAACTACAAGTTTCAGTTGATAATCTCACAAGATTCACCCAGATGCTTTCAGATAATTCTGAAAAGATGAGCAGCACTTTCAGCAATCTTAATACTATTTCAGATACTCTTGCTGCTGCCGATATTTACTCTGCTGCATCAAACCTGAAAGCTACACTTGAAAATACTTCAGTATTGCTCGGTAATCTGAATGAGGGTAAAGGAAGTGCGGGACAATTACTGACAAATGATTCGCTGTATAGAAATCTTACCTCAAGTCTTGAAAGTATTGACGCCCTTTTAAAGGATATGAAAGAAAATCCCAGGAGGTATGTTCACTTTTCTCTATTCGGAAAAAAAAATATTCCTTCCAATTAGTTAGTTTGAAATATTCAGATTATCTTGATACTGAAAAAGAAAAGAAAACTAATGTCAAAATAATACGCATTTTAGAACAGAATTGTTGATTTTTGAGCAAGTACTCCTAATGAATTGTAACACACCATTAAACTCTGTTTTTCATTTATAACGTTCTCATTTACAGCCACTTATTTAAAATAAAAATATTTTTTCATATAAGTTGCTGATGTTTAAAAACATATATTATATTTGATAAAATCAAGTAAAAATAATTTTTTTTTTAAGATTTTTTTTTACAAATATTGCTACTTAATTAAGCTTGAGGGGATCTTAGAAAAAAATAGCCAACTAAATGAATAAAACTTATCATGACGTATGGAATAATTGTCTCCAGATAATAAAGGATATTATTCCATCAGTCAGTTTTAAAACATGGTTTGAACCAATCATCCCATTAAAACTTGAAAACAACATACTGACAATTCAGGTGCCGAGTCCGTTTTTTTATGAGTACCTCGAGGAACAGTATATTGATATTTTGAGGAAAACACTCAGGAGGGAAATTGGTACCGATGCTAAGCTCGAATATAACGTCGTGATGGAAAATGCCAATTATTCTGATGGGAAACCATATACAGTCCGATATCCATCCAAGTATAAGACAGATCTTCATAACAAACCTGTACAGGTTCCTTTCGATGTTACACAACCATCGATAAAAAATCCATTTGTAATACCAGGAATTAAAAAAGTTCACTTTGATCCCAAGCTTAATCCTGATTATAATTTTGGAAATTTTGTTGAAGGTGAGTGTAACAGGCTTGCAAGATCAGCTGGTATTGCTGTTGGCAATAATCCCGGAGGTACCGCCTTCAATCCGCTTATGATCTATGGCGACTCGGGATTAGGTAAAACCCATCTGGCACAGGCTATCGGTATACTTGTCAAGGAAAGACATCCCGATAAAACAGTACTTTATGTCAATGCCAATAAATTTCAGACTCAGTTTGTAGAATCGGTAAGGAATAATAACAAAAATGATTTTCTCCATTTTTATCAGATGATAGATGTTCTTATCCTTGATGATGTTCATGAATTTGCAGGCAAGGAAAAAACACAGGACACTTTCTTTCATATATTCAACCACCTTCATCAGTCAGGGAAACAACTGATCCTGACATGTGACAAACCACCTGTTGACCTTCAGGGGATGGAACAACGGCTACTTTCAAGATTTAAATGGGGACTTCAGGCTGATCTGCAACGACCTGATTATGAAACACGACTTGCTATTCTCAAGAAAAAAGCTTACAACGACGGAATTGAATTACCGGAAGAAATTTTTGAGTTTCTGGCTTTAAATATTTCGAACAACATCAGGGAACTTGAAGCTGTTCTGATATCTCTTTATGCCCAATCGACGCTGAACAGAAAAGAGATCACGCTTGACCTTGCAAGAATGATGGTTGAAAAACTCATAAGCACAGCCAGAAAAGAGATAACTATAGAATATATTCAGAAAATTGTTTGTGATTATTATAAGATACCTATCGATCTTATTCAGGGTAAGACCAGGAAAAGGGAGATCGTTCAGGCAAGACAGGTGTCAATGTATTTTTCAAAAAGCCTTACAAAGGCATCACTTGCAAGTATTGGTTCGCATATTGGAGGAAAAGACCATGCAACAGTCCTCCATGCATGCAAGACTGTGAACAACCTGATCGATACAGATAAACATTTCAGAAACCAGATAAATGAGATTGAGAAAAAATTAAAAATCTGATTGATGGATACGCAATTCTTCTCTGAAAAATTCTTTGAAAAATACGGGGACAGGAATATAAAACCTGTCCTTTTTTTCTCTCCGGGCAGGGTCAATCTAATTGGAGAACATACTGACTACAATGGAGGTTTCGTATTTCCCTGCGCTCTTAATTATGGTACCTATCTTCTTGTCAGAAAGGTAAAAGGTAAAATTCTCAGGTTCAGCACCCTTAATTTCAACGATGATGCAGAGACTGAAATTAAGGAGCTTTTTATTAATGAAGGGGCAAAATGGATCAATTATCCTCTCGGCGTTATAAACGAATTTCTTAAAAAAGGGATCAGAATTGAGGGTCTTGAATTTCTTTATTATGGCGATGTGCCAAATGGTGCGGGTCTCTCCTCCTCCGCTTCTATTGAAATGGTAACTGCAGTAGCTCTGAATGATTTGTTCAATGCCGGCCTGAATATGCTCGAAATGGTTAAGATGAGCCAGAATGCTGAAAATGAGTTTGTCGGAATGAACTGCGGGATAATGGACCAGTTTGCTGTAGGTTTTGGCAGTAAAGATCATGCTATCTTCCTGAATTGCAATACATTATCATATGAAAATGTTCCGTTTAATCTTGACGACTGCTCCCTCATTATAACGAATACAAATAAAAGGAGGGGGCTGACCGATTCAAAATATAACGAACGAAGGGCTGAATGCGATAAAGCTGTTGAAATGCTTCAGGCATATAAACCTGTCAGAAATCTGAGTGAACTAAACACCGGAGATATACACGTGCTTGAGAAATTCATCTCAGATCCTGTTGTTCTGCGAAGGGCAAAACATGTTATCAGTGAGAATGGAAGAGTTCTTGAAGCAGTTAAAGTATTGAAAGCAAATGATATAAAAAGATTTGGCGCATTGATGAATGCATCGCATGATTCGTTGAAAGATCACTATGAAGTTACCGGCATTGAACTGGATACATTGGTTTACGAGGGAAGAAAACTGCCCGGGGTAATTGGAACCAGAATGACAGGTGCAGGATTTGGTGGTTGCACAGTAAGTATTGTTAAGACAGAGAATTCAGCAAGATTCATTACAGATCTTGCTAATGTTTATACAAAAATGACAGGTCTTATACCTGATTTCTACCTTCCTGAAATCGGGGATGGAGCAAGGAAGTTGTAACCTTATCACCCGGACGTTTCTACAAAGGTAGTTGGAACCTCATCACCCAACCCCTTCTCCCAGGGGAGTTGCAACCTCATTCCCCAACCCCTTCTCCCAGGGGAGAAGGGGAGCTATATTGCTATCATATTACAGAACAAAAAGTCCCTCCCACCTGGGGAAGGGATTTAGGGAGAGGCTATCTCTTAATTTTAAAATTTTTGCTGTCAATGTCCTTCACACAACGGAAACCGACTGTTTCACTTCTGTCATAGCCCGGTGAAACAAGTAACATGATCTGTGTTTTGTCAAGAGCTTGCGGACCACCTTCAATATACCAACTGCTTGAATCGGGATTGTAATAACTTCCACCCCTTATTATAATAAAATAACTGATTCCGTTGAAGTACAAGTCATTAGTCATCTGCCAGACATTTCCAACCATATCGAGTACTCCATAAGGGCTCTGTCCCTTAGCAAATGCATCGACTGGTGTTGGTCTGTCAAAGGCATTATTGCAGTAGGTTGCATGGAATTCATTTCCCCATGGCCATTTACGTTTATCTGTTCCCTGGGCAGCCAGCTGCCATTCAGCCTGAGTCGGTAATCTTTTCCCAGCCCAACGGGCATAGGCTTTCATGTCTTCGTAACTTACATTCACAACAGGGTACCTGTCCTGCCCTTGTTTAAATACCCCTGATTCCCAATGTCTTAAATACCTGTTTGTATCTGAAGGAACATACCCGGAACTGATAACAAACTCATAATACTGTGCATTTGTGACCGGGAATCTGTCAATCAGGAAACTGTCGATATTCACACTTTGCCCGCTCACATCCGGATACGGCATAAATTCCTCTCTTGTAGTCACATCATAAGAGAATACGGTGCCAGGGATCAACACCATGCCTGAAGGTATTCCAACCGCTCTGGTTGTTTCATTTACCCTGCTTATGATCCATGGTTTGCCACCATTAAGTGTCAGAATATTCTCATCTTTTAATCTTTTGTTTTCGAGAAGCTGGATAACAATCTTACCCTCGTAATATCCGAATAAATCCCTGATACATAGAACGGTATCATTAACCACATCAAACTCTTTAAACTCAGTTCTGTATGAGGGATTCCCTTTCCATACAATTATTTCACTCTTCACCGGTATTTCTATTCTGACAGAATCACCGGTCAGTTCTGATCTCAGGATCTCCGGAAATTCTGCTATACAGTCGACTGAGCCTTCCTTTCTGGTGCCTGAGTGCTGGGTCAGCCATCCGTCAGCTATTACAGGAATTGAGGTCAGAACTGAATCATTTCCCACAACAAGGTTTTCATGGTTCCACAGTGAAATGTAATGCCTGCCTTTTACTGATTTTACCTTAAATAGTTTTCCATTAACCCCTTCAGACCTCATATTCAGAACGGTATAAATAGTCTTGTCGCCTGAATTCCATCTATTTACATAAGCTTTATCGACAGATGTCTCAATCAGAGGTGTCCAGTTGTTATCAAGGAAAGCGTCATTATTCTGTCGGAGAATAAAAGTGGTTTGTGCAAGAAATCCGAGGTCATCTTCATAGTCTTCATTCCTGCCACCTGGTCTGAACATGTTAAGTTCGGTACCATAGCCATTGAAAAATGCAATTGCAATCTCGCGATGATTGACATCCTCTCCCACATCGCAGACCCTGAAAATTGAAAAATCAGGCTTAATGAGTTTATTAAGATTAATTTCAGGGCTCAGATAGATTGCATTATGAACACGACCTGAGATTATCCCGGGCATATCCTTAACAACTGCCATTCCTTCGGAAAGCATTACAACGCCTTTCCGAACACTATCAGCTGCACCCTGCAATTCGGCACTTGAGTTACCCATAATATCGAGCACCACTCCATCGGCTTCAATTTCATCGATCAGTTGTGCCATTCCTTTTAAATGATCCTCTTTTCTTGAGCTGTTATCCCACGGATTATAAGCTATGAAGAATTTTGTTCCGTACGGATGGGACATTTTTACTAAACCATTCAACTGTGGGATACCTCCCGGAAGATCCCTGTAAAGATCCCACTGATTCCGTCTGTCGAGTCCCAGACGCGGCCATGTTGGCCATATTCCGAAGACATCTATTTTACCAAAATACTCACTTCCTTTTTTAAGAAGGTCGGGATATGTATATTTTCCTGTCCACCGGTCATAAAACTCTCTGTCCCAAGCCATCATAAGCACAATAAGATAGCTTTCTTTTATCCATGCAAGGTCTTCTCTTTCATACATAGAGTTATCAAACTTCTCCAGATCATACAGATATTTGTCCCTGAACATCAGACGCAGTCCTTCCTGCCAATCTCCCCTGAACAAATCAACATACATTTTATAATATACTTTGGAATCAGGAGGCAGAAGCGTCTCATATCTCTTTTTCTGAGCGGATTCTGCTGTTCCTCTTCTTGTCAGTGCACAGACTGAATAGTTTTTCCCCGTAACGAATGATGCATATCCTAATTCCCATGCATTATCCGGAAGAATAACGCGAACAGGATTAAGACCCGGACGGAATAAGCCAGCCCGTGCGAGGCCTGCAGGACCTGTCCCTGTAATATAGATTGATGATCTGTCTTCTCCAAAGGGGACTATATTGCTAAGGGTGATTGTATCTAATCCCGTATTTTCAAATACCAGATCACCATAAAGACTTTTTGAAGCAGCCGGAGGAAAATTTACTGAAATTTTCAAACCATTATTTAAGATCTGGGAATAAGCTCCATTAATATAGTTTGCCTCATTATCAGAAGAGGTGATGTACTTTCCGTCGGCAAGAAAGCTGAATAAAGGTCTTCCACCTCCAAGTTCAAGAATGGTACTATCGGATAAGATCAATGAGGAAGCTTTCATTCCCTGATTTATATCCAAATCAAGCCTGTTTATAGTTTGTGCCCCGAGGAACGGCACTAACAGCAGGAGCTGGAAGAGTAAATATAGATGCCTGACTGGAGATAAATTCATTCCCATTATAATATGCTTATACATAATTTAATCCGTTCAGAAATGTTAGACGTAGTATCATAAACATATCAATAAAACTTTTTACAGCTGCAAGTTATAACATAGATAGCTATAAAAAAATTGTTTTACCCGGCTCTTTAAAATTACTAATTGTGTCATAAAATCTTACGATTTTTTTTTTAAATTAATTAATTGTAATTTTAGGAATTATTCATAACGCTGATGTGGCAATGTCTAAACCGATTAGGATATTAAAATATCTTCTGTTATTCTTATTAATAGCAGTCGTTACCGGTTGTGCTCCTGCACGACAGAACCCATACCTGAAAAAAAGGCAGCAAGCCTCAAAGGTTAATGCATCCCAACTTGGGAGAAACAGGTATTATTTCTCTAACGGATATCAGAAGAAACTGGTCAAAAACTACAAAAAGAACCATTCATACCGGGATTAATTTCGGTTAATCTTCACACACAAAACTCAGTCCGTCATATGCCAGGGATATACCTGCTGGTAATTCTTCTGATACTTTTTTATGCAGACCCATCTGATGACTTATATGTGTGATAAACGCTTTTCTGGGTGATATCTCCCTGATGAAATCAATAGCTTCCCTCAGACTAAAGTGCGAAATATGCTTCTCTTTCCTGAGAGCATTAATGACCAGCCACTTGACACCAATAAGCTTTTCTTTACTCTCCTCCGGAATATAGTTGGCATCGGTTATATAAGCGAAATCACCTATCCTGAATCCGTATATCTCAAGATGAAAATGCCTGACTCTTATTGGGATTATCTCTATCCCTTTAAATTTGAAACTGAATTCGGGTATTGTGTTCAATCTCATTCTGGGAATTCCCGGATACTGGTATTCTGCAAAAACATACGAGAATTCTTTTTTAATAGCCCTCTGCACTCTTTCCTCAGCATAGATATCAATAGCATCCTGACTTTTATAATTAAAAGCCCGTACATCATCCATACCTGCTATATGATCTTTATGCTCGTGAGTAATCATTATTAAATCGAGTCGTTTTACTCTTTCCCGGAGCATCTGCTGTCTGAAGTCCGGACCAGCATCAAAAAGCAGGTTCATCCCGTCCTTTTCAAGAAGAAGAGAGGTTCTTAGTCTTTTGTCGCATGGATCTTCAGAATGACAGGTAGTACAATCGCAGGCAATAACCGGTACACCCTGTGATGTGCCTGTACCAAGAAAAGTAATTTTCACTTCAGAATTATTTCTGACAAACCTATATTAAAATTCTAAAACAGCAAACTGGAACAGCTTTTTTTTCTGGAACCTGTTGCTCTTATTTTTATTTATATTTGATAGATAAAAAGCAGAGTGAAAGGAAGGATCTATTTAATCCCGGTAATCCTCGGAGGAAATGATTTCACAGCAGTGATCCCCGAAAAGGTTCTTGCAATAACCAGGAAACTAAGGTTTTTTATTGTTGAAGATATCAGAAGCTCGAGGAGATTCCTCAGACTCATTGATCCGGTATTCCCGATAGATGAAACCATTTTCTTTGAACTCAGCGAACATACACACGTAACAGATATAAGTAATTATCTTGAGCCTGCCATCAATGGTAATGATATGGGACTAATGAGTGAAGCAGGCTTGCCTGGTATTGCTGATCCCGGGGCAATGATAGTTTCAAAGGCTCATCGTTTAAATATAAGCGTTATACCCCTTTCCGGTCCGTCATCGATAATTATGGCCCTTATATCTTCTGGTCTTAATGGTCAGAATTTTTCATTTAACGGTTATCTCCCGGTAAAACCCGATGAAAGAGCTGTAAAACTAAAGGAGCTTGAAAAAAGAGCTCATGAAGGTTATGCCCAGATATTTATGGAAACCCCATACAGGAATCAGAAAACGCTGGATACTATAATCAAAATATGCAGTAAAGATATGCTGTTGTGCATTGCTGCAGACATAACACTACCTACGGAATCAATAATTACAAAGAAAATAGCAGACTGGAAAGAAAATGTTCCGGATTTGAACAAAAGGTTGGTAGTATTTGTGATCCAATAGTTTAGTGAGATGGATCAGAAATCAGACTGGCAAGATGTATTTCATATACAATTACAGCCCTTGGAGGTATTTTTTTCCCGTCCCCTTTTAAACCGAAAGCCAGAAATGGCGGTAAAATGAATATTCCTTTCCCTCCGGGTTTTAACATCCTCAGCGCCTGATTCAGGCCGGGTTCCATTTCGCTTCTTCCGAGGATTACCTCCCTTGGCCCAAGGTCTTCAGACGAATAACAACCTGTGCCATCGATCAGGTAACAATCGTATTCCATCACAATCCGGTCATTATCGGTAAAATATCTCCCCTCCCCTTCTGATTCAATTTTAGACCACAATCCGGATGAAGATTCTGTCATGTTAAGTCCTCTTCTGTCAGTATAGCTTTCAATCCTTTCTCTGTCTTTCTGGACGAGATACTTATTCATATCCACAATCTCATTTCTGCCGGGTAATGATTTTTCGTTCGTTTTTTCATTACCTGATCTGCATGAGACGGCGATCGTCACTGATAATATCACTAATAGAATCCTGGTCATTTATTTAGCTTGCCTGTTAAACCGGCTGAAATTATTTTTTAGCACCTTAAGAAAATAATTTATTGTATTATCCAGATTATCAGTATATTCACCTCCTGATGCATTCAGATGTCCACCCCCTGAAAAGAATTCTGAAGCGAACTGATTGACGGGGAAGTCTCCTTTCGAGCGGAACGAAAGTTTTATGAATCCTTCTTTTTCAATAAATAAAGCAGAAAAAACAATGTCTTTAATTGATAAGGGAAGATTAACAAATCCTTCTGTATCACCTTTTACATGGTTATATAAAGTGAGATCATTTCTTGTCAGATAAATATAAGCTGTCTGGTATTCGGGAAGAATGATCATCCTTTCATTCAGGGCAAAGCCGAGAAGTCTCATACGCCGTTCCGAAAAATTGTTGTATATGAGATTGAGGATTTTCCCCTTTTCGATACCTGCGTCAATAAAGTCGGCAATAATTCTAAGAGTCCGGCCTGTATACGTACCATGTTCGAAGTTTCCAGTGTCAGTAATTATTCCAACATAGAGAACCTCAGCCATTTCCTTGCTCAGGAATGGTCTGTTATCAATTGAAGCAATGATTTCATAAACCAGCTCGGAAGTGGAACACTTTGAAGGATCAGATATTATGATATCAGCAAAGTCCACCGGATTCAGGTGATGATCAATAATGACTTTTTTTGCAGATGATGATGTAACATAAGTCTCAGCCTCTCCAAGCCTCTCAGGTTGATTGAAATCAAGGAAAATAATAAGATCGGCTTTCTCAATCAGCTCCTTACAGCGTTCCCTGTGCCTGATAAAAACATTTATCAGATCAGCGCCGGGCATCCATTTAAGGAACTCCTGGAGATTATTCGGTGAGATCATCTCAGAGTGTTTCCGCTGCGACTTAAGATAGTGATATAGTGCCAGTTGTGAACCGATTGCATCACCGTCGGGATTGATATGGCAAATCATCAGGATATTCTCCGATGCTGAAAAATCTTTTGATAATTGTTTTGTATATTTGGATAATTCTACCACTTTTGCAGTCCGTTTTCAAGGGACTAAAGATAAACATTATTCCTAAAGAGAGCAGCCAGATGTTGAATAACCAAACAATTCCAAATGGACGGAAATTTTACCTTTTCGATAATTAAGCCAAACGCCGTCAGGACCGGCAAAACAGGTCCTATCATGTCAATGATCAACGAAGCTGGTTTTGAAATTGTAGCATTGAAAATGGTAAAGATGTCATTAGAAGAAGCCCGGGCTTTTTATGCCGTGCACGAAGGCAGGTCTTTCTTTGCCAGCCTTACCGAATTCATGTCATCAGGACCCGTTCTCGTGATGATCCTGAGGCATCATAATGCTGTCGAGGAATTCAGAAAGCTTATCGGCGCGACTGATCCGGCTAACGCAGAACAGGGCACAATCAGAAAAACCTTTGCAATATCGGTACAAATGAATGCTGTGCATGGATCTGACAGTGATGAAAATGCAACAAGAGAAGCTGACTTCTTCTTCTCAAGCGCAGAAAGATTCTATTAGAAAACAGTTATCAAATAAACAATAATATCTCTCAGATGTTTACATGGGAGCATTACTAAAAAATTTCATGGATACAAAAAACGCACCTGACTTTTCCGACGCCAAAACGCTTGAAAAATATTCCTCAGCATTTACTCTCTCCGATATGGAGATTTTTATTTTTCCTGAACTGTTCTATCCTCTGGTCATTGCTAACATAATGTCTCCTTTACTGTGGAAATGGAGAAAAGATCCGTGGTTCAATGATATAGAAAAGAAAAGCTTCTCATACAAAGTCAACAGGATCAAACAGTATATAATCCAGAACTATGTTTTCAATCTGGACCTGTCAACCTGGGGACTCACAACAAAAGGCAGGGAGATAGAAAGGTTCAGGGATTTCTTTGATATGGATCTTTTACGGCAATCAAATGCGCTGTTCGGATACGAAGGAGATAAATATTATTTTGATATTGATATCCGGAAGCATTTCGGCCTTGATAAATATAATTCAGATGTAATCCCCTACTGGAAAACCGAGACTATTGAAGCGATGACCGCATTCAGGTATAAGGAGAATTTTACAACAGGCGCCGGAGAATGTGTCTCATTATCTGCTCTTTACGCAGCAGCAATGTTTGTTATTGCAAGAATACCGCTTGAAAAGATATTTATAATTGCAACACCCCTCCATTCACAAAGCTTCATAATCGAAAAAGAGGGAGTCATTACCAATAACAGGAGAATTGTTACAAAAAACATGTGGTTTAACGGCACTTCCCTTTCTGAAAAAGCACGAAGAGCCCTTGAACATGAAAAGGTCACAATTGTCTCACATATTTCGGGTTATATCCACCTGATCTATAGCGATGCTACCATTGACAGGAAAGCATATGATACTTTTGCCGCAAAACTCAGGGAATTCCTCGTGACAGATCTGACAAGCCTCATATTCCTGAACTTTTTGCGCTTCAAATCAAAATATAAGTCTCTCTTTCAGTTTGAATGTGAATGTTCCGGTATTAAAAGATATATCTCGCTTGATAAAATGTTTGAGTATGAACACACAAGCAAGTATAATGTATCGGCAGAAACTCGTGCCCAACTGATAAAGGAGATTGAAGGTGATGAATTCCATCTCAGCCCGATACAGAATAAGATGTTGCTAAATGAAGCAGAGGAGATTTTCGGAAGAAATCGAGGGAAGAGTCTTAAAGAAATTGAGAGTCAATTTCTTGATTCGAACAATTTGATACCTGAAGAGACAATCCATGAAATGTTCAGGGAATTATCTGATTTCATCTATATCGATCCGGTAATTCCTGACGGGAAGAAGAATTATTTATCTTATAATGTTCCACTGATTTCAGTTGAAGATAAGAGGGAGGAAATAGTCAACACAATACTTCAAAATTCAGGCAATTCAGAGCTGGCACTCCTGTCTCTCTATGCTTACAGGCAGATGGACAGGATAAACTGGTTACCTTTTGTAAAAGCAGCTGTTGAAAGAAATCCGGTATGTTTCAATGATCTGAACGGAAAAAGTTTTAAGGAGATCTGTGAAATTCTGACAGCTATGCCTAACCAGTCAATCTATGATCATCAGAGGCTTGCTCTTCCGGATGAGGTATGGAATTTCGGACGAGGTGACGGAATAGAAAAAGCATTCCTCCTGGCTGATATCATTTTACAGAAGGATAAAACCGCTGAGGTAAAAATTGAAATCGATAGTAAAAATGTTACCCTCCGGTCAGGAAAGCTCGTATGTCATTTTACATCCGGAAAATCATTCAGGAAATCGATCACTGTTTTGGGAAATAATTATTCTATAAAATAGTCACACAGAGTTCGCCATAGAAGTACATAATTATACAGAGGAGCAGCCCCGAAAACTTTTTAGCTTTAAGTGTTCCTCAGTATAACTCTGATTACCTGGAAATTTTTACTTTAGCACAATATCTTTAATAACTTCAGTTCCCGCTTTTTCATTTAGTTTTTCTTTAAGCGTCTGGCGTAACATAAGGAGTTCATTCCGGACAACCGAAGAATTCAAGTGTACATAAAGGACCTGATCTTTTATATATATTTTCGATGTCCTTGATGATATAGCCTTACCAACTGTTTCTTCCCAGGAACTGATCAGGCCAATCTCGTTCAGCTTATCTTCAAGTTTCATCTCCCTGATATAATCCTGTACGGCTTCTGCCAACGGGATTGTCTTACTCCTTCTCATTCAGATACTTCCCATTATGAATTTTCTCCTCAACCTTATTATCATTGATTATGAACAGTTTATAATCCGTTTTGTGGGATGCCAGGATTTCATGTAACCGGTTTTGATGGGTATCTGTTATAAAGATCTGTCCGAACCTTCGATTCCCGACAAGCTTTATGATCTGTTCAACTCGCTCTGCGTCAAATTTATCGAAAATATCGTCAAGTAACAGTATCGGTTCTATACCGGATCTGCTTTTTATATAGTTGAATTTGGCCAGTTTCAACGCTACAAGGTAAGATTTCTGCTGACCCTGAGAACCAAGAGATTTCACTGAATAATCGTCCATTTTGAAAAGAAGATCATCTTTATGAATGCCCGTTGTCGTATATTCAAGATACCGGTCCTTATTTACAGAATTCTCCAATGCTGTACAAAAATCACCTTCTGAAAGATGAGACTGGTACTCTAACCTTACCCTCTCTTTTGCAGAAGATATCAAGGAATAAAACTCCTGGAAAACCGGTATCAGCTCGTTCACAAGAATATTTCGTTCTTTGTAGACATAATTCCCGTATTTTACCAGCTGTGAATTCCATATCGACAAAGCATCATTATCGAATGTCCCTGCTGATTTAAATTCTTTAAGCAATCTGTTTCTCTGCTGAAGAGCCTTGCCGTATTTCAAAGCAGAATCAAGGTATTCAATATTGTACTGACTGATAATTTTGTTGAGGAACCTGCGTCTTTCCTCACTTCCTTCCAGTATCAGAGCACTGTCGGCAGGAGATATCATTACAACCGGATATTTGCCAACGTGATCGGAAAGTCTCTGATATTCTTTACCGTTCTTTTTCATTATCTTCTGTTTCTGCCTCTGGAATGAGCAGAAGATCTGATCTTCCCCTCCGTTGTTTACGAACGTTCCGTTAATAATAAAATAATCTTCACTTTGCCGTATACTTATGCTATCAATATTATTGAAGAAACTTTTTGTGAGCGAAAGGTAATGTATGGCATCGAGGATATTGGTCTTTCCCACACCGTTATTACCGACAAAGCAATTTATTCTGGGTGAAAATTCAAGGTCAGCCTGATCGTAGTTTTTAAAATTGGTGAGGGTAAGTTTTTTAAGGTACATGTTGATAAAAGGTATAAAGTATAAAGGCTCAACGGCGCAATGGCGCAATAGCGCAATGGATCCGCTGGCGCGGATTTGCATTCCGTGCCGTATCTGTCTCCGCAAATTTACAAAAAGATTTGCTTACATCTGCCTGATTTTCACAGACTGTGGATGCGGATTACAAATCAGTATCTTTAGCTTTTTTAAATAATTATTTCATAATAGATTGAAAAAAACTACTTTTGCGGTGGTAAATTTAAAAATAACCATTTAAGAGTGATATGGCAAAGAAGAATAAAGATGTTAACCCACAGAGCCTGAATAATGTTGAGGAAAAGCTCACACAAACTGAACAGTTCCTTGAAAAGAATTATAAATCGCTGCTTATTGCATTAGGGATTATCGTTGTCCTTGTCGGCTTGTTCTGGCTTGGCAGAATATATATTTCAGGCAGGAATGAGGAGGCTTTGTCACAGATGTACCAGGCAGAAAGATATCTTGAGATGGATTCTCTTGATCTTGCTCTCAATGGCGATGGTAACTACCTCGGATTTCTGGATATATCAAAGGATTATAAATTCACCAGTTCCGGTAATCTTGCTCTGTACAGTGCTGGTATCTGTTATCTGCATCTTGGCCAGTATGAAGATGCACTTAAATATCTGAAGAAATATTCAAAAAAGGATAAGGTCCTCGGGTCACAGGCAATAGGGGCCAGTGGTGATGCGTATGTTGAGCTTGGTGAGACAGACAAAGGTGTTGACAAATATCTTGAGGCAGCTGAATATGCTGACAATTCGTTCAATACACCTCTCTTCCTTATGAAAGCAGCCGAAATATATGAATTGGAAGGCAGGTTTTCAGATGCGCTCAGTATCTATGAGCGGATCAGGGATGAGTATCCCGAAAGTACGGAAGGACTTTCGATTCAAAAGTATATCGCACGGGTAGAACTCCTGATGAAGTAAAATGGCCACACGCAATCTGTCAGCATATGATAATGAAAGCATTCCAGATGCAGGGAAAATGAGGTTTGGGATTGTAGTCGCAGATTGGAACCATGAGATAACATGGGAGTTGCTTAACGGAGCTATCAGAACACTCAGAAAACATGGTGCCTCAAAAAAGAATATAATTGTCAGTCATGTGCCTGGTAGCTTTGAACTTACTTTTGGCGCCCGCCATCTTGCAGAATACGAAGATGTCGATGCTGTCATCTGTCTGGGTTGCGTAATTCAGGGTGAAACACCTCATTTCACATACATCAGCCAGGGAGTTACACAAGGTATAACGCAGCTTAATCTCTATTATGACATACCATTTATTTTCGGAGTTCTTACTACAGACTCCCAGCAACAGGCTATTGACAGAGCCGGAGGCAAAAATGGCAATAAAGGAGATGAAGCAGCTGTGACAGCAATCAAGATGGCAGCCTTAAAACGGGAATCCGAAAATTAAATTCTGTCCGGGATCCTTAATCAATTCAAATTGTAAGAGATAGTCAGATTCATTTCTGGCACAACTGTCTGAAAGGACAATACCTGCATTTGTTCCATACATCAGTTGTCATAACAAATGGTTCCCTGATACTAAATATATCTTCAACTGTATTCGTGAGATATTCGAGAAACTCCTTTCTAACTTCGCGGTAATCTTCAATAACTTTTCCACCTTTGATCTTTAGTTTTTCGGAAAGCTGTTCCCCCGGAATCTTCTTAAGTTTGTAGATAGATGGAATAACTTTAACATCAGTCTTTTCAGCCATATACCCCTCACAATAAATCAACGTCTGCAGCCACCCGTCAAGATCTTTGTCTCTGTCATCTTCAAACAAGGCACCCAGAGATCCAATGGAGTCTGCTGTTTTCCCTGTTTTATAATCAATGATCCTTGTTGTTCCATTTAAAATATCCACACGATCTATTCTTCCCCCAATACGGAGATTAATAATGTTATTTTCATTACGGATGGTAATGGGAAATACAACAGGATCCTCAAATGATACAATGGTGATCGGAGCAACAGCTTTATCGATCCGGAGTATTCTCTCAATAAAAACCATTATCACTTCATTGATAATCAACTCATTGCCAGCGATATCAGAATCATTGTCCCGTTTGAAATGCTCACGAATCGCATTACTGATAAGTTCCGCAATCTTGCCTTTCTCACCCGACATCGTATCTATTGAGTTTGAATCAAGTAATCTCCCGCGAAACTTTATATACAGATCTTTTATAGCTGCATGCAAAATAGTGCCAAGTCTGGCTGGATCGATTTCTTCAGATATTTTATCCCGCTCATCAAGATCATTAACGTACCTGTAGTAAAATCTCATCCTGCAGTTCAACCAGGTATTTATTGCTGAAGGTGAAATATATTTCATTTTTCCGTCAGAATCACCTGAGAACCTTGATAAAAGCCTTTGATTATGGTCTTCTGTTCGTTCTACAGTCTGACTGATGGATCCGAAATTTTTAATTTCATAGCTCATATTCAGGAATTCCGGAGTAAGAGCCGGTTCATATCTCATCTGTTGCAGGAATCTGCTCATTTCCCCGCTACGTAATCCTTCAGAATCGGAATTATATATAAAAGTTACATTTTCAGCCCTGTGAAGAAGCCTGTAAAAATGATATGCATAAATTGACTCCTGATGGTTTATTGAAGGCAATCCGAATGCTTCACGCAAACTAAAGGGAATGAAGGATGAAGCTGTTGTGACTGCCGGTAAAGTACCTTCATTTACCGAGAGAATAATAATATTCTTAAAATCGAGTGTTCTTGTTTCCAGTATACCCATTATCTGAATACCGCAGAGGGGTTCTCCGGAAAAAGGTACAGACTGTAATCTTAATAGTTTGTCAAGTATCCTGGTCCAGGTATCAGCTGTCAGGTTGATTTCAGGATTTTTTGCTACAGCATCGAGTCTGTTCAGCGAAAGTATTATCCTGTAAATGAACTCATTCCTGATTTCTCTTTGAACAGAAGCGGGTGTCTCTGCGTCAAGCTGATCCTCATTATCTGAATTAATCATAGAAAGAATTGTCTTCAGATACTCTGTTATAAGTGCCGGAGAGGATGGTTTTTTAAATATTAACGACAGCACAGCTGACATTTGAAAGCGTTCCGAAGGAATCCACAACAGGTTCTTTTCATCAATCTCTAAAAGGATCTCTGAACCTGATTCAGCCGCCAATTCACGGATAAAGGTGTTTTTCAGGATCTTCATCACATCCTGGTAGTTGAAGAGAACCACTCCATCATTGTTTCTGGCGTTTAGCTGAAGATCAAGTATCTGCTTCACCAGTATATAAAGAGAGGTTTGCTTCAGCGGGTACCCCATTGTAATGTTAATATCTGCAATATCTTCCGGGAGACTTGTCAGCAACGGTATCAGGAGATTTTCATCAGCCAGAATGATAGCTGTCTGATGTGCATTTTCAGATGTTATAGCCGGCAGCTTCCTTATTAACTCCGGCAGCAGTTTAACCTGGGCAATATCAGAAGAAGTGTTAATTATACACTTATTAGTCACAGAAGGATTTCGTGACAATAATGTATCATAACTCCAGTCCGGAGGCATATCATTTCCGAAAAGACGGATGTTATTTCTCAGGAAATATCCTGCAGAATTAAGATTGCTTTCTTGTATGTATGAATTATCATAATCCCAGTAAAACCTGGCTCTCCCCTCATTTTTTAACCGTAACATCAGATTCTTTTCACAAGTATTCATGGCATTGAATCCGATGAAATGCACTATCTCCCAGTTGATACCTGCTGTATCTATTTCTTTTTGCTTTTCAATCACATCCCTGAAAATCAGACCTTCATAAGCTATTTTTTTCTCAATAAGGATCCTTTTAAACTCATTATAAAGTTCATTCAGTATCGACCAGATACTCAGAAATTCCGATTTTTGATTTGTGAGTTTCTCAGTATCAATATTCATCCAGAAACGTTTTACAATATCTGCCTGTTCCTGGGAGAGACCTCCGAACTGTTCATCTATTTTCTTTATATTCTGCACATTACGAAATAATTGTGATGCATCAACAAGATATTTGTCAATATCATCAAAATCGTTCAGAATCATGTCGCCCCAGAAATAAAAATCATCGAAGCTCTCGTAACTCTGTTTTGTCTTTCTGTAAACTTTATAGAGTTCAAACAGGAGTAATTCGTTTTCTGCTAGCTGTAGTCGGGATAATGAAAGGAACAGATCATTAATTGTCATTATAGCCGGAGACCACTGAGGTTTTTTTATCTCTTCAGCAAGGTATTTTTTAAAAAACAATCCTGCTCTCCGGTTCGGAAATACAAGACACTGGGTGTTCATCCGGTTGCCATATCCGGAATAGAGAGATTCTGCTATTTGCTGAAGAAAATATTTCATTCCAAATTTTATGGTCGTGCGGTCATGCAGTCAAGCAGTCAGTTAATTATGGAATCATAAAGTCGTCCCTGCCAGGTGTCAAGTTCTTCAAGACGTTTTTCTATAAGTATACCAATTTGTTCAGTTCTTGTTTTATCCCAGGATGTTTCTGCCAGAAAACGTGGTGGAGCCTCACCGGTAAATCGCTCGACCACAATTTCAGGGTTTAATCTTTCAAGAAATTCGATGATGAAATTAATGTATCCTTCAAGGGAGAACCTTAAGAAATCGGCAGGTTTCTCACTATATTCCCTTTCCATGTATGAACCTTTCATTATCTGAAGCTGATGAAACTTGACTGTTGTTAACGGAAGCAATGAAATAATACCGGCCTCCGCAAGCATCTCCTCAAGAGTTTCACCAGGCAGTCCGAAAATAAAATGCGCCCCGGTGTTGATCTTATATCCCCTGGTTTTCCTGACCGCATCCACGGCTTCCTCAAATGAATGCCCCCTGTTTATCCTGATGAGTGTTTTATCGTAGCACGATTCAATTCCATATTCTACAGCAATATAATGTTTCTGTGCAAGCTCCCCGAGATATTCAAGTTTGCTGTCATCAATACAATCCGGCCTTGTGCCTATAATCAAACCAATGACTCCGGGATATTTCAATGCTTCTCCGAAGAGCCCCCTGAGCTTTTCAAGAGGCGCATATGTGCTTGTATATGCCTGAAAATATGCCAGATATGAACAAGCTCTCCTGTACCGCCATTTGTGAAATTCTATCCCTTCCTCTATCTGTCTGGTCACAGATTTTTCAGGGAGACAGTAACCCGGATTGAATGCATCATTATTACAATAGGTACATCCTCCGGTACCTTTTGATCCGTCACGGTTTGGACATGCAAAACCTGCATCTAAAGATACTTTCTGTATGCGTTCTCCATAGAGCTTCCTGAAATAATCAGGGTATGCATTGAATCGTCTTTCATGCCCCCATGGATATTTATTCCTACTTTTCGTTTCTGAAGGCATCAGACAGTAATTACTTTATTATTATCGACATACCAGATATAAGCTTCAGTTTCAGGGTATCCCATCTCAATTAACAGACTTCTGTACTGCTTTAACTGATTGGTATAATGCGGATTCTCTTCCCCAAATTTAAAATCTATTATTATAGCCTTATTATCCTTTAAAATGACCCTGTCGGGACGTTTTGTACTGCCGGAAGGTATAAGTATTTCAGCTTCTTTCAAAACACTGTTTTCTGAACTGAACCAATCAGAAGCAGGTGATTTTGAAATAAGGGCATTCAATCTTTTCTCAAGTACTTCCGATTCAGAACCGGTGATTTTGCCCTCAATGAAAAGCTTCCTCACTGCTGAAGGGATATCTTTCAATGTATTTATACCCTCAAAAACCTCATGCATCAGCTTTCCGTAATTGATTTTCTGCCTTATTTCATCCTTTATATTTACAAAATAGTTTTCCCCGTGAAGTTTGAGCTTGAGCGATTCAGGCTTCTGATTTACAATGTAATCCAATGATCTGATCCCGACCTTTTCTTTAGGTTCATAACTGCAATCAGGGATCTCTCCAAATTCAAATACTTTGGTCTCTTCATTAAACATGCTCTTCAGAGTTATGCCTGATGTTCCGGTCATTTTTTCATCTGATACAATAGCATTTTTAATAACAGCATCTATTCCATTGTCTGAGCGGGGTGTTTCGGGTGCGAATCCAACGATTGCATCCCTGGCTCTTGTCAAAGCAACGTAAAGAAGATTAATATTATCAAGATAGGAAGAGCATTTTTCAGTATTGTAATCCTCTGCAAAAATAGTTTCAGTCAACTTCAGATTATATCTTACCGGAACTATTCCAAGGTCATTAAATGGAGGCTCCGAAGGCTTCACCCACATGATCGGCTGTTTTAAAGGTCTGTGATCGAGGTGCCATGACAGGAATGGCAGTATAAGTACTTTAAATTCAAGTCCTTTGGATTTATGAATTGTATATACTTTGGCAGCATCCTGATTATCCGGAAGTACAACTGATTTTATGTTTCCTGTCGTATCCCACCATTCAAGAAATGTATGAAAATCAGCATTTTTACTTCCTGCAAATTTAATTATCCAATCCTGGAAAGTATTCAGATAGACAACATTCCATGGGGATTTCCCCAGACCGAAATAGCTTATAATATTCTCTGTTGCTTCAAAGAGGGGCATTTGTCTGGCGCTCCCGAGGAATTTCTCAGTTTCTTCAGGAAAGCATCCATGTGAACTATTAATAAGCTTTTCGCGATAGAGAGGAATTGAACCGGCATCATCGGCACCTTGGGCCAGCTTGTAAAATCTTACCATCCGGGCTCTGCTGATAATATCTTCCGGATCGTTCAGCACTTTTATAACAGCAATAATAAAAGTGATTACAAATGAGTTGGAAAGGGTCAATGAGTCATTTGATACTATGCTGTAGTTATATCTGCTCTTCAATTCAGGGGTACAGGTGTTACCGTATTCAATCATCCTGCGGAGGACTGCCTCCCCCTCTTTTCGTTCTCTTACCAGAATACCGATATCAGAGGCTTTGAACCCTTTAGACTGGAAGCTTTCAATTACTGAAGGAAGCTTTTCAAGCACGATTTCATTCCATTTTCTTTTCAGTTTATTTTTCCTGCCGCCATCCTCATTTTCAGTATACAGCTCATTATCAATAAATTCCAGTCTGACATATCCGCCGCTGCCTGTAAAAGGATCATCCTGAACAGCACCTTTATAAAGTTCCGTAAAACTCACTGGCAACTGATCTTCGGGGAATGATTTTTCAATCTGAGCCGGAATCAGAGAAAAAAGAGAATTGTTGAATTCAATTATATTGGTCCGGCTTCGCCAGTTGGTTAAAAGAGATTTTGTAAGGAATCTTTTATCAGACTGTCCCGATAGCAGGTCCCCGAGTATGCGCCAGTCGCTGTTCCTCCACCTGTATATTGATTGCTTTATGTCTCCCACAACAAGGTTGTCATGTCCCTCGGCCATACTGTTATCTATCAGGTGGAAGAAATTATTCCATTGAAGAATGGATGTATCCTGAAATTCATCGATCATATAGTTCTCATACTTATTCCCGATCTTCTCATAGATAAAGGGAGTCTGATCCTCTCCTGTTATAAGGCGTAGCACATCTCCTGCATCAGACAGCAAAAAGCTGTTTTCGGAGGTTGTAACCTGGTGAACCCTGTTAAGAACATCCGACAGTATCCCAAGAGCATATATATTTGGGTAAATGGCATCTGAAGTGTTATAATTAATGATATTCCTGTCATAAAACCGGACAACGTCCTTTAGAGCTTCTTCGAGTCCGTTATCGATTGCTTTCTGAAGTTGGGGAGAAGGCTTATTTGTCGACCATCTGGGAGGATCCTTCATAATCTCCATAACACTTTTAGACGGTTCAGTAATTTTCCCGGAGACAAGTTTCCTTATATGTGCCGGAATGCCTTTACTTCTCTGGTAGAACATATCATCAGTCAGGTCGAACTGATGAAAGATCTCTTCACATTTATTCCCCAAACTCTGCAGTGTTTTCTCAAATGATGATTTTACAGACCGGAGATTTTTAATATAACCCAGCAGGAATTCCTTATTCTCAAGTTTTGAAATTTCATCAGCGGATAAAATCTTGAATCTTTCCCTGAACAATTCTTCCGATAAATTCATTATGCCGGTTTTCAGGTTCCAGCTTTTCTCTTCATCAAGATTTGATAATACATATTCTTTCAACCAATTCTGCAGATCCGGATCTTTTGTTGCAGAAGCTATTGTTTCTTCGACTGCAGAAGATAGTATTATACTGTGGTCCAGTTCAATATTAAATCCTGAATGTAATCCTGCCTCCCTTGTAAAAGCCCTGAGAACCTTCTGGAAAAAAGTATCAATTGTGCAAACAGAAAAACGGGAAAAGTCGTGCAGTATCTGAAAGAGTATTTCTCTGGCTTCAGATCTGATTAGTGTCTCTGTCTTGCCTGTATCTTTTGCTATATCCTGAAGATAATCCGATACTTTACCTGTCGCCATATTGTAAAGCTGGTCGAGGATCCTGCTTTTCATCTCAGCTGTAGCCTTATTCGTAAACGTAACGGCCAGTATTTTCCTGTAATTATGCTTCGATCTGAAAAGATGAGACAGATATATTCTTGCAAGCTGAAATGTCTTACCGGATCCTGCTGATGCGCTGTATATGGTCAGTGTGCCTTGTCCCATGGAGGGATAAAGTTAGCATTTTTCGCTATCTTTGATGCGTGAAAAAAAGAGTAGTGATAGGATTATCGGGTGGTGTGGATTCGAGCGTTGCGGCATGGATCCTTAAAGCTCAGGGTTATGATGTGACAGGGCTTTTTATGAGAAACTGGCACGACACTACCGGGCTGATCCAAAGCGATTGCCACTGGGAAGATGACCTTATGTTTGCTGAAATGGTAGCAAAGAAGATCGGAATACCATTTAATATGGTCGATTTAAGTGAGCCTTACAGGCAGAGGGTTGTGGACTATATGTTTGCAGAGTATGAAAAGGGACGCACTCCCAATCCCGATGTTCTATGCAACAGGGAGATCAAGTTTGACTCATTCACAAAGGAGGCAATTAAGCTTGGTGGAGATTTCATTGCAACAGGCCATTATTGCAGAAAACAAGTTTTAAAAGCCGGCGGAACAACAATTAACAGGCTGCTGGCCGGAAAGGATGCTAACAAGGATCAGAGCTACTTTCTTTGTCAGATCAGCCAGGAACAGCTCGACAGTGCTCTGTTTCCAATAGGTGATCTTACTAAACCGGATGTAAGAAAAATTGCTGAAGAACAGGGACTTGTCACCGCAAGAAGAAAAGATTCCCAGGGTATCTGCTTCATCGGGAAAGTTCATTTGCCCGTTTTTCTGCAGCAGAAGCTTGAGACAAAACAAGGTAGGATCATCGAGATCCCGAAGGATTATGATTTAAGATCATGGGATGCAGGATTCCCTGATGACAACACATCTGATAAAATGCTGAGAGAAATTACAGAACCTCACCATCTCGATAAAAATCCTGGTAAGACAATCGGTACTCATAACGGTGCACATTTCTTTACAATAGGCCAGAGGAAAGGTATAAACATCGGCGGATACAAGGAACCTCTGTTCGTCATTGGCATTGATGTCGAAAAGAACATTCTCTATGTCGGTGAAGGAGATTCACACCCGGGATTGTACAGGAAAGGCCTTTTTGTCAGGAATGATGATATCCATTGGATCAGGACAGATCTTGACATGACTACAGGTGAATACCGCGAATATATGGTAAGGATCAGATATCGCCAACCTCTGCAGAAGGCAAAATTGTTCAAGAAGGAAGAAGGCATTTATGTAATTTTCAATAAATTACAGCGAGGAATCGCTCCAGGTCAGTTTGCAGCTTGGTATAATGGTGATGAGGTTATCGGTTCAGGGGTGATAAACAAGTAATGAGTTGTGGGATGTGAGTTGTGAGTTGTGAGTTGTGAGTTGTGAGTTGTGAGTTGTGAGCAGTGAGCAGGGATACAGGTCAGGATAATCTGTCTTTGTAATCTTTAAATCCGAATTTTCTGATAAGTCTGAAATTATTACCGAGTGTCCATATCCCGATTGAAGGATGATGGACTCCGTTAAATGTTGTTGTTTTCACCATTGTATAATGGATCATATCCAGAAAGATGATCTGGTCTCCCGGTTTAAGCTCTTTCTCAAAAGACCAGTCGCCCATAAAATCACCCGAAAGACATGAATTCCCACCTAACCGATAGGTAAGTTTACCCTCAACCGGATCAGTGGCACCTGAAACTTTAGGTTTATATGGCATCTCAAGACAATCTGGCATATGAGCTGTAAATGATACATCAAGAACTGCTGTTCTTATCCCGTTGGCCACCACGATATCTTCTACTGTTGCTACCAGCTCTCCTGTTTCCCATGCGAAAGCGCTCCCTGGTTCAAGTATAACATGAAGACCCGTTCTCTCCCTGAAATCCTTGAGTAATTCAATCAGGTGGTCAGTATCGTAACCTCTTCCTGTTATCAGGTGCCCGCCACCCATGTTGATCCATTTTATCCTGCTAAAAAGATGACCAAAACCAGACTCAACAACATCAAGCACTTTTTCCAGTGCCAGGGAATCTGATTCAAATAATACATGAAAATGAAGACCTTCAATACCGTCGGGTATACCATCTTTAAGCTCTTCAGCTGTCACTCCCAGTCTTGATCCTGGTGAGCATGGATTGTATATTCCATGGCTCACTTCTGAAAATTCCGGATTGATCCTCAGACCAGGGGAAATTTTTTTAGAATATTTTTTTAATTTATTCGAAAACTTTTTGTATTGGTTAAGTGAGTTAAATGAAATATGAGAGCTGTACTTCAGGATCGATCCAAACTCCGTTTCCTTAAACACAGGTGAATATGTATGGGCAAGGGAACCTATCTCTTCAAAACAAAGCCGGGCTTCATTGACTGAACTGGCAGCAGCACCAGAGAAATACTCCCTGAAGATATCAAAAACGCCCCACATGGCAAATCCTTTGAAGGCTAATATAATTTCCGCTCCGGATTTGTCGGCAACATGTTTTATCACAGAAAGATTTTTCCGGAATCTCGCCTCGTCTATCACATAGCAGGGAGAAGGAATGGAACTATAATTTATATTCAACTTAAATGATAATTCTACTATTGTTAATGTTCTGTATTGTTTTTAAGGTGTTAAGGCGTTATTCTTTTTGCCGTTGCACTGTTGCGCCATTGCGCCTTTGCGCCGTTGTACCGTTGCGCCTTTGCGCCGTTTCTACAGTTCCAGATCAACATCATGGAGTTCAACCCACGGTAATCCGAGAATATTAAGCTGTTCCATAAAGGGATCGGGGTCAAATTCCTCGACATTGAATACCCCGGGTTTTTTCCAGAGACCTTTCAGATACATCATTGCTCCTATTGTGGCCGGGACACCTGTAGTATAGCTGACTGCCTGCGCTCCTGTTTCAGCATAAGCTGCCTGATGACTGCAGTTATTGTAAACATAGTAAGTTTTTTCCCTTCCTTTTTTAATTCCTTTTATCCTGCAACCGATTGAGGTCTGCCCGGTATAATTGACTCCCAGTTCACCAGGATCCGGAAGAACAGCTTTAAGAAACTGAATGGGAACTATCTCTCTCCCATCGAACATTATCGGCTCGATACCTGCCATTCCAATATTCTGGATCACCCGAAGATGAGTCAGGTATTCCTGTCCAAATGTCATCCAGAAACGGGCACGTTTAAGTGTTGGGAAATTTTTTACCAGTGACTCCAGTTCTTCATGGTAGATAAGGTATGACTCTTTCGGTCCGATTTCAGGATAAGTCAACGGCTTATGTATTTCATGAGGTTTAGTATAAATCCACTTGCCATTTTCCCAGTACCTTCCTTTCTGGGTAACTTCTCTTATATTGATTTCGGGATTAAAATTTGTAGCAAACGGCTTACCATGATCTCCGGCATTACAGTCCACGATATCAAGGTAATGTAATTCATCAAAATGATGCTTCGCGGCATAAGCTGTGAAAACTGATGTTACTCCAGGATCAAAGCCGCTGCCCAGGATGCCTGTTATACCGGCTTTTTTATATTTTTCCCTGTATGCCCATTGCCAGCTATATTCATACTTAGCTTCATCAAGAGGTTCATAATTTGCTGTATCGAGGTAGGCGACTCCTGTTTCGAGGCAGGCATCCATAATATGCAGATCCTGATAAGGTAAAGCTACATTTACGACAATGTCAGGTTTAAATGACTTAATAAGCCTGACCAGTTCCGGTATCACATCTGCATTAACCTGTGCTGTCTGGATACGGTTACTCCCGATCTTCCCGGCAATAGCATCACATTTAGATTTTGTCCGGCTGGCTAACATTATTTCGCTAAAAATTTCAGGCAGAGAAGCCATTTTGTGAACTACGACAGTTCCTACTCCACCTGCTCCGATTACCAAAACTTTTCCCATTTGTATTTTATTATATTTAATTGATTTATAATATTATATCTGATGTTTTCTTATTTTCTTCTTAATGTATTAAAGGCTTTTCTAAGCCTGATCCAAATATAAGGTTTAAAAATGATCAGTCAGTTGATATTTGTCAGTCAAAATGAGGAGCGGGCTTTTCATTTAGAGTGAAGTAACACCAAAATTAATTCTGTATATCTTTGTAACCTTTAATTTATTTTATGAGACTCATCAATCCTCTGGTTATTGTAAGGATTTTCAGTACAATTTTATTTATTGAATCCATTTCATTTTTATTATGTTTACCGGTTGCCCATATCTATAACGAATCCCCTTATCCGTTCCTTTGGTCATCCCTGATCTCAATCGTTACTTCAGTTGTTTTTTATATTGTCTCACGAAATACATCAATAGAAAAGATAACCAACCGGGAAGGATTTCTTTCAGTATCACTTTCCTGGATCTTGTTCTCAATATTTGGTGGTTTACCATTCATTTTAAGCGGCAGTGTCAATTCATTTGTTGATGCATTCTTCGAAGCCAGCTCAGGGTTTACGACAACAGGATCGACAATCATTGAAAATGTCGAGATCCTGCCACACACAATTCTTTTCTGGAGAAGTCTGACACACTGGATAGGTGGACTAGGTATTATCCTTCTTGTTATAATAATACTTCCGTCTCTCGGAATAACAGCCCAGCAACTATTCAGCTACGAATCATCGCTAAAAGAGAAAATACTCCCTAAGACTAAAGCTATCGGTTATCGTCTGCTTTATATTTATCTGGGGTTGACAATTACTGAAATAATTCTGCTGAACTTTGGGGATATGAATCTTTTTGACAGTATCTGTCATACTTTCAGCACAGTTGCCACTGGAGGTTTTTCAACAAAAAATGCAAGTCTGCTTTACTATTCGCCGTATTCACAATACATTATAGCATTATTTATGCTCCTGGCCGGTATCAGTTTTGTGGTATATTTTTACCTGCTGAACCTCAAGTTCAGAAAAATCTATAATAATGAGGAATTATGGTTTTATCTGTTGGTTATTTTATTTTCGGTAATAATAGCTACTTGCATTCTTATTGCCGGAACTACTGATTCATTTGAGCTTGCTTTCAGACAGGGATTCTTTCAGGTCGTTTCAATAGCTACCTCGACAGGATTTACTACAACCGATTACCTTAACTGGCCCAATTCAGGAAAGCTGCTTATATTTTTCCTGTTGTTTGCCGGAGCATGCAGCGGGTCCACCACCGGAGGTATAAAAATGTTCAGACATCTTATAGTGATTAAAAATATCCGTTCCGTCTTCAGAAAACTCATTCATCCAAATTCTGTTACCCAGATAAAACTGAATGGTATTCCGGTAAGTGACAGGACAAATATTTCAATCATTTCATTTGTAGTACTTTATTTATTCATTTTCATAATTGGTACGATCTTAATAGTCCTGGCCGGGTCTGATCCGGTCTCATCGGCTAGCGCTGTAATTGCCTCACTGGGAAATACAGGTCCCGGGCTGGGGACAATCGGACCAATGTTTAATTATGCCCATATGCCTGATTTCAGCAAGATCGTTTTCTCTATTCTGATGATCATCGGCAGGCTTGAGATCAATACCCTGTTCCTGTTGTTCACAAGGTCGTTCTGGAAACTTTGAGAGTGGTAACCAGCTTCTGTTTTCAGGTAAGGTGGCCGGAAGCTAACATTTTCCGGACTTCTTCCAGTATTTCACGTGTACCCACATTTGCCCAATATCCGGAATCATCCCTGTAGGTATAGATATCATGTTCAGAAGCCAGTTTAAGGTAGAGTGAAGTCATTGTATATACGCCTTCAATCATGTAGTTAAATATCTCAGGATCTATGATATGCATACTTGAAAATGCTATTTCAGATAATTCTTCACCCGGGCTGCCTGTTATAATTCTTTCTCCCGTATTCTTATTACACCAGCCTCTCAACAATCCTTTCTGATTAACAAGCAGATATCTTACCCCCGGCCGGTTCCTTACTGCCAGGGTAGCCAGTCCCTTATTTTCAAGATGGAATCTGTAAAGCTTTGAAAGATCAAAATCAGTGATTATATCCGCATTATAGAGCAGGAAAGGATCATTATCAAAAAATTTTCTGGCATTAAATAAACCGCCGGCTGTTTCCAGAAGCATCTCCCTTTCATCGGAAATTGTGATCCTGAACCCATCCTTAATGAAATGTTTTATTTCCTCTTCGACCAATCCGGCGAAGTGATGGACATTTATGATTATATCATCGAAACCTGCCGAAGTGCATTTCTCGACAGCCAGGCGAAGCATACTCTTCCCGTTAATATCAAGGAGGACTTTAGGCATTGTTTCAGTGATTTTTCCTAGCCTTGTGCCTCTCCCTGCTGCCATGATCATTGCCTTCATGACAGGAACCTGTTTGTATCTTTTACGATCTTCTGAAACATCTCAGAATCCGGTATTGATTTTATAGTCTGAAATAATTCCGGAAACCTGAGGTGATCTCCGGCAGTTCCTATGATCTGTATAAGTAGCTTAACTCCAGGGACTAAGCTATCAGCGAAAGTAGGTTTTTGTTCATACAGTCCCCTGAAACCAAACGCTCCCAGTGCCTGCATAATACGAATCATGCTGAAGCCGGTATAATATCCTCTGAATTTGTTTCTGTCCTCTCCTGTAAATGAACAGAAATTTCCGATATAGTATTCCAGGAGTTCATCCCTGTCGGATTGTAGCATTGAGATCTTAGCATCGTATAACAATGAAGCAACATCATATTGCGGAGCTCCCCTCCTGCCTCCCTGATAGTCAATGAACCATGGTTCTTTATCGACGATCATTATATTAGCTGTCTGAAAATCACGGTACAGAAAATAATCCTGATCTGCCTCCAGGAGATAATCTGCCAGTAAAATAAAATCCTGCTCAAGCTTTCTTTCATTAAAAGGTACGGCCAGAAGCTTAAGCAGCATATATTTAAAGTAATTCATATCCCACATCATCGATTGTCTGTCAAAGCTTTTATGCGGATAACACAAATCCAGATTCAATCCCTTAATTCCTTTGGTCTGAAAAAGAATAAGGTTATCAAGGACTCTCCTGTACAATTTCTTTATCTCCCCGTCAAAACCTGATATTTCAGGTTTTCTTTTTAACCAGTTATAAAGATTGTCATTCCCCAGGTCCCTTATAAAATAGATATTTTTATCGGGTAAATACCCGAAAATTTCCGGTACAGGTAATCCTGCTTTCAGAAAATGCTCAGTAAAACCAACAAATGCGTCATTCTCCTCACGCACAGGATTATACGCGCCAATGACACTCTTCCCCTTAGTAATTATCCGAAAGTATTGTCTGTCGGAACCTGATCTGGGCAATGGGGATAGGTTTATTGCTTCCTCACCGAACAGACGACTATAACTATCTGCTAATATCTCTGATACATTCATTTTTACTTCTATTGGAAGCTCCTGCTTTTCTAAACGTGGCGATATTAAAACTAGTCTTATAAATTAATTAGTGTAAAAATAACAATTTAACTGTTGTACGGGTCTGCAGAAAAAATTTCTTACTTTTGAAAGGTTAAGATCATTCAATCTGTTAAAGATCTAAAATACATGCGATTAAGGTTATCTCTATTCATTCTGACTTCCCTGCTCTGCTTTTTTTCTGCGGCTCAGGCTCAAAAAGCAGATCCGCCTTTCATAAGGTACATGGACCATCCATGGGTTGATTCAGTGTTTAACACTCTTTCAGATAACCAGAAAATAGCCCAGTGTATATGGATTGCAGGTTGGTCAAACAGGGATTCTGTACATAAAGCTGAAATAGCTGAAACGATCAGAAAGTATGGTGTAGGAGGTATTATCTTCTTTCAGGGAACTCCTCAAAAACAGCTAGAGCTTGTTAAATATTATCAGCAAGTTTCCAAAGTCCCTCTGCTAACGGCAATGGATGCTGAATGGGGTATCGGGATGAGGCTGGATGGAGTTGAAAAATTTCCATATCAACTGACTCTTGGTGCCATCAGAAATGATTCGATCATTTACCGGTTCGGAAAAGCAATTGCTCAACAATGCAAACTCTCAGGCATTGATATAAATCTTGCGCCGGTTGCGGATATTAACAATAATGCATCAAATCCGGTGATCAATTACAGATCGTTTGGCGAAGACAGAGATAATGTAACTTCCAAAGCCATGCTTTATATGAAGGGGATGCAGGATAATGGAGTGATGGCAACTGTAAAGCATTTCCCCGGACATGGCGATACTGATGTTGATTCTCATTCTGATCTGCCGGTGATAAAGCATTCGCAGGAAAGACTAGACACTATTGAACTATACCCTTTTAAAAAACTCATTGACGCGGGAACCGGAATTATTATGACAGCCCATCTCAGTCTGCCCGCACTTGACACTACTTCAAATCTCCCTGCTTCACTTTCGCCTCTGATAGTCAGGAACCTTTTAAGAGAAAAGCTCGGATTCTCAGGTTTGATCATTACTGATGCGATGAACATGAAAGGGGTAACAAATTATTTCAAACCAGGGAAAGCTGAAGCTCTGGCTTTTAAAGCAGGCAATGATGTTGTTGAATATGTCCCCGACATTGAAGCTGTGCTTCTGGAAATAAATAATGAAATAAAGTTAAAAAGGATTTCAGCTGAGGAGATAGATCAGAAATGCAGGAGAGTCCTTGCTATGAAATACTGGGCAATCCTTAGTAAACAAGAAGTTGCGGATACTACAGACATTGACGTTGATCTTAATTCAGCGCCAACAAAAGCATTGATAAGGGACCTTTATGCCAATGCCCTCACTCTCCTTAATAATGAACAGAATATCCTTCCTGTGAGAAACCTGGAACAATTAAAAATTGCTACAGTTGCCATAAATAAATCAGGATCGACATTGTTCCAGCGGAGGATATCCAGATATAAGAATGCTGATGATTACTTCATTAATCCATCGAAACCGGAGGATGTTGCTGACCTGATGAAAAAGCTTGCCGGTTACGATCTCGTAATTGCCGGTGTGTATGGAACAAATCAGCGTCCTGACAGGAATTTTGGCATAACGAAAGAACTGACATTATTCATTGGCGACCTTGTCGGGAAAAATAAAACTGTCATAACCTGGTTCGGTAATCCTTATGCACTGGATAAAATAGAATCATTGAAGCAAGCTAACGGACTCCTTTTAGCGTATCAGGAAAATGATTACACCGAGGATCTGGCAGCCCAGCTGATATTCGGAGGTATTGGTGCCAGAGGCTCGCTTCCGGTGACTATAAATGAAAAGTGGCGATATGATCATGGATTAATGACTCCCGGAAATATCAGGATGCAATACGGAATACCTGAAAATGCAGGAATATCGTCAGAAATCATGGGGAATAAAATTGATTCGATTGTATGTATCGGATTGACTAATAATGCTTTTCCTGGTTGTGAGGTAATGGTAGCAAGGAAAGGGATCGTAGTATTTCAAAAGACATACGGATACCACACTTATGATAGTATTTTACCTGTTAACGAAGAAGATCTTTTTGATCTGGCCTCTGTAACAAAGATAGCCGCCACTCTTCCGGGGTTGATGCTGCTAGATACTGAAGGTAAATTTTCTCCTGAGGAGACACTGGGATACTATCTTCCTTTTTTCAGGAGATCTGACAAAGGGGATCTGAGTATGAAAGAGATTATGGCTCACCAGGCCGGACTAAAATCATGGATTCCGTACTGGAAAGAAACAGTAAAAAAAAACGGGAAATTTAAAAGACATATCTACCGTTCTGAATATTCTGAGAAATACCCGGTTGAAGTTACAGAGAATCTCTTTATAACAGATAAATACAAAAAGAGGATCTTTTCCGAGATAAAAAGGTCTCCCCTGGGCGAAAAGAAATACTTATATTCCGATCTTGGATTTATACTGTCGCCAGATATAATCGAAAGCTTATCAGGTGAAAAATGGTACGATTATGTGACAGAAAATGTTTATCAAAAGATTGGAGCAGATGATATCGGCTTTAATCCGTATAAAAAATATCAATTAAACCGGATAATACCGACGGAATATGATTCATTATTCCGGAAACAGCTGTTGCATGGCACAGTCCATGATGAAGGTGCGGCCATGCTTGGAGGCGTCTCGGGCCACGCCGGGCTTTTTACAACAGCTGATGACCTTATGAAACTGTTGGAATTATACAGGAGGATGGGTTCATATGGAGGAGAACAGGTTATTGGGAAAGAGGTTCTTGAAAGATATACAAGTGTACAATTCCCTGAAAATCAAAACCGCAGAGGACTCGGTTTTGATAAGCCACTTCTAAATAATTCTGAGGTGCTGCCGAAAGATTCCAATACTGCCAGAAGTGCTTCGCCATCAAGTTTTGGTCATACAGGATATACGGGAACATATGTCTGGATTGATCCGGAGTATGAATTAAGCTTTATCTTCCTTAGTAACAGGGTCTATCCCACTCGTAACAATAACCTGATTACCGAATTGAATATCAGATCGGATATCCTCCAGGCGGTTTATGATTCAATTCAGTTATAATCTTCCCTTTTTTAAATATTTCTTCGACATCCGGTCATCATGGTATTTAGCCGAGAAGTAATATTATAAACCATGGATGCCCTCCGATATATCCATCAAGCATCAACAAGGAAATCATTTAACTTCTGCATAAAGAAATATGATCAGATGAATGTTTAGATTAAGACAAATGTAATATTTTCTCTGATAGTCGAAACTTTATGCAAATATTATGGAAATCAATGGCTCAGAGGCACAGGGGCGCAGGAGTATAAAACAAAGAACGGTTCCGTTGCGCCGCTGAACCGCTTTGTGCCCAGAACAAGACTCGAACTTGCACACCGTTGCCGGCACCAGCCCCTCAAGCTGGCGTGTCTACCAATTTCACCATCTGGGCGATCAAAAGGCTTAAAGGATCAAAGGCGCAGAGGCACAATGGCTGAAAACCTTGAATTTGATTTGATTTGATTTTATTTTAACAAAGAACTGCTTTCTTAATGCCTTTGCGCCGTTGCACCGTTGTGCCTTTGCGCCATCTTGTGCCCAGAACAGGACTCGAACCTGCACATCATTACTGACACTAGTCCCTGAAACTAGCGCGTCTACCAATTTCGCCATCTGGGCGGAAACAAGGCTTATGTGCCTTTCTCTAAGCGGGGTCAAAAATAATGAAAAAATTATTAACTATTAATTATGTATTATATAAAAGTATATTTTTGCACACTAATTATTACAGCCTGACTGAATAGATTTATATTATTAAAATGAAAATGCATCAGGATTCCGGACGTGCATAATATATAGCAGGGATTAACTAATACCGGATCGTGTCAGAAAACAGGTTGGTCTAAATAAAAAGAGAAAATGAACATTGTAAAAGTCATGAAATTTGGGGGAACTTCCGTTGGAAATCCCGACAGGATGAAGGCTCTGATACCTCTGATAACCGATGCTGACAGGAAAATTGTCGTCCTTTCAGCCATGTCGGGAACCACAAACAGCCTTGTAGAGATTACTTCGCTTCTTTACAGTGACAAGGTCACTGAAGCATCATCCAGAATAGAAGCACTAAGGGAAAAATATCATCAGATTGTAAATGATCTATATGAAACTGATCCTTTTAAGAAAAATGGTCACGAACTTATCGACTCACATTTCAACTATATTAGTAATATCTCTCTCAAGACATTTACAAAACTGCAGGAAAGAGCCATTCTTGCAGAGGGGGAACTTATTTCAACAGCTCTGGTTCATCAGCTTCTGCAGGAGAGAAATATAAAGTCAGTACTTTTACCTGCCCTGAATTTCATGCGAATCGATAAGGATGGGGAACCTGATTATTTCTATATCGAGGAGAACCTTAAAAGGGAACTTAAAAGAGTAGACTCTAAAAGTATAATTATTACTCAGGGCTTCATTTCCAGGAATGCCGTTGGCGAAATTGACAATCTTAAACGTGGAGGAAGCGACTATTCAGCATCTATAATAGGTGCAGTCCTGAAAGTAAAGGAGATCCAGATATGGACGGATATAAGTGGTTTTCACAACAACGATCCCCGGTTTGTCAAGGATACACAGGTGATACGGGAATTATCATTTGATGAAGCAGCGGAGCTCGCATATTTTGGAGCGAAAATCCTCCATCCTTCAAGTGTAAACCCGGCAAGATTAAATAATGTACCTGTACGCCTGAAAAACACAATGGAGCCGGAAGATGAAGGTACACTCATACAATCAGGCAGTGCACTAAGTGACTATAAAGCAGTTGCCGCAAAAGATGGAATTTCTGTGCTCAGGATAAGGTCCGACAGGATGCTCATGGCATATGGTTTCCTCAGAAAAGTCTTTGAAATCTTCGAAGCTTACAGAACTCCGATCGATATGATAACGACTTCGGAAGTGGCAATCTCTCTGACAATAGATAATCCACAGTATCTGAGCCAGATAGCTAAAGATCTTAAAGAGCTCGGTTCTGTGGAGATAGAAGAGAATCAGACGATTGTATGCATTGTTGGTGATTTCAGAACAGAAAGAAAGGGTTCTGCACCCGAGATATTTAAAGCTCTGAATAATATACGCCTTAAAATGATCTCCTACGGAGGAAGCAATAACAGCCTGTCGCTGCTGATTGATACAAACGATAAAACAAGAGCATTGAAACAGCTCAGTAAACACCTATTTGCAAAGAAAAATGATAAATAAAGATATTGTTGATAAATTCCGGGATCTGCCCACACCCTTTTATTATTACGATCTGGATGTCCTCAGATCCATTCTGGATACTCTTAAAAAAGAATCTCAGAATTCAGGTATTAAAATTCATTATGCTGTAAAGGCAAACCATAATCCAAGAATTCTGAATATAATCGGCTCATATGGTTTCGGAGCAGATTGCGTCAGCTGGAATGAGATCGACGCCTCGCTAAAAGCAGGGATCAAACCTTCTGATATTGTGTTTGCCGGAGTGGGTAAAACAGATAAAGAAATAGAAGCTGCCGTAAATGCTGATATCTTTTGTTTTAACTGCGAGTCACTTCCTGAAATAGAAGTAGTTAACCACTTTGCATCCCTTCATAATAAAACAGTAAGGATCGCACTCAGGATTAATCCGTTAATAGATGCCCATACCCATAAATATATTACTACCGGTATAGAGGAAAGTAAGTTTGGGATCAATACATGGGATCTTGAAGATATACTCAATAAACTGGCCGGATTCAAGAATCTTAAGCTTATTGGTATTCATTTTCATATAGGTTCACAGATAACACGGATGTCGGTATTTAAAGTCCTGTGCTCAAGGATAAATGAATTACAGGAGTGGTTCTCTACCAAAAATGCTGACCTTAAGGTAATAAATATCGGTGGAGGACTGGGTATCGATTATGAAAATCCTGACAAAGCTCCGAGGTTTGGAGAATATTTTTCGCTTGTAAAAGAATTTGTCTCCCTAAAGCCGGGACAGGAACTTCATTTTGAACCGGGAAGGTCGGTGATCGGACAATGTGGTTCACTTATTTCTAAAGTCCTCTATATCAAGAAGGGAAGCAAAACTTTCTTTGCTATTCTTGACGCTGGTATGACTGATCTGATTAGACCAGCTCTTTATCAGGCATATCATAAAATTGAGAATCTTACCTCAGATGGTAACAACTTACGTTATGATGTAGTAGGTCCAGTATGTGAATCGTCAGACACATTCGGTAAAGCTGTAGATCTTCCCGAGACCCGCAGGGGTGATATTATCGCCATCCGGTCAACAGGTGCTTATGGGGAATCTATGGCATCAAGATATAATCTGAGGAACCTTCCGGCAAGTGTGTTCTCGGATGAGTTGTAAGACTCCCGGAATTATGGTGATTTTATAATTCCGAGGCTTGGGATAAGCACCATTGCTCTTGCAACAGGAGCAATGAATTTTACAATAAACATAAATACAGGAATCAAATAATGATAAAAGAACTAAACACCCCTTGAAATTATGAAAAGCTTCATTTCACGTAGAAATTTTCTCAACAGGTACTTGGGATTAAGTGCTGGTATGATGATGGTGCCCTCAATTTCAGGATTAGTTTTACAGGATAGAAACAAGGGGAAAAAACCCATGATCATAACCAGTCATGCAAATGAAACCGGTCAGAAAGCATTGGAAAGCGGATGGGAGATACTCAGGAATGGGGGCAGTGCGGTAGATGCTGTCGAAAAAGCTGCTAATGTAATTGAACTTGATCCGGAAGATACAAGCGTTGGTTACGGAGGTCTTCCAAATGAAAGAGGTGTCGTACAGCTCGATGCATCTTTCATGGATGGCAAAACATATTCTGCAGGTTCTGTTGCATGTCTTGAAAATATTAAAACTCCATCTTCTGTAGCAAAAATGGTAATGCAACATACCGATCATGTGCTCCTCGTCGGTACAGGAGCTTTGGAATTTGCTAAAGCCTGGGGATTCGAAGAAGAGAATCTTCTGACAGAAAAAGCCCGAAAGATATGGTTACGATGGAAGGAGGAACTTAGTCCGACAGACGACTGGGGCGCTCCTGATCACATCCGGAACATAATGAAAAGAGAAGCTTACTGGAAAGATTTTCCTGATATCGAACATCATTATGGTACAACAAATGTTCTGGCTATTGATACCAATGGCGATATTGCAGGCTGTACAACAACCAGCGGACTCAGTTTTAAACTGAATGGCCGGGTCGGTGATTCCCCGATTATAGGAGCGGGTTTGTATGTTGATAATGAGGTTGGTGCAGCCGGTGCTACAGGACGTGGTGAAGACGTTATTAAATCATGTGCGTCATACTATATGGTTCTCATGATGAAAGAGGGACGCACACCTCAGCAAGCCTGTGAGGATACGTTACAGATGATCGTTGACAAGTACAGGAAAGTAAATCCGGATTTCTTCCCGAGCGAGAAATTCGTGGCGATAAACAAATATGGTGAATTAGGATGTGCTTCAATGATGGGGAAAATTAATCCCCAGCTGTCGGTCAGGTACGAAAACGGATATTCGAGATTTGATGGAACGGTAGCTTACCCCGGGAGATAGTCAAAGAGATTATTGATCAAAAGTGGATCATCGGAAGAATTTTTGGCAACATTGACATGCCTGGATACAACACCAATGATCAGCATGGGAAATGAATCTGAGTGGAATCGCTGAAGGTCAGAAAGCAGGTCTATGCAGTAATAATAAGTTGAGAGTGGGCCCTCCCCGGGTGTTAAGGTCACTTCAGTTTTATACTTTTATCATACAGATCCTGCCAGTTTTCAGTAGATGAGCTGATCTCAGGTTGTATTCTATCGGCTGCCTTTCTTTCAAGCTTTTTAAGAATGAAGGTTCTTTCACGTGTCCTCTCTCCTTTTCCATGATCTGCAAAATCCACATATGCAAGGAATCTGTTTATTTTATTTGGCATGATTTCAGGTGTCCTTATGAATGCTAAATCTTCTGTTTTTAAAGAATAGTTATCATGACTTGCCTCCCATATATCAACATAGTAAACGAAAGGATCAAGATGAGAAAAGACTATTATTCCATCAGCATCCGTATAACCTTCCGACTCCATATTTGTTTCATCTTCCCAGTCGATGAGGGTTGGATATAATCTGACACTTGCATCAGAAACTGTATACTCATCATAATATTCAACGACCTCAATTTCAAGGAGTGTCGGGATCTTAACATCTATTATCAGTGATGTCTCGTCAGACAGACCTGTGCCGGAATATGCTGTTAAAATAACTTCAAAACTACCCGTACCGGTAAAGATATGAACAGGATCGGGGTCATTAGAAATATATCCATCACCAAAATCCCACTCAAACTCAACAGCATTATACGAATCATTTGTAAAAAATACTTCCTGACCTACCTCAGGATCAACTATATCTGTATAGAAATGCGCCTCCGGGGTTGACTCGCAAGAAAAAAGTATAAATGGCAGGATCATAGATAAATAAAATATGTTTTTCATCGTCGTAAGTATTAGTACTGTTATATAAAAATCAAATAGTATGCCATCTTTACATTAAAGATGGTTCCCGGAGAATAATGTTGCTTCGTGAGTCGGTTTTTCTGAAATTTTTAAAAATAATTATACTATCTTTGCACTCCATTAATAGAAGCTTTGCGATGATCAGAATAACATTTCCTGACGGGACGATAAAAGAATATATCAAAGGGATAAACAGTCTTGCAATTGCAGAACAGATTAGTCCCAGGCTTGCAAAAGAAGTCTATGCTGCCACCGTAAACGGAGAACTCCGCGATATGATCAGGCCGATTGATACTGATGCTTCTATTAAGTTTCATAAATGGGAGGATGCTGAAGCAAAACATGCATTCTGGCATTCTTCAGCACACCTTATGGCAGAAGCTCTTGAAGCTATCTATCCCGGGATCAAATTTGGTATAGGTCCGGCCATTGAAAACGGATTTTACTATGATGTTGATCCGGGGGATGGTAAAGTTATCACTGAGAACGACCTCCCTACCATAGAAAATAAAATGAAAGAGTTTGCCGGACAAAACCAGGTTTTCCAGAGAAGGGAAGTATCTAAAAAAGAGGCGATGGAACTCTTTGCTAAAAAGGGTAATGAGTATAAAACAGAGCTGATAAGCGAGCTGGAAGATGGGACCATTTCCCTGTACACAAGTGGAAATTTTGTGGACCTGTGCCGTGGACCGCATCTTTCTTCTACTGAATCTATCAAAGCTATTAAACTGACAAGTGTTGCCGGTGCTTACTGGAGGGGTAACGAAAACCGTAAAATGCTCACCAGGATATATGGAATAACTTATCCAAAGCAGAAGATGCTTGATGAGTACCTTCTGTTTCTGGAGGAGGCAAAAAGAAGGGACCATCGTCGCATTGGCAAGGAGCTGGAGCTTTTTGCATTCTCTCCTAAAGTCGGAATGGGTCTTCCTCTCTGGTTACCAAAAGGTTCAGATGTAAGGCAGAATCTGATAGATTTTCTCACAAGAGTGTTAAGGAAAAGAGGTTATAAGATAGTTACAACTCCTCATATCGGAAATGTAAACCTTTACAAGACCTCAGGTCATTATGAAAAATATGGGGCAAGTTCGTTTCAGCCTATGTCAACACCACAGGAAGGAGAACAGTTTATGCTTAAACCCATGAACTGTCCGCATCACTGTGAAATTTACAATGCAACTCCACATTCCTATAAAGAGTTGCCTCTGAGGATGGCAGAATTCGGTACCGTCTACAGGTATGAGCAAAGCGGTGAACTGCATGGACTTACAAGGGTCAGGAGCTTTACTCAGGATGATGCTCATCATTTCTGCAGACCCGACCAGCTCCTCGGGGAATTCAAAAACATAATAGACCTTATATTATATGTTTTTAAAATACTTAATTTCAATGATTTTACTGCGCAGGTCTCTCTAAGGGATCCGGATAATAAACAAAAATATATAGGGTCAGATGAGAACTGGGAGAAGGCTGAGCAGGATATAATCAAAGCTGCCGGAGAAAAGAACCTGATTACCACCGTGGTACTCGGAGAAGCAGCTTTTTACGGTCCTAAACTCGATTTCATGGTTAAGGATGCAATCGGACGCAAATGGCAGCTGGGAACTATCCAGGTCGATTATAACCTGCCCGAGCGATTTGATCTTACTTATAACGGAAGCGACAATCAGAAACACCGGCCGGTTATGATACACCGCACAATCTTCGGATCGATGGAAAGATTTGTGGCCGTTCTTATTGAGAACAGTGCCGGTAAGTTCCCTCTCTGGCTTGCACCGGAAAAAGCAGTTATCTTGCCCATTAGCGATAAATTCAATGAATATGCTGCAAAAGTTTTGGAAATCCTAAATAATTCCGATATTTGCACCTTGATTGACGACAGGAGCGAAAAAATAGGTAAGAAGATCAGGGATAATGAATTAAAGAGGATACCCTATCTTCTTATTATAGGTGAAAAAGAGTCAGAAAACGGAACAGTTGCTGTCCGAAAACAGGGTGAAGGGGATAAAGGGAGTATGAAAATCGAAGAGTTCGTAAATTTTATCAGGTCTGAGATCAGTAAGGAAATCTCAGATTAAGCAAATAGAGTATTAACAAAAATTAGGAGGAAAGAGTTATAACCGGACCAATCAGACGAAGCCCCGCAAGGATTACCCAGCCGGCTCACAAAATCAACAACAGGATCGCTGCAAAAGTGGTCAGAGTTGTAGGTGATGAAATAGAAACACAAGTCATGAGTATCCAGGATGCTCTCAGGCTGGCTGATAAACTGGAACTAGATCTTGTCGAAATTTCCCCAAATGCGGATCCCCCTGTATGTAAGATAATTGATTATCAGAAATACCTGTATCAGCAGAAAAAGAAACAGAAGGAGTCTAAAGCAAAAGCGGCAAAGATTGTTGTTAAAGAGTTAAGATTCGGGCCAAACACTGATGACCATGATTATAATTTTAAACTTAAGCATGCAATAAGGTTTCTTGAAGAAGGAGCAAAAGTAAGAGCATATGTTTTCTTCAAAGGAAGATCAATATTATTTAAAGAGCAGGGTGAAGTTCTGCTTCTGAGGTTTGCCAACGACCTCGAAGAGTACGGGAAAGTAGAACAGCTGCCAAGGCTTGAAGGAAAAAGGATGATCATCTCTTTCTCACCAAAAAAGAAGAAGTAGTTATTATATTTTTATACAGAAATGCCAAAAATGAAAACAAATCCGGGTGCAAAGAAGAGATTCTCTCTGACCGGAACAGGTAAAATAAAGAGAAAACATGCATTTAAGAGCCATATACTGACCAAGAAATCGACAAAACGCAAGAGAAATCTTACGTATTCGGGACAGGTCGACAAAGCAGATCTTAAGAATGTCAAGCTTTTGTTGGCAAGTAAATAATTGTTTTAATTTTCAAGAAATAGTACTAACCGGTTGTCCAGCAGATAAGGGTTCGCCAGTGGCGAAACGCTGACATCCAAAATGAATGAGTTATGCCAAGATCAGTAAATTCAGTCGCATCAAGAACAAGGAGAAAAAAGGTTCTTAAACAGACAAAAGGAAATTTCCTCTCAAGGAAAAACGTAATAACGGTTGCAAAAAATACTCTCGATAAAGGACTTGGTTATGCTTACCGTGACAGAAGAAAAAAGAAAGGTCAGTTCAGGGCACTTTGGATTCAGAGGATTAATGCAGGTGTACGGCAGTATGATATGAGCTATTCGGAATTCATCGGTAAACTGGAGAAGAAAGGGATTACACTCAACAGAAAAACTCTCGCCGATCTGGCGATGAACCATCCCGAAGCATTTAAGGCAGTAGTGGAAATGGTAAAGTAACGAAGTTATTTCACCCTCATAAACATCCTTCCAAGACGGATCTTTTTCAGACCATTCGCTTCCTTGTCGATCGAAAGCCATATGAACTTTGGCTTTCCTACTATATGATCTTCAGGTACAAATCCCCAGTACCTTGAATCAGCAGAATTATGACGGTTATCCCCCATCATAAAATAATAGTCCATCTTGAAGGTATAACTGGTTGCAGGAGAACCATTTATAAAAACAGTATTATCCTGAACCTTTAAATCATTTGCTTCGTAAACGTCAATTATGCGTTCATATAGCTTCACATTCAAAGAATCAAGTTTTACTGTTGCCCCCTTCTCAGGTATCCACAGAGGACCGAAATTATCTTCGTTCCAGGCCAGGGATTCAACGTACGGGTAAATAACAAAATTATAATCCCCCTCACGGGAAGTAGCCATTGTTACTTCATTAACATTTGTGAATCTGGAGATAGATTCTGCCGTTGTCTTTGTCATAGGCAGATAATATACAGTACTTGATATCATTGTCTGATCCGACCTTGATATGTTCAGCCGTTCAAATGCTTTTGGATTTATTGTAGCTGCCATTGGTTGTTACGTAATAGTTAGCCTGCTGGGTCTTAATTGCACTAAATAACTCCCCGTTAACATAAACAGCTCCTGATCTGATTTTTATCGTATCACCGGGTAAGCCGATGCAGCGTTTTACATAGTTGTCACGCCTGTCAACGGGACGGTAAATTATATTATAATTATCCCATACATCCTTTCGTGCTATTTCAAGAAAATATTCCAGAGGTTTCGCATCTCTGTTGGAATAGTTATTTCTCAGCTCCAACTCCTTTGCAGCTCTTCTTACAATCTCATAGTAACTTGAGTTCGGATCTTCAAGAGCAACTGTATCACCAGCCGGAAAGTTAAAAACTATGGGATCACCTTGCTTAATCCTGCCTGCTCCAATCAGACGTTTGTATGGCCTGATAATGAGGTTAGACCATGATCTGCCTTTTATTATCGGCATTATGTTCTGGGTGAATGGAAATGCAATTGGAGTATTGGGCATTCTTGGACCATATGCCAGTTTACTTACAAACAGATGGTCTCCCACCAGCAGAGATTTTTCCATTGATGGTGTAGGGATACGATAATTCTGGAAGAGGAAAATGTTGATAAGAGTAACTGCAATAACTGCAAATATAAGAGCATCAAGCCATTCAATAAATGAGCTGTTCTTGCCATCCCTCTTCTTCCAGAAAGTCCAGTTGACCTTTTCTGAAACATACAGGTCATAAATAATTCCAAGACCTAATAATAGCCAGTAATTTCCAATCCAAATTACTACAAGAACATAAAGGAGCGCTACAATAGCAAATCTTATATACTTTTTCTGAAGCTGTTTAGTCATTTTGATCTGGAGTTTTTGAAGCGGTAAAAGTAAGGAATATTATTAGAATCCAAGCACATCATTCATTTTGAATATACCATTTTTGTCGCTTATATATTCAGCCGCTACTACTGCCCCTAAAGCTAATCCTTTTCTGTTCCTGGCTTCATGCTTCAGACTCAGAATGTCAATATCTGAATCCCAAGAAATTGTGTGAGTACCAGGTACCATACCTTCTCGTATTGATCTGATGGGAATCATATTATCTGATCCTTCATTTTCAAGGCACCAGCCTTTATACCCAGGATGTTGATCCCTGATCCCTTCTGCAAGCGTAATAGCAGTACCACTTGGTGCATCCAACTTTTTAGTATGATGTATTTCTTCTATGGAAACTTTATAATCATTGTACCGTTTCATCTGCTTTGCCAGTTCTGCATTCAGATGGAAAAGAAGATTCACTCCAACGCTGAAATTTGATGAGTGGATAAAAGAGGTGTTATTGGATCTGCATATTTCGCAAGCTTCATTATAATCTTTAAGCCACCCGGTAGTACCTGATACAACCGGAATCTTCATTCCAAGACATCTGGTTATATTTCCAAATGCAGCTTCAGGTGAAGAAAATTCAATTGCAACATCAATACTTTTAAAATTTTCAGGAGTCAGATCGTTACTGTTATCAATATCAATAACGAGGCCAATAGTATGTCCTCTTTTAAGTGCAATTTCCTCAATTGCATGACCCATCCTTCCATAACCTATTAATGCTATATTCATTCTTCTTGATTTTCTGCGAAATTATTGCTTTTAATAAAGGAGATATCATAAGAAGGTCATAAATTTCTTAACAAGGAGTTAAATTCCGGAAAAAAATAGAAAATAATTTTTATATATTTCACTCCGGAAAACCGGTATCTATGGAAAAAATATTTTTCTTCCTCTCACTAATAATCATTCATATGTCAGTTTCGTGCGGTAAACAGGAGAAAGCTGACCTCGTGATCATAAACGGGAAAGTTTTTACTATCGACAAGGATAATCCTGTTGTCGAAGCAATTGCGATCAGGGGAGAGATAATCGTTGCTGCCGGTTCCAGCAAGGCGACAGAAGTCTGGATTGAAAAAGGAAAAACCAAAATCATTGATGCAGGTGGAAGGCTTGTCATACCGGGCTTCAATGATGCTCATGCTCATTTTGGTCCTCTTGACCCGGATTATGTAGAGTTACGATATACGACTGATCCATCAGTTATTAAAGAACGGGTAAGAGAACAGGTGTTAAAATCGAAACCTGGCGAGCTTATTCGCGGCGGACATTGGGAGCATGAAATGTTTACTGAAAAAAAATGGCCTACAAAAGAACTGATTGACCAGGTATCTCCTGATAATCCTGTAATACTGAGTCGTGCTGATGGACATTCAGTTCTTGTGAACAGCTATGTGCTTAAGATGTCGGGGATTACAAAAAGAACCCCGGATCCACCGGGAGGAGAGATCGTCAAAGATCCTGTAACCGGGGAGCCGACAGGTATTTTAAAAGAACATGCTGAAAACCTTATTGTTACAGGAGAGATAAAAAGGAACAGAACTTCCGGGGAAGAAGCTGCAAGAATCTGGCAGGGGTATCTTCTTGCATTGAAAGAAGCCAGGGAACTTGGAGTGACCAGTATTCAGATCCCGGGAAATGCTGATACTGAAGCATACGAAAAATTGAAAAAGGAAGGTCAGCTTACTGCCAGGATAGATATCGGGAAGTCGCTGACCGCAGATACTCTACTCCTTAAAAACTACCTTGAAATCCTTAAAAGATACAACAGAGACGAAAACTGGATCAGATTTGGTTACCTGAAAGCATTTATCGATGGGACAATCGGATCAGGGACAGCTCTCATGTTCGAACCTTTTAATGATAACCCTGCATCTACAGGTCTGGCAATGATGTCTTATGAAGAATTCGAAAACATGGTTGTGACAGCTGATAAATTTGGATTTCAGATAGGTGTTCATTCAATAGGTGATAAGGGTAATAACTGGACACTGAATGCCTTTGAAAAAGCCCGGGCGGTTAACGGGAAACGCGACAGCCGGCACCGTGACGAACATGCGCAAACCTTGCAATTATCAGATATCCAGAGATTTGCTCAACTTGGTGTCATACCATCCATGCAACCCACCCACTGCATATCGGATAAAAAGTTTTACGAAAAACGGGTCGGATATGAAAGATGTAAAGGAGTTTACGCCTGGCGAAGTCTCATAGATGCAGGTTCGATTCTTGCATTCGGGACAGACTTCCAGGTGGAACCTCTTAATCCCATCGAAGGACTTTATGCTGCTGTTTCCAGAAAAGAACGGACAGGAGAAGAAGGTAATGGCTGGTTCCCGGAGCAGAAATTAAAAATGGAGGAAGCTATCAAATATTATACCCTCGGATCAGCTTATGCTCAATTCATGGAGGACAGAAAAGGAATGATAAAAGCCGGATATCTCGCTGATATAGTGATTGTTAATAAAGATCTGCTTACAATAGGGGAAACTGAGATCATGAAAACAAAAGTAGATTATACGATAGTTGGAGGCAGGGTTGTGTATAGCTCACACCAGTGATCCCAATATCTTCATCGCTTCCTCCCGGCTCTCTCCGCAAAACTCAGGCTCAGCCTTGAAATCGACACAAACCTGAGGTCGTGATGGATTGCCGTATAAACCACATTTATAGTCATTAAGCAGATGGATACATCTCACTCCGGCGGGTTTACCGTCAGGCATCCCCGGAATTGAGGAGGAAATTGAAGCAGCAATACAACAGGCTCCGCAGTCTGGTCTGCACTCCATTAGTGATTTATTTCTTACTTCACGTTCCATCCATCGATAGCAACAACAGGATTTTCAGCTTCCAGGTCTTTTCCAAGATAAGTGGCAGTGATCTCCCTTTTCTCACCGGGCAACAGCGGAAAATAGTTATCATCCCATATTACTGGGATAATCTCCTTTCCCCCTTCTCCCCTGGTAAGACTCAGATTGACACCAAAAGCAAGAGTTTTTGAAGGATTCATTAGTGAAACATGAACTTTATCTCCTGTCTCCAGATTCTCAACACTGCTGGTCATGCTAAGTTCAACCACAGGCAATGTCTGAAGCGCCGTAAAATCGGGATAAGATATCATAGGTGTTGTCCAGAAATAAGACTTCTCCCAGTTGAAAACCTCTTTTGTTGTTGAAAGCCAGTAAAAGTTAGAGCTCAATATCTCTCCACCAGTCTCTTTTAAATCCAGTCTGATAAAATATGTTGTTGACAGATCCCGGAGCTCGGGAATTGTATCCACACGCTTAATTCCATCAGCAGAAATATCGAATGTTATTTCATTTGAATATTTTTCAGTCAGATCAAAATTAAGAACCGAAATATATGCTTTAAGTTCTTTAAAATCACGGAGAAATGAGTTAACCGCCACAACTGAACGGTCATCGTAAGAATATTGAATATGTAATGGTTCGCATGCTTTTTTTGTTCCATAATAAGAGCCACCTGTCCTTAAAAAGTAATCATAGAGATTCCAGTAAACTCCAGGCCATGCGTTATTCATCATCCACTGAATTACTCCTGTGCTCGTGTATTTATTTCTGGCATAGGCTTCAAACATTGCTCTTTTACCCTCATAAGCCTGCATATGGGATTTCACAACATAATCCTGAAGGTCCTTTGCTTCCCCGAATCTTGCATTTAATGCCTTGGTATCAATATCCAGCATCTGTGCAGGATTTCCGCCGCGGCCATGATAATACCAATACTCATCTATCGGCCAGAGATGATCTTCAGGAAACATCTCAAGTATGCTTTCCATTTTAGGGATTGAGGCACCCGGCCCAATTTCCGCATTGAAGCCAAAAGCGCCTCCGCGGGCAGTATCTGTCAACCAATAGGATGGTTCAATAAAAAAGTAGGGACCTTCCATCCTGATTCCCGAATACCCGGTTACATCAGTTGGTTTAAGAGCGGCTGACGATTGATAAGGATTAGGCCAGTTATTTTCTTTGAACACTGAGAGATACATTTTCTCAACATCAGCCGGTGGTGGAAAGTCACTTCCGTATAACCATGTCAGGATACAGGCATGACTCCTTAACCTTAGTACCTGGTCTTTTAAGCACTTTGCAGCAATTAGGTGATCTTCTCCGTCCCAGTCGCTCCACTTCTCCCAAAGATCACAACAACACCAGCCAGGCATTACAAGAATACCATTCCGATCACACAGATCATAAAAATAGTCGTCCTCCAGCTTCCCTTCTAACCGTATAGTATTGAGATTCATGTCTTTAATATATTGTATCTCTGTCGCTATCCTGGTGGAGTCAGTTCTCAGCAATATATCTGATGCTCTTCCGCCACCCCTGATCAGGATCTCTTTTCCATTGACCTTAAAAAGAAGATAATTATTTCCTGTCAACTCGGAAGTAATTTCTCTGATACCGAAATCTATTGATTGTTTATCTGAGATTTTTCCACGTGTTTCAAACGTCATTTTCAAATTATAAAGATCCGGCTCACCGTAATGAATCGGCCACCATAAACGGGGTTCCTTAATATTTAACTGGTCATATTCCTCAGGGTCGAAAGTTATTACTTTTAGCTCATTTGGCTCAAGATCAACCATTTGAGAGAAACCGATTTCTTCAATCTGCCCCTTCAGAATTCCCTTTACAGGTTTGTCACTCGTATTTTTCAATTCAGCCCTGACTGTGAGATGTGCAACATCTAATGATGGCAGGTCAAATTTTGTAACAACCTGCGGATACCGCACTTTAACAGGACCCGTGGCTGTTATTACCACTTCATGCCAGATTCCCATATTCTTGTCAGGAGGAGCAGGATTCCATTCCACCCAGGTGATTGCCAGATCATCTTTCCCTGGAGCAAATACCTCAACAGCAAGATAATTTGTCCCGTTCAGGACTGCATAATCTTTTATATCAAATTCATAGACTCTGAAAGTCCCTGCAACTTCTGAAGAATCAGCCAGAAGTTTTCCATTCAGCCAGATATTTGCCCTGAAATTTATGCCCTTGAAGTGCAGCTGAAGGGATTTATCCTTAAAATCAGCGGGGAGCTGAAACTCAGTCCTGTACCACCATGGAACCCGGAAGGGACTCTTTTCTGACATTGAAAGATTTGAGAAATTTTTGAAGAGCGGGTAATCGGTACCCGGAATGGACCTCAGGTTCATCCCAAAAAAAGGATCCTTATAGACGTTGTTATCTACCAGCACTGCGAGTACTGTAGCAGGAACCGAAGTTTTGTACCAGCTATCCGGTTTAAAGCTTCCGGTCGATATTTCATTTCCTGCCTTATCTATGCTATCGGAAGATTGAATTTCCCATCCTTTCGTAAGCATTAACTGAAGGGATGATTCATCCATCGGTTTCCTACAGGATGATATCATAAGAATAATCAGGATCATTGAACATACCGGGAAAATGAAGAAGGAATCTCTTTTTTTCATAATTACACTTTCTATTTTTCTAAGGTTAATATCGTAGAGATTAGTTTAATTTTCAGATGCTTTTTTTAGGGTATTCTTTTTTTCACGTATGGTCTCATTATTAACAAGTGGCCTGGCCCAGATTCCAATGCTTAAAATGTAACCTAATGAAATATAAAGGAATAACATTCCGAAGCGCAATCCTAGATGATTCCCTATCCAGCCTATAATAAAAGGTATAAGTGCACCACCACAAATACCGGTACAAAGGATCCCGGAAAAAGTACCATGATATTTGCTTACAGAATTAAGAGCCAGAGAAAAAATAATTGACCACATAACCGAAGCAAAAAATCCAACTGCCGGAAAAGCGACCAGCGCCACCTTGCCTGGTCCGAAAAGACCTGACGTCAGAGAGATAATTGCCCCAACCGAAAATAATATCAGAATTTTTCGGCTGTCAATTATTTTCAGAAGCAACAATCCTATTATACAGCCGATTGTCATCATTCCCCAGAAATTTGATACCGTTCTTGCTCCAACTGTTTGGGGATCAAACTGATGGTAGCTGGCTAGAAATTTTGAAATCCAATTGGCAACTCCCTGTTCAGTTCCAACATATGCTATAATTCCAAGGAAATAGAGTATTACAATTTTTTTCCTGAATAGACGAATTATATTGTCTTTTTGTCCAATTCGTTCATCTTCTTTTAATTCAACCTTAGGGATCCTTATAAAAGCAATAAGTACTATCATTGATAGTGTAACTATAACAAAAAGCCAGTACAGTGATATCCATTGCAGCCCTTCAGGAACAATCTTCGACAGTAAATTAAAAATTCCGGTTTCCCTTTCTGGTACTGATTGCAGGTTTTGCATAAAATAAACGTAAATTTTAGGACTTATGAATGAGGCCGATCCAAAAATAAACTGGGCCAGAACAGAATTAAAGGCAAATTGTTTTTCACCTCCGGCAACTCGTAATAAAGGATTAATTGTTACCTGAAGCATAGCCATGCCTGATCCCATCATAAACAATGAGAGCAGAGAAGATAAGTAGCGAGAATTAGTGGCAAATAATAATGCTCCTGCAAAAGCTATTGAAAATCCCATCAGCAGGATAGTTTTTCCCTTATATTTCTCGATCAGAAAACCGGTCGGAATGGACATCACCGCATAAGCAATGAAAAAAGAGAAAGGAAGAAAACCGGCAAGCGTAAGGCTTATATGGAATCCATCAATAATATCAGGGATCAGAGGTCCCAGCATATTTTGGAGTAAGGAAATAACAAAAAATATTAACAGGATTAAAGCAACGATGTAATATTTTTTATTCATCTTCAAGATACCATATTGTTTAAACCTTTAGATCAGGATTCGTATTCATCAATATTGCCAACCATTGACTGAACGTTGACTGGTATAATTCCAATTCCTTTGACAATTTTACTTCCCGGCTGAAGCTCTCCTGTAAGATTTTTAACCTTGTTGCCAAATTTCCCTAATGTATCTTCAACAACCCAGTAGTCAAAACCGGGGATAAGTTGTTCGAACTCCTCGCCCATCCATTTACTGCCACGTCCTTTCAACGCTACATCCAACATTGTAACAACTTGCTTTTCAAGAGGTTCTTCAGACTCCAGAGTAATCGCACCATAGAATTCCTGACATTCTGTATAACCTGAATTATGAGTTCCGGTATAAGGTTTCATTCTGGCAAATCCTTTAGTAATTCCCGGAATTTCGGAATATAATTTTTCCCTAAGTAACTGAGCTGCTTCTTTACCATAATTAGTTTCAACTACTCCGGTCAATTCATCTGTCTTTAGATTGAAAAAATCTACCAATGACTGCTCCTGTAATTTTGCCGGTTTGTTGTTTTCAGTGATATCAACATAAGCATCAAATCCGACTTTAAAACCCTCTTCTACGATTCTTCTGAAATAATCCCTGTAAGGATTCAATCCATCAATGCTGGAAAAAAGACTCCTTCTGCAACAGGCAGTAAGGCCATCTCTTTTGAATGCTGTTCCCATATGAAGATATTCTCCTTTTAATATCTGCCGGTTAAGGGCAGGTCCTATCATTGTAGCACAAGCTATATCGGAACCCACCATTGTCTGGAAACCCTGACGCTCGCATCCCATCCATTTTGCTAGCATATCTCCGAAAGCTGCCACTTCTGTTTCATCCATACCAGGTTCCATAACCGCAAGCATTACCCTGAGGGCCAGTGAAGTTATATAAGCGGCATCCTCAATTAACCTCATTTCATTTGCACTTTTGAGGTTTTTTACTTTTTGAAAGGGCAACTGAGCATCTACAATGTTTTCTTTGCCAACAATCTCTTCAAGATTTGCTACTATCCCTGCAGGAATAACCTGTCGTGGTGATAATATGCCTATTCTTTTGACCTTTTGGCCGGCAATAGTTTCAAGTATATCCTTTAGAGAGAATCCTTCAACAGGATATTTTTCATCGGCAAGCTGCAGACTCTCAGTCGGATATACTCTGATCCCCGCACGTTTTGCCAGCTGAGCTGCGATATAGACTCCTTCAAAACCGGCGATGATCCCGGAAGTATAAGGATCGGGACCAATCCCGAATGCCACCTGTTCAATAGAATAGTTGATATTGCCACCCAGATAAGGCACATCCCCACTGTAGTGCTCGTCTGAGAAAGCAAAGGCCACATCAATATCTGTTTCTTCTGTCAAAGCCTTCCATACTTTTTGACGGCGGCTTACAAATTCTTCCTCAGGTATAAAAAAATGGCGTTCAATTCTTGGTGACTTCTCAATAATCGTTTCAAGTTTTCTCAGTTTACCGGAAAAGGATTCTTTCATGATATTATTAAATAAAGTTTTACTTCACTTTTTAAATTTATCCTTATAGTTACAAAAAAGCAAGGAAACCTTATAAATTAACCTATTTTAACAGACACTCTGCTTTACCTTCACTGAATATAACAGGATTAAGATATTGCTGTTATTAATTGCATTGTTAATTCTTTATACTTTTGCATAAAATCGAAGATGATGCGCATAGATATATTAACCGCAATACCGGGACTGCTTGAGAGTCCGCTAAACTTTTCGATAGTAAAAAGAGCAAGGGATAAAGGGCTTGTTGAGATAAATATCATTAACCTCCATGATTTTGCTGCAGACAATTATAAGAGTGTGGATGATTATGCTTTCGGCGGTGGAGCAGGTATGGTATTAATGATAGAACCTGTATACAAGATTATTGAGAAGCTTAAAAATGAAAGGGAATATGATGAAATAATATATACATCCCCTGATGGCGAAAAGCTTACACAGAAAATGGCAAATCGTCTTTCATTGAAGAATAATATAATTATCCTTGCAGGTCATTACAAAGGAATCGACCAGAGGATCCGTGATCATCTGATTACCAGCGAAATATCAATTGGTGATTATGTTTTGTCAGGAGGCGAGCTTCCTGCTGCAATAATAACAGATGCTATAGTCAGGCTGATACCTGGTGCACTTGGTGATGAACAATCTGCACTTTCCGATTCATTTCAGGATGATCTTCTTGCACCACCGGTTTATACACGGCCATCAGAATTTAGGGGATGGAAAGTCCCGGATGTTCTGCTTTCAGGACATGCAGCTGAAATCGATAAATGGAGACATGAACATTCTGTTGAGAGGACCAGGAGACTAAGGCCTGATCTCTATAAAGAGGAATAATCCCGTGCAGGTTGTGCAGGTCACCTAAGCCGCGTTAGAGAATAATTTTGGAAATAACAAAAAGCTTTAGTAAAATTGAGACTTAATTCAATCAAACCTTAACTACTTAATAATCAACAACATGAAACCACAGGATTATATCAATCGTGAAGATAAATATGGAGCACACAATTATCATCCGCTTCCGGTTGTGCTTGAACGAGGCAGAGGGCCTTTTGTATGGGATGTGGAAGGGAAAAGATATTTTGACTTTCTGTCGGCTTATTCTGCAGTGAATCAGGGGCATTGTCATCCTGACATTATTAAAGCATTAACTGATCAGGCGTCAGTTCTGACTCTTACATCCAGGGCTTTTTATAGTTCTGTTCTTGGAGAATATGAGGAGTATGTAACAAAATACTTTAAGTACGACAAAGTACTCCCGATGAATTCCGGAGCTGAAGCTGACGAGACAGCATTGAAGTTGTGCCGCAAATGGGCTTACAAAAAGAAAGGCATCAGGAAGGACAAAGCTAAAATAATTTGCTGTGCAGGAAATTTCCATGGCAGAACAATATCAATTATCTCAATGTCAACAGATCCTGATGCAACAAACCATTACGGCCCGTATACACCAGGATTCATCATTATTCCCTATAATGATCTGAATGCTCTCAATGATGCACTACAGGACCCTGATGTAGCCGGCTTTCTTGTTGAACCAATTCAGGGTGAAGCAGGTGTATTTGTCCCTGATGAAGGTTATCTGAAGAAATCTTATGACCTGTGCAAAAAACACAATGTACTTTTTATTGCCGATGAAGTGCAGACTGGACTTGCCCGCACAGGAAAACTTCTCGCCTGCGATCATGAAGGAGTCCGTCCGGACATCCTTATACTGGGGAAAGCACTTTCAGGCGGTGTGATGCCAATTTCAGCAGTACTGGCTGATGACGAAATAATGCTTACTATATTGCCAGGCGAACATGGATCAACTTTTGGCGGCAGTGCACTTGCAGGTAAAGTGGCGATTGCAGCACTCGAAGTAATTAAAAAAGAAAATCTTGCTGAAAATGCAGACCGCCTCGGCAAAATATTTCGTGAAGAACTGAAAAGCATTAAATCTGATATGATTGAGCTTGTTCGCGGGAAAGGGCTGTTGAATGCTGTTGTAATAAGACCCAAAGGAGATAATACTGCATGGGATGTGTGCCTCGCCATGATGGAAAAAGGTTTAATAGCCAAGCCGACTCACACTCATATAATCCGCTTTGCTCCTCCTCTTGTAATAACAGAAAAACAAATAAGGGAAGCAATTTCACTGATTAAGGAAGCGTTTAAGTTGTTTGAATAGAAATTTCGGAAGGGACCAAAACTAAACCAGGACTTAATTATATTAATATGCAACTTAATTCTATGCTCATCCCGGAGGTCCTTAAAAATGTCCTTCGTGTCATTCCTGTATTTTTAACTCTCCTTGCTCTTTCCTGCTCCTCAAACCAGGAAGTGACAGAAAAAGAGCTCAGGGATCATATTGCTTATCTTGCTTCCGATTCCCTGAAGGGCAGACTTACGGGTTCTCCCGGAGACAGTCTGGCTGCCGAATACATCAGGAATAATCTTGAGTCTTACGGTTTTATACCCGCCACAGGTGATGCTTTTCAGAGGTTCGAAGTAACAGGTAAACTGGAGAGAGGCCAAAGTAATTCTCTGTCGGTCGATCAAAAGCATTTTAACTCCGGAATTGACTTTGCACCATTCGCATTCAGTTCGAATTCAGGACTTGTATCGGAACTGATTTTTGCAGGATACGGATTCAATATAAATACTGATAGCCTTAAATGGCTTGATTATCAAGGTATTGATGTGAACAACAAATGGGTTATGATCCTGAGGGCGGATCCTGAAGCCGAAAAGCAGACGAGTCTTTTCTTACCTTACAGCGGCGATCGTGATAAGGCTCTGGTAGCAAAAGATATGGGGGCAGCCGGAGTATTAATGGTATCAGGAACTTCTTTTGATCCTCAGGATACATTTGAATCGCTCAATGCAGAAGATTTTTCTGTTGAAATACCTGTGTTGAGAATAAAAAGAGAAGTTGCTGATATTATACTTTCCAAAACACGAAATAACATTGCTGAGCTTGAAAAGAAGCTTAATGAATCGCGAAAACCTCATAGTTTCCCGACAATGACGACTGTAAGTGCAAAAGCTGAGGTTATAAGGGAAATGAGCAATACAAGGAATGTGGTTATGATACTGGAAGGAGAAGATGATAACCTGAAGAATGAATATTTAATCATGGGAGCTCATTTTGATCACCTCGGTATGGGCGGTTCAGGTTCTGCAAGCAGAGCGACAGACACAATCGCAATTCATTATGGTGCTGATGATAATGCTTCAGGGGTGAGTATGATGCTCGAGCTGGCTGAAAAATTTGCAAAAACACCGGGAAGTCATCCAAGAAGTATTATATGCGTCGCATTTTCAGCAGAAGAAAAAGGACTGCTGGGATCGAAATACTTTGTCGAAAATCCAGGAATTGATCTCACAAAAGTGAATGTGATGATAAATCTTGATATGATAGGAAGGCTTCAGGAGACAAATACAATTCAAATAAGCGGTACCGGTACTGCCGATGGATTCAGGGATCTGGTACAATCCCTCAATGACACCAGTATTTTAAAGCTCACCCTTTCAGATGAAGGATACGGACCTTCAGATCATTCATCATTCTATGGAAAGAATATCCCTGTTTTGTTCTTTTCTACAGGCGCTCATCTAGATAATCACACTCCTTCTGACACCTACGACAGGGTCAATTACGAAGGAATGATAAAGATCTCTGAACTCATTTTCAGAGTTGCTGAAAACCTTGCTTCCGAACCCGGAAGATTGAAATTCAGGGAAGCAGGTCCCAGAACTGATCAGGTGAGACAGCTGCGCAGAAAAGGCGTTACCCTGGGTATTATGCCTGACTTTGCAGGAAATATAAAGAATGGGCTCAGAGCTGACTTTGTTACACCAGGAAAACCTGCAGCACTTGGCGGAATGAAAAAAGGGGACATTATAACAGCTATCAACGGAAAGAGCGTCAGCAATATACAGGATTATATGTTCAGAATGAATCAATTAAACCACGGTCAGACAATCAATATTGAAGTTTTGCGGGATGGAGACAAAACAGTGCTGATAATTCAACTTTGACGAAAAACTATTTATCGGTTTTAATATGAAAAGACTACTTCTCTGGCTGCTTGCTTTTGTAATAACAATTGGTGCAGCAATCTACCAGCGAAAGACCGGCCCGACAAACCCGAAGGAAGTAGAGATCTCTCTTAACGATTCAATCTATAACCTCAAACTTGTAAGGAGCATAGGTCTGGATGAACGATCAGAGGTCAAACTGAATTTAAGGGATACTTCTATTAAAGCCACTCTTTATTATAAAAGATATAAATCCCCTGAAGCTTATCAGAATACAGGTTTCGTTTACAAAGTGTATCCTGTTAATTCCTTCGTTATGAATAAGATTTTCGGGATGACTGAGGAAGAAGGGTTCTTTGCTGAGATTCCGCAGCAACCTCCGGCAGGGAAAATTCAGTATTATATTGAATTTACTGACAGGAAGGGTAGAAAAACTCTGTTTAATGAAACACCAGTCGTCATCAGGTTCAAGGGTGGAGTGCCTGGTTCTTTTCTCATCCCCCATATTCTGTTTATGTTCCTGGCAATGTTCTTTTCGACGCTTGCCGGTTTATTCGCAGTTTCGAAAGTTACGGCTTATAAAAAATATGGGAAATGGGCGCTGGGATTACTTATTGCAGGAGGTCTCATACTGGGTCCCATAGTACAGAAATATGCATTCGGCGAATTCTGGACCGGTATTCCATTCGGATGGGACCTGACTGATAATAAATTACTTATTGCATTGTTCTTCTGGATATTTGCAGTTATTATGAACCTGCATAAAGAGAAGCCAATACTGACCTTTGTGGCAGCTTTGATATTACTAATTGTTTATTCCATACCTCACAGTCTGTTCGGATCAGAGCTGGATTATGCTTCAGGAGAGGTTATTCAGGGAATCATTTTAGTATTTATTCTCCGGTATCAAAAAAAATCTTAAATTGAGTGCAGCATAATATAGTATCCCACGTCTTTTGATCAGAATAATTAAGAGAAAAAGAGTGGGTGCAGCATCTCATATTAATACTAGTCTTTACGTAAAGATGGCAAATGTAGAAGCGGCATTCAGAAATTTGCACCAGGATCTTCTGGACGGGTGCAAAGACGGTGACCAGAAAGCGCAATTCCAGATCTACAAGTTATACTATAAAGCAATGTATAACACCAGTCTCAGGATTGTAAATGATTCGATGGAAGCCGAAGATGTTATGCAGGAATCTTTCCTGTCGGCCTTTGAAAAGATTGAAACTTATTCAGGAACAGTAAGTTTCGGTGCCTGGTTGAAAAAAATAGTAATCAACCGGTCACTTGATGCCCTGAGCAAAAAGAAAGCGGTCTTTGAAGATATTGAGTTACACGCCGGTATAAAAGACGACAGTCATGATGAAATGTCAAGGAATGAAGAAGTTGATGTCAGGATCGGAGAGGTTAAAGAAGCAATAGAGAAGCTGCCGGATGGCTACAGGGTTATACTTACACTTTACCTTCTTGAAGGCTATGATCACGATGAAATTGCAGATATTTTGAAAATCTCAAGCAGCACATCAAGATCACAGCTGTCAAGGGCAAGACAGAAACTCATAAATGAAATAAAGGAAAAGGAAAAACATAATGGATATAAATATTAAGGAATGAAAACTATAGATGATATAATCAGGAATAACCGGGATTTCTTCGATGAAGGGGAGCCATCGAAGGGACATTTCGAACGGTTTAGCAAAAAGCTGGAAATGCGATTCCGCCCGGTTAAAACGATCAGAAGCATCGTACCATATCTGCTCAAAGCAGCTGTGGTAACACTTCTTATCACTCTCTCCTCACTATGGACATGGGAACATTTCATCAGATCCGACAGAAACAGGATGGCATTGGGTGACGTTTCTCCACAATACAGGGAAGTTGAAAACTATTACCTGCACCAGGTAACCCTTATGGAAAGCGAGATCGGAGACGTTGAAATATCAAATAATCCGGAACAGAAAATTATACTCATGAATGAAATCGAGAGCATGGATTCAGTATATGTCCAGCTGCAGAAGGAACTCAAAGCTAATCCCGGAGATGAAAGAATCATAAATGCAATGATAGAGCATTATCAGACAAAGCTGGAAGTCATGACCTTCATTGTGGGTCAGCTGAAGGCAATAATGAATGAAAATATAAATACTTCAGGAGATGAAAAAACTAGTATATAAATCAGGGACTCTCCTCGCCACTTCAATATTTCTTCTGTCCTTTACATTATCAGCACAGGAGCTTACTAAGGAATTTCACGAGGAGTATACGGCAAAACAGGGAACAACACTCGATATTAATAACAGATATGGAGATATTGTTCTGCATACATCTGAAACTAACCAGGTTGTTATTGATGTTAAAGTGACGGTAAAATATCCAAACCGGGAAAGGGCAGAAAAATTATTAAGCTATATTGATGTACGTTTTTCTCAGGAGGGAGATGTTATTTCAGCAAAAACAATAATTGATGAAAAATTCAGCTTCACTAACTGGGGAAGTGACTCAAGAAGATTCTCAATAGACTATAATATTGCAATGCCGGTCTGGATGAATCTCACAATGGCAAACAGGTACGGCAACATCGATCTTGATAACCTTGACGGATTGGTGAATCTCAATATTAAATACGGTAATCTCACTGCTGCCAGGTTTGGCAGAGGTAACGAAAAACCGATAAATACTATCATCCTTGCTTATGGAAAAGGTTCAATTGATGAAGCCGGATGGCTGGATGCAAATATCAGATACTGTGGAAGCTTCATTCTTACAAAAGGTAAGGCATTGCTTCTTGACAGTAAGTATTCTAAACCTGAAATTGGATCAATAAGCTCAGTTGTTGGTGAGACCAGATACGATAATATAAGGATTGGTGATATAAATAATCTCGTACTCGATGCTGGATATAGTGATATCAACCTCGGAACTCTTACAAAGAAGCTGCAATTTGAAGGCGGTTATGGGTCACTTAATGTAGACCGGGTCCCTGCAGGATTTGAAACTATAGATATCACCTCCCGTTACTCAGGCGTGAGGGTTGGAATAGATGAGTCAGCCAGCTATGATCTGGAAGCTAACCTGTCCTATGGCGGACTGAAATACAACGAAGACAATTTCCAGAACAGGAAACGCATCATAGAAAATAACTCCACTGAAATAAGCGGGATAGTCGGGAAAGATACTTCACCATCTTCCACTGTTAAAGTTAAAGCCTCATACGGATCAATAAAATTGTACTGATTTTTTTGTAAAATGATTACAGTCGAAAAACCCACAGAAGAAAAATTATTTGAGCTGAACGTAAGATCATGGCCCGTTTGGGAAAAAGAGGAATCAGAATTCCCATGGTTTTACGATGAAGCAGAGATATGTTATATCCTTGAAGGTAATGTATCAGTTACTCCTGATAACGGAACTCCTGTTACCTTCGGAAAAGGCGATCTTGTGACCTTCAAAGAAGGACTCAGATGTACCTGGAATATAAAGAAAGCTATCAGGAAACACTATAAATTCGGATAACCGTTTAGAAATCCATTTCGACTACAGTAATTCCTGAACCGCCCAATTCGATATGTTCGTCGCGGAATGTTTTAACAACGTCAACTGTTGCAAGATACTCCCTTACAAGCTGCCTCAGGATGCCGTTCCCTTTTCCATGAAGTATGCGTAAGTTCCTGTGCTGAACCATCAGAGCATCATCAATAAGGTCTCTGACACGATTGATAGCTTCCTCTCCCCTAACCCCCCGTATATCGATCTCAGGTTTGAAATTAAGCTTTCTCTGATCCAGAACGGGATCCTGGTGGAAAGTCACCTGCACCGATTTAAGACTTTTCTTCAGCTCAGATTTACTGATTCTTTCAATTTTTTCAACCGGCACAAGAAACCTGAAGCTTCCGGCTTCAACCTGGACCATTTTATCATTTATCTCAACAATTTCACCGGCAGCCATTGTCTCGATCATCCTCACCGCATCACCTGCTTTCAATGGTTTTTCATTGCCTAGCGGCTCGGGAGGCTTTTCAGGTTTTTCTTTTGATTTAAAGCGAGCTGCCTTTTGCTCCAGACCTGCAATCTTTTTTTCGGACACAGATTCAACAGGCCTGACTTTCTCTACAACGCTGCTCTTATACTCTTCCAGTTCCAGACGCACCTCTTTTGTTCTCTCTTTATCAGCCTGAGATTCTTTAATCTGACGAATCGTATTTTCAATCACCCTGTTGGATTCTTTTAAGAGATTCTGAGCCTCATCTCTGGCTTTTGTTATAATCTCCTTTCTGAGAGACTTAGCACCTGAAAGTTCCTTTTCATATTCAGAAATTAACTCCTCCAGACGTTTTTCGTGTTGCCTTATATTCTGACGCTTTGTTTCCCAGTATCGCTTGTCGCGGGCAATATCTTTCAGATGCCTGTCATAATTAATGTTCTTCACACCTGCTTTACCTGAGGCTTCATTAAGGATATTTTCAGGAAGACCTATTTTCCTGGCAATCTCAAAAGCAAATGAGCTGCCAGGTTTTCCGATATCGAGCAGGAACAGAGGCTGCATCAGATGATTATCAAAAGCCATAGCTCCGTTAATAATTCCATCTGTCAGCGAAGCATAATGTTTCAGGTTGGTATAATGAGTTGTCAGAACACCAAAGACTTGTTTTCTGTTAAGCTCACCCAGGATTGCTTCGGCAATAGATCCCCCAAGCATCGGTTCTGTTCCTGTTCCAAATTCGTCAATAAGTACGAGACTCCTTTCAGAACCATTCCGGAGGAAATACTTCATATTGATGAGATGCGAACTGTATGTACTCAAATCATTTTCAATGCTTTGCTCATCTCCGATATCTATCAGTATATCTTTGAAAATGCCTGATTCAGATCCTTCGGCAACAGGGATTGTGAGCCCGCATTGAACCATATACTGGAGCAGTCCAACAGTTTTCAGGCAGACAGATTTTCCACCGGCATTAGGACCCGAAATGAGTAATATCCTGTTTTTTTCATCAAGCTGGATTTCGAGAGGTACAACTTTCCTGTCCGGGAGTTTCTCGAAAGTGAGTGAAAGCAGAGGATGAATTGCATGTCTCCATCTGATATAAGGTTTTTCAACCAATATTGGTTTAATTGAATTCAGATGGTTGCCAAATAATGCTTTTGACCTCAAAAAATCAATCTTACCAAGAAAAGAGTTTGACTCAATAAGATCATCAATATATGGCCTTATATTATCGGCAAACAGTGTTAATATTTTAACAATCTCCCTCTTCTCTTCATATTCAAGCTCAACAATACCGTTATTCAATTCAACGATTTCCTCAGGCTCAATAAAAACTGTTTTGCCTGATGCCGACTGATCATGTATCAAACCCTTCAATCTCCTTTTATCATAACTGCTGACAGGGATAACTCCTCTTCCGTTCCTTACGGAAACAGAGGTATCTGAGTCAACAATACCCTCATTCTGAGCTTGTTTAAGTATCGAATTAAGCCTTTTTGTTACCTGCACGTTTTTTGAGATTATTTCCGACCTGATTTCTTTTAAACGTGAAGAAGCATTATCCTTTATATTACCATGACGATCTATTATCCTGTCGATTGAATCAAGAACATAAGGATAGGTTTTAACTGAGTTGCACATCTTGCGGATAATAGGATATCGTGCCTCATCCCTGCTCCTGAAGAAACCAAGGATTGATTTTATTGTCTCAAGAGATCTCTTCAGATCAAAAAGTTCTCTCACATCAGGAAATGTTCCTTCAATCCTTATCTTACTCAAACAATCTGAAAAACCGAAATAGTTATCTGCCGGAAAATTCTCCTCGAATTGCAGTACCTGTTGAAATTCAAAAGTTGCTGACAACTTTTCCGATAGCTTTTCCTTACTATCATCAAAGCAGATGTCGTCGACCTTCCCAATACCCATTGGGCTTAGACATCTGTCTTTCAGCATGTTTCTTATTTTATCAAAACCGATCTTTGTTTCGAAGTTTTCAGGATAAATCATCTATTTTAAGATAAAAGACAAAAGATAAAAGACAAAAGTAATAAGATAATTGTTAGGAGATAAATTAATTCCATTTCAGATTAATATCTGATTTTGATTATTTTTAGACGTTTAAGAAATAATATTGACTATTATGAAAATAAGAGAAATAAGCATTACAGTATTTCTGCTCTTACTATCTGTTCCCCTGCCGGCACAAACTGAAAACGTTGATCTGTCAATGATCTATAAGATCAAGCAGGAAGGTTCATTGAATTCTAAAATAGAGGAGCTCGTTTTCTGGATGACGGATTATGCAGGACCGAGGCTTACAGGTTCAACAGGAGCCACTCGCGGGTATGAGACAGCCAGGAAAAAGATGGAAGAACTGGGGTTTCAGAATGTCAGGATAGAGGAAGCCCGCGAATTTAAACGTGGAGGTTGGGACAATCTGAAAACATATGCTGCAATGACAGCCCCTTATTATTCAAATATTGCCTGTAATCCTGTTGCATGGACAGGAAGCACGAACGGACCTGTTAAAAGTGAAGTAGTTCTTCTTGAGATAAAAACTGAAGCGGATCTTGAAAATTACAGAGGAAAACTTACCGGAAAAATAATTCTGTTGCCAGCATCCGGCACTACCCCATATCAGATAACTTATGAACCACTTGCAACAAGATACACTGATGAACAGCTTTTACAGCTGACAAAAGAATCTCTTTCAGGGGGAGGAAGAAGACCAGGGGGTACCCCCTCTGATCTCCCCTCTGTATTATTGCAGATGCAGCTGAGGAACAAAGTAACAGAGCTGCTTAAAAGTGAAAGAGCAGCAGTGATATTGAACAATTCCGGAACATACAATATGCCAAGATCTACAGGAACGGGTTACAATTCGGGCGAAAAAGAACCCATTGCAGAATTGAATATCCCTATGGAAGCTTTCGGGAGAATGGAGAGATTGATAAGAAACAAGGTACCTGTTGAGATGGAAATTGAGATAACGAATAAATTCTTCCCAAGCCCGATGGTTTATAATGTAATTGGAGAAATTCCGGGTACGGATAAATTGCTTAAGAATGAAGTAGTACTTCTTGGAGCTCACATCGATTCATGGAATGGAGGGACAGGAGCAGCAGACAATGCATCAGGCTGTGTGGTCATGATGGAGGCTCTCCGCATTCTGAAGGATCTGGGGGTCAATCCAAGGAGAACCATCAGGGTTGCATTGTGGGGAGGAGAAGAACAGGGATTTTTTGGTTCCCGCGGATATCTCGACAGGTACCTGGTCGATATAAAGACCAATAAACATAAACCTGGTTTCGATCAGTTCAGTGTATATTTCAATATGGATAACGGATCAGGCAGATACAGGGGCATCTTCCTGCAACAAAATGAGATGGTCAGACCTGTCTTTGAAGAATGGCTGAAGCCGTTCGCTGATCTGGGCTGCTCCACAATTGCAATTAGGAGTACCGGCAGCACCGACCACCAGACATTTGACCGTTACGGACTTCCGGCATTCCAGTTTATCCAGGACTGGATTGAATATGGCCGTTCATACCATACTGTTATGGACACATATGAACGGCTTGTTATGGATGACCTTAAAATAAACGCAATAATTACTGCTTCTTTGACCTATAATGCTGCTATGAGGAATGAAAAGCTACCAGGAAAACCGGAAATAAAACCTGCCGGGGCTGTACCGGTATTATAATTGTTTTTTTTCCACATCCTTCATTGACAGCTGGATGCGTTTCCTTTCGATATCGACTGATAATATTTTCACCATAACATGCTGATGAAGCTTCACTACTGCAGATGGGTCCTGAACATAGGTTTTGCTCAGGTTGGATATGTGAACCAGCCCGTCCTGTTTGATCCCAATGTCGACGAACGCACCAAACTTTGTAACATTTGTTACAATTCCTGGGACTATCATTCCAGGAACCAGATCTCCCATTTCATGAATATCCGCAAACTGGAATTCCTTGATTACTGATCTTGGATCACGTCCCGGTTTTGCCAGTTCATCTATAATATCCTTTAGAGTAGGTAGTCCTGTGACAGGTGTCACATATTTTTCGAGGCTAATTTCTTTACGTTTATTTTCATCGCCTATAAGTTCCCTAATGTCACAGCTTAAATCTTTTGCCATTTTTTCGACTACATAATAACTCTCAGGATGAACAGCGCTGCGGTCAAGAGGATTATCGGCATTGCGAATTCTCAGAAATCCTGCGCTCTGTTCGAAAGCTTTAGCGCCCATCCTTTTGACCTTCATAAACTCTTTCCTTGATGTGAAAGGGCCGTTTTCACCCCTGAAGTCAACAATATTCTGAGCAAGCTGAGGCCCAAGTCCCGAAACGTATGTAAGAAGATGCTGACTGGCAGTATTCACCTCGACACCAACCGCATTGACACAACTCATAACAACATCGTCGAGGGTATTCTGAAGTTTTTGCTGATCAACATCATGCTGGTACTGTCCGACGCCTATCGATTTAGGATCGATCTTGACCAGTTCTGCCAGAGGATCCATAAGTCTTCTGCCTATTGAAACAGAACCTCTTACTGTAACATCATAATCAGGAAATTCATCTCTTGCAACTTTCGATGCCGAATATATTGAAGCTCCTGCTTCGCTTACAACGAAAACCTGTATGTCCTTATCGAATTTGACCCATTTAATAAAATCTTCTGTCTCCCTGCTCGCGGTTCCATTACCTATTGCAATAGCTTCTATCTTATAAGCATTGACAAGTGAAAGCATTTTCTTTATTGACATAGCTGTCTGATTCTGAGGAGGATGGGGATATATTGTTTCATTGTGTAACAGATTCCCCTGTCGGTCGAGACACACTATCTTACATCCGGTTCTGAATCCAGGATCAATAGCAAGAATGTTCTTTTCACCGAGCGGAGGGGCAAGGAGCAACTGTCTCAGGTTATCTGCAAATACTTTAATTGCTTCTTCATCTGCCTTCTCTTTGGAAATATTTCTGAATTCTGTTTCCATTGATGAAGAAAGAAGTCGCTTCCAGCTGTCTGATACTGCTTTTTCCACCAGTTTGGAAGAGTCGTTATGAGCTTTTATAAAAATTGAATTGAGGATGTTGATGGCATGATCCTCATCTGGCTCTATTGCGAGTTTCAGAAATCCCTCTTCCTCTCCTCTCCTCATTGCAAGAAGACGGTGCGAAGGACATCTCTTAAGTTGTTCTGACCAGTCGAAATAATCACTGAACTTGATCCCTTCACTCTCCTTTCCCTTTACAACTTTTGTGAATATAACGGCTTCCTTTTCAAAAAGCTGACGTAACTTCTTCCTTGCTGTTTCATCTTCACTAACCCATTCTGCTATAATATCGCTGGCTCCGGAAACAGCCGCTTCCACATCCGGGACATCATCGTTCAGATATTTCTCTGCTGTGAGTTCCGGATTTTTTTCTTCCTGTCTGAATATGATATCAGCCAGCGGTTCCAATCCTTTTTCCCTTGCAATTGTTGCGCGCGTACGTCGCTTTGGTCTGAAGGGCAGGTATAAATCTTCAAGCTCCGCTATTGTGAGTGTCGCCTGTATCTTTTCAAGAAGCTCCGGAGTCATCTTTTCCTGCTCCTCAATCGATTTTATAATGCTTTCCCTTCTTGCATCAAGCTCTTTCAGCCTGTTATATTCATCTTTAATTTGCAGCAGTATTACCTCATCAAGGCTGCCTGTCATTTCTTTTCTGTAACGGCTTATAAATGGTATAGTGGCACCATCATCAAAAAGCCTGATAGTATTTTCTACCTGCCATTCATGAAGGCCAAGTCTTTTCGAGATCAGCTCAATGTTCTTGTTTGTGTTCATTGTATCTTTTTACTACTGTTTGATTCCTCATTGACTCACCCAGACTCCTCACAGGGAGGGGATAATTAAATGCTTTTGCTCAGTTGCACCGCTACTCAATTGAGCCATTGAATCTTTATTCCACATAAATCACCAATCCCTTAAGGTATTCACTTTCAGGGTGATATATATTCACCGGATGATCAGCCGGCTGACTCAACTGGTGAAGGATCCTGACGCTGCGGCCTGTATTGGCAGCAGCAGCAAAAACCGATTTTCTGAAGTTCTCTCTGGTAACAACCTGGGAACAGGAAAATGTAAAAATTATCCCGCCGCTTCTTATCTGCTCTATTGCCTTCATATTTAACCTCTTATATCCCTGAAGGGCATTCGCAAGGACATTATTGTGTTTGGCAAAAGCAGGAGGATCAAGTATAATAACATCATACTTTTCCCTGACGTCCTTCAGAAATTCAAAAGCATCTGTCCTGAAAGATTCATGCCTCTTATCATCACCGTAATTAAGCCTGATATTTTCATCCGCCATATCTATGGCGTTAGCTGAACTGTCAACAGTATGAACAAGCCGGGCATCTTTCATTGCATAAACTGAAAAGCCTCCGGTGTAAGCAAATAAGTTCAGAACATCCTTCCCTTTAGTGTATAAATTAAGCAACAGACGGTTTTCTCTCTGATCGATAAAAAATCCTGTTTTCTGACCTGATGTCCAGTCGACCTTAAAACGAAATCCATTTTCAGTGACAATCGCCGGTCCTGAATTCCCATAAAGGTATTCATTGGTTGCTTTGGTGGCTGCCATATGAGGAATTGTGTCTTCGCTCTTATCATAAACTGCTTTCAGATCCTCTCCCATTATCTCTTTAAGAATTAAAGCAAATTCTTCCCTGGAACGGTACATACCCACACTATGCATCTGCATGACAGCCACTCCGTTATAGTAGTCAATAATTAGACCTGGAAGATCATCACCTTCGGCATGGATAAGTCGGAAAACATTTGTATTCGCATTGCCTCTAAACCCAAGCGATTCTCTGTATTTAAGCGCCCTTAAAAATCTTTCCCTGAAGAAATCAAGATCAGGATCAACTTCTTTAAATGATAATATCCGGATTGCGATAGACCCGGGCTGGTAGTGGCCGACTGCAAGAAAGCAATCTTTATTGTCAAATACCTCAACAAGATCACCCTCTTCAGGAGTCCCGTAAATCTTCTTAATGGCTCCTGAGAAGATCCATGGATGATATCTCCTTATGGATTGGTCTTTCCCTGATTTGAGGACTATTTTTACTTTTTGCACTGAATTTACTTGTTAATTTCTGAAAGCTCTCTGTAGATCTGAAAACATACCCAGGCATCAGTTGCAGCATAGATCTTTTGCTGTTCAGTCAACTCATCAGCCTCCCAATCAGTAACCTGCTGACGCTTTGATATTCTGAAGCCAAGGACAATTGCAGTGAGTTTTTTCAGTCCGGAGCTCTCTATTCCAAAATCTTTTACATAGGCCTGCAGATCAACGAAACCTTCGGGTTTGAACTTCTTTAACTTTTTCAGAAAACGGAGATCATCATGCACAGCAACCCCGGCTTTAATAACTGTAACATCGCCAAGTATTTTGACAAGCTGCTCCGGAAATCCTATTTTGTTCATCCTGAAAAGGCAGGCCAGATCTTCAGTAGCCAGCTGTATAAGAGACACCTTGTTCTTCTGACCTTTCCTGAAAGAGGGCCTGGTCTCCGTGTCAAAACCAAGGATCTTTTGATTCAACAACCTGGGTATTACGTTTTCAAATGTCTCCTGATCTTCAACGACCACTATCTCACCTTTGAACCATGAAAGATCGAAATTATTTATTTCTTCATGTGTTATGCTATTCTGGTACTTGTTTTTCATCATCGCCTCTGAACTCGTTTTGCCGTTTTGAAATAAACCACTCTGATGTATTTCTTCTGTCATCTTTTTTCCTTTCTTCATTTTCTGTCATTCCAATCTCATCACCCGAGTAAATGAATTTGTGAATCGCCTTCATTGAATTGACAAGCTTCTGTCCCCAGATGCTTTCAAAATTCAACTTGCACTCCCAGATAGCATCATTCATAACTTCCTCAGTTCCTGTTTGATATAAAAGTAGAAAATCTTTTATATCCTGGTACATATCAGCCATGTTCTCAGCCAGACTGGATGGTACGGGGATTTCTGACTCATTGAATTTATCATCGAAGATCTCAAGATAATCATTTGCTGTTCCGAACTTATGTTTTAAAGTATCGTGAATTCTGAACCAGTCAGCTTCTGTAATAAATTTCTCGTTCCCAGCCTCAAAAACGGGTTCGGGAGAAGGTAACAACGAAGCTTTAAGGTACATAAGCGGAAGAATCCTCTGCAGAATCTGAAGCAGTTCCATCCCTTTCAGTTCGGAAGCACGTTCAGCATACTTACAATACTCATTTGCAACAGCCACAAACTCAACAACATTCCTTGAATAGACAGGATTTGATTTCTTCACAATCTTTTTCTTTCAGTTTGAGTGCAAAATTAGACAATTATCAGATAAAGAAATCAGGGAGAAAATATGTTTTATTTTGTCTTTTGGTTTAATATCTGTAAATTATTGCCGCAAGATGTATGAATTCTTGTTAGTTTTAAAAACTCACATGAATATAAGAAATTACTGATATGTTGAAAAACGTACTTTTCTTAAGTCTGGCTATCTCTCTGCTTTTTAATCAAATGTTCACATTTGGCCAGCTGAAATACCCGGCATTTTCCACATCGACTCCTCAACCCGAAGTCTTAAATCAGATGTCAGAAGAATTTATGCCAATCATTGGAGTTTGGCAATGGAACGAGAGGGTATTACAACCAGATGGGTATAAAAGTACTATTAACCAGGTTAGTACGTACTCACCATTTAATTTATTGATACCATTTTTAAGGTTTGCCGATAAGGAAGTGGTGGATGATGTAATTCATAAACAGATGAAACTTGCAGCTCAATATGCAATTGAATATAATATTGGTCTGGTCCCGGATCTTGATTTAAGATCAGCACGCAGGGCTTTCAGAAATCAATATCCTGATGAACTCCAGGAAATGTTACGGCTTCAGGAAGTAAGTCTTTCAGAAAAGGTCAATACTGAAACCATCGTCTCAAGTATTGATAACCTTAATGACCATTATTCAGGAGGGAAGATACCTCCATATAACGCCACAAAAAATTCAGTTCTGCGGGTATATTCCTATAAAAGTACTCCGGACGGAATCGATCTGAAAACTATAAAAGACATTACAGGTATATGTAAGGTGATTAATATTTCAGAGGATTCGGTAAAAATCATTCTGCCTCCCGCAACAAAAAAACAGACACATGCATGTGCAATGGTGTCATTTACTATTTTCTACCCGGATATCTTTGCTCCACATCTGCTTGAATTCCAGAAAAATATTTTACTTCAATATGCTGATATCCCACTGTCAGGAGTATGCAAGGATGAGTGGGGATTTCCTCCCTATTTTCCGCGTTTCTATGTTGAAGGGGTAAACGACTTCTGGTATTCAAAGCATAGTGCACAGGAGTATGCAAAAAGAACTGGCGGCAGGGAGCTGCTGTCAGATTGTTTTCTAATGGTAAAAAATATAAGGAAGAAAGAAATTGAAAGGCAGGTAGCTGTCAATCACTTTATGGAAATGGTCCTGCACAGGAATATTGAAATAGAAGGAAGCTATTATGATGCAGTAAAAGAAATTTTCGGTAAGGATGCTGCGGTAACTGTACATTCGACCTGGTGGCCATATCCTGATTATAATGAATATAAAAAAAACGGACTTGACTGGTGGGCTTCCAAAAGAGACTGGGCTCAGACTGATGAGATTGTACCTTTTGCAGCCCGGACAGCCCTATGCAAAAAATGGGACAGCCCAATCTGGTATAACATGTATTATACAAAAAAATTGGAGGATCAGGTATGGAGCTCTGCACTGGCAGGTGGAAGAATTCATTATCTGGGATTTCAAACTTTGTACAACCGGGATATAATGAGGGCTGAAAACAGAATAAGATTATTAAACTACATTAGCGAAAGCCCACTGGATTGTCAGGTTGCAGTAATTTTTGGCCATGCTGCAACCGTAAACTGGGCTGGTCCTTATCATAATGATGTTGGAATGAAACTTGCTGATACTCTATGGTTTACAGGATATCCAACTGACCTGATACCAACCAGTGAAATAGAAAATGGAAGTCTGACGATAGATGAAGATGGCTGGGTGTGCTATGGGAAGCAGAGATATACTGCTGTCGTTCTATACCATCCTGAATTTGAGAAGAATTCTACTTCGGAATTTTTCCTGAAAGCAGCCGGTGGAAAAACAGCATTGTTTCGTGTCGGTAACTGGACATACGATTTTGCAGGCAATCAGGTAAACAGTAGTAACCTCTTACCTCAGAAAATGATCATTGCAAGTGATTACAGAGAAGCTTTTTTGAAAACCCTTCAGGTTCTTAATGAACAGAACATCCCTAAACAAACTCCTGCTACTGACACCCTTGACAGCAGATATTTTACACTCAGAGGGTTCAATACTATCTCTTATTTTCCTCCTGCTACAGGCTTTTCAAGGCTTATAGACGGGACTGTTATTAATGTGGCTGGCACCAAAGATATAAGCGGAGATCCAATTCGTACCGAATTCAAGATCAATGAGTATCCTGTCAGCATAGACGCAATCGGGGTGGCAGCTGTAAGGCTGGATAAGAACGGAAACCTGGAAGCACTTGCCGCAGGAAGTCTTAAAACTTTAAAAACCAGCAAATTAGAAATTAACCTGGATGAAAGGCTGGACCTGGCATTATGGATTGATAAGGCTGGAAAATGGCATGGAGTGGTACAGGGTTTGCACGGAACGATTCCGCAGGAGTTATTGCAAATTACGACAAACTGGACACGTTTGGGACTTCCTGAACCTCCTGCAGCCGAAAACCTTAAACTTAACCGATGATGAAAACATCCTATCTGCATTATTCTTTTGCGTTGATCTGTTGTTTCATAATTGCAGGGCACGATTCTGATGCAAAAAAAATAAACCGTAAAGAGTTAGTAACCAGGCATAAGGTTCAGGTCGATTCGGTTAATTTACTATCTCCTCTGACTGTGGGAAATGGAAGGTTCGCTTTCACTGCAGATTTTACAGGCCTGCAATCATTTGCAGCTTTATACGAAAAAGGTATTCCACTGGGGACCCAATCTGAATGGGGCTGGCATAGTTTTCCTAATACTGAAGCATTTAAATTTTACGAAAGCTTACAGAATTATAATTATTACGGACGTCAGGTACCATTTTCGGTCCAGATAAGGATGCCTGTGCGTAATAGAGATGCGGTAAATTTTCTGAGGGAAAATCCACATCGCCTGCATCTTGGTATCATTGGTCTTGAAATTTTACGTCCGGATGGGTCAGCAGTTAAAGCCGAAGAGATAAATTCAATTAATCAGACTCTGAATCCATGGAATGGGGAGATCCACAGTACATTTAAAATAGGAAAAACACCGGTTGATGTTATTACATACTCCCATCAGGATATGGATCTGATCTCAGCCAGGATCGAATCGCCATTAATCAAACAGGGATTAATCAGGGTAAAATTATCCTTCCCCTACCCAACCGGTCAACACTCTGATTCAGGCTGCGATTGGGGAAAGCCGGAAAAACACACCTCGGAGCTGACCACAAAGGCAAATTCTGCACTTATATTAAGAGTTATTGACGGTACATCATATTCAGTGCAGCTTGGTTGGACAGGAAAAGCAAACATTCGGGAAAAAGAAAAACATGTTTTTTATCTGGAATCTGGACCTGATGAGTCACAAATTACATTCAGCTGCCTTTTCACTCAGGAAAAGAGAGCCGTTAATTTACCTGATTTCAGGTCAACTGCTTCAAATAGTAAATTATCCTGGAAAAAATTCTGGCTTAGCGGCGGTGCAATTGATCTTTCAGGAAGTACAGATCCAAGAGCCCAGGAGCTGGAGCGCAGGATCATACTTTCACAATACCTTACAAAAGTACAATGTGCCGGAACCTATCCGCCTCAGGAGACGGGTCTGACATATAACAGCTGGCATGGGAAATTCCATCTTGAAATGCATTACTGGCATGGTATTCATTTTGCATTATGGAACCGGACCAACCTGCTTGAGAATAGCCTTGATTATTATAATAAAATTAAAGGAAAAGCAAGGGAAACTGCTCAGAGACAAGGATTTGATGGTTTAAGATGGCCAAAGATGACTGATCCCCTGGGTAACGACAGCCCGTCAGATGTAGGATCTTTCCTGATATGGCAGCAACCCCATATAATTTATATGGCAGAACTTTGTTACAGGAATAATCCCGGCACAGAGATCCTTAAGAAGTATGCTGATGTTATCTTCGGAGCTGCCGATTTTATGGCTTCCTACGCCTGGTATGATTCACTGAATAACAGGTACGTGTTAGGGCCACCGTTAATCCCGGCACAGGAACGGTTCCCGGCAGAGACGACAATCAATTCGCCTTTTGAACTGGCTTACTGGCAATGGTGTCTGAAAATAGCTCAGGAATGGAGGAAGAGGCTGAACCTGGAGATTAATCCCCGGTGGGATTCAGTAATTAAAATGATATCACCTCTGGCCCAAAAAGATGGATTGTATCTATCAGCCGAAAGCGCTCCCGACTCTTATTCAAATCCGAGATTTATAAGCGACCATCCAATGGTTACAGGGACTTACGGGATGCTACCTAACAGTCAGATGGTTGATTTTAAAACAATGAAAAGAACATTTGAATATCTTTGGGAGCACTGGCAGTGGGCTGACACCTGGGGCTGGGATTTTCCCATGACCGCCATGGCAGCCACAAGACTGGGAATGCCTGAAAAAGCCATCGATGCTCTTTTTATGAAAGTAGAAACCAACACATATCTGCCAAACGGTCATAATTATCAGAACCAGCGTCTGCGCTTGTATATGCCGGGAAATGGCGCGCTGCTAACAGCTGTTGCAATGATGTGTACAGGCTGGGATGGAGCTCCCGATACTTCTGCCCCTGGATTTCCGAAGGATGGCACCTGGCAGGTAAAATGGGAGGATCTTAAAAAATTACCTTGAGAACAGATCGGGTTCCCTCCACGACATCAGGTTCTTTTCGTCAGTAACTATTTTGTTGTGATCGATTAGCCAGCGCAGAACTTTAATTACTTTATCCTCGGGATAATTCAGACTAACCTTACCGGTTAATTCTCGTGCATCGTACTTTTGTTCACCAAGAAGATCCTTGATCTCTTCAAGAATAAGATCAAACTCATATTTGCTTAGATCAAGTTCATTTCTTTCGCGGCAAACATCACAAACACCGCAGCGATCAGATTCCTCACCAAAATAGTCGAGGAGAATTACTGAACGGCATTTTGTATTAATATCAGCATAATCGATCATTTTGTTCAGGCGTATAATATACTTATCCTTAACCTGGAGGTAGTTTTCCGGAGAGATCATCAACGATTTTCTGTCCAGACGTTCTTCAGTGAATATTACAAGAGAAGTCTTTTTCCCTGGTATATACCTGATAATATTTAGTGCCGAGAGCTTTACAAGAAACCTGTAAACAGTGTCTCTCGACAATGCTGATTTCTTTGCAAGTGCATCCTCATTTATTATTACAAATTCGGAAAACATACCTGTGTAAGATCTTAACAGCAGTTTTATGAATCCGTCAAATGATTCATTCGCAACCTGGAATTTGTACAGATCATCGCGACCAATTATAAAGTGAACCCGTGAAGGATTATTAATCTCTTCAGTGAATTCAATGTAACCTTCTCTCTGCAAGAAGCTTAGGCTGTTAAAGGTTTCAATCACAGGCAATCTGAATCTTGAAACAAAGTCCGACATGCTGAAATCAAAGACGTTATCTTTTCCTGTCCCCTGAGGCACCTGGAGATGATTGCAGAGAGCTTCGTAGACATCCTTTATTTTTTCTATTGGTGGGAATCTTCGTCTCAGAGAGTCTTCTAGTCTGCTTTTATCCGATTGCGAATAAAGAAGAACGGCAAAAGCTGGCTTATTGTCACGCCCTGCCCTTCCGCTCTCCTGGAAGTATTCCTCTATGCAATCAGGCATCTCCCAGTGAACCACAAACCTCACATCTGCCTTATCGATTCCCATCCCAAAAGCATTGGTAGCTACGATTACCCTTTTGTCACCGGCAGACCATGCGATCTGTTTCTTATCGCGAAGTTCAACCGGCAGGCCGGCATGGTAAAAATCTGCGCTTATGCCATTGGCCACAAGTAATTCAGCTATTTCTTTACAGCGCTTCCGGCTTCGAACATATACTATCCCGTTTCCTTTTATTTTATGAAGTGTTTTGACAAGATAAGTGCCTTTATCTTCAACCCTTCTTACCAGATAAGAGATATTTTTCCGGTCGAAGCTGGTTCTTAGAACATTTTTCTCCCTGAATTCAAGCTTCTTCTGGATATCTTCGATAACCTGTGGAGTTGCTGAAGCTGAAAGAGCAAGGAAAGGTATCTTATCAGAAATAAGTTCGCGCAAAGTGGCAATTCTAAGATACGATGGTCTGAAATCATAACCCCACTGTGAAATACAATGAGCTTCATCGACTGCCACCAGATTTAGGTTCATTTTCTGAACCCTTGCCTGAAATATCCTTGTCGAAATCCTTTCAGGTGAGATATACAGAAATTTATAATCACCATAAATACTATTTTCGAGTACCACATCAATTTCTTCAGCAGACATCCCGGAATGGATTGCTAATGATTTTATTCCCTGACCATTAAGACGGCCAACCTGTTCTTTCATGAGAGCTATCAGAGGCGTGATTACAAGGCAGATACCCTCTTTTGCAAGTGCAGGGACCTGAAATGTAATCGATTTACCACCGCCGGTTGGCATCAGTCCAAGGGTATCCTTCCCTTCTGCAACAGATTTAATGATCTCCTCCTGAAGCGGTCTGAAAGAAGTAAATCCCCAGTATTTTGTAAGAATCTGTCTGTATGGTTCAATACTCATTATTCCGGCAGTTTGTTAACTAGAGCAAAAATAGTAACTGTAATTCAATTTTTTATGGAACTGAATAAGAATGAGTGTTTCATGAGTAATGAATTTTTCGTAATTTGCGGCATCAAAAATTAATACTCACTTCCATGTCATTTATTGATGATAAGATACTTTATGAAGGATTGACGTTTGACGATGTTCTGCTGCTTCCTTCATACTCAGAAGTACTTCCCCGGGAGGTTGATCTGAGTTCAATGTTCACGAGAAATATCCGGATCAATACACCGGTGGTCTCTGCTGCTATGGACACTGTTACCGAAGATGATCTTGCAATTGCCATTGCCAGAGAAGGCGGGATAGGTGTAATCCATAAAAATATGAGTATCGAGAAGCAAGCATCCCAGGTTAAACGGGTCAAGCGTGCGGAGAATTTTATGATATCCGATCCGATTACGATAAGTCTGAACGCTACAGTAGCAGAGGCAATTAATCTGATGATTGAGTACAAGATAGGCGGCATCCCAGTTATCGATAAAAATGGTATACTTAAGGGGATAGTCACAAACAGGGACCTTCGTTTTGAGAACAACCACAAAAGAAAGATTACCGAGGTGATGACAACAAAACTCATAACTATAAATCATCAGACGAATCTCGAAGATGCTGCCAGAATCCTTCAGAAGCACAGAATAGAGAAGCTTCCGATGGTAGATGATTCAGGTAAACTGGTTGGGCTCATTACCTATAAAGATATAACAAAGACAAAAGACAGACCTAACTCCTGTAAAGATGATAAAGGACGTTTGAGGGTTGCTGGTGCAGTTGGAATAGCATCTGATACTCTCCTAAGAGTTGAAGCTCTTATCACTGCCAATGTCGATGCAATAGTAATTGACACAGCTCACTCTCACACCAAAAGTGTAATTAAAATACTCCGCGAAATTAAGAAGCGTTATTCCGGTACTGATATTGTTGTTGGAAATATTGGTACGGGAGACGCAGCCAGATTGCTGGTTGATGAAGGAGCTGATGCTTTAAAGGTAGGAATTGGCCCGGGATCTATCTGTACAACAAGGATTATTGCCGGAGTAGGGATACCGCAGCTCTCAGCAATTTACAATGTAGCAAAAGCTGTTGAAGGATCAGGAGTGCCTGTAATTGCTGACGGAGGTATACGGTATTCAGGTGATATTATTAAGGCTATTGCAGCCGGAGCTGATTCAATAATGGCCGGATCGCTGTTTGCCGGCGTTGAGGAATCACCGGGTGAGACAATTATTTTTAATGGCCGTAAATTTAAAGCTTACAGGGGAATGGGATCCCTTGAGGCAATGCAGCAGGGTTCGAAAGATCGCTATTTCCAGGATATGGAAGATGATATACAAAAACTTGTACCTGAAGGTATTGCCGCCAGAGTACCCTATAAAGGAACCCTTGCCGAAGTTATTTACCAGATGACGGGCGGTTTACGGGCAGGAATGGGATATGTCGGTGCAAAAAATATAGGTGTACTGAAAAAGGAGGGTAAATTCGTCAGAATTACAGGTTCAGGGATCATTGAAAGCCATCCGCACGATGTATCAATAACAAAGGAATCGCCTAACTACAGCAGAAAAGCAGTTGAATAACCGGTATCATATCAGACTAACCTGATGAATATCAGAGCATCTCTGTTGATCGTTATATCGTTCATGATACCTGCCGTTGGTCAGACACAGGATCTGAATGACAGTACGTTGATGACGGTAAACGGAATAAAGGTTGCTTCAGGGGAATTCATCAGAATGTACAAAAAGAGTTCCGAATCCGGTAAATTGCCTGATATTGATGACTATCTGCAGCAATTCATAGTCTTCAGACTTAAAGTTGCAGATGCGATAAATAAAGGGATCGATACAACAAGGGCATTCAAAACCGAACTTGATGGTTATAGAAACCAACTGGCGCAGAATTACCTCACTGATACAAAGACAAAAGAGAAACTTCTCCAGAGAACTTATCAAAGATACCTGACAGAAATCAATGCATGGCATATTCTGGTTGAGTGTCCTGAGGGGGCTAAACCGGAAGATACTCTAAATGCATGGAAAAAAGCCGCCGGAATAAAGGAAAGAATCATCAGAGGTGAATCATTTGAGCAGGTTGCAAAAGGCACTTCCGATGACCCCTCAGCAAGAATAAACGGTGGCAACCTTGGATATTTTACAGTATTCCAGATGATTACTCCGTTCGAAGATGCAGCTTACACCCTTAAAAAAGGTGCAATTTCAGATCCCGTCAGAACTCCCTACGGTTATCATATAATCAGGGTTGCTGACAAAAGACAATCAAAAGGAAAGATACTTGTCGCTCATATTATGAAAGCCTCACCTCCGGGTGCAGAAGAAAAGGAAGCCAGGGAAGCAGAAGAGACGATTAATACTATTTACAAAGATCTCCTTGAAGGAGCATCATTCAGCCAACTGGCAAAAAAATATTCCGATCATAAAGAGACTGCTGAAACAGGTGGTAAACTAAGCTGGTTTGGTGCAGGTGAGATGATAACTGAATTTGCTGAGGCAGCATTCGCAATCACCGACACGGGAAAATATACAAAACCTGTCCGAACCAATTATGGCTGGCACATTATTAAACTTCTTGATAAAAAACCGCCGGGATCATTCGAAGAGACCAGATCATATCTTGAGAGCAGAATTAACCAGTCTTACCTGAACTCGCTGAGTAAAAAATCGTTTATAAATACTCTTAAGAAAGAATACCGGTTCAGGATCAACCAGACAGCTTTTGAATGGTTTGTTAACAACACAGATACTCTTATAATCAAGGGATTAGCCAGGTATAATAAAACTACATTACCTTCTGGAAATTTATACTCATTTGCTGATCAACGACTTACAACAAGAGAATTTGCACAATACATCGAGAAACGGAAATCAATGATTGTCACTTCCGATCCTGCCTATTTTATAAATCAGTCTGTTGAAGCCATTTCATCTGATCAGCTGATCAGATATGAAAATTCGATACTTGAAAAAAAATACCCCGATTTCAGATACCTGATGAATGAATTCCATGATGGTATACTCCTGTTCGAAATATCAGAAGAAAAAGTATGGAACAGGGTACAGGAAGATTCTGCAGGATTAAAACAATATTATGAAGAAAACAAGAAAAACTTCCTGACAAGGAGAGGTATTGAAACAAAAATTTACTCATTGAGATCTTCGAAAGGAGATAAAAATCTTTTATCGGTATACAAGAGATATTCAAAGAAGAAAGGAACTGATGAGTTAATGCTTAACAGATTCAACAAGAAAATTGATTCGCTGCTTGTGATAACCGACAAAACATGGTTCAGGGGTGATGATACGGAAATAGATAAAATTAAATGGATTAAAGGACCACAGTCTATAAAATTCAATAATTTTCCAGCAGTTATAGTTATTAATAATATCTTAGAACCGGTTCCTCTCCCCTTTAACGAGATCGAAGGAGAAATAATGGAAGGTTACCAGGAGTATCTGGAGAAAGAGTGGACAGGACAATTAAGAGAAAAATACAGCGTTAAGATTGACAGCCGTATATTTGATAAAGTTAAAAAGAGTCTGATTAATGAGTAGAATACTGTTTTTTTTGTTAATAATCATTATCTCAGCTGGTTGCAGGAACGGGAACAATGTATCAAAACGGATCCCTGTTGCAAAAGCAGGGGATGCAATACTATATCTTGACCAGATACCGCAAATTATTCAACCTGGAACTTCTCCAACCGACAGCTCTGTCATCATGCAGAATTATATCAACAAATGGGGAAAGAAGGAGCTTCTGTTTCAGAAAGCTGAAGACAACCTTACACCTCAGTACAGAGATGAAATAAACAACCAGCTTGCTGAGGCCAGGGCAAATCTTGTTATATATCACTATCAGAGGCAGATGATACTTGAAAGAATGGATACTGTTATAACCGACACTGAACTTGAAAATTATTATTCCTCCAATCAGTTCAGTTTTATGCTCACTTCGAACATTGTTAAAGCTCTTTTTATAAAGGTACCGGTTGAGACGCCGAATGTCAACAGGATAAGGACTCTGGCACAATCGAACGAGCAGACTGACCTTCAGCAGCTTGAGACATTATGTTTTCAATTTGCTGACAAATTTGACGATTTTAACGAGGAATGGGTGCCGATTGACAGGATTTCAGTTGAGCTGCCTCAGGAAATAAATAACCAGGAAAGCTTCCTCAGAAGAACTACCTTTTATGAGGCAGCTGATTCAGAATATTTGTATTTCGTTACGATAAGGGATTATAAGTTAAGATCAACTCTTGCCCCATTGGAATATGTAAAGGAGGATATAAGAAGGATGATATGGAACATCAGGAGAATTGATTTTATAGAATCTTTGGAAAACGGGATTTATAATGATGCCCTTAAGGAGAACAATTTTACGATTTTAAATAACCGATAGTAATGAGAAGAAGCCCAAGATTGTTATTAATGCTGACAGGTTTATTACTTTCCGGACTGACTTATATTAATTCACAGGTATTGGTAGAGTCAGTTGCGGCAATTGTTGGCAATGAGGTAATTTATCTGTCAGATATTGAGAATGCTGTTGTTGATTTTAGGGCAAGTGGTGACAAATCTCCGATTGACCAGCTCCGCTGCAATGTTTTACAGCAATTGCTTGTTTCAAAGCTGTTTCTTGATCAGGCACGGATTGATAGTATAATTGTAACTGAGGATCTTGTTGAAGGAGAGGTAAATGCAACAATTAATGATGCTATCCGCCGGGCAGGAAGTGAACAGGCAATAATGGATGCTTTTCATAAAAGTATGATCGAAATCAGGAGGGATATCCGGAAAAATCTCGTTGAACAGGAGATAACCCGTCAGGTACAGGGTAAAATTGCAGAAAATATTACCCTTACTCCACGGGAATTAAAAAAATATTTCACTGATCTTTCCAAAGACAGCCTTCCGGTGGTACCTGCCAAAGTACAGGTTAGCCTGATACAGCTTGATCCTCCTGAAAATGAAGAGAACAAAGCAGAGGCGCGACAGCGATTACTTGATATCAGGAGTGAGATCCTTGAAGGGAAAAGCTTCAGTATGCTTGCCGTATTGTATTCTGAAGACCCGGGAACTGCCATAAAGGGAGGTGAAGTCGGTTATATGCTTAAGGGAGAACTTGAGAAAGAGTATGCTGACGCTGCATGGAGTCTGACCAAAAATACAGTATCAAGAATAGTTGAAACGAAAAACGGATTCCATATCATTCAGATGATCGACCGTAAAGGTGATCTCCTTAATACCCGGCATATCCTCATCAGACCTAAAGTCAAGACTGAACAGGCAGCCAGGGCAATATCTAAACTTGACAGTATTGCAAGCCTTATAAGAAAAGACAGCCTGAAATTTGAGACTGCTGCTGTGATGTTCTCCAGTCACAAAGACAGCAGAATAAATGGGGGCAGATATGTCAGTGTAAATCCTTCAGACCGTAACACATGGTTCAGTCTTGACGAATTTGATACTGAGATGTATGTAAAACTGAGGGATCTGAAAGTTGGAGAAATTTCTGAATCCTTCAGGACAACCGATGAAAATAATAATATTGTTTTCAGAATTGTAAGACTCGACAATGAAATTCCTGCCCACAGGGCAAATCTGAAAGACGACTATCAGAGCCTTTCCAATGCTGCTTTAATGAACAAGCGGTCTGAAACATACCAGGATTGGATCAAGAAGAAAATTTCAACCACGTACATCAAAATCAGTGATGAATTCAGGTCATGCGACTTTCTGAAACAGGGGTGGCTGAAATAAGCTTTTTACAACATACTTCACATGTTGTTTCTGCAAGACAAATTTTGCTTTTTGTCATCATAATATTTATATCATTTAACCTGCAATCACAGAATAATCCTGTAAACAATAGTGTTAAAAGGCGAATTGATCTGAAGCATGCAGATGAAGATATAATTGAGAGAGACAAGCAGTCAGGTAAAGACTGGCATCGTCTGCTGGGAGGTGTCGTGCTGGAACATAACGAAATCACTATGCAATGTGACAGTGCCCATTTTTACCCTGATAAAAACCAGGTGACAGCTTTCAGTAAGATCCACATTGAACAGGGTGATACTCTTGATATTATGGGTGATCATCTTTTTTACGACGGTGCAACTGAAACCGCTTTACTGACAGGTAATGTGGAACTCATCGACAAAGAAACCCATCTCTATACAAATTCTGTACACTACGACGTAAAGAACGAAATAGCGCAATACCCTGACAGCGGGAAAATAGAGAATGGGGAAAACACTCTTTCAAGCAAAGTAGGTATATATTATGTTGCACAGAACACTTTTTACTTTAAGGATAGCGTTAAGATCGTCAATCCTGATTATATAATGACCGCAGATACAATGAATTACAACACTAAATCGGAGACTGCGATTTTTACGGGACCTTCAGAAATGAAGGGAGACAGCATTTATCTTTATTGCGAAAAAGGCTGGTATGACACAAAGAATAACGTTACAAGGATATGGCAGAATGCAGTTATTGATAATAAACAACAGATAATTCATGGTGATTCTCTTTTTTATGATGAGAATACAGGTTATGGGCAATCTTTTGGTAATGTGAGTATTGCTGATACAAATAATAAAATAGTTGTAGCAGGTGAATACGCGTGGTATCTTAAACAACCTGAGCAGTTCATGGTAACTGACAGAGCTTTGTTCATACAGATATCAGGGAAAAATGATTCACTTTTCCTGCACGCTGACACGATTAGCGCAATTACAGTTTCAGACACTTCAGTAAAAGGATACAGGTTGATGAGGGCATATCATGGTTGCCGGATTTTCAGTTTAGATCTTCAGGCAAAATGCGACTCTCTCTCCTACTCCTTTCAGGATTCTGTAATAAGGTTGTATAAAGAACCGGTTTTATGGAATGAGGAGAATCAGCTTACCTCCGACTCTGTCGCAATCTTCACAAAGAACAGGCAGGCAGAGAGGATGGAACTCTATAATTCTGCATTCATTGTGAGCCAGATAGATACTATGAGATTCAATCAGATCAAAGGTCGATCGCTAACCGGATATTTTAAGGATAACAAACTGACCAGGATAGACATTGATGGCAATGGAGAATCTATTTATTACCTTATTGATGGAGATGAGATTGTAGGAGTCAATACCGCGAAATGCGCGAGAATTGAGATTCTGTTTGCAGATGGTAAGATAAAAGAAATCTTCGAGTATCAGAACCCCGAAGGAGTTATTGATCCTCCTTCACAATCTCCGCAAGCTAACAGGCATCTGGAAGGATTCAGCTGGTTGGACGAACTTCGTCCAAAAAAATTTGAAGATATATTTAAATAGATGTTAAGATAATTAATACTCATCTTCGTTGAAGAAGAAATCGTCTTTACTCGGATAGTCAGGCCAGATATCCTCAATACTTTCGTAGATATCTCCTTCATCTTCAATTTCCTGAAGGTTTTCGATTACTTCCATCGGAGCACCTGATCTTATAGCGAAATCAATCAGCTCATCCTTGGTTGCGGGCCATGGCGCATCTTCAAGTTTTGATGCTAATTCAAGCGTCCAGTACATAATTTCCTGATGGTATTAATTTTTTTTATAAAGTCTGCAAATATATATATTATTTTACTTTATAAACAATAGCTTTACCAAAGATTTTCAGGCATTCAGACTGACCAAATAACCTCCTCAATATCAAGCTCTAAGGCTATTTTACGCGAGAGTACGAATAAATAATCAGAAAGCCGGTTAAGGAATTTGCCGATGATCGCCGGAGTTTTTTCTGATTCATTAAGTTCTGATACTCTCCTTTCCGTCCTGCGACACACGCATCTTGCTATATGACAATATGAAACGAGAACATCCCCTCCCGGAATGATGCACTGCTGCAAAGGAAGAAGAGTTAGTTGAATTTTATCGATTTCTTTTTCAAGTTTTTGAACTGACCTGGGGTCAGGAACTATCAGTTTCTCTGATGTGTCGCAATTATCTGAAGCCAGCAAAGCAGTAAAGATCAGTAGCTGCTTCTGAATATATGTCATGATAGCTTTGCGGCCGGAATTCTCTTTATGATCTTTTAATAATCCTATCCAGGAAACAAGTTCATCAATAGCACCATAAGCCTCAACACGAACATGATGTTTGGGTATTTTCTTACCTCCTGACAATGAGGTTATTGCGTTATCTCCTTTGCGGGTATAGATCTTCATAATCGTTAAATTACAAGATTGACCTGCAAGATAGGCTTTTATATGAGAGGATCAGGCCGGCTTATATTTTTCATTAGCATAATCCTGTGAAACTTCCCCATCAAATAATCTTATTATACGGGCAGCATGGCGTGCTATTTCTTCTTCATGAGTAACGACGATCACTGTATTCCCTTTCCTGTGAATATCATCGAGAAGTCCCATTATATCAAGTGAGGTTTTACTGTCAAGGTTTCCGGTCGGCTCATCGGCAAGAATAATGGATGGTTTATTTACAAGCGCCCTTGCAATGGCAACGCGCTGTCTTTGTCCGCCTGAAAGCTCATTTGGTTTATGTGTCATCCTGTCGCCAAGACCAACATTTTCGAGGGTTTCTACTGCCATTTTCTCTCTGTCAATTTTCTGTACGCCTGCATATATCAAAGGCAGTGTGACATTTTCAAGCGCAGTATATCTGGGGAGAAGGTTAAAAGTCTGAAAAACGAATCCGATCTCTTTATTCCTGATTTCAGCAAGGTAATCATCTTCCATTTTACTTACATCAGTACCATTTAGTATATAAGCTCCGCTTGTTGGTGTATCGAGACAACCAACCAGGTTCATAAGAGTCGATTTACCTGAACCCGATGGACCCATAATAGCAACATATTCATTCCTGTTAATACTAATGGTGACTGATCTTAATGCTTTCACAACCACAGATCCAACCTGGTAGTTCTTCACAATATTTTGGATCTCAATAACTTTATCCATAATCTTAAAATTAAGTTTTCGAAATTAGATTAATTTGGTTAAATAATAAATTTATATGTCTTAATTTTTGTTAATACCTTATCACGTAATTAAAATGGTTTATCCCTTCTCTGAAAAAAATCAGACCCATCCTGAATATATCTATTGTAAATGAAACACTTTCATACTGTTTGATTTCGTTCCAGGCTTTTTCCATTTCATATGACATGTGAATGTCGTCAATAATTATAACACTCTTTTTATCAATGAGTTTAACCATTTGTGCAAAATACCTCAACACAGGTTCTCTTCTGTGGTGACCATCAATAAATACAAGACCCGGTTTAATTCCTTTTTTCTTTAGTTCTGGTATCATATCCTCAAAAGATCCATTCAGCAGCTCTATGTTTTTAATCCCTGCAATACTGAAATTTTCTCTTGCAATTTCAGATAATGCAGCACAACCCTCAACCGAATAAACAACAGTTCGTGATAAGGTTGCTGCCAGGTACATAGTACTGATTCCCAGAGAAGTACCTAACTCAACTATGTCATGGTCTCCAAACTCCGAAGCAAGATTTGCAAGCAGAGTGCAATATTTGGAGGGAACTGCCGAATATCGGGCTATTCCGGAAATTTTCCTCAAAGAACTTTTTGTTCTTACTGATCCGGCACCAAGGTCTGTTAAAGAGATCGTTCTCTGGTCGGATATCCTGTTTGTTCTGATGTTCTCAATGATAAAGACAATATCCGGGTTGATTTTATTCCGGAAGACCCTTGATACAAGATCAAAAACAAAAGGACTGTGAACTCCATGCCCCTTTCTGTGTCTGGAAATGAGAAGATATTTCAAATATTTTCTGGCCACAAAAAAATTCATACCATGAATAAATATATTAGGTAAGGTTGCCAAAATTAAGTATTTTCGGATATCTTTTACCATACAGTTGATGCAGGGCAATTATGCAGGATCTTCTTGACACAGAAATAAAATATTTAAAGGGAGTTGGACCCAGGAGAGCAGAATTGCTGAATAAAGAACTAAATATATTTAGCTGCCATGACCTTCTTTATCATTTCCCCTATAAGTACATTGACAGAACCAGGTTCTATAAAATCAAAGAACTTGATTCTGATCTCCCCTTTGTGCAGGTGAAAGGAATGATCAAAGGCTATTTTACTGAAGGAGGTGGTAAAGGTAAAAGATTAGTTGCTGATTTTCAGGATGATACAGGAACCATTAAACTGATCTGGTTCAAGGGGACAAAATGGATAACACAGAGCTACGTGCCGAATGTCGAATATATTGTGTTCGGTAAACCCGGGATCTTCAATGGCATTATCAATATTATTCATCCTGAAATTGAAGCTTCAGCGAAAGTCGAACAAAGAATAACTTCGGCTTTTCAGGCTCAGTATAATACAACTGAGAATCTTAAAAATCACTTTCTCACATCCAAAGCAATCAGCAAACTTATCGGTAACTTTCTTGGCCAGATAAACTTAAGGATACCTGAAACTCTTCCGGAATACTTAATTTCAAGATACAAACTTATGGATCTTCAGCAGGCACTTCTCAAGATCCATTTCCCTTCTGATGCGACAGAACTTGAGAAGGCAAGGTACCGGCTGAAGTTTGAAGAGCTGTTTTACATTCAGCTGAACCTTATCAGATATAAAAATAACCGGACTCAGAAGTTCAGAGGTTTCCTCTTTTCAAGTGTCGGAGAAAATTTCAATAATTTCTATTTCAATAATCTGCCTTTCAATCTTACTGATGCTCAGAAAAAGGTGATGAAGGAAATCAGGAGGGACCTGGGATCAGGTAAGCAAATGAACAGGCTACTTCAGGGGGATGTTGGAAGCGGGAAAACTCTTGTGGCACTGATGAGTATGCTCATTGCCATCGATAACGGATATCAGGCATGTATAATGGCACCAACTGAAATCCTTGCAAGTCAGCATTATGAGACAGTGACAAAAATGCTTAAAGGCTTAAACCTGAGAGTAAGGCTACTTACTGGGTCCTCGAAAAAATCACTGAGAAATGAAATAAGCGAAACACTGCTTGATAAATCGCTTAATATACTTATAGGGACCCATGCACTGATTGAGGAAAATGTTCAGTTCAGCAACCTTGGTCTTGTTGTTATCGACGAACAACACCGTTTCGGGGTTGAGCAAAGGGCAAGGCTCTGGCAGAAAAGCAGCAATCCTCCTCATATTCTTGTAATGACAGCTACTCCTATCCCCAGGACACTGGCAATGACCCTTTACGGAGATCTTGATGTTTCAGTCATTGACGAACTTCCTCCCGGAAGGATACCTGTCAGAACAATGCATTTCTTTGATTCTGAGAGAAATAAGGTATACGGTTTTCTCCGTGACCAGATCTCGGCAGGCCGGCAGATTTATATAGTTTACCCATTAATAAAGGAATCTGAAAAAATGGATTATAAGGATCTTGAGGACGGATGGGATACTATTTCAAGAGTCTTTCCTCCTCCGGATTTTTGCATCAGCGTAGTTCACGGTAAAATGACACCGAGCACCAAAGAAGAATCCATGAAACTATTCAAGGAAGGAAAAGCGCACATCCTTGTTGCGACTACTGTGATTGAAGTCGGTGTAGATATCCCCAATGCTTCTGTAATGGTGATTGAAAGTGCTGAACGATTCGGTCTTTCCCAACTCCATCAGCTAAGAGGACGGGTAGGGAGAGGTGGCGATCAGTCTTACTGTATTTTGATGACATCCGCAAAATTATCGAAAGAGGCCTCAACAAGAATCGAAGTAATGATCCGGACAAATGATGGTTTTGAAATTGCAGAGACTGATCTTCAGCTCAGGGGGCCAGGAGATATAGAGGGTACTATGCAGAGCGGCATTCCTTTTGACCTCAAAATAGCAGATCTGGGCAAAGATGGGCAGTTGATAGAATATGTCCGGAATATTGCAGAGGATATTATCCTGAAAGATCCTCTTCTTGAAAAGAATCAAAATCCGGTTCTCAAGGGTGAGCTGCAACGCCTTTTCAGCAAACGCCAGTCTTGGAGCAATATAAGCTGAAAACCTTTATTTATAATGTGAATAAATAAGGGGTATTGTGAACAAATCATGACGAAAAGCATCCGCAATTTATCCAGTAATTATAATTTTGCGGTTTAAATTTTTCAGGGGCATTTGCATGGGGGTATCAGATAATTACGGAGTCATTGAGCATGATGGTATTGTGGAGAAGGCAGATAACGGATCCGTAACTGTTAAAATAGTATCATCATCAGCATGTGCAGGATGTCATGCTGAGGGATATTGTTCTTTGTCAGGAAGTGAAGAAAAGTTAGTCATTATTCCCGGAATTTATAATGTTGCTGCCGGCGATGATGTTACCATTCTGATGAAGAAATCGATGGGTTACAATGCAGTATTACTTGGCTATGTTTTCCCTTTTATCCTTGTAGTTGTTGTTTTAATTTTGCTTGTCACTTTTTCTGTAAGTGAAATCGCTGCAGGACTTGGTGCTATAGCAGTATTAATTCCCTACTATCTGATGCTCTGGTTTTTCAGAAAGCGTATTGACAATAAATTCACGTTCACAATAAAAGCATGATTAATGAACTCCATTGTTTTTATAACAGTCTTAAGTCTGAGTCTTATTGCTCTTTTATCGGCAGTGATACTCTATTTTATTGCACAAAGATTCAAGGTTTTTGAAGATCCCAGGATTGATGAGGTACAGGCTATGCTGCCGGCAGCAAACTGCGGAGGTTGCGGTTTTGCTGGTTGCCGGAATTTTGCTGAAGCCCTTGTCAAAGCAGAAACCTTTGAGGGATTAAATTGTCCCGTAGGTGGCGGAACTGTCATGGGACAGATCGCAGGATTCCTGGGGAAAGAGGCACCTGTTGTTGAACCCAAAGTGGCTGTTTTACTCTGCAATGGGGCGCCGGAACACAGGCCCCGCACATCAAAATATGACGGAGTTCCCGATTGCCGGATAGCTCACAATCTATATATAGGAGAAACCGATTGCAGCTATGGTTGCCTTGGACTGGGAGATTGTGTAAGGGTTTGTGATTTTGATGCAATATATATGAATTATGAGACAGGTCTGCCGGTCATTATCGATGATAAATGTGTTTCATGCGGAGCTTGTGTCAAAGCATGTCCGAGACATATTATCGAGCTTCGCAAAAAAGCTAAAAAAGACCGTAAAATATATGTTGCTTGTTCAAATTGCGATAAGGGAGGTCCGGCAAGAAGAGCATGTAAAGTTGCCTGCATTGCCTGCAATAAATGCTTTAAGGTGTGTGAATTTGATGCAATTACTATTGAAAATAACCTGGCATATATTGATGCTCTTAAATGTACTTTCTGCAGGAAATGTGTGGTCGAATGCCCGACTGGATCAATAATTGAGCTCAATTTCCCTCCACGTAAAACACAAATCGAAGCCAAAACCGAGGCTATTACTGCTTAAATAAAATGTCAAATAATAAAATAAAAAAGTGTTGAAAACATTTCCCATGGGGGGTGTTCATCCCCCCGAGAATAAGTTGACAGCTGACAGTAAAATTCAGTATCTTCCTGTTCCTATGAGCGTTACAATTCCGATTTCCCAGCATATCGGTGCTCCTGCATCAGTAATTGTGAGTAAGGGCGATCCGGTCAAAACAGGTCAGGTAATAGCCACTGCCAAAGGTCTCGTTTCAACAAACATCCACTCCTCTGTATCAGGGAAAGTAAATAAAATTGACACAATTATCGATACAAGCGGATATAGCCAGACAGCTGTTTTTATAGATGTCGAAGGAGATGAGTGGATAGAGACCATTGACAGAGGCAGTGAAATAAAAACAGATTTCAGCCTTTCATCCGAGGAAATTATAAAAAAATGTCTTAATTGTGGAATTGTCGGACTTGGTGGAGCAACCTTTCCGTCACATGTGAAGCTTACTGTTCCTACTGGAAAGAGATGTGATGTACTTATTATAAATGGTGTAGAATGTGAACCATATCTGACTTCCGATCATCGCCTGATGCTTGAGAAAGGACAGGAGATCCTGACAGGAGTATCAATCCTGATGAAAGCTCTGAAAGTTGATAAAGCTTTGATCGGGATTGAAAATAATAAGCCCGACGCTATCGAAAATCTTACAAGACTGGCAAATTCGTTTAAAGGTATAAACGTCTTTCCGCTTAAGGTCAAGTACCCGCAGGGCGCTGAAAAACAGCTTATTAAATCTCTCATAAAAAGGGAGGTCCCTTCAGGTCGTCTTCCTCTTGATGTAAATGCCGTTGTACATAATGTTGGGACAGCATTCGCGGTTTATGAAGCAGTTCAAAAAGATAAACCCCTTATTGAAAGAGTAGTCACAATTACCGGAAAATCTGTTACAAAACCGGGTAACTATTTTGTAAGGATCGGTACTCCTGCCAGTAATCTCATCGAAGCTGCCGGAGGATTACCTGAAGACACCGGGAAAATAGTATCCGGTGGGCCAATGATGGGCAAATCGCTGATTAATGTAAATGTTCCGGTCGTTAAAGGTACATCAGGGATTATTTTGTTCCCAAAGAATGAATCGGATCGGATGGAATCTGGAGCATGCATCCGTTGTGCAAAATGTATTTCTGTTTGTGCTCTCGGACTTGAACCGTATCTGCTTATGACACTGTCACAGAAAGGTCTTTTTGACAGAGCAGAGCAGGAACGTATAACAGATTGTATGGAGTGTGGTTCCTGCAGCTACACCTGCCCTGCCGGACGCCCACTTCTTGATTATATACGCCTGGGAAAATCGACTGTAATTAAGATGGCCCGCGAAAGAGTTGTTAAACAATAAGTCTTATAATATTTTGTATATGAGCAATATACTAAACATATCACCTTCACCGCATTCACATGGACAAGAGACAACAAGAAAACTGATGTTTGGAGTTGTCATAGCACTTATTCCAGCTCTTTTCACTTCAATTTTCTATTTTGGTTATGGAGCAATAATTGTAACAGCAACATCCGTCATCTCGTGTCTGGTATTCGAATACTTCATTCAAAGATTCGTTCTGAAAAAACCTGTATCAATTACTGACGGATCTGCTCTTGTAACAGGTCTTTTACTGGCATTCAACGTACCATCCAACCTGCCAATATTCATAATTATAATTGGCAGTTTCGTGTCCATTGTAATAGCAAAAATGACTTTCGGCGGACTTGGGAATAACCCTTTCAATCCGGCGCTGGTCGGCCGGGTTTTCATGCTGATATCTTTTCCTGTACAAATGACTACCTGGCCTGTTCCTTATGGGTTCGGAACCAGTTATGCAGATGCTGTTACTGGTGCTACTCCTCTTGCCATAATAAAGGAAGGTATTAAAAGTGGTGAACCAATATCACAGCTGGTTACGCAGATACCTACTCCGGCACAGATGTTTCTCGGCAATATGGGAGGTTCTCTGGGAGAAGTTGCGGCGGTGGCATTACTTATCGGATTTATTTATCTGCTTGTAAAAAAGATAATTACATGGCATATACCTGTAACAGTTATTGGCAGTCTGGCAATTTTTACAGCGATCTTATGGCTTATTAACCCTGAAAAAAATGCCAGCCCGATGTTTCATATACTTGCAGGAGGTGTTCTTCTCGGAGCTATTTTCATGGCGACCGATTATGTCACCTCACCTATGAACCCAAGAGCTATGGTCATTTATGGCTGTGGTATAGGAATACTTACAGTAATTATTAGAGTATATGGCGCCTATCCTGAAGGCGTATCATTTGCAATATTAATAATGAACGCATTTGTTCCGCTCATGAATGCATATATCAAACCAAAAAGATTTGGTGAGGAGGTGAAGCATGGCTAAAATTGAATCTACATTTAAGAATATGGTACTCTCCCTGACACTGATTTCTCTGGGAGCGTCAACCGGACTTGCATTTGTTTACCAGATGACCAAAGTGCCTATTGAAGCGTCCGCTTTGAACAGGCAGATAGAAGCCATAAGACAGGTTGTGCCTGAATTTACAAATAACCCAAATGAAGAAATGTATTTCCTCCCGACAGGTGAAGGAGATAGTCTCAAAATTTACCCGGCAAAGAAAGACGGGGATCTGGTCGGGTATGCAGTCAATACTTACACAAACTCAGGTTTCAGCGGAAGAATTGCACTAATGGCCGGCTTCAAACCTGATGGCACAATATTTAATATAAGTGTCCTGGAGCAGAAAGAGACTCCCGGACTGGGTACTAAAATGGTCGAGGCAGGATTTAAGAACCAGTTTAATGAGAAGAATCCGGCTGAATTTGCACTTAAAGTAAAAAAAGACGGAGGGCCGGTCGATGCTATTACTGCTGCCACAATAAGTTCCAGGGCTTTTTGTGATGCCGTACAGCGTGCATATAATACTCTTTTTGCTGATGGGCAATGGGACGGCAATTCTGGTTCCACTCCTACCGGCAGCACAACACAGGACACTGTTATAAACAGTAACGATCAGTAAGATATATAAGGCTTAATATGAATCAATTACAAAATTTCACAAAGGGTTTCTTTAAAGAAAATCCGATTCTGGTCCTTGTTTTGGGTACATGCCCGACACTGGCCACTACCTCCTCGGCATTAAACGGTATGGGAATGGGTATAGCTACAACTTTCGTTCTTATAGGATCTAACGTGGTCATATCCCTGCTCTCAAAAGTTATCCCCGATAAGGTGAGGATTCCTGCTTTTGTGGTGATAATAGCATCTTTTGTTACTATTGTTGACCTTTTGATGCAGGCTTATGTTCCTTCACTTTATGAAAAGCTGGGAATTTTTATACCTCTTATCGTTGTAAACTGCATCGTTCTTGGTCGTGCTGAAGCTTATGCAAGCAAGAACACAGTATTCTCTTCATTTGTTGATGGCGCCGGAATGGGACTTGGGTTTACAATGGCTCTGGGAATACTGGGATCATTCAGGGAAATAGTAGGCAGCGGAGCAATATTCGGACATAAATTCATTCAGGGTGACGGAATACTCGTCTTTATCCTCGCACCGGGAGCATTCATGGCTCTTGGATATCTTATAGCTTTGATTAACAGGTTGAAAAGAACATAAAAGATAGGAACATGGAATATATTTTAATTGTTATTTCAGCGATATTAATAAACAATGTAGTCCTGGCGCAGTTCCTTGGGATATGCCCTTTTCTGGGTGTTTCAAACAAAGTCAACACTGCTCTTGGAATGGCAGGAGCAGTTACTTTCGTTATTGTTCTTGCCACAATGGTCACTTACCTGATCCAGATCTATGTGTTGAATAAGCTGGGAATAGCTTTTATGCAAACAATAACTTTTATCCTCGTTATTGCTGCACTCGTTCAGATGGTTGAGATAATCCTCAAAAAGATAAGTCAGCCGCTCTACCAGGCTCTGGGTATTTTTCTGCCCCTTATAACAACTAACTGTGCCGTCCTCGGAGTTGCAATCCTTGTCATAAAGAAAGATTATAATCTTCTGCAGGGAGTTGTTTATGGCGCATCTACAGCTATCGGATTCGGACTAGCCCTCATCATACTTGCCGGAATCAGGGAGCAGCTGGAGCTTGTCGATGTACCAAAGGGAATGAAAGGTGTACCATTATCACTGGTCATAGCAGGTATTCTGGCACTTGCATTCATGGGATTCACCGGAATAGTAAAATAATATCCCTATTTTTGTCATAGTATAACCCTCCGGTTTAATATGACATTATCGGATTACTTCCACATCCTTGGCTTACCTGTTAATTCTTCCCTGGAAGAAATAAAGAAAGCATACAGACAGAAAGCACGTTTATACCATCCGGATATAAATCACTCTCCCGACGCTAAAGACTTATTTATTTCAGTTACTGAAGCCTATGAATTCCTGGTTGCCAATTTCGATAAAATTGCTGCTGAAGATGATGCAGCATACCGCCGGGCTATGGAAGACTGGAGAAAATACAGACAGGATCGGTCACGGCAACGCGCACGCGTATATGCGCAGGCATCCTATTTAAGATTTAAGAAAACGGAGTTTTACAGGACAACGAGGATCTTCGATGGCACAGCAATAGTTTTCAGTTTTGCAATTTCTGTAATGGTGATCGTTTACACAATTTTCGGGTATTTTTACAGACTGAAGCATCCACTCCCGGAGTACGGGAAACCATCAGTCTTTGGATTCATAATGTTGCTGATGCTCGGTATGACCTTTTTTTTGATCTCGTTAATTTATCTGAAAGCTTACCTGGAAACTTCAAAAAAGCATAAGAAAAGACCAGATTAACATCTCTTTTGGGCAGTTTTACGAGACCCATGACTATTGAAATCACAATTTAATGCTGATGCATTAGTCCTGAAACAGATTTTATGAGTGGAGGGAATATCAGTTGAGCTTAGTGAATGTGAAGGGGACATCGAGGATCGAAGAAAAATATTCTCCCCTTTCCAGTATATCTTCATCGCCATCTTCATAATACCAGTTGATAACGAATTTTTTATTCTTCAGGTTAACATGTTTAACCTGTTCAAGCAGATGAATAAATACTTTTGCACTGGCACTATTAAAGTACTCCAGATTCATATCAACAATTGTAATTTCAGCAGGGATTTTAATATAATCGGCTACCCACTTTTCGACAGGGGCAAAAAACTCATTCACGTTTTCATGAATTGAGCGGCCTTTTATCTGGATCGAACCTTCCGGAGTCAGTACGATCTCAGGTGAATTTTTTGTCGGTGAAATTTTTAGCCCCCTCATCTTTCAAATTCTGATCCGAATTTAGTTAAATTAAATAAATTATCAATTATTGAATTTATCAAAAATTGTATCACTAAAATTTTCAATTGAAATTTTTCTTTTCTTTTGTTCAATTTCATGGATCATATTAACAACAGCAGTGTTAGCAGGTACTCCAATTTTCAGCCTGCCGGCATTCTTTGTAATGTATCCGTTTAAATAATCCACTTCGGTTGGTTTCCCCTTTTCAAGTGATTGAAGGCTTGAAGATTTTAACTTCCTGTATTTGAATCCAATTATAATGATATATATATGCCGACGTATATCAGCAATTATATTGTTGCCCTCCAGAAACTTATAAAAATCAAGCTTACCTCCAAAGATTTCGATCTTAATGTGCATTAAACCGGCCACCGATACTGCTTCCCTGATGATCTCGATGAATACTCTGCGTATTTTTCTGACTGAAAGCATTTTCCCGAGATACAAACCGCAAATAGCACCAAGGGATGTTATACACGAATTAATTATCAGTTTCGCATAAAGGTGTCCCATTAAATTATCTGTCATCTTTACAGGGACAACAGAGGATAGAATTTCTCCTGCTGATTTAAGGGTCTCATCCGGAATCTTTTCCGGGTATCCGATAATAAAATCTCCTGATGAGGTCATTGTAAGCTTCCCTTGTGTATCCATCGTCGCTCCCCATCCTGTTATACAGCCGATTACTCTTTTTATTCCAAGGACTGTAGCAAGATCATCCACACAGATCCCGTTTTGCATCGATATAACAAATCCGGTCTTCTTCAAAATATTCTTAATTGATACCGCTGCGTCAATCATATCGGTAGCTTTGGTAGCAAGCAGGATCAGGTCTTTTTCCTCTTTTACCTCTGAAACTGAAGCATAAGCCGGCATTTTTACCTGCACTTCTCCACAAGCGCCAGTTACTTCAATCCCCTTATTCGTTATAAGAGAGGCGTAATCAGCATGTTTACATACGATTTCAACATTGTAACCATCTTTTTTCAGCAGGGCTGCGGTTATCCCTCCGACGGCTCCGGCACCAATAACCAGAATTGACTGACTTTTTGTTTCCATTTCAAAGAGGGTTAATTTTTAATCAGAATCGTGCCAGGGGAACTACATCCTGATCAGTAAATTCTCCCCTAAGATATTTATAATACCCGGCAATTCCAATCATTGCCGCATTATCTGTAGTTAAACTAAGATCCGGAATAAAAAGATTCCACTTTCTTTTTTCAGCTTCGGCAAGAAGTCTCTTTCTCAATCCTGAGTTAGCTGATACCCCTCCTGCTATTCCAATCTCATTTATTCCGGTTTCAAGAGCAGCTTTAATTAGTTTGTCAGTAAGAATGGACGAGATCGTGTATTGAAGTGAAGCGCAAAGATCTGCTTTGTTTTTTTCAATAAAACCGGGATCATCTTTTAATCTGTCCCTGAGAAAATAAAGGAAATTTGTCTTCAGACCGCTGAAACTGAAGTCGAGACCTTTTATTGACGGTTTTGAAAAGATATAAGCTTTATGATTTCCTGTTGCCGCAATATTATCAATTGCGGGCCCTGCAGGATAAGAAAAGCCCATTAACTTGCCGCATTTATCGAAGGCTTCCCCGGCCGCATCATCAATAGTATTTCCAAGCACAACCATATCAAAATGACTCTTCATGAGGATTATCCGAGTATGCCCACCGGAAACAAGCAGACACAGGAAGGGAAAATCGGGAACTCTGAGATCCCTGTCCTTGTGCTTCATAAAATGAACAAGTACATGTGCCTGAAGATGATTTACTTCTATTAAAGGGATGTTACGGGAAAGTGCAAAACCCTTTGCGAATGAGGTCCCTACAAGAAGTGAACCAAGCAGTCCCGGTCCTCGTGTAAAAGCAACTGCATCTATATCAGTTATCCTTACTCCTGCTTTCTTTATTGCCTGATCAGTAACCGGAACAATATTAGCCTGGTGGGCCCGTGAGGCAAGTTCAGGTACAACACCTCCGAACGATTTGTGCACCTCCTGTCCTGCAATCAGGTTTGAAAGAATATATCCATCATCGATTATCGCTGCTGAAGTGTCGTCGCATGAAGATTCAATGGCCAGAATTGTAACTCCCATTTATTCTTTGATTTTCGGGATATTTTAGGTTATTTTGTTAAAGTTTTTTCCACTCCGTTTAATGGATAAAAGTATTAAAAAATCGTTGAAATATCTCATTGCGATTTGCGTGATCATAATCCTGGTCCCGATACTGTTTGCATATGCTATCAGATTTCCGGATATACAGACACTGCTTGTTAAAAGAATAACTGAAAACATCTCAGCAAAAATTAAATCTACCATATCAGTTGGAAGAGTCGATTTTATTTTTTTTAACAGGCTGAGATTGAACGATATACTTATTAAAGATAAGAACAATGATACACTTCTGTATGCAGCCAGGGCATCAATAGGGATCAGAAAAATAGACCTGAGACATAATTCTGTCAGATTAAACAGAGTGATAATAATCAATCCTGTAGTGGCCTTTATAACAGACTCAACCGGAGTGAATAATCTCAAATGGTATCTCGATCTTATCAAGAATCCCTATGATACAACTGATAAAGCCAGTAATATCTCTATCAACCAGATAGATATACGGAATGCCAGATTCGCCCTGGTAAATAAGACAAGAATCAATGAAAATGACCTTTTGGATTTCAGCAACCTCCATCTCACTGATTTAAATGGAATCGTTGAAGATTTTATTATCAGAAATGATTCAACTTCTTTCAGCGTTTACAACCTTGCCTTCAGGGAATCAAAAGGATTTACTGTACAAAAAATGTCCAGCAATATTCTTTTATCAAATAATAATATCTTCTTTTCTTCAGCAAGTATCTACTGCGATTCAAGTATTCTGAACATACCCCATCTTGGAATTTTACCTGATTCATCAAGCTCTTTTGACAACTTCATTGATCAGGTAAGACTAGATCTTCTCCTCGACAGATCGCTCGTCAGCTTTTCCGATCTGCAATATTTCATTCCATCATTAAGGGGAATGGATGAGACAATTAATCTGTCAGGAAAAATTACCGGGACCATTTCTGAGCTCAAAGGACGTAATATAGAGATGTCGTACGGGAACAACAGCTCGCTTGATTGCGACTTTGATCTTTCAGGATTACCGGAAATAGACAATACATTTATTTATATTGGCGTCAACAAACTGATAGTCAATCCAGATGATGTTGGTAAGGTCAGCATCCCAGGGAAAGGGAATATTAAACTACCGGAAGTCCTGTACAAGCTTGGAAGTTTCTCCTTCGACGGGAACTTTACCGGATTTACAACTGATTTTGTCACCTATGGGAAAATCACTTCCAATGCTGGTACAATAAGTACAGATGTTTCATTCAGACCTGAAGGATCGAACAGGTATAAGGTAAAGGGGCTTGTAACAGGAAGCAATATAGCCCTTGGAATATTAACAGGTGAAGAAGAATTGCTGGGCAAGCTTAGCATGAGAACAAATATTGATATGTATGCCTCTTCATTCAATGAATTCTCAGGTAATCTGACTGGATTAATAGATAGTGTTGAGGTTAACAATTATAAATACAGGGATATATCGCTGAACGGGATCTTCAGTGAGAAAACCTGGGATGGCAGTGTAAAGATCTCGGAAAACAATATCAGAATGGACCTCCTGGGTATGTTCGATTTCAGTGAAAAGTTACCCGAGTTTGATTTTAGCCTGAACCTGCCAAAAGCCGACCTTTTCAGACTGAATTTAGTCAAGGATACGACTGCAAAAGTATCAATGCTGGCCACGGCTAATTTTAAAGGTAATAACATTGACAATCTGGATGGAGAAATAAGGTTGCTTAATGCCAATCTGACAAGAAGAGGAAATAGTCTTGAATTTTATGACTTTTCGTTAAGGACCTTTACTGAAAACAGCAAACCTGCCATTAGTCTTCGCACCGATTACGTTGACGCTGACATTAGGGGTTACTATAACTTCTCCGGTTTAAGAACGGCAATCAAATCGATCCTGGCCAAAGTTATGCCCTCACGTTTTCCTGCTCCGGAACCGGATAAAGAACTTATCAGAAACAGTTTTACTTTTAATATCGGTTTTAAGAATACTGATAAAATAAACAATTTTTTTAATACCGGTATTCTGCTTGCTGAAAGAAGCAGATTAACCGGATCAGTTTTCCCCGATAGCATAATGCAAATCAGTGGCGAGGCAAAAACACTGAATATCAGAAACAATATTATAAAAGACTTATCTGTTGAGTCAGTCTATTCATCATCTGAATTATCAATAGACATAAAAAGCTCGACACTTGACCTGTTAGGCCAGTCCGAGCTAAAGGGATTCAAGATCGATTTAATTACTAAACCGGATAACTTCATATTTACTCTTGGCTGGGACAACCAGGAAGAAATTCTGAACCGGGGTAACTTTGTTGCCAGGGGGACCTTCATTAAAGATGAAACAATATCAAAAAATCCGGTTCTGAAAATTGTAATTGATTCCACCGGAATTTACAACCGTAACAATCTTTGGAAGATAAGCAATTCACTAATCTTGCTGGATTCAAATGCAGTTAAGATAAACAAGCTATATATAAGCAATAAAGATCATTATTATCTTGTTAACGGATCTGTTTCTGAAAATCCCGCAGATACTTTACGTCTCGAGTTCAGGGGGATCGATATTTTACCTCTGAATTATCTTATTAGAAAAAAAGCTGATCCGGATAAGATATCTCTCAACTTCAGAGGGCTATTAGACGGGAACATTCTGCTTACAAATATCTACAAAAGTGCCCTGATCGAGAGCAATCTGAAGATCATCAATTTCTCATTGCTCGATAGTGAATTCGGAGTTCTGTCAGCTGTTTCCGCATGGAACAGTGAGACAAAAGTAGCTGATATAAATGCCGGAACCGATCTTAACGGTAAAAGAATTCTCGATGTCAGTGGATACTATGATCCTGAAGCCAGAAAGTTTGAGTTAAATGCATCAGCTGATAAATTGCCGGTTGATGCCCTGAATCCCCTTCTTAAAATATTCGCATCCGGGATCACAGGTACAACATCAGGGAAAGTGAAATTATCCATCGAATCAGGAAAACCGACCTTAAAAGGTTCTCTCTTTGCAGAGAATACATCTATGAAAATTGACTACCTGCAAACAAGATACACGGTTAATGATTCAATCAGATTTGATAAGAACAACATAATTTTTAATAATGTAAAGCTTTCTGATGAAAAGGGTAATCCCGGAACGCTTAACGGATCAGTTTATCACAACTATTTTAAAGAGTATGGTACTGATCTTATAATCACTACCAATGAGTTTATGGTGCTCAATACAAAGCCGCGAGACAATGATGTATTTTATGGAACAGCTTATGCTACAGGTGTCACAACAATCAAAAGCACTGAAAATTCCCTTTCATTTGATATATCGGCAAAAACTGACAGGAATACTAAATTTTATATCCCTCTGAATTCAACCGAAACAGTATCTGATTATTCTTTTATAACTTTCATCAGCCATGATACCCTGCCAGAATCGGAGAAATCCCCTGCTGAAATTATTTTACCTGCTGATAATCAAACATATATGGATCTGAACTTCGATCTTGAAGTTACTCCCGATGCTGAAGTTCAGCTTATATTTGATTCAAAGGTAGGAGACATTATGCAAGGCCATGGGTCAGGAAACTTAAATATCAACCTTAGCAGGAAAGGTGAATTCAAAATATCGGGTGACTATATCATCGATGACGGTGATTACCTGTTTACTCTCGGAAATATTTTAAACAAACCCTTTAGTGTTGAGAACGGAGGAAAGATAACCTTCAACGGGAATATTGAAGATGCTGAAATAGAAATGAAAGCTATCTATAAGCTCAAAGCTTCCCTTTATGAAATACTTCAGGACGAAAGATTCAATGAGAGGATACCTGTCGAATGCCAGATATTCCTTTCAGGGAAGCTGTTCAACCCGGTTATCAGACTTGATATTTACCTGCCAACAGCAGATGAATCGACACGGACATACCTGAATAATGTCATCACAACAGAGGAAGAGAAAAGCCGGCAGTTCCTGTATCTTCTTGTGATGAATAGTTTTTATTCAGATCCTTCTTATGGAACAACATTAACATCCACTACAACAACAGGGACATCTGCAATGGCTGTAACAACAACTGAAATGGTCTCCAACCAGCTTAGCAACTGGCTATCACAGATAAGCAACGATTTCGACATTGGATTTAATTATCGCCCGGGGTTTAAAGATATAAGCTCCAACGAAGTACAACTTGCTCTTTCAACCCAGCTACTAAATGATAAGATGGTTATAAATGGTAATTTTGATGTAAGAGGAACCGGAGGGACTTCAGACAATGCCGGCCAGCTTACAGGTGACTTCGATATAGAATATAAGATTACTGACAAGATCAGATTTAAAGTATTTAACCGGTTCAATAATCCCTATACAGGTAAACAGGCCCCATATACCCAGGGTTTCGGACTTTTCTACAGACAGGATTTTGATAAATTTTCTGATCTCTTCAAAAAAAGTGAAAAATCTGAAATGAAAAAAGAAGAAGAACCTACAGTTTTTGACAATTAATCGCTTCGGCATCAGATTATTATATTAATCCAGTTAATAAAATACATAGCATTGTTATTAACCGGATATAATAGAATGTGGTATGAAACCGTTTTTACATATCTTCGCACGTTGAAATGCATTTGTAAATGCTCAGATAGACAAATATTTATAACTAGAAATAAACGATAAGACATGGGATTTATACAGTTAGCAATGCAGGGTGGCGCTCTCCCTGTTGAACAGTCAGGCGAAATGAAATTGACTTTACTTGATCTTGCTATTAAGGGGGGTTGGGTTATGATCCCTATTATACTATTATCATTTGTAGCAGCTTATATCTTCATCGAAAGATTCTACGTTATCGGGAAGGCTACAAAGGACGATCAAAACTTCATGAACAAGATCAAGGACTATATTCATGACGGCAAAATAGATGCTGCCTTTGCATTATGCAAATCAACCGACAGTCCGTCAGCAAGGATGATCGAAAAAGGCATCAGCAGATTGGGCAGACCTTTACAGGACATCGGCACTGCAATCGAGACTGTGGGAAAACTTGAAATTTCGAAGCTGGAAAAAGGATTTCCTACCCTGGCCACAATAGTCGGTGCTGAACCTATGCTGGGATTCCTGGGTACAGTTATAGGAATGGTTCAATCATTCTATGCTATGTCGCAGGCAGGGAACAATATTGAAGTGTCGCTCCTTTCAGACGGTATTTATACAGCTCTGATCACGACAGTAGCCGGACTTATCGTCGGTATTCTTGGATATTTTGCATACAATACTCTCGTTGTAAGAGTAGAGAAGGTGGTCTTTAATCTCGAGGCTACCAATACGGAATTTATGGATATACTTAATGAACCTGTAAAATAAGATACTCATCATGGCAATCTCTCAAAGAAATAAGATTAGTGTCAATTTTAGCTCAGTGGGTATGACCGACGTTGTATTTAACCTCTTGATCTTCTTTATGTTAACATCAACACTTGTACATCCCACTGCACTGAAACTCCTTCTCCCGAAAGGTTCGACTCAAACATCAGCCAAACCTCAGACAACTGTCTCCATTACAGCTGACCAAAGATATTTTGTTGAACAACAACCTGTCACTCTTGCAGAGCTTGAAGCTGCATTAAAACAGAGACTTGGAAGTGCTCCTGAAACTTATATCTCCCTGCATGCTGATAAAACCGTACCATTTGAAAGTGTGGTAAATGTTCTGAATATTGCCCAGGCAAACAATTACAAACTGATAATTGCGACTACTCCAAAATAGCGACCTTCGAAAATTGCCTTCAGAACGCAGGAAGGGAATTGTCGGGACTATAATCATTCATGTGGTTGTATTTGCATTGCTTTTAATTTTTGGATTCTCAGTCCCGCCTCAGCCTACTGAAGAAGAGGGTATCCTTGTCAATTTCGGCACTGATGAGACAGGAGCGGGATTGATTGAACCTTCACCTTCATCTTACGAAGAAGAAGCTTCTCCTCCTGTTCCGGCTGAACCTGTTGAAACCACTGAGGAAGAACCACTTCTCACACAGAATAACGAAGAAGCTCCTGAAGTCAAGAAAGTTGATCCCGAAGCTGAAAAACGACGTCTTGAACAGATAGAAGCTGAAAGGAAGCGGAGAGAAGTCCTTGAAGCTGAACGAATAAGGAAAGAACAGGAGGAAATTGAACGAAAAAGAGTCGAAGCAGAACAAAAACGACAGGCTGATATTATTAGCAGGACAAGGGATGCACTGGCCAGCTCAAAAAACGCAGGAACTACTTCCGAAGGTGAAGGAGTTTCAGGTGGAAAGGGTAACCAGGGTTCTCCGACAGGATCTGTTGAATCACAAAACAGGGGCGAAGGCAGCGGCCTTGGTAATAGCGGTATATCATACAGTCTTGCAGGTCGCGGAGTGCAAAGACTACCTCTGCCAAAATATGATTATCAGGGTGAGGGAAGAGTCGTTGTTGAGGTCAGTGTTGACAGATCAGGAAAAGTCACACAGGCAATCGCCGGGATTAAAGGATCCACTACCCTTGACGAATATCTGCTTAAAGTAGCGAGGGAAGCTGCGCTGGAAGCTCAATTTGATGCAAAACCAGATGCCCCTCTTATTCAGAAGGGCACTATAACATATAACTTTGTTCTCAAATAGAATTCAGTTTCTTCTTTCGAAAAGCTGCTCAATTGCAGTATGAAGATTGTCAATCAGATTATGGTCTTTAATTACATAATCATCAATCCCTTTTCTTGCCAGTTCCAGAACTACTTCTCCATTATCCTGACCTGAAAGCATTATTACTGGTGTATCCGGTTTCAATTCCTTTATTTTATCAAGGACTTCCATGCCATTCATAAATTTCTTATTCTGACCGATAAATAGATAGTCAAGGATTACCAGGTCAGGGGCCTTGTCCATTTCTTTAAGACACTCTTCGCCTGATTCATATGCCTTCATGAGATAACCATCGGAAGAAAATCTCTTGATTAACAGCATGTTAATAAAAGGATCGTCATCAACGACAAAAATTAGCCTCTGCTTACTCATTAGTGAAAATTAATAAAGCCTGATAAATGTAAAGTTAATAAATTTCTTATTTGGTTATACCGATCAACCTTTAGATCTGCCTTCTTATCACATTGAGAAGAGCGGTAATGGTCTCATCATTTTTATCACTCTCTCTCCCACACTTGTTATAACAGCTTCATTTTCAATATTTGAAATGACTTCATCGATAAGATCGACTATCACTCCCATCTGTTCTTCCGTCATTCCCCTTGTAGTAATCGCAGGCGTTCCCACCCTTAATCCGCTGGTGAGGAAAGGAGAGCGACTGTCAAAGGGCACCATGTTCTTATTTACAGTAATATGGCCCTGGCCAAGAGCATTCTCAGCTTTTTTACCTGATATATCAGGGAATTTGGTCCTGAGATCGATTAGCATAAGATGATTGTCAGTGCCATCAGATATAACCTTGTAACCATTATCAATAAATGCTTTCGCCATTACATCGGCATTCTTTTTTACCCTCTGCTGATATTCACGGAATTTCGGATCGAGAGCTTCGCCAAACGAGACGGCTTTAGATGCAATAACATGCTCAAGGGGACCACCCTGAACACCGGGGAAAACAGCCGAGTTAATCAGCGATGACATCATTCTTACTTCACCCTTGGCAGTAGTTATTCCCCAGGGATTGATAAAATCTTTTCCCATCAGTATAATTCCTCCTCGGGGACCTCTAAGAGTCTTGTGAGTAGTTGATGTAACTATATGTGCATATTTCAACGGGTTATTGAGTAATCCTGCAGCAATCAATCCGGCAGGATGAGCCATGTCGACCATCAGTATTGCACCGACCATATCAGCTATCTTTCTCATTCTCTCATAATCCCACTCCCGTGAGTATGCGGAAGCTCCTCCAATTATAAGCCTTGGTTTTTCCTTCAGAGCTACCTCCTCCATCATATCATAATCCACTGTACCAGTATCTTCTTTTACTCCATATGCAACCGGTCTGTACAATATACCGGATGAGTTAACCGGAGAACCATGAGATAAATGTCCCCCATGAGCAAGATTCAATCCCAAAAACGTATCACCTGGTTTAAGCACTGTCATAAAAACTGCCATGTTTGCCTGAGCTCCGGAATGGGGTTGTACATTTGCATATTCTGCTTCAAAAAGTTGTTTAAGGCGGTCGATGGCAATCTGTTCTGACTGATCTACTATCTCACAGCCTCCATAATAGCGATAACCGGGATAACCTTCCGCATATTTATTTGTCATCACGGATCCCATTGCCTCCAGAACCTGGGGACTTACAAAATTCTCTGAAGCGATCAGCTCAATACCATTCAACTGACGTTGCCGTTCCTTTTCAATAAGATCAAAAATTAAAGTGTCTTTTTTCATAGTAATATATTGTGATTTTTAACTTTTACTCTTCTGAGAACTGGATAAGTAATTCCCGGTATGTAGAATAAATTCTTGATTTTGAGATAAAACCAACATAATATCCATCATCAAGAACTGGCAGGTTCCATGCCCCTGTCTTACTGAAAGTCTCCATTACTGCTTCTATATTCTCCTTTTTATCAATATACGACGGAGGTATTGTCATAAGATCCCTGATAAATACGGTATCATATGATTCCTGATTAAACATTATCTCCCTTACCTCATCGAGTGATACGACACCCTCCAGCACATTATAGTCATCGACCACAGGAAACAGATTCCGTTTTGATTTTGAAATCAGCTTAACCAGATTTCCCAGAGTATCATTTGATTTAATTGTATACAGGTCCGTCTCTATCTCCTTCTTCCAGTCCATTAAAGTCAGTACAGCTTTATCTTTATCGTGAGTGATCAACTCTCCTCTTTCTGCCAGCTGTACGTGATATATCGAATGACGCTCGAAACTCCTTGTAGTGATGTAAGCGACTGTGGATGTGATGATCAGAGGAATAAGCAGATCGTAACCTCCGGTTATCTCCGCAATCAGGAAAATAGCTGTGAGAGGCGCATGCATAACACCTGCCATCATGCCCGCCATGCCAACCAGTACAAACCGGTTATCGGGAAGATTTACGTTGAGAAACCTGTTTAATAAGCTTGCAACCAGATATCCGTTAACTCCTCCGATAAAAAGTACAGGAGCGAAAATCCCTCCTACTCCTCCTGCCCCGTTTGTTGCACTGCTTGCAAAAACTTTCAGAAAGATCAAACCTGCCATAAAGAGCGAAATGATCAGAAAATTATCAGAGAACCGCTGGAACACAGAGCTGTTAATTACAGGATCTATTCCCCCCTGAAGAAGAACCATGACGGTATCATAACCTTCTCCATAAAATGGAGGAAAAAGGAATATGAGTCCGCTCAGAACTATTCCACCCGCAAAAAGCCTTAAATAAACATTTTTGATCCTTTCAAAGCCTCTTTCCAGAGAAAGGGTCATTTTCGAAAAGTAGAGCGACACTAACCCTGACAAAATACCGAGGATAAGATACCAGGGTATATTTGAAATATTAAAAGCTTCTGTGATAGCAAAACTGAAAAGAACTTTTTCGCCCATAAGAAAATAGGCCACAGTTGCAGCTGTAACTGAAGATATCAGAAGCGGTACAATAGACGAGATAGTCAGGTCAAGCATCAATATCTCCAGCGTAAATACTATCCCTGCAATAGGCGCTTTAAATATTCCTGCTACTGCTCCTGCTGCACCACATCCAATAAGGAGAGTAATGCTTTTATAGTTCAGCTTGAAAAATCTGCCGATTGCAGATCCGATTGAGGATCCTGTCAGAACAATCGGTGCTTCTGCACCAACTGATCCTCCAAAACCTATTGTCAGAGTGGATGCAATTACCGATGTCCATGTATTGTGAGCCTTCAGGTAACTTTTTTTCCGTGAAATGGCATAGAGGACCCTGCTTATCCCGTGACCAATATTATCCCTGACAAGATACCTGACAAATAATAATGTAAGTAACATTCCAAGAATCGGGAATACCAGGTAGAGATAACTACCTGATTCTGTTTTTATCCCTTTGGTCAGGATTTGATGTGTAAAATGTATTGCATTTTTCAGCAGGCCGGCAGCCAGGGCACTCAGCAAACCAACAACCAAACTGAGAATATATAACAGTCTGGACTGGTCTGCATTTTCAAACCAGGGTTTTATTATCCTTCTGAAAAACCTGTTTTTGAACATAATGATGCAAATATAAAAACATTACTAAAGCATCTCTGTTTTTTATTTAAGTTTGTCCCTGCTGAAGAGGCATAACGGTTGAAATATACTATTCAAACATTAATTTAAAATGATAAAATTCAGCAGATTCTATCTTGATAACGGGCTGAAAGTGATTGTGCATGAAGACAGGTCAACACCTCTTGTGGCTACTAATATTCTTTATAATGTCGGATCAAAAGATGAAGATCCCGGATCAACAGGACTGGCACATCTTTTTGAACACCTTATGTTTGGTGGTACTGAAACTATTCCCGAGTTTGATAAGCATCTGCAGCTTGCGGGAGGAGATAACAATGCCTTTACAAATTCAGATATTACCAATTACTATATTACTCTCCCTGAAGAAAATATTGAAACCGGATTATGGCTTGAATCTGACAGGATGTATTGTCTTGATTTCTCAGAGAAAAATCTGGAAATACAAAAAAATGTTGTGACTGAAGAATATAAGCAGCGATATCTTAATCAGCCTTATGGCGATGCAATGCTTCTGATGAAGCCACTCGCTTATAAGGTTCATCCTTACAGGTGGCCTGTTATAGGGGCTGATATATCTCATATTAGCAATACAAATATTACTGAGATCCAGGATTTTTTCTTCACACATTATGCTCCGGATAATGCCATCCTTTCTCTCGCCGGCAATATAACTTCTGACACTGCTTTAAGATTAGTAAAGAAATGGTTTGATCCTGTTGAAAAAAGGAAAATCAAACCCAGAAGTATTCCTGCTGAGCCAATGCAGACTGAAGAAAGAATTTTGCGAATCGAAAAGGATGTCCCTGCTGCCGCCCTTTACAAAGCATGGCATATGTGTCCCAGGGAAAATAATGATTTTCATATTCTGGATCTCATCACAGATCTTCTTGCAGGAGGGGAATCAGGAAGGTTACATACAAAACTTGTTAAGCAGAAAAAACTCTTCAGCGAAATCAATGTATATCTCACTTCTGATATAGATCCCGGACTAATAATATTCTATGGTAAACTGATGAGCGGTATCGATATATATCGGGCGGATGAATGTGTAAATGAAGTAATTAACGACCTTAAAATGAAATATACACCATCCGGTGAACTTGAAAAAGTGAAGAACAAATATGAATCTTCAGTAGCTCTTGGAAACACAAACATTCTGAACAAGGCATTTAACCTCGCCTATTTTGAACTGCTTGGAGATACCGGGCTGGTTAACAGGCAGGTTGAATTTTACCGAAAGACAGATAAAACTGCCGTCATTGAGACTTCCCGAAAATATTTCACAACAGCTAATTGCAGCACTCTCTTTTACTTGCCTGCAAAAAGGGAAAAGCCATGAGGAGATTAGTACCGGCTAAACCACGAATCAAACAAGTTTCTCCCGGAATTATTCCGGAAGCCAGTTGTTTCAGGTTGGATAATGACCTGCCCGTCTATTTGATTGAGGCCGGGTCAGAAGATATTGTGCGCCTGGAATTTTCATTTAACGCCGGAAACATTAAAGAATACATACCATTGCTTGCATCTTCCACAAACATGATGCTGGCTGAAGGTACCCGTAATTACAGTTCTGTAAAAATTAACAAAACTCTTGACTACCATGGCGCTATCTTTAATCTGTATGCAGAAAGAGACAGGGCCGGAATTGTAATTTGCTTCCTGAACAAACATTTTGAAAAGATACTTGAACTTTTAAGAGAGATGCTTTTCTACCCGGCTTTCCATGAGAATGATCTAAGAGCACTCATGAATAAAAGGCTTCAGCAATATCTTATCAGCAGGGAAAAAGTGAACACGATTGCCATTGACCAGTTCTTTAATTCAATCTTTGGGAATCATCATCCTTATGGCAGAATGATCCTCAAAGACGATTTTAAGAATATGAATCCCCTCATGCTCAGGGATTTTCACTCCGGACATTATACTGTAAATGGTTCAGCTGTTATAATTTCAGGATCCGTTCACGAAGATATCATTCCTAAGCTAAATTACTATTTCGGTGAAATTCATACACCGTCTGCTTATATTGAAGAGTCTGTTAATCACCTTGAAAAAGCGACTGAGAAACGAATACATATTGAAAAACCTGATGCTGTTCAAACTTCGATTATGATTGGCTCCCCTGTCATTAATAAACGACATGCTGATTATCCGGGATTAAAATTCCTGAATGTGATCCTTGGCGGATATTTCGGTTCGCGTTTGATGAAGAATCTGAGGGAGGACAAGGGATATACATACGGAATAACTTCATTCGTTTCATCTTTCAATCTCAGCGGTTATAAGTTAATTTCAGCAGAAGTGAGTAAAAAAAGTACTCAAAAAGCGGTTGATGAGATCTACAGGGAAATCAGGCTTTTGCAAAGTGTTCCGGTTGAAAAGGAGGAGCTTGAGATAGTAAAGAATTATATGCTTGGAGATATGGTAAGGATGTTTGACGGGATGTTTGCATTAGCTGAATGTTTCCGGTCGGCATGGGATTTTGGTCTTGATAATACATATTATTACAGGTTTGCGGAAAAGATAAAATCTATAGAGCCTGATGAAATAATCTCACTTGCACAAACGTACTATAATATTGATGATCTGTATGAAATAACAGCGGGTTGAAAATGAGCAAGCACTACCTGTATTTCTGGTTTATTGTACTGATATTATTTACTTTAAGGGCAAATGGACAACCTGATATTGAACCTCCGGTTGCTCCATCGCTTACCCTGGTCACTGTTAATTATTTAACAGGTGATGTAGAGATTTCATGGTCACTGAGCAGCTCCCCCGATGTAACAGGGTATATTGTATATCTTTATAAGAACGATGAGGGGTATTCCATTGATACTCTTTATAATCCGCAAGCAACATATTATTTGCGTACCGGTTCTGGGACCTCCTTCTTCAGTGAGTCTTTTGTAGTTGCAGCTTTCGATAGTGCAGGTAATACAAGTCCACTTTCAAATGCCCTGGGCACTATTTATTCCGAAGCTGTAATTGATACATGCAATAAGAGGATTGAAATATCCTGGAACAGCTACGTCTCTTTCCCAAAACAGGTTTTAAGCTATTCTGTACTTTGTTCGATTGATAATGGAAGTTTTACAAAAATCGGTGAAACGACAGGAGAAGAAACCAATTTTACAGTCACCGGTTTCATTACCAATTTACAATACTGTTTCGTTGTGAGGGCAGAACTGGAAGGAGGTCTCGTCTCCGGTTCAAATAAGACCTGTGTGCTTACAAAAATGCAACAGACCCCGGAATGGATTAATGCAGATTATGCTACTGTTAAGCCCGACAATTCGATTGAGCTTTCCTTTACGATTGATCCCGGTTCAGAGATCAGAACTCTTCAGGTGGAAAGAAAGAGCGGTTCTTCCGGTAATTTCCAATGGATTGCACAGCTCCCCCCGGCTTCCGGTCCGCTGATATATACTGACAATAAAGCATATATAAGCCATGTAAATTATTATAAAGCGTCAGTGGTCAATAACTGCAAGAACCCGGTTGCAACTTCAAATATAAGTTCAAACATGGTTCTTGCCCTGAGTATGGACGGAAATAATGTTTTACTGAGGTGGAACTCCTACAGAAAATGGATGGGAAACGTAAATAACTATAAAATCTTTGCTGATACCGGTCATGGATGGGATGAGAAAGCCACTGTTGGTCCGGGCGACACTATTTTTCTTATAAATTACTCCGACCTGATGTACGATATAACGGGTGATGAGATTTGTTTCATGGTCAGAGCCACTGAGGAATTCAATCCTCATGGTATTACAGGCGAGAGTCAGTCTTCCGGTGCATGCCTTCCGATCGTTGAAAGAATTACTGTCCCAGATATTTTTACACCGGATGACAATGGTATTAATGATTTCTTCCGTCCCATACTTTCATTTTCTCCTTCTGATTACCACCTTATTATCACTGACTTAAGGCGAAAAACGGTTTTTGAGACAAGAGATTTCAATTCAGAATGGGATGGCAAACTGGATGGAAACCACCTGCCTGAAGGAACCTATTTATGGTTTTTGAAGGTTCGGTCTCCATCAGGCAAAAATCTTTCTGACTCAGGGACAGTTGTAATAGTAAGCAATCCCTGATGCATAACTCATCAAACCGTAAAAGGCGATTGGTGACTTTAATCTAATAAGACTATATTTGTAATGTAGTCAGAAAGGTGTTTCAGATATTTATGGGGAATAAGGATTTTTTTGACGATGAAGATAAAGACCGTATTCAGGTTGAATATGACTCACTTGTAAAGAACCTTCTAAGGTGCAATAAACAGGGTGACAGGGAGATGATTGACAAGGCGTTCAGGATTGCCAATGAAGCTCACTGGAATATGCGCCGTAAATCGGGAGAACCGTATATTATTCATCCTATTTCAGTTGCTAAAATAGTAAATCAGGAGATCGGTCTGGGGGCCAGGTCGATAACTGCAGCGCTTCTCCACGATGTCGTTGAGGATACCGAATATACACTTGAAGATGTCAAAAGGGACTTTGGCCCAAAAACAGCTTCTCTGATTGATGGCCTGACAAAAATCTCTGACACTTACAGTAAAGGGGCCTCATCTTCTCTTCAGGCTGAGAACTTCAGGAAAATGCTCCTTACTCTTTCTGATGACATGAGGGTCATCCTCATTAAGATAGCCGATCGCCTTCATAATATGCGTACTCTGGATTCAATGCCGGAGCACAAGAAGATGAAGGTAGCAGGGGAGACTATCTTTTTATATGCCCCGCTGGCTCACCGGCTCGGACTGTTCGCAATTAAAAGTGAACTTGAAGATCTTAGTTTTAAATATCGTCAGCCGCAGATCTATGAAGAGATAACATCTAAACTTAAGCTTAGTGAGAAGAAGTACTATGCTATACTTAATAAATTCTCACTTCCGATAATTGACAAGCTCACCAAAGCCGGACTTAAATTCGATATAAGCAGCCGGCCGAAATCGGTCTTTTCCATATGGAAAAAGATGCAGTCAAAAAATGTCCCCTTCGAGGAGATCTATGATGTACTGGCAATAAGGATAGTTTTTGAACCCTTACCCGATTTATCTGAAAAGACACAATGCTGGAACATCTATTCAATGATCACCGATTCTTATCTTCCCAAACCCGACCGGCTTAGGGACTGGGTAAGCAGACCTAAACCAAATGGTTACGAAGCGTTACATGTAACTGTCATGGGACCTGAAGGGAAATGGGTTGAGATACAGATAAGAAGCAAAAGGATGGATGAGATTGCCGAAAGAGGTTATGCAGCCCACTGGAAATATAAAGGGGATAATGCCCAGGAAAGTGAACTGGATAAATGGATCAAAAAGATCAGATTGATGCTTGAGAATCCTCTTGAAGATCCTATAGAATTCCTTGATGAATTCAAAATGAATCTCTTCTCATCAGAAATCATGGTTTTTACTCCCAAGGGAACTCTGGTCAGTCTTCCAAAAGGGGCATCTGCTCTGGATTTTGCGTATGAGATACATACGGAGATTGGAAACAAGGCAATTGGGGCAAAAATTAATTATAAGCTGAATCCTGTCAGTGCAATACTGATGAGCGGTGACCAGGTTGAGATAATAACCTCCGATATAGCCAAGCCTGAAAAAGAATGGCTGTCATTTGTCAGTACAACAAAAGCAAAGGAAGCTATAAAAGATGCCCTGAAAGCTGAAACAACAAACCGGATCCAGAAAGGAATGGCAATTCTCGATAACAAAATTAAAGAGCTTGGGATGACTCCAAATGCTGAAATCTTTAAAAAGCTCTTCCTGGCTTATGACGTGTTTAATAAAGATGAACTCTATTCAGGTATCGAGCTTGGAATAATAAATCTCGAAAACCTGAAAAAGATCCTGCGGAAGAACGTAGCAAAGAATATGATAAAATATTGGGATTTCAAGCTTATAGGTTCGAAAAAGGAAACTAAAGATACTCCGGAAATATCAGATAAAATTGACACAAGCGTCCCGTTCCTTCTCAGAGAAAATATCGATAATGCTGCCCAATCCTATGAAATAGCACCTTGTTGCAATCCTATTCCGGGAGATGAGGTCACAGGTTACATTTCCCCTGAAGGACCGATTATAATTCATAAACCAAAATGCCCTGATGCAATAAGATTAATGTCGAATGAGGGAAACAGGATAATAGCAGTCAAATGGGCAATTCATAAGCTTATCTCCTTCCTTGCAAGAATAAGTATGACAGGCATCGACAGGATCGGATTGGTCAATGATATTACAACCATAATATCTTCGGAACTCAAAGTCAATATGACAAATATTAATATCTCTGTCGATAAAGGAATATTTCAGGGAACTATCGATCTCTATGTTCACCATACAAAAGATCTTAATAACCTTATACTCAAGATATCAAATATAAACGGCATCGAAAGTGTCAAGAGAGTTGAGGATTTCAGCAAATAATATTTCCTGAATTAAATGCCCCAGTTTTATAAATAAAAAAATATACATTTGCCATTATTTTAAATTAGTCCAAATATGGGTAACAACGAGACAAAGATCACAGTAAGAAAGATCTTTACGGAATATCTTGAGAAGAAAGGCCACCGGAAAACACCAGAGAGATATGCTATACTCGACGAAATATATTCAAGGGAAGGTCATTTTGATATTGAGTCGCTCTATATCTTTATGAAGAATAAGAATTACAGGGTGAGCAGGGCAACATTATATAATACGATCGAACTGCTTCTCGAATGTAATCTTGTGGTTAAACATCAGTTTGGAAAGAACATTGCGCAGTTTGAAAGAGCTTATCAGTGCGGACAACACGATCATCTGATCGATATTGAATCAGGTGAAGTTGTTGAGTTTTGCGATCCAAGGATAAACGATATTATAAGGACTGCCTGCGAACTGAACAACTTCACCCCACAATACCATTCACTGTATATCTATGGTAATGTTATAGCAAAAAAGCAAACCCGGTAAAGCTAAAAAGCATAGCCGAATGAAAAACCAAACGGGACGTTAACTGAGGCTTTGTCTTTCAGTGCTTCGGAATCCCACTCTTCTCCTGTTATATCCCATTTCCTGGAGACAAATCCCATACCCGTAAATATATCAAGAGTAAAACCACCTGAAGTGATCAGCTGATAACCAATTACTGCATTAATATTAAGCTTGGTTGCTGAGATTTTTTGTGTTTCATCGGTTTTATTTTTGATATTGGCTGATGCAAAAGATACATGCGGGCCAACATAAAAACCTTCCGGAGCGTTCATATCGCGGCTCAAAAAATACTTATACCATCCCTGAAATCTGAAGCCACTCGTTTTTACTCCTGAAACTGCACCTTCCCCTTCATCGTTTGTAAGATCATCAAGATTTAACAGAAGGCTGGGACCAATATAACCTAAACCCAGCTGAATAGAGGATTTTTGTGACACAGCTATTTCAAACAATCCCTTATATTCACCTGTCAGCGGAACAACAACCAGCCAGAAAGGTCCTCCCAATGCTGAAAGCGGATTTGTCTTAACTGTAAACTTAAATTCTTTTTCAGCTCCACCTTGTTGAGCAAAGACCGGTGAGGCGACAAAGAGAAATACTAATCCAAAAATCAATAAGAAGTTAGCTTTTTTCATTTTCATATGTTGTTAATGTTAAATATAAAGTGCCTCTCCAATACGCCAATATAACAGCCCGGCTGAAGTATTGTTGTATGGATAGATAAATTTAGACCAGTTATCTGATACATCCTCGTGCATTTATCAACAATATATCAGATGATTTCAACGAGGTTGAATAATTTCGTAAATTGGCAACAGTTTCTTATTACGATATATATTCAATATGAACATTGACATACTGTTAGGTCTTCAGTGGGGTGATGAAGGAAAAGGAAAAATAGTAGATGCCATCAGCCCTGACTATGATATTATAGCACGATTCCAGGGAGGACCCAATGCAGGTCATTCGCTTGAGTTCAATAATGTAAAGCATGTTCTGCACCTAATACCTTCCGGGATATTCCATCCTGAAAAGTGTAATATTATAGGTAACGGAGTAGTAATTGATCCCGCCGTTTTCAAACGGGAGATTGAAAATCTCGGGCCGACTGTAGAAGAGCTTGTGAAGAGACTGATAATATCGGCCAGGGCTAACCTGATTCTGCCCGGACACAGGATCCTTGATGCCGCATATGAAGCTAGTATGGGAAATACTAAGATAGGATCTACACTGAAAGGTATTGGTCCTGCCTATACCGACAAAGCAGCAAGAAAAGGTCTGCGTGCAGGAGATCTTCTCAGGAGCGATTTCAGAGAGCTATATAATCATCACCTGGACAGCCATCTTTCAATCCTGAAGAATTACGATTTTAAATTTGACCTGAGCGAGTACGAAAAAGGCTGGTTTGAAGGTATAGAGATGATGAAAATGTTCAGGATTGCCAACACCGAATACCTTATTAATAATCTTACTTCTGACGGTAAGAAGATGCTTGCAGAAGGAGCTCAGGGCACAATGCTCGATGTCGATTTCGGATCATACCCTTTCGTTACTTCATCAAATACAATAAGTGCAGGAGCCTGTACCGGACTAGGAATATCACCAAGAAAAGTAGGTGATATATTTGGGATATTTAAAGCATACTGTACAAGAGTAGGAAGTGGCCCCTTCCCTACCGAGCTTAACGACGCAACTGGAAGCCTCCTGAGAGAAAAAGGAAATGAATTTGGTTCAACAACCGGGCGCCCGCGGAGATGCGGATGGCTCGATATCCCTGCGCTTAAATATGCAATTATGATAAATGGAGTCACCCGGCTCTTTATGACTAAAAGCGACGTGATGTCGGGGTTCCGGACAATTAAAGTCTGCACATCATATATTTCGGAGGGAAAGAAATGTGATGAGATACCTTTCCATAACAAGTCTCTTGTACCTGTTTATACAGAACTTGCTGGATGGAAAGAAAATATTTCAGATATCAGGGAATTTGAATTATTGCCTGAGAATCTTAAAAAGTATATTAAATTTATTGAAGATCAGACACACATTCCTGTAACAATGGTTTCAGTGGGACCTGACAGGGAAGAAACAATATTCCGAAAATAGATTTTGCTCTACTTTTTTGTGTATATCCACGCATCAATCTGAACTGTATCCTGAAATTGGGACAGGCGGGATACTGCTCTCCTCAGGCTTCCATGTGATTCAGCTGATACAAGTTCAAAATTCGAGCCATCAAGCCTGATTATCTTTGCATCATATCCACGGCTGATGTACTCATTTAGCCAATCCTGAGCATATTGGGGTGTTATGAAACTCCCGACTATAATATTGTATTGCGATGCAAGAACTCTCCGGGCTTCATCTGCAAGCCTTATTGAATCAAGCCGTTCATTTTCCAATGCCAGTAAACGGTCCTGGGCTTTCCTGATTGAATCTGCAACCCTCACACTATCCTGCTTCAACAACCATTCTGCCATAACATCATCTTTCTTATGAAAGAGCCTTTTCCCTTTGAAATACTTACATGAAGGAAGAGTTATTAAAAGTATCAGGATTAAAAATGCTGCTACATGTTTCATCTGTGATAAATTAAAATTTATAAATGGTTAATAATCAAAGATACAAAATATTGAATACCAATCCAAATGATAATAAAACAGTTCCAAAATAGTAGATATTAAAGATTTTGTATATTAGGCTTTTTAAAATACAAGTCTAAAAATAAAGTAGATGAAATCAATAATACAATTCTTTGAAGAAAGCGTAGATACGTTCAGCAACAATGTTTACATGTGGGAAAAACCAAATGATAAATATGAAGGCACAACTTATGGAGAAACAAAGAAACAGGTTTATGAATTTGCAGCCGGACTGATGACTCTTGGTGTAAAAAAGGGCGACAGATTAAGCTTGATATCTGAAGGCCGCAACTGTTGGGTTATTGGGGAACTTGGCATACTTTATACCGGGGCAGTGAATGTACCTTTGTCAACAAAGCTGAATCCTGATGAGATTAAATTCCGGCTTAATCATTCCGAATCAAAGATGGTTTTAACCTCATCTGTACAAAATCAGAAACTGAAAGAGGTTATCGGGGAATGCAAAACTGTCGAAAAGATAATCCATTTTGATACACAGGAAGATTATGCTTCTCATGAGATACATTTTAATGAAGTCAGAAAGCTTGGAAGAGAGTGGCTTGAATCTCCTGTTAACATGAAGAAATTTGAAGATAGCTGCAGAAGCATCACTCCTTCTGATTTTGCCAATATATGCTATACCTCAGGTACTACAGCTGATCCAAAAGGTATAATACTTACTCACGGCAATTATATTACAAATGTCTATCAGTCTTATAGTCTGATGGATATCCCGCAGTTCTATAAAACACTTCTTATCCTGCCATGGGATCACTCGTTCGGACATACCTGCGGTATTTTCGCATTTATGGGTAAGGGGGCAAGTATTGCTTCTGTCAAAACAGGCAAAACGCCAATGGAAACACTTCGAAATCTTCCGGTATGCCTGAAAGAAATTAAACCAAACCTTCTGATGAGTGTTCCGGCAATTGCCAAGAACTTCAGAAAAAATATCGAGAAAGGGATCAAGGAAAAAGGTAAACTCACAGAAATGCTGTTCAATAATGCTCTGAAAATATCCTATTCATATAATAAAGAAGGATGGAACAAAGGAAAGGGGCTTCAAAGACTGAAGAAACCTTTTTTAAGATTCTATGACAAATTAATATTCAGTAAAATACGTGAAGCCTACGGTGGAGAACTCGACTTTTTTATAGGAGGAGGAGCACTTCTTGATATTGAACTGCAGAGATTTTTCTACGCGCTTGGCATTCCTATGTACCAGGGATACGGATTGAGCGAAGCATCGCCTGTTATCTCTTCCAATTCAAGTTCCCGTCATCGTCTTGGATCTTCAGGCGTCCTTGTAAATAATATGGATCTGAAGATATGCGATGAAGATGGGAAAGAACTGCCTTTCGGAGAGAAAGGTGAGATTGTTATCAGAGGCGGAAATGTCATGCACGGTTACTGGAAGAATGAATCCGCAACAAAGGAAACTATTAAAGATGGCTGGCTCCACACAGGGGATATGGGCTACATGACCGAAGAGGGGTACCTGTACGTGATGGGAAGATTTAAAAGCCTGCTTATTGCTGATGATGGTGAAAAGTTCAGTCCTGAAGGTATTGAGGAGACTATAACTGAACAATCAAAATATATTGATCAATGCATGCTTTATAACAACCAGAAACCTTATACAGTATGCCTGATTGTTACAAACCAGCATGCACTTAAACTTTATCTTGAAGAAAAGAATATGACTGCTGATTCTGACGAAGGGAAAAGAGCGGTGTTAAACCTTATTGAAAATGAAATAAATGAATACCGTATTAACGGAAAATACGGAAAGTTGTTCCCGCAAAGATGGCTGCCCGTGGCGATCGGAATTCTTGAAGAAGGTTTTGCCGAAGAAAACGGGCTCATGAATTCAACTATGAAAATTGTAAGAGGTAAGGTCATGGATAAGTATCAGGATCTTATTGACTTCCTTTATACACCTGAAGCCAAGGCAGTTACAAATGAAAGGAATATCGAAGAAGTCGAGAAAATGAAGCTTGGTTAATTAAGAATTCCTATCTGTTCTTAAAAGGCAGGAATGTCATAAAATCGGCATGATGAACGATATATGCTTCGGTAGTTCTTTTTACAAGATCTCCTTCATCCGCATGAGCTGCAATTATATGACATACCTCCGGAGGAACACCGCATTCTTCTGCCAGGGAGACACCTGAAAAAGGATGTCTCAGATAGTGCCCATATTTTCCCTGGATCGCTTTCCCATCTTTATCAAGCTCATATTCAAGTAGTTTACCTACATCTGCGAGAATCGCGCCTGCAATTACTACATCCATATCAACCGGAAGATTTTCCCCAAAGAACCTGTTCATGCTCTCACCGCACTGCTTCGAAATATGAACAACGCATCGCTTATGTTCCATAAAACTGACCTTCAGGTCTGGTCCGCAAAGTAGTGTAAAGGGTATCTTCCCGAGATCTTCTGCATCGAGAACACTTTTTTCAAGAGCAAGCTCCCATGTCTTTGCAGTTTTTTCCCTGAGAACGGGATCTTTGATCCATTCAAGCTCAGGCCACAACTTCTTAACTTTCTCTGTCATTATATTAACCTATTTGTTAAGTTTTTCAATGATAGCATCTGTCATCTGTACTGTGGAGGCTGCTCCATTTTGAAGAACTTCAGGTTTCCCCTGCATTTTCATCATGTCGTAAGTCTTTACCTTCCCCTCACTGATCACTTCGGCAATTGCTTTGCGGATTGAATTATATATGCTTTTTTCCCCCAGGTAATCCAGCATCATACATGCCGATTCGATCATCGCGACCGGATTGACTATCGACACCTCATAGCCGGCATATTTAGGAGCAGAACCATGTGTAGGTTCGAAAACGGCAATTCCATCAGATGAGAACTGGGCGCTGCAGGCGAATCCCAATCCGCCAATTAATCCTGCAAAACCGTCGGATGCAATATCACCAAACATATTGCCGGCGACAATAACTTCATAATCTTCAGGATTTTTGGTCAGCCACATCATCTGGGCATCTATGTTTGTATTGAGAAGTTTGATCTCAGGATAGCTGTTTTTCTGTATTTCCTTTGCCAGTTTCCACATCAGACCCGAGGTTTCTCTTATAACATTCGGCTTTTCACATACAGTAACCGATTTATAATCATATTTTTTCGCATGTTCAAAGGCAGCTGTCAGTATCCTTTCAGTAGCTTTTTTAGTGAAGATCCTTGCCGAAATTGAGAGCTCTTCAACAGGTACATTACTAAAATTTTTCCTGAACTTCGGATGAGTCAGGAATGCATGATAAACATTTTCAGGTGGATTGGTCCATTCGACTCCCGAGTAGAGGCACTCTGTGTTTTGTCTGAAAATCACAACATCAACAAGTGGTTCCTCAATAATGTTACCCCTCCCCTTTCTGATAAAATTCAGAGGATTTCCTTTATATGATTTGCACGGACGGACACATATATCAAGATTGAAATGTTGCCGTAATCCAACGATCGGACTTGAATAGGTAAATCCTTTACCCTGCAGAGATATATCGAGCTCTGCTTTAGCTTCCTCATTGGGCTTTGAAGTTATGGCTCCGAAAAGAGCAATTTTATATTTCTCAATAAGGGCCAGAGTCCTTTCCGGCAGAGGATTTCCTTCTTTCCGCCAGAAATCCCATCCGATATCTCCATAAATATATTCAGCATCAAATCCGGCTGCATCCAGAACCCTTACAGCCTGTTTAAGTACTATTGACCCGATACCATCACCAGGCAGTGCAACTATTTTCCATTTTGCCATAATAAAATAGATTAAAGTCAGGAGTAAAATTAATCAAAATTACCGTTACCTGAAGAGCGATAATTTATTGCCAATCTCAGCTCTGCAATAAAAAAGTGATAACTTTGACCATTGTTTTATGACCATTTAAGAGAAAAAATGAGTGTTTTTTCGGCATTGAAACCTTTACCGGTCTGGATTTATTTTGAAGAGATCTGCAGTATTCCCAGATTATCAAAGAATGAGGCAAAAATAAGAGAGTATCTGATCAGTTTTGCACGTGAAAATAATCTCGAATCGAAAGAGGATAACATCGGTAATATATTGATAATCAGACCATCTTCGCCAGGTTGGGAGAACAGGAAGACACTTGTACTTCAAAGTCACATGGACATGGTCGGAGAAAAGAATGCTGATCATCCTCACAACTGGTTTAACGATCCGATCACTCCTGTCATTTCAGGTGAATGGGTTACTGCCAGGGGAACAACGCTTGGAGCTGACGATGGAATAGGCATTGCATCTCAGCTTGCTACCCTTGCTGATAAAAACCTGATGGCTGGTAAAATAGAATGTTTGTTTACTGTCGATGAAGAGACCGGAATGACTGGAGCAGCAAACCTCACACCTGATTTTTTTACCGGAAGGATACTCCTTAATCTTGACTCTGAAGATGAAGGGATTCTATTTATCGGATGTGCAGGAGGCATGGATACAGTTGGTACGATGAAATATGCACCTGTTCATGTTGAAAAAGATGCTGCGGCTCTGGATATCTCAGTTACAGGCCTTCATGGTGGACATTCAGGTGATGAGATCCATAAAGGTTACGGAAATTCGGTTAAAATAATGAACAGATTTCTCTGGAATCTTTCAAAGAATTACGATATATCTCTCAGCAACTTCGATGGCGGCAATCTTAGAAATGCAATTCCTCGTGAGGCATTTGCGACAATTGTTGTGGAGAAACCATATATTGATCAGGTTATCAACTGGATAAGAAGTTTCCATACAATCCTTCTTGAGGAGTTTGGTAATCTTGAAAAAGATCTGAAGATATCAGTTAAAGAGACTGATATACCTGCTTTTGTTATGGATAAGGAAAGCCAGAACAGGCTGCTGAATTCGTTAACCTGTTGCCCTCATGGGCCAGTTGCATGGTCGAAAGATATGGTAGATCTTGTTGAGACTTCAACAAATCTGGCTTCTGTAAAACTTACTGAAAACAATACAATTACTATCGTAACAACGCAGCGAAGTTCAATTGAATCTTCCAAGCACGATGTTGCTGCAAGTGTGGAGTCCTGTCTGAAACTGGCCGGAGCCGATGTAATGCATTCAGAGGGGTATCCTGGCTGGAGGCCCAATCTGAACTCAGAAATCCTTAAAATAACCCGAAACTCATACAGGAAGCTGTTTGGCAAAGATCCTGAAGTCAGGGCAATTCATGCGGGATTGGAATGCGGACTGATCTTCAAAAAGTTCAAAGGGATCGATATGATCTCATTCGGACCGACAATAAGGGGGGCACACACACCCGAAGAAAAAATTGAGATCAGAACAGCTCAGATGTTCTGGGATCTGCTTCTTGATGTAATCAGCAACATACCCCCGAAAGATTTCTGAGACTCCTTTTTAATTATACTGCCTAATCGCAGATAACAAATTCCTCTTTACCGGCATAACAAAGGGGACATTCATAATCGGCAGGAAGATCATTAAAAGGAATTCCAGGTTCTATCCCATGATCAGGATCGCCTGTTGAAGGATCATAAATATAGCCGCAGATCTTGCATTCGTACTTTTCCATTTCAGATATTATTTAAGTTTGATTTTTCTGATCACATCAATAACTGTTCCATCGACCCATTTAACAGCTGCAACAATTTCATCCTCAAATTGAGCTTTCTGAGGTTTTCCGCATATTCTCTCAGCTTCATCCTTCAGCTCTTTTATAGTTCTGAGAGGTAATCCACTGTACATCAGTCTCTTAATCAGATCTTTACGAAGAGGATTTATAGCTATCCCCCGTTCTGTAATTACTACATCAATCAGTTCACCGGGGCCGCATAAAGTGGTCACTTCATCAACAATGACCGGTATCCTGTCACGGAAGAGAGGCACAGGTAATATTACATTCCTGGCATGCAGACAGTTTTGCCACCCTCCTATTCCGTGCAAAAGAACACCATCAGAATGTGTTACTACGTTACCATTAAAATTCAGGTCGATTTCGGTTGCCCCAAGGATCATAATATCCATCATGCTGGTCAGATTCCCCTTGGAATGATAATTATAAGCATTGAATACCGGATATGGAACATGGTTCGGATTTTCTTCTATCGACTTCACTGCATCAAGGTCAAATGCTTGTGCATCAAGAATATAATCCATCTGTCCTTCTTCCAGCATTTTAACCATATATTTTGTACTCCCGCCGAATCCGAATTTTGCTTTCCAGTTTTTCTTTTTAAGTACTTCGTGAACATATACAGCTATAGCAAGTGATGTTCCTCCGGCGCCTGCCTGGACTGTTACTCCATCTTTAAGGATCCCTGATTTTTCAAGAAATGATGATGTCATTTCAGCTATCAGAAGCCTGTCAGGACTCTTTGTTATCTGGGTTGTTCCTGATACAATTTTTTCAGGTATCCCTATTCTATCAACAACAACAACATAATCAACATAATTCCCCTCGATCTCCATTGGGAAGCAGGGGAATTCAACCAGATTATCGGTCACAACAACCACCTTTGTGGCGTACATGCTGTCGGGTTTGGCATAACCAATAACTCCACAGGAGGATCTCCCGCCTGTACCTTTTGCATTTCCAAAAGAATCGCTCGTAGGTGCGACAAGGACTGCAATATCTATTTTTACCTCCCCGTCCTGAATTGCCTGAACCCGTCCCCCATGTGAACGAAGGACAGCTGTTCCTTTCATCTTTCCTTCAGACACAAATCTTCCAAGGGGTCCGTTCATACTCCCTTCAATCCTGTTGATTGTACCATTTTCAAGGTATTTAATAATCGGATCGTTGCATGGGAATGATGCTGAAGGGAACCAAACCAGATCTTTAACCTTCATTGATGATGCAATCTTAAATATCTCATTACTTATCAGATCCCCATCCCTTAAATGATGGTGAGTTGAAATGGTCATCCCATCCCGGAGTCCGCATTTACGCAATGCCTCCTCAAGAGATTTCACAACTTTGTTTCCGTCATCAGGGTAATCAGAACAGGTTGGTATCGGGGGTGAATATTTCCTGCCTTCGGGTCTGTGCTTCCCGACTCCTTTGTAAGGTATTGCAGGCTGGCCGTTAATTTCAACAGGGACCCTTCTGCCTGCTGCGTTAATTAAAGTTTTGATCGTCATTTTGTTGTACAATAAACTGTTGAATTTATCTTAACGGGCTTGCTTCAAACCAGTTATGCTGCAATTTACCAAGTCTGATGGCCAGATCGATTATTTTTTGCGCTCTTGCCGCAACAGGAGGATCAATCATCTTTGATCCGAGTGCTACCACCCCAAGTCCATTTTTACGGGCTTCATCAAATGCTATGACTATCTTCTTAGATTTTTCAATCTCTGCTTCATCCGGTGCATATCCCTGGTTTATTACAGCCACCTGTCTGGGATGAATGCAACCCATACCTTCAAAACCCAATGCTTTAGATGCCATGACATTCCGCTTTAATGCATCCATGTCGTCAACATTTGAAAATACTGAGTCAATTGGTTGAATGCCAGCTGCTTTTGCAGCATTAACCAGCCTTGCCCTTGCAAAAAATGACTCATTACCTTCATCTGTTCTGGGAACCCCAATACTTGCAGTAAAGTCTTCAAGGCCAATAGCCAGTGCAACAATATTTTCTGAAGATCTGGCTATTTCAAATGAATTTTCTATCCCATAAGCGGACTCTATGATGGGCATCAGGAAAACCGTTCTCTTTATTTTAAGCTTTTTACTTATCTCATCAATTCCGTTTTCAACTCTTTTTATCTGATCCTTTGTTTCACATTTAGGCAAAAGGATGAGATTGACATTATGAGGTATAATGTATTGGAGATCTTTCAGTCCTGTCTCCCCCTGATTTATTCTTACCATTCGTTCAGAACCACGGAAATCAATCTGCCTGAGAGCATTTCTTACAAGTATTCTCGCTTCTTCTTTTTTACCAGGCGCAACCGAATCTTCGAGGTCAAGAATGATCCCGTCAGCAGAATGCAGACCTGCATTGATCATCATACTTGGAGTATCACCTGGAATGTAGAGTCTTGAGAATCTGAATCTGTCAGGAGTTGTAGAGTATCTGTTCTGGTCTGTCATTTCAGGAAGAAACTCCAGATCGGTATCTGTCAGGTTTTTGACTGCAGCTTCAAGGCGGGCAGAAATTACAAAAGGCAAAGCGCCGGAATCGTTTATTCTGACTATAGCATCACGGATATTAAAGAACGCTAATACCTCAGTACAAAGATTAATTATAGACTCACCATAAAGAGACTTTACCCTCGAGATCAGATCGATTACAATCCCTCCCTTTGTTTTCATTTCCAGAGTTATCTCACAGTCAGACCTTACTTTTGGTCCTGAATTGCCAACAGTAGTAATTTTCTTGTTCATTTTCTGCCCGATTAATTTCAAGTTTGACCGTTTTTATCCTCGCAGAGTTCAATGAGCACACCTGAAGTTGATGCCGGATGAATAAATGCAATATCAAATCCTTCAGCCCCTTTCCTTGGTGAAGCATCTACCAGCCTTATACCATGGGTCTCTGCAAGTTTTAATTGACTTTCAATGTCATTAACAGCAAAAGCAATATGGTGAATTCCTTCTCCTCTTTTCTCAATGAATTTTCCAATAGGACCTTCAGTATCCGTCGATTCAAGAAGCTCTATCTTAGTCTGACCAATTTTAAGGAATGCCGTCCTGACCTTCTGTTCAGCAACATCCTCAATTTTATAACATTTCAGGCCAAAGACTGTCTCATAGAATTTTATTGCAGATTGAAGGTTTTTCACGGCAATTCCAATATGCTCGATATGCGATGGTTTCATAACCGGTCAGGTAAGAAGTGAGTATTATATAACAAAAATAGGTGATAATTAGGACTCAAAGCAAAGAAATATCATGTTTTCATGATATCGGAAAGATTTAGTTCAGGGATAAATTCAGAACGGGAATTCAGTCATTATCTCTTTTTCAGCTTCTTCACTGGAGGGTCTTTTCGCAGCTGTATGGATTGGTTTTCCATCAACGAAAATAGCTTTAAATGGAGTAGTCGGGCATGAGAATTCACATTGTCCGCATCCGATACAGATTTCAGGATTAGTTTCAGGAATCCTCAGATTCCCTTCATAAGGGATCATATATACAGCTTTTGTAGGGCACGATTCGGAACATGCCCCGCATGCAGTTTTTTCATTTTTAACAATGCAGTTATCCTTAATAAAATTTACCTGGCCGATCTGTGTCAGCTTCTTAGCTTCAAGGACAAGAGGATGCAGGGCATTTGTCGGGCATACTTCAGTGCATTTGTTACAGTTATATATACAAAAACCTTTATGATAGTTCATAACAGGCTGCATGATCCCGGTAACACCATACTCCAGTAAAGCAGGCTGCAAGACACCAGTAGGGCAGATAGTTATACATAGAGAACAGGCTGTACAATCAGTCTGAAAATCAGCTATTGATGTTCCTCCGGGAGGGCAGACAGGGCTTGTTTTATTCTCTTTAACAGTCGATTCTCTTTGAGGGGACGGAGTCTTATTATCCTGTCCTTTCAGCACCCTGGGAAGACCTAAAAGCAGCATCAATGAACCGGCTACGAATTTACGCTTTTCCGGATCTGTCACATGAGATTTGTGTTTAAGTCTGACCAAACCATAAGAGATTGCCTTATCGGGACAGATCTTAATACAGTTATAACAATCAACACAACGTGTTACATCAACGTTATATTTCAGAAAATCTATACAAGATGACTTACAACCGACAGAGCATCTTCCGCAACGGGTACACTTGTTTTCGTCAAACTTAATCCTGAAGAGTGAGATTTTTGAAACGAGTCCCAGAAGCGTCCCTACAGGGCATATCATATTACAATAAAGTCGCCCTTTTGTTAAAGAAAGTATACCAATCAGAATAAAAAATGCTGCCGGTATAGAATATACAAGTAGTTTATAACCTTTAATCGTAATATGGTCAAGAGTAAATATATCAAATTTATACAGGATCCCGCCTATTAAATTATTGATAATAATAGCTCCGGGTTTTATGAAATAGGTCATAACCCTGCCAAAAATACTGTAAGGATCAAGGAGGGTCAGCATATAGACGCCCCAGATCAATGTTACAATCAGAGTAATTACAAGAAGAGCATATCTGATTAATGTAAATGGTTTCTTATATCCGTATCTCCTGAATTTCTTTTTGATCCGCCCGCCTATCCTGCTGAATATATCCTGTCCGATACCAAGCGGACACAAAAATGAGCAATAAGTTCTCCCTGTTAAGAGAGTAAGTATGAGAACTGCTATGAAACCGGCTGATAAAAGAGTCCTGAGATCAAAAAACTTCATAAATGAAGGGATAAACTGCAGGCTTATCAGGGCATTTATATATCTGGACGGGATCAGATTCTTCAGATCAACAAAAACAAGGAAGAAACAGATAAATACAATGGCAGAAAACAGTATACGGAATATTCTCAGTAAGGGTGTCTTCATCAAATACTACATTTGGATCCTTTTAATATTCAGAGAATCAATATTCATATTTCCCAAACCCATCTTATATGCAAGTGGAATGTGTTCTATTTTTGCTGTTTCAACACCCAGCATCCTTGTGGCAGCAGTATCTCCGGCTACCCAGTCGGTTGTTATGATCTGAGATTTCATCTGCCTCACGTCCTGTTTCGAGACACCCCTCGGACCATTCCTGAACATAACATTAAAACAATCGAGTACATGCAAACTGGGTTTCTTTTCAAATAAGCCATAATCAGCAATGCACTGGTCGAGATTGTTTGAGTGCCACCATCTTCTGTCCCATACAACACCCATCATATTTTTAAGACAGCCGGTCATCCGGGTGGTATCATGGTCCTTCAGTATCGGTAGATTGATAAAGACATCGGTATCAAGCAACAGTTCGTGCACTTTGACGGTTTTCAACACAATTGCACCAGGTATTTCAACTTGTTGATAATAATGTTCCGAATGGGCAGGAACAACTTTAGCGCCTGCCTGTTTTGCTGCTCTTTCTATTCCCGAATTTTTGTAACAATTTGGTCCGTAATCAACAGAATTATCGAATACATAAACTTCTTTTGCCCCAGCCTTGAAGACATGTTCAATAACCCTTGTAACCAGTTTAGGATTTGTACAGGCTCCATACTCAGGAATTACATCCCAGCCGATATTTGGTTTGATGAGTACTTTCTGACCTTTTTTAACAAAAGCACCAATTCCACCAAGTTCCTGTATTCCAATATCGAACATAGCTTCAGGGCTACCTCCCATAATAGCGACAATATCATATTTGGCATTCGGAGTACTGTTTGCCCATAGTTTATTATATCCTCCAAGGCTTATTGCAGCACCGGTCGCCAGACCTGCTCCTGCTGATTTTACAAGAAAGTCCCTCCTTTTCATATCAATTATAAATTGTTTTGATTAAGGATTTAAAAAGTGCTGAAAATTACGTTTTTTTTTTGTTATTCCGTAAAAAATAAGCCTAACTATGACAAACTTAATATTGTATATTAGCACTCGAAAAAAATTTCCAAATATTACAACATTATTCCGTTTTGTTTGTCTAACAGTATAATTATCATATAAAATATGAAAATTCTCTATTACGATTGTTTCTCTGGCATAAGTGGGGATATGAATCTTGGCGCGATGATAGATCTTGGAGTAGATAAATCATTCCTGATCAACGAGTTGAATAAGCTCAATCTTAAAGGTTGGGAATTAAAAGTTGAAAAAGATCAGCGACATGGAATAACGGGCACCAAAGTGACTGTAAAGCAGACAATCCATTCCCATCACCACAGGCATCTCTCTGATATTGAGAAGATAATAGAAGACTCCGGCCTCGATATAAAAACAAAAAAATTGAGCAGGAAGATATTCAGGTATGTAGCTGAAGCCGAGGCTTCTGTCCATGGACTAACTCCCGAAGAAGTCCATTTCCATGAGGTAGGTGCAATAGATTCAATCATTGATATTGTTGGAGCAGCAGTTTGTTATAATGCTCTGAATATTGATACGGTTACTTTATCGACTGTCGAACTCGGAAGCGGATTTGTAAAATGTGATCATGGGACACTACCTGTTCCTGCACCGGCGACTGTAGAGATTATAAAAGGATTGCCTGTCAGAAAAGGAGGGGTGGACTTTGAAGCTACCACTCCCACCGGTGCTGCAATTCTGGCTGCACTTGTTACAGAGATAAAAATATCAACTGCGTTTAAGATTGAAAAAACTGCTTATGGCGTTGGACAGAAGGATCACCCTGATATCCCTAACCTGCTCAGAGTCTTTCTTGGTGAAGTGGAAGAGAGCGCACCAGGTCATGATGCCCTGATGATAGAGTGTAATATTGATGATATGAATCCGGAGTTTTTTGAACATATTTCTGAAAAATTATTCAGCTCAGGGGCTTCAGATGTATTCATTTCAAATATCATTATGAAAAAAGGCAGACCGGGAAATATACTTAATGTAATCTGCGAGTACGGTTATGCAGACATTATTAAGGAGATAATTTTCACTGAATCCACTTCCGTAGGCATCAGGACTTTCCCATTCAGAAAAGATACTCTGTTAAGGAAATTTGACACTATTAAGACTATTTATGGCGAAGTTACAGTGAAACGCTCCTTCTATAAAGAAAAAGAAGTATCCTGTAAACCGGAATATGATGATTGCAGAAAAATTGCAGTAGAAAAAGGATTACCTGTTAAAGAGGTATATAATGAAATAGTGGCAGCCATAATAAAACATTAATTACCCAGTTTAGGTTAGCTAGAATTCATTTTTCATACACCCAGAGATATGACAGAAAATAAAACAGATCGCCTTGATACTATCTTAAATGAGCTCAAAACGTTGGTAGTGGCATTTTCAGGAGGAGTTGACAGCTCATATCTTGTTTATCATGCAAAGATGTTGAAGAATGTAAAACTAATCGCTGTTACGATTCGTACACCATACATTCCGAAACGGGAAATAAATGACGCAATAGAATTTGCATCCACTCATGGGATAATTCACAATATTATTGATGTCCCTTTTCAGGAGATAATCAGACACAATCCGGTTGACAGATGCTATCTGTGCAAAAAAATACTCTTCGATAAAATTATTGCCTTTGCCAGAGAAAATAACTACCGGTTTGTAGCAGATGGGACAAATGCCGATGATAAAGGGGAATACCGTCCGGGACTTAAAGCTCTGAAGGAATTGGAAATCAGGAGTCCACTGGCTGAAGCCGGAATGACAAAAAACGATATCAGGGAAATGGCCAGAAAAGAAGGTTTGTCGATCTGGGACAAACCCGCAATGGCCTGCCTGCTCACACGGATACCTTATGAAGCTGAGATTACTGAAGAAGTGCTTAAAATGATTGAGGATGCAGAGACTCTTTTGTTTGAAAAAGGATATCCTGGTACAAGGGTAAGAGTTCACGATGATATTGCAAGATTAGAGTGTCTTCCGGGATTTATCGAAAAGATAATTACTGATCCTGAGAGGGAACTTATTGTGGCTCATCTTAAGAAAATTGGATTCAGATATATATCTTTGGATCTGGAGGGTTACAGGACCGGTAGTATGAATTCAGAACTGAAAATAAAATGACAGAAAAAGAAGCTGAAAAACTTCTGAAAGAGGTTAAAAAAGGTACGAAAAGCATTTCTGAAGCTGTTGAAGTGCTCAAAACATTTCCATACACTGATCTGGGTTTTGCCAGGATCGATCACCATCGTGAGATGAGAACAGGCTATCCCGAAATAGTGTACTGTGCAGGTAAAACCCCTGAGCAGGTAAGAGAAATATTCAGGGTAATGATCTCAAAGGAGAATAATATTATCGGAACCAGGGCAAACCAGGAGATGTTCGAGGAAGTGAATTCGATACATCCCGGAGCGATCTTTTTCAGAGAAGCAAGGATAATTTCAATAAAGAAGAAAAAATCAGAAGTACCTGAAAGCACAATTGCCGTGATCACTGCAGGAACATCTGATATACCTGTTGCTGAAGAGGCTGCTGTAACTGCAGAGCTGCTTGGTAACAAGGTTGTCAGGATATATGATGCAGGTGTTGCGGGAATACACAGACTGGTAGATAAACTCCCCGAAATAAGAAAAAGCAGGGTTATAATAGTTATTGCCGGTATGGAAGGTGCTTTGGCAAGTGTCGTTGGTGGATTAGTCGATAAGCCTGTTATTGCAGTTCCGACGAGTGTAGGTTATGGCGCTAATTTCGGTGGGGTCTCAGCTCTTCTTGCAATGCTTACCAGCTGTTCATCAGGTGTAACTGTCGTAAATATTGATAATGGTTTTGGTGCAGGTTTCTCAGCAAGCATGATTAACAGAATGAAGTGATCCTCTTCTTATGCCCGGTTCTGTTCTTCTTTCAACAGCCTTTCTCCCTCCGGTAGAATATTTTGCCAGTCTTACAGGTTTTAGTAATGCTTTCATTGAAAAAGAAGAAAACTACCTGAAACAAAGCTACCGGAACCGTTGCTATATTCTTTCAGCTAACGGAATACAGATGCTGACGGTACCCGTTCTTTTGGGAAGCCTTCACAAGAAACCGGTTAAAGATATCAGGATCGATTATTCCAGGAGATGGCAGCAGGTTCATCTGGGTGCTCTGATATCATCCTATAACTCATCTCCCTTTTCTCTTTACTATTTTGATCTGATTGAAAAACCGATAAAAAATAACTATGAATTTCTTCTCGACCTGAATATGGAACTTCTACAGGTAATTATTAAAATTCTTAAAATCGAAATTGATATATCCTATACAACTGAATTTATACCAGCCGGAGAAATACAGAACGATTTCAGGTACAATGTACATCCAAAGAAACCTTCCTCCTATCAACCCGGAAAATACATCCAGGTTTTCAACCCCGCAACGGGATTTGTTCCCGGATTGAGTATTGTTGACCTTTTATTTAATACAGGTCCTGAAGCTGTTAAATATCTCTGAACAAATAAACACGATAGGAGGACTTCAAGACAAAAGAAGAGGCTGTATCCTGAGAAACAGCCTCTTACAAGGAAGTCAAACAAAGCATTTAGTAATTGAATCTGTATCCGAAAGTAACATTAAATACATTTCTGGCTACCGACATATCGGACATAGCTGTTTCAAGATAAGAGTCATACAGGATATAGTTTACAGGATTTGTTAACCGTGAAAATCCAAAATCAAGACTGACATTCTGTTCTCTGAATCCGATTCCTAAAGAAACAGCATCATAATCAAGTTCATCATTCAGATCCTGTTCTTTCCATGCTGTGCCGTATAAACTGTATCCACCCCTCAGATAGATCTTGTTTAATCGAACTTCAGCTCCAAGGCGCAGATTGTTTCCCGATTTCAGACTGTTTTTTATCTCCTGGTTTTTTAAACTGTAATTATAATTATCTCCCGTTTCCGAAAACCTTGCAGTTCTGTAATCAACAAACTCATATTCAGCACTCAAAAGTGCAATTTTTTTAACCTGCAGAGCAGCACCCAGGCTTATTCTGAACGGAGTTGTCAGAGCATAATCGAATCCCTGAGCACTGTTTGAAGCTTCATAAGGAAGTGTAACATCACTAAAGTAGGATGATATATTATCTGAAATGGTTTCGCTTATCTTGAAGAAGGTAGGTGAATGAAATGAAAAGCCAATTCGCAGAATCTCGATCGGTTTGTAAATTGCTCCTAATTTAAATGTATAACCTGTTCCGACGTTATCGCAGTAATAGCTGTAGTTAAAACTGGTAAATTTGGATGCCAGATCATAATCAGTTGATTCTATGTGTTCATAATGATAAGCGTAATTCAATCGTGTAAGTCCGACAGTTGCTCCAAAATACAATTTATTTGACCAGTTGCCTCCTACGGAGAAAGCATGTTCACCTGTGTAACCTTTATGCGAAATAAAACGTTTGATCCTTTGATCATATGTTGATTCCGGATCTTCTCCATAATTTGAATAGACAGTTCCATACAGGTCATAATATCCTGGCAAGGTATCTATGACATATGTTCCCCAGCCAAGGTAAGCATCAGGAACATTGTTTTCAAGTTCATCGCTGTAGAATTTTTCGCTTATATCAGACCAGTAATCAGCCATAGAGCTTTTATCTCCAATCCCTTCAATTAAAATACTCTGGTTAAAGTTGTTGGTCTTATTAAAAGAGTACCCGACATTTAGTGTTACAAGTCCCGATTCAGAGTTTTTATTTATGAGGTTTATCACAACTCCGGCCTGAGGCAGATTAAAATCATAAATATAATCTTCGGCACTGTTTGTTTTGAAATTTGATTTTGTATTGATATAGAACAACTGGGGAGTTACTGTGATCTCAGAAGAACGGAAGATGCCAATCCCCGCAGGATTCTGGCTAAGAGTTGAGATATCCCCGCCTAGTGCGGTGAATGCTGATCCCATTGAAGTGAATCTCGAAGTACCGTAATAAAATATCTGTGAATATCTCAAAGCGTCATCGACATTCTGGGAGAAGCTCCAGGTGCTTATCGACAGCATTGCGGCTAATATTATGTATATTTTTTTCATGACTTTAAACTTTTGTTAAAAGTATCCCACCACTCCATAAAAAGAATGAACTGTTTTTGTAGATTAATATTTTTAATAACACTACCTTCTTCCACCTGAAGAGGAGCCTCCTGAGGATGATCTGGAGGAACCTGAAGAAGAGCTGGAAGAGCTGGAAGAGCCTGAGGAGCTTGAAGAACCTGAAGAATATCCGCTGCTGCTGCTTCTGGAAGAAGAGCCGCTGCTGTATGAGGATGATCTTCCGGATCCTGATGAGAATCCTGAACCACTCTCAACACTTCGTCTTGAAGGGGCTGAGTAGGTTCCGGAATTCCTGTTGGAAGAAGTCGATCTGGTTTGCCCGGCAGATACTGAAGGTGCAACCCTGCCTGCGTTAGATCCTGAAGATGAGAAATTATCTCCTTGTCTTCCTGAATTTGTTCCTGTATTTGAATTAACCCTGCTGTTGTTATAAGAAGGTCTTGTATTCATCCTGGGATTACTGTAACTTGGTGTATAATCACGGTTTACACTATTATATTCAGGTCTCGAGGTAGGAGTGGAACTTCTTGTGGTTGTTCTTCTTTCAGCAGGCACAGTACTTTTTACAGCTTCCTGGTCGGGTCTGACAGTAGTTGTACCAACAGCGTCCAGTCTGCCAGGTGTACTTGATACTGTTCTCCTTGCATCGGAAGATGACCGTATTGATGTTCCGGTAGTTGTCCCTCTTGAAACGGTGCCGTCTCTTCTTGCTGAAGCTGAAGTCGGGACACTGCTGTTCCATCTGGTTGAATAGGCGCTTTGTCTTTCTCTTCTGCCATAGGTTACCGAATTGTTGTAACCATCAATATTGGAATTACCCCAGTTCCCGTATCCATAGTATGGTGAGTAGTATGAATAGAAGGGGTTGAAGCCATAGCGTCCGTAATAGCTTCCATAATAGCCTCCGTAATAACCGCCATAATAGTTACCATAACCATAACCATATCCATAATCATAATAGAAAGGATCGTAATAGAACGGATCGTAGTAATATGGGGAACCAAAACCATAACTTAGTGAGGGATACCAGCTATTATAGAAGGGATCTCTCCAGTAAGGGTTAAAATAGTTGCCATAAAATCTGTTAAGTCTTCCGGCATATGAATAATTATCATAATAGTTATAAATGGAGGTTCCGCCGTTTTGATTTGCTATAACATCGTCATAATCAACTGCGTCAAGATACTCGTCACTCATAAGAGTGTCGTTGGCATATATATTGTCATAATAGTCGGCTGATTTAAGATCACCCTCAACAATCTGTCTGTCTACAGGATTCCGGGCTACCACTACCGGTTGATCTGAAGGCAGATAGTATAGGTCATCATATTCAACACCAGTGTAAAGACTTGATGTACAGGACACTGTTGCCAGGAGAGCCAGAACTGATATGTAATTAATTGCTTTCATGTTTGATTTCCTAATTTGTTTTATAAATAAGAACAAATATTGTACCAAATAAATATATCTTTTTGAATTTAACAAATAATGAGATCCGGTTTGCGATTTCTTTAAATCCATATAAATCAAAATTAATAAAAAAAAGGACATGCTGTAACATGTCCTCATTAGTATTTATACCTTTTCGTTACCTTCTCCGTCCTCCTGTTGAAGAGTCAGATGACTTTGAAGAAGATCTTGATGTCGTCCCTGAAGATTTAGAAACTGATCTGGATGATGAGCTCCTGCTCTGTGACATCGTTGCTCCTCTTGAAGGAGATGAGCTCCTGTTCTGTGACATCGTTGCTCCTCTTGACGGAGATGAGCTCCTGTTCTGTGACATCGTAGCTCCTCTTGACGGAGATGAGCTCCTGCTCTGTGACATCGTTGCTCCTCTTGACGGAGATGAGCTCCTGCTCTGTGACATCGTTGCTCCTCTTGACGGAGATGAGCTCCTGTTTTGCGATATTGTTGCTCCTCTGGATGGAGATGAACTCCTGCTTTGCGACATTGTTGCTCCTCTGGATGGAGATGAACTCCTGCTTTGCGACATCGTTGCTACCCTTGAAGATGCTGAACTTCTGCTCTGTGAAACTGTTGCTCTTCTTGAAGGTGAAGGACTACTGACTGAGGCACTTGCTGTTCTTTGAGTCCTGCTGGCAGAGTATTGAGGTACGTTGCGCACCTGTACATTTGGTGATCTGTCCCTGTTAACGTAATCTCCCGATGAATATCCTGATGCATAATAGCTGTTGTGATAATTATATGTATTATAATAGGGTCTGTAATTGTTATGCCAGTAATAATTGTTCCGGTTCCATCCCCAGTAGTTATTTCCCCACATGTGATTGTGTCGCCACCAGCTACCTATATTTATGTTGATCATGACCGGTGAATACCAGCTATAGTAATAAGGGTCGTATCCGTAGTAATAGGAGCTTCCGTAGTAAGGATCATACCAGCCGTAATCATACCAGTCATTATACCCCCAGGTTGAGTAATAGACCGGATAATTGGCAGCGTATCTGAATCCGAATCTGCTTCCTCCATAAATACTTATACCCCAAGAGAATGGCCGGTAGGTATACCAATAAGTATCTGTGAATACAGGAGAGTAATAATCAAAAGCTGTATATGACTTGTGAAACCTGTTTATCCTTGATGAGTAGTAATAGTCGTAATCGTCGTAATAGTTATTTATTACAATTCCGGCTTCACCACCTCTGAAATCGCGACTATCAGCATATTGAGCTTTTACAGGTAAAGCTGAAATTATCATTGCTGATAATATTCCGATGTAAAATTTTGCTTTCATGATGAACCTCCTGATTTTTTTAAATGATAACTTTTTATCTATTTTTACGCTATCGTAATTTCTTTATAAATTCAAATCAAATAGTGTACCAAAAAATGGCAAAATTTTTAACTAACAGGGATGATAATTATGCGCAATGGTATAATGATCTGGTTATCAAGGCAGATCTGGCAGAAAACTCAGTTGTCAGAGGATGCATGGTTATCAAACCCTATGGATATGCGATATGGGAAAAGATACAGGCTCAGCTTGATAAGATGTTTAAAGCAACAGGCCATGTTAATGCCTATTTCCCGATTTTCATACCGAAATCGTTCTTCAGCAGAGAGGCAAAACATGTTGAAGGGTTTGCAAAAGAGTGTGCGGTTGTAACCCATTATCGACTTAAGAAAGATGAAGAAGGCAAGGGTCTTATAGTTGATCCCACTGCAAAACTGGAGGAAGAGCTTATTGTCAGGCCAACTTCAGAAACTATTATCTGGAATTCATATAAAAACTGGATACATTCGTACCGTGATCTGCCCATCCTGATCAATCAATGGGCAAATGTCGTCAGATGGGAAATGAGAACCCGTCTTTTTCTGAGAACATCAGAATTTCTTTGGCAGGAAGGGCACACAGCTCACGCAACAAGGGAAGAAGCCGTTGAAGAAACAGAAAGAATGATTGGTGTATATGCTGAATTTGCGGAGAATTTCATGGCTCTGCCGGTAATTAAAGGATATAAATCTGAAAATGAGCGCTTTGCAGGTGCAATAGACACTTATTCGATCGAAGCTTTAATGCAGGATGGGAAAGCTCTTCAGGCTGGAACCAGCCATTTCCTTGGCCAGAATTTTGCAAAAGCTTTTGATGTTCAGTTTACTGATAAAACAGGGAAACTCGATTATGTGTGGGCAACCTCATGGGGATTGTCAACCAGGATGATAGGTGCCATCATCATGGCCCATTCAGACAACCACGGACTTGTTTTGCCGCCCAGGCTTGCTCCAATCCAGGTTGTAATCATACCTATTTATAAAGAGAAACAACAGCTTGCAGGTATCTCCGAAGTTGCTAAGAAAATCAAATCTGAACTGGAGGCTAAAGGGATCTCAGTCAAATATGACGATCGTGATAATAATAAACCAGGATGGAAATTTTCAGATTATGAGCTTAAAGGTGTTCCGGTCCGGATTGCAATAGGTCCAAGGGATATTGAAAACGGGACAGCTGAAATTGCACGGAGGGATACACTTGTCAAGGAGACCATTCCGGCCGACCGTATTACAATTCATATTTCGGAGCTTCTCGATGATATCCAAAAGAATATGTACAGGAAAGCTTCGGAATTTAAGAAAGAAAATACTTACTTCATTGATAAGTGGGATGAATTTGTTGATATCCTGGAAAACAAAGGAGGTTTCATTATGGCCCATTGGGATGGGACAACGGAAACTGAAGAAAAGATTAAGCAGGAAACAAAAGCCACTATCAGTTGTATCCCGTTTGACAGCCCTGAGGAGGAAGGGAAATGTATATATTCCGGGAAACCTTCAAAAAGACGTGTCCTTTTTGCCAGATCATACTAAAATATTAATTCCAGGATTCCGTGATGGAAGCCTTTTATGTGAAATTCATGAATTATTACTAAATTAGTTGCCTAAATCCATCTCAACAATCCTTTGCCATGCCTGATCTGAACGAAAAAAAACAAACGATAATTAAAACTCTTAAAGAGAAATCTGTCCTTAAAGAAAAGGTATATGACAATACATTAAACGCTTTCTCTGTTCTTAAAGATATACTCAGGACCTTATCCAAAGATGTTAATGCTAACCTCGGGGGAATCGATCAGAGGATTAAGCTTGAATATGCTGACAGGAGCACTTTTGATGCTCAGATGAAGGTTGCCGGTGATATTCTGTTCTTCAGCATGCATTCAAATATATTTCAATTCGACAGAGAACATCCGGCATGGAAAACAGCATACATTCAGAAAAATAAGTATAATGCGTACTCAGGTATAATTAACATTTATAACTTCCTTTTTGATTCATTTAAATATTCGCGTCTGGATGACCTGGGGTATTTGATTGCCAGAATATTTATTAACCACGAGAACCAATATTTCGTCGAAGGGAAAAGACAGATGGGTATGCTTTTCACCAATTACGGAAATGAAGAGATAACAAAGGAATCACTTCAGGTGATAATTGAAACAGCCATCCAGTACGCCCTTGAATTCGATCTGCTTGTTCCGCCTTATGATACCGTTAAAATTGCTACTGTGGGACAGGCTGAAGCTAAAATACAACACTCAAAAGTTATAACAGGCAAACGTCTGGGATTCCAGTTCAACTCAGATGATGTTCTTGAAAGCAATGCTCATGAAACCTGATGTGGCGAACGCAGTTAAAATACAGAAGATCAGTAAGGCCATTGATTTTATTGGCGCTTCTTTCTGTTAATAACCTGCTGTACCCTCAAAATGGGAGCTTAAACGATTCTGTAATTTCTTCGCATCCCTCCAGAATTTTCAGCCTGCCTGATAACATCCCGTTCTATAATGAGAATCCTGAAGCAGATAGCCTTGGAAGCCTGATTCCAGCCAGCACTGAATTGTATAAAAATAGTCTGGTATTTTATGATTCGTTGAAAATTAAAGCTTCAAAGCACCTTATAACAAAAAAGTTATACGATTTTGTAATTGTTCCAAGGAAACCGCAATACATAAAAAAAATAACAGAATCGAGTGAAACTAATTATTTGCCTTTCGAAGGCAAAAAAATCAGGAAAATAGAGATCCGTCGACTTAATGTCTTCGGGTCATCTATAGAAAATCCTCTGTCATCAGATCCAAACAAAATTGAAAATCTGCTGAACAAAACCCACCTGAATACAAATGATTTTATTATCCGGAAAAATCTTCTTTTCTCTGAGGGAGATACTGTCTCATCTTTGATACTCAGCGATAATGAGCGTATAATCAGACAGTTGCCATACATTGATGACTCAAGAATTATTGTAGTTCCGGTATCGAGGGAAGATGTTGATATAGTAGTCATTACAAAAGATGTCTATTCTCTTGGTGGCACATTCGAGTATAAAACAATTAAGGAAGGATCTCTTTCGGTATTTGAAAAAAATGTTTTCGGATTAGGTCATGAATTCAGCCTTACGGTACCATTTGATCCGGATTTGCCTGATTCACCCGGTTTTGGTATAAAATACGACATTAATAATATCGCAAGGTTATTCATAAACATGAATATGTTCTACTTTGACGGACTCGGTGAAAAAACATACGGAATAAGTATTGAACGGAAACTTGTAAGCTCAACAACTAAGTATGCAGGAGGAATATCATTAAGAGAGATGCTGACAACAGAAGATCTGGATACGATGAATGTGCCGCAACCTCTGCGGTACAATTTAAGGGACTACTGGTTTTCGCGGTCATTCCTTCTCGACAAGAAAACCGTTTCCAGATTAATTATCAGCGCCCGTTATACAAATAATAATGTTTTCGATCACCCTTTTATACTGCCCGATTCTTATCAGTATCTGCAGAAATACAAATTGTTCCTGGCTTCAGCAGCCTTTTCAAGACAGAGATATTACAAAACAAACCTCATATATGGTTATGGACGAACAGAAGATATCCCCTATGGAGCATTACTCAATTTTACAGCAGGGAAAGAAATAAGTGAGTTCAAACAGAGAATTTACACCGGGATCAGTCTTTCGACCGGTCATTCAGTCAATGGATTAGGATATTTCTATTCCTCAGCCGGATTATCAACATTTTTTCATGAAAAAGAAACTGAACAGGGCTTATTTCTTTTAAGGACAAATTTCTTTTCAAACCTTGTCTACCTTGGCAGATACCGTATAAGGAACTTCATCAGGGTTGATTATACGAGAGGATTTGCAAGATATTCAGATGAGTACCTTTCAATCAAAAAAGCAGATGGTTTCAGCGGATTTAGAAATGACTCGGTCAGTGGGGCCCAGAGACTATCATTCAGCCTTGAATCTGTTTTCTTCAGCCCTCTGGATTTCCTTGGTTTCAAATTTGCATTTTTTGGCTATACCGACCTCGGTTTCCTTTTCGGAACTAACCAGTACGTCAGTGAAGGTGAAGTTATCTCATGTATCGGTGCAGGAATAAGAATAAGAAATGACAATCTGGTTTTCAACACTTTCCAGATAAGGCTGGGTTTCTTCCCGAATCTTCCTCCAAATTCAAAAATCAGTCATCTTACCTTCTCGGGAGACCAATTACTTAAACCTGACAGTTTTGACCCGGGTCCTCCGTCAATACAGCTTTACAGATGATAATACAAGTTGATTTTATGCTAAATGATTTCCTTAAGTATATCGAACAAAACCGGCTGATCTCGATAAATGATAACGTATTATTAGCTGTCAGTGGAGGAATTGACTCAATGGTAATGGCTGATCTCTTTTTCAGGGCAGGCATTAAAGCTGGAATCATTCACTGCAATTTCTGCCTTCGTGGAAACGATTCAGACATGGATGAAGAAACTGTAAGAAAGCTGGCTAAAGATCATAATGTTCCTTTTCTCTTTAAAAGATTCAGGACAAAAGCATATTCAAAAAAGATGGGGATCTCTATCCAGATGGCTGCCAGGGATTTAAGATATGAATATTTTGAAGAAGCAAGACAAAAGGAGGGGTACAATTCTGTAGCAGTTGCACATAACCTGAATGATAATATTGAGACCCTCCTGATAAATCTTACAAGAGGGACGGGAATTGCGGGACTTTCAGGTATGAAACCATCCAGCAATCGGATAATAAGACCTTTGCTCTTCGCAACAAGACAACTGATTGAAGAATATTGCACTCATTATGAAATAGTATACAGAGAGGATAAATCGAATTCAGAAACGAAATATACGAGAAATAAGATCAGACATCTTATTCTACCTGTACTGAAAGAGATCAACCCCTCCGTTGAGATTGCCCTTAATGACACTGCAGAACGTTTAAGATGCACAAATGAGATAGTCACAATGTACATTGAAGAGATCCGGGAAAAACTTTTTAAGAAGCAATATGGCAATATAAAACTAAAGATCAGCGGGATACAACAATTTCTCCATAATGAAACAATGCTGTTTGAATTATTCCGTCCTTCTGGAATAACCAATGGCACATTACATGATCTTTATAATATTATAAAGGGAAAGACCGGTGGACAGATTTTCACCAGGACACACCGGATAATTAAAAACAGGGATGAGATAATAATTTCGGAAATATCAGATCATCAGAATCCTGTTATTAAAATAAATTCCATACAGGATCTTAAAAAAGTCCCTCTGATAAAATCTGCAATAAATAGAAATTTACCATCCGGTTTCCCCATACCATCTGATGTTTCAACTGCCTGCATTGACTTTCAGAAAATAACATTCCCGATGCAAATAAGAAAGTGGGAACCGGGTGATTTTTTCTATCCTCTTGGAATGAACCGGAAAAAGAAACTTAGCGATTACCTGACAGACCGCAAACTATCGAGGCTGGAAAAAGAAAAAATAATGGTTCTGGAATCTGCAGGACAAGTTATTTGGATAATAGGTGAAAGAATTGACAACCGTTTCAGAATCACTGAATCCACCAGGAAAGCTCTCATAATAAAAGCACAGGATTAATAACTCTGGACTCAGATATAGGGAAGTTGGCAGTTGGCAAATGGAAGTTGCTCTTTGTTATAATTCCCGAGATTACTTCCTGGTGCCATAAATTCCCCTGTCGATCATCAACAGGTCAGCTAAAGTGATAGCTGATACGGCTTCAACAATTACAGGGATCCGCAAGGCAATGCAAGTGTCATGTCGTCCATGCACCTGAAGTTTTTGCATTTTCCCCGTAGAGAAATTAAGTGTAGTCTGTTCTACCCCGGTCGAAGAAGTTGGCTTTATTGCAACCCTGAAAATAATATCATTACCATTTGTTATACCGCCATTTAAACCACCGGCATTATTTGTTGCTGTTTTTCCTTTATCTGAAATAAAGGGATCATTATGGACTGATCCTTTCATTGCTGCAGCTGCAAAACCTGATCCGAATTCAATTCCTTTAATTGCCGGGATTGAAAAAATAATCTGGCTGACAGCAGACTCGAAAGAATAGAAAAAAGGTTCACCTAAAGCTATCGGAGGATTTTTGATTGTACATTCAATTATCCCTCCTATTGAATCATTTTCTGCAACCGCCTTGCTTATTGCATCCTCAATATCAGTTGAACCGCCTGCAGAAATGAGCTTTGCTGAAATTTCTGAGCCTTCACAAACTTTTTTTGCTATAACTCCGGCAGTAACAAGTCCCCAGGTTATCCTGCCAGAGAAATGTCCGCTTCCACGCATATCTGCAAAACCTGAATATTTGACTTTCGCTGTGAAGTCAGCATGTCCGGGCCGTGGAATTTCAAGGAATTCAGAATAATCAGAAGAGATCGTATCCTGGTTTCGTGTTAAAATAGTTATTGGCGAACCAGTACTGCTTCCCTCAAATACTCCGCTTATGATCTCCGGTTGATCAGGTTCCTTACGTTTGGTTGTACCTATTGCGCCGCTCTGTCTCCTGACAAGGTCCTTCATGAAATCGGCAGAATGAATGGCAATTCCTGCCGGACATCCATCTATGGTTACTCCTATTGCAGGACCATGTGATTCACCGAAAACAGATACTCTGAACAACACTCCAATTGAATTCATATCTCTCTTAATTTCCTTTTTTATAACGCCTGTAAAAACCTGTTACTTCATCCAATGGCACTTTTTTTACAACAGGTTTCCCAATTCCTTTAATAAAAACAAAGTTCAGATCACTACCAGATTTCTTCTTATCATGAGTAATAAATTCTTCAATTTTTTCAGCAGGAATATCTGCATCACCTGATAATCTGTATTTCTTCAGAAGTTCTGATATGCGTTTATAATCAACCTTGGAAATAAGTTCTTTTTCCAGGGAATATAATGTGGCCAGCTCCATTCCTGATGCTACGGCAAATCCGTGCTTTACTCCCAGTGAAAGCTCTATTGCATGTCCGAATGTATGTCCGAAGTTAAGTACTCTTCTCGGTCCTGACTCTTTTTCATCCTTTGCTACAATAGCTGCTTTATATTTCACTGCTTTTGCCACAAGGCTTGAAAGAAGGTTTCTGTCTCTCCTGAGTATTCCGGTATAATTATTTTCCAGTATATCAATAATCGATTTATCTCCTATGATTCCGGTTTTAATAAGTTCACCAAGACCTGAAATGTATTCCTCCTCATCAAGAGTCCGGAGCATAGTTGTATCGCAGATTACAAACTCCGGCTGCCTGAAATTGCCGATGACATTCTTAATAACCCCGAGATTCACTCCGTTTTTTCCTCCAGTACTGGCATCAACCTGTGAAAGAAGGCTTGTAGAAACGTACCCGAAACGTAAGCCTCTCATGAATACTGAAGCAAGAAAACCTGCAATATCACATACTACTCCTCCCCCGATGGCAAGAATAAAACCAGAACGGTCAACGCCTGCCTGCAGGAGTTTTCGTGCAAGTGACTCAATGACTTTTAGTTGCTTGCTATCCTCTCCCGGTTTTATTTTGAAAACCGGAAAATCCGGAAACGCTCTGCCATAAATATTAAAAACATTATTGTCAGTGATAATTACTACTCCGCTCTCAGGAAGTAATTTCACCACAGCTTCCCACCTCCCGCCAACCAGGATACCTGAAACTGAATCTGATGTTGTAATAACAATTTTTTCCAAATCGACAAATGAATTTTACTTTAAAGTTAAGAAAAACCAGTTTGAATTTACCGGAATAATGCATTCAGAATTTCTTCAATAATTTGCGATAAAATACAAAGATAAAATTATTACCTTACCAGTTCTTCAACCGGGTTACCACGATGACTTTAAAAGAAAGATACCAATTAACTATCAGATATTTTATTATCAACTGCCCGGTAGCTGAGACAGAACTCGTTTATAATGACCCATTTGAGTTGATCGTCTCGGTCATTCTCTCTGCTCAATGCACCGATAAAAGAGTTAATTTGATAACCCCGGCATTGATGGAGAGGTTCCCTGATGCAAAATCAATGGCACAGGCAAAACAATCTGAGATTCTTGATTTTATAAGATCATGTTCATACCCTAATAATAAAGCAAAACATATTTTGGGGATGGCGAAAATGCTTATTGATGAATTTGACGGAAAAGTACCTTCAGATCCGGTTTTACTCCAGAAACTGCCGGGGGTGGGTAGAAAGACAGCCAATGTTATAGCCTCTGTTGTGTATAATAAACCTGTTATGGCTGTTGATACTCATGTTTTCAGGGTATCCGAAAGAATAGGTCTGACCAGGAATGCAAGGACTCCAAGACATGCAGAGGATCAACTGACAAAGAATATACCTGTGGAACTGATTCACAAGGCACACCACTGGCTGATCTTGCATGGGAGGTATATCTGCAAGGCAAGAAATCCTCTCTGTGAACAGTGTGGGCTTACCGGATTTTGCAAATATTACATAAACCGGAGAAAGAAAAAATAAAATTGATACCGGATTTATAGTTTAGCTTAATGAAATATTAAGGATAGATAATTTTTTGTTATTTTTAAGTAGAAATTGTTAATGCCTGCTTGATGGATCATAAAGAGACAAACAGGAAACCTGATACAACTAATAAAGGACTGGAGGAGATACTTAGGACAGTTACCAACTACCTGGCTCTTTTCGCATTAGGCAATGATAAAAGGTTCTATATTTTAGACCTGAACAGTAAGGCTGAACAGATTGAGTCTGTTGATAAGAAAGATGTAATAGGGAGATGCATAAATGATACTAAGCTGGCCAGGCATGAAAAGCTGGTCGAGCTGCTGAATTACATCAGCAATACCGGTGAGTCATATAAATTATCAGTATCGTCTCTTTGTGATGATTCCGAAGGATGTTATATCGGATTCCCGCTCTCATCAGGTAATATTTTAATTACATGGGAACCTGGACAGCAACAGAAGATCAATGATGACATTTCAAGACAATCGTTGCTTTTCCGGACTTTTGCAGAAATGCTGCCGGGGATGATCTATGAACTTGATCTGAACGGGAGAATAGTGTTTGTGAACAAACTGGGAATGAATCTCTTTGGAATGACGTGGGAAAAGATACATCAGGGCTTATATATTTCTGATTTATTCCCTGAATATCATGAAAAAATGACGATGAATCTGCAGGCTTTAAAATCGCCAGAAGAAATTTCGAGCAATGAGTATTTTGTCAAAAGAAAAGATGGTGCTTTAATTCCTATTGTAACTCATTCATTTCCTGTATTTCACGAAGGTAAAAAAATCGGATATAGAGGTACTGTAACTGATGTCAGCAAACACAGACACATAGAGGCTCAAATTATCAGAGAGAAAGCATTCCTGGAGCATCTTATTGATTCAACTCCCGAAGCTATCGCCATTACTGATACGGGAAGCAGGATTACTATGATCAATAAAGAATTTACAAATCTGTTCGGTTATAAGTTTGAGGAAGCTGTAAATGAAAACATTGACGAACTCGTTGTCCCGGATGAATTTAAGCAGGAAGCAATGACAATTTCAAATCTTGTTTCCCTGAATCAGAAAGAAATCATACAAACAATAAGAAAGGATAAGTTCGGCAATAAAATAAAAGTCTCGCTTGTTGCAACCGGGGTTGTTGTTAATAATGAGACAGTCGCGTATATTGGCATCTACAGGGATATCACCTCAGAAAAGAAAAGCCAGCTTCTTCAGGAAGTGCTGTATAACATATCTTCAACTGCTCTGAAGCAGATGGATATTAAGGAGATCTATCCGGCAATTGTAAGGGAGCTAAGCAAAATATGGGATACAAATAATTTTTTCATTGCACTATACGATAAGACATCAGACACCATCTCTTTACCTTTTTTTGCGGATGAAAAAGACAACTTCCACGAAATACCCGCCCGGAAAACAATTACGGGCTACGTAATCAAAAACAACAAATCGGTACTTTTAAAAGAGGGTGATCTCAGATTGCTTGAAGAGTCAGGCGACATAGAGCTTGTAGGTACTCCCTGTAAAGTATGGATGGGAGTTCCTCTTCGTGTTGACAGCAACATCATAGGAGTTATGTGCCTTCAGGATTATGACGATGAAAACAAGTTCTCCCGGGACGATCTTTATGGACTTGATTTCATAGCCACCCAGATTGCATTGGCTATCCAGCGAAGAATAATGCTCGACAATATGATAACCGCCCGACAGAAAGCTGAAGAGGCTGCTCAGTCGAAACAGCTCTTTATGTCGACAATGAGTCATGAAATAAGAACGCCCCTCAACGAAGTTATCGGGATAACTAATCTTCTGTTGCAGGGTAATCCCCGCGAAGATCAGATGGATTTTATCAAGACACTGCGATTTTCCGGGAACCATCTTCTTACTCTTGTCAATGATGTACTCGATTATAACAAGATGGAATTGGGTAAGATTGTCTTTGAACAGACTCAGTTCAACCTTAATGACTTTCTGGATGATATTATGAGATCATATTCATTCAGGTCAAAAGCCAAACATCTTGATTTTGATATTAAGAAAGAAGGTAACCTGCCTGTAGGGGTTATAGGCGACCAGATCAGGCTTAATCAAATCCTGTCCAACCTTCTTTCAAATGCTCTTAAATTCACAAATGAGGGTGGGATAACTGTAAATATAAGAGAGATCGAAAGGGTGGAAAACAGATCGAAACTTGAGTTTTCAGTTAATGATACCGGTATCGGGATCCCAAAAGAGAAACATGCGGTTATATTTGAGAGCTTTACACAGGCTTCACCAGATACTTCAAGACGCTTTGGCGGAACCGGACTCGGTCTGGCAATATGCAAAAAGCTTATAGAATTACAGGGTGGTACAATAAAGGTAGAAAGCCAGCCTGGTAAGGGATCGATATTCACGTTTACCCTGAACCTGGAAGTATCCGATAAAGACACCCGGCAATCCGATGGAGAAACAGCAGAAGCGTACGTCGGACTTGAGGGTAAACGTATTCTGGTTGCCGAGGATAATAAGATAAACTTTTTCGTCGCCAATAAGTTCCTGACCGGATGGGGAGTAATTGTCACTCATGCAGAGAATGGACAGCTTGCTATTGAACAAATTGAAAAAGAAGATTTTGACCTTGTCCTCATGGATCTTCATATGCCGGTTATGGACGGCATTGAAGCTACCAGGATTATAAGAGATTCACTTATTCCAAGAATTAAAAATATACCAATTGTCGCCCTGACTGCAGCTATAATGTCGGAAAGTCATGATAAGATCGAAAAATTGAATATTGACGACTATATCCTGAAACCATTTAAGCCTCACGATCTCTTCGAAAGAATCCGGAAACATATAAGATGATTAGCGCCAGGCGTTAGGTGTCGGGCTAAGGGAAAGGAAGACCTATTTTATACAGTACCTGCTTACATAATCAGTTGCTTTCTTATTGCCAAGAGCGAATGATTGCCTGAAATCGTGGCAAGCATCTTCAGAATTACCCGTACCAAGAAGGGCTACTCCTTTATTGAGCCAGACTTCTGAGTTGGCAGGATTGAGGTCAAGGGACATACTGTAATCCTTAATTGCCCAGTCATAAGATTTGGATAGCATATATGTATTAGCCCGGTCATTATAACACTCAGGATCATTAGGATGGATCCTGATGTTCTCAGAGAAATATTGCAATGCTTTCAGATTATCTCCGGTAGCTGATTGTATCCTCCCTGCCAGGCTTAAAGCAGGTTTATCATCCGGATAAACGGAAAGATACTTTTCAATATCTTCAAGTGCCTTAACTGTCTCACCTGTCTTTCTGAAACATTCAGCCCTTTTTATAAATAATTCAGCATCAAGCACTTCATTATTGATTAATTTCGTGTAAGTGAGCGAAGCACCCGCAAAATTTGATGAACCTGTCTGTGCCCTTGCAAGCAATCTTAAATATTTTTCACTATCCGGATCAGAGTCCAGCAATTTCAAAATGGCTTTTATTGCATCCGGGTACTTGCCGGCCGACAAATTAATGAGAGCGCTTGCATAATTCACATTTTCGTTTTCATTATAGCTCTTTTCAATTTCTGAAAGTATTGCCGCAGCGTCCTGTGTCTTTCCCGCTGAGACATAAAATTCAATTTCGGAAATCTTTGTCTCAATATCTGTGTACCATGATTTTTGCCAGAACTGGCGCCATAATTGACTATTTTCAATTTTGCTGAATGCAGGATCAAGCATAATCTCCTTTTCACTCTTCCTGAATGGTGATTTCATGCAGATCTCCAGATGATATAAAGAAGTGGCCGCATCGCCCTTAATTGCATAAACTCTTGACAGACCATATTCACCGGAAAAGTGAACTATTTCATTGGCCATATTATAATCCGCAATAACTGCTGAATAATCACCTTTAACCATATTTGCTTCAGCCCGTGCAGAATAGAATCTGCCATTCTGATTCTCTTTTATTGCTGAAGAGAGCATCTCTACAGCCTGATCGGGTCTCCCTGCGTTTGTCAGAGCTTCTGCTCTCAGCAGATAGTCCAGAACAGGCTGTCCCTGAATTAATCCTGATAGTAAGAAAGCTGCAAAAAGTATCTCCGTTTTCTTCATCTTAATATGCTTTCGAAATCATTTAGTTTCTTGTTGTTTCACTTCGGCTCCTTTAACTGTAATGACATGAATAAATCCTGAGAGATGAAATTCCTCTAATCCTGATATGCGACGTTCAAATACATCACATTGGTAGAAATAAACACCGGGCGAAACAATCTTCCCTTTATATGTACCATCCCAGTCAATTTTAGGTACTGTCGTGCTGAAGATAAGCAGGCCACTCCTGTTGAACAGTTTAAAATTAATTTTCTCTACGAGACCTGAAGTCTTAGCCAGCAATCTGTCATTAAAGTTATCTCCGTTTGGAGTAAAGACATTTGGAATTTCATAAAAGTTACAGGAATCCACACAAACCATTGTCGACTTTTCACCCTCATTGCCGAGAGCATCAATTGCAGAAACCGCGTAGCAGCCCGCAACTATTTCCCCCGGGTAATGCCTGTAGGAAAAAGTATTCTTATTGTTAATTGTAGTAAGCAGGGATAGTTCTTCATCATAGGTCATTTTATAGTAAACCTTATATCCTGAAATATCTTCAAAACAACCAGCATCTTTGATTAACCATTTCACGGTATTATAAAGACTGTCGCACTGGCTTGTAACATCAATTTCAGGAGCGACATGGTGGTTCATTATCAACAGGCGTTATGCAGGTAATCTGTGAAAGGTTGATAAGATTTTTTGGCATTTTATCGGCAAGATACCCGCCTGTTGACCTTACATAGTAGCAATAATTCTTCCCGTTAACAAGTCCTTCATCGGTAAATGTCAGCTGATTGGTCGTCCCGACTGAATCATATTTCATTGTGCTTTCATTCAGCCTGAAGAAATCATATCTGCTATTAATCCATGGGACATTTCTGTTTATTACAAACTTTGCCTTTTTGTCACCCGGACTTATCGCAAGGAACATTGAAGAAGCATAACCGGGCTGTTCACCGATCTGAAACTGGTTACCGGGAGTTCTGTTCCACAGCTCGATTCTGTAAATATACCCACTTGTTTGTGTACTGATCGGAGTATCAGTATATACAGTATCATTAAGATTGACTGTCGGGATAGATTTTATTTTTACATAATTGGTACCTGTTATTCCTTCTGCCCTGTAAATAATATATTCGTATGGACCGGGAGCAGGAATTGTGTCAAGCCGGTCTGGCTTTTTCCAGGCAAGATATATTGATCCGTTTGCCGGGTGGGTATTGGTTACACTCACATTCCTGATGACTGGTATTCCGGCTACCAGTGTTGACGTGATTTCATTTGAAGCTTTACTTTCTGTTCCGTTCGGATAAACTGCAACGATCCTGTAAGTATATTCTTTCCCAAACTGAAGCCCCTGTCCGTTATCCGTGTCAGTATATGTTACTTTCGAGCTGCCATCAATATATCCTATTTTTACAAATCCTGTAGAGATCGGCAGTCCTGCTGTACATGAATCGGGGACGAAGGTTGTTGCCCCCTCCCTTCTGTATATTGCAAAACCTGCAATTGCTGAAGTTCCATAATTGTTCCAGACCAGTCTGATGAATTTCCCTTCCGGAATTGCATTTACAAGTACGGGTGAAGGTCCGAGAACCTTAATATTCATATTGTCAATATCTGATAATCTGAGTTCAGCATTATTATCATCAGCTTTAATAATTATATTATAAGGTTGATTCCTGACTGATTCATGACAGGGAGTCCATGTAAACCTGGAAGAAGAGAATCCGGTCGTAGAATCTATCCCGGTAAAAGCAGCAGGGCATTGAGCTAAGGTGAACACCCCTGACTTTGCACTGAGCGAGATTGAATCATTGTTGGCATCAGTTGCTGAAACGATAAAACTGACAGTTTTCCCAACCTCCACGCATCGGTCAGAAAGAGCACTGTTTACAGGTGGTTTGTTCTTTGTCTGGAAGACTTCAATTTGCATATCCCGGACCACAACCCCGATCTTCTTTTTATTCCTCCATTCCTGGATCTCCATCGCAACATTATATTTACCTGTATCGGCAGGAGTATTCCATATAAGGTCCCCTGATATCGAATCTACTATCAGATAGTTTGTTGCAGGAGGCAGCGTATAGTTTTGAATTGGTTTGCCATCTTCACGGGTGCAGACTGTAAGCTTATATGAAATGCTGTCTCCATCCGGATCAAAAGCTCCCGGATTATGAATAAAAATATATCCGAGGGCAGCTTTATCATATGGAGGGTTAAGAAGGACAGGTGTATCGTTGTATCCCATAGCAGGATTTACAGTCAGAATCGTTGATATCGAAAATACCACGTTAACGGAATTCGGAATATTTACAACCCCATAATTTCTGTTCGGATCCTGAACCACAATCTTATAAATTCCGGGACCCGGGAATGTATGCCTTGTCTTATAGGTATTTTTCTGGTAGAAGTTGGGAAGTTTTACCTTGTCGTTCCTCTGGGCCACTGAGGTTGAATTATCACCCCAGTCGACAGTCAGCTCAGGCCTGTCGGCCAGGCTTAAGGTATATGTAAATGTTGTAATTGTGATCTCAAATGTAAGGTCAGAAATCTGGACGTAAGTTATTTCACCCGCCCTGTTATGAGTGGCTGATAAAATAGAAAAATTAAGTAACAAAAGTACCAGTGCTAAAAATCTCTTCATTGTGTTATCCCCCTGACTGAATTTGTTTCAAACTGAATGTTTGTTCTGTTTTATCAGGAGTCAATTTAACTCCCTCTTCAAAATCATCTATACGAATAATTGTCATATTTGCCTGATCAGCATATAATCGCGTCATTATCAAATTTCTGACAGTAATACTTTCTGGTATTTTTTCCGATTTATAAAGCAGATTTATACTTATTTCGTTATCCGCCAGTGTCAGATCTAATAACTTACCTTTGAGCTGTTTATTGTTTATATAGATGTTAACCTTATCGTTCAGATAATTTGTCATGAGATCAGCAGGGAATAACATATCTGATCCTGGATTTTCAAATGAACTTTCTGTACCATCAGATAATTTATAATCAAGTAAAAAATCATTATAGTACATCCTGATAAATACCTTCAAAGAGTCAGTTCCAGTGACTTGATCTATGCTTGTCATAGTTACATGGACCGGATGAAAGATAAGCCATATGAAGAGAGGGATTATTTTAATCATTGATCTCAGTTTCGGGCAATATTTAATCCGCAAAAATCAGACCAATTAATGGTCTTCTTTAATACTTACTCGATCCTTCAGGTACTGGACTGTTCCGACTTCAATAAAAGAGAATCCTGCGCCACCTGAGAAATTACCTGCCAGCACCACAACAATGTCATCCCCTTTAAGATCCTGATTTCTGGTCAGGTTTTTCAGTGCAATATGAATAAACTCATCGACTGATTTTCTTTTCTCCTGGTAACTTGCATAAACTCCGTATGACAATGCAAGCTCCCTCATAGTCCTGGCTGAGTAGGATTGTGCAAGAATAAGGTTAATTCCCCTGAATGAAGCCATATCCCTTATTGTTCTGCCTCCTGTTGTATCAGCTATGATAGCTTTTGCCGCAATTCTGACTGATGTTTTGACTGCAACTTTTGCCAGGTATGCAGATATTTCTCCGATGAAATTCAGTGTAGGCGTATCGAGAAATTTTTCCTTATTGCTTTCAACCTCAAGTGCAACTTTTGTCATTGTCCTGACAGCTTCAACAGGATACTTCCCGTTTGCTGTTTCGCCACTGAGCATTATTGCATCCGTCTGAGAATATATTGCATTGGCGATATCACTTACTTCTGCTCTTGTCGGACGTGGATTTGCTATCATTGAATGTAGCATCTGGGTAGCAACGATCACAGGTTTTCTGCAGTAAATGCATCGGGAGATGATCATCCTTTGTATAGGAGGAATTTTTTCATAAGGTATTTCGATAGCAAGATCTCCTCTGGCTACCATAATTCCATAAACAACCTCAATTATATCGCTTATATTCTCAACCCCTTCCTCATTTTCAATTTTTGCAATGATCTTTATTTCACTTCCGTATTTATCAATTTCAGCCTGAACATCAAGCGCATCCTGTCTGGATCTTACAAAAGAATGAGCAATGAAGTCGATATTGTTCTCAGCTGCCATTCTGATAAAAGCCCTGTCTTTATCGGTAAGTGAAGGCAGATCTATTTTCTCTCCGGGAATGTTAACACTTTTTCTCGATCCGAGAACACCATCGTTCAGCGCTTTGCAGATAAGTGTATCATCTTCTTTCCTGAGGACTTTTAATTCAATATCTCCGTCGTCGATCATTACTATCGAGCCGGCCGGTACCTCTTCTGCTATAGTCGTAAGGCTTACATTAATTCTTGCACCTTCAGTCTTTTCATCCGGAGCGCCTTTAATACTGAAAGTTGCACCTTTTTTTATCTTTATCAGGGCATCGCAGATTGTAGTTCTGATCTCCGGTCCTTTGGTATCCAGCATGATAGCAATTTTATCGGATACTTCACGGACATTATTAATAATACGAAGTGCCCCTTCAATGTTCAGATGTGCTGAGTTGATCCTGACAACATCCATGCCTGCTTCATACAGTTCTCTTATAAAAGCAGGAGCACAGTTCTTATCTGATATTGTAGCAACTATCTTTGTTCTCTTTCTGGCCATCAGCAATTAATTTACTTTATCGGTTAACTTAATGAGTGCTTCAACTGCCAGCCTGTAACTGTCCAGTCCAAAACCCGAAATTGATCCCGCACAACTGCGGGCGATCATACTGGTCTGCCGGAAATCCTCACGCGCAGAGATATTAGTAATATGTACCTCAATCACAGGAGCTTTAACTGACGCAATAGCATCAGCAATTGCAACTGAAGTATGTGTGTAACCACCGGCATTCAGAATAATTCCATTTGAAGAAAAACCATTCTTCTGGATCTCATTGATAATTTCACCTTCAATGTTCGACTGATAATATTGGAAACTTATCTGAGGGTATTTTGTCTTTAATTCGGCAAAATAATCATCGAAAGATCTGTTTCCGTATTTTTCAGGTTCTCTCTTTCCCAGCAGGTTAAGATTTGGCCCATTGATAAGACATATTTTCATACTATCCATCGGTTCAGTTTAAAAAGGTAAAAATAGCTAAAATAATTATCGATGCGAATTAATGGGTGCATTCCTTTGTGTTACCTTTGAGGAAGAAATTTCTTTTAAAAACCCATGAGTCTTACCTGGAAACAAGCATTAAAGGATTTTGAAACGTACCTCAGGCTCGAAAAATCACTGTCTGAAAACAGTATTGAAGCCTATACGGACGATGTCCTTAAGCTCGAAAGGTACTATCTCGAGAACAATACTGAGAGGATGCCTCTCCAGGTCTCCTACCAGGATCTAAAGGATTTCCTGGTATGGTTCAGCGGAAACAACAAGAACGCAAGAACACAATCCAGAACTGTCTCAGGCATAAGGGCTTTCTTCAGGTTCCTGCTGATTGAAGGGGAGATTAATGAGAATCCGGCAACACTTATTGAATCACCAAAAACAGGACTCAAGCTGCCGGAAGTTTTGTCAACTTTAGAAATAGACAGAATGATCTCAGCGATTGACCTGAGCAAACCTGAAGGTCAGAGAAACAAAGCGATCATTGAAGTCCTTTACGGTTGCGGTTTACGTGTGTCGGAGCTGGTCAATCTTCGTATTACTGATATTCATTATAGTGAAGGCTTCGTGACAGTGACAGGAAAGGGGAACAAACAGAGGCTGGTACCTGTAAGCAACAAGGCGCTTAAGGAAATTGACAATTACAAACCGGACAGGAACAGTCTCAAGGTAATTCATGACCAGAACATTGTCTTTCTTAACCGCAGAGGCAGGAAGCTTACAAGGGCGATGATCTTTAAAATTATTAAGGACCTTGCTGCAAATGCCGGCATCAGGAAAAAGATCAGTCCTCATACATTCAGGCATTCCTTTGCAACCCACCTTGTAGAAGGTGGTGCTGATCTGCGTGCTGTACAGGAAATGCTCGGTCATGAATCGATACTTACTACTGAAATATATACTCATATAGACCGAAGCTTTCTGCGCGATACCTTACTGATGTTCCATCCCAGGGCTTAATACAGACTTTTCGGTTTTCAATAATTCAATTTTTGTATTAACTTTGCCACTTATTTCGAAAAATCAATAATTAATTATTTATAAACTAAAAGATTATGTCAAAATTAAAAAGAGTTTACTCCTTTGGAAACAAAACTGCTGAAGGTAAAGCAGAAATGAAAAACCTTCTCGGAGGAAAAGGAGCCAACCTTGCAGAGATGTGCCTGCTCGGCCTGCCGGTACCAGCCGGATTCACTATTACAACTGAAGCTTGTACTGAGTATTATGAGAACAATCTTACTCCTCATCCCGACCTTATGCCTGAGGTATGGGATGCAATGAAGCTGACAGAAAAAACTATGAACATGAAGTACGGTGATCCTGAAAATGCATTGCTCGTATCGTGCCGCTCAGGTGCCCGTAAGTCTATGCCCGGTATGATGGACACCGTTTTGAATATCGGTCTCTGTTCGGATACTATCCCGGGATTTCTGAAAAAGACTAATAATCCACGGTTCGTCTGGGATTCTTACCGCAGGTTAATAATGATGTATGCCGACGTGGTAATGGAAAAAGCTGAAGGCATTGACCTTGGTGAAGGTAAAGGTATACGCAAGCAACTCGATGAGAAACTTAATGAATTTAAAAAGCAGAAAGGATATAAATCAGATACCGAGATCCCGGCAGATGAACTGAAGTTTTTATCCGAAGAATTCAAGAAAATTATTAAAAATGTGTTGGGGAAACCCTTCCCAGACAATGCAAAAGAACAGCTTGAAGGAAGTATAAAAGCTGTATTCAAGAGCTGGAATGGGAAAAAAGCTGTTTCATACAGACGTATTGAGGGTATTCCTGATGAGTGGGGCACAGCTGTTAACGTTCAGGCAATGGTATTCGGGAATATGGGTGAGACATCCGCCACAGGTGTTGCATTCACGCGTAATCCTGCCACCGGTGAGAACCTGTTCTATGGTGAATGGCTTGTCAATGCACAGGGAGAAGATGTTGTAGCCGGTATCCGGACTCCGAGCCCGCTTAATAACGAAACAAAAAATGAGCAGAATAAGCATCTGTCAAGTATGCAGGATGCTATGTCAAAGACATACAAAGAGTTATGCGATATCAGAAATATCCTTGAAAAATCATTTCACGATATGCTCGATATTGAATTCACTATCCAGGAGGGTGTTCTTTATATGCTTCAGTGCCGTGCAGGAAAAAGAACAGGTACTGCTGCACTGAATATGGCAATGGATATGCTTCATGAGAAGCTTATTGATGAAAAAACTGCCGTTATGCGTGTTGATCCGGCTCAGCTTGATGAACTTCTTCACCCGATTTGTAATCCTGAAGCAGAAATGAAAGTAAAACCAATTGTAAAAGGACTGCCGGCAGGGCCGGGAGCTGCTGTTGGAAAAGTTGTTTTCACCGCTGAAGATGCTGTAGCATGGTTCCGTAAAGGTGAAAAAGTTATTCTTCTCCGCGAAGAGACCAATCCTGAGGACGTTGAGGGAATGCGTGCTGCAGAGGGTATTCTTACTGCACGAGGTGGAATGACTTCACACGCTGCACTTGTCGCCCGCGGCTGGGGCAAATGTTGTATTGTTGGTGCCGGTGCACTCCATGTGGATTCAACAGCTAAAACCGCAAAGATTAGCGGATCAAATATTGTCATTAAAGAAGGTGATCTGCTTACACTAAACGGGACAAAAGGGAATGTTTACTCAGGAGCTATAGCCCTTATGGACGCAACTGAAAATCCAAGATTCAAGGAATTCATGAGCATCGTCGATAAATTCCGTAAAATGGGTGTCCGTACCAATGCTGACAATCCTGCTGATGCAAAAATTGCGCGCGATTTCGGAGCTGAAGGGATAGGACTCTTCCGTACTGAGCATATGTTCTATGGAAAAGGATCTGAACAACCATTATTCCTTCTTCGCAAAATGATCCTTAGTGCAAATGAATCAGAGCGCCGTAAAGCTCTCGATGAACTTTCATCATTTGTTAAGAAAGATATGAAGGCAACACTTGAGGCAATGGATAACTTACCTGTTACCTTCAGGTTACTTGATCCCCCGCTTCACGAGTTTGTACCCCAGGGTGCAGAGAAGCAGCAGGAACTTGCAAATGCACTGGGTATAAAGAGGGAAGAGATAGAAAAACGTGGTGAAGCCTTGCATGAATCTAACCCAATGATGGGTCACCGCGGTGTCCGTCTGGGTATAACTTATCCTGAAGTAACTGAAATGCAGGTCAGGGCTATGTTCGAAGCAACTATGGAGCTCGTTAAGGAAGGTAAAAAACCATTACCGGAATTAATGGTTCCGGTAACATGCGATGTTTCTGAACTTGATGAAACAAAGAAAGTTGTCGACAAAGTATATCAGGAAGTATGTAAAAAGTTCAATGTCAATAGTATAGAGTATAAATACGGAACGATGATCGAGATTCCCAGGGCTGCTCTTCTGGCTGACCGGATGGCGAAAAATGCTGAGTTTTTCTCTTTCGGAACAAACGACCTCTCACAGATGACGTTCGGTTTCAGCCGCGATGATATTGGAGGATTCATGAACGATTATCTTGACAAGAAGATGCTCTCTGCCGATCCCTTCCAGACAATTGATATTGATGGCGTGGGACAACTCATCACAATGTCTGTTCAGAAAGGCCGGTTAACCAAACCTAACCTTAAAATAGGTATATGCGGTGAACAGGGTGGCGATCCTGCTTCTGTTGAATTCTGTTTTAAAACAGGACTTACATATGTAAGCTGTTCACCATTCAGAGTTCCTATTGCAAGGCTCGCAGCTGCACAGGCTTCAATCAAATTCGGAAAATGAAATTTAATAAATATTAATTAATGTAGACAGGGGCGTTGCATGCAACGCCCCTACTAATTTAAATAACCTAATAATGCAATTTCTATTTCTTTAAGTTTTTTCCTGCTGTTTGTATATAATTTGTAAATTATACATTCAAATAATTAACATATTTTAGTAAATATAGGCAAATTGTTAATAAATCACTATGACATTTATCAGTTTACAGCTTCTTTTATAGAATGAATTCCTATATTTGAGTTCTTTGTCAGGATATAATTTGTATGAACTTTTAAAAGATGAAAATGGGAAGTAACAAAAAACTAGACAGCTGGGTAAAGGAGTGGGCTGATCTTTGTCAGCCTGAATCAGTCCATTGGTGCGATGGTTCCGAAAAGGAAAACCAGACTTTGCTTGATAAAATGGTCAATAGCGGAGCAGCCGTTAAGCTAAATGATAAAATACGGCCGGGATCTTATTATTTTCAAAGCGATCCAAGTGACGTTGCCCGTGTGGAGAACCGTACATTTATCTGTTCCGAAAAACAGGAAGATGCGGGCCCTACAAATAACTGGAACGACCCCGGGGAAATGAAAAAAATCCTTCGCTCATTATATAATGGATGCATGAAAGGTCGTACCATGTATATAATTCCTTTCAGCATGGGTCCGCTGGGTTCAAAAATTGCACACATTGGAATTCAAATTACAGATTCTCCGTATGTGGTTGTTAATATGCGTATTATGACCAGAATGGGCAAAGCTGTACTTGACATTCTGGGTAATGACGATTTTGTACCATGCATACATTCAGTGGGATCACCTCTTAAGCCGGGAGAGACCGACAAGAGTTGGCCATGTGCACCAATTGAAAGTAAGTATATCACCCATTTCCCGGAGACAAATGAGATATGGTCATATGGAAGCGGTTATGGGGGTAACGCTCTCCTTGGTAAGAAATGTTTTGCATTACGTATTGCTTCTAACATGGCAAAAAGAGAGGGATGGCTGGCTGAACATATGCTGATAATGGGAATTACGAACCCACAGGGAAAAAAGAAGTATTTTGCAGCTGCTTTCCCGAGCGCATGCGGCAAAACGAATCTGGCAATGTTGATACCGACTATTCCGGGCTGGAAAGTCGAATGTGTGGGTGATGATATTGCCTGGATGAAATTTGGTGCTGACGGACGGTTAAATGCAATCAATCCTGAATATGGTTTTTTCGGGGTTGCCCCATACACTTCCATGACAACCAATCCAAATGCAATGCTTTCCTGCAAGGAAAATACATTTTTTACTAATACCGGACTTACTCCCGAAGGCGATATCTGGTGGGAAGGGATCGGTCATGATATTCCTGCCGGCACAATTACATGGACCAACGAAAAATATGACACAGCATCAGGTAAACCGGCAGCCCACCCAAACGCCAGGTTTACGGCTCCTGCGAAACAGTGTCCGGTAATTGACAGTGATTGGGAAAATCCGGCAGGAGTGCCAATTTCGGCAATACTTTTCGGAGGGCGCCGCCCCGACACTCTGCCACTTGTTTACGAGGCATTCAGCTGGAATCACGGGGTTTTTATAGGATCAATAGCAGGTTCCGAAGTAACTGCTGCTGCAATAGGACTTAAAGCAGGAGTCCGACGGGATCCTTTTGCAATGTTACCTTTCTGCGGATATCATATGGGGGACTATTTTGGTCATTGGATAAAAATCGGGGAAAATGCCCCGGATAAAAACAAACTACCAAAAATATTCAATGTAAACTGGTTCCGTAAAGATCCTGAAGGTAAGTACCTCTGGCCCGGATACGGAGATAATATAAGGGTGCTCAAATGGATATTCGAACGTACCGAAGGTGCTGAAATTGCAGTCGAAACACCTATCGGAAATGTACCTAAGACAGGAAGCATTGACATAACCGGATTAGATAAAGTTGCAAATCATATCAGTGACCTTATAAAGGTGGATAAGACTGAATGGATGACAGAACTGGAATTAATTATCAATCATTATGCAGTATTCGGCAACAGGCTTCCTTCAGAATTGAAGAAACAACTGGAAGGACTTACCACCCGCCTGAAAAAAGCATAGATAAACTGTCCGCTTCGAATTAACAGCAAAATGATATTGCATTACAACAAGAATGAGCGTTGTTAAAAACTACGCTCATTCTTTCATGGCTACCCTTAATAATACTTTTATAAACCTTAACCAATCCTATGTAAGACCTGAAGAAAGCTCCCAACCCTTTGTTAATACTTCATTTTTTTGAATTGGATTATATTTACATCCAAAATGATTAAAAGATGAACATATTGCTTTTGATACCAGTTATCCTGCTGGCATATTTATCAGGATCAATTCCCTCAGCAGTATGGGCAGGGAAGATCTTCCATGGCACTGATGTCCGCGAGCATGGAAGCGGTAATGCCGGGGCGACAAACGTTATAAGGGTTCTGGGCTGGAAAACAGGAGTTCCTGTTTTGATGTTTGATATGGCCAAAGGATGGACTGCTACAATGTTGCCGGTATTTTTTGATCTTGCAGCTAAAGACAGTGCGCTCTTAGTTAATATCCAGATAGTTACTGGTCTGGTAGCTATAATCGGACATATTTTTCCCGTTTTCGCAGGTTTCAGGGGAGGTAAAGGTGTTGCCACAATGTTTGGCGTACTTCTGGCGATCTATCCTGAACTTACACTCGCGTGTCTGGGGGTTTTTCTTGTAGTTTTCCTGCTGACAGGAATTGTCTCTGTCTCCTCAATGAGCGCAGGAATAGCATTCCCAGTATTATTGTTTACCCTGTTTGATACACCATCGTTAATTTTCAGGGTATTTTCAGTCTTTGTTGCAATTGCATTGCTGATCACACACAAAAAAAATATCGGAAGATTATTAAAAGGAGAAGAAAAGAAGCTATTCAAAAAGAAACCAAAAGAATACTCTCCTGAAAATAATCAACGATCGAATTCAAACTAGAAATAACAGCTAAAACTCTGAAAACCTTTTCTCTCCCTCCCTCCTCACCGTGTTACACCTTTGGGCTCTTGTGCCCTTGTGCCTTTGCGCCTTTAAAACTTCTCCAGTATCTCTATCCTTTTAGCAATAGGAGGATGTGTCGCGAACAAAGTTGAAAATGATATCGAAGAATTTTTCAATTCTGTCTGTGGATTCTCAATGAACATCTGGGCAACATCATTTCTTTTTACAGCTTCAATTGTTGGATCATAAGATATTTTTCTCAGGGCTGAAGCCAGTGCAAGGGGATTCCTTGTAAGTTCCGCTGAACCCGCATCAGCAAGATATTCACGTTTTCTGGAAAGAGCAAACCTGAATAATGAAGCAATCAGATAGCCCAATGCGGCCAGCAGAAGTGCAATTATTACAGCTCCTCCTCCACTGTCTTTCTTTCCCCGTGATAAGCCCCCGAGACGTACAGATCTGAAGATAGTCTCTGAAATGAAAGCAAATATCCCGACAAATACAATCGAAATAATGAGAAGTCTCACATCGCGGTTTCTGATATGAGTCAGCTCGTGTGCAATCACTGCTTCCAACTCCCTGTCGTCAAGTTTATCAATAATCCCTCGTGATAATGATACAGTATATGTTTTAGGATTCAGCCCGCTTGCAAAAGCATTCAATGAATCATCTTCAATAATGTTTACCTGAGGCATTGTCATACCGGCAGAAATGCATAGATTTTCCACAAGGTTGTATACTCTTTTATTCTCCTGTCTTGCAAGAGTTTTTGAAGAAGTAGCTGATTTAATCATAGCGCTATGAGAAAACCATGCAACTGAAAACCAGATTATTACGCCTAAAGATACCCACGGTATTGTTTGCAGAAACCGATTATTGACCAGTGGAAGCAGATTGAGCTGTTCCTGGCTCTCAGCGAGATACTTAGACTCCCCAAATGATGTTAAAAGGAAAAATAGCCATGTTAATCCGAAAAAGACAACAGGGAACATCAGCAATATCAATACTGAATTTGTATTATTCTTCCTGATCTGGCTTTGAAGGCCAAAATACTTCATCTTATTCAGAACTTGATCTGTGGAGGTACTTCAACTGCAGCACGTTCTTCTCCGAGTTCAAACATCGGTTCGCGTTTGAAGTTAAACAGTGTGGCAACAATATTTGAAGGGAAAAGTTCTGTTGCAACGTTGAGTTCCTTTGTTGCTGAGTTGAAAAATCTGCGGGCTGCAGCTATTTTGTTTTCAATATCTGAGATCTCATTCTGCAGATCAAGGAAATTCTGGCTTGCTTTCAGATCCGGATATGCTTCCACAGCAACTTTCAGGCCGTCAAGAGCGCCCGACAATCTGGTCTCGGCAACAATCTTTTCATTAATAGTTGATGCCTTCATTGCATTTGCGCGGGCTTCGGTTACCTCAGTCAGAACACCACGTTCATGCTGCATATATCCTCTGACTGCTTCAACAAGCTGAGGAATCATATCGTGTCTCTGCTTAAGTTGGACATCGACATCAGCAAAAGCCTGCTCCCTGCTATTTTTAAGCTTCACCAGCCTGTTATAGAGAGAGACAGCCCACATGATCAACAAAACGATGATCGCAAGAATTGCATAAATAATAATCATTTAATTAGAATTTTAGTTTCTACTAATGAAAGGTAAAATAAATTCAGAAAATAAAGATATTAAATATTACTGAAATCGATCTGGTCATGCTGAATTTAGTGTTCAAAAATTAAAAAAGACCGTGAGCCCATGAATAATCTACTTCAATCTCCCAAGAGCCTCTTTAATCCTTTTTACTGCCTCAACAAGCAGCTCGTCGGAATTGGCATAAGATATTCTGATGCAGTCAGGCGCCCCGAAAGAATCACCTCCCACCAACGCGACCTGTGCCTTATCGAGGAGCCATAATGCAAGATCATCAGCGGTACTTATTGTGGTTTCACCGTCTGATTTGCCTAAGTAATGACTTATATCAGGCAGCACATAGAACGCTCCCTGGGGTATTCTCACCTTCAGTCCCTTTATCTCTTTAAGAAGTTTGCAGATAAGATCGCGCCGCCGGAGAAATGCATCCCGCATCATTTTCCGTGAGTCGTCTTGTCCCTGAAGAGCTGCCAGTGCCGCTCTCTGTGCAATTGAACAGGCTCCTGATGTAAATTGTCCCTGCAGCTTATCACAGGCTTTTGCCAACCATAAAGGAGCCCCGATATAACCTATCCTCCATCCTGTCATTGCATAGGCTTTAGAAACAGCATTAACAGTTATAACCCGGTCGTAAATAAAATCGAAAGAGGCCATACTGATATGTTCTCCTTTAAAGATTATATGCTCATAGACCTCATCTGATAAAATAAATAAACCTTCATGTTTTTGTATGACCCTGGCAATCTCTTCCATTTCTTTTCTTGTATAAACCATGCCCGTCGGGTTCGACGGAGAATTGAAAATGATAAGCTTTGTCTTTCTGGTAATTACTACCTCAAGCTGCTCAGGGAGAATTTTGAAATCATTTTCAATAGTAGCTTCGATCACAACAGGCTTCCCTCCTGCCAGAAGTATCTGGTCATAATAACTTACCCAGTAAGGTGCCAGTATGATCACTTCATCTCCGGGATTTATAATTGACAGGATGATATTTATGATAGAATGTTTCCCCCCAGTAGAAACAACAATTTGCTCAGGAGAGTAGTTTATTCCGTTCTCCTCTTTGAATTTCCGCGATATCGCTTCCCTCAGATCGTTATATCCGGACACCGGGGGGTATTTTGAATAATTATTATCTATTGCTTTTTTGGCAGCATCCTTTATATAATCAGGTGTATTAAAGTCAGGTTCACCCAAGCTCAGGCTAATGATATCCAATCCTTTAGCTTTCAGTTCACGGCTCTTTTGAGCCATAGCCAATGTTGCAGAAGCTGATAATAATTTAATTCTCTCTGATAGGTATTCCATATAACTTATATTAAAGTGTTAAAAATCCAAAGTACCGGATCCAAATTTATAAAGTAAAAATCAATAACAAAATCTGTTTTAAGTCAGGTTCCTGTTGATCGGGCTGATTTTCGCAGGTTCAAGATTCTAAGATAGTGGTGCTAACCCTTGTTGAAGTGCAGCAATCTGCTTTATCGGTGGGAAAACCAGAAATAGGTACTAAATAAGAAATAAAAAAATTATGTTTGTATATTGTTAATAAATTGATTTAAAATGGAAACACTGGCTGATATCCTAAAAATTACAATTCCTGCATTGCTTGTACTTCTGACGGCATTGTTCCTTATGAGGGGCATGATAAAGAACGACCAGGATAAAAGGAAGCAGGAATTAATACTTCAGAACAGCAGGACAGTCATCCCTATCAGATTACAGGCGTACGAAAGAATTGTCCTTTTTCTTGAAAGGATCTCTCTCGAGTCGATGCTAATAAGAATAAACACTCCGGGAATGACAGCATCTCAACTTCATTCATCTCTCCTTACAACAATAAGAAGTGAATTTGAGCATAATCTTTCCCAGCAGATCTACATGAGTCCTCAGGCCTGGGAAGTTGTAAGGAATGCAAGATCCAATGCGATAAAAATCATTAATGGCGAATTTGAAAAAATGCCTCAGACTGCAACAGGCATGGAGTTAAGTAAGCAGCTTCTTGAAACAATTATTGAACTCGATAAGGAACCTACGCGGGCTGCAATTGACTATTTAAAAGGAGAGATTGGCAGAATGATTTAAATAACGGTGCAATGGCGCAAAGGCACAACGGCGCAGTGGCGCAAAGGTTTAACAAAACAAAGTAACAATTCTTCAGAGGACAGGATTTATCCTAAAATAATTTTGTCAGATTATCTGGCCGATAATGCTCCTGTGTTGATCCATAGAGTAATCCTACCCATCCGGTCATAGGGAGGAAAGGTATGCATGCCGCATGTTACCACATCCATAAGTCCATCATTATTGAAATCGCCTGGTTCACAACAGAGCAGATGTGTAGGACTATTAGCAATCTTGTGTCTGATAAACTGATTATTCTTATTCTCCAGCCATATCAAACTGTACGACCCGGGATCATCCCATAAGTTCCAGGTACTAACGGCGAAAAAATCTATATCATTATCATTATCAATGTCCGCCGGTTTCACATAAGTCGCTCCAGTAAAAAAGCAGAGCCTCCGGAATTTAAAGCTCAGGTTACCTTCATTTTCAAGAATATTGACACCATGCCATGGACGGCCCTGTGGCGGAATATAATCAAATGCATCACCGTTAGTGTACAATATATCCTCGTCACCATCTTTGTCAAAATCACTTACAGTGAGCATGCTGGAACCAAAATCCTGGTTGCTGGACCCAAATAAAAGCTTTGCCTGGAAATTTCCCTTCCCGTCATTGATGTAACAGTAGATCTCTTCCCATTCCTGGCTTACCAATGCAAGAATATCCATATCGTTATCTCTGTCAATATCAAGGATTTCAACATTTATTGGACCGGACAGATTCTGTAAAATATGGTTTTTAAATTTCCAGTCGCCAAGGTTTTCGATCCACCGGGTCTCACCGTCATCATATCCAAACTGGGCAACTGCAAGATCCATATCACCATCATTATCAAGGTCTCCTGCTCTTACATCCGATACACGTGCTATTCTTTCTGCAATTACATGTTTGCTGAATTCAAAAGAACCATTATTTTCCAGAATCAGTACCGATCCGATCTTATCATTATTGGGGAACAGCATCCCTAATACTCCAACCATAAGATCTTTATCCCCGTCAAGATCAAAATCAATTGCCTGTATATGAGAAGGTGCAATGATATCGCGGGCCAGGATTCTTTCCGTATAGGTCCCGGCAGGAAATTGCCGGATCCAGGAAATACAATTCTCTTTTGCGTCACATACAAGTACATCAAGCAGATTATCATTATCAAGATCCACAGCCTGTATGTGCGAAATAAGAGGAGGATCAGTGAAGCTATTACCGATCTGCATAGGTCGCAGAAAATCAACCTTCTCCCCTTCCGGTCCCTCAACAGAAAAAGGTGAATCATCTTCTTTATCCCCAAGTCGGTTTGTCAAACGATTGATAACTTCTGTCCGGCTCAAACCGCTCCGTTTTGCCTGGTAATTAAGAAAGAGCAACGGAATTCCCGCAACAACCAGAAGAATTATAAAAAAAGGGATAAAGTTGATGATTCTTTTTTTATGCTTTGTACTTTTCAATTTTTCTATCATATAAAGACAGACTATATATTGAAGGGCCTATCTGTATTTTTCGATGCAAAAATAACAAAAACTGATTTTGAAAAGCATTATCTTCCTAAATAATAACTATAATTGAAGGCTTAAACAGCATATAAAACTCATTTTTTCTGTGTTAAGATAATATCCCGATTTGAAAGATTGCCTTGAAAAAATTCCAGAGATCCATAATCAACTTTCTTATAATTTGTATTCCAGGATTACTATCGGCATTTGTTTGCCAGTTTTTTAAAGATGAACCAACTGCCAGGTACATTCATATCAAAAATTTCAGGTATGGTAAAGATCCTTCGGTAATAAGATGTAACCGGGGTGATACTCTGAAACTTACATTTTCTACTGAAGATACTGGGCATTCATTTTATCTGGAAGAATTTGATATTGACGCAAAAATAAGTCCTTCGCGTGAAAATGTTGAAGTCTTCAGGACAAGTGACCCAACGCAGGATTCTTACCTTACAAGCGAACTTACTTTTATTGCTGAACACCCTGGAATTTTGAATTATCTTGTTGCCAGGAGTAACTACAGATGCCATGTATGGTGTGGTCCGATGCATGCTTTTGAATCAGGCAAGCTGGTAATAATGCCGAATACCCTTCTTTTTTTCAGCTTTGGATGTCTTGCAGGAATGATCTTTTTATGGATCACAGGCATTTTCAGTAAAAGACGCCGAATAGTTTATGATACTGATCGTTCGGATTATACTGATCTGTTTAAGAAATCGGGTATAATCCAAAGATTGTTTGCATCGAGATGGCCACAGACTCTGCTGACCATTATTGCCATGATGATGATATATATAGTTGTCCTTACATCCCTGCTTGGTACCAAGATGTCAGGGCGTAACCTGGGAGTTCTGCTGATGTGGGCAGTCTGGCTTTTTCTGCTTGTCGCCATTCTGACTCCATTTTTTGGGAGAATATGGTGCACAATCTGTCCTCTGCCATTTTTCGGAGATCTGATTCAACGGAAATCATTTTTCAATCCAGTCGCCGGTAAAACAAACGGATATAATAACCATTTTTATGGCTTTTTCCGCAGATGGCCTGAGAGATTACAGAATGGCTGGTTTAAACTATTTGTATTCCTTATCCTTGCTACATTTTCGACCACTATGGTTGCCAATCCAAGGGTATCCGGATTTACAGTGATCATGCTGATTGTCATACCCACAGTGATGGCTGTCTTCTGGGAATTAAGAGCATTTTGCCGTTATGTCTGTCCTGTAAGCGTATTCCTTGAGCCATTTTCAAGAATGAGTTTTCTGGCTCTTCGTAACAAATCACAGGAAGTTTGCGACGATTGCAAAGCGCAATATTGTAAACAGGGGAATTTAAAAGGATGGACATGCCCCTATGGTCTCAATGTTGGCGAAATAAAGGAGAACACAGATTGCGGATTCTGTTTTGAGTGCTTAAGAAGCTGTACATTCAATAATGTTGCTGTGTACAAAAGACCTTTCGGTTCAGAACTCAGAAATCGAAACTACAGCGAAGCATGGGGGACTATTGTAGTCTTTACTCTCGCCATCGTTTACAGTATACTATATGAAGGACACTGGCCGGTTGTTCGTGACTATGTTAACATCCTTGACAAGAAGAACTGGGATCTTTTTGGTATATACACATTGATCGTATGGACTTTATCCCTGGCAATCATTCCGGGAATAATCTATCTGCTTTCATTATTCGCTGTCAGATTATCAAGGCTCCGGGTGAGTATAAAGGAGGTGTTTCTCGCTTCATCGGGAAGTCTTCTCCCAATAGGTCTCATGCTCTGGATAGCGTTTGTCATCCCGATGCTTTTTGTAAATGTAACTTTTATAATTCAATCTGTTTCAGATCCCTTCGGCTGGGGGTGGGATTTCCTGGGAACTGCAAATATTCCCTGGCACCAGTTTGTCCCAAGACTTATACCATGGCTTCAGGCAATATTAGTATTAACAGGTCTTTTCCTCAGCCTGAGAAACCTGACCAGAACCTGGCAAAGTGAAAAACTAACTCCTGGACAGGTTTTTCTTTTAACTGCACCAGTAGCTGTGTTTATAATTACATCCGCTGTGTCAATGTTATTCTTCTTCACAAACTAGATTCACTTTTCATTTCAGATAATCCTGATAAATCTGTAATTCTTATCATATTATTCCATTACAGGTTTTTCATTTGAATAATATGTATATTTGGCATCCGATATCAGAAGTATAATGCCTATAAAGAAGAAGATAGTTTCACTTTCTACCGGAGTGCTTCTGCTCCTGATACTTTCGAAATCTATCCTTGAATTTCCGTACAGAAATAAGATCCCTGATTTACCTGATCAAAAGAATATCACGGAGTCACTTTCAAATCAGATAACGACTGCCTCAAGAAAAGCACATATAAATCCGACTGCTTATAATCTGGGCATCCTTGGCATGATATATCATTCAAGTGCCTACTACGATAAAGCAGCTGAATGTTATAGGCTGGCTATTAAAAGAAATAGTTCAAAATGGATCTGGAGCTATTATCTTGGATACCTTAATAAGGAGATGGGAGAATCAGAAAATGCAATTCGTAATTTTGAAAATGTAGTAAAGAATAATCCTGGTGCTAACCACGCCTGGTATTATATCGGTGAAGGATATCTGGATATAGAACAGCATCAATTAGCTGAAGGGGCGCTGCGAAAAATCACTTCACTTAACGAAATTATTTCACCAGCTAACAAGATATTCAGAACTGATCACTTTCCGATAGGCACATATGCTTCATTCTTGCTGGCGAAATCATACCTGAACACGGATCAGCTTGAATCTTCTGAAGATATACTGACTGAATTAATAAATACGTCTAAAACATTCGGGCCCGCCTACAGGGTACTCGGTAACTTATACCAGATAAAGGGAGATTCTGTTTCTGCCAGGAAATATATTGACCAGGCAAATGACCTTATGTCAGTTACAGCTCCAGCTGATACATTAATTGATATGATAGCGCTCAGATCCAGGTCTGAATTATTTATCCTGAAGCAAATTGATGAAGCCAGTAATACATATTATACTGATTGGGCACTGACCCTTGCTAACCATGCACTTAATTATCTGCCGGATGACAAATATCTCATATCCAAGACAATAAAACTACAGCTCAGAGGAAATTCAGATGTTAACACCAATTCTTTTCTTAATGACCATCTCAGAAGCTTCACAAACGATTTCGAAGAACTGAAGCAGGTAGCTGACCTGTTATATGAAAGGAGGCTCTATTCTCAATCCAGAGATTACTACAACCGCGCACTGGAGTTGGTGCCGGGTAACACTGAAATTAAGGCTAACCTCGTGTTCGGACTGCTGAATGAAGATAAGAAGGAAGAAGCATTGGCATTATTAGACAGATATCTCATGAAGGAAAGCAATAATCCTGATATTATTGCCAATGCAGTTTACACTATGCTTTTAATAGATGATAATAAGAAAGCAGAATATTATCTGAGCAAGCTCAGAGAGCTCTCACCCGAAGGCTTAAAAACACTCCTGTTTACAGGATTTGTGGCTCAGCAAAACGGAGATCTGAACAAAGCCAGAGAATTGTTAGAAAGAGCTTATAAAGAAAACCCTCAGGATCTGTTAAGTGCACAAGCGCTGGGTGATTTACTGATAAGACAAAAAATGTGGGGAAGATCCATTGAGCTTTTCAGAAAAGCACTGGAGTATTTTCCGAACGAACCATTTATAATTGAGAAGCTAGGATCTTTGCTGGCAACGTGTCCTGATTCAAGTTTGAGAAATTTCAACGAAGGGAAGATATACCTGGAAAGATTGTTGATTCATAAAGCTTGTCCGGCCGAAATTAAAATTTCTGCCGGAAAGAATCTGGCAAGGGGTTATTCCCTTGTCGGGAATAAACAGGAAGCATTGTCGTATGCCAATTATACTTTATTGTTTGCCCGGAACTATGATGCCCCAAAAGAGGTTTTTGATCAGTTGCAGGCATTAATTAAAGAATTAAAAGATTAAAGATTTGTTTGTTTACAGCAAATCCACACTTCTCTTTACAAAAGTACTCAGCTCCTCTCCTCTAAGCATATTATTGGCCAGCAACGCCAGATCAATCAGCTGTTTGACCATTTTATTCCCTGAGCCAAAAGTTTCCAGTACATTTTTCCTTGAATTTTCTATATCATTCAGATCCTTCTTCAACTTCTCCAGGTCATCCTTCTCAGCCTGGCTTATCTCTTCCTCTTTCTTCTTCTTATGTTCCTTTTCGAGGAATGCAATTTCTTCTTTAAGCCTCTTACGTTCTTTATCATTATCGGCTAGTTTTGATCCAGAATCTGAAATAAGTTCTTCATTGATTTTGACTACAAGATGATGATTCGGATTTACCACAAGGTTATAACTGTCAGGCAATTCCCCATAGAAATTCATACCTCCACCAAGCTGCGACATATCTTTCATTCTCCTCATGAATTCCGATTGGGTTATCAACACAGGAGCCTCGTTTTCGTCAAGTGTTTCAAAAACAACGTTATAAATTTCCTGCAATTTCCCCTTTACATTAAATACGCTTTTCAGGTCTTCTTTCTGTTCATCAGTCAGCTTAGACTCTCTTGTTTCTTCCTTTTGAATAAGCTTTTCGATAACATCTGAATCGACTCTTACAAATCTGGAATCCTTGAGCTTGGATTCAAGATGATTTATCATATGAACATCAAGCTGTCCGTCAAGAAGAAGGACATCATAACCTTTGTTTTTTGCTTTCTCAATATAGGTGTACTGATCCGTTTTGTTTGTCGAATAAAGATAGATCAGGTTTTTGTTCTTATCTGTCTGGTTCTCCTTAACTGATTTTTCATATTCTTCGTATGTAAAATACTTATCATCAGTATTTTTCATCAGAGCAAATTTTGAAGCTTTTTCATAGAATTTTTCCTCACTGATCATTCCGTAATCGATAAAAAGCTTCAGATTATCCCATTTCTTTTCAAACTCAGCCCGGTTATTCTTAAAGATCTCATTCAGCCTGTCTGCAACTTTTTTCGTAATATGTCCCGATATCTTTTTCACGTTTGAGTCACTCTGCAGATAACTTCTTGACACATTGAGAGGTATATCCGGAGAATCCAGTACTCCGTGAAGGAGAGTAAGAAATTCGGGAACAATACCCTCAACTGAGTCAGTCACAAAAACCTGATTGCAGTATAGCTGTATTTTGTTTTTCTGTATCTCGATATTGTTTTTGATTTTCGGGAAATAGAGTATTCCGGTAAGTTTAAAAGGATAGTCAACATTGAGATGAATATTGAATAAAGGCTCATCCCCTGCAGGATACAGTTCTCTGTAGAACTTCTGGTAATCTTCCTCCCTGAGCTCAGATGGTTTAAGTGTCCATGCCGGTTTTGTATTGTTGATTATCTTATCCTTTCCGGTATCAACGTATTTGCCATCTTTCCATTCCTGTTCCTTTCCAAAGGCAATTTCGACAGGAAGAAACTTGCAGTATTTTTTAAGCAGCTGCTCTACCCTGCTTTCTTCAAGGAAATCTTTGGAATCCTTGTCAATATGTAATATTACGTCTGTTCCCCGATCATCTTTTTCAATTTCATCAATAGTGAATTCTGGTGTGCCGTCACAAGTCCATTTTACTGCCTGAGCTCCCTCCTGGCATGACTTTGTCAGGACCTCAACTTTGTCGGATACCATAAAAGATGAATAGAATCCCATTCCGAAATGACCAATAATTGAATTTGCCTGATCTTTATATTTATCCAGAAAATCATTGGCACTTGAAAAAGCTATCTGGTTAAGATACTTATCAATCTCTTCCTTTGTCATGCCTATTCCTCTGTCGGTCACTTTGATAGTTTTTTTCTTCTTATCAACTGTAACTCTGATTGTAATATCACCGATTTCTCCTTGAAAATCTCCAGCCAGTGTCATAGCTTTTAGCTTCTGGGTTGCATCAATTGCATTTGAAATAAGCTCCCTCAGAAAAATCTCGTGATCTGAATAGAGAAACTTCTTTATTATCGGGAAGATGTTGTCAGTAGTAACACCAATTTTTCCTGTCTGCATAATAATATGTTTTAAAGTTAAGCCTGGTTTATCCGCACCCTCACTTTCAAAAGGTGTGCCACCGAAAATAACTGACAAATAGTCATTTTAGATCCCGCTTTTATATGCCGGTATTATCAGAGCTGATAAGTCGGTTTATCGTTATCAGAGTTAAAAGTATTGTGGCAGTTTGAGGAAAGCTATCAGTACTGCAAGGGCCGAAAGCAGAAGGAATACAAGGAAGACATAGAGTGAAAAATTTCTCCGCTTTCTGAAAATCGTAATATTATGTTCGCTGATAAGTTTTTTCACAGTATTATGGATCCGGAGAACAGCATTTGTATTTCTTGGCACATAAGCATCAATATTTATTTTTACTTCCTTTTTTAATGCTGTCATTTTTTCTGCAGGTATAAGAAGAATGATCCCTGTTTTCGGATCAACCCTTTTTACCTCCATTGTCATATTTTCAATTACATCAAATTGTTCCATAGCATCAGGCACACCAATAATTGCCACTTTGCACGATATGTTTTCAATTTCTTTTTTAAAATGATCTATAAATTCCTGCTGAGTAAAAAATGTTGTAACATTATATCTTGTGTTATCCGAAAATCTTTTTCTTACGTCATCAGTGAAATTGCGGTGGTCATCAAAACAGACCAGAAATGTCATTTTTGTCCCTGCCATATGATTGAGTGTAAAACAGATAGCTATTTAAAATTCCTGACATCAATATCCGAAATAAATTTCCAGATCCCTTTTTTAAATACATAACCGTCAAATGACTGTCCATCAGCCCCATAGGTCTGTGAATTGTTCTCATGACCTGTTGAAAATGAGGTCAAATGATCAAAGACTATCAACTTTTTTGAATTAAGTCTGAGCGAAACTACTCCATCTGCCGAATATTCAAGTACTTCCCGGAATTTAGGTTCATTCCCGCGCATGAGGCATTCTTTACCGAAAGTTATTTCACCATCTTCAGAAAAGCTCAATACTTCTATTATTTTCCTTGAAAAAGAATTATTATCACTATCAAGTCCCAGAAGTATATAACTGGTTTCCCTCCTGATCTTAAAAGGTTGAATTGTGTAATACATTGCTCCATACCATTCCTCTGCAGAATATTGAATATCAGTTTTGATTGCCTCTTTCCTGTTTTCGCCTGCAAGTTCATAGATCCTGTTTTCATTCCTCCTGCTTCCTTTCCTTATTATATAGAGGAAGTATTTGTTTCCGCCTGTTCTCAATGGGAGATTCCAGGTGACGATCTTAATCTGTTTGTCCGGTGATTCAATCTGTCCCAGATTTCTGACATCAGAAAACCTGTGAGTGAAGACTGAATCCGATAACACATAATTCCCGACGATCAGTTTTACTGAATCATTAATTCGAACTCTTTCTTCATCGGTATTACTATTGAGAATTCTACTATAGAGATTCCCCAGAATAAAAGAAATATTCTGCCGTGTATCCTGTCCGTTTAATGGTATCAGGGAACAATATAAAGCAATAACTATGAATGTTTTGATCTTCATGGACTTGCCGTGTTTTTCAATGTAATATCAAGGAGAAGTTTCAATTGTCTGCAAGCCTGCCCGATTTCGTCGATGCTGATAGTGAGAGGCGGAGCAATTCTGAATGCGGTTTTGCAGAACAGAAAAAAATCAAGTATCAATCCATATTCCGGTGCATGAGATACAATATACTGCACAGATTCAGGTTTATCAACTTCAACGGCAAGGAGCAATCCTTCACCACGTATCTCCTTTATGAGACTATGTCTGAGCTCTCTTCTTATGAAATCCGATTTTTCAGCGCACTTAGCCGGAAGGTTCTCTTCGAGTATTACTTCCAGCGAAGCAAGTCCGGCGGCACAGCAAACCGGATGCCCTCCGAAAGTAGTTATGTGCCCAAGCTCAGGATCTGAGCAAAGGCCTGACATTATTTCTTTGGATGATATAAATGCCCCCAGAGGCATTCCACCCCCCAGCGCTTTTGCAAGGATCAGAATGTCAGGGACAATACCGAATCTGTTGAGGGCAAACATCTTACCTGTCCGGCCAAATCCTGTTTGCACTTCATCAAAAATAAGCAGTGCCCCTTTTTCAGAGCATCTCTTTCGGATCTCTTCCAGGAAACCTGGTACCGGATAAATTACACCCGCTTCAGCCTGAACAGGTTCAACAATGACGCAGGCTGTATGATTATCTATACGCTCCAGTGAAGAAAGATCATTAAAATCAATTTGTGTTGTATCGGGAAGTAAAGGTCTGAACGCATTTTTATAGAGTTCGCTACCCTGGACGCTCAATGCGCCATGAGTACTTCCGTGGTATGAATTTCTAAAAAAAATCATGTTGCTCTTCCCTGTAATTTTCTTGGCCAGTTTAAGAGCCCCTTCCACAGCTTCACTCCCTGAATTCACAAAATAGCAAACGCTAAGGTGCTCCGGGAGCAGACCTGTAAGGCGTTCGGCATATCTGACCTGAGGACTCTGGATTAACTCACCATAAACCATCAGGTGAAGATAGGCATCGATCTGTTTTTTAATTGCTTCGATAACTTTTGGATGTCTGTGACCGGTATTGCTCACAGAAACCCCGGAGACAAGATCAAAATATTTTTCTCCGTCAGGTCCGTACATAAATACACCTTCGGCCTTTTCAATCTCGACCATTAATGGAGAAGATGATGTCTGACCAATATGAAGCAGAAAAAGTTGTCGGTTTGTAAGCATTTAAGATGACAGAAATTACCTGGCCATAACATTTATATCATTCAGAAGGGATTCCCTGAATGATTTTCCGACCGGGATACTTTTTACAGTATCTCCGACAATCAGATCGAGAGAGTTCTCTTTGATGGCTTGTATCATGCTCTTGTTAATTATGAATGATCTGTGAACCCTGATAAAAACACCTGAAGGCAGCTGGTTCTCAATAGCTTTCATAGTAAAGTGAATTGTGAATCTGTCTTCGTTGGTTGTCAGTGTAACATAATTCTCAAGAGCTTCGATATAGATAATATCTTTAAGTTTCAGTTTTACAAGTGAAGAGCCCTTCTTAATAAAGATCTCTTCATCGCCTGTATTTGATATTTCCTTGCGTGAAAAATACCTGATGGTTTTGTCGATAGCTTTAGCGAACCGGCCGTAGCTGATTGGTTTAAGCAGGTAATCGACTACATTGAAGTCGAATGCTTTCAGGGCATAACCTTCGGTACCTGTTACTATTATTATATTAGGTGGATAGTCAAGACTGTTAATAAAGTCAAAACCATCCATTTCAGGCATCTGAATGTCAAGTATGACAAGATCGATGTCTGACCGTTTTGTGATAATATTTCTAGCTTCGACAGAATCGCTGAATGACCCTATCAGATTAAGAGATGCGGATTTCGCCACATATCCCTCCAGGATCTTGCAACTCATCTGATCGTCGTCAACAATTATACAATTCATATTCAAGATCTCTACAAAGAAATATCAATCAAAAATAGTAAAAAAAATCATTTATAAGGTTGTATGTATTTTTTTTAAAAAAATATTTATCCAATTTCTTCTCCGGAAATCTGAAATTTCATCAGTATATAATTTATTTTTAATGGTCTGATGGAACCACACATGATTGATAATGAATTACATTCATTTGTGTTTATGATTAAATCAATCATGTGGGTTTCAGCATCAGAAAATTGTTTAATCAGATTTGAGCTCAAAAAAATAGGGAGTGTTAAAAAACACCCCCCGGCAATCTCATCTTTTAAAGATTAAAGACCTTTGTCAAGAGCAGGAGCTGCTTTGAATTTAACGACTTTCTTTGCAGGAACATTAAGTTTGGCACCGGTACGCGGGTTGCGAACCACTCTAGCACTTCTCTTTGTTACTTTGAAAGTACCAAGACCTGGAAGCTGAAGCCTCTGTCCTTTTTTCATAGCTTTTCCAACGGAAACGACGAATGAATTCAGAGCTTTTCCGGCATCTTTAACTGTCAGATCTGCTTCTTTAGCAATTGCAGCAACTAAATCTTTTTTTGTCATGGTAAATTAAAATTAAAGGTTAGACCATTTTTCTAATTAGATACAAATTTATTTTATTTTAATTCATATACAAATTTATTTTTCCGTTTTCAACCAAATAGTGCGACTTTTAGGTTAAAATTAGTGTTTTTTTCAATATAAACACTATCTCTTAAAGAATTTCGCAACCTCTCATCTTTAGAGGGTTTAAGCACTATTTGATACATAATTTTGTTCAAATCATGTTAATAACTATTGCATATTATTGATTATCTGATACTTATTAACTTTTACCAAAAATCCGTCCAAAATAAAAAAGATAATTATCTTTGCGGCGGATGAACAGTTTTGTATTTAATCATCCAAAACATGCTGAACGGCGCAGTTAATGGATCCGAAATTATTGGAGAAATGGCAGAGCGGTCGAATGCGGCGGTCTTGAAAACCGTTATTCTGTATCCACGGAATCGGGGGTTCGAATCCCTCTTTCTCCGCAAGGAATTTAAAATGCCGCTTGTATATCAATATATTACAAGCGGTTTGTTTATTCTTACATACATGATTACATACGATTTAACCTACCACCCTTTAATAGACAAGCTTTTCAGCAACTCGTCAAGGAAAGTATCTATAGCATAATAGCTTAATCTGCCTTCTTTTAAGAAAGGAATAAATCTAAGTTCACAAGTACCATTTTCAAGTATATCATAAAACTCACCCCTTATTTCCTTATTTTCTCCTGGATAGACAAGATAAGCCTGCTTAGTTCCAAATAACCTGTTGTATGCGAACATCTGTCGGAGATCATCTTCTGATGGTCTATCACTAACAATTTTCCACTTTGTGTCGAGAATGAATACGGATTTTTGATCAATCTCGATAATAATATCAGGTTTTTGTCGCACTTGCTCTCCAGTACTTCCCTGTCCAGAAAGTTTTTTTTGATTGTGCTCTGATATTGAGATTATCATACTTCTGAGATACATGAGCAAGCCTCCTTGTAAACCATGCCTCCCACACATCATTCATGTCAAACATTAGCGCAAGGACATTATTTCTCCCGTGAGACAGGTCGGGATGATAATTAAGAAGCAGCAACCACGCTATGTTGACAGCCTTTCTGTATACTTCGGTTTTCCGGTCCCATTTTATCTTCTGAAAAACTCGTCGGATACAGAAATATCCCTCAATTCCGGAAAATAAATTTGCAGGACCTGAATATCAGTAACTGTATCATTGCTGACTTGTAGCCTGCTTACAAGATTAAGTGTTTTGTGAAGTATCCTGTTAAGAGGATGCTCCCTGTCGTATGTGGTATGACGAACATAAAACCGTTCTGCGTGTATGTTGTTTTTCTGAATATTCTTACTGAAAACAAGGCTTCCCTTTAGAGCATATTTATTCCCCTCTTCGACATAGTATGTTTTAACCAGACCCTTATGTATCAGATTCCAGGTTTCTTTTAGAAACATTTGGATATAAGTCTCCAGGATGAAATTATTCTTTAGCCTGAGGTTTGATTCTGTGGGTGATTTTACCGATATAAAGCCAGACTGGCGTAACATTTCAATTAGAATCCTCTGGGCTGAGCTCTCGTCTTGTTGATACCGGTCGACTTTAGGCAGTACTTCAATAGCAGTACTTCCCAACCTGCAGAGCACCAACATACTGCTGAAATCTGATTCCGTTGGCAGTCAATGAAAACCATGGCAACTCCTTGTCACCGGCGTAAGCTTTGAGTGCATCAAACATCTCAGCAGGTAAGATCTTTCCCTCTTTCCCTTCATGCTTAGTACTGTAGGAAGCATGTTCAAAAGCCTGAAATACCCTATTTTCTTATAGTCTGGTTCAAATCAGATCCAGATGATTTATTCATTAGCAGAACAAGAGCACTGGGTCAAATTCGCTGATATCCTCCAGGGTTTCTTGCATTAATGCGGTAAATCACTTTATCATTATACTCATGCTCATCGGCGGGAAAGCGGGCAAACGTCACTTTTTCATCGGGGAGCTTGTCGATGAACCCGCTGCCAAGCACGAGACCCATTTTCTCATAGTTGCCATAGAAATATTCTTGTAACAGAGGGATTATTTTATATCTAAAGACTTTCATCAGATCGTCAGGACTCAGTAAGTCCAAGGAGATAGGAATGACCTATCCTGTGATCTCTGTCAATCAATTTTTCTATCCTGTCATTTATTGTTTCAAGCAGATCAGAGATACTGACACCAGCAAGTTCACTTTCCCCATTCCTTCAAGATCATACAATGGAACCATTTCAATGAAGGAAAATCTTCTTCTTAAAGCAGTATCAAGAGCTTCAACGCTTCGGTCAGCAGTATTCATTGTACCTACAATATATAAATTTGAAGGAACTGAGAATTCCTCTTTACCTATAGGGTAAGATTACGCTTAATCCCTCCTCTTTCCCTTGCCTTTTATCCTCTTCAATCAGAGTAATAAGTTCTCCAAATATTTGAGCCACGTTTCCTCTGTTAATTTCATCTATTATTAAGACAAATGACTTATTTTGAATACTTGCAATATTATCACTGAATCCTGTAAAGAAGTCACGTTTAATCCAACTGGAATTTAATTTATAAATAGTCTGCTGCGACAACTTTTTTGCATAGATTTCTTCTATTGGTATCTCAACATTTTTAATTAACCATTCAACTTTTCTAAAATGTTTGTACCTGATGGAAGCCTCTTTATCATAAAAATAATCACCCGTTACTTTCCCAATAGCCCTTACTTTTGACACGCCTTTTGAGACTATGAAATAATTGTCATTCTTTAAGTACAAGGAGAAATAACAAAGTGCCTGTGCTGAAAAACGGCCTAAATTATTCTCAGCAGCTATCTTATATATTTCTTCTTCAGTTTTATTTGTTAAATCAATACCATACATGAACCCTATCGCAATACAGTTATTTTCAATGCAATAATCATATATAGCCTGATCCTCAGGATCGTTGATGTCTCCCAAGGATATCTTATAAAATTGGGCATCTCGAAATTCAGATTCACTCAATATCTTGATTCCTGAAGGGATCTTTGGAGAGGTATTTGAAAAATACTGTGCCCGTTCAGATATCTGTTTAAAAACTCCCGGTATAATATCATAAGTTAAGAAATTATCTCCCTCTGATGGTTTTAAAGGTTTTATACCCTCAATAAAATCCTCATAGCACATACTTTGGTGGAATGTAGTAAAAACAACCTGCCCGGTTTGAACTAACTGATCATAAACTTCTTTATTTGCCTTATGATCTCCCTCAGTATAATCATTTGGTGCTGCGATCCGCACGGCAAGGTCAATAGTATGGTAAGTTTTACCTGTTCCCGGAGGACCATATAGGATTGTATTCATATTATTTGTTGTCTTTCTGAACGCAATATCAAATAATTTATTTCTGTAATTTAAATCAATAACAGCTTTATAATAAGCGTTATTATGATAATTTCTGAAGCCTGATTTTATACCTCTTTGTAATTCTGATTTTACACCCATGAGCCAAATATCTATAAGATGTTTATTGAATGTTATCCCCGGTGCTTTAAATGCAATCCATGCTGGAGGATTCTCCTCTCCTGGAAAACTCTTAAATCCTCCCTCATCTGATGTTTGTATAAATCCACTTTCCTCTTTGAATATATCAACATATGAGGCAGGCAACAATAACCAAATTATCTCCGAAGCTGTTTCCTGGTTCTTAAGTTTTTCAAAACCTGAGGCAATTATATAACGCTGATTTATAGTGGCTGAAATCCAATCATGATTCTTTCTTATTGAAAATGAAAGTCTTGGATCGTCATTACTTAAATTAAAATGCTTTACGCATTTCTCAAGAAGGGTAAAATGATCTTCCAATAAATTCTTTTCTCCAATATTCCTAAGCTTCAAGATTAATTCATCCTCATCATCATCTTCTTCTAGGAGAGAAGGTCCCACTTGTTTTCCGTTATTTTGAAGTTTCTCAATAAGATCTTTCCCTTCTTTAATCTCTGTTCCATAATGCATCAAATGATTAATGTTATAGAAATCCTGATCTTCAGAGACATACTCAATATACTTAAAGGAATTTGAGAGAAGTTCATATTTCTCAGAAGTTGTTAATTTTGAAGTAGTGAGCTTAACTCCCAATTTCTTAAAGAACCGATCAGTTTTATTATTCCAGTTGGGTAATACTCCAGGGAATCTTGCATGAAGAATCGGGCTCCAGAATGATCTGGAAAAAAACTTGATCTTATATTTACCATCAAGGATATTTTCAGCTATCTTAAATGGATTGTCTTCAGAAGAAATAATATATTTCAAATTACGTCTAAGATATTCAAGACTGTGCCAGATTCTTGGTTCACCGAGTGGTATATATGCTGGTCCCTCTAATGTCCTGGTATATTTAAATATTTTATCAAATAGGACATCATCTGGCATGCTGGCGATGATATTTGTATCAAGGAACTCTTTCCTTATCTCCTCTGCTTGCTTCCTGAAATCACTTGGATATTGCTTTTGCATCGGATCTGATTCAAGCCAGACAGTATAACCTGCCAGTAACTCCTGTAATTTTTCATCTGTAATATTAAATGGATTTTCCATATTTAATAAACTTAACTGTTGTATCTGAGATTGATAATATTCAAATTTTTCTTGCTCTTATCTATAATTCTTATTATCTTTGTTTCAATCCATTTATATGGAGGTGGAGGGTTGTAAGGCCCTTGCCCCGGAAACGGGGTTTTTTTATGGCAGTTTCTTGGTACCGTAGCCATAAATTTTACCTCTATATCTAAAAAACTTTGCCTTTTCAAGGATTTTAACTATTTCATCCTCAAAGGTTACTTTCCCGTCATCCATATTTAAAATATTCTTGAAGAACCATCTTCTTGAAGGATGTGCAATCAGGTCTGCTAACTGCAAGCCTGAAATATTTGCTGTTTTGGGCTTTACCTTCAATTCCAGGGAAGTAAAATGTGACTTCAAATCATCGGAACTGAGGTTATGGGTTCCATTTTCCATAATTCTTCTGTATGAGTCTTTAAGTCTCATATCTTCCTTGCTTCCCCTCGATTCTACCATGATATCCCCCCTTGAACCATTGATATCAAGAAAAAGCCTGAATCTTTCAATCAGGATTTCCTGACAATAGTGATAAGGATCATATTTCCAGGTCGAATATCTCTCATCATGCTCTTTTTTATCGATGAGAATTGCGAAAACCGTGTACTCCCAGTTTGTCAGTTTTTCAAGTAGTTCTTTATTGAATATTTCCAATAATTCATGATCTTTCAGGATACTGAACGGAGGTTTTTTGTACAGAATCTCCTTCCGGTGAAGGATTATTGGTTCATCAGGATGAGAGTTGAAATATTTCTTTTTAAGGTCCTCCAATTCAGGATTAAGGGTATTAGCCGTATAATCAATCCCCACGGCAACACCTGCGAGACAAAGAAACCTGTGCTCCTCATTTTCCGAACTTCTCAGATCAGGATTACCTACTTCATCAATATATAGTCTGTACTTCACTGTATATTATAATATAAATATTATAATGCCCCGGATCCTTTTAACACCCCCTCACAGCAGTTTTGAGAGTGATAGCGAGAGTGAGGTATTTCGAAGCTTTTGCCCGTTCTCGCTCTCACACTCACACTGTTTTACTCCAGCTCCCACCTGAACGCCCTCTGCAACAAGCTCTGAAAAAGCTCCTCACTTTTATGCAAACTTTCGGCTGTAAGTTTCCTTTGCTCTTCAAGTTTTATGATAATCTCTGAAAATCTATTTTGTATTTCAAAAGGAGGTGCAATACAGTTGAATGATTCAACTTGCTTTCTATTAGCTTTCGGAATATTAGTTCTTTCACTATGTTTCAGGATATGATCAATAAATATTTGTGATCTAAGTATAAATGCAAAAAAATATTTATTAGAAGTTATCTTATTTACTAATATAGGATATGCATCAGCACTACATAGTCCGCCAAAATCAGGAAGTGCAACTTTATTAAGATTTGGTCGAATTTTGCTATAAATTATATGTTGATCTGTGAATATATATTTCCCACTAATTAAGTGTTCTTCCTTAACTAATTTAAGACTATGAAGTCTTCCTGTATCTTGTTCTATATTTCCAATCCCAATATGTGGACATTTAGCATATTGTTGAAAGTCGATAGTCATTTTTGTATCAATCTCCGCGAAATAACTAAATGGCTTAATTGGCCATTTTTTATTATTTCTCATAGGATCTCCAAACATCTCCAGAAACACACTCTGGGCAAGCTGGTCATATTTCTCAAGGATCTTTTTATCGTTCTGCCGCAGCTCATCAGCCTTGTCGAGAATGGCTGCTATCTTTTTCTGGGTTTCGAGGGGAGGAAAAGGGATTAACATTTCGGTCAAATCTTCCTTTTTGATTCCTTTGATTGTTGAGCCAACTGAAAATTGAAGTATTGAAGACAGCTTCCTTTCAACTGCTTGAATTAGGATAAATTTGTATCAACCATTGAATTCTTAGGCTCTGATTGCTGCCACTCCTCGACCTAATACAATATGTACTATCTGAAATTGAAAAATTGTCCGATAGTTGCTCTTACTTCCAAGTAATATATCTCCAGGTTCGGCGATCTTAACAGGAGATGAAGTGAATTGTTTTGGCCGAAATATTTCTACACCTTATAATCAGCAGCACCATTGAGAAGTGGTAACCCAATTCCTCTATCATTATAAGTATTACCCTTAGGTGATTGACCCATAATAATAGTCGCAACCTTTTTAAGTTTGATTAATTCCAGCATAGTGGTTTCTAATTCCTTCAATAGTTTTATACGCTCCTCGGTTAGCTGACGAAGTCCTGGTTCTTGTTCATCTCCATTGATGATTTCATCAGGAGAATCATATTTAATCTCCTCATAAACAACTTCCTTATACCTGTTTATACTCAGGTCATAACCATTTCCTTTTATCTCTTCAACCGGTACAAAGAAAAACTTTGCCTTGCGGTCATTTCCTTCTGCTTTCTCCCTTAAATTCCAGTTGATTATGATATCAGGAATATCAGATTTATCGTTCTTGTCACGCTTATCATCGAGCGAATAACCATCCGACTCCATATCATAAAACCATACCTTTTCTGTCTTACCTCCTTTAACAAATACCAGAACTGCAGTACTCACTCCGGCATAGGGTTTGAATACTCCTGAGGGCATCGAAATCACTCCCTGTAGTTCACATTCGTTAATGATCATCTCACGGGCCTGCCTGTGGGCATTGCTGCTGCCAAACAAGGACACCGTCCGGAACAATTACCGCGGCTCTCCCTCCCATCTTTAAGCGAGTTGAAAATCCGGTTAACGAAAAGGAGTTCGGTTTTTGTTGTCCCCAGCTTAAAGCCTTCGTTAATGTCGCCTTTGTCGATACTCCCTTTAAAAGGCGGATTGGCGAGGATCACATCATACCTGTTGTCCTCGTTGTATTTCTTGCTGAGGGTATCCTTAAGATCAATATGTGGCTGGGTAATGCCATGCAGCATCAGGTTCATAAGTCCGATACGAACCATGGTATTGTCAAAGTCATAGCCGAAGAAGGTATTCTCCTTCAGCTGTTTCCAGAGCTTTTCATTTGTCAGCCTGTCCCCGTAAGTTCCCTTGATAAATCCATTCTCATCGGTAAACCGGCGTTCCTCTGAAGTATGCTGTGTAAGTATATGCTGGTATGCTCCAAGTAGGAATCCCCCTGTCCCGCAGGCTGGATCGCACATGCTCTCTCCCAGCCTGGGATTAACCAGTTCAACCATCATCTGGATAATGTGGCGCGGGGTTCTGAACTGGCCATTCTTTCCGGCCTGAGCTATCTCAGAAAGAAGGTATTCATACATATCGCCCTGGGTGTCCTGGAATGTCTGGCCCGGCCTCGCTCTCCTGCTCAATAATCTGATAAATCTTATCGATCAGGCTTACTGATTCAACCAGCAGGGAAGGTTTGGGAATAATAAAGACAGCATCACGCATGTGTCTTCCAAAAGCTGTTCCTTCACCGTTAAGCTGTTTAATAAACGGAAAAACCTTAGTCTGAACATGAGCAAGCATAATTCCGCCCTCCATCTGTTTGAAGTGGCTCCAGCGCAAGTAGACTTGTCAACTGTTTCACTGGTATTAGGTACCTGGAAAGATCCCTTAAACAGGGAATCATATTTTTCACCGGAAAACTCAGCCTTCTTTATCTCTCTGAGGTCAAGCTCATCGAGTCGCCGCATAAAGAGCAGGTAGCTTATCTGTTCTATGGCTGTAAGCGGATTACTTATACCGCCACTCCAGAATTTGTTCCAGAGCTTATTTATTTCCGATTTAATGGTTTGTGATAACATATATCAGGCAACTAATTGTTCTGCAAACTTTAATATCTCCTCAATCTCTTTCTGTTTAAAGAGGCCAAGGATACCTTCAGGACTGATCTTTGTAAAAGGTTCCTTTACAAGGTCCTTCCTCTCAACGCTTCCCTTCCTGAGAATAAAGGTCTGCAAGGTTAATAAAAACTGTATCTGTTGTTTGGTGTAGGTATTGTGTTCGGCAATAAATGAAGTAAATGCTTCCGTGACTTCCTCTGAAAATGATTTAAGTTTTTCGAGGCCCAGGATATATTTGATGAACTGAATGAATTTTGCGTGCCTGTTGTCGTAAACCTTCTGCAGCAGTTTTTCCGTAACCCATGGATCCCGCTCTTTCAAGAATATTGCCAAGCTGCTCAATTTCTGCGTTGGTGATATCCATACCCATCTGCAGCTTCTGAAGGACAAAATTTGAAGAGACCAACTCTCTTATCGTAGCTTCAACTCTCTCGCGGTATTTGAGAACCGGAAGTCTTTCATGTTCCGGCCCGAATTCCACATATTTCTTTTCAGTAACTTCATCCCTGAGGTCAAGTTTCTCTTCACCGGGTCTCGGGATATCATCCCCCTTATATTTCATAAGCGGACCGAGCTTATCCACAAGAATATCAAGATCAGAATACGTCAAAACGGTGCCACCATACCGGCCTGGCAAACTGCATCAATATAATCTTTCTCTTTTCGGACAATATTAATCGAAAGCGGTAATTCCTTGACCTGCTCAATTACAGCATCCTTTATGACCTCATATTTCCCCGCTTCTTTACTGACGTGTGCAGAAGCCAGGTCTACAACATCAATTTCAAACCGGATAGCCTTAAAATCGCTTTGGGATTTTGATCTCATTACAGGAGCTATAACCCTTCTCAAATCATCTATCTTTTCAGGAGTAATAAATCTCCAGTAATCTTCCTGTTTTACAGGCTCAAGGTCAGATTGAGCCTCAAGTACAATAACAGAGTTTGCAGGCAGTTCCTCAATATCTTTTCGCAGATGACTTATAACCAGGTTTGTCAGATCAGTGTTCCCTGCCTCAATGGAAGCACTCAGTTCATCCAACCTTGCTTCAAAGAGCCGGACAGGCAGGGATTTCATCCCTTTAGCTTCCCTGCCTTTGGGAGTCTCTTTAAAATACCCGAAGTTCTCCCACATGTCAATTATCAGGAATTTATCCTTCTCAAGGCACCATGGTTTCAGCTTATTGTTGTCAAGGACCCTGGTACCTCGGCCGATCATCTGCCAGAATTTGGTGTAAGAGTAAACCGGTTTGGCAAAAACCAGGTTGACGATCTCAAGGACATCAATACCGGTATCAAGCATATCAACACTGACAGCCACTCTCGGCATATCGTAATTCCGGAATTTGTCAAGCAATCCTCCCTTCCCATAAACACCTTTAATCCCGGAGATCAGGACTTCAGCAATTCTTCCTTTATATTCCGGAAACAATCTGTCAAATGTCTCAACGATGCGGAAAGCATGTTTTTTGCTGATTGCGAAAATTATTGTTTTCCCCGGCAGGACACCATCAGGACTCTTGATGCACTCTTCCATGAATTCACGGACAATAAGCGCATTGGTGCCTTTATTTGTTACTCGTTTTTCAAGGTCGGTCCCTTCATAGTTTATTGAATCCGGATCTTTTCCTTCAGCAAGCAACCTTTTCGCATCTTCAGGGACTTATGGTCCTTTTGCTGATGCCTTCATCCATGAATCGGCTTCTGATCTTCAGGACTTCAAAATCAGAAAGGTAAGGAGGCTTATTTTTAACGGCTTCCTCATAGGAATAATTGAATGATGGCAGCTGATCCTCACAATTCGAACAGCTGAAAAGTATTGTGGTCGATCTGTTCAGTAGGAGTTGCTGTCAGTCCAAGCTGGATAGCATCAAAATAGTCGAAGATGTTCTTATACACGTTATAGATTGACCTGTGGCTTTCATCAGCTACCATAAGGTCAAAAAAGTGAGAAGAGAATTTGCAGTTATCGTCTTCAATTTCATTAAGCACAGAAGGGTATGTACTTACATAAACCCGGCGGTCAGTTGCAAATTCGGTTTCAACAGAGCTGCCTTCCCGTTTTGGCCACACCGGGGCATTTGGAAGATGTTCCCTGAAAGCATCAAGGGCCTGGTCGCGAAGGCAATCCGGTCAACGAGGAAAAGTACCCTCTGTACCCGGTTTGTTCTCATCAGAACATCAATGAGAGAGACGCAGGTTCTTGTTTTTCCTGTTCCGGTTGCCATCACGAGCAGGAACTTCCTTCGCTTTCTTTCTATCCCTTCAAGGACCGAACGAATTGCTGCTATCTGATACGGTCGTCCCGTCATTGTTTTAGATTTCCAAACAGGCAAAGTAAGATTAAGTCGCGAAAATTGGCCCAACAAATTTTCTTCATGGCGGCAATTATTGGTTATTATAGCCATTAATTCTCCTGAATCATTTAATATTGGACTTCCTATTTTGCATGTTTCTCTAATTTTGTCAGTTTCCAAGAATACGAAAAAGGTATTTCCAAATTGACTTGCAATCCCTCTTTCTCCGCAGAGCTTGAATGCCCCGCTGCAAGCGGGGTTTTTCATTTTAACGAAGCACCGAAGAAAGCTCTGCCGGTTCTCCCCAACGGGATCACGAGCGAAGCGAGCAATCCCTGCTTTCTCCGCAAAACTTAAAAAGAGAGGATGTCTCAAAAGTCAATTTGAGACATCCTCATTTTCTATTTTACCGGAGAACCCTTCCCGAACCGTCACCTTTCATTAGCGACTCAACCTCAGCAACCGATACCAGATTGAAATCACCATGAATTGTATGCTTCAGACATGAGGCAGCAACAGCAAAATTCAGCGCCTTCTGATCATCACCTGTGTAAGTAAGTAATCCGTAAATCAGACCTCCCATGAAAGAATCACCTCCCCCAACTCTGTCAACTATATGTGTGATCTGATAAACCGGTGCCTTGAAAAAATTATCACCATCGAAAAGAATTCCAGACCATGTGTTATTATCGGCGTTAATCGATCCGCGAAGTGTAATTATGATCTTCTTCGCTTCCGGAAACTGTTGTTTAAGATTCTTGCAAACTGATTCATATTCAGAACCTTCCACATTACCTGCAGACACATTTCCCTTATCAGGCTTAATTCCGAACACTTTCTCTGCATCCTCTTCGTTACCAAGAATTATATCACTGAACCTGACCATTTCAGGCATCACCTCCCCTGCGCTTCTGCCCCATTTCCACAGGTTTTTCCTGAAGTTAAGATCACACGAAACGGTAATCCCTTTTTTCTTTGCAGCTTTAATTGCTTCCAGACATGCCTCAGCAGCTCCCTGCGAGATTGCCGGTGTAATGCCGGTCCAGTGAAACCAGGTTGCATCTGCAAATACATCATCCCAGTTTATCATCCCTGGTTTTATCTCCGATACAGAAGAATGAGAACGGTCGTAAACTACTTTACTGGGTCTTGATACTGCACCCGTTTCAAGAAAATAAATTCCAAGCCTGTCACCTCCGAAAATAATATTGCCGGTATTTACACTGTGTTTCTTTAGTTCCATCAGTACCGACTTCCCAAGATCGTTCTGTGGAAGACGTGTTACAAACTCAGCATCCAGTCCATAATTGGCAAGCGAGATAGCCACATTGGCTTCTCCTCCACCGTATGAAGCGCAGAATGAGACTGCCTGAGAAAATCTCTGATGCTCAGGGGTGGCAAGCCTGAGCATTATTTCTCCGAATGTTACGATCTTGTTTCTCATACAAAAACCTTTTATTTGTTATTGATAAAATTAAGAAAGATCCGTTGAATTCCGAAATAATGCCATTTTACTATAAAGTGTTTAAGTCTATTTTCGGCGGTCGCAGACTACCGGTCACCGGAAACAGGTTTAACAATAATCTTAAAATCAAATCGCTGAGGGATTACCTTGTATTCAGAAAATACTGATAACGCGGTACATCCAACACCACTGGTCGCATAATCGTAGTTGAATGTTATGCCCTCAGATTCTTTAAGCTGGTAAGTATAAACTGATTTTGTGAGGTTCTCGGTCGTATATGGATATGCATTGAAATTGAACAGTTTGCTTCCACTGAACTCTATTCCGATCCCATTACTATCAGTCATTCTCACCCATCTGTTATCAGTTCGCAAACCATAATCCTGAGGAATAAGATAAGGTTCATACATTTCCTTTACCGTCGATTTATAAATACCAGTTTTATAACCGCTCTTTCTGTCAGGGTAATTTTCCTGGGGTCCGCGGCCATACCATTCAACATTCACAAGCGATGGATTCAAAGTCCAGTCAACCCCTATCCGCGGTAACCATGTCGGCATAATTCCGTTCGGTATAACTGAATGATCAATTGTCATTTCTCCTGTGCCTGATATCCTGAAAATAAAATGATTCATGAAAGCTCCGTTCCCGGATGCCAGCATGCTTAAATTCTTCACTTGTATCTCAACTGATTCATCTCCGATCATTTTATAACTAAAGTATTCCGGTATCAATTGCAGGTTATCAAGACCGAAAGCATACCACTCCGAAGAGGCCCAGCCTCCGTAGCCCTGCGACCTGTATGGATAACGTGTTCTCCATACTGCCCAATCGTCAACCTCATTTGCCAAAGGAGCCCTCCATACATTCAATTCTGCACCTTTCATTATCATCTCCTTGCCCTTTATCTGAATTGAGCTCAGGATACCGCTATTCTTTTCGAAAATGTATTTAAAATTATCACCGGCTATTTCCAGAATTCCATTTTCATCTTTTACTGTTAATTGTTTAACAGATCTTTTTTCATCGACCCGTTTATTTCCTGACCATGGCAGATCAAACTGATCCCATGCAATTTCGAAACCGGGATCTGCCCATAAGGTTCTCTCTTTCTGTCTGAAGCTCAGCAGCAACCGGTATTCGGAACCCTCAATTTTTTCAGGATTTTTAAATGGTATCGTAACCTGCTTTGATCTCTGAGGCAGTATGTCTGCCGTAAGTTCACCGCTTTCAACTATTTCATTATCTGCTGTCAGAATCCACACACACTGCAACTCTTTAAGATTTGTAAAAAGAAAACGGTTGGTAAGTTCAAAAACCTTATCCTCCAGTGACACGAGTTTTGCCTGTACCGGTTGAGCTGACTTTTTTATCTGCCACATCTCAGGTTGAGGACGCCGGTCCGGCCAAATTGAGCCATAAGTTCTGCCTCCGATCCCATAACTGTAAAATTCCCCCTTCTCCTGCATTATTTCAAAATCGAGCCAGAGAGCAGCTTTCCTTTTAATCTCTGATGACGGAGTCTTCAAAGCATCAGCTGAAATAACCTCAGAGAATATTCCTACCTGGTCTATTATTGCATCACAGATATATTCAGTTGTTTCCTGTCCGTGCAATTCTTCATTTCTTCCTATATTAACAGGGAATGGAGTATTTCTCAATTTCCCTGATACACTTTTCTTTTTGCTCTCCTTTCCGTCAATATTGATATACATGGCTTTCCCATCATAGGTTGCTGTAACATGATGCCAGTTATTCTCCCAGTTTTCAGGGAGAGCTGTTCTTATTTTTTGTTTCGATCGTGTCATGAGATAAAACTCCATTGAATCTCTCCCTGTCTGGTGTATCCCAAACTGGTTGTTCCCTTTCGTTATCAGAGTACCCGCTGAATAACTTAAAGATCGGGGGAATACCCATAAGGATAAGGTGAGTTCATCATTGCTTATTTCAAGAGCTTCATCGCGGTAAATTTCAATCCACTGGTCATGACCATTCAGATCAATTCCCTTTCCTGATATTCCTTGAACAAGTTTTGCCCTTCCCATCGCATTTACCTGGATGTTGTTTATGGAAGAGTCTTTTAGTGATCTTATTTTTTCCGTAATACCCGTACTCACAAAATCCCAGATAGCTCCTCCCATGCTCCTCGGATAACTATAAAAAAGTTCCCAATAATCATCAAGTCCTCCTCCCCCGTTACCTGTAACAGCCAGATACTCATCAAGGAATGATGGTCTCGGATCTGTAGTTTCAGGAATAAGGAACACATCAGTTATCAGTTCATAAAGCTGAGGATAACGTGGCCCGATTATATCCTCGCAATGGTGCGAGAAATCATTTCCCCCATACATCCAGAATCTCGTTCTATCATACTTCTTTCCTTCATCAATAACAGCACAAATATTATCCCCTTCACCACTTTCGTTACCGGCACTCCAGAAAAGTATACACGGATGGTTCCTGTCGCGCAGAACCATTTTTCTAGCTCTTTCACGGTACATTGCTTCCCAGTTTTTGTCTTCTGAAACAAATTGTGTTGCATGGGCTTCATCGCCCGTCTCATCGATAATGTAAATCCCATATTCATCAGCAAGTTCAAGGTATCTTATCACAGGAGGATAGTGAGATGTCCGAACACAATTAATATTAAACTGCTTTAGTAATGCAAGGTCTTTTCTAATAGTTGCCTCATCCATAGTATGACCCAGTACTGGATGCTGCATATGGCTGTTAATACCGTTAAGTTTGACTGGCATACCGTTAAGGTAAAAGACCTGGTTACGGATCTCCGTCTCCTTAAATCCTATCTTTCCGGATATGACTTCAATTATATTTCCCTTATGATCAAATAGCTCAAACACTAAATTATAGAGGGCAGGCTTTTCAGCTGACCACTTGGCAGGATCTTTAAAATCAGCTTTAATGACAACACTTTTCTTTCCGGACTGCAAAACCTGGAATTTTTCCGAGATCATTTCTCTGACAAGGGTCTTTCCCTGATCGTATACTAATGCATGTATGCTTAGTCCGTCAGCAACAGCTGATGAATAGTTCTTTACGTCAACCGTAAGGCTGAGACTCGCATCGGAATAAGCTTCATCAAGTTCTGTTGTTGCATACCAGTCAAATAAATGCGTTTTTGGTGCTGAGTATAACCAGACATCATCAAAGATTCCTGCCAGTCTCCAATAATCCTGGTCCTCAAGATAATAACCATCGGAGTATTTCGTAACAAGAACAGCGATTGTGTTTTTACCCGGTTTTACAAACTTTGTTATATTATATTCCGCAGGCTCCTGCGCACCTTCATTATATCCAACCTCTTTTCCGTTGATCCATACAAATGAGGCGGATGCAGTTTTCTCCATCCTGAGAAATATTTCACTGCTTTTCCATGCTGATGGTATTGTAAAGCTTCTTCTGTAAGAGCCGGTAGGATTATATTCCTTCGGAACATAGGGTGGATCCGGAGGGAATGGAGTGTTTACGTTCCTGAATAGCGGATCTCCGAATCCCTGCATTTCCCAGTTCGAAGGTACAGGTATTGAATTCCATTTTCTATCATTGAAGTTCTCTGTGTAAAAGCCTGGAATAATACCCTCAGGGGTTTCTGAATAATAAAATTTCCAATTCCCGTTTAACGACAGGTAGCTCATTGATTTTACTTTGTTACCAGCTAATGCCTCATTAACAGATGAATATGGGATTACTGGAGTATGTCCCTCTTCCTGATTCAATTCATACATCGAAGTATTCTCGATATAAGAATATATATTATCGGGAAAAGATTTATTCTGAGAGCTCACTGTCATCATGATAACAGTGAAAAAAATAACAGAACAGAGGATCTTTTTCATATTGCTGAATTTTTAGTAAGGAAATATACTGAAAATTATTTCTTAATTTCGTAGTTCGTTTCTTATTAGATAATTAATGCTTAATCTTAAATCTTTAAAATGAACAGACTCCGCATCTTCAGTCTCATGTTAACTGCAGTGGTTATCATACTTTCTGCTACATCATGTAAAAAAACCTCACCTGACAAGCTCAGCATAGAATATGAGAAATATGTAATGTCAAACGGATTGCAGGTTATTCTTCATACTGACCATTCAGATCCGATGATCTCATACGCTATTATGTATCATACAGGATCAAGCAGAGAGACTCCGGGGAAAACCGGTTTTGCTCATCTTTTTGAACATCTTTTATTTATGGGATCAGAGAATGTTGCTCCAGGCAGATTTGATATGGTACTTGAGGGAATGGGTGCTGCAAACAATGGTGGAACAAGCCGCGACTTTACTGTTTATTACGAAGACTTTCCAAAAAATGCCCTGGAAAAAGTATTCTGGCTGGAATCGGATCGTATGGGATTCTTTATTAATTCAGTTACACCATATGCGCTTGCACTCCAGCAAAATGTTGTTCAGAATGAGAAAAGACAGGTGGTTGATAATACTCCATATGGATTTACAGATTATGTGATAAATAAAAATCTTTATCCGGAAGGTCATCCGTATAACTGGACAGTTATTGGTGAGATGGAAGATCTTAAGAATGCCAATCTTGATGATGTCAGAAACTATTATGACAAGTTCTACGGACCAAACAATGCTACTCTTGTGCTTGCCGGGGATTTTAATCCGGATTCGGTTAAGTTATTGATTGATAAATATTTCGGTGAGATTAAATCGCACGGGGAAATAACCAGGCGTGACCCAATGTTAGTTTCAATTGAAGAAACAAAGAAATTATATCACGAGGATAATTTTGCCAATGTCCCGGAAATTACAATTGTATGGCCGGCACCGGAAATTCTAAATAAAGATATGTATCCTCTCGATTTCCTGGCAAAAATACTCGCTGATGGGAAGAAGGCTCCATTATATAAAGTACTTGTAAAAGAGAAACAGCTTACTTCGGCTACCTCTGCCTACAATAGTTCGAGTGAACTGGCTGGTGAGTTTACAATTACAATAAGGGCTAATGAGGGGAAGACACTTAATGAGATTGAAAAAGCTATATATGAAGCATTTGCCCGTTTTGAGAAAGAGGGAATAACCGAAAAAGATGTGGAAAGGATAAAAGCTTCAAGCGAGAAGAGCTTTTATGAGCAACTTAACGGCGTAAATAACAAAGCATTCCAGTTGGCATTCTATAACTCAATGATTAATGATCCCGGTTATCTTGAAAAGGACATTGAGAATATTAAGGCTGTAACTGTGGATGATATAATATCAGTATACAATAGATACATTAAAGATAAGCCTTGCATCGTGACAAGCTTTGTTCCCAAAGGCAGGCTTGACATGACAGCAGAGAATTCAAAGCCGGCAGGAGTTAAGGAAGAGAATATTAATGAAGCTACGCAGGTTGAAATCCCTGAAGCAGAGATTGAGGAGATAGTCAAAACCCCTTCACTGCTGGATCGTTCAAAAGAACCTCCTGCAGGAGAAGAACCTGAAGTAAAGGTTCCTGCTGTCTGGAGGGCTGAGCTTGAAAATGGTTTAAAGGTATATGGAATTCAGAACCAGGAACTTCCGCTTGTGTACATAAGCCTGGTGATTAAAGGTGGTGTAAGCCAGGATAAGATAAGTATGCCTGGAGTTGCCAGTATGGTTGCAAGTGTACTTCCTCAGGGTACAAAAACCAAAACTCCTGAGGAACTCGAGGAAGAGACAGAATTGCTGGGATCAACAATCCGAATGAGTGCCAGCAGGGAAGAGATCTCATTGGATGCCAGTATGCTTTCAAGAAATTTCGACAAGACATTATCGCTTATGAAAGAGATAATCCTTGAACCAAGATGGGATTCTGCAGAATTTTCGATGGCCCTTACACGGACAATGAACAATATCATACAAGCTGAAGCTCAGCCCAGAAGTGTCGCCAGCCTTACATTCTATAAGCTCCTGTATGGTCCGGACCATATTTTTGGATATAATACACGAGGGACACGGGAATCAGTCGAAAAAATTAAACTGGATGATCTTAAATCATTTTATGAAAATAATTTCTCTCCTTCCCTTACAGATATACTTGTGGCCGGAAATGTATCAAAGGAACAGGTCCTCTCAGCTTTGAATCCACTGGTAAATGAATGGAAAGAAAAAGAGATATCTCTGACAAGCTACCCTCAACCTCTAAGTCCGGAAAAATCAACAATATATTTTGTGGATATTCCCGGATCCGGCCAATCTGTCATTTATGTGGGATACCCCGCGATTACCAGAGAGAACCCGGATTATATTAAAGCTGATTTTATTAATTACAGGCTGGGCGGAGCTTATACAAGCATCCTGAACCAGATTCTCCGTGAACAAAAAGGATTCACATACGGTGCTTCAAGTTATTTCACTGAGCTGAAAACAACAGCTCCTTTTATTGCAGCTACAAGTGTCAGATCGGATGCTACATTTGAAGCAGTAAAGATCATAAAAGAGGAAATGGAAAAATATCACGATGGAATCTCTGAAGATGATATCCAGTTTGTAAAAAATTATTCAATCAGATCTAACGCACGCCGGTTTGAAACTAATGATGCACTGGTTGGTATGCTTTCAACCATGGCCAAATATGGATTTGCAGATGATTATATTAAGAAGGAAGAGATTGTTATAAAGAATCTGACACTGGATGAAACTAAAGCTATAATCGAAAAGTATATTGTCCCCGACAGAATGTATTATGTTGTTGTGGGAGATGCTGCCACGCAGTTAAAACCTCTTGAAAAAATCGGATTCGGGAAACCGATCCTGTTCAATAATAAATAATATTCTGCCAAAAATCTAAAAACAACCTGGTCACAGATATACCTGACTTTGCAAGGTTATAATATTTAAAAATCACTAATTCATTAATAATGTATACCTTAAGTCCAGGCTGATAGCAATTTTGCAGGAATTCTGTCAATTATATAAAAATCTATTTTAACTTTATTTTTTAAACTATAATCAGAAACACATGTATATTAAGAGACGTGAATTCATCAGATTAAGTGGTATTACTATGGCAGGTTCAGTATTTATTCCACCATTGCTTCAGGGATGCAAGAGAATTCCTCTGAGTAATGACGCAACGGGATATCTCAATCATTTTGAGGTAACAGCCGATCAGTTACAGAAGGTTATACTCACATCAATGGGAAAAGGGGCAGATTATGCTGATCTTTTCTTTGAACACACAATTACAAATACTGCAGCTCTGCAGGATAATAAGGTTAACAGTGCCTACTCTGATGTAAGATATGGAGTAGGGATTCGTGTCCTGAAGGGTGAACAGACGGGATTTGCATATTCCGAAAACACTTCTCTTGAGGCAATGCTTCAGGCTGCAAGGACTGCCGCCAATATTGCTGACAGCAATGCTTCACCCGTATTAGCTTCAATATCTGAGTTTCTGCCTCCTTCATTTTATAAAATAACCAGCCCGTGGGAAGAGGTCTCCATCAAAGACAAGGTTCCTTTCATGACCAATCTTAATGAAAAGATATTTGCAGGGGATAAGCGCGTTACCAAGGTTAATATTTCAATGAACGACAGTACAAGTTATATTCTCTTTTTCAACTCTGAGGGATTGTTGACATGGGATTACAGACCATTGACTAATATAAGTGCAAGGACAATTATGGAAGAAAATGGCAGGATAGAAAATACGTCAAATGCAAAATCTTATCGCATGGGGTTTGAATTCCTGACCAACGACATGATTGATAATCTTGCCCGGGAAGCAATTGATCAGACATCACTCCTGTTCAAAGCGGGAAAACCCAAAGCCGGAGAGATGGAAGTTGTGATGGGTCCGGGGCGTTCCGGGATCCTTCTTCATGAGGCCATGGGGCATTCATTTGAAGCAGATTTTAACAGAAAGAAAACATCAATTTTCTCCGATAAAATGGGGAAGAAGATCGGTGAAGATTTTATCACAATAATCGATGATGGGACAATTCCGAATAATCGCGGTTCTCTGAATATTGATGACGAGGGATTCAAAACTGAAAGAACTGTCCTTGTGCAGAACGGGGTTCTTACAAGCTACATACACGACAGGATCAGTGCTAAATACTATAATGTGAAACCTACCGGTAACGGACGTCGTCAGGATTTCAGAAACGTACCGATTCCACGCATGAGGTCAACTTCGATGGAGAACGGTCCTCATGAAAAAGACGAGATAATTGCCAGTGTCAAACAAGGAATCTATGTTGATAATTTCAGCAACGGACAGGTGAATATCGGCCCTGGCGATTTTACATTTTTCGTCAAGTTTGGGTATCTGATAGAAAACGGAAAGCTTACAATGCCTATCAAAGATATCAACATAATCGGGAACGGACCTCAGGCTCTTGCTGACATTACAATGGTGGCAAATGACATGCAGCTTTCAGATTCAACCTGGACGTGCGGTAAAGACGGGCAAAGTGTACCTGTTACAATGGGTCTTCCGACAGTTAAAATAAAGAAGCTTACTGTTGGTGGAGTAAATGCTTAATAAAAACAATTAATTCAGAATTTATGGATACAAATGAAAAATACAGGATAGCTGACTTTGTAATAAACAATGCTGTTGAAAATGGAGCTGATCAGGTCGCTGTTTTAATCAATGACAATTCCTCACGGCGCATTGAGATTCGCGAACAAAAAATTGACAGGCTCCAGGAGTCTATCGGTAATTCTCTCTCTGTCGATCTTTATGTTGACAAAAAATATTCATCTCACACAACCAACCTCCTGAAAGAAAAAGAGATCCTCAGGTTTATCAAAGAAGCTGTAGCAGCAACACGTTATCTTGCAGAGGATGAGTTCCGATACCTTCCCGATAAGGAGCTGTATTATAAAGGGAACGGTCAAGACCTGAAAACACTTGACCCGGCTATCCTTTCTGTCGATTCAAAAACCAAGATAGATCTTGCCCGGCAGATTGAAGCCGAAATATTTGGAACTGATGAGAGGATTATTTCAATAACCTCCTATTATGATGACAGTGTCAGCAATATGGTTCTTGCTGACAGCAATGGTTTTAAAGGAGAATCCGGCAGCGGTTATGTCGGACTTGCAGCAGAGGTTTCTGTTAAGGGAGATACCGGCCGGCCATCTGATTCCTGGATGGAATCCAATGTATTCTATGATAAGCTTATCAAGACCGGTATTGGAAAAACAGCACTGGAGAGAACTCTTAGAAAATTAAATCCTAAAAAAATTGCCTCCGGTAAATACAAACTGATTGTTGAGAACACTGTATCCGGGAACTTGCTAAGACCATTTATATCAGCACTATATGGATCTTCTATGTATCAGAAGAATTCATTTCTGGCAGGAAAAGTGAACAATAAGGTGGCAAGCAACAGATTATCATTTTTTGATGACCCTCTGATTGTTTCAGGACCCGGATCAAGATTGTTTAACAATGAGGGACTTAATGCAATAAAAAGAGTTATTGTTGAACAGGGTATTCTCCGTAATTATTATATTGACACATATTATGGGAGAAAACTTGATATTCAGCCAACCTCAGGTAGTACTTCAAATATAATCTTTAATACCGGCACGCTGGATCTTAATGGATTGACCAGATCGGTTGACAAAGGGATACTTGTAACCGGGTTTAATGGTGGAAATTGCAACGGAGCAACCGGCGATTTCTCATATGGGATTGAAGGATTCTTCATTGAAAAGGGAGAAATCATTCATCCTGTTAATGAAATGAATATCTCAGGGAATATGAATGATTTCTGGAATACTCTCATTGATGTCGGCAATGATCCGTATCTGAATAGTAACCACCAGACTCCAAGTATGTTATTTGATAATACGGACGTCAGCGGAATTTAGCCAAAGAGAATCGAATGATTTAAAATCAGGTTCAGTCAGATTATTTATAAGGATTCAGAGATGCATGAATAAGCTCTCTCCTATCCTTCTGAAATCCACATTATGTAATAAACTTAAATGTGGTTAACATGGTGTTAATCTTTGTTAAAAATGGAATTCTAAAATAAAAGAAACCTTTTATTTGATATTTTTGCTGACGGAAATTATTTAACTTCTATTCGTTAAGTAACATTTGAATGAAAAAGACACTTATATTAACGGGAATTATCGCAGGTCTTACAATAATAGCCCTTATAATTTTTAATAAGGTTTTAACCCGTGAAGATTCCGCTGGTTTGTTTGCTGAAGCCATTAATGGCAATTTTGAAATTACAGTGACTACCACCGGAGAATTACTGGCTGAAAACTCAGTAGATATAAAAGGTCCTGAGATCGCTGAAAGAAGGAATGTACGCTCGACAAACCTTAAGATTACAGATATGGTACCGGAAGGAACTGAAGTGAATGAGGGTGACTATGTTGCAACCCTCGACAGAACAGAATTTGAAAACACTCTGAAAGATTCCCGTGAGAACCTGACTTCTCTGTATGCCAAGCTGGAAATGATCCTTCTTGATACTGCGGTTGCCATGAATAGCATCAGGGATCAGATTTCAAATCAGATACATACAGTAGAAGAGGCGAAGATCACACTGCGGAACTCACAATTTGAACCTCTTACAAGAATAAGGGAAGCAGAAATTAATCTCGACAAAGCTCAACGTGTTCTGGATCAGTTGAGGAGAAGCTATACTCTGAAAAATGCACAAACGCGTATAACTGTCAGGAATCAAAGAATAAGGATTGAAAGATTCGAAACAAGAGTTAAAGAATATGAAGATGTTCTGAGAGGATTTGTGATCACTGCTCCATCACCAGGTATGGTAATTTACAAAAAAGACAGATTTGGTAATAAAAGGAAGGTAGGATCTTCTATCGACCCGCGCGATCGCGTGGTAGCTACTCTGCCGGATCTTTCGACCATGATATCCAAAGTCTACGTCAGCGAAATTGAAGTCAACAGGATAAAAATAGGTCAGTCAGTAAATATTACTATTGATGCTTTTCCTGCAAAATCTTATGCAGGCTCAGTTTTAAGTATTGCCAACATAGGTGAAAAATTATCCAACACCGATTCAAAAGTCTTTGAGGTGCTGATTAAAGTTGATGGTTCCGATCTTGCTCTGAGACCTTCGATGACGACTGCAAATAAAATTTTTATAAATACACTTGATAAAGTCACCTATATCCCGAAAGATTGCGTTCAGACAGGAACTGACAGTATTCCAGTGGTATATACGAAAAACGGTTTAAAACAAGTTGTCGTTCTGGGGGAGATGAACGACAAGGATGTAGTAATTGAAAAAGGTCTTGATCCCGGAACCATGGTTTATCTGGCAACTCCCGAAAATCCTGATAAATTCAGGATATCAGGGAAAGAGCTGATTGAGACAATAAAACAACGGGAAAATATTAAAAGGGCTTTAAATAATAGTACTGCCACTACAATAGAAAAAATAAGCTCTTCAGTAATAAATTAGATCTCCGGTCTCAAATAAAAGTTGATCATATTATAATAAGTTGAGCGTAGTTTTTAGCTACGCTCAACCTGCTTTGTTAAATATGCCTTATCTTACAATATCTATTTTTTATCATACACTCTTGTTGTTTTACTTTCTCCATTAGGAGTATTCATCGTTGAAACAATAGAGAGGGATGCCGGGCTTGTAAGAGTCCATGCTTCTGAAGTTTTCATTTCCGTTGATTGCCCGTCGCGCTCAAATGACCTGGTTGTTACAATTGTAAGAGTTTTTCCGTCGGCTGACCAGGTAGCTACTGATTTGCTTTCACCTCCTCGTGCGGCAGTGTTTACACTTACTTGTCCGTCAAGAGTATATTTGGTTTCGGTCTTAACCGTTTCGCCACTCTGATTTGTCCTGCTTCGTTCAACAGTTAATAAATTAGCCTCCTGTTTTGCTGCAAAATCACCTCCGCCAGAACCTCCCGGTCTCATTCCCTGACCCTGAGTCGACTGTCCCATTTCACTCTTGTCTGCATTTAAAGCCCAGGTTCCTGAGAAGTTAGCTTTCCCGGTCTGTGCACGACTGGTAAGAGGTGTAGAAAGCAGAGTAAGAATTATCAAAGCTGATAATGTGATCTTTAAATTCCTGATTTTTCTTTCCATTTTGATAAATTTTATTGGTTGATAATATTAGTTCAGACAAAATATCAAAGTTATTTATTCCGTGACATTTATATCAATATACGACAATATTTAATATTTTCACGAAAAATGTAATAATTTATTTTATACATCTATGAAAAACAGCTTGATTCAATACCTGATGGTTCTGGCTTCATGTACAATTGTCTTTATTGGATGCAATTCACCTGCAAGCAAAGAAAAAACAGAAGCAGACAATAATAACTGGCTGGAAGAGATGACTATATCCAAAATGCAACTGGGATATAAGGAAGGAGAATTCTCTGTTTCTGATGTTGTCGCAGCTTATCTCGACAGAATTATAGAAATTGATATTAACGGACCCATGCTGAACGCTGTGATTGAAATCAATCCTGCAGCTATGCAGATAGCTGAAGAGCTTGACAGAGAGATGGCAGCAGGTAAAATAAGAAGCCCTCTTCACGGTATTCCTGTAATTCTTAAAGATAATATAGACACTGAAGATAATATGCCAACTACTGCAGGAGCTACTGCCTTGATGAATTCTTATGCAATTTCTGACAGTTATATTGCCGGGAAGCTAAGGGAAGCGGGAGCCGTCATTATTGGTAAAGCAAATCTTAGCGAATGGGCAAACTTCAGAGCTATGGTATCATCGAGCGGCTGGAGTGGCATCGGAGGTCAGACGAAAAATCCTTATGTCCTTGATCGCAATCCATGTGGTTCAAGCTCCGGATCAGGTGTTGCCGTCTCAGCAAATCTGTGTATGGTCGCAATAGGAACTGAGACAAACGGATCAATAGTATGTCCTTCAAATAATAACGGAATTGTAGGTATAAAACCCACAGTCGGACTCTTAAGCAGGACCGGGATAATCCCTATCGCATTCTCACAGGATACACCCGGACCAATGGCAAGAAGTGTTGAAGATGCTGCTATCTGTCTGGGGGTGATGACAGGAGTGGATTCTCTTGATACAAAAACCCTGGCATCTGACGGCAGATACCAGACAGATTATTCAAAATATCTTAAAGCTGATGGCCTTAAAGGAAAACGTATCGGTTTTATAAAGAATTCAGGTGGATTCTCGGATAAAGTGGATACTCTTATGATCCATGCTGTTAAAAGAATGATAGCACAGGGAGCAGAAGTTATTGAGATTGAGGCTCCTGGAGGTGCTCGCGAATATAACGATGCTTCTTACCAGGTTCTGCTTTACGAATTTAAGGACGGACTAAACAAATATCTTGCCGGACTTACACAGGATGTACCGGTTAAAAATATTAAGGACCTGATTGAGTTTAATAAGAAAGATAGTGTTGAGCTGAAATATTTTGATCAGAATATTCTTATAGAAGCCGAAAAGAAAAGTGATCTGATGTCGCAGGAATATAAGATCGCCCTGGCGAAAATGCTTAAAAGCACCCGTGATGAAGGTATCGATCAAATGATGAATAGCAACCGGCTCGATGCGATTATTGCACCAACGGGATCTCCTGCATGGAAAACAGATATGATCCTTGGTGATCATTATGTCGGGGGAAGTTCATCACTTGCAGCAATATCAGGATATCCGGCAATAACTGTCCCCATGGGATTTGTTGGTGAATTGCCAGTAGGTATTACTTTCTTCGGAAGAGCATGGAGCGAACCTTTACTAATAGAAATTGCCTACAGTTATGAGCAGGCAACAAGGCACAGAAAAGCGCCCGGATATCTGGTGACAGATTAATAAATAAAGAGAGACAAATTTATTTTTTTGCTGTGTCCTTGTCCTCGGCACTTGTCTTACCGGATTCGTCTTCCACTTTTGACGCTTTCTTGAATTCCTTCATACCCTGACCTATCCCCTTCATCAGTTCCGGGATCTTGCGCCCTCCGAAGAGGAGTACAACAACAAGTAAAATAAGTATAATCTCAGTAATTCCAAAATTTCCCATCTTTTCAGATTATTTGTATTGTAAAGATATTAATAGTGAACCTTAAATACAAATTTCAAGCTCACGACCGGACTGAAGTCATCTGATTTCCAGTATAAAAATCATTTTATCACAAAATTCAGCAGCGGCTCATCTCCAAGGAAAGCGACCAGATTGTCATTTTTCCTGATCGTCCCTACTCCTGAAGGTGTTCCGGTGAAAATAAGATCGCCTGTCTTCAATGTAAAATATCTTGACACATAGGCGATTATTTCATCAATATTAAATATCATATCCGAAGTATTCCCCTCTTGCACTATCTTGTTATTGATCTCAAGCCTGAAGTTAAGACTGTTCACATCTTTAACGGAACTTACAGGAATGAATTTTCCGATAGGCGCAGAACCATCAAAACCTTTTGACAATTCCCAGGGCATTCCGGCTGCAGCATTCCGAGCCTGAATGTCTCTGGCCGTAATGTCAATACCCAGGGTCAATTCATCATAATATCTGTGAGAGTATTTTGCAGAGATCCCCTTTCCAAGTTTGCTGATTTTTATTACCACCTCTGTTTCGTAATGGATCATATCTGAGAAATCAGGAAGGAAGAAAGGTTTATTTTTTTTCAGAATTGCGGAATCCGGTTTCAGGAAAACAACCGGCTCCTTTGGAATCGGCTTCCCCATTTCAATGGCATGCCTCCGGTAATTGAGTCCTATACAAATTATCTTCATTTCATTTAATTTGTTTGTTGCCGAAAGTTCTTAATTTGATCTCAGTCAGGACTTTCTTTGTATATAAAGGAAAATCTCCGTTCATCATCCAGGCATAGTATGCCGGTTCCATTCTGAAGACTTCTTCGACAGATTTCCCTTTGTGTTTACCGAAATTGAAAATCTCAATATCATTCTCATCGAGGATTATCCTCCCGGCAAAATCCACATTATTATTAAATGCACTGAACTCTGCAAGCTTCTCGATATCGTTTTCAAGATCCCGGTATGTGTCAAGTTGGGCTTTAAGAACTTCATAAGTAGCCGAAGTATCAGCCTGGGCAGTATGTGCATTATCAAGTACCCTTTTGCAATAAAACTGGTAAGCAGCAGAAAGTGTGCGCTGTTCTTTCTTATGGAAGATAACCTGTACATCAACGTATCTTCTTTTCCTGAAATTAAAATCAATATTGGTTCTCAGGAACTCTTCGGCCAGGACAGGTATATCAAACTTTATTGCATTATATCCTGCCAGATCACATCCTTCCATGAAAGAAGTCAGGTTTTTAGCTATCTCCCTGAAGGTTGGCGCATCTTTAACATCACTATCAGTAATTCCATGGATAGCAGTCGATTTTTGAGGAATAGGCATTTCAGGATTTACGAGCGAATTCATCCATTGTTCTTTGCCGTTGGGATGTATTTTGAGCGCAGAAATCTCAACTACACGATCTGTCGAGACATTTATACCTGTGGTTTCGAGGTCGATAAAAACAATCGGACGTTTAAGCTTAAGTTCCAATTATCAGGCGTTTATCATCATCGGCATGAGGAGCATAAGAAGATCCTCGGATTCATTTTCCGTTTCAGCCGGCAGGAATAGTCCGGCACGTGTCGGATCAGCGAGCTCGATCATGACATCCTGTGAAATAATATTTGAAAGGATCTCGAGAAGAAAGACCGATTTGAAACCTATTTCCAGTTCTTCACCTTCATACTGGCATTTTATCCTTTCATAGGCAGAAATAGAAAAATCAATATCCTGTGCCGAAACCATGACCTGATTCCCCTTAAGCTGCAACTTAACAAGATTACTGGCCTGGTTTGAGAATACAGATACTCTTTTAAGTGTGTTATAAAACTCAACCCTGTCGATTGTAACTTTTCTTGGATTGTTTTTTGGTATTACGGAATTATAATTCGGATAATTACCTTCAACCAGCCTGCACACAACTTTGTAATCGCTCAGGTTAAAGAATGCGTTTTTATCATCAAATTCAACAGTTGCAGCCCCCCCTTCTCTGGGCAGTATATTCTTCAGAAGCGAAGCTGGTTTTTTTGGAAGAATAAATGATGAATTTTCATCAGCATGTGCATCGGAGCGCTGATATCTGACGAGCTTATGAGCATCAGAAGCAACAAAAGTGATCCTATCTGTTGATGCCTCAATGAAAATTCCTCCCATCACCGGTCTGAGCTCATCATCAGCAGTGGCAAAGAGAGTTTTATTTATCCCTGCCAGCATCACATCAGCATTTATTGTAAAACTGAATTTCTTATCCTTTTTAATTCCGGGCAATGCCGGGAAATCAATTCCATTCTGTCCTACAACATTGAACTTGCCATTTTCAGAGCTTATCACAACAGCCATAGTCTCAAGATTAATATCAAATGTCAGAGGCTGCGATGAAAATTCCTTCAGGGTATCAAGTAATATCCTTGCGGGAAGAGCTATCATCCCGTCTCCCTGGGTATTCTCAAGTTTCATCCTTGTGATAAGTGTCGATTCAAGATCAGAAGCAGTTATCTCAAGATCATTTCCTGACAGATTAAACAGAAAATTGTCAAGAATCGGAAGTGTGTTTTTTGAGCTTATTACCCTGCTTATTGCCTGAAGATGACCAAGAAGTTCAGTGCTGGACACTACAAATTTCATATTGATATAGGTTTAAGTTGATTTTATTGACTTCAAAATATTTATCTAATTAATCTTGAATATATTGAGTTAGTTTTGAGACTAAATTCCCAACTATCAATATTACAAAAAAAATGTATTCATTCAAATAAAAATTCGGGGTAAAAATAGGATCTCTTCTTCAGCAGAGGATCAATATCAAAATACCTTGTAATAAAAAACACATCCTTCCCTTCGACCTTCGCCCATATTCTGTCACTGTCTTTTTTCCCTTCAATCTCTCTCTCCCATAATGTAAGATTAATCTGATCACCATCTTTCTTTGTAACTTTTATCCTGAATAATGGGTTCTGCGAATTAATCCTCATCTTTTCTTCTTCTGAAATTTCTGCCGGACTCTCAAACGGCACCCAGGTAAAGTATGACAGATACCTCTCAACTCTTGAAGTATCCCATCCTGAAAGAGTTGTTATCATATCTGACAACAAAAAGGCGCTCCCCAAAACTGATATTTTAAAAGATGCTAAAGGATCTGTTACATTCTCAACAGTAACGGATGAAATCTCTGTGGGGCGGATATTGAATAGTGTAAAGGGCATCCAGAAAAGTTCATCAGAAATGAACTCCGACCCTATATCTCCCTCATATCCGGGAAGATATACGATGAATGGTTTTGCATTATCTTTCGTCTTCATGATGTTTCCGAACTTATTGGAACCTGTTCTGAAGACCATGAATGACCTGAGAAGCCTCTTATTTTCATATACTTTCACCCTGACCGGCTCTATTCCCCTCATAACTATCTCATCATTAAAATGTTCTGGTGAAACAGGTGATTTAATCTTCATTTCTGTCAGAATCTCCAACAGAAAGATTAAACTGCTTTTCCTGGCTTCATTCATTCCATTTACCTTCCACCCCTCAGTTTCTTTAGAAAGAATAAGTATTCTTTTACCTTCCTTCAATTCTATCCTTGTTATTCCTTTCTTAGGTGCTGATGCAAATGAACTTTGCTTCTTCCCGAAGGGATGACTGTTATTTATCAGAACTATAACAACCAGAAGAATTATCAGAATAATAAATATTGACACACTTCTGATATATATTCTATTCATTATCAATATTTTGTATAGATTCTTTTTCTGACAAAATTATAAATCAAACCGGCAAGTATGACCAGCAGAACCGGGAATACAATATTGATGATCTGCCATTTGATTCTTTCATTTTTGATCCTTACCTTATCAAGCAGCCTTAATTTCATCTCTCTCGACCGGAGTCTGATAAGTTCGTTATCATCAACCAGGTAATTCATACAATTCAGAAGGAAGTCTCTGTTGCCAAAAATCTCACCTGTATATTTGTCTTGCCCAAGTGGCAAAGGTGTTTCAGATTTTCCTGTTCTTTGTACCTCATTTCTTATAATGTCACCATCTGCTATAACGATCATCCTGGTCCTGATGCTTTCATCCCTGGTCATCAGGGTTCCACTTCCTGCAATACTACCAGTCATCCTGTTCTTAAATGTCGATGGAAATATTCCTTCAAGCAGAACTGCTACAGGAAGGTTGGATTTATTGAAATCATTTTCCAGAGGAGCAATTTCCGCTTCCTTGAGTCTTATTAATATAGGAGGGGTAAGTGTTCTGGCAAAATCGGAGGTGGACAGGAGAACTGTTTTTCTTATTTCAGGATCGAGGCCGACTGTATCTAAAGTATTTACAAATTCACCTTTCACTTTATTTAAATTTCGTGTAATCGGGTGATTCTGGTTAGGTGAAAGCAGCGGGTAATATACCCACGGTGCAGAAACAATCTGTTTTTGTTCAGCTCCGGTTGTAACCGACACTCTTATCAGCATACAATCCATGTCCTGAATTATTTCCGGATTTACTCTCGCGCCATACCGGAAAAGCTGATCCTCAATATTTAAATTGTTATAAAGGGCTACAGTTTCTCCATACACAAGGCTGTCAGAATTTACATATACCTCCTCAACGAGCCATAAGACCTTCCCTCCGTTCATTAAATACTGATCGATAACAAACTTATCAGCCTCACTGAATTGAGATACTGGTCCGGCAACTATAATTGCTGCATACTGATCAAGTATCCCTGCTCTACCACCGATTATACCCCTGTCAACAGTATAAAACCTTGCAAGGTGAATCGTCATATCCGCAACTTCTGCTTCAGGCAGTTCACCGTGTCCTTCCAGGAAGGCTACTTTATAAACAGTATCGGATGTTATTGTAGCAATTGTTTGAATCATCTCATATTCAAGTCCTTCCATTGAATGAAGGATATTCTGTTCAGGTGATATTGACTGGTTGTTCTTAAGGAAGTTGAGCGGCACTTCAATCCCGTTATAGTTCACTATCATTCCCGGAAAGATCATTTTCTGGCTCTTTCCTCCCTCTTCATCACTGTCACGGATATTCACCGGATTAAGTCCCTTGTTATATAAAGACATAAATTGTGTTTCCCGTTGCCGGATATCTTTAGTTGCAGCGGGATTTATAAACTCATAAGTAATTTTTCGGTCGGAAGCCAGTCTGAATTCATCGAGTGTCTCGCGGACTGATCGTTTGAGACGTTTAAAAGGAATTGGCATCTCTCCATCAAGAAAAACCTGGATATATATATCGTTCTTAATCCCCTGGAGTACTTTCAGTGTGGGAGAAGATAAAGTATACCTTTTGTCTTGTGTAAGGTCAATCCTCAGTGCTGCCAGTGAGCAGAGATAAGCGATTATTATTATTCCTGCCACAGTCATAAGAAAATTGACCCAGCTTTTAAGCCTCATTTTTCCGCTGTTTCTGACTTCCGTCATAGTTTAGCTCTTTTTCTTCCATTTACGTGAAAGCAGTACAAGGCGTGTTGCCTCATTAAATATTGTTCCGACTGCAAGGTAATAAGCGACATCCCTGATATCAATTACTCCCCTGCTCATCGATTTGTAATGCTCATTTATTCCCAGATTAATGACAAATTGATCTAAACTCTTAAGCCCCGGCAGAAATGCAAATGAATCAAACCCGGCAAAAAGTATGAAGCAGATCAAGACTGCAATTATGAAAGCTATCACCTGGTTATCTGTAAGTGATGAAGCAAAAATCCCGACTGAAGCATAGATTGCAGCAAGAAAGAATAATCCGACGAAAGCTCCCCAGGCAGCTCCCGTGTCGAGATTCCCCGTGGTCTCACCCAACAGGTAAACAGAAATATACCATATGATACATGGAATCAGTGCAAGGAGCACAAGCATAATTGATGCAAGATATTTGCCCCATATAATTCCTCTCTCAGTAACAGGTTTAGAATAAATCAGTTCAATTGTTCCCAGACGTTTCTCTTCTGCTATCGTTCTCATCGTGACAGCCGGAACAAGAAACAGGAACACCCACGGAGCAAGGAAAAATAATGTATCAAGACCGGCATATCCGCTGTCGAGGATATTCCACTGACCTGGAAAAAACCACATGAAAAGGCTGTTGACAAGGAGAAATACAATGATTACTATATATCCGGTCAGACTGCTGAAAAAGCTGCTTATCTCTTTTCTGAAAATCGCAAACATATCTAATATTAATTGCCAAAAATAGTCAAATATATTAATACGCCTGCAGGTAAAATGATCCTCTTCCTCTTCTCCGAATGTCACCGTGGGGTGGGTTGATCTGCGGCAGCATCTTTAATATCTGCTATTCTTACTCCCGTATAGTAAAAATCTATAATCTGCTTAAAATCAAATCCATTCAATGCCATTTCCATAGCCCCCTCCTGGCAAAGCCCCACTCCGTGCCCATAGCCTTTGCCATTAAGAATAACTGAATCCTTTTCAACAATAACGGAGAAAAATGTCGACCTGAGATCCATGTCCGATCTAATTTGGATAAGGGGCAATGAAAATGTGTCAACACTGTATTCATTCATACGCATGATCTGTGAAAAATTTAACTGAGATAATTTCTCCGGATTTACCGGTAAACCTGATTTGCTGAGGTAACTGAGCCATCCTTTAATGCTGAAGCTTTTACGCCACCTGGCATTGCGTGAATTCAGACAATACGGATCAGTTTTTCCCTTCAGGTATGACTGATCTGTTAACCAGACAACTTCAGATGGTAAAGTCTCACCTCCACAGTTAGAATGAAATGCAGAAATTATCAAGGTACTATCTTTTGCAAGAATTACCTGCCCTATTGTCTCATTTGCTGCCAGAAGTATAAGTGAATCATTTGTTATTCCATTAAAAGCCTGGCAATGAGTATTATCGCAAAGGTTATATCCATCAGAAGAATGTTTCTTAAAGTATTTGTACATATATGTCCTGGCGATAATTGCCTGTGTTTTCAGATACTCCCTGCTCTTGCCCGGACCACCTTCAGCTTTTACAACACCGGCAATGTATGAATCGATAGCCAGAATGTTTATAAAAATAAGAGCGTTCATGTCAGGAAGGCACTTCAGATCACCGCAATAGGACTGTCTGACAGGAGCTTGACTATTGGCACGAAGGGTAAAAGAAGCATTTGCAGTGTTACCTGAAAATAAAACAGAATCACAAATAAATCCCTTACTGGCAAGGGTCTTAATAGCCAGTCTGTCCTTATATTTCAAAATTATCACAAGTTCGCCTTCCTTAACTACTTCAATATTACCGTCAAATGAAGATATCTTGTATTCCCCACCGGTAACTGTCAATAGTGCCGATGCCGGGTCCTGGTTAGCAAAAATCCTGATGCTCACCTGTGCTGGTAAGGAACTGTGATATGAAATAAACAGAAGAAGAAGGATTGACAGATTTATCAGGGATTTCTTAAAGTAAAAGATACTTAACCACTGAGTTACCCGGAGCAAAGACGGATTATCACTGTTATTTTTATCTGATAATTCACTCCTTGAATAACTCCGGGCAGCGCCTCCGGCAGGTCTTTGGCGGCGGAAGGTAGTTCCTTGAAATTCTTTGGTCGAAAAATTTCTTTTGGATTTACTCATAGTTAAGATTGTCTTCCATTTTCTGTCTTAAGATCCCTGATCATTTCCCAGGCAATCCTCTGTGAAGCACCAGCCTGACCCAGCTTTTGTTTTAGTTTATTATATTCCGACAATATTTCATCTCTTTTAGCACCTCCCGATATTATTGACTTCAGTTCTGACAACAGGTTCTTTTTATTAAGTGAATAACCGAGCAACTCCTTTACAACTTCCCTGTTCATAATGAGATTTACCAGTGAGACATATTTTACCCTTATCAATATCCACGCCATCAGCATTGAAAAGAAGTCTCCCTTATAACAAACCACCTGGGGGATGCCGAAAAGAGCTGTTTCAAGAGTTGCAGTACCCGACGCCACAATGGCTGATTCGGATACATTGAGTATTTCATAGGTCTTCTCCATAATGAGTTTGACCGGTTCTTTACCAATGATCTTAAGGTACAATTCATCAGACAGGTTTTTGGCACCTGCAATTACAAACTGGTATTCCGGAAGATCTCTGACGATTTTAACCATCTGAGGAAGGATTGATGTGACTTCATGCTTACGACTCCCGGCAAGAAGTCCTATTACAGGTCTCTCATCAAGCTGAAGGATTTTAATTAATTCTCCTTTCCCAGGCATTAAATCTGATCTTCTTGCAATCTCGTCAGTCAGCGGATTACCAAGATATTCGACTGATATATTATGCTTCTTATAAAACTCAGTTTCAAAAGGAAAGATGATGAACATCCTGTCGACATACTTTTTAACCTTGTTGACCCTTTTTTCTCCCCAGGCCCAGAATTTTGGTGAAATGTAGTAGAAGATCCGGAAACCTGATTTTTTGGCATCTTTTGCTATACGAAGGTTAAATCCCGGAAAATCAATCAGGATAATTGCGTCCGGTTTATAATCATTTATCTGCTTCTTACAAAGAGAAATATTATGAATAAAGGTTCCGAGATTTTTAAGAATAGCTGTCATTCCCATAACAGCAGTTTTTTTATAATGCATAAGCAACTTTGCTCCCGCTGCCTCCATAAGGTCACCTCCCCAGCAGAAAATTTCAGCTTCCTTATCAGCTGCAAGAATTTCCTTCACAAGGTTTGAACCATGTAGATCACCGGACTGTTCGCCTGCAATAATAAAGTATTTCATAGAAGAAAATAGACTCCGAAAACAATTACTGCATAGAAGATTGTAACTCCCAGAACACCGCGGGAAGCACGCAACATATCAAAATGATTGAAAAGCAGGAAAACAAGGATATTCGGGAACACGCATAAGCTGATAATCTGCGTTTCCACACCGGCTTGTCCGATTTTCCTAAGCCAGTCATTCAGATCGGGATTTCCTCTGGCAAACAGGAATGCTATTATTGCTGCAACGAACGGCAATAAGAAACCTGAGATAATCCCTGTCCCAAGCTTGTCATATTTCTCAGGGAGAGTCATTTTAGAAGCCTGCCTTTAAGTTTTTCGAGGTAATTATATGCAGTCATGTCTACTGTAACCGGCACAACAGAGACAAAATTATTGCTAATGGCCCATTCGTCTGTATCTTCAGCTTCCGGTTCATGGTTCTGGAAAGATCCTGTCAGCCAGTAATAAGATCTTCCCATGGGGTCAGTCCTCTTTTCAAACTCTTCTTTCCAGTTACCTTTAGATTGACGACATATTCTGATCCCTTTAATTTCATTCAGCGCTACCGCCGGTATATTTACATTGAGGCATACTCCCGGAGGAAGAGGTTCCTTTGCCAGTGAAGTCATTATTATCCGAATGTATTCCCCGCATACCGAAAAGTCAGCCGTTCTCGAAAAGTTGTTCAGGGAAAAACCGACTGAGCTTATCCCGTAGAGACATCCTTCAAGAGCAGCCGCCATCGTACCAGAATAAAGTACGCTCACCGAAGCATTAGAACCATGATTAATACCTGCAGCAACAAAGTCAGGAAACCTTTCAAGCAACTGGTTAACAGCTATTTTAATGCTATCGGTAGGGGTTCCGTTTATTGCATAGATCCTGTGCTTTTCATTCTCTTCAAGGAGCTTGACACGAAGAGGATTTCGGACAGTAAGCGCCTGCGACATCCCCGACTGGCTTTCCATGGTGGATATGACCACCACTTTACCGAATTCCTCCATCACCTCGAAAAGTGTTTTCAGGCCGGGAGCGTATAAACCATCATCATTAGTGACAAGGATCAGTTTATCCTTTTTTTTAATAACCATATTGCCGATTTTGCTGTAAAGATATAGAAATACCTGACCGGATGGTCATATAGAAAAAGTGAAATGGTTATTTATGCTCAGTTATGAGATATGTTTTATTTAAGAAAGCATCAAATTTATTTCGCCCCTCCGGGACTTATAGAAGCAGGAGTAGCTTTTCCGCAGGGCTGTGCCCTGCTTAATAGTATGTAAGGTCTTCGACCTAATCAAAAACTTTAGCCCCGAAGGGGCGAAAGAGTATAAAACAGGGTAACACCCTGTTCCGTAAGACCACCAAACCCTCTCTTAGCCCTGCAGGGGTGCAAGAGTATATATCTGATACGTAATTTCTTCTCTGAAATTCTGGATTGTTCTGAAAACATTTTCTAAAATTCTTACTTTTACTGTCTGTTACGGACTTCCGACTTATAAATGAACTACAATGAAGATCTCATACAACTGGCTTAAAGATTACCTCGATATCGATATCGAACCGCGAAAACTATCAACCATCCTTACAGGTATCGGTCTGGAGGTTGAAGCCATGGAAGAATGGGAATCTGTCAAAGGCGGACTGAAAGGGGTTGTAATCGGCGAGGTGCTTACCTGCAGGAAACATCCGGGAGCCGATAAACTTACTGTAACCACGGTGAATGTTGGGGCACCAGAACCTCTTCAGATAGTTTGCGGCGCTCCAAATGTAGCAATTGGTCAGAAAGTTCCGGTCGCGACAGCAGGGACTACAGTCTTCAAGGGGGAAGAGAGTCTTGACATAAAAAATTCAATTATCAGGGGAGAGATCTCCGAAGGAATGATTTGTGCAGAAGATGAACTCGGACTTGGAGCCGGCCATGAAGGCATTATGGTTCTTGAAAATAGTGCTGTGCCGGGTCAACCCGCTTCAGAATATTTCAAAGTTATAAAGGATTTTATTTTTGAAATAGGCCTTACACCAAACAGGATCGACAGCGGTTCTCATTTCGGTGTAGCCAGGGATCTTGCAGCTTATCTTAACATCAACGAAGGATTAACAGGAAAAGCAAAACTCCCTTCTGTGGAATGTTTTAAACCCGACAATATTGAAAATCCTTATGATGTAGTTATTGAAAATTCAATCGATTGCCCGAGATATACCGGAATCACAATCAGTGGCGTGAAAATCGGTGAATCGCCTGAATGGCTTAAGAATAAGCTTAAAGCTATTGGCCTCAATCCGATTAATAATGTTGTTGATATAACAAACTATGTGCAGCACGAGATTGGCCAGCCGTTACATGCTTTTGACGCCGATAAGATAGAGGGGCGAAAGGTCATAATCCGCAATCTCCCTGATAAATCAAAGTTTATAACTCTCGAAGGAACTGAAAGGAGCCTTTCAGCGAAGGATCTTATGATATGCAACCTTAATGAAGGTATGTGTATCGCAGGGGTCTTTGGAGGGATTAAATCGGGAGTCACAGAAAATACAAGAAATATATTCCTCGAAAGCGCGTATTTTAATCCGGTTTCGATTAGAAAAACTGCACGACGGCACGGACTTAGCACGGATGCATCTTTCAGATTCGAGAGAGGCGCTGATCCGGAAATAACAATATGGGCCCTGAAAAGAGCAACACTTCTGATTAAAGAGATAGCCGGTGGGAAAATATCTTCTGACATAAAAGATGTTTACCCTAAAAAGATAAAAAGGACTAATATAAATATCACATATAAGAACATAAACAGACTGATCGGAAAACAGATAGATCCGGCAACCATAAGAAGAATCCTCAATCTGCTGGACATTCCTATCTTATCCGAGGACAGCGATGGGATGTCACTTGAGATACCCTTATACAGAGTGGATGTTCATCGTGAAGCTGATGTGATAGAAGAGATCCTGAGGATTTACGGATACAATAATGTGGAGATCGATGAACATGTAAATTCGACACTTTATTATCCGGAAAAACCTGACAGGGAGAAACTTCAGAATATTATTTCCGATCTGCTGAGTGCTAACGGTTTTGCAGAAACGATATGCAATTCTCTTAATCCTGTGTCGTTTTACGAAAGCAGTGATTTCGACAGGGATCAGCTTGTAATGCTTACCAATCCGCTCAGTTCAGACCTGAACGCCATGAGACAATCTCTTCTTTTTGGCGGATTAAGTGCCGTGGCATGGAATATCAACCGTCAGAATCCCGATCTTAAACTTTATGAATTCGGGACCTGTTATTTCTTTAATAAATCAGATAAACCCTATCCATCTTCTGATGATTACACTGAAAGAAAATCCCTTGACATTTTCATTTCGGGTAACAGGGGACGGCAACGATGGAATTATAAAACCTCTGCAACAGATTTCTATAACGTTAAATCAGTTGTCGAAGTTGTACTTTCGAGGTTAGGTATACCTGTAAATAACTTGCATCCGGGTGAAAGCAGCAAGAAATATTTTTGCGAATCGATTACGTATTCATCTGAAAATAAATTAATTGCCGAGGCCGGCAAAATCTCGAATGAGTATCTTATCAAATTCGATATCGGACAGGATGTCTATTATGCACATATCGACTGGGACCTTATAATTAAGCTCGCAAAGAAACATTCAGTATCATATAGTGAACTTCCTAAATACCCATGGGTTCGGAGGGATCTGGCCCTTCTTCTGGGCAGGGATGTGAAGTTCGGACAGATCAGGGAGATTGCCTTCAGAACGGAAAGACATATTCTGAAGGATGTCGACCTCTTTGATGTTTATGAAAGTGACACTCTTGGTGAAAACAAAAAGTCGTATGCTGTCAGCTTTATTTTTAGAGATGATCTGAAAACGCTTACTGATAATAATATAGAAAAAGTAATGAATAATCTTATAAGGGCTTTTGAAACAGAGCTTAGTGCCAGGATAAGATGAAGAAGAAATGCAGGTTTGAACTTTTAAAAGGTGATATTACAACTCTTAATGTGGATGCAATAGTCAATGCCGCTAATAACTCACTTCTTGGAGGAGGAGGCGTGGATGGTGCGATACACAAAGTTGCCGGACCTGAACTTTTAAAAGAGTGCAGGAAACTGAACGGATGCGAGACAGGTCAGGCAAAAATTACAAAAGGTTACAAACTGAAAGCCGGAAATGTCATTCACACTGTAGGGCCGGTTTGGAGGGGCGGATATAATGATGAAACTGATCAGCTTGCATCATGTTATCAGTCATGCCTCAGGCTGGCGAATGAGAATAGAATAAAAACTATTGCATTCCCGGGAATATCAACAGGGGTTTATGGTTTCCCAAAGGATCTGGCTGCAATTATAGCAGTAAATGAAACAAAAAGATTTTTAAATAATAATCCGTTCCCTGAGAAGATATTCTTTGTGGCCTTCGATGATGATAATTATGAGACTTACAGAAAGCTCCTGGAAAAATGAGCGATTTCTTTAAATCTGTAAAGAATTATTTATCACTGGTTAAATTCAGTCATACTGTCTTTGCGATGCCATTTGCACTGATAGGGTTTTTTATTGCTGTTTTCCATGATGATGCCACATTCAGTCTCCGGCTTTTTTTGCTGATAATACTCTGCATGATCTTTGCGCGAAACGCGGCAATGGGATTTAACAGGCTGGTTGATAAGGACTTAGATGCACTCAATCCAAGAACAAAAAACAGGGAGATACCATCAGGGATTATAAGTACCCGGGCGGTAACACTTTTTATAATAATAAACTCTGCATTATTTATAGTTACTTCAGGATTCATTAACAGTCTCACCCTTGCCCTTTCACCGGTTGCTCTCCTGATAATTCTTGGATATAGTCTCTCAAAACAGGTCACTTCGCTCTGTCACTTTATACTTGGCCTTGGATTAAGCCTGGCTCCAATCGGGGCATACATATCGGTATCAGGCACTTTTGCGCTTCTCCCGGTTATTTATTCTTTAATTGTACTGACCTGGGTAAGCGGATTTGATATAATTTATGCTCTCCAGGATGATAATTTTGACAGGGAAAACAGGATTCATTCAATACCTTCTTCAACCGGTAGAATGAATGCTCTGATTATTTCACTATTAGTTCATTGCCTGACTTTCATCCTGGTTATTGCTGCAGGATATTATGAAGAAGGGGGACTTTTTTTCTGGATCGGAGCAGCGATTTTTACTTCACTTTTAATTTACCAGCATCTTATCGTAAAAAAAGATGACCTGAGCAGGGTCAACCTGGCATTTGGAACTACTAATGGTGTCGCGAGTATATTTTTTGCGATTTTTGTGATACTTGATCTTTACCTCTGACACTCCTGACAGGGAAATATTAATCATTTATTGGTTATCATAAATATTTTTTTTGTTACTTGCCATAGTTAATTTGCCACAAATGGGAGAAATTGTTATCAAAGAGGTACTTACCAGGAGAGATCTTCACGAGTTCATCTACCTTCCTGAAAAAGTTCATAAGAAAGAGCCAAACTGGCTTCCACCTATCTATATGGATGAAAAACTTCTTTTCAATAAAAAGAAGAACAAATCTTTCAAATATGCTGATGGAATCTTGTTCCTGGCCTGGAAAGACAATAAACCTGTCGGAAGGATAATGGGTATTATCAATAATAGATACAATACTATCAATAATGAGAATCACGGACGATTCTGTTTTATGGAATGCTATGAAGACAAGGAGGTTTTCCATGCGCTTATCTCAAAGGTGGAAGAATGGTTAAAACAAAACGGAATAAGTAAAATTGTTGGCCCTCTTGGATTCTCTGATAAAGATCCGCAGGGTTTTCAGATTGAGGGGTTTGAATATCCGATGTTCATGACAGCAGCCAACAATTCACCCTATATGTACAAGATGATTGAAAGCGAGGGTTTTGAAAAAAAGGTTGACCTCGTCAATTATCTTGGCAAGATCCCTGAAACTTTGCCTGAGATATATATTAAAGTGCTTAGCAGGATTGAAAAAACAGAGGGTTATAAAATAATCGAGTTCAATACAAAAAAAGAACTCAAACCATATATCATTCCGGCGCTTGAAGTTATGAATGAAACATTTGCTGAGATCTATGGCTTTGTACCTCTGACCGACAAAGAAAAAAAGGACTTTGCAGACAGGTATCTTGCAATTCTTGATCCGAAATTTATCAAGATTGTTCAAAAAGATGAAGACTTCATCGGATTTGCAGTCGGAATGCCGGATGTGAGTCCTGGAATAAAAGCCTGTAACGGGAGACTGCTCCCGTTCGGAATCCTAAAAGTGCTGAAGGAATCGAAAAGGTCGAAGAAACTACTAATGATGCTTGGCGGAGTAAAAAAATCATATCGCGGCAAGGGAATTGATGTCCTGATGGGTGTCAAGATCCTTCAGTCGGCGATTGATCAAAAAATGGAAGTACTTGATAGCCATCTTGTTCTGGAAGATAACACCAAAATGAGAAGTGAATATGAGAGGGTTGGCTGCAAAGTAGTCAAGAAATTCAGAATCTATCAGAAAGCTCTCTAGCTTCATCCAAATAATCCTCCTGATCAAAATTGCAGATTTTTAAAATCTGAACACAAAAGAGAACCCGAGAAGCTCCTTAAACTGGATCCGTGCATTTTTTTTCGGCTTGCCATCGGTCCCTAAAATAGGATTCTTATCCTTATCATAGTCGATAGTCTTTGTGTCGTCATCAAAAATAAGATGTGTATTGAACCGGACATCAGTAAACCAATTCAGGTTTGCTGTTACTATCATTTCCCAGTCAACATCAATATTCTGTGGATTATTGACATAATTAATGATAAGCCCCCATGAAATTCCTGATTGCATGACCTGTTTTTATGTTATTATATCTCCGGTTGAATATGTCGCAAAATACATCTAATTTTACTACTCTAGAAACTCAATAAAGCATGTCTTTTTTTTTATTAACGACAAAGTAACAGGTTAACATATACCGGAACATAAAAACCCGGGATTATTTTGGATTCCCTTTTTAACATAAAATCCTTTTACCAAATTAAAATTGTTTTATTTGATAAAACTGCATAAATCATTTCCTTTGCACCTCTAAAAAGCATAACTTTCAATTCTAAAACCAGCTTACAGGTAATGATAAAATCCATGACAGGCTATGGAAAATCCATAGCTGAGACACCCGGGAAAAAGATCACAGTTGAAACAAAATCACTCAACTCCAAATCACTTGATATAAGTACCAGGCTTCCCTGGTTGTATAAGGAAAAAGAATCTGAAGTGAGAAACATAATAAGTCAGAAACTTGACAGGGGTAAAATAGATCTGATGATAAGTTTCGACGTCCTTGAAAGTGAGATCATCCCTGTTATTAACAAAACTATTGTCAGGAACTACTTCAAACAACTGAAGGAGATTGCCGGGGAACTTGGGATTAATGCTGATGCTCAATTGCTTTCAACTATTATGAAGCTCCCGGATGCATTGAAGACCGATAAACCTGAATTACCGGAAGATGAGTGGAAAATTGTCACTGAAAAGATCCTGGAGTCTGTCGATCAGCTCGATCTTTACAGGATTGAAGAAGGGAAAACGCTTGAATCTGACCTGATAAAATGTGTTGAAAAAATCCTTACACTACTTCACGATATAGAAGAATTTGAGGGAAACAGGATTAGCAGGATCCGTGAAAAGTTAAACTCTGCTCTTTCAGAATATGGGCTATCAGAGGAGATCGACAGAAACAGGTATGAACAGGAACTAATCTATTACCTTGAAAAGCTCGATATTAATGAAGAGAAAGTACGGTTGAAAAAGCATTGCGAATATTTCCTCGAGAAAATAGCTTCTCTTCCACCTAATGGTAAAATACTTGGCTTTATAGCTCAGGAAATCGGACGTGAAATAAATACAATAGGCTCAAAAGCTAATGATGCATCAATACAGAGGCTGGTCGTTATGATGAAAGATGAGCTTGAAAAGATAAAAGAACAGTCTCTCAACATCCTTTAAGTCCTGATCCATTGATATGAAAGGGAAACTAGTAATAATCTCTGCTCCCTCCGGTGCCGGAAAGTCAACAATAGTCAGACACCTTCTTGATAAAGGTTTAAATCTCGAATTCTCTGTCTCGGCTACCACCCGAAAGCAAAGGGGAAAAGAAAAAAACGGTATCGAATATTATTTCCTGACTGAAAAGGAGTTTAAGATCAGAATAAAGAACGGCGATTTCATCGAATGGGAAGAGGTGTACAGAGATCAGCTATACGGAACATTGAAAAGTGAACTGGACAAAATATGGTCACACAATAACCATGTTCTTTTTGATGTGGATGTAAAAGGAGGCATTAATCTTAAAAATATTTTTGACCTTAAGGCAATTTCAATTTTCATAATGCCCCCTTCAATTAGTGAACTTGAAAAGAGATTAATGAAAAGAGGAACAGATGATCCGGCTAAGATAAAGATGAGAGTGGCAAAAGCTGCTGAAGAGATGAAGCTGGCGGATAAGTTTGACAGTATTGTTATTAATGACAACCTTGAACAGGCTGAAAATGAAGTGTATAGTTTAGTGTCAGGTTTTATTCAAAATGGCTAAAGTCGGTTTATATTTCGGTTCATTTAATCCGATTCATATCGGACATATTGCCATAGCGGGATATATGACAGAATTTACATCCCTTGATGAAATATGGTTTGTCGTCAGCCCTCAGAATCCTCTCAAAAAGAAAGAGTCTCTCCTTCCTGATTATCACCGTCTTTACATGACTGAACTCGCCATCAAAAGTTTTGAACAGATGAGGGCATCAGATATTGAGTTCCGGTTACCAATACCCTCTTATACGGTCGATACGCTTGCAAGCATTGAAGAAAAACACCCGGCAGATAAATTCAATCTCGTAATGGGCGAAGATAATCTGTACACTCTGCACAAATGGAAAAATCCAGAGGTGCTCGTAAGCAAATATCCGATCTTTGTATATCCACGTCCTTACACTCCAAAACCTTCATCCCCTGTTCTTGAAAGGATACTTGCAGGAGCAGATGTAAAGAGAGCCAAAGCACCCCTGATGGATATATCAGGGACGTTCATCAGAAGCGGTATCCGGAAAGGGAAGAATATGTCTTACTTTCTGCCTCCTTTAGTATGGAAATATATCGAGGAGATGCACTTTTATGAGAAATAAAGTCAGGCGTAAGGGAACTATTCATCACTTGATTTGCGTAATGATCTCCATTCCCCGCTTCAGCGCTTTCTCATTCATTGGGATCAGGTTATGGTACCTCTCAGGCAGGGATTTCTTCAGACCCTTAATTACGTTTTCAAGCTTAATAAGAGGTTTTAATTTCAGGTACCCTCCGAGTACGATCATATTGAACGTCTTGGGACTGTTCATTTTACCTGCCTCTTCAGCCGCATCAACACGGTAAACAGCAATATCTTTTCTCACAGGGTGACGGGTAATACCATTACTATCGTAAATAAGTATCCCTCCGGGCCTTACAGATTCTTCAAATTTGTCGAGCGATTGCTGATTAAGTATGATTGCTGTATCGAAATTCATTATTATCGGAGAGCTGATTCTTTCGGTGCTTATTATCACTGTTACATTGGCCGTACCACCTCTCATCTCTGGTCCATATGACGGCATCCAGCTTACTTCCATATCCTGCATCACCGCGGAATATGCCATTATTTTGCCCATTGACAGAACGCCCTGTCCCCCGAAGCCGGCTATGATTATTTCTTCAGTCATGTTTTTCAGGATTTATGTTTTTTTGAACTGTATCTTCTTCAGGTACTTTAAGATCGCCAAGCGGGTAGAAAGGCAGCATATTCTCCTCCATCCATTTATTTGCCTGGACTGGTGTCATTCTCCATGTAGAAGGACAATTGGAGACAATCTCAACAAAGCAGATTCCTTTATTAAGCTTCTGATACTGAACAGCTTTTCTTATTGCTTTTTTTGTCTTTCTGACGTTTGCCGGGGTATGGACGCTTTGTCTGGTGACATAATAAGTGCCAGGAAGGGTTGCTACTATATCGGTCATTTTCAATGGATTTCCCATGAGCTTTACATCCCTTCCAGACGGTGAGGTAGATGATTTCATTCCAGGGAGGGTTGTCGGAGCCATTTGTCCTCCAGTCATTCCATAAATGCCATTGTTAATGAAGATGATAAGGAAATTTTCTCCCCTGTTGCAGGCATGGATTGTTTCTGATGTGCCAATTGCAGCAAGATCTCCATCACCCTGATAAGTGAACACGAATTTCTCAGGCATCAGCCTTTTTACTGCTGTTGCAAGGGCCGGAGCCCGGCCGTGAGCAGCCTCCTGCCAGTCGATGTCAAGATAGTTGTAAAGGAAAACAGAACAACCTACCGGTGAGATCCCTATTGCTTCTGACTGCAGGCCCTCTTCATCAATTATTTCAGCAAGAATTCTGTGTGTTGTACTGTGACCGCAACCGGGACAATAATGAAGAACATTGTCGGTCATGATCCTGGTCCGTTTATAAACCAGGTTTTCGGGTTTAATTATCTCTTTTATTCCAGAAGCTTCAGTCATTTTTTTTACCTCCTATAATTTTAGATTTCAGGAATTCTATCACCTCTTCGGGTGTGGTCACAATACCCCCCATCCTCCCGAAATGGTAAACCGGGACTTTACCGTTCACTGCTAAAAGAACGTCCTCAACCATCTGCCCTGCGCTCATCTCTACAGAAAGGATGATTTTTGCCCTGTCAGCCAGGGTATTTATCCTTTCTGAAGGAAACGGGAAAAGTGTTATTGGTCTCAGAAGACCAACCTTAAGTCCTGTGCTGCGTGCAAGCTGAACCGACTTCATGCAGACCCTTGCGCTTGTACCATATGCAACCAGTAGATAATCAGCATCTTCGCACATTAATTCTTCAAAACGCACCTCTTTTTCCCTTATCTCGTTGTACTTATCAATCAGTTTCTGATTAAATACCTCCTGCCGTGACGGATCAAGATCCAGTGATGTAATTATGTTTCTTTCCCTGGTGGGAGGTTTGCCTGTTGTAGCCCATTCCGGAACTGCTTTTGATCTTTCTTTTTGCGGGCCGAGCCAGACTTTTTCCATCATCTGTCCAATTGCACCGTCTGAAAGGATCATGGCAGGATTACGGTATTTAAATGCAAGATCGAAACCGAGTTCAACAAAATCGGCCATCTCCTGTACTGAAGAGGGGGCAAGTACTATCAGGTGATAATCACCATGTCCGCCGCCCTTGACCGCCTGAAAATAGTCGGACTGTGCAGGTTGTATTGTACCGAGTCCTGGTCCGCCCCTGACAACATTAACAATCAGACAGGGTAGTTCGGCGCCTGCTATATAACTTATACCCTCCTGCTTCAGACTAATCCCCGGGGAAGAGGAAGTTGTCATGACCTTTTTTCCGCAGGCAGCACCACCATAGACCATATTTATTGCAGCTACCTCACTTTCGGCCTGAAGAACCACCATTCCGGTAGTTTTCCAGGGGCTTGCTTCCATCAGATATTCAATTATCTCACTCTGCGGGGTTATAGGGTAACCGAAATATCCGTCAGTGCCTGCGCGGATTGCAGCTTCAGCAACAGCCTCATTGCCTTTCATCAGTCTTAATTCCTTTTCCATATCTGAATTATATTTTTGTTTTATAAACAGTTATAACTCCATCAGGGCAAACAATTGCGCAACTTGCACAACCTATGCACAAATCCGGATGAGCCGGATAGGCATAAAAATAACCTTTATGGTTCACCTCTTTGGACATAGCTATTGTTCCCGTCGGACATGAAACCATGCATACTTCGCATCCTTTACACCTGTCGATATTCACAACAATACTTCCTCTGATCTTTGCCATAATCAATTTATTTTAAATATTTACAAAGTGATCTTCCTTAAATTTCTTCAACCGGATTTCAAGCTCATCAAACATCTCCCACGGAATAAGAGATACACAAACTCTCAGACCTTCTGTTCTCTCGCTACCTGTTATATCGAGCGAGATAGTGCTTATCCCATAGTATAAAAGTTCCCGAAGCAATTCCTTTCCTGTCATACCTGGATATGAAATGGTGAAATAAAATCCGTCTGCAATGGGATCATCAATATCCTTATCATAAACAATTCTAAAATTGTTTGTGATGAACAATTTCTTCATTTTTGCAGCTTTATCAGCATATTCCTTTAAATCTTCCATGAAGTTATAAATGCCATCATTTGTAGCTTTCAGCAGAGCCGCAAGACCATACTGCGTTGAGTGGGTAACTCCTGCTGAAAGTGCGTAGAGTGCTCCAAAAATAACTGAATGACCAAATTTATCTGTGGAATAGTATCTTCTCAGGTCGGGATATGATCGGTTAAAAAGATGATCTGAGATAGCCATCATCCCGATTCTCTGACCTGCATAGCTGAATATTTTCGAGCTTGAGATCAACAGAATATAATCATCGGTATAGCGTGCTATTGTTGGCTGATATGGGGGCTGACCGGGATGTGAATAATCTTTTCTGAAATCCATCCCGAAGTAAGCCAGATCTTCAATGACTATCACATCATATTTCCGGGACAGCTCTCCAATGATAGAGAGTTCCTCTTCAGTAAAACAGATCCAGGCAGGATTATTTGGATTTGAATAAAGGAGAGATGATATCTTTCCATTTTCAAGAAAAGATTCAAGCTTTGCCTTAAGCTTTTTACTCCTGTAATTATACACATCAAAAGAATAGTAATCATGGCCAAGTATCTTAACCTGCTGTTTCTGGACCGGAAAACCGGGATCCAGAAAGAGAGTTCCCTCTTTCCTCCTGTCATTCCTGTTTGCCACCAGAAAGCTTAACATACCACCCATCATTGAACCCACTGTCGGAACACAGCCCTGGGGTTTTATATCAATATTCAGAAATAATTTAATAAATCTTGATGTCTCTTCTTTTAATGCTGGTAATCCTGCTATATTAGGATAAACAGCTGCTGCCCCATTTCTTAGGGCTTCTATTTCAGCATCGATAGCTATTGATGAAACCGGTAATCCGGGCACGCCCATCTCCAGACGTATAAATGTGATCCCTGTTTTTCTTTCAATAAGGTTCGCCAGCTGAAATATTTCACGTATCGAAGCAGACCCGGGATCAGGTATTCCATTTTGTTCCGACAGTAGTCTTATTAATTCCGGTGAAAAAGGTATTTTTTCCATATAAGAATTATGCTTTCAGTATTTTCTGTTATCAGTCACGCGTTTTGATTTTCCTTCGCTTCTTTCAATAGTTTTAGGTTCCACAAGTGTCACCTTAATCCCCAGACCTATTGCACTTTCAAGGTTTTCCTGCAAACGTCCCCTGAGGTTCTGCAACTGGCTTATCTTATCCTGGAAAAACTCCTCATCAACTTCCACCTGTAACTCAATAGTATCCAGATTATTTACCCTGTCAACGATTATCCGGTAGTGAGGTTTTATTTCACTCATCGCCAGCAATACTGTTTCAATCTGCGACGGAAACAGATTAACACCCCTGATGATAAGCATGTCATCGCTTCTTCCAAGGCACTTATCCATTCTTACAAGGGTACGTCCGCATTTGCATTTAGCAAAATTAAGCCTTGTAAGATCGCGTGTTCTGTAACGTATGAGTGGCAGGCCTTCTTTTGTGATTGTTGTAAAAACAAGCTCTCCAAGAGATCCTTCAGGCAGCACTTTCTGCGTCTCAGGATCAATTATTTCAGGATAAAAATGATCTTCGTTGATATGCAATCCTTCCTGTTTGCTGCATTCGCTGGCTACTCCCGGCCCTATCACTTCGCTTAATCCATAAATATCATATGCTTTAATTTTAAGCTTTTGTTCAATTTCTTTCCTCATATTTTCTGTCCATGGTTCAGCACCGAAAACTCCTGCCTTCAGTTTAAGGTCATCACGCCTTATTCCATTTTCCTGTATAGCTTCTGCCAGAAAGAGTGCATATGATGGTGTACATGCCAGGATCGTCGTACCGAAATCGCACATAAGCTGCAACTGACGATTTGTATTACCGCCTGAGACAGGAATCACTGAAGCGCCAATTTTTTCACCTCCGTAATGCAGACCCAGACCTCCTGTGAAAAGGCCATAACCGTATGCTATCTGAATAAAATCATTCCTGCCTGCACCTGCCGAAGTAAGAGTCCTTGCCATCACTTCCGACCAGGTGGAAATATCACTGCGTGTATAACCGACAACAGTAGCTTTTCCAGTGGTTCCTGACGATGCATGTAGTCGGACTATCTCACTCATCGGAACTGCAAACATGCCGAAAGGATAAGTATCCCGCAGATCGTTTTTAGTAGTAAAAGGAAGTTTCGTTATATCATCAATAGTCTGTATATTCTCCGGTCCGAGACCCTCTCCCTGCAATTTATGTCTGTAATAAGGAACATTGAAATATACTCTTTCGACTATCTCTCTCAACCTTTCACTTTGGACCCTCCTGAGATCCTTGCGATCCATACATTCAAAATGCCTGTTCCAGATTTCCATTATCAATAGCTAAGTCATTTATTTTCCAGAAGACTATCAGATCTTATAAAGATCACCAGCCCTTAACAACTCCATTTCATTTTCTTTTAAAGCTTTGATAGCCTTTTCATTGTCGCTGCATTTCAATATAATGATCGATTTTCTGCCAGTTGAAAATGCGTAAGTATATTCTACGCTGATATCCAGGTCGGAAAGAATTTTCAAAACCCTTGCATAATGCTTTGCCTGATCCGGCACCATCACTGAGATAACCTCAGTAATGTTGACTGTGAACTGATGTTCTTTTAACAGCTTCCTGGCTTTATCAGGATCAGACACGATTAAACGTAAAATACCGAAGTCGTTTGTATCAGCAACACTCAAAGCTGTCACTCTGAGGTTCTCTGTTCCCAATACTTCCAGTACCTCGGTAATTCTGCCTGACTTATTCTCCATAAACACCGATAACTGATTTATTATCATGGATATAGATATTTAACTTATTTTAAAAAACAGTCCGAATATAATAATTATAACCATTATTTCCGATTATATCCCCGGTAGATCATTTTTCAATTCTTATCCTTGCATCAACAACGGTTATTCCTTCCAGGCTTCCTATCAAAGGATTGAGGTCCATTTCCTTTATCTCAGTCGCATATCTTAACAGACTTGACAGCCTCACAATGATCTCTGCAAATTTCTGTTCATTAATTCCTGGTTTTCCGCGGGTCCCATGAATTATTCTGTAGCTTTTGAGACTCCTGATCATCGATTCGGCTTCCCTGAAAGTCAGAGGTGCCAAACCTGATGATACATCACCCAGTACCTCAACAAAAATGCCTCCGAGTCCGCAGAGTATAACATGGCCGAATCTGGGTTCATATTTTGCGCCGATAAAAAGCTCTGTTCCTGTCATCATCCTCTGAACCTGTACTGCTTTAACCCCTTTGATCTTCATCATCCTGTTAAATTCCGCATCAAGGTGAGTTTGAGATTTGATATTGAGTGTAACACCACCAACATCAGATTTGTGGACAGGTCCGACAACTTTCAGAGCCAGTGGAAATCCCACTTTGTCAGCCAGTGAACGAATCTCCTTTTTCGACCTGACAACAGCTTCTTTAACAGTTGGTATACTGGCAGCAGCAAGCAGACGCTGGATTGCTTCAGGTTCCAAATATCCGTTTGGTACTTCTTTAATTATGCTCCTTATCAGTGGAACATCCACATCCTTCAGAAATATCTTGCCATCAGCCGGAAACGGTGTGTTTGATATTTTAGTCAGAGCCCTCCCCAGAACAACTTCATCAGGAAAGTTCACATGTCCTTTTCCAAGGAAATAATCAAGCTCTGTCTGCGAGCTTGCTACAGATGGTAAGATCGGGAATAGCGGCTTGTCACAATCACCTAATTTCTTATGAAGAAGATCATATATAACCGTCATATCATTCAATCCGTTACTTCCGAATATCACAGTCATACCATCAATTTCCGGCATCTTTTTGTCGACATACTCAATTATCCTGTCAAGTTGTTCGCTGGTAGCCGTCGCGATCATGTCGATCGGATTGGTTGCTGATGCTCCCGGATTCATCATTGCCAGGAGATTATTGTGGTGTTCACCAGTGATCTTTGGTATATTGATCCCACCCGCGGCAAGGGCATCTGTAAGCATCACAGCAGGTCCTCCGGCATGTGTTATAATAGCTATATTCCTGCCTTTCAGATTCTTATGAAAAAATACAGATGCCACCGTTGTAAGCTCTTCTCTTCCTGAGCATCTAACGATTCCCGCTTTACGGAAGAGCGCTTCAACAGCTGAATCCGATGTGGCCATGGCTCCCGTATGTGATGTTGCTGCTCTGCTTCCTGCTTCACTTGTTCCTGCTTTTATCGCAGCAATCCTGCATCCCTTGCGTATCAGTGAAGAAGCATGATGAAGGAGTTTGTCGGGATTTTGAATGCTCTCTACATATATCAGCTTGACTCTGGAGCTTGTAACAGGATCAAAAGTATGATCCCAGTATTCAAGTACATCTTCGACACCTGTTTCAGCGCTGTTACCTACGGAAAAAACACTTGAAAAGTTTACCCCCTTGGGAATGGCCGATTCGAAAATAAAAACTGCGGTTGCCCCTGAACCGGACACAAAATCACAACCTTTACTATGCAGTCTGGGAACCGGAGTAGTAAAAATCCCATTGTAAGCAGGACTGATAACCCCGATGCAGTTTGGTCCGATCAGGCATGCTCCTGTATTCCTAATAAGATCCGCTATCTCTTTTTCAAGTTTCCTGCCTTCTTCTCCTGATTCACTGAATCCGGCTGATATAATAATGAAAGCCTTTGTATTCTTTTCTCTGACAAGTAATTCGACAACTTCAAGACAATATTTTGCCTGGATAGCCAGTATTGCAAGATCTGTCGGAGGGATTTCCTTTATCTCACGATACGACCTGACACCCTGAACCATATCCAGCCTGGGATTTACCACACACAGACTGCCTGGGAATTTCCCGTCAACAATGTTTTTCAGGATTTTTCCTCCCGGTTTTAAAAGGTCTTCAGATCCTCCGACAACAACTATGCTGCCCGGATTTATTAGCTTGTCATTTATCATTTTAAAATAAGGTGAGGAGGGAATTATTAATTAAAATAATCCAGGAATAAAGAAGTTCTATAATCCGTTAAACCGTTTAAGAAAACCGACATTCTGAGCTACAACATATAAATAAAGCTCTGATTTATAACTACCTATGATATGCATATCCGGATATAACAATAAGGCAATATAATAAAAATAAATAGCAAAAAACAGGATACAGATCAATTTCAGGACGAATCTGCCAATAACCATCCTGCGACCAACCGAATGATGTCGGATTGGTATGAAGGTTAGTTAAGGCTTTTTCAACAGCCTCGTAAATTAATTGCTATCTTTGATGACCGCTAATAAAAGATGGGAGAATCAGTAAAGGACATACTAAAAGCTGATGATTTTTCAAAAAGTGATCTTGTAAAACTGCTCCAAACTGAGGGAGAAGACAAGGCATTTTTGTTCCTTAAATCTTCCGGAATAAAAGAGAAATATATCGGTAACAAGGTATGGTTCAGGGGATTGGTAGAATTCTCAAATATGTGCGGTAAAGATTGTCTCTATTGCGGGATCAGAAAAGGCAATAAGAATCTTGAACGATACAATCTGACTGATGATGAGATCCTTGCTGCCGCCAGATTTGCATGGGAGAACCGGTATGGATCGATAGCGCTCCAGTCAGGAGAGCTGGAGAGTAGATATATTACAGACAGGATTGAAAATCTTCTCCATAAAATAAAAGAACTGTCGAACGGAGAACTTGGCATTACACTTTCCGTTGGCGAGCAGGAACCCGGAGTTTATCAGAAATGGTTCAACGCAGGTGCCCATCGCTATCTGCTTCGTGTTGAATCAACGAATGAGGAGCTTTACGGAAAGATACATCCAAATGATAATAAGCATGATTTTCAAAGGAGACTCGATTGCCTTAAAAACCTTCAGGAAATAGGTTACCAGACAGGAACCGGAGTTATGATCGGACTGCCATTTCAGACAATTGAAGATCTTGCAGGTGATCTTATTTTTATGCGCGATTTTGATGTAGATATGTGTGGGATGGGCCCCTATATAGAACATGCTGACACACCTTTGATTGAGCATGCCGGCAAACTCCTGCCGCTGAAAGAAAGATTTAATCTTACGCTTAAAATGATAGCACTCCTCCGGATTATGATGAAGGATATTAATATAGTCGCAGCGACTGCACTGCAGGCTATCGACCCCTTAGGCCGGGAGAAAGCAATTAAGATTGGGGCAAATATCATTATGCCAAATATCACCCCGGGCAGATACCGTGACAGTTATAAGCTTTACGATAATAAGCCGTGCACCGATGATTCCGCAGAAGATTGTCAGAGTTGCCTTGAAGCCAGATTAAGCCTGGCTGATGCAGAAATTATTTACGGAGAGTGGGGCGATTCGCAACATTTTGATAAAAGGCGCAACAATGTAGCGGCTAAGCGGTACAGAGGTTAGAAGATCATCTTTCTTACATAGACCTGACTGAGGGCTTTCAGGTCCTTCTCAAGCAATTCTCTTTGATCCTCATCACCAGTCAATTCGAGAATAATCAATCCTGCCGGTTCTCCAAAGAAAACTTCATTCACACCAAGACGGGTTCTGATGTAGCAACCGTAGGCAGTGAGAATCTTCTGTACCGAAACAATCACATCATGCCTTTTCTCAACAAGGATGCCGAGAATTTCCATTGAACCATCATACTGCTTAATGTCCTGTGATACTGTCCGGTCAGAGAATTTCATTTCCCTTATTAATATGCCACCGAGAGGTTCAAGCTCATGCACGACCTTATCTGATTCAGCATGATCGTCTTTCAGATGCAGAATAATATAGGCTTCCCTGCTGCAGACATCACTAGTAACTTCATGAAATCCCAGACGGGTTGTAATAACTGCTGAATGACGCGATAGTATTTCTTGTGTCAGACCAGCTTCTTTTATACGGTCAACAATCTTGATTCCGATTACTTTTATCATAGGACAATTTTTGTATCTAAGACCATTAAAAATATAGATCCCGTTCTCCCTGTTTGATGCGTTCTATCTTCTCTCTCGTAGTCTGCATAACGGCCGGATCAAGCTTCAGAAGATTCTTTTCTATTACTTTCCAGCCTTTTTCTGCTACACCCTCAGTAGCATAATCACAAATGTATTCCGACAACGTTAGAATTGCATTCGGAGTGCAGAAACGTTTTATGAAACCAGGAACCGAGAATTCCATGAAATGTTCTCCTGTCCTTCCCATCCTGTAGCATGATGTGCAAAATGAAGGGATATAATCGTTTGTAAGCAGTTCATCAATAACTTCGGCAAGTGACCTTGAATCATTAATCTTAAACTGTTCGCGATTGAGGTTCTGAACTTCATTCTGTGAATCGGAATATGATCCCAGCTCCAGTTTTGTACCTCCGTCTATCTGTGATACGCCATATTGCAGAACTTCCCTTCTGACGTCAGGAGTTTCTCTCGCAGTCAGAATAAGGCCGGTATAGGGAACGGCAAGTCTGAGGATCGCAACAAGCTTCCTGAAATCTTCATTGCTTGTCTGATATTTTTCATCAATATTCAGACTGGATGCATCTTTGATTCTCGGAAAAGATATTGTATGGGGACCCACGTTATAGCAAGCTTCCAGATGGTTTGTATGACGTAAAAGTCCCATTACTTCAAAACGCCAGTCATAGAGTCCGAAGAGCGCCCCTATACCGACATCATCTATTCCTGCTTCCTGAGCTCTGTCCAGAGCAGTAAGACGCCATTCATAATCTTTCTTTTTCCCTCCCAGATGATACCATTTATAAGCTTCAGGATGGTAAGTCTCCTGGAATATCTGGTATGTTCCGATTCCTGATTCTCCTACGGTTCTGAATCCTTCAATTGTCAGAGGTGCAGCATTTATGTTTACTCTTCTTATCTCGCCGTGACCTTTTTTTACAGCATATACAGTTCTTACTGTATGGGCGATATATTCAGGAGAGTATTCCGGATGTTCGCCATAAACAAGTATAAGTCTTTTCTGCCCGTTATCCTCCAGTGCTTCAACTTCCTTGATGATCTCGTCATCATTCAGGGTCTTCCGGACTGCATCTTTGTTGGATGTCCTGAAGCCGCAATACTGACAATTATTGGTGCACCGGTTACCCACATACAGAGGTGCAAAAAGAACGATTCTGTTTCCGTACACTTTTTCCTTAAGTTCCCTGGCACCCTGTTTTATCTCATCTGCAAGTTCTGTTCCGATTGAGTTTACGAGAACAGCTGTCTCTTCCATCGTAAGGCGATGTTTATCAAGTGATTTAGCTATTACCTCCCTTACCCTCTGCTTATCGGGTTTAGTATTATTAATTATATTCCATATCTCTTCAGGATCAATGAAAGGTTTCAATCGCTGATCAGGAATACTCAATTTTTCGGGGGAAAAACGCATGTTATTTATTAATTAAATTATTACGAAGATATCCAAAAAGAAGCCCGTCTGACTTATACTTATCAGTAGATAAGCTCTGATATTTCATTCTTCGCATACTCTATTCTGAGTAAAGCTTTTGAATCATAAAGGTTTACAGAACCATAGATCATTTTATGAAACAGTATTGAAATATCATTTCCTATATATTCTTCATCATTTTCAAAAAAATGGATCAGGACCTCAGTGGCTTCACAATCTTCCTGGTGGATCAGCACCATTCCTTTGCTCCTGATTGTTTTTGCAAGCACTGATACGGCATAGATACCCGTTGCCGGTAATATTTTGCACTCTTCGGTCAAGGGTATTCTGTAAAATCTATGCAAAGGTACTGAGGCCGGAAGAATTCTGCTCTCAGGTTTTCCCATAATCAGATAGTAATGATCAAGATAGGCATTTGCTCTTTGGATATAACCTTCTCTGATAGCTTTTCGTATCTTGGTTGAGCTTACTGTTTCGTGCTGCACTTCCTGTTCAGGTATCTCTTCAGCTTCAAAGTTGTACTTTTCTTTCCACGTCCAGAGCTGCTTATAATCGCCTTCCTGGTTAAATCCGAAATGATGATTAAATCCCACCACAACTACTTTTGCTTTCAGGATTCCATGCAGAAAGTCACGCACAAATTCCTCGCTTGTTATCCTGGAGAATTTCTTTGTAAATTCAACAATAATTACATTATCGAGACCTGCTTTCCGGAGAAGTTCAAGCTTTTCTTCCTGCGAGTTGATCAGTTTAAGATCTCTGCCGGCAGTTTCAGGGTAAAGCACCTTTCTTGGATGGGGATTGAAAGTTATCAGAACCGATTCTCCATCATACTTTTCGGCCAGCATCCTGAGCCGGTTAAGAATTGTTTTATGGCCGAGGTGAACGCCATCGAAAGAACCTGTCGTTACAACAGGATTCCTGATGTCCTTTGCCTCCTCAAAACCTCTGAAGATCTTCATATTACAGCCAGAATCCTAGATCTGGTCCTCTTTTACAAAATATGCAACTTTCTCAATAGAGGTGATCATGTCGTACTCTTCAAGAAAAACCCATGAAGGTACCGTTACAGAAACAGTTGTGAAATTGAGAATGCCCTTAATGCCATATCGGACAATCTCGCCGGCAGCCTCCTTTGCAAAGGCAGGGGGAACTGTTAATATGGCAATCCTGATATCAAACTCCTTAAGGATATGCTCCATTTCGTTATGGGAATAACATTTTACACCTGCAATGACTTTATTTATCTTTTGAGGGTCAGTATCAAATGATGCTACCAGGTTGAGCTTTGATCTTTTTCCTTTGAAGTATCCCGCCAATGCTCTTCCAAGATTGCCTATGCCAACAATAGCCACATTCAGACCATCGCCGGAATCAATGATATCTCCAATTATATCAATAAGTTCTTTTATATCGTACCCCTTTCTCTGAGCGGATGAATATCCGATAAGCATAAGGTCGCGTCGTACCTGAACTGCAGTAATATGCAAACGAGCTGCCAGCTCGTGAGAGAAAATAAAATTCTTTTTTTCAATCAGGCATTCCAGGAGTGTTCTCCTGTATTCACTAAGTCTTTCAACAGTTTTTCCCGGCAGTTTCATTTTATTTCAAATTATGGTTTTTGGGTTTTTTGGTAATGTTACTGTAAAAACAGAACCTGCATCTGGTTTGCTATCAACCTTAATGGTCCCATGATAAAGTTCTATTACCTTCTTCACTATTGACAAACCAAGGCCGCTTCCCGAAATGTTCTTGGTTCTTTCATTCTTAACTCTCATGAACTCGGTGAAAAGATTTTCTTTATCAGTATCAGATATCCCTATACCTGTATCAGAAAATAACATAATTACCTCATTATCTGTACTATCTATCACGATTTCGGCTCTACCCCCTACTCTGTTGTATTTTACGGCATTTGATATCAGATTATTGAATATGATTTCCATATCCTCGGGATCAGCCATAATAACTGAATCACCTTTTACATCAAGATTTATTGTAACCTCCATCTGAATTGCATAGGGTTGTACAGTAACAATAGCTCCTGAAGCTATCTCTGCCAGACTGATCTCCTGAATTTTTTCATCTTTTCTTTCAAGGCGTATTTTCGTAAAATCGAGCAGGTCCATGATAAGGCTTCTCATTCCATGAATTCTCTGGATCGATCTTTCGATATGGGTAGCATAATCATCAATCCTGTCACCGGCCTGTTTCTCCTGCATCATACGAAGGTAACCTTCAAGCGCATTTAAAGGAGCCTTAAGTTCATGTGACAGAACAGAAAGAAACTGGTATCTGATCTTTTTACCCTCCTTGTTCATTTTATGGGTAATTCTCTTCAGGTACAGCTGTTTCGAAATATTTTCAATGCTTGACTTAAGCTCCTGGGGAGTAAATGGTTTGGGAATGAAATCAGTCGCTCCATCCCTTGTAGCCTTAATAGCAACGTCAAGTGAAGCATAAGAAGTAATCATTGCAACAACTATATCATACTTCCTTTCGCGAATATACTCAAGGACATCCACCCCCTGTATCCCGGGTAATTTATTGTCAAGAAGAACCACATCCGGCATAATATGTTCTATCACAGAGATGCCATCCTCACCTGTTGCAGCTTCAATAATTTCAAATGTATAATCCTCATCCATAAAAGGATATGTGACATGGAAATCTTTCAGAATACGTGTAACACCTGATCTGATTCCCGGCTCATCATCAATTACAAGTACTTTTAAAACTGCCATACTAAATCTTTAATAATTTCATAACCTCCTGATCGAGTTGCTCAGGCCTGATCCCTTTCTCAAGATACCTGTCTGCTCTTATCCATGATTTATCTTTTTCAGAATCAAGGCTGAATGACATCCCTGTCTCCCTCGACACTGCAGTTGCCATAATCACCGGCACATCAGGATATTTCTTCTTCATTTTGTAGCACAGGATGAATCCACTGTCATCACTTTCCATCATCAGATCAAAGATTGCCAGGTCGGGTTTGAACTTTGCAATAACCGACTCTGCTTCCGCCTGACTCTCCACCGGAATAGTTTTATAACCTGCTTTGCCCAGGTTAAAAACTGTCTGGAAGAGATAATCAGGATCATCATCAGCCACCAGTATCGTGAAATCGCTTTTCTTCATCTCTCTGTATATTTCCGATATTTTGTTTTTTATATATCAATTATCGTGCAATCAATCAATCTCGCAATCTTTTCATACGATCTCTACTCTTTCCGTCGGGGTAACACAATTTTGAAACTGGTTCCTGTCGGACCCTTTCCCGGGTCAGTATTTGAGTCCACAGTTATCTGTCCCTTGTGCATCTTCACAACTCCATAGGCTGTTGCCAGACCCAATCCCGTCCCCTGACCAAGTCCTTTGGTAGTATAAAATGGTTCAAAGATCTTTACCCTGTCCGCTTCTTTTATACCTGTACCTGTATCGCCAATTGTGATACTTACATCACTTAAAGTGTCTTCAAGCAGGATATTAATTTCTCCTCCCCTGGGCATTGAGTCAACCGCATTCTTGATGAGATTGGTCAGCACCTGCATCATCTGCTCTGAGTCGAGCATAGCATCAGGATTACTGGTTTTATCAACCACCCCGACCTTAATTTTTTCAGGAATAATAACGCCTTCAAGACTATGATCAATCAATTCCTTAATATTTAGCAACTGATGATTGACCTGGTTCTTTCTTGCGAAATTCAGAAGTCCCGCAACAATTTTTTTGCAGCGTCCGGCCTGATCCACAATAAGTTTCAGGTCTTCTCTCACAGGATCATCAGTTTTGCTCTCCTCGAGCAGAATATTACTGTACATTATCACGACACCGAGCGGATTGTTAAGCTCGTGAGCGATCCCTGCCGACAACTGCCCCATATGGGCCAGCTTTTCAGATTGTTTCAGGGCCTGCTTCATTGAAATAAGTTTCTCATTCGAAAGTGCAAGCTCATTAACTGATTTATGAAGCTTCTCAATGGTATATGGCAGGCACATCTCCACTTCGGCGAGTCCTTTCCTGATTGCGATAGCATGTTCCACGCAGCTTTCGTATCCACACGCTCCGCAATCGAGCTGATCCTTTTTAGTTATCTTGCCCATCGATACCAATACTTCATTAATATCTTTCTCTTCAGGAAGATCAATCCTGTATTCTTCAGCTTTATGCCGGACCGAAAGATCAAGATTCCTGAATTCATTAAAATTCAGCTGGCATTCATTCTGATCAAGTTCACCCATTTTCGTATTGACGTAAGCACTTACGAGTGCCCTTCTGTTGTATTGTTTCCCATTTTTCGATAATCCGGGACCCATAATACAACCTTCACAGCAAAGGAGTTCCATATGCTGCGTTTTAATAAGACCTGCTTCGAATTCTTTCAAAGCCTCCTGAAAGCCTATTCTGCCTTCTGCGGCAATTATGTTTCCGGTTATAGCGTCGTCGTTGATATTTGCAGCCTGGAGCAATCCTCTCGTAACAGGGAATATAGCCCCTCTGGCTCCTTTTGGCGGATCAAAATCAGCAGGTGTGCTGTTTTCAGCAGAGATACTTTTCTGACTGAAAAGTTCTCTCAGCTCTGTGAAAGTTATAGCCTCATCTATTTCCGAACTTTCAGCTTTTTTTGCGACGCACGGACCAACGAACACTATTTTTGTATCCTTTCCATACTTCTCATGGATGACCCTGCCCATTGCAACCATCGGAGAAACGATAGGCGCCAGTTGATCTGCCAGTGCCGGATGATATAGTTTAATATAATTGACTATTGAAGGACAATCCGAAGATATATAATACCCGCTGCTTTCATTAACTAGTTGCTTGTATTTGTAAGCCACAATATCAGCGCCAAATGAGACTTCACTGACATATTCAAAACCAGCATATCTGATCATACCAATAAGGGTTCGGTGATCAGGTATATCGAAGAATTCCGCTGGGAAGCTGGGAGCAATAATGGCAGCTACCTTTGTTTCATTATCAAGCAGGCTAAGCACCCTGTCGGTAGTATTGAGAAATACTTTTGCTCCCTGACTGCACACCTTTGTACAGTTACCGCATGCTATGCATCTCTCGTCAATCACTTCCGCCTGTCCGCCGACAATACGTATGGCCTTGGCAGGGCACTCCCTTACACATGTATAACAAGTCCGACAGAGTTCTTTTATAGTATAAACCAGCATAATTTAAAGGTATAACGGCATAAAGGCATAGCGGCACAACGGCAGCAACGGCACAACGGCACAAGGGCGAAACGGCACAAAGGTTTAAAGGCTGGAGTGCCCGAGCATCGATAGTTTTATAACAATACATTTCTTTTTTCAAAGTGAGTATGAAATATCTTTTTATCAGATATCTCAGGATTCTCTTTAATCAGCTTCTCATATAAATTTACGATCAGCGGTGATTTGCACGGCAGATTAATTGGATCCAGCTCATCTGCCTGGTAGATCAACTTTGCCCTTCCTTTTTTATCGTTGCCAGATTTACTGTAAGGAAATCCTGCACCGTTAATACATCCTCCCGGACATGTCATCACTTCGATCAGATTGTAATTCTTTCCTGAAGTTATTGATGTTCTGAGCTTTGCCAGTCCTGTCAATCCATCTATCACTGCAACATTAATCTCATTATCACCTGCTTTAAAAGAGGTTTCCCGAAAGGATCCGCCAGCTCTTAGCTTTTTAAACATCTGTTTATCAGCATCTTTCTTGTATATCTTATAATATACCGATCTGATAATAGCTTCCGCCAGACCCCCTGACACCTCTGCAAGCGCAGCAGCTGAGCTTCTGCCGGCCATCGGGTCATCTCCGGGTTCAGGTTCGACATTTGAGACGTCTATACCATATAACCTTATTAGTCTGGCAAGCTCCCTGATTGTCATCACTGAATCCACATCGCTTATGCCTTTTCGCATCATACCTTCACGTCTGGCTTCGAACTTCATTGCCATGCACGGAGTAGCTGAAACAGAAAATATTTTCTCAGGTTTTATACCTGCGTGTGAAGCAATAAGGGTCTTTATGAGGGCACCTGTTAATTGCTGGGGTGATTTGACAGTTGAAAGCTCCGGAATTATTGATGGCATAAACTGTTCAGCATATTTGACCCAGGCCGGACAGGCAGATATATATAAAGGTTTATCTGTTTTATTTTCAATTTTCTCATTGAGCTGATCAGAAAGCTCTGATATAAAGATGTCTGTACCTGTACCGGTAGTAAACACTTTGTCAAATCCGATCTTTCTGAGTATTGAATTAAGAATCCTGTCGAACTCCTTATTATATTTAATTCCCAGTTCCTCGGCAATTCCTGAAGTGACCAAAGGTGAATACTGGATAACTTTTATTATTTCAGGATTATTAAGATACTCCTGAACTTCTGCGATATTGTGTTTTTCATGCAAGGCACCCGTAGGACAGGCCATAACACACTGACCACAATTGATACAGCTTGAGAAATTAAAATCACGATCCATTGCAGGACCTACATGAGTCTGACTACCTCTATTGATGAAGTCCAGCGAGGTTGAAGTTATTATCTCTTCACAGATCCTTACACACCGTCCGCAGAGAATACATTTTGAAAGTTCCCTTACAATTGCCGGACTGGACTGATCAAGCCGCGGTTTTATTTTTTTTGCGCGGATACGTCTTTCCCTTATATTCAACTCTTCGGCTAACCGTTGCAGTTCACAATTCAGGTTCGAATCACAATAGAGGCAGTCGTCCGGGTGATTTGAAAGAAGAAGCTCGACAATTGTCTTCCTTGCTGTTATGACTCTGGGGGAATGAGTTTTTATCTTCATCCATTCCTCTACTGGCTGGGAGCAGGCTGTAACAAGACGGTCGCGTCCTTCAACCTCGACAACGCACATCCTGCATGCACCGGTTGGTGTAAATTCCTTCATCCTGCAGAGAGTAGGTATTATAATACCATTGCGGTTAAGGGCTGACAGGATCGTTTCCCCTTTCTCAGCCTTTATCTTTTTGTTATTAACCTGTATGGTAAAAAGCATAATTGCTATTTGACTTTTATTGCATTGAACTTACAAATATCAAAACATATACCGCATCCTGTACACTTCTCCTCAACAATGAAAAATGGCTGAAGCCGTGTTCCGTAAATTGCATTAACCGGGCACTTGGAAGCACAGGCTGTACATCCGGTGCATTGGTCCACATCGATAGAAAATGTTCTTAATCCCCTGCATATATTTGCCCTGCATTTCCTGTCAAAAATATGCTCTTCAAATTCTTCCCTGAAATTTTTAAGTGCGCTCAGGAAAGGATTTGGTGCAGTCTGTCCAAGACCGCACAGTGATGTATCCTTCATTACAGATGCTATCGTTTCGAGCTGCATTACACCTTTAAAACGTTCAAGCGTTGTACCTGAATCCTCATTTAATGGTTTTTTAATTACATTCCCCAGGATCTCAAGCATCCGGCCTGTACCTTCCCTGCAGGGGATACATTTTCCACAGCTCTCGCTGTGCATAAACTCCATATAATACCTTACAAGATCGACCATACAGGTAGATTCGTCAATTATTATAAATCCACCGGCACCCATTCCGATACCTTTTTCATTCATAATATCGTAATCGACAGCCAGTTCCAGATCTCCTGCAGTGAGAAATGAGCCCGATGCACCTCCAAGTTGTATAGCTTTCAGCTCTTTACCCTCCTTTATTCCATCTGCAATATCTTCAAGAACGGTCTTAACCGTAGTTCCCATTTCGACCTCCACCACACCGGAAAGTCTTCCTTTTCCTGCAATAGCAAAAACCTTTGTCCCCGGACTTTTTTCTGTCCCCAGAGTGTGAAACCACTCCGGTCCGTTCTGCATTATCAGGGGAACATTCATCAGTGTTTCTACATTATTTATAACTGTAGGTTTTCCGAACAAACCGTTTGTAGTAGGGTAAGGAGGTTTAATCTGTGGCATCCCCCGTTTGCCTTCCAAGGTGCTTAACAATGCAGTCTCTTCACCACAAATAAATGCACCCGGTTCTTTCCTTACAACAATATCAAGGTTATAACCACTTGACAATATGTTATGCCCGATTAGTCCAAAATCTCTTACACTCCTGATGGCTTCTGTTAGTCTTTCCCTTGCATGATCAGATCCTCTCCTGAAAAAGACTATTGCATCTGAAGCACCTATGGCATAAGCTGCAATAGCAATTCCTTCAATCAATCTGTGGGGATCGCTTTCAAGCATAACCCTGTCAGTAAATGCTCCCGGATCACTTTCCTTTGCATTGCAAACAAGGTAACGGGATGTGGAGCCTGCATTCAGTGCCTGTTTCCACTTGAGACCTGTAGGGTAACCCCCACCGCTGCGGCCTCTTAAACCACTCTGTTCAATTATGTTGCAGACCTCTTCATAAGTGTAGTGTCTGATAGCTTTTGTATATGCCCTGTACCCTCCCCGCGCAATATATTCTTCAATGCTTTCGGGATCATAACAACCGCAGTTATTCAGAACCACTCTGTTCTGATGCGCAAAGTAAGGAAGTTCATCAAGGAACGGAATTCCCTGCCAGAATTCAAATCCTTTCCCTCCATGCTGACCAACAAGGTCATCTTTGTTTATATCGTTATGAAAAACCCCGTTCAGCAATGGCTCTACTTTTTCTTCTGTTATGTTTCTGAAATAAAGTTTATTCTTGCCAGGCAGCTGGATGCAGATGAAAGGTTCGTAATTGACGGGCCCTGCACATCCAACCATTACAATCTGTGTATTTGGCTCATTATCTGCAATATAGGTATTGACAGCCGAAAGGGTTTTCTCTGATCCGGCTATCATGCTTGCTGTTCCTGAGGATATAAAAATGACTGCATTATTCGTTTTTTCCCTTCTTATCTGCTGGAGGACCTTCTCTGTCTCGGCAGGAAGCGTATCCGATTCGAATAACAACACCTTTTCTGTAAGGAATTTCCTTATATCTTCCATTTAGTCATTCTCAATTATATACCTGAGTTTTCTGATCAATTCCGGCAACTGTTCAGGTTTAACGAACGGATGATATTCACCATTGACCTGTATAACCGGACCATTATTACATCCACCCATACATGTTACTATATCATAGCTGAATATCCCGTCCCTTCCTGTCTGCCCTGGCATCAATCCTGTCTCTTCCTTAATTTTATTTATTACAGCCTGAGAACCATTCAGGAAGCATGATGTACCATGACATACCGTTATCAGCACTTTGCCTGATGGGACGAACCTGAACTGATCGTAGAATGTTGCGAGGCCATATATTTTAGTAGTGCTCAGACCAACAAAACTACCGACTTTAACTATTGCCTCCTCCGACAGATGCCCTTGCCCTTCCTGAATATCCTGTAAAAGAGGAATTAAATCCTCTCTCCTGCCGGGTTTATATTTCTTCAGAATTGAATCAATATCCATACTCATAAGGATACTATTAGCATATAACACAAAGATAATAATTTATTGTTAATAAAATAACATTGTTTATTTATTAACAATAAAATAAAATATGAAAAACATTGGAGGGCATCTGCTAAGCAACTGTAATACAGTGGTTTAGTAACCAGAAACAATGGCTATTATATTTAAGTACATAATAGTCATAAATCGCCGCGACAAATATTTTATTTAAAAATGTGAATATTACGTTATTAGAGCGTATTTACCGCTCAAAATTAATTAGTACTTTTGAAGGTCGTTGTTTATCAATAAACAGTAATAAGATGGCTCATGAAATAGAGATGCAGATATGTCTGGGCAGTTCCTGCTTTTCAAGAGGCAATAAAGATGTAGTGATGTTTATACGGGAATACCTGAAGAAAAACCATATTGAAGACAAGGTCATTTTCAAAGGGGCGCGTTGTATGGGCCTTTGCAGCAATGGTCCTAACCTGAAAGTCGGCGAGGCGATAACTGAAGGAGTTAATCTGTCAAGGATAGAGGGGATCCTTGAAAAAGAACTGGCAAAACTTAAATAATCAGGGGTATGCAGATATGAACAATAAAAAGCCTGTATTATATATTGATGATTCGAAATGCAGGAACTCTTATTCCTGCGTCCGGGTATGTCCGGTGAATGCCATCGAAGTAAGACCGCAAAAAGAACATCCTACTATTCTTCCCGCAAGGTGCATCGGTTGCGGACTCTGTTATGTTTCCTGTTCACCGCGTGCGATAGAGTTCAGGGATTCTAAAGAAGAAGTGAAATCGCTGTTAAAATCGGGAAGAAAGAAGGCCGCACTTATTGAACCAAGTATTGCATCGGAATTTGACGACATAACCGATTACAGAAAGTTTGTGACTATGATCAGGTCCCTGGGCTTTGATTATGTCCACGAAGTATCTTTTGGTGTAGATCTTATAGCTGCAAATTATGCTGAACTCTTCAGCAAAGCCGAGGGTAAATACTACATAACAGCTAACTGTCCTGCTATTGTCAAGCTTATTGAAAAATTTCATCCTGAGATTGTGCCCAACCTGGCCCCGCTTGTCTCTCCCATGATTGCCACTGCAATGATAGTTAAAGAGATATACGGAGATGACGTAGTCACAATTCAGATCGGCCCATGTATCGATGCCAAGGATGAAGCTTTACTTTACAGATCAGGAAAGCTTGTCGACGGTGTACTTACATTCATTGAGTTACGGCAACTATTCGAGGAGTTCAGTATCCAGGAACGGCTTGTTAAAATGTCCGATTTCGACCCACCGTATGGGTACTGGGGCGCTCTCTATCCTGTACCCGCAGGCATAATCCAGGCCGGTGGAATAAAACGCGATATGATATCAAGCAGAGTAATTACTGCATCAGGAAAGGAAGATGTGCTGGAATCAATTAACGATTTCGACAAGTTCATTGACGCAATTCACCATCACTTCAACCTATTCTTCTGTCATGGCTGTCTGCTTGGTCCGGGAATGGAACATCACACGGAGAAATTCAGAAGACGGGCCCTTGTGAGCCGTTATACTGAAAAAAGGATCAGTTCCCTTGATAAAGCTCTCTGGCAGAAAAATATGGATAAATGGCTGAAGCTCGATTTTTCACGGACGTTTACCCCAAATGATCAGAGGATTCCCGAACCACCGGTGGAAGCAGTAAACGAAGTACTTAAGATTATCGGAAAACAGAATCTTGAGGAGGAGTTAAACTGCGGCGCCTGCGGATATCAGTCTTGCCGGGAATTTGCTTCGACAGTTGCCAAAGGGCTCGCCATACCAGAGATGTGCCATACTTTTAATCTCCGGAATAAGCAGGAGTATATCGAAACACTAAGGCAGACAAACAGGAAGCTTGCCGAAACAAAAAAAGCTCTCAAGGAATCGGAAGAGCTCGCACTAAGAGAAAAAGATGTGGCCCAGAGCGCTTCGGATATGATGAATAATATGCTCGAAAAGCTACCTAATGGTGTTGTTATCGTCGATAACAACCTGAAAATCCTTCATTCAAATCAGAGCTTCATAAATATAATCGGGGAAGATGCCAGAGCTATCTCGGAGGTGATACCCGGACTGACCGGAGCAGATATTAAAACACTTATCCCGTTCAGTGTCTATAATATGTTTTCATTTGTTATTAAAGAAGATGAACCTGTTGTAAGCAAGGATGTCCATTTCGAAGATAAAATGCTCAATATATCCATCTTCCCGATAAAGAAAAATAAAATGTGCGGAGCTGTTATACGTGACCTCTACTCACCTGAGGTGCAGGGCGAAGAGGTAACAAACAGGGTAAGCGAGGTAATAGAAAAGAATCTTGAAATGGTTCAGAAGATAGGGTTCTTACTCGGAGAAGGAGCCTCAGAAACTGAACAAATGCTCAATTCAATAATTGAATCTTACAGGAAGAGAAGTAATCAGAAAAACAAGAGCTAGAGTCTGAAGTGGAGAAGGACTTTTATATCGAGGTAAACAGTCAGCAGCGCAACCACGACGGGGAGAAAATATGCGGCGATGTATTCCTTAATAAGTATGTCAAGGAGGAGGACCGTGTTATAGCAGTTCTCTCTGACGGAATGGGACATGGAGTAAAGGCCAACATTCTGGCCACCCTGACATCTACAATGGCTCTCAACTTTACAAGGGAACATAAGGAAGTTGATCGCATTGCTGAGATCATTATGAACACTCTCCCTGTCTGCAGCGAGAGGATGATAGCCTATGCCACCTTTACTATCGTTGATATAGAAAGCAGAGGAAAGGTGAATATCCTTGAATACGATAATCCTTTAACAATAATACTTCGGGGAAATCAGATATTTGATCCTTCCTGGAAAATAGTTGTTCTCGAAAAAGGTAAACACTCAGGCAAGATTCTGAAAACCTGCACATTCATGCCGGAGAAAGAGGACAGGATTATTGTCTGTTCCGATGGTGCATCACAAAGCGGTATGGGCAGCGAAGCCTTCCCTTTTGGCTGGGAAAGAGACCACATTGCAGCTTATGCCGCAATACTAGTCACAAGCGAACATTCAATCTCCGCCTCTATGCTTGCAGGGAAAATTGTGACGATGGCTCACAAAAACGACGGTTATAAGGCAAAAGATGATATAAGCTGTGCAGTTATCTATTTCAGGGAGCCGAGGAAATTACTCCTTTCCACAGGTCCTCCCTATGAGAAAGAAAAGGATAAGGATCTCGCTGCCAAAGTAAAAGGTTATGAAGGTAAGGTAATTCTTTGCGGTGGAACAACAGCAGACATTGTTGCCAGAGAACTTAACCGGACAATTATCGATGATCTTATCTTTGAAGATCCGGAACTCCCGCCTGAGAGTTTTATCGAGGGTATCGACCTCGTAACTGAAGGTATTCTGACCCTGCAGAAAGTAAATGAGATTTTAAAGACATTTAATAATAGTGTAAGGCTGGGAAAAGGACCCGCTGACAAGATTGTTAAGCTGCTGATGGAAAGCGATGAGATACATTTTATAATTGGAACCAGGATTAATATTGCACACCAGGATCCAAATCTGCCGGTAGAGCTGGAGATAAGACGTACCGTAATCAAAAGGATCGCCAGGCTTCTCGAAGAAAAATGGCTTAAGAAAATCAGCTTTGAATATATTTAAGTTCTTCCCTTTGCATCAATATATTCAACCGTTTGCCTGAACAGAAAAGGCTGAATATCAGGATATGTAAGATCCTCAGGCAGTTTATCCAAAAAAGTTATCTCTGCTATTTCGGAAAGGTCAGGAATCGGACCCAGCCTAGTTACCTCAGCTAAATAGAGCCTTCCATATCCGGTATTACCATTCTTTTCAACTGAGTAGGTTGCAATTGAACGGAGCCTGAACTCCTGCGCTCCCGTCTCTTCAGCCAGCTCACGTCGTGCTGCTTCATCAGGTGATTCTCCTTTCTCTATATGACCTCCGGGAATTTCCCATGTTGTCCTCTCCCGATGCCGTACAAATATCCATTGATTGTCGTACCTAGCTGCAATTACTGAATATGTTAATTCACCACTAATGAAATATGAAGAATTATAAAATCTGATCCTGGCCATTTTTAGTAATAGTTATGGCGAATTTAGTATAAACATTTTAATTGACTATTTTTGAAGCAACCATATGCAAATTATAGCTTTCATAATCCTGTTAGTTATCGAGATCCTGTCCTTTCTGGTTCTGAAAGAACATTTTTTCACTTCATCAAAACCTAAGTTTTTCATTTCATCAATCATACATTTTTTTTTAAGTATCTGGATCTGGCTTCTTCTTATTAAAATATTTTTCTATAAAGGTTTTTTTGACACTCAGGAAAATATCCACAACCTGATGAACCTGACAGGATTAATATGCGCTGTGGTTCTTTGCAGAGTACTTATAATAATTATTCACTTCTCAGGCAAGCTTTTAAGGATACGCAAACAAGGCCATGTAAAATGGCTTACTAAGACCGGATTGATTGTTTCAATTACAGTTTTCCTTATATGTGCAACCGGTTTCCTGGTTGGGAGGTTTAACTTCAAAACAGAAGAGGTCTCCGTTAAATTCAAGGATCTGGATAAGGAACTTGACGGAATAAGAATAGTTCATATCTCGGATCTCCATCTGAGCGGATTTTATCACCACGGGAGACAGCTTGAGAAAGTCTCGGAAATAATAAACCGCCACCAGCCTGACCTTATAATTAATACAGGTGACTTTGTAACCTACGGCTGGAGGGAATTTGGACGATTTGATACTATTCTGTTAAAGGCACAAGCCGGATATGGTAGCTTTACTATCTTCGGAAACCATGATATGGGAACTTATCTTCCTGATTCATCAGAAGAAGAAAGAAATATTAATACACTCAAAATGAATGAATTAATGACATCTTCAGGGTATCGCGTGCTGAATGATGAACATATTATTATCAATATCGGTGAAAAGAAAGTAGCACTGATCGGCGTTTCAACCGGAGGACATTTCCCTACACTTAATCATAGCAATATTAATGTAGCAACAAGAGGACTCGACAGTGTCGATTTTAAAATATTCCTGTGCCACGATCCCAACCAATGGGAAGAAGATGTTGTTGGGAAAACCGATATAGATCTTACCTTTTCAGGTCACACACATGGAATGCAGATAGGTATCCTTGCCAGGAATCTCAGGTGGAGTCCCGCAAAATATTTCTACCCGCACTGGAATGGCCTCTATCGCGATGGAGATCAAGTTCAATATGTAAACAGGGGGGTTGGATTTCTGGGTATTCCATTCAGAATATGGATGCCACCTGAAATAAGTGTAATTACACTTGAAGCAGAATGATTATCAATGATTTATATTAAAAAAAAGCGGGTGGTTTACAGAAGACCACCCGCATTACCCATATGATTTTAACCTAACCTGACTAACCTAAGTATTGAATCTCTGTAATTGATAAATATCTGATAAAATATAAATCAATATGGGCTCCGATTTAAATCTAACTATTAAACTATGAATTTTTAGATTATATAGCATTGACAATAAAAATATTCTATTTATTCCCTGAACCGGCTACAATATTTAATATTTAAAATTTTTTTAACATCTTTTACAATTTTTTAAGAGATAAGCTGATTTCGAATGGACCCGATACAATATAAAGTTATTTTTTCCCGAAGAAGATCGATAAGTATAATTCTGAGTCCGGGGAAAGAAATCACAGTCAGAGCTCCCTCCAGGACATCTCTGAAGACGATAGATAAGTTCGTACAGGGTAAAGCTGAGTGGATACAACACAATATCAGAAAATACACTGGTCTGGAAAGTCTGAATAAAGGGAAGAATTATTCTGATGGTGAATTGCATCTCTTCATGGGGCGGAAATATTCACTGAGGATAACAGAGTATGCCAGGCCTTTTGTAAAGGAATATGATGACATTATTGAAGCAGGTGTGAAATCAAATGACGATAGTCAGAAGGTAAAGTCGATGCTCGATCAATGGTACATGCAAATGGCACAGCAGGTCTTAATCCGGAAAGTGAAGGATATACTTTTAAAGTTACCGGAGTATGATTTTTCTCCTTCGGCAATTGTAGTCAGGAAACTGAAAAGCAGGTGGGGAAGCTGCACTTACAAAGGAAAGATCACTTTAAATTCCGAACTTATCAAACTGGATGAGACCATTTTCGAATACGTGATAATCCATGAGTTGTGCCACCTTAAATATCATAACCATGGAAAAGAATTTTACAGATTGCTCAGTGAGCTGATACCGGATTATAAATCACTCAGAAAAGGACTTAGAAAGTTTGTATTAGAATAACTATATTCTATATAATCCTTCTCTGTTCAGGTAATGTAATTTATTTGGATCAGGTGTTCTGATTACACCCTTTTTTGAGACAGCCCTAATTATTAGCTCTACACCCCGGGGAAGGATGGAAGAGGGCAAAACGAAATAAAAGAAGAAGTTACAGAATCTGAAATTCCTGACCTTTTGCCGGGATCTCGATATTCCTGTATCCTTCTGATTTTAGTTTGTCAGCATAGTTCTTCTGTGTTTCATATTCTCCGTGAACCAGAAAAGTTTTTTCCAAACCATTTTTTTCCTGACATGCCAGGTAACTTATCATCTCTTTATAATCTGCATGACCGGAGAATGCGTCGATCTTTCTTATATCTGCTTTTACCTGATAAACAGTTCCATGAATTGAGACTTCCCTGTTGCCGTTAAGGATGCGTGCACCAAGAGTATCAGGGGAACAATAGCCTACAGCAAGAACGGTATTTTTTGGATTTGAGATATTATTGGCAAGATGATGCTTAACACGACCAGCCTCCATCATACCTGATGCTGAAATGATTACACATGGTTTTTTATAATCATTCAATTTCTTTGAATCTTCAGTTTTGGTAATGTAAAACAGATTATTAAATCCGAAAGGATCAGAGTCGGTATGAAGAAGCTTCCTGAATTCCTCATTGAAACATTCTGTGTGAACCCTGAACACGGAAGTAGCATTTACGGCCAGCGGACTGTCGACATAGATATCGATCCTTGGCAGCTTGCCATTGTTGAAAAATCCATTCAGGGCATAAACAATTTCCTGGGTACGGCCGACGCTGAATGCAGGGATTATAAGCTTGCCACCCTTATCAACACATGTATTATAAAGCACTTGAAGTAATTCCTTATCAGCAGACTCGATATCGGTATGGAGCCTGTCGCCATATGTTGATTCTGTAATAAGGATATCAGCCTGGGGAAACGCAGCTGGTGTTGCAAGTATTCTGTTTACAGGTCTGCCGATATCTCCTGTATATGCAATCCGTTTGATCTGTCCATTTTCTATTATCTGCAGGTTCGCCGCCACGCTGCCAAGCATATGACCTGTATTTGTAAACCGGACCTTAACGTTTTCATCAATTCTGAAATTCATTTCCCTCGGAACACCTATAAAAAGCTTCATACAGGCAGCTGCATCCTGCTGTGTAAAAATAGGAGTTACAAGGGGAAGACCTTTTTTTGCGCGACGTTTATTGAAAGTATAAGTATCATGTTCCTGAATGAATCCTGAATCGGCCAGCATTATCGCACAGAGATCCCGGGTTGCATTTGTGCACACAACCGAACCCCTGAAGCCTCTTTTGTACATATAAGGGATCAGTCCGGAATGATCAATATGAGCATGTGTAAGAATTATGTGATCGATCATTTCAGGTTCAAACCCAAGATCCCTGTTCATGCCGTCGGTCTCAAGACCTTTACCCTGGAACATACCACAGTCGAGAAGGATTCTTTTGCCTAAATCAGTAGTTAATAAGAACTTACTACCCGTTACTTCCCGGGTGGCACCGAGGAATTTTATTCTCATAGCTTAACAGAATTAAGAGCTAAAGATAATGATTTTATGGTTAAAGTTGAAAGGAGTTTAAAGCCTGATACCTATCATTGTAATGTCATCGACCTGGTCGGTTGAGCCTTTCCATTTTTCAAATTCTGTAAGAAGGATATTCTGTTGTTCTATCATTGGTCTGAAATAAATTTCAGAAAGGAGTTTCCTGAGATTATATTTCTTGAATTTAGATCCTTCCGGTCCACCGAACTGAGATGCAAATCCATCGGAGAAAATATAAAGTGTATCTCCCCTTGCAACATTGATCACATAGTTCGTAAATGAGATCTCTTTTCCATAATAGATACCTATTGGCATCCTGTCAGCTTTATATTCCTTAAGCTCTCCTCCCTGAAAGATAAAAAGAGGGCTGAATGCACCGGAATACTGAAGCTTTGTTCTGCTTTTGTCAAGCACACAGAAAGCAATATCCATTCCATCGGCTGCCTCTCCGGTCCTGCCTGTCTGATGAAGTGCTGTCATTGTCTTTTTCCTGAGAAGATTCAGGATCTTGTTTGCCTGGATGTGACGGTTATTGGCTATGATTTCATTAAGAGTGGATATTCCCATTGTGCTCATAAACGCTCCCGGGACACCATGACCCGTGCAATCAGCAACAGTAAAGAGAATTGATTTATCGTCCTCCCCTATCCAGTAAAAGTCTCCGCTTAATATATCCCGTGGTTTGAAGATTATAAAATAATCAGCGAATGATGCTTTGAAATGATCCTCAATGGGAAGCATAGCCATCTGAATTCTGCTTGCATATTCAATGCTTGATGTAATCTCCTGTTTCTGGGATTCAATTTCAGATGTTCTTTCCCTCACTTTTTCCTCAAGAAGTCTGTTCTTATTAATTAACTGCTTTTCCCTCAGACGAATAATTAGTATTACCAGGGTCAGAAAGGCCAGACCCGCAAGAATGTAAAATTTGGGTGTCTTAATAAATGGAGCTGTGATAGTAAACTCCACTGATTGTGGTTCACCTACATTTCCCCATAGATCCCTGGCTCTCACCTGGAGTGTATAATCCCCCTGTTTTGGAACTGTTTTATCATAACTTGTCCTCTCCGACCAGGGTGACCAGTCAGTCATAATCTTGTTAATAAAATACTGATAATGAGTTGTATTTTGTTTCAGGTATCCCGGTGCAATAATATTAAAGTTGATAACATCCTCTCCCGGTTCAAATTTAATATCGTCAAGAGCGAATTTGGTTCCTCTTCCATTGGATATGCTTTTGATGAATACTTCAATAGCCGGATTGATTTTCGAGAACCTTCTGCGGTCGATCCCATAAAGCCGGTTACTGCCATCTATAATCCATAAATTATTCCCTTCGACTGTTATTGAAACTATATCATCAAAGATCTTCAGAAGGGATAATTCTCTTTCACCGACCTTCTGTTTTGTGTCCATAGAGATCCAATCATTGCCCAGCTGAATAAACCTGTGATTTGATACCGGAGAATAAAAGCTCATATCGTCAGATGCCCATTTATAATAGAGATCCAATGAGTCGGTTTCATCGTTAAAATAGTGAATCCCTGATTCCGTAAAAACAAAAACTGTATCATTGATCAGGTCAAGCATATATCGCTCCGGAAAATCATTGCTCAGAGAATATTGAAAATAGCTTATTTTCTCGTTATGACTTTTCAGAATTGCTTTATATACAGCATTATCGATACCAAGCCACAAGGTTCTGCTATCCTTTTGAAAAATCGAATAGACTGAATTATAGAATTCCCCGTCAGGTATTTCTGTCTTCCATTTTCCATTCATAAAATTGACTGAAAAATAGCCGTCAGCTGACCCGATATAATACTTGCTTCCAACAGGCAGCCATGAAATAAAGTTGATGTACCTGTTTGGAGTTATGAGGATTGCTTTATGATCCTTAATACTATACAATCCCTTGTTTGTTGCCGCCAGTATTCCATAAGGTGTGGATACGATCTGCCTGCACTTTTCGTTTAAGCCATCAATCTTCTTATAAATATAGTCAATTGACTTTAATTTGCTAACTGTTTTCCATGCATATTGTTCCACCGGCTTAACTTCGGAAACTACAGGAACTCGCGGCCTCGTTTCATTATCCGGACCCTCAGGCTCATTGGATTTCCTCCCCAGAATTCTCGAGAAAATATTCTTCCTGCTGCTTTTTGTACCATTATTGTCGTCAGATTCAGCGGTTGATTTTATTGAGGTTACAGGAGGAACTTTCTTAATTAATACTTCAACTTCCGTATAGTTCTTTACTTCAGAAAGGTAATAAACCCCTTCGCTTGTTGCCACATAAAGTTCATTTTTATATCTGAGTGCAGAGGATAGATTCCCGCTCAGTCCGGGGAAGATTGTGAAATTAGCTGCGGGAAGGTTCAGATCGGCCCTTGTCAGACCGTACTGATGTGAAAGCCACAATCCGCCGGTGTTATCAGATCCGATTGCAAAAACCTCATCATCAGGAAGTTCATTCTGATTATTGATTGTAAAGAGAACCTGCCTGCTCAGCTTATCAACCACAATAGCGCCTCCTTCAAGGGTCGAAAAAGCATAAGCAGTATCGCCCAGAACTATTCCTTCCGACAGAATATTTTCTTTCAGATATTCATCATCCTTAATCGTGTAATCATAATATTTCATTCCATCAAAAAGGGAGAGCTTTCCGCTGCCAAGTCCCACAAGTACCATACTTCGGTTATATGGCAGCGAAAATAATACATCATCATTTTCGGTAAGATAGCCCGTTACAATAGGGAAAAGTGTATTACCTTCAATCCTGTGCAATCCTTTTTTCGAAACATTAACAAATGCATTATTCGGGGTAACAATAAATCCGGTAAATAATGAACCCGGGGCTGATTTAAGGTCCAACTCAAAAACATTTTCTTTAAGGTTGAACCTGATCACTGTATTTTCGCCATAGAACCAGGCCAGAGAATCTCTGAAAATAATTTTCGTTATTATTCCTGTTCCTACCAGATTCCCGGAAATCGAGACATAATTATATGAACCTGTCGGATCCTTTTCAAGAAAGCCGAAATTATTGTAGCCTCCGATATAAATCCTGCCATCCGCCGGATTTTTCTGCATTGAATACGGAATTGTCGGGATCCTTATCAAAGACCAGTCTTCTCCATCAAAAGTAAGTATGCCTTTACGGTTTGCAAAAAGCATTACCTCATTTTCATCCTGGCAGACAGCCCAGTTTTGATTTTCTATATCACGGCTTTCCGTATAATGAGTCAGAAGAGGAGATCCCTGCTGTGCAACGGCAGTCGACAGAATAAATATAACAGGTACCAGCGAAAGTAATCTTTTCATTGTAATAAACACCTGGATGATCTTCCATTATAAAGCTGTTTAAATTTACAAGAAAATTTTAAATCATTACTGTTAATCGATTAACACAATAATAATGTCCATCACATTTGTCATTGTAGGACCTGTAAAGACATGTCCTCCAACTGATTTAAAGAAATTATACGAATCAAATTTACTAAGGTAATTTGCAGGATCGATATTCATTGAAAGAGCTTCACCAACAGTATCGGAGTCAACAACTGCCCCTGCCATTTCAGTAGCTCCGTCATTACCATCAGTTCCTGCAGAGAGAAACGTAACTCCCTGGATCTCCTGAAGCCTCAGTGCAGCAGTAAGTGCCAGATGCTGGTTCCTTCCTCCAAGGCCTTCACCGGTAACCCTGACTGTTGTTTCACCACCGAAAAGTAAACAGACCGGTCTTTTCAGAGAGCTGTTATTCCTGTAATTATAAATGGTATCAAAAATAAAGGAACATGCATCCCAGATATCTCCCTTCAGTTCCGAGGTAATAGTAAAAGTAGTATATCCCAGGGCCTCGGCTTCATTTCTGGCAAACTGAAGAGCTGTTTTGTTTGAACCGGCCAGGAGAGTGTTTGCTTTACTGAAGACAGGATCGCCTGGTTTTGGAGTCTCTGGCCAGATCCCCTGCCTGCCCTCATACAGATAATTTAACAGCCTCACCGGTACTTCACCTGTCAGATTCTTATCTTCAATAACCTTCAGTGCATCAGAGAATGTCGACTCATCAGGAACTGTAGGCCCTGACGCAATAACATCAGCATAGTCACCAATGACATCCGACAGGAGGATGCTCACACTTGCTGCCGGCCAGATGTGTTTTGCCAGATGTCCGCCTTTTATTCCTGACAAGTGTTTCCTGACTGCATTCATTTCCCCTATGTTTGCTCCGCTTTTTACCAGGAGATCAGTCAAATAAGTTACGTCTTCAGCTGAAGAGACTTCCGGACAATCAGCCATAAGAGAAGATCCCCCACCTGACCATAAGCAAATTACCAGATCGTCCTCACCTGCTTTTTCTGCAATTTGTTTTATTTCCAGGGCAGCCTTGAAGCTGTTTTCATCGGGTGCCGGATGACCGGCTTCAGTGACCCTTATATTCTTTAGCTTACAGAAATGCCCATACTTTGTAACTATAAACCCCTCCGTTATCCGCGTTCCAAGAATCGATTCCACATAGTGTCCCATGGCAGCACTGGCTTTACCTGCACCTATTATGTAAATGTTCCTGATTTTTTGAAGATCGAAGCTGAGATAGCCTATCTTCAGGAGGGATCCTCTGATTGAGAACAGATTGCGCATAAGTTTCCCCGGAAGCACACCTTTAATACCTGCCAGTAAAATATGTTCTGCAACATCACGGTTTTTCATAATTATCCAGATGAATTTCATTGATCGATTTTATTGCCCTGTCGGAGAAGAAATCACAGGCTGCAAATAATCTGAATAATCCGCCATCTTCCCCTGTATCAGTTTTAATTAGAAGAAATTCCTGCTGGTCATTCCGGTTAAAAAGTTCAGAATAGGATAATGCACTCCTGTAACCATCTGCCGCTGCGATACAGAACATCCCTGTTTTAAGATTTTCCAGGCTTACCGGGTAATAGCTGACCAGAATATTTTTCAGCATAGGGCCTCTAAAAGGAGCTGTGCTGTGAATACCTTTTCCCCTGCCATAAAATATTGTATTAAACGTCTCAATATTAATTGATTCCGGCAACGATACCAATTCACCTACGATCCTGTTTTCTCTGAATAATTCTATCTTCTCAGCGTAAATTGGTGACATTTCCCTGGTTACCTTAAATGATTTTGGGTATGATTTAACTGTTATTTTTACAGGATTCGAAATATTCCTTTCAGTAATCAGGTCGGCAGCTGCCACGATCTTACTGCTTTCGGGAAGATCCCATAATTCATTTGTTTTTGAGGGGATTATCCTCGAAACTTCAGACGCAATAATTATCTTATGAAGGTTATTTGGATAATAGATCTCGCCCCAGCTGAAAACTACTATTTCTCCCTTATCATTTTCAATCTCAATAAACAGGTCTATGATAGAATTGAATTCATCGGCGTTTGCTTTATTGATAATTATCTTTTCAAGGATATCAAACAGAGAGTATCCGTCATATCTGAAAGCTCCTGTAAACCTGTCACTACCCCCACTGTCAAGGAGGGCCTCCTTGACAATTACAGAATGCTTTTTCAGAATAGAAAAATCCACCTTGCCCGGATTGGCGATCTCACCTTCTATTGTTAATTCTTTAACAGGAAGTGAAATTGTCTCAGTATTATCGTAGAAATTATTTGTAATATCTGTCGAATCAATTGACATGATTGATGTGACTTCAGAAGTGACTTCATTCTTTTGTTGCGTACGGGTGCATGCTATCAGGCTTAATGCAGCCAGGCATGTTATAGCAGGTATTTTCATATTGGTAATTCTAGCCGAAGAACATATATGCGACAAATATTGCCGCGGTGAATCCGACCAGATCGGCCAGGAGACCACAGCCCACTGAATATCTTGTGTTTTTAATCCCCACTGAACCAAAATAAACAGCAATTATATAAAATGTGGTATCAGTGGTTCCCTGCATTGTACAAGCCAGCCTCCCTATGAAGGAGTCGGCACCGTGAGTAGTCATTGCATCGACCATAAGTCCGCGCGCGCCGCTTCCGCTCAGTGGTTTCATGAAAGCAACCGGCAAGGCACCGGTAAATCTGGTGTCAACACCCAGCCACCCAAAGAATTGCGCGATACCTGCAATAATAAAATCCATCGCACCGGATGCCCTGAAAATGCCGATAGCTACGAGAATGGCAATAAGAAATGGAATGATCCTTATTGCAATATTAAATCCTTCCTTAGCACCTTCTATGAACGAATCGTAGACATTAACCCTTTTAAGAAGAGCCAGAACTATAAAACTCACTATAATTGAGATCAGTATGAAGTTAGCTGCGAAAGTTGAGATCGTCGAAATCTGATCCTTCGGAAGGTTGCCAAAATAGAGAATTATACCGGCAATAATTGCTGTTAAACCTCCCAGGTATGCAAGTATTACTTTGTCAAAAAGGTTTATTTTCTGAATTATGGCAACACTTATGAGGCCGGTAAGCAATGCGCAAAAAGTTGAGATAAGGATCGGGATAAATATATCTGCAGGATTTGCAGCGCCAAGCTGCATCCTGTAAACAATCACACTCACAGGAATTATCGTAAGGCCGGCTGCATTTAAAACCAGAAACATTATCTGGGCATTCGAGGCAGTCTCCTTATCAGGATTTGACTCCTGCATTTCCTTCATCGCCTTGAGGCCTACGGGAGTAGCGGCATTATCAAGTCCAAGCATATTAGCAGCAAGGTTCAGAACTATTGAACCATAGGCAGGATGACCTTTTGGTAAATCCGGAAAAAGCTTTTCGAATAATGGCCCTATTGCCCTACCCAGGATTGAAACGACTCCCCCTTTCTCACCTACCTTAAGCAAGCCCATCCAGAGGGTCAGAGCACCGGTCAGACCAAGTGATATTTCAAAACCGGTCTTTGCATTTGTAAAAACTGCACTAACCAGATCATTGAATATCTGCATATTACCAGTAAATATCAGCTTGCCCAGAGCAACAAGGAATCCGATCAGAAAGAAGGCGATCCAGATGTAATTTAAAGCCATTTGAAAAGTTTGATGGACTAAGATAATTATTAAATAAGATAAAAGACAAAAGACAAAAGATAAATGTCCTGCAAGACCTGCAAGACTTGCAAGATCCCGCGGAGCGGGACTTCGTCGCAAAGCTCCTCAGCCTGCACGATAAATACTATGAGTCGCCGGGATATTTGACCAGTTAACAATTTTAGATACATTTGTATAATTTAAAAGTTGAAAAATGGCCAGATTTACAAGAGTTGATGTAATTCTCAAAATGCGTGAAACAGGGATTGTCCCGGTGTTTTATCATAAAGATCCTGAAGTATGCAGGAATGTAATAAAAGCCTGTCACGAGGGTGGAGTAAAAGTATTTGAATTCACCAACAGAGGAGATTACGCACATGATTTATTCAGTGATCTTAATAAATGGGCTGAGAAAGAGGCTCCCGGATTAGTTATGGGCGTTGGCTCTGTGGTTGATGCCGGAACTGCATCTCTTTATATTCAGCTTGGTGCTAATTTCATTGTCTCACCAATTCTGAATCCCGAAATGGCAAAGGTATGTAACCGTCGTAAGATTCTCTGGTCACCGGGTTGCGGATCGCTTTCTGAAATCAGTTATGCAGAAGAGCTTGGAGCTGAAATCGTGAAGATATTTCCCGGTTCATCAGTGGGCGGACCCGATTTTGTAAAATCGGTTAAAGGGCCATGTCCCTGGACAAGCATTATGCCGACAGGTGGTGTTGAACCAACTGTTGAAAATCTCAGGGAATGGTTTGAGGCTGGTGTGACATGTGTTGGCATTGGATCGAACCTGATCACAAAAGAAATTATCCAGAAAAAAGACTGGAAAGGATTAGCAGGCAGGGTGGCAGGTGCAGTTAAAATTGCCCGTATGTTCCAGAAAGCGTAGCATGCCCCTTTTGTGCGATTCAGGGGTAAGACAGAAATTAATTATTTTTACAACATCGAGATCCACATAGATTAGAATAAATTAAAACAATTAATAGCATGAAAAAAATCTTATACATAGCAATGATGACTATTTTCAGTCTGGCTAATCTCCCGGTCAAATCGCAGGATATTATACTTCCTTCTCCTGTCAGGAGTGGCGGCATGCCTCTTATGCAAGCTCTTAATGAAAGGAAATCGATAAGGGAATTTGACGCAGCTAATCTTTCGCAACAGCAGCTTTCAGATATGCTGTGGGCTGCATGTGGTTACAACAGACCTGCACAGAAAATGAGAACGGCTCCCTCCGCAAGAAACATCCAGGAGATAGACGTTTATGCAGCACTTCAGACAGGACTCTACCTGTACGAGCCTGCGACACATTCGCTTAAACAGATCGCAGGTGAAGACATAAGAAGCTTAACCGGTTCACAACCATTTGTTGGCGGCGCTGCCGTAAATCTTGTTTATGTTGCTGATATGGCTAAACTCGGTAAGAAAGAGGGTGATGAAATAAAAGATTCTGATCTGCTCTGGCCGTATGCTAATACCGGATATATCTCACAGAATGTTTACCTCTACTGTGCATCTGAAAACCTTGGAAGTGTGGTAAGGGGTATGATCCCAAAAGACAAACTGGCACCTGCAATGAAGTTGAGATCCAATCAGGTTATTGTATTAACGCAAACAGTAGGTGTAATAAAATAGGCCTCTGGTATTTTGTTTCAGCTATGACGAAAAGCAGGAGAGACAAAGAGTAAGCTTTTACTGTTTTTTTGAAAGATCCTTAATTCTGATGTTCTTGAATTTCACTTCAGAGTTGTGATACAGAAATCCGATATGACCTGTTTTATTTAAGATTCCTGTATGATCGTCTCTCTTGTCAATAGTACCATTCTTACTTGCTTCGATAACATCTCCGTCGAGGATTACATTTCCATTCAGGATAACTTTTATTTTACTGCCAACTGCGATAACTTCCTCACTATTCCATTCACCAACAGGCCGGAGGTAACCTGTTTTTGCAGGTATGACTCCATAAACAGATCCATGCATCTGATAGGGTTGCAGATCTCCAAAAACCCTGGTAGTATTATCAATTATTTGCAGCTCCATACCAACGTAGGCAGCATCTCCGGTAAGTGGTGTCCGGATTCCTAATCCGTTATTGCCTCCAGGAGAAAGGAGGAAATCAAAACGGAATATAAAATCAGCATACTCTTTCTCAATGTAGATATTGCCTCCACGGATAATCTCAGGCCTGGTCACAATCATTCCATCTTTAACGTAATTGGCCACTTTATCACCGATCCATCCATCAAGGTTTCGCCCGTTGAACAGTGAAATAAAACCATCTGCTTTCTCGCCCGCAGAAAGGTTATATTCATTATCGCTAATTTCCCTCACATAGATGTCACGGAAGGCAAGATCAGTTCCGTGAGCCTGAAGCTCGATCGGGCCCTGGCTGAAGATCGGAATGCTGCGATCCCAGTAATTTTCCATAATTACACTATCAACAACAAGTTCACCGTTCAACCATACTGAAACCTTTTCTCCTATCATTACTATCCTGAAGGTATTCCAGTCACCAACCTGGTTATCAGCTACTTTAAGAGGCGCCGACGGATTTTTCTGGTTATTGTACAATCCTCCTGATCCGACCTGTGCTCCATCAGCTTCTCTCGCGATATCCCATATCTGAACCTGCGGAGTACCCCTCAGATAAATCCCGCTGTCACCATCTTTTGATATCTTCCAGTCGACAAGCATTTCAAAATCGCCATACTCTTTTATTGAACACAGATTCTCTCCATTTCCGTTGAACCATATGCATCCATCCTTTACGGTCCAGTTGAGAGGAACCTTTTTATCCGATTCTGCCTGTTTTTTAACAAGCTCAGCCGGTTTCATCTCTGATCGGGCAATGGGGTTTTCAACAAGGCCCTGCCATCCGGTCAGATCCTTTCCGTTAAACATAGGAACGAATCCTTCATCAACCAGCATTGATGACAGATATTTATTTACCATCTCTTTGTCATATTCACTCTCTGATCCTGAAAGTTTCCCGACAACTTTCAGAAGTATCTCCCTGACGTTATACCCTGACATTCCCGCGCCTGCGTCGATCGAAGGAAGAGCAATGTACATTGCTGCTTTTGCTGCTGCTGCAGATGTGGAAGGATCATCAAGATATCCGGCAACAAAGAATAGAGACTGGTATGTTTTGAGATTCCCTGTTTCGGTCAATATCACATTTTTACGTTCAGATGAAAGGGCAAAAGGCATTATCTTGCGGAAGAGAAGCAGCTTTTGTTCATCAGGTATTTTTGCAGATTTAACCTGTCTTAAATAACCTTCAAAAGCAGGAGCTTCATATGTTTTATTGCCCGATGCACATATCTCATAAAGAGCTGATGATGCGGTATAATCTGCCCAGGCTGACAATGCTTTAAAACAAACCTCTCTCATTTCCTGGTTGCCGTTCTCAAATTCATCAAGCACAACTCCAAGGGCTTTCCTCCCTCCTGTCTGTGCAAGAACAGGAATTAATTTCTCCTTCCCTTTCCCTTTATCCATTGCTGAAAGAATAACAGATGATCTGTTTTCCGGATCATTATCCTGGTTTGCAGCATTGATAAGAGCAACCTGAATTTCAGATACATAAATTGCATCATCGGTTTTAAGTAAAAGGTCTATCAGTGTATTCTGATCTTCAGGTCCGGAAAGGTTTGCGAGTGCTTTTACAGCAGCATCTTTTACAATAACATCAGATGAAGATGCATAAGGTAGAATCTCCGAAAAATACTCATGGTCTTTTTTCCAGGCCATAAGCTCTATAGCGCTCTTCTTTACTGAAGAACTTCCATTTTCGAGTGCAGGCTTAAGCAGGGCGATCTCTTCCCTCCCTGAAATACTCATTAAAGCAGACACGGCAGCCTCCTGGTCAGATCTGCTGTTATATTTCATTAAATATTCAACCAGACCGGGTGCGGCATTTTTCCCGCTGATCTTTCCAATAGCTTCAGCAGCAGATACTCTGACGGCTCCATCAGGGCTTTTTAATGAGGTGGTTATCAGATCCAGGGCCTTGGTACCCCCGCGTAGACCTAACATATTTATAATTTCAGGCTTTGCTGCAGGAAGAGCTTTCGGAAAATAATCAATCCATTTGTCGACAACTTCTTCTCCCTCTATTGATGACGACATATCTATTGCAGCTTTCCTGTACCATGAACTTGGATGAGCGGCAGCTTTAAAGATCTCCGGCATAGCATCGATGCCATGAAAGCTGACATAAGTTTCGAGGGCTGCTGTCTTGTTCTGGATTGTAAGTTTATCGTTGCATTTGGATATCAGCAGTTTACATATATTATCCATCGTTTTTATATCACCTTTCCGGGCTACGGTTCTTGCATAATTAAGAAGTGAAGCCGTAGCTCCGGTGTGTTCCCATCTGAAGGAATAGCTTCTGGCTGCCTGAAGAAGTACAGGATAAGCCAGGGGATCTCCACTCATTGCAAGAGCATTATAAGCGGCGGCTTTTGTGTTGATATTTTCATCTGAAGCCCATAAAATATAATCATTAACTGCTATTCCCGATTCCATTGATGCAAGGGCATTCATCACTGCTGCTGCGCATGGAAGATCCCTGTCTTTCAGCGATTCTGCGAGTATAAGTTCTCCCGCCTTTCCTCCAACAGCAGTGATTGCTGAGATGGCCGAGGAGCAGTTGACTTTATCAGAAAGATAAATCTTCATGGCTTCTGCTGTCTGTATGCTCCCAACGAGCTGGAGCTGTTTAATGAAGAAATCGATTACATCCGGTTCGGCAGCCCGGGAGGCAAAGGAAATACATATCTTTTCCCATCCAAGTCTTTCCTCTTCTTTACCATTCCGGGAAAGATATCTTGAAAATGATTCAACGGCAAACCGTTGTTTGGTGTCATCACCTCTACCAGCCGGTATAATCTGAGTACATATTTTCCTCAGGCCTTCCTCTCCAAGTGACTGCATATCGCCCATAAGCTTATCTGTATAAGCCAGGTCACTGGACGGAAACTGGACAAGAAGATCAGCAATTTTTGTATCAAGAGTTCTCTTATCCTGTGAGAAAGAAATTTCAGAAAACAAAAGAAAAGTGAGAACTGCAAGAATTATTTTGTTGACTTTCATATCTTATTTATTAAGAATTTCATTGTTGTGTCAAATATTCCACGGATTGCGCATCGGCTGATTTATCAGCCTGCTGGCACCTTCATCATCAATAAACTGCTGTTTTACAGGATCGTATTTAAGATTCCTGCCAAGACGCAATGCAATAATACCGAGATTCACGATTGAACATGATCTATGACCATTAGATTCATTAAGAGAGAACTTCTTCCTTGTCAGCACTGATTCGGAGAAGGTTGTTATCTGTGGTTCGGGATCAGGTAATGAATCGATGACCTTACCCAGATCTTTTATATCTGATCGGAATCCCTTATACACTTTCCCGTAGGGCCCTTCTATATATGGAGCATTCTTGTCGCGATTTTCCCCGTCGAGGATTATCCGGCAGCCATCAGCATAAGTGTATGTTATTCTGCGCCATGAACCGACGGCATCGTAATGTTGCTGCGGAGCATCTATTTCTACCGTTACGGGACCTGTGTCATCTTTTCCGAGAATATACTGAACAGGATCGAGATAATGCTGTCCCATATCCCCCAGACCTCCTCCATCATAATCCCAGTAACCACGGAATTTTGAATGAACCCTTTCCGGATTATATGGTTTGTATGGAGCGGGGCCGAGCCATAAATCATAATCAAGTTCAGCCGGCACAGGAACAGGCTTAAGTTCATATAGTCCGCTCCAGTAGAATTTCCAGTCGTAACCGGTTATACCGCTAACTGTCACTTTCAGGGGCCAACCCAGCACACCGCTCTCAACAAGTTTTTTTAAAGGTTTGACAGTTGTCCCCATTCCGTAGAACTGATCCTTAAACCGGAACCATGTATTAAGGCGAAACATGTTTCCGTTCTTCCTGACAGCTTCAACAACTTTAATTCCTTCGCCTATGGTCCGGGTCATTGGTTTTTCGCACCAGATATCTTTTCCTGCTTCGGCAGCCGTCACAGCAATTATTCCATGCCAGTGAGGTGGCGTTGCGATATGGACAATATCGATATCACTACGCCCTATAAGCTCCCGGAAATCGTTATATCCTGTGATGTTGCCTCCTGCCTGTTCTATTGCCTGATTCAAATGGTTTTTATCCACGTCGCATACTGCCAGGAGCCTGGTGCCCTCATATAAAATATGATTGAGGCCCATACCTCCGACTCCGATAATCCCCTTTGTAAGCTGGTCGCTTGGAGCTGTATATCCACAGCCTCCAAGCAGATGTCGCGGAATGATAGTAAAAGCCAGAGTTGCCGAAACTGATTTTTTGAGGAAATCCCGACGACAAAATTTATTTTTCTTCATATTCCTTATTCTTCAGAAAGGTGATCTTAAAGAAACCGATTGAGTACGTTAAATTATTTTGCAGGATGTACCTGCCCGGTTGTCGGTTTTTCAATTTGCAAGATATAAATTCAAATCAGATGGTGAAAAAGTTCTAATTTTAAAAAACTGTTTATAACATAAAAAATAGTTGTCTATGAATTATTATCTTCGTATATGTTTTAACTAAAATGACAAAAATGGCAGAAAAAATTACTATGAGGGAAAAAGTTGGCTTCAGCCTGGGAGATGGGGCTGCTAACTTTATTTTTCAGACAATCATGCTGTTACAGCTGAGCTTTTATACAGACTCGTTTGGAATTTCTGCAGCTGCGGCCGGCTGGCTCTTCCTTGTTGCCAGACTTATCGGTGCAGTTGCTGATCCGGTAATGGGTGCATTAGCCGACAGGACCGATACACGCTGGGGTAAGTTCCGCCCCTGGATACTTTGGACAGCCCTGCCTTTCGGGATAATAGGTTTCCTGGCATTTACGACGCCTGACTTTGGCCACTCCGGAAAACTTATTTATGCTTACGTGACGTACATACTGCTCATGATCGTCTATTCGGCAAATAACGTTCCCTATGCAGCATTAAGCGGAGTAATAACTGGTGATATGGCTGAACGAAACAGTGTTGCCTCAATCAGATTCATTTTTGTCACAATTGCCACTCTGGCAATTCAGGGATTTGCACTACCGATGGTCAATCATTACGGCGAAGGAGACAGTGCAAAAGGTTATCAGATAACAATGGGTATCTTCTGTGTGCTGGCTGTTATATTCTTACTGATCACCTTCTTCACTACCAAAGAGAGGATCAAACCCGCCACCCAGGAACCCGCACCTCTTAAGCAGGATGTCCTGGACCTTTTAAAGAACCGCCCATGGCTCATTATGTTCCTTGTGTTTACAATGATGTTCATCTTTCTCGGGATAAGGAACAGCATTCTTTTGTATTTCTTTAAATACTATCTTGATAAAACGAGTATGATCTCAATGCTTGAGGTCTTAGATAAGGGGTTATTCGGATTAATTGACAAACTGGGAATGATTGGCCCGGGTGCCGATATAGCCGGAAATACATTCAGTATTATCAATATAATCAGTCAGCTGGCTTGTATTGTCGGATTGATAGTATCAAGGCCTCTTGCCAATAAATTCGGAAAAAGAGATGTATTTCGAACAGGACTTGTTCTTGCTGTATTATTTGCGACACTTTTCATATTAATTTCGCCAAAAGCTATCGGTCTTACTCTTATTCTGCAAACCCTCTTCCAGTTTATGTGGGGCGTCGCAGCAATGTCGCTGCCATGGGCTATGATGGCCGATGTTGCAGATTTTTCGGAGTGGAAAAATAACCGGCGGGCTACAGCAATAACATTTGCAGGAATAATAATAGGACTGAAAGTGGGACTGGCCATCGGAGGAGCTATTGCAGCTTCCATGCTGAGTGCTTATGGCTATGTGGCTAACGTGGAACAAACAGCACATGCTCAGTTCGGTATAAGGATGATCACAAGTATCTGGCCGTCAATATTCCTTACTGTCGGAATAATTTTACTGTTCTTCTATCAGATAAATAAACCGACTGAAATCAAGATGCAGGATGAGCTTGCCGCGAGAAGGAAAAACTAGTTAAAATATTATAAATTAAACCATTCAATCATGACAGCAAAGGAAAAAACCGTCGGGAAAAAGAGCGACTCTCTGAAAAATGCCCCTTATAAAAATACGAAGTTGCCTATTGCAAAAAGGGTCAATGATCTTATCTCAAGAATGACAATTGATGAGAAAGTAGCCCAGCTTATGGGCCTCTGGAGAGGTGGTCTTGACGAATTCGACAGCGAATTCATGAAAGATGCAAAAAAAACAAAAGAGACTTTCGGGAAAGGAGCGAACTCGATTCACCCGACTTTCTTTGGTGTTAAAGACACTGTGGAGATGCGGAACAGAATGCAGAAATATTTTGTCGAAGAAACACGGCTTGGCATACCTGTACTTTTCGTTGATGAGGGACAGCATGGAATGATGCGCCGGGAAGCAACAGTATTCCCGCAGGCAATTGGACTTGCCTGCTCCTGGGATACTGAGCTTTTTGAAAAGGTTTATTCCGTAATAGCAAAAGAGATAAGAACAAGAGGTGCCCATCATGTTCTTTCACCAGTGATAGATGTTTGCCGTGACCCAAGGTGGGGCCGCGTTGAAGAAACATACGGTGAAGATCCATATCTCAATGGAATGCTCAGCTGCGCCGCCGTAAAAGGACTTCAGGGTTCTACTACCGGGAAGATAAAACCGGGACATGTGGCAGCAACACTTAAACATTTTGTAGGACATGGACAACCTGAAGGAGGGCAGAACACTGCACCTGCCAATTATTCAAGGAGAACACTGCACGACTACCATATGCCTCCATTCAAAATGTGTATTGCAAACGTTAAGCCTGCAAGTGTTATGCCCTCATATAACGAAGTAGATGGAGTGCCTTCACATGCCAACAAATGGTTATTACAGGATCTGTTACGCAAAAAATGGGGCTATAAAGGTATGGTAGTTGCAGATTACTACGCTATTGAGCAGCTGGCAAATAAGCATTTTGTTGCAGAAGATTTGAAAGATGCAGCAAGGATCGGATTTAATACCGGCGTTCAGTATGAATTTCCACAGGCAAACTGTTACAGATATCTGCCGGAACTTCTCAAAAAAGGAAAAATAAAACTGGCTGATATTAATAAAGCTGTCTCACAGGTACTCGAACTGAAATTCAGCCTGGGATTATTTGAGAATCCTTACGTCGACCTCAATACTGCAATTAAAGTATCAATGGATCCGGAATCTGAGAAGCTGGCCCTTAAAGCAGCTCAGGAATCGATAGTACTCCTGAAAAATGAGAAGCTGCTTCCACTATCAAAGAATAAATTTAAAAAGATAGCAGTAATTGGTCCGTGTGCAAATTATGTTTCGTTCGGAGGTTATGCCGGCGAACCATATAAAAAAGTAACATTGTTAGATGGTATAAAGAAAAAGGTTGGTGCTAAAACAGAAGTATTATTTGCCCAGGGAGTTAAAATAACGTCTAATCCTACCATTCCATACTTTAACTGGAAACTTGATGAAATCAAATTCCCTTCGAAGGATGATAACCTGAAGCTTATTGAAGAGGCAGTTGCCGTCGCTAAAAATGCTGAAGTAATAATTCTAGCAATTGGTGAAAATGAGCATCTCTGCCGCGAAGCATGGGCTAAAACACATATTGGCGACGATATGACCCTTGACCTGTTCGGACAGCAGGATGAGCTTGTAAAAGCTATTGTGGATCTCGGCAAACCGGTTGTGGTATACCTGGTGAACGGACGACCCCTTTCAACAAACTATATAACCCGGAATGTACCTGCAATAATCGAGGGTTGGTATATGGGACAGGAAACTGGAACAGCAGCTGCAGATGTAATATTCGGAGACGTCAATCCATCCGGGAAACTGACGATTACAGTTCCGAAATCTGCCGGCCAGTTGCCGATGTTTTACAACTTCAAGCCAAGTGCACAGGCGAACGAATACCTTTCGATGGATAACCTGCCATTGTACCATTTCGGATTCGGATTAAGTTACACAGATTTCAAATTCACAAACCTGCGACTTGAGAATACAAGGATCAGATTAAATGGTGCTACAAAAGCTAAGGTGGATGTAACAAATACCGGGAAAACTGCCGGTGATGAAATTGTCCAGATGTACATACGTGATAAAGTAAGTTCAGTAACGAGACCGGTTAAGGAGCTCAAAGGATTCAAAAGAATTACTCTCAAACCCGGTGAGACCAAAACAGTTACCCTTGAAATAAAGAAAGAACATCTGGCATTTCATAACATAGATTTGAAATATACAGTTGAACCCGGAGAATTTGACATTATGGTCGGGAATTCTTCTCGCGACCAGGATCTGTTGAGGACAAAACTCAGAGTTGTGTAGTACTGAAAACCCGTATCACAGCTGATATGCATTAACGTACATCCCGACCGCAACCGGGATTGTGCTGGGGACACAAAGAGTTAAATATCAATGATTTAACTTTTTGGGCTTTGAATTTGCTTTTAGTATTTTCCTGATTTATTTCATAAAATATCAGGATTAATTATACTAACTTAGAATGATATTTTACGCTGATCCGACTTTATCCTGTAACAGGTAAAATGTCAGTTAAATTTAATACCAAACCTGTCTATGCCTAAAATTACAAAAGAAGATGCGCTTCTCTATCACAGCAGAGGCCGTCATGGTAAAATCGAAGTGATACCCACAAAACCTTATGGGACACAGTTCGATCTAAGTCTTGCCTATACTCCGGGAGTCGCATATCCCTGCCTTGAAATTGAAAAGCATCCTGATGATGTCTACAATTATACAGCGAAAGGTAACCTAGTAGCTGTTATATCGAATGGAACCGCTGTTCTGGGACTTGGAGATATCGGTGCTATGGCAGGAAAACCAGTTATGGAAGGTAAGGGTCTGTTATTCAAGGTTTTTGCCGATGTTGATGTGTTCGATATTGAAGTTGACGAAAAGGATCCTCAGAAACTGATCGAAGTGTGTGCCAGGATAGCACCTACGTTTGGAGGCATAAACCTTGAGGATATAAAGGCTCCTGAGTGTTTTGAAGTTGAGACAAAGTTGAAGGAGATGCTCGATATACCGGTATTTCATGATGATCAGCATGGCACAGCTATCATATCAGGAGCCGGCCTCCTGAATACACTTGAAATAACGGGCAAGGACATCAGCGAACTTAAAATAGTGGTCTGCGGGGCTGGTGCGGCTGCTATCTCATGTTCCCGGCTTTACCTGTCGCTCGGTGTAAAACGGGAAAATATTGTGATGGTCGATTCAAAAGGAGTAGTAAACCTCAGGAGAAATGACCTTAATAAATACAAGCAGGAATTTGCAACTGCAATGGACCTGGATACTTTAGCCCAGGCTGTTAAAGGTGCAGATCTGTTCCTTGGGCTTTCAACTGCAAATATTATGACAAAAGAAATGCTGGCTTCAATGGCAAAGAATCCAGTCGTATTTGCTATGGCAAATCCAAATCCCGAGATATCATATGAAGATGCAATGGCAACAAGAGATGATCTGATTTTTGCAACCGGCAGATCGGATTACCCGAACCAGATAAATAATGTACTTGGATTTCCTTTCATTTTCAGAGGAGCGCTGGATGTACGGGCTTCAACGATAAATGAGGAGATGAAGCTGGCAGCATCGAAAGCGCTGGCAGCTCTTGCTAAAGAACCCGTTCCTGATGTAGTCCTGAAAGCATACAACCTCGAGAAGCTCACTTTCGGCAAGGATTATATTATTCCTAAACCACTCGATCCAAGGTTGATCTCGTCAGTGGCATCGGCTGTTGCAAAAGCTGCAATTGATAGCGGTGTAGCTAAATACCCGATCAGCGACTGGGATGCCTACAAAAAAAGCCTCGACAGGAAACTAAGCGATCATATCAGGAAAATAGGAGAACTGGTCGGCTTTTAACCTCAGACCGCATGACCTTATTTAGACAACCCTGGCAGCTTTACTCCTCTCAGCGATCTGTCTTCCGACCTTCTTTTCATATAATGAAACTACAAAATCGGCTATCTCTGTTATACTGAACGACTGACGGTTAAAAGTGACATCAAAAAGATAGTCGATATTCAGCGATTTCTTTTCGAGGAATGTGGTTATAAGGTTAAACCTGCTTTCATCGGTATCGACAACATACTCTTCGGCTGCTTCCAGATCCATTTCTTTCTTTTTCATTACATTCTCGACCCTCCAGTAGAATGGTGCTATCAATCTTACATGCAGAGAATCAGCAATACTCTGGGCAATAGAGACCCCTCCCCTGCCAACTATAACAATATGACCCTCTTTACAGATAGATAATACAACATCCCTTATCGCTTTTTTAACTCTCATATCACTTACAAAACCGCCGGAGAATGCCATAATCATTTCGGTCATATCCGACACCTCAGTTCCCTTGTAGAAACTCTCAACCCGTTGTGCATCTGTATTTAACTCCTTTGCAATGGTATAAATAATATCTTTGTCAACCCACCGCCATTTCGCAGTTCCACCCTGATTGTTAAGTATATTTACCACATTTTCAGCTACCTGACGGGCATCACACCCTGTCAGTCTCGAGATCGTGATAACAGGACCATCATCCAATGAAGATTTTTTCAGGATTGATTCCCTGTGCCGGCTGTCAAAATAATCCAGGAATTTGTCCATATTATAGTTCTCATAAATCTGATTAATGTTTTAAATCAATTATTCAATCAATAATATAAATACCTGTCCCTCTGGTACTTATCCCGCACTATCATAAATAGATACTCTTTCATCAGGGACCGATAGCTTCTGTAAATAATAACTTTATAATTTACGAAGAAAAAATGAGATTTTAAAATTTTTTATGTAAAAGACGGTTAACAAAAGAGATGATCTTATCTGCCTGTAACTCTTTTTGTAGTATCTTTACTCGAAAGAAATCAATATCTCGCAAATAATTAAAACAATTTTATTATGATCGCAAACATTTTTTCAAGACCTGAACTATTGTGGTTCCTTCTTGGTCTGATCTTTTTTCTCGCGGAACTTATTATCCCGGGATTCTTTATATTTTTCTTCGGACTTGGAGCCTGGGTAACAGCACTGGTATGCCTTATATGGGATCCTGGTACAAATCTGCAGATAATTATTTTCGCTGTAACTTCTGTACTGACTTTAGCTGGATTAAGAAAAATGATTCAGAAGAGATTCTTCTATAGCAAAAATGATGATTCTAATGCTGTTGAAGATGAATTTACAGGGAAAGAGGCAGTTGCAATAGCCGATTTTGGTTCTGATAAAAGAGGTAAAGTAGATTTTAAAGGCACAACATGGCAAGCTGAATCGGATACTGAAATTAAAAAAGGGCAGATTGTTACCATTATTAATAAAGAGAATTTCAAATTGTTCGTCGAACCAAAAAAATAAATAAAATGGCAGGATTAAGCATTATTTCAATTATTCAGGGAGCGTCGTCTTCAAGCACAACGTTCATTCTTGTAGGTGTAATCTTTCTCGGATTCATACTGATTGCTTCAATGATTAAGGTTGTTCCGCAGCGGACAGCCATAATTGTTGAGAGACTTGGTAAATACAGGGCAACCTTTACGGCCGGTTTCCAGGTCCTTATACCTTTTATTGATAAAGTACGCTACAGACACACACTTAAAGAACAGGCAATTGATGTCCCTCCCCAGATATGTATAACCCGCGATAATATTGCAGTGGAAGTTGACGGTATTCTTTACCTCCAGGTGCTGGATCCTCAGAAAGCCTCCTATGGTATTGATAATTACAGGTTCGCGTCTATCCAGATAGCCCAGACAACGATGAGAAGTATCATTGGAAAACTTGAACTTGACAGAACTTTTGAAGAACGTGAAACAATAAACGTTTCAATTGTGGAAGCCGTTGACAAAGCAAGTGAACCATGGGGTGTAAAAGTAACCCGCTATGAAGTTAAAAATATCTCTCCACCGCAGAGTATCAGAGATGCAATGGAAAAACAAATGAGAGCGGAAAGGGAGAAAAGAGCTGTTATTGCTGAATCGGAAGGGACAAGACAGGCTAAGATAAACAATGCTGATGGCGATAAGCAGGAGTTCATTCTTAAATCGGAAGGCGAAAAACAAAGACGTATAAACGAAGCAGCAGGCCGTGCTTCTGAGATCGAGCAGGTAGCAGTTGCAACTGCTAACGGATTGAGAGCAATTTCACTTGCTATCTCCGAGGAGAACGGACTGAATGCCGTTAACCTCCGGATAGCTGAACAATATCTCGGCGCTTTCGGAAATATGGCTAAGACAAATAATACAATTATTCTTCCATCTAATCTTTCTGATATTGCAGGTGTTGTAGCCACAGCCACGTCAGTGTTTAACGAGACAAGGGATAAGAAGAAATAGCTACTGTATATGTCGATTTAAAAGGGTACTGATTGATTTTAGTACCCTTTGTTTATACTGGTTATAAGTTATCACTGACATGTTCCGTCCTCATGATAATTTCATTCTGCAGATCTTCAGACAGGTCGTTGAAATAATCACTGTATCCTGCAACACGAACAATAAGATCTCTGTGTAATTCAGGATGCTTTTGCGCTTCACGCAACGTTTCAGCATTAACAACATTGAACTGGATATGATGACCGTCAAGGGCAAAATAGCTTCTGATCAATGCAGTAAGACAATTGTAGCTATTCTCATCCTCAAAGAACTGAGGTGAAAATTTCTGATTTAAAAGGGTCCCTCCCGTTCGCAGATGATCTATTTTGGAAGCAGACTTAAGAACTGATGTCGGTCCCTGTCTGTCTGCTCCCTGTACCGGCGATATCCCCTCCGATAATGGCTTGTAAGCTTTGCGGCCATCAGCCGTTGCGCCGGTGACACTTCCGAAATAGACATGTGAAGTTGTCGGAAGCATGTTTATCCTGTGTACACCACCTCTCGAATCAGGCTTCCCGTTAACGGCATCATAATAGATCTCAAATACCTGAACAGCATGCCGGTCGGCATAGTCATCATCATTCCCGTATTTTGGAGTGTTGTAAATCAGATCATGCTGAATGTCTTCAAATCCTTCAAAATCAGCTTCCTCTGCTATATTCAATTTGTCCCATGAGAGGGCCTTCCTGTCATAAATATTGTATCTTATCGAGGTTAGCATGTCGGTGACAGTGCCAAGTCCAACCCCCTGAATATAACTCGTATTATACCTTGCACCGCCATTATTATAATCTTTTGCATTAGCAATACAATCATCAATTATCAAAGAAAGGAACGGAACCGGCAGCCATCTTGAAAAACTCTTCATTATAATATTGTTCCCCCTTATTTTTATATCAATGAGGTAGCTTACCTGAGCTTTAAATGCATCCAGCAGGTCAGGAAATGACTTGTAATCCTCAGGATAACCTGTTTTAATCCCGATCTGTTTTCCTGTTCTTTTATCAGAACCATTATTGAGAGTGATCTCAAGCACTTTAGGAAGGTTGAAGTATCCTGTGAGCCAGTAGGCTTCAGTGCCGAAAGCGCCTGTTTCAACACATCCGGAAGCTCCTCCGTTACGTGCATCAACAATATTTTTTCCCTGCCGTAACAGCTCCTGAATTATTGCTTCAGTATTAAAGCATGATGGCTGACCGAAACCTGTTCTTATAATATCAAGAGCTTTGTGAATAAACCTGTCAGGATTCTTTTTGCTGATCTGCACCATTGAACCTGGCTGAAGGAGTCTCATCTCCTTAATGACATCAAGCAGAATATACGACATCTCATTGACAGCATCGGTACCATCGGGCTTAACACCTCCCAGATTTATCAAACAAAAATCAGTGTATGTACCACTTTCTGAAGCAGTTATTCCCATTTTGGGAGGTGCCGGATGGTTATTGAACTTAACCCAGAAGCACCCAAGAAGATCATATAGCTCACCTTTAGTTAATGTTCCGGCTTCCATCTCATTTTTGTAAAGCGGGAAGAGATGCTGGTCAAGACGTCCCGGATTGAAGGAGTCCCAGGGATTCAGTTCCAGGATAACTCCGACATGGATGAACCAGTAATGCTGGAGCATCTCGTGTAGTGTTTCAGGAGCGTTGGCCGGAACCTTCCTGCAGGTCTCTGCCATCCTGCTTAGCTCCTTCTTTCTTATCGGATTCTTTTCGGTATTCGAAAGTTTTTCAAGCTCTTCCGCATACCGTGATGCATACATTATTATTGCATCACAGGCAATAAGCATCGCCTGAAGCTCTTCATTTTTATCATAAGCTGATTGATCATTCAGGTAATCGAGCTTTAGTATCGCATTATGTATCTCACTCTTCAGTTCATTGAATCCTGTCCGGAATACCTTGTAACCAGCTACTGTATGTCCGGGAGCTCTCTGTTCCTGGAATTCTGTAAAAATACCTGCATTATATGCACAATGCCACTCCGGAGTCATGAGGCTCATGATCCTGTCGCGGTTGCTTTTACCCTTCCAGAAAGGTATGATCTCCTTACGGTATATTTCCTTTACTTCTTCGCTTACCTGGAAAGAGACTTTCTCTCTGTGATTTAATATTTCGAGATCCTCAAGCGAATGGAGACTTATTTCAGGATAGGTAGGTGTCTCCTTTGGAGCAGGGCCCCTCTCACCGACAATAAGTTCACCATCACCTACATAGAGCTTCTTTTTCTTTAACAGGTATTCAAAAGTTTTAGCTCTTTTAACAGGTGACGAAAGCTCTGCGTGCTTCGTCACTTTTATAGAATTGGGTTACAAGCAGAGCCCTTTCAGCAGATAGTTTTTCTTCTGCATTCAGGCTTTTTTCTCTTAGTTTTTTTACTCTGTCTGATAGTACCATAAAGGGTTGTTGTTAAGGATCTTGAAACCCCCGGACTGAAGTCCGGGGTTAGTGACTGTCTGGTTCTTGAGCCCCGGACTGAAGTCCGGGGTCAGTGAAGAAGTATCGTTGCAAGTCTCTCATCCTGCCCGGTGAGGGTTGATTTACACCTTCCATCCGGTATGGGATATTGAACCTCCGGTACTTTGATGCTCCTGTTTTGTGGTACGGCAGAAGACTGATCTTCTTCAGTTTATCTGTCTTATTTTCAATGATTATATTCTTAAACTTTTCAAGACTTTCCGGATCGTCGTTAATTCCCGGTACTATCGGTATCCTGATAATAACATCCTTACCACTATTCATTATTACTTTCAAATTATTGATAATAAGATCATTTGACACTCCCGTATACTTTACGTGACTTTCGTTATCAGGATGTTTCAGATCGTAAAGGAAGAGATCGGTAAATGGAATTATTGATCTCACCCTTTCTTCTTCGGCATATCCGCATGTATCGACAGCAGTATGAAAACCTTCTGTTTTACAGGCTGTCAGCGCTTCGCGAAGAAAATCTGCCTGGAGAAGTGGTTCACCTCCGGAGAATGTTACGCCTCCTTTCGATTCGGAAATAAAGATCCTTTCTCTCTCGAGAATTTCAAGGATATCAACCACTGAGTATTCCTCACCTGCTGTTTTAAGCCTTGTGAATTCTTTCTCTCCAACTTTTTCAGTCACCTCAATAGTCTGGGGATTGGCAGATATACCTTCAGGGTTATGGCACCACCAGCAGGAAAGAGGGCACCCTTTCATGAAAAAAGTAACCCTTATCCCCGGACCGTCGTGGATGGAATATCGATTTACATTGAATATCAAACCCTTCATTATGTATCAAGGATTAAGTATAAAGGATAAAGGATAAAGGAGATAGGAGAAAAACCAACAGATCGTCAGGTTTAAGGACTATCCATGCAGAGTTAGGAATAGAACATCAGGCAGCAATATAGACGCCGTCCGAGACGCTGCCAGTTAAAACGATATTTAAGTTTTAATATCATGGATAATGCTGCAAGTTAAATATTTTTTTCTGATATTTTAATGTCCCGGTCATGTCATCTTTTATAGTCTGAAACCTGCACAATTATAATTTAACAAATGATTAACATAGTTTAACATATTTTGCAGCAACAAAAAGGTGCAACTGACGTCTATATATTGATTAATTAAGTCTCTATTAAAGGCCGTCCGGCCAATTCTACGATCAGGTTTATAGTTAATCACGGAAAGACATCGCCAGATGTCTTTCCCTCTTTGTAACAAAACTGATAAAACCTGATTTTTTTTTCTTGCACAGTTAAATCAATTTTGTACTTTTCGGTACTTAAAATAATTAACCTGATTACCTTGATATGAAAAGATTTACATTATTACTTGTTGCTGCAGCATTTATGATTACCGGATGCAAAAAAGAAATGAAGAGCGATAATCCTTTTTTTAACGAATGGGACACACCTTTTATGGTACCCCCATTCGAACAGATCAGGACAGCGCACTATATGCCTGCTTATCTTAAAGCTTTTGCAGAACAGAAGGAAGAGATAAAAGCCATTATCAACAATCCGGATGAACCTACTTTTGATAATACGATAAAAGCATTTGTGTACAGTGGCGAGCTCCTGACAAAAATCAGCAGGGTTTTCGGAGGTCTTAATTCAGCCAATACTGATGATACTCTTCAGGCTATCAACAAGGAAATAGCTCCTCTCCTTTCGAAGCACAGTGATGACATAAGTCTCAATGACACCCTTTTCCAAAGAGTAAAGTCTGTATTTGATAATAAAGAAAAGTTCAATCTTACTGAAGAAGATAATAAGATCCTGGAGGATACATATAAAGATTTTGTACGGGAAGGTGCAGCATTATCTCCCGGAGATAAAGAGAAGCTCAGGACAATAAACGAAGAGCTCTCGCTCCTTTCTGTGCAGTTTGGTCAAAACCTGCTTGCCGAGACCAATGGATTTAAACTGATCATCGATAAAGAAGAAGATCTTTCAGGTCTTCCGGATGGTGTCAGAGAACAGGCAGCCACAATGGCGAAATCAACGGATATGGACGGGAAATGGGTATTCACTCTTCAGGTTCCCAGCATGACACCGTTTCTTCAATATTCCGACAGACGTGATCTCAGGGAAAAACTGTTTACAGGCTACTTTATGAAGGGCGACAACGATAACGCCAATGATAACAAGACGATAATATCAAGAATAGCCAGACTAAGAACCGAAAGGTCTAAACTCCTTGGCTATGAATCATATGCAGATTTTGCTCTTGAAAGAAATATGGCCAAGACTCCTGATCGGGTCGTGGAATTTCTGAAGCAGATATGGGATGCGGCACTACCGGTTGCAAAAGGAGAGGCAGCTGCCCAGCAGGCGGTGATTGAAAGAGAAGGCGGGAAATTCAGGCTTGAACCATGGGACTGGTGGTACTATACCGAAAAAATAAAAAAGGAGAAATTTGATCTGGATGATGAGGCGACAAGGCCTTATTTCAAGATAGACAATGTTATGGAAGGGATGTTCTATGTTGCAAACAGGCTTTACGGACTTAACTTCGCAAAAAGGACTGATATTCCAAAATATCATCCTGACGTAAATACCTTTGAAGTTACCCGCGATGGGCAGCATGTAGGTGTTCTTATGATAGATAATTATCCCCGTGAATCAAAGCGTGGAGGAGCATGGTGCGGTGTCTACAGAAGCCAGATACGTGATGGTGAGGGTAATATGATACACCCGATTGTGACAATGGTTACCAACTCTACACCTCCTTCAGGCGACAAACCGGCTCTCCTGACAGCGTCAGAAGCCGAAACCCTGTTCCACGAATTCGGTCATGCTCTTCACCAGCTGCTTTCGAACACAACATACCCTGGTTTTACAGGAACTTCAGTACCTCGTGATTTTGTAGAACTGCCTTCGCAGATAATGGAGCATTGGGTGCTGGAACCTGAAGTGCTTAAGGTATATGCAAAACATTACCAGACAGGAGAAGTGATCCCTTCAGATCTTGTTGAGAAACTTGACAGATCTAGCAAGTTTAATACCGGTTTTGCTACTGTTGAATTCCTTGCAGCCGCACTTCTCGATATGGATTACCATATGTTAAAAGAACCTCAGGATTTGAATATCAGAGAATTCGAAAAGGTAACTCTGGATAAATATGGATTGATCCCTGAGATCAAACCAAGGTACAGATCGACTTATTTTAATCATATATGGTCAAGTGGTTATGCATCAGGTTATTACAGTTATTACTGGAGCGAGATGCTGGATGCTGATGCATTTCAGGCTTTTAAGGAGACCGGTGATATCTTTAACAGGGAAGTTGCTTCAAGATTTGAAAATGAGATACTCTCAAGGGGAGGAACCAGAGATCCTCTTAAAATGTATATAGCGTTCAGGGGACAGGAACCAGGTGTGGATGCCCTGCTTATTAACAGAGGACTTAAATAATATTTATTCAGTTACGCTATTTAGTAAGTGATGAGGTTTCGTTCAATCTTCTTATTTGTTTTTTTTAGTATTCTGCCGGTCATTTCAGCAGGAGGGGTTACTCCTCAGGCTGTAAAGGGTGTCATAGATCTGCGTCAGATCGAAAACATAGAAAAATTTAATGTTAAGCTGAACGGAGAATGGGAGTTTTACTGGAATAAGATGCTCCATCCTTTCGATTTTACAGACAGAGTGATAAAACCAGATCTCTTCGGGAAAGTTCCGTCGTACTGGACAGATTATTCCGGGAAAGGAGTAAAGACCGGAAGTCAGGGTTTTGCCACATACAGGCTGACTGTTCTTCTGCCTGCTGGTTTCAGGACCAGGTTAGGTGTCGATATGCCGGTTTTTGACTCATCCTATGACATTTATATTAATGACAATTACTTTGGAGGAAATGGCATTCCTGGGAAATCTTCAGAAGAATCAAAACCAGAGTATAAAAGGAACTTCTTCAGTATCAATCCGGATTCTGACACATTGATAATAATTATAAATGTGGCGAACTACTCTCATCGTCGTGGTGGTTTCTGGTTACCGGTCAGGATCGGAACCTATGAGGAGGTACAACAAAGATACGAGAACAGCCTGGCCGGTAGCTGGGCTGTCATAAGCCTCTTGTTTGGTTTTTCTCTTTTCTTCCTTTTCTTCTACTTAATATACCCTAAAGATAAGGCAATGGGATTTCTGACCATGGCAACTTTAGGTCTTTCATTCAGACCCCTCTTCACTTCGCATTTCCTTATTTACAGTTTTATAGATATGGGATGGAACTGGATTGTAAGGCTTGAGTACATGGGACTTTATGTAATCCTGTTAGGATGGATCTGGTTTGTTCTGACTCTTTATCCCGATAAGCTATTCAGGATTTTTGCTAAAGTGATCACAATCTATTTTATTTTAGCATTCATTCTGACAATATTCCTGCCTGTTAAAATATTCAGCTATAATACTTTGATCATATACCCATCGATGCTGATTCTTATGGTTCACGCTTTAGTACAGAATTTAAAGGGAATCTTCAGGAAGAACAGACTTGACTTAATATACTTCTCTGCCATTTTTTTCCTGGCAGCTGGAGGGATCCACGATGCCAGAGTATCAATGGGTAAATCAGCCATCTTTTCCGGATATGTACTAACCTACGTGGTGGTGTTTTTTGTATTCATCCAGGCAGCTCTTTTGATCTACAAGTGGGTTAAATCATATTTCGAAAAGGAAAAGCTGCAGAGTGAACTTGAATTTATGAACCGTAACCTTGAACTTCTTGTAAATGAAAGGACACAGGCACTTCTAAAACAGAATGAAGAAATAGAAAATAAGAATACCAGAATAGCGTCACAAAACAAACAGTTAACAGAGACTATACAATTAAAGAATAAGATATTTTCCCTTGTAGCTCACGACCTTCGAAGTCCGGTTGTAAATATCCTTTATATGCTTAACCTCCTAAAGGAGAAAGAGTACAAGGAAAAATATGACGTATTTGCAAACAGCAGTATTCAGTATGCACAAATGGTTATTTCACTTCTTGAGAACATGCTTGTGTGGGGCCGGGGACAGGAGGATAAAATAAAATATTCACCCGGTAAGCGAAATCTGGCCGATATAATACTGACAAATCTGAGCATCTGTAAAGAGAGCGCTGACAAGAAGGAGATATCCGTTAATTTTACCCAGGTAGGCAGTTCAATAGCCTATATTGATAAAGATCTCCTTGATATTGTAATCAGAAACCTTCTTTCAAATGCAGTAAAATACACGCCCCGGGGAGGAAGGATAAGTATTCTGTTAAAAGATATGGAAGAAGAGGAAGGTAAAATACTTATAAAGATCTGCGATAACGGGATCGGAATATCACCGGGGAAACAAAAATACTTATTTACATCAACAGAAATAGCGAGCTCTCCCGGAACTGAAAATGAAAAAGGTACAGGACTTGGGCTTAAACTCTGCTATGAATTAGTATTGATAAATAAAGGAACTATAAGCATTGAAAGCAAGGAGGGTGAAGGAACTTGTTTCTCAATTAAGTTACCGGTTTAAACGAAGGGTGAGTATCTCATTAATTATCAGTCAATAGTAAGCTCAGCCAGTTTTATCTTATCAATGATCCTGATTTTTTTCCCCCTGGCTTCAATGTAACCATCCTTTTCCATCTCTCCAAGGGCCCGCGCTATCGATGGCCTTGCCACTCCGAAAAAATCGGCAATATCGTTCTGGGTTACATCAAGAACAAATGACGAACTATCTTTTCCTGCCTTCTGAAGCAGGAATTGAGCCAGCTTTCCCTTAATTGTCTTAAAATTCAAAAACTTGATCTTCTCCGATAAAAACTGTGAACGGTTTGAGATCACCTCAAGAAAATTGACGAGAATCCTGTCGTACTTAATCATAAGTCTGAGAAAATCTGATCTTTCAATTATCATCAACTCTACGTCCGATACAGCCATAACATTGACCGGGAATCTGTTTTTTTTGCTGAAAATGAAAGCTGAGGCCAGGGCTCCGGGAGCAGGTATATCCTCTATCTTGATTATCCTCCCCGTATAATCAACCATTTCTCCTTTTGTATTTCCCTTGATTACTACAATCAGTGAATCAACAGGTTCTCCGCTGTGGGCAATAATTGATCCGGCTCTGAATTTCCTTACACGAAAAGGAACACTTGACAGAATTTTCTCAAGGTCATCTTTAGAATATCCGTTGAAAAGTGAAATCCCGGGAAGAAGTGAATAATCCATATTTTTGAATTTGTAACAAATGTTACAAATTTCTTTTTAAATACTCTCCATCTTTGTCCCATAATCATTAAAAATATTTCTTTAATAGCATAAAATAGAGAATATGAAAAGAGACATCCTGAGAATTGATGAAGAACTATGTAACGGATGCGGTCAGTGCATCCCAAACTGCCATGAGGGAGCATTGAAGATCATCAATGGCAAAGCAAGGCTTATAAGCGAAGTAATGTGCGACGGACTGGGTGCATGTATAGGACATTGCCCGGAAGGAGCTATTACTATTGAATCAAGGGAGGCTGAACCATATGACGAGAAAAAAGTAATTGAAATGATTAAAAACAGGGAGCATCAGGATCATCAGCATCAACAATCAGAAAGCGGTTGTCCCGGGTCCAGGGAAAGAGTAATAGAAAAATCCGATTCAGGTGATAATCTTACAGTAACAACTGAACAGACTTCTGAACTAAGGCACTGGCCTGTCCAGATGCATCTTCTGAATCCGAACGCTCCGTTCCTCAGGGGTTCTGACCTCCTGCTGGCAGCAGACTGTGTGGCATTCTCGCTGGGCAACTTTCACAGCAGATATCTGAAAGGTAAATCATTAGCAATTGCCTGCCCAAAACTGGATCATGGTCTTGAGACCTATGTTGAAAAACTGACCGGCATGATCGATATAGCTAAAGTGAATACTATAACTGTCATGATGATGGAGGTTCCCTGCTGCGGAGGTCTGATGCAGATGGTAAAGGCAGCATTAGCAGGAGCGTCCCGCAAAGTACCTGTTAAACAATTGATTATCAGCTTGTCAGGTTCGGTATTGAAGGATGAATGGGTCTAGTGTGGCTATTATCACGAAATGACCATTGTTAAATTGTTAACATCGAAAAAATAATTATACTTGCAGATTGGGTGATCTTCAAATAAATTACTGATTTTATTAAGTTGTATATGGGTATAAATGCTGACTCCGGATCCACTGAGAATGACCTTCAGTATTACCTTGGATTGGATATTGGATCTGTTTCTCTGAATACAGTTCTTTTAGATGATAATTATAATGTCTGTGATAACTATTATGATTATGTTCATGGAAGACCATTCAATGTCCTGAAAGACAGGCTCACTTCTCTTCTTCAGAAATATCCTTCCGGTTTTATAAAAGGAATAGCAATTACCGGTACCGGAGGCAAGCTTGCCACTGAGTTTATCGGCGGTATATTTGTCAATGAGATAATTGCACAGGCAACATCTTCAGGGAGGATGTTCCCTGATGCCAGAACAGTAATTGAGATTGGTGGTGAGGATTCGAAGCTTATTATCCTCGAGAAGGATCCTTCGGGAGGACACTCCAGGCTGGTGGATTTTGAGATGAACAGCATATGTGCTGCCGGTACCGGGTCATTTCTCGATCAGCAGGCACGCAGGATTGGTGTACCAATAGAAAAAGAGTTCGGTGAGATGTCACTGAAATCAGTCGATCCCCCCAGGATTGCAGGTCGTTGCAGTGTTTTTGCCAAGAGCGACATGATACACCATCAGCAGATTGCTACTCCTCTCCATGATATTGTTGCAGGGTTGTGCTTTGCCCTGGCACGTAACTTCAGGAGCAATGTTGCAAGAAGTAAGGAGATAAACAAGCCTGTAATTTTCTCAGGAGGCGTTGCTGCAAATATAGGTATGGTCAGGGCTTTCAGGGAAGTATTGAATCTTACTGATAATGAGCTTATCATACCAAAATATCATGCTTCAATGGGAGCTATCGGAGCTGTTATGTATGCACATACGAATAAGCTTGATATGGATCATTTCAGAGGACTTGAAAAACTCGGGATATACCTCACTGATACTACTTCAAGCTTTGTTAGCCTCCCCAGATTACAGGAATCAGAAGCTGTCTATGATAAAAAGGTAAATTTAAGGAGTAACGGGAATGAAAAGCTTCCTGTATATCTTGGTGTTGATGTCGGATCGCTGAGCACGAACGTTGTACTGATTGATAAGGACCATAATGTGATATCAAGACGGTATCTGCCAACTGCCGGTAAACCTCTTGAAGCTATTCAGAGGGGATTGACCGAGATATATGATGAGATCGGTGAAAATATAGAGGTGATTGGTGCAGGAACAACCGGTTCAGGCCGGTATCTGACAGGTGATTTTATCGGAGCTGATACGATACAGAATGAAATTACAGCCCAGGCTACAGCAGCAATAGATCATGATCCGACTGTTGATACTATTTTCGAGATCGGTGGACAGGATTCAAAATATATAAGTATCGAGAATGGTGTGGTTACAGATTTTGAGATGAACAAAGTATGTGCTGCAGGGACCGGATCATTTCTTGAAGAACAGGCTGAAAAACTGAATATTAACATAGTTGAAGAATTCGGTAATATGGCACTTAGTTCGGAGAGCCCTGTCAAACTTGGCGACCGGTGCACAGTTTTTATGGAATCGGACCTCAATTCATTCATGCAGAAGGGAGCCAGGAATGAGAACCTTGTTGGAGGCCTGGCCTACTCCATTGTATATAACTACCTTCAGAAAGTGGTAGCTGATCGCAGGGTCGGAGACAAAATATTCTTTCAGGGCGGAGTAACGAACAATAAAGCAGTAGTTGCTGCATTTGAGCAGGTTCTTGGGAAAAAAATAATCATCCCGCCACACTTCGATGTAACAGGAGCTATCGGTGCAGCTATACTTGCCCAGAGGTCGATGAATAAAGGGCAGAAGACTACATTTAAAGGCTTCGGGATCCGGAATGTAACTTACGATATCAGCAGGTTTACATGCCAGGGATGTACAAACCATTGCGAGATCAGACGTGTTAAGATTGCAGGTGAAAAGAAATCGCTGTTCTATGGCGGCCGGTGTGAAAAATACGAAACTGACGGCAGAAAGAAAATAGCAAATAATATTCCGAACCTCTTTCAGAAAAGGACAGAGATGCTGATGGAGGGTTATGAGGAGAATAAAGGCTGGAAGAATCAAACCATAGGCATACCGCGCGCATTAATGGTTTACTACCAGCAATTCCCCTTCTGGAAAACCTTCTTCGAACAACTGGGATTTACTGTCGTTCTTTCAAGGGAGTCCGATAAATCACTAATGACTCAATCTATTGAGACAATGACAGCCGAGACATGCCTGCCTGTTGAACTTATGCACGGGCATGTTATCGATCTTATTGAAAAAGGGGTAGATTATATTTTTCTTCCATTTATTGTCAATGCAAAGTTCCGCGGAAATAAAAAGATATTCAACTGCAACTGTCCGTGGATCCAGACATATCCTTTCATGGTAAAAGCTGCCCTGAAAGGGAAAATTGATGAATCAAAGCTCCTGGTCCCGACTCTCCACTTCAGATTCTTTGAACGGGCTCTTGTTCCTGAGATGTCCAAATATTTCTTTGACAAATTCGGCATTAAGAAAAAGGATATAAAAGAAGCAATTTATTATGCCGATAGCATTCAGACAACATTCGAGAGAAGACTCATAGAATACGGAAAAGATGTGATGGGTAACATTCCTGCAAACTGCCGTCCGGTGGTACTGCTTGGAAGACCATACAACAGCGCTGATCCTCATCTGAATCTGGGACTTATCGAAAAGCTTATTGCACAGAATGTTATGCCTGTGCCCGTTGATATGCTTGACCTTACTCCATATAATATTTTTGAAAACTACAGAAACATGTACTGGCCAAATGGTCAGAAAATTATTGCTGCTGCACAGCATGTAGCTAAAACAGAAGGATTGTATGCAGTTTATCTGAGTAATTTCCGATGTGGTCCGGATTCATTTATATGGCATTATGTTACTGAAGAGCTTAAGGGGAAACCTTTCCTCCATCTCGAAGTGGATGAGCACTCTGCCGATGCAGGGATGGTGACCCGAATTGAAGCATTCCTGGATAGTCTGAAGGGATCGGAACAGAATGTAAAAAAAGATGTAGAGATATTCCGGCCAAGACCGAGTCCTTCATCACCACCAAAAGACAGGATACTCTATTTTCCATACATGCACGATGGAGCATATATGGTGGCCGCCGCAGCAAGAAGTATCGGTGTACCATCGGAAGTCTTACCAAGGCAGACAGAGGAAGATCTTGCCATTGGAAGGAAGTACACTTCTTCAAAAGAGTGTTTCCCGATGATATGCACTACAGGCAGCTTTATTAAAAAGCTCCAGGAACCGGGAGCAGATCCTTCAAAAATGAGCTTCTTTATGCCCGATCATAACGGGCCATGCCGGTTTGGTCAGTACAACCAGTTTCACAGGATACTTTTTGACAGGCTTGGATATGAGAAGGCTGAGCTGATTACTCCTTCAAACGATACCTCTTACCAGGATATTGCAGGAGAACATGGCTTGAAATTCAGGTTGAACGCCTGGAAGGGTTTCGTTGTGTTTGATTACGTAAGAAAGCTGTACCGTGAAACAAAGCCTTACGAGATCAATATTGGTGAGACTGAAAAGATTTATGATCAGGCGATCAGAAAACTTGAACATTGTATTGAAAAAGGTTCAAAAGGTCTTCGTAAGGTATTGCTTGGGATAGTAAATGATTTCAGGAATATTGAAGTCGATAAAAGCACCCGGAAACCTGTTGTGGCTGTCCTGGGCGAGATATTCATGCGCGATAATGCCGGCTGCAACGGGAACATTGCAAATCGTTTGGAAAATCTTGGCGTTGAGGTCGTTATTGGACCATTTTCGGAATGGATCACCTATTCCACATACAGGTTCACACGCGACAGCCGGTGGAAAAATGATAAAGCCGGGGTCTTTAAATCCAGGATCCAGGGAATCGGACAGGAAGTTATTGCCAATTCATTATTAAAGGGTATCAAAAAATATACCGATCATCAGAAAGACGTTTCGCTTCATGATATGCTAAGACTTTGTAATACCTATGTAAACGAATTCTACGACGGGGATCCGCCTATTGCAGTAGGATCATTTGTAGCACTTGCAGGCAGAGGTGTTTCTGGTATTGCTGCGATCTTACCGTTCACCTGTATGCCGGGAACCCTTATTGCATCGGTGAGTGATTCATTCCGGAAAGAAAATAATAATATTCCGTTTATCAATATTCCCTACGATGGGCAGGATACCGTTTCACTTGAAACCAGATTGCAGGCATTTGTTTTCCAGGTGAAGGAGTACGAAAGAGCAATGCAACCAATTATTGTTTAACCCGGATGAAGATCGTTGCGGACGATAAGATACCGTTTCTAAAAGGTGTCCTGGAACCATATGCTGAGGTTATTTACCTCCCAGGAAAAGAGATCACCAGAGAAGTTATTATGGACGCGGATGCCTTGCTCACAAGAACCAGGACGAAATGTAATGCATCTTTTCTTGATGGGACATCGGTGAAATTCATAGGTACAGCCACTATTGGAATTGATCATATTGACACTCCATTCTGCGATAGACACAATATCTTCTGGACCAACGCCCCCGGGTGTAATTCATCATCTGTCCAGCAATATGTGATTGTTGCACTTCTTACTGTGGCTTCAGAATTCCGCTTCAACCTTAAGGGTAAGACAATCGGGATAATTGGAGTAGGGAATGTTGGAGCTAAAGTAGAAAAATTTGCCAGGTTGATGGAGATGAACGTTTTGCTTAATGATCCTCCCCGCGCCAGGGAAGAAGGTGAAAAGGGTTTCATCAGCATTGAAAGAGTCTTGCAAGAGTCTGATATAGTGACAGTCCACGTTCCTCTTAATGTCAATTACGAAGACTGCACTTTTCATCTCTTTACCGAAGAAGAGTTTAAGAAGATGAAAGAGGGTGCCTGGTTCATTAATTCATCAAGAGGCGAAGTAGTGGAAACAAATGCAATAAAAAGAGTTCTCTCATCAGGTAAGCTGGGAGGTGTGGTTTTGGATGTCTGGGAAAATGAACCGGATATTGATCTTGATCTTATGGCAGAAACCTTTCTTTCTACTCCTCACATTGCAGGTTATTCTGCTGACGGGAAAGCAAACGGCACATCAAAAGTAGTCAACTCATTAAGTTACTTTTTTAACCTCCCTTTGAAAGACTGGTATCCTGCAGAAGTCCCTCCACCTGAAAGCCCGGTGATTGAGATCAACGGGATTGGGAAAACGGATGAAGAAATTATCAGAAGAGCCGTCGTCCATACGTATAATATTAATGAGGATAATACTAATCTGAGATTTTCCCCGGCCGATTTTGAAAAGCTGAGAGGTGACTACAGGATACGACGGGAGTTTTCTGCTTATACAGTAAGATTAAACGGTGGAACGAAACGGGTAAAGGAACAGCTGGAAGGATTGGGATTCAATCTAATATAAAGGGAAACCATAGACTAATAGACTGCATGACCGCACGACCGCATGACCGCACAGACTTAAAGCAGCTTTACATCTTTACCTTCGTATTGCTTCATAACTTCAGTCGGCCAGACGCTTGACTGAACCTCTCCTATGTGCAGTTTTTTAAGCAGGAACATGCATAATCTGGATTGTCCGATGCCTCCTCCGATGCTCAGGGGGAGTTGGTCGCTGAGCAGTAATTTATGGAATAACAGGTCCTTCCTGTCCTGACAGTTGCTAATCTCAAGTTGTCTCTCCATAGCTGTTCTGTCAACACGAATACCCATCGACGATATTTCAAAAGCTGAATTCAGAGCAGGGTTCCAGAAGATAATATCACCATTCAGACCGTGGTATCCGTCTTCATTAAGAGTACTCCAGTCGTCATAATCGGGGGCACGGCCGTCGTGGGGTTCTCCGCTGCTTAGCTTGTTTCCTATTCCGATCAGAAAAAGAGCCTTATGTTCACGTGCGGCTATGTTCTCCCGCTCTTTTGAAGTAAGATCAGGATATTTTTTGTACAATTCCTCAGCATGTATGAATTTAATGGCCGGAGGCAGCTGAGGTGTCAGCCATGGATATTTTTCGCTTAACTCCGCTTCAGTAATTCTGAATGTTTCATATATCGACTCAACGTTCGATTTAAGGAACTTCAGGGACCTCTCTTCAGGAAGGATATGCTTTTCCCAGTCCCATTGATCGACATAAACTGAATGAATCGGACTTAAATTCTCACTTGGCCGTAAAGCTCTCATATCTGTAAGAATACCCTTTCCGGGTTCTATATGATAATATCTGAGCCTCATGCGCTTCCACTTTGCAAGTGATTGTATGATAGAGGCTTTATTCCCATTTAGCGATCTGATTGAAAAGCTGATCGGCTTTTCGATCCCGTTGAGGTCATCATTTATTCCGGTTCCGTCGGGTACTACTACCGGTGCCGATACCTTAACAATATTCAGGTGCTTAGCTAAAGTCTTTTCGTACCTGGTTTTTATAAAATCAATCATTTCCTCAGTCTGAAGCATGTCTGTCGCACAGGAAATGTGAATCGTTTCTGTCTGAAATGTCATAAAAGTTTTATTGTCTGGATTTAATAAACTGAAATCCTCATTTTATAAAATAATTGCAAATATCGTTATTTATTTACATATTTGATAGTATTTCACTAATCTTATTTAAAATATATAATTATATATCCCATTTTTAGTGATAATTATTATCATTTAATTCTATACGGTCAAGAAAGAATTATTATCTTAATTTGAGTTCAATATTTTGGCTATACGGTACATAATTGCCTATAATTCGCCGTAGGCGATCCGGTATTGTAGAATAATATGTAAAACGAATATAAATACCTCGTAGAGGTTCCAGAATATTCCTGAATCCCCTACGGGGAATAAATAACGTATTGTTAATTAATACGTTCTACAATACCATAACCGCTACGCGGTATCCTATTACATAATATTCGCCGTAGATAATAAGGTATTGTTGAATTCCGAAATCTACGAGGTACATTATTTGCATGCTATTCGCCGTAGGCAATAAGGTATTGTGGAATTAAAATCTGCCTGATTTGGTGGATCTTTTATTTTTCTTTCGTAATTTTATGGTTCATATCGAACCCTGATTAGCTAAAAAGAAATAATATGAAAACTATCAATCTATTTATTCTATTTATCCTGATTTCATTTGTCGGGATTAAAGGGCAAAAACCAATAGTGGTATCGGAAGACAGCATCATGATAGGCAATGGGATGTTGCCGGGATTGTCAGTATACATTCCTGAGGTGGATTATGAAAAAACCCTTAAGAGCTGGACCAAATTATTGCAGACTGGTACTAAATCGCAGGTAGTGACAGAAAACGCTGAGATGACTATTTTCGGAGCTATCCTGAAAGATGTAATAGAAAGTCCGGTTAATGTTTATAGTCTTTTAATCGACAGGGATAGCGCACTCTACCTGGCAGCTGCTTTTGAACTTAAAAAAGACCAATATATAGAAAGGGCAACCGGTGAAGCTGAAGTTGCCAAGGCGAAGAGTCTGCTTTTCGACTTTGCCAAAGAGCAATATCTTGATCTTGTATCCGGCGAGGTCAAGATCGAAGAGAACAAGCTTCGTGATCTTGAAAAAGAGATTGGATCTCTTGAGCGTGATCAGTCAGGAATGGAAAAGTCAATCCGCTCAAGCAACAGAACTATTGACAATGAAAGAGAAAAACTCATCAGCCTCAATAGCGAACTTACGGCAATAACCTCATCTATAGCTGATGAACGCATACTTTATACATCAATGGAAGAGGGGACTCTCAAGGATGAAAAGAATGATTTCATAAAGGAACTTGAAAAGAAAAAGAAGAAGTTGACGAGATCAATCGAATCATCAAATAAGAAGATCAGTAAAGCTGACAGAACAATAACAAAGGCTACCAATGATATTCCAAGGAATGACAGGATCCAGGGGAAATACAGGGATGAGCTGGCCGCCCAGGAAGCTGTTGTGCAAAAATATGTTGATAAGCTCAATACAATTAAGGGTTATAAATAGATCTCATAATTCACAGAATATTTAGTAATAATTAACAGAGCCTTCGTGCAGGAAGAGGGGATTTGAATTTATATTTGCGGTCTTAAACAATTACATGACACGAAGCTCCCTGATAATTATTCTTTCACTTATTCTCTGTTCAGCCACCCTCTATTCACAACCCGGGATCACAGCAGTATTTACCGCAACTCCGCCCCAGATTGACGGATTCGTCAATGATGATGTATGGTCTGATGCCGCTGTCGTAAATGAGTTCTTCCAGATGGTACCGAAAAACGGAGAACCTGTAACTGAAAAAACCGAGTTTCTTTTTCTGTTCGATCATAATTATATCTATATAGGCGTCCGCTGCCACGATGAGCCCGGGGGGATCACTGCCAAAGAACTTGCACGTGATGTAAGTCTGTCAGATGATGACAGGATCCAGGTTATTTTCGATACATACCTTGATGGCCGAAGCGGGTACTGGTTTCAGCTTGGCCCAAGGGGGAGCATAGGAGATGCACTTGTGGATGAGAATGGCAGGAACTTCAATAAATCATGGGACGGGCTCTGGGATGGAAAAGCAAAAATTACAGATATAGGATGGGAAGGAGAAATGATTATTCCTTTCAAAACGATGGGATTCAGGAAAGGATCTGATACATGGGGATTAAAATGCATAAGACATATAAGAAGAAAATCGGAATCATCCTACTGGCCTGCAACATCACTCAATGCCGAGAGATTCCAGGTCTCTGACGCAGGAAGAATAAGCGGTTTAAAAGATATTACACAGGGTATCGGCCTTGATATAATACCATATATCACAGGTGGTTTCAGCAAAAAACAGGATGCAGGAAGTGAACCGGTAGTGGACGGTGGCATGGATGCTTTTTACCAGGTGACATCTTCCCTCAAAGCAGCTGTAACAGTGAGAACTGACTTTGCACAAACAGAAGTTGATGAGAAACAGATTAATCTTACGAGATTTTCACTTTACTTTCCGGAGAAGAGGGATTTTTTCCTCGACGGATCAAATTATTTCATTTTCGGGATAAACAGTGATGATGTTAATCCACAGAATACAAGGATGATCCCATTTTTCTCAAGACGGATCGGACTGGACACAAACGGAGATCCGGTAAATATAAAATATGGAGGAAAATTTACAGGCAAAGCGGGAAAATGGAATTTCGGACTTCTCCATATAAAAGATGACAATGAATGGGGTAATCCGGGCTATACTGCCGGACGTATATTACGGAATCTTGGAAAATTATCATCAATAGGAATTATCGGGACCAACGGGAATGCATTATCGGATGATGGTAATTCGCTTGTCGGAATAGACCTGAAGCTTGCTACGGCAGAGCTACCAGGGAATAAAAATATAGCATTCAATCTGTATGGTGTGAAATCTTTCACACCAGATCTCAAAGGCAATGATTTTTCGTTCGGAAGTGAACTGAATTATCCTAATGACCTGTTTAAATTCAGGATCGGTTATCTCCAGATAGGAGAAAATTTTACTCCGGGACTTGGTTTTGTTCCACGGAAGAATATCCGTGATTTCTATGGAGGCTTTACCTTTGGCCCAAGGCCAAAAAACTCTCCGGTTATGCAGGTGAGATCAGGTACTGATTATACTCTGATCTCCGATCTGAAGAACGGAGGTATTACAACCGGGGAAGTAAATCTCAATTATTCTGAAATTTCATTTCTGAGCGGCGATATAATATCATTATACTCGCAGTACCATTTTGACAAGCTCGAAGATGATTTCAAAATTATCGAATCGATCTCAATACCTGCCGGTGATTATAATTTCTGGAGACATGGACTGTTGCTATCTTCAGCAAAGAGAAGGGATCTGTGGGCATCCACAAGGGTCGTGATCGGGTCATTCTATTCAGGGACGCGCACCGATCTGCTGATCCAGACGGGTTATAAAATAGGTGTACCCGTTTCTCTGGGCTTTGAATCGGACAGAAGATGGGTTAAATTAAAGGAAGGTGACTTTATAACCCAGATCTACAGGATTAACCTTAATCTCCTCATAAGTCCGACAATATCGTGGTACAATTATGCACAATTTGAGAATCAGAGCGAAACGATCGGATGGCAGTCAAGATTTCAATGGATCATTAAACCCGGGAAAGAAGTCTTTCTTACATTCAACTCTCCGGTCATTGATCCGCTGGAACGCTTCAAACCGGAAGTTTACGAAGCAAGAGTAAAAGTGAAATACACAATAAGATTCTAGGATTAAATTGCTCCATGTTCCTGGGTGACTTTCTTACACAGAGAATATCTCAATTTATAAACTTCTTCAATTCATGGTACAACTTATGTACAGGGAGGCCGACAACATTGAAATAAGACCCCTCAATGCGGCTGCAGGCAGCAATCCCTATCCATTCCTGTATTCCATATGCCCCTGCCTTGTCAAAAGGCCGGAATTTGTTAACATAATAGTATATCTCATCCTCCGTGAGAGGTTCGAATGTAACTTTCGTAGTGTCGGAAAATGTTCTTTCAGCTGACAACGACAAGAGCGAAACTCCGGTAATAACCTCATGAGTGCATCCAGACAATTCACGGATCATTCCTATTGCATCATTTTCATCAACCGGTTTTCCCAATACTTTCTGATTGCACCAGACAATTGTATCGGCAGTTATAACAATTTCATTATCAGCAATTTCGTTTATGAAACTCCTGATCTTTTTCTTTGCCAGGTAAACGGGAATCTCTTCGGCATGAAGGGTGTCAGGGTATGTTTCATCATATTCTCTGATGTCTATATCAAATCTCAGACCGAGTTCTCTCAGAAGCTGTTGCCTTCTGGGGGACCTTGATGCAAGTATTAATCTGTATTTATTGATATTGTCAATTACCATTATTGGACCAGATTCCAGGTAATTATCGCTTTAACTACAAGAGAATAAAAAATCCCCGCAAGCATGATGATTTTCACAAGATTACTGGCACTATGGAGCTCTCTTTTATTCCTGCCCCGGAAGAGCTGAAACAGAACATAAATAAATGGAATGACAATAGCAGCAGACAGATAAGTAAAAGTGATGAACTTATCATGCAGAAAAAAGTACCAGACAAAGTAAAGTGATACAATTGTGATTACCGAAATGCTGGCTGCGAGTGTTTTTGAAGCAGGGATGCCGATAACAACAGGAACTGTATTACGGCCATATGCCATATCTCCTTCAAAGTCTTCTATATCTTTTATTATTTCACGGGTCAAAGTTGTAAGGAAAGCATAAATCGAAAATCCACCAACCCAGGCGAAAAGGAAACTCAATCCGGGCATCTCTAAAGCATTGATCATATAATAGCGGTACAACGCTGACCATTCAAAAATAACAACCAGAAAAGGGACCATCGCAGTCAGGAGAGCTACGATTATATTTCCTATAAGGAACTGACGCTTATATGTGGCAGAATATAAATAGAGTAAACCGGAAACAATTATGAAGATAATTCCAAACCAGAAACTATTGGCTCTCCACGACACATAAAATCCTGCACACACACCAATGATATTAAGGACTGTATGCCACAACATGGCTTTACGGCGGGGTATTTTGGTTCCTATTATGACCTCTCCCCTGTTTATTAGGTCGGTCTTTATGTCAAAATAATCATTTATCACATAGCCGGCAGCGGTGAGACATATAGTGGCAATTACAAGAATAACAAAATTGTACCACGGGAACTGAAGTTCCATTGGTATTGCGTCTCCTGTTCCTGTTGATAATATAACACCGACTTTACTTATTAAGGATCCTATTATAGCATATCTCATCAGAACCATCGTAAGTATTACGATAAGAAGATTCTGCCACCTTATGAGTTTCAGGAATGCTTTCATTTTTACCATACAAAAGCTTCAGAATCCATCCATTTTTTATGTAACCTGAGTACCTGTTCGATAACATCCCTTACACACCCCTCTCCTCCCTTCTTGTCAGATACATAGGAAGCAACCTGCTTTATTTCACTGTCAGCATCGGACGGACAGACAGGGACACCGGCAACCTTCATCACCTCCAGATCAGGAATATCATCTCCCATAAAAAGTATTTCCGGATCACTGAGTCCGAATTTATTCCTGAAAATTTTATAGTGCTCCAGCTTGGTTCTGCTGTTTAAATGGATTTCTTTGATCCCAAGCATTTTGAGTCTTTTCAAATATTCTTTTGAATTGCTCCCAGATATAATCCCTACATGATAACCCTTTTTTACAGCCAGCTGCAGAGCATACCCATCTCGCAGATTAACAGTCCTGTTCGGCACTCCGAAAGCATTGAGGCTTATTGTCTGAAGAGACAGGACGCCGTCTATATCAAAAACGAAAGCTTTTACTGTTGTCAGATCCTCCTTGAAATTTGCCATGATCAGCTCTTGTTAAAGTGGTGATTGATTATCGATTGGGATACCTCTTTATAAATTTTTTGCAATTCAGGAGAGAAAGATAATAATTCTAAATGTTTTTCAATAGTGTTAAGGTCTTTTCTTACAGCGGGACCTGTCTGTGCATTTTCCGGACCATTCTCAAGAGCCTTCGAAATAGTCTCCCGTATAAGAGGTTCAAGAAGTTCAAAAGAGAGACCTGCTCCTGATGTTATCTCTTTTCCCGCAGTAAGCATATGATTGGTAAAATTACAGACAAATACAGCTGCCAGATGAAGTCTTTTCCTATGCTCAACATCAATAAAATGCACCTTCCCTTTAATAGATTCTGCAAGATCCTTCAGGATCTTCCCTGTTCCTGGTTTTGATGCTTCAATAAGAATTGGCAGATCATTGAAATTGATGCTCCTGCCTTTTGAAAAAGTCTGAAGAGGATAAAAAACGCCATTGTTCCTAAGGTGGGCCGGAAATATATCGAGACCATAGCTGCCGGCAGTATGTGCTACAACAGTATGATCTGAACACTTAATTGAGGAGAGTACCTCTTCCAACTTGTTATCCGGAACTGCAACAATAACTATATCAACAGAATCAATAAATTTAAGCTCCCGGGACCATGCTGCATTACAGGAATGTGCCAGCGGTTCTCCGTCTGTCGCGGTTTCTGAAATTATCTGCAGGATATTAAAACCTGAACGATGCATCTGCTGGCAGAGAGCCCCGGCTACTCTGCCTGCACCTGCAAAAGCTAAATTGTAATTTGTCATCGAGAATCCAACTATTTCCCGTACATGTAGGATAGCAATTCAGTGACGTTGATCTGGTAGACTTTGTAATAGTTATAATAATATGAGCTGCCACTGCCGCTGTTAACAAGATAACTGCAGTCCCAGTAAACATCCCCCGATATTTTCAACTGATTTTCAGATGCAAGGTCCTGGAATTTGGTGTACATTTCGGAGGGGTTGCAGAAGAAGTATCGGTCATATCCGTATGCGTTTGTGATCGTAAAGTAAGCTGATTTCCCGTCTTCGGTGTAATTAATTGAGGAACGGTCGAAAGTCCTTTTAGTATATGAGAACAGGATATCTCCATCGCAACCGCACTTTTCCTGCTTCTTGCAACCGGAATATGAAATTGCCGGTAAAAGGATGATCAGTGCGACAAGAATTTTTCGTATTACGTAAGGTCCCATTTTTTAAAAATATCTCTATATAATTAACATACAAAGTAAGGTTTTATTTCACTTATATCAAAGAAATAAGCCGTCAAACACAAATCTGGCGGCTTATTGTTAAGTGATTTCCTGAATATCAGGCCTGGGCTGTAGGGCCTCCGAAACTAAGAGGCATAACAGGTCCGGAACCTTTAACTTCTTTTATCGGTCCGTGTATCGACTCATACTTTGCTATGTTATCCTGCAGAGCAGAAACAAGCCGCTTGGCATGCTCAGGAGTCAGAATTATCCTTGATTTTACCTGAGCTTTAGGAATCCCGGGCATTATCCTTACAAAATCAATTACAAATTCCGAAGCTGAATGAGTTATTACTGCAAGGTTTGAATAGATACCCTGGGCAGTCTCTTCATTCAGTTCGATGCTGATCTGGTTCGTATCTTTGGGATCTGCCATTTATTTCGATTTTAAATTATTTCTTTGAATCTGTCTCAGCTTCAACCTCGGATTCCTGGTCAGAGCCTACAAGACTTTCATATTCATCCAGTGAGCCCACAATGATACTGTTATAATCACGCTGTCCTGTTCCGGCAGGAATAAGATGCCCGACTATTACATTCTCTTTCAGCCCTTCAAGCTTATCGATCTTTCCAAGGATTGCAGCTTCATTCAGCACTTTGGTTGTTTCCTGGAAGGATGCAGCAGAGAAGAAACTGTTTGTCTGAAGTGCAGCCCGGGTAATTCCCTGGAGAACCTGGCTTGAGGTTGCAGGAATGGCATCCCTCGCATCAACAATCTTAAGGTCTTTACGCTTTAAAACAGAATTTTCATCTCTTAATTTACGTGCAGTTACTATCATTCCGGCACGAAGTGTCTGGGAATCACCTCCTTCAATGATTACTTTCTTACCATATATCCAGTCATTTTCATCCATAAACTCCAGCTTGTCAACTACCTGGCGTTCAAGGAATTTAGTATCACCCGGATCTACAATCTCTACTTTACGCATCATCTGGCGTACAATGATCTCAAAGTGTTTATCGTTTATCTTAACGCCCTGGAGACGATAAACTTCCTGTATCTCGTTTACAATATACTCCTGTACTTTTGTCGGCCCTTTGATTGCAAGAATATCGGAGGGAGTAATTGCACCATCAGAAAGTGCCACGCCTGCCTTGACATAATCATTTTCCTGAACAAGGATTTGTTTTGAAAGTGGTACAAGATATTTTTTGACCTCTTCGGTTTTTGATTTGATAGTGATCTCCCTGTTACCTCTTTTTATCTTACCAAAGGTTACCTCCCCGTCAATTTCAGATACAATAGCCGGATTTGACGGATTGCGGGCTTCGAAAAGTTCTGTAACCCTCGGCAAACCACCTGTTATATCACCTGATTTACCAACAGCTCGTGGTATCTTAGCCAAAACTTCTCCTGCTTCAACAATCTTGTTTAGTTCAGCCACAAGGTGAGCTCCTACAGGAAGGTTATAAACTCTAAGCTCTTCTCCTCCTTTTGGTGCAAGTATTTTAATAGCCGGATTTTTTGTTTTGTCCCTGCTTTCAATTATCACCTTTTCTTTAAAACCGGTCTGCTCGTCCGACTCTTCCCGGAAGGTAATACCCTCAATGAGATAATCAAATCCTATTTTACCTGCTAATTCCGAAATGATAACAGCGTTGAAAGGATCCCATTCGCATATCAGTCTGCCTTTTTCTATTTCCTTGCCTGGTTTCACATAAAGTTTTGAACCATAAGGAATTGTATGAGTTGTTAAAGCAATCCCTGTTTTCTTGTCAATAATCCTTAATTCGGCAAGCCGTCCGATTACAATATCTATTTCTCCTTTTTCAGTATCTTTCTTTGGAACTGATCTTAATTCATCGATCTCTACGATACCGGCATATCTTGCGACCAGTCGCGATTCGGTTGTGATATTTGAAGCGGTACCTCCTACATGGAATGTACGGAGTGTAAGCTGAGTCCCTGGTTCTCCGATACTCTGAGCTGCTATTACTCCAACAGCCTCACCTTTTTGAACCATATGACCGTTTGACAGGTTTCGGCCATAACATTTAGCACAAACTCCTTTTTTGGATTCGCAGGTAAGCACTGAACGGATCTCAACCTGTTCTATGGGTGAATCATCTATTTTCTTTGCCAGTTCTTCTGTCAGTTCCTGTCCCGCTTCAACTATAAGTTCTCCGGTAAGCGGATGGAATAAATCATGGACAGTTGTACGTCCCAGGATCCTTTCATATAATGATTCTACAACCTCTTCATTTTTCTTGATTGCAGTTGCAACAAGTCCTCTGAGTGTACCACAGTCCTCCTCATTGATTATCACATCCTGAGAAACGTCAACAAGACGACGGGTCAGATACCCGGCATCGGCAGTCTTCAGAGCTGTATCAGCAAGACCTTTACGTGCTCCGTGAGTAGAGATGAAGTACTCAAGTACTGACAGACCTTCTTTGAAGTTTGAGAGGATAGGGTTCTCTATGATTTCCGAACCTGAAGAGCCTGATTTTTGTGGTTTGGCCATAAGGCCTCTCATTCCTGAAAGCTGACGGATCTGTTCTTTTGAACCTCTGGCACCTGAATCGAGCATCATATAGACAGAATTGAAGCCGAACTTGTCATTTGAAAGCTGCTTCATAAGCGACTGTGTAAGCCTTGCGTTGACATGGGTCCAGATATCGATTATCTGATTGTAACGTTCATTATTTGTAATGAATCCCATGCTATAGTTGCTAAGCACCTCTTCAACCTGTTCATATCCTTCAGTAACGAATTTAGTTTTCTCTTCAGGTATGATCACATCATCAAGGTTAAAGGAGAGTCCTCCCTTGAAAGCTGAATAAAATCCAAGGTTTTTGATTGAATCCAGGAAATCGGCGGTTTTCGCCATACCTGAAAGTTTCAGCACGCGACCGATAATATCGCGCAGAGATTTCTTTGTAAGGATCTCATTAATAAAACCAACCTCCTCAGGCACAAATTGATTGAAGATAACCCTTCCCACGGTTGTCTCCACAGTGTGTTTGATGAATTCACCGTCGACCCTGTCTTTTACCTTGACTTTAATTATAGCATGGAGATCTATTTTGCCTTCGTTATAAGCAATTGTGACCTCTTTTGGAGAATAAAAATTAAGACCTTCACCTCTTACCTTTTCAGTTTCAGTGCCTTTCTTTCCCTTTGTTATATAATAAAGACCCAGAACCATATCCTGTGAAGGTACGGTTATCGGCGCCCCGTTGGCAGGATTCAGAATATTATGAGAAGCCAGCATAAGCATCTGGGCTTCAAGTATTGCACTATTACCCAAAGGAAGGTGGACAGCCATCTGGTCACCATCAAAGTCAGCGTTAAATGCTGTACAAACAAGAGGGTGAAGCTGAATAGCTTTTCCTTCGATAAGTTTTGGCTGGAAAGCCTGGATACCAAGCCTGTGAAGTGTCGGCGCACGGTTCAGGAGAACCGGGTGTCCCTTCAGTACATTATCAAGAATATCCCATACAACAGGATCTTTCCTGTCAACTATTTTCTTTGCCGACTTGACCGTTTTAACTATTCCGCGTTCAATGAGTTTCCGGATAATAAATGGCTTATAGAGTTCAGCTGCCATATCTTTTGGCAAACCGCATTCGTGAAGATTTAGTTCAGGTCCGACTACTATTACTGAACGGGCTGAATAATCCACTCTTTTACCAAGCAGGTTCTGGCGGAATCTTCCCTGTTTTCCTTTAAGACTGTCGCTCAACGATTTAAGAGGACGGTTTGCATCGGTCTTTACTGCGTTGGCTTTCCTTGAATTATCGAAAAGAGAATCAACAGCCTCCTGAAGCATGCGTTTTTCATTACGCAGGATCACCTCAGGCGCTTTGATCTCAATAAGTCTCTTAAGACGATTATTTCTAATTATTACTCTCCTGTAAAGGTCATTAAGGTCGCTTGTTGCAAAACGCCCGCCATCGAGTGGAACAAGAGGTCTTAATTCCGGTGGAATTACAGGTACCACCTTTATTATCATCCACTCAGGCTTGTTTACATTCTTTGAATCCCTGAAAGCTTCAACAACCTGAAGACGTTTAAGCGCTTCATTTTTACGCTGTTGTGAGGTCTCAGTATTTGCCCTGTGACGCAGAGAATAAGACATCTCATCAAGGTCGATCCGGCTCAGAAGTTTGTATAAAGCCTCTGCTCCCATATCGGCAACAAACTTATCAGGATGATCCTCTTCAAGATACATGTTTTCCTTTGGCAGCGATTCTATTATCTCTATGTATTCTTCCTCTGTAAGGAAGTCGAGATACTTAACTCCGTCTGCCGCTTTTATTCCTGGATTGATGACTACATATCTTTCGTAATAGATAATTGAATCGAGCTTCTTTGTCGGAAGACCGAGTAAATAGCCAATTTTGTTCGGCAGTGATCTGAAGTACCAGATATGTGCTACCGGAACGACAAGTGAGATATGTCCCATTCTTTCACGTCGCACCTTCTTCTCAGTAACTTCAACACCGCAACGGTCGCATACAATTCCTTTGTAGCGGATTCTCTTGTATTTTCCGCAATGGCATTCATAATCCTTAACCGGGCCGAAGATTCTTTCGCAGAAAAGACCATCGCGTTCAGGTTTATAAGTACGGTAATTAATTGTTTCCGGCTTCAGTACTTCACCGCTTGAACGGTCCAGAATTTCTTCGGGTGAAGCGAGACCAATCGAGATCTTTGAGTAACTAGTTTTTGTTTTGTTATCTCTTCTGAATGACATATACTGAATTTTTTTTCAACGATTAAATTTATAAAAGGAAAGAGCTGTTAATCAAGTATAACGCTCAATCCAAGTCCCCTCAGTTCGTGCAGAAGCACATTCAGCGATTCCGGAATACCTGCCTGAGGCATCGGTTCGCCTTTTACTATTGCTTCATAAGCTTTTGCACGACCAATAACATCGTCCGATTTAATTGTAAGTATTTCCTGCAGAATATGAGCTGCCCCGAAAGCTTCCAAAGCCCAGACCTCCATTTCGCCGAAACGCTGACCTCCAAACTGAGCCTTACCTCCAAGCGGCTGCTGGGTAATTAGTGAATATGGTCCGATAGAACGTGCATGCATCTTGTCGTCAACCATATGACCAAGTTTAAGCATATATATTACACCCACCGTGGCAGGCTGGTCAAAGCGTTCACCGGTACCTCCGTCATAAAGATAAGTTACTCCATATGTGGGGAGGTCTGCTTTTTTCGTATAATCGGTGATCTGATCAATTGTTGCACCGTCAAAAATCGGAGTTGAGAACTGAAGTCCGAGTTTCTGTCCGGCCCAGCCTAGTACAGTTTCATAAATCTGTCCGAGGTTCATTCTTGAGGGTACACCAAGAGGATTCAGAACAATATCAACCGGTGTCCCGTCTTCCAGGAAGGGCATATCCTCAGCCCGGACTATTCTTGCCACGATTCCTTTATTCCCATGGCGTCCGGCCATCTTGTCACCAACCTTTACCTTCCTTTTCTTGGCAATATAAACTTTTGCAAGGCGGACAATGCCGGCTGGCAATTCGTCTCCGATTGTAATGTTGTACTTCTTGCGTTTATAGATACCATCGATCTCCTTATACTTTATAATAAAATTATGAAGGAGTTGCTTTATATTGTCATTTTTCTTCTTATCGGTAGTCCATTTATTCGGATTAACATTCAGAAAATCAACTTCCTGCAGCTGTTTAAGTGTGAATTTGCTGCCTTTGGGAATGACATCCACATTAAGATAATCCTTAACTCCCTGTGATGTTTTTCCATTTACCAGGATAAAAAGCTTATCAACAAGTTTTGATTTGAGTTCATCGATGTTTTTGTTAAATTCATTTTCGATCTTATCGAGCATCGGTTTCTCAACAGCTTTTGCTTTTCTGTCCTTTATAGCCCTCGTAAAGAGCTTCTTATCAATAACAACGCCTTCAAGAGAAGGTCCGGCTTTCAGAGATGCATCTTTCACATCACCGGCTTTATCTCCAAAGATAGCCCTCAGAAGTTTTTCCTCAGGTGATGGGTCTGATTCTCCTTTCGGAGTGATCTTACCGATAAGAATATCACCAGGTCGTATACGTGCGCCAACCCTTATAAGTCCGTTTTCGTCAAGATTTTTGGTTGCTTCCTCGCTTACGTTAGGAATATCGGAAGTCAGCTCCTCGAGACCACGTTTTGTGTCACGCACTTCAAGAAGGTACTCGTCGATATGCACCGAGGTGAACATATCTTCCTGGACAACTTTTTCGGAGATTACTATAGCATCCTCAAAGTTGTATCCTTTCCACGGCATGAATGCCACTTTCAGGTTTCTTCCCAGAGCCAGTTCGCCATTCTTTGTACCATAGCCTTCTGTAAGTACCTGTCCTTTTTTTACTTTCTCTCCCTTTTTAACAACAGGAGTCAGGTTAATACAGGTATTCTGGTTAGTCTTTTTATATTTCGGAAGTACATATCTTTTCGTATCATCATCAAAGCTTACAAATTTTTCTTCGTCAGTTCTTGTATATCTTATGACAATTTCGTTAGCATCAACATATTCTACAACACCATCACCTTCAGCAACAAAAAGGATACGGCTGTCTTTTATCACCTGTGTCTCAAGTCCTGTTCCAACAATTACCGCTTCGGGATTAATAAGGGGTACAGCCTGACGCATCATGTTTGAACCCATGAGGGCCCGGTTGGCATCGTCGTGTTCCAGGAAGGGGATCAGGGAGGCTGCAATTGAAGCGATCTGGTTAGGTGCGACATCCATCATGTCTATTTTGCCTACTTCTTCAAGAGGGTAATCAGCTTCATACCGGCACTTAGCTCTTACATCTTCAAAATGACCATCTTTTTTCAGCGGTGCATTTGCCTGTGCAATCATTTTTTCTTCCTCTTCTTCTGCGCTGAGCCACACTATTCCCTCCTTACTGAAATCTACCTGGGCATTATTCACCTTAAGATAAGGTGTTTCAATAAATCCAAGGTCATTTATTCTTGCATAGACGCAGAGCGATGATATAAGACCAATGTTGGGTCCTTCAGGTGTTTCAATCGGGCACAGACGACCATAGTGAGTATAATGAACGTCTCTCACTTCGAAGCCTGCTCTCTCGCGCGACAAACCGCCTGGTCCGAGTGCTGACATACGACGTTTGTGGGTCATTTCAGCCAGCGGATTGGTCTGGTCCATGAATTGCGACAGTTGGTTTGTTCCGAAGAATGAGTTGATAACCGATGACAGTGTTTTTGAGTTAATCAGGTCGACTGGTGTAAAAACCTCATTATCCCTTACGTTCATTCTTTCACGAATTGTACGGGCCATACGTGCAAGACCGACTCCGAACTGAGCATACAGTTGTTCTCCTACTGTGCGGACTCTCCTGTTACTGAGGTGGTCGATATCATCAATATCGGTCTTTGAGTTGATCAGCTCGATCAGGTAACCTATAATCTTTATTATATCTTCCCTGGTAAGGATCTTTACGCTCATTTCAGTGTTAAGACCCAGTTTTTTATTTATTCTGTAACGTCCAACTTCGCCCAGATCATATCTCTTGTCGGAGAAGAAGAGTTTATCAATCACATCGCGTGCTGTAGCCTCATCTGGAGGCTCTGCATTCCGCAACTGGCGATAGATGTATATAACTGCTTCTTTTTCGGAGTTACACGGGTCTTTCTGGAGCGTGTTATAAATAATAGCGTAATCTGACAGTGTCGTGTCGTCCTTATGAAGCAGGATAGCCTTAGCTCCTGAATCGACAATAAGGTCAACATGTTCCGGGTCAATTACGGTTTCCCTGTCGAGGATCACTTCATTTCTTTCGATTGAAACAACCTCGCCAGTATCTTCATCAACAAAATCTTCAACCCATGTTTTCAGAACCCTGGCAGCCAGTTTACGGCCTACCAGCTTTTTAATACTTGTTTTTGAGACTTTATGTTCTTCAGCAAGGTTAAAGATCTCAAGTATATCTTTATCGCTTTCGAAACCTATTGCACGCAGAAGGGTTGTAACAGGAAGCTTCTTTTTCCTGTCTATATATGCGTACATCACATTATTGATGTCGGTTGCAAACTCGATCCATGATCCTTTGAATGGTATTATCCGGGCTGAATAGAGTTTTGTTCCGTTTGCATGGATGCTCTGACCGAAAAATACCCCGGGGGACCTGTGCAGCTGTGAAACCACAACTCTCTCCGCTCCGTTTATGACGAACGTAGCGCGTTCAGTCATATAAGGCACTGTTCCAAGGTAGACATCCTGAATTACTGTGTCAAAATCTTCGTGTTCAGGATCTGTACAATAGAGTTTCAGCTTGGCTTTAAGAGGAACGCTGAAAGTCAGGCCGCGTTCAATACATTCTTCAATAGTGTATCTGGGAGGATCGATATAATAATCCAGAAATTCAAGAACGAAATTGTTCCTAGTATCAGTAATAGGGAAGTTTTCAGTAAATACTTTAAAGAGGCCTTCCTTTTTCCTGTTTTCGGGGGTTGTTCCGAGCTGGAAGAATTCACTAAATGATTTCAACTGAACTTCCAGAAAATCAGGATAATCGAGTTGAGTTTTCCTGGATGCGAAACTTATTCTTTCCGTATTTTTTGAGGGCATTTATAAAATGTTTAAGTGAACTTAGTAATTAAAAGAACATAGGTTTAGTTCCGTCAACCGGCGGAACTAAACCAGCAATCCAGCATTGTAGTATAGCTTAATTAAGTTCAACTTCAGCTCCAGCTTCAACTAATTTATTTTTAATAGTTTCAGCTTCATCTTTTGATACACCTTCTTTTACTGGACCCGGGGCAGCATCAACTACTGCTTTTGCTTCCTTCAGTCCAAGTCCGGTGATGTCTTTTACCAGTTTAACGATCTGTAATTTTTGTCCGCCTGCGTTTTTAAGAATAACATTGAATGTAGTTTTCTCCTCAGCGACCGGAGCATCTGCGCCAACGGCAGGGCCACTGGCAACTGCAACTGCTGCTGCAGCCGGTTCAATCCCATACTCTTCTTTTAGTATTTTTGCAAGTTCATTCACATCTTTTACAGACAGGTTAACCAGTTCTTCTGCAAATTTCTTAAGATCTGCCATATTAATTGAATTTAAATTTGATATTACTTATTACTAATTCTCTTTTTTTGATAGTGTTTCAAGCACACCATGAATTTTATTTCCACCTGATTGTAAGGCTGATATGACGTTCTTGGCAGGTGATTGCAAAAGGAGAATAATATCTCCGATGAGTTCGTGTTTACTCTTCAGGGAGATGAGTGCATCAAGCATATTCTCTCCAAGGTAAACTGATTCCTGCACGTATGCGCCTTTAAAAACAGGTTTCTCATGTTTCTTCCGGAACTCCTTTATAAGTTTAGCAGGGGTGTTACCGGCATTAGTAAGCATGATAGACGTAGTACCTTTAAGAACCGGATACAGTTCTTCAAAGTTTATACCAGACTGTTCAAGTGCTCTTTTGAGGAGTGTGTTTTTTACGACGATCAGCTTGATATCGTTTTCAAAGCACTTTCTTCTAAGGTCACTTGTATCAGCTGCGTTGAGCTCTCCAGTATCAGTCAAGTAAAAGTGGCTGTACTCTTTTAATCTTTCAGCAAGGCTGTTTATGATAGCATTTTTTTCTTCCCGTCTCATAATTTCTCTCCGAGTTTTAATATCTGATTAATCTTCAAGACCTTTAGGATCTATTTTAATACCAGGGCTCATTGTGCTTGAAAGGAACAGGCTGCGAATGTATGTTCCTTTTGCAGCAGCCGGTTTAAGCTTATTCACCATTGAAATGAATTCCTTGGCATTCTCGGCGATCTTATGAGGTTCAAATGAGACTTTTCCGATTGAGGTGTGAATGATTCCGCTTTTATCAACTTTGAAATCAATCTTACCCTGCTTCACTTCTTTAACAGCCTTACCGATTTCCATAGTGACAGTTCCACTTTTCGGGTTCGGCATCAGTCCGCGGGGACCGAGTATTCTACCTAACTGACCGACTTTTCCCATAACTGAAGGCATGGTTATTATCACATCCACATCTGTCCATCCGCCTTTGATCTTTTCAACATAATCATCCAGGCCTACAAAATCGGCACCGGCCTCTTTAGCTTCATTTTCCTTATCGGGACTGCAGAGCACGAGAACCCGTGTCTCTTTACCTGTTCCGTGAGGCAGTGAAACTACGCCGCGAACCATCTGATTGGATTTACGTGGATCGATACCTAACCTTACATCCAAGTCGATTGAAGCATCAAATTTGGTTTTGGTTATTTCCTTTACCAGTGCAGAAGCTTCTTTCAACGTATACAGCTTGTCCTTTTCAAGTAAATCAAAGGCAGCTTTACGGTTTTTGGTAAGTTTAGTCATTTTTCTCTAGTTAAATTTTGTCAGGGAAATCACCTTTAACTGTAATTCCCATACTTCTTGCGGTGCCTGCTACCATCTTCATGGCCGACTTGACTGTAAAACAGTTCAGGTCTTCCATTTTCTCATCAGCAATTGCTTTAACCTGGTCCCAGGTGATCTGTGCTACTTTTTCCCTGTTAGGTTCTTTCGAACCTTTCTTCGACTTAGCAGCTTCCATAAGCTGAACAGCAACCGGTGGTGTTTTAGTGACAAAATCAAATGTCTTGTCAGCATATACTGTTATAACAACCGGTATAACTTTTCCAGCTTTGTCCTGGGTCCTCGCATTAAATTGCTTGCAGAAATCCATGATATTCACACCTTTCGAACCTAAAGCAGGTCCTACAGGTGGAGATGGATTAGCTCCTCCGCCACGAATCTGTAATTTTATTAGTCCAGCAACTTCTTTTGCCATAATTTAATATTTGCTTGTTTTTAGCGAGAATCTGACAGTTACTCAGGAAGCATTATGAATATCATAACTGTCAATATCTTCTGTTAGTTTTCTTTCTCAACCTGCATAAAGCTAAGTTCAAGAGGGGTTTTTCTGCCAAAAATCTTGACCATCACCTTAAGCTTTTTCTTTTCTTCATTCACCTCTTCTATAATTCCTGTAAAGCTGTTGAACGGCCCGTCGATCACCTTTACTGTTTCACCGACAAAGAACGGAACGTTCAATTCTTCATCGCTTGCATTCAGTTCATCGACCTTTCCGAGGATTCTGTTAATTTCAGCTTTTCTGAGTGGAACCGGTTCTCCGTTCTGTGAGCCCAGGAATCCTATAACATTAGGGACATTTCTCAACAGATGAGGTATTTCGCCGACAAGGAGAGCTTCAACGAGGACATAACCGGGGAAAAAAGTTCTTTCCTTGCTTATCTTTTTGCCCGATCTTATCTGGTAAACCTTTTCAGTCGGGATAAGAACCTGGGTAATGTATTCACCCAGCTTAAGGCGTATCACTTCGTTGTCGATATATTCTTTAACTTTCTTCTCTTTCCCCCCGATAGCCCGAAGCACATACCACTTCTTAATTTCCTCGCTCATCGAAACCTCTCCGGTTTAGTATAATAATTTATAAATAAACTCCATTATCCTGCTGAATGAAAAGTCCATTGCAGCAACAATAAGAGCAATTATCAGTGTAGCTACCATTACGAGAACAGCACTGTTCTGAAGTTCACTCCACGTCGGCCATGTAACTTTATGGACGAGCTCTGTGAATGATTCCTGAAAATAATTTTTTAAACTCATATCATTATATTTAGCACGGGAGGAGAGACTCGAACTCCCGACACCTGGTTTTGGAGACCAGTGCTCTACCAACTGAGCTACACCCGTCTGTAAATAGGCTGTTGAATCGCGATGTATTGTATAAGCGCGATGCATCATGCAATCGCGATGCATCGTGATTCAACAGATGTACATCCAAAACCATTATTCAAGGATTTCCGTAACTGCACCAGCACCAACAGTTCTGCCACCTTCGCGGATAGCAAACCTAAGTCCTACATTGATAGCAACCGGGTAGATAAGATCGATTGTCATTGTGACGTTATCACCTGGCATTACCATTTCTGTTCCTTCAGGGAGAGTTACCTCACCGGTAATATCGAGTGTTCTGATGTAGAACTGAGGACGATATTTATTATGGAACGGAGTGTGGCGTCCACCTTCTTCTTTCTTGAGGACGTAAACTTCGGCTTTTACTTTAGTATGTGGTGTAATGGAACCCGGTTTTGCAAGAACCATACCTCTTTTAATCTCTTTCTTGTCAACACCGCGGAGCAACAGACCGACGTTATCACCGGCTTCACCCCTGTCAAGTATTTTACGGAACATCTCAACACCTGTACAAACTGTTTTACGTTTCTGAGCTCCAAGACCTATCATTTCAAGCTCGTCACCGGTAAGAACGACTCCTGTTTCAATACGACCGGTAGCAACTGTACCACGTCCTGTAATTGAGAAGACGTCTTCAACCGGCATCAGGAATGGTTTCTGGTTTTCGCGTGGAGGTATTGGAATATATGAATCAACTGCATCCATCAGCTCCATAACTTTTTCTTCCCATTTTGCTTCACCATGCATAGCGCCGAGTGCAGAGCCTCTTATAACCGGGGCATTGTCACCATCAAATTTGTAGAAGTTAAGCAGGTCGCGGACTTCCATTTCAACAAGGTCAAGAAGCTCCTCATCGTCAACCATATCTACTTTATTCATGAATACAAGCACTTGCGGAACGTTAACCTGGTGTGCAAGAAGAATATGTTCACGTGTCTGAGGCATTGGTCCGTCGGTAGCGGCAACAACAAGTATCGCACCATCCATTTGTGCAGCACCGGTAACCATGTTCTTGATATAGTCAGCGTGACCCGGACAGTCGACATGCGCATAGTGACGGGTTGCCGTCTGATATTCAACGTGAGCAGTATTTATCGTAATACCCCTTTCTTTTTCTTCGGGAGCATTATCAATTGAGTCAAAGTCCCTGATTTCAGAGAGACCTTTTTTGTGAAGGACCATTGTGATCGCAGCCGTTAATGTTGTCTTACCATGATCAATATGACCGATTGTACCAATATTCACGTGCGGTTTCGACCTGTCAAATTTTTCTTTTGCCATAACTTGAAGCTTATTAAAATTAAATTATATCTGTATAACTAATAAATATCAATTTCCTGTTGAGCCGGAGAGGGGAATTGAACCCCTGACCCCTTCCTTACCAAGGAAGTGCTCTACCCCTGAGCTACTCTGGCATCAAAAAATGAGCGGGAGACGGAGCTCGAATCCGCGACCCTTAGCTTGGAAGGCTAATGCTCTACCAACTGAGCTACTCCCGCCTATATCGTCCAAAGAGCCCGTATCAACTTCTCAATATACCTTCATAAGCACGGTACTTTCTGCTTTAGTGGGGAGAGCAGGATTCGAACCTACGAAGGCATTCGCCAGCAGATTTACAGTCTGCCCCAGTTGGCCACTTTGGTATCTCCCCTCTTGAAACAGAGTTTTCTCCTAAGACATTTACTCACAACTCCTTCAAGAGCCGATGAAGGGATTCGAACCCCCGACCTGCGGATTACAAATCAGCTGCTCTGGCCAACTGAGCTACATCGGCAATTTAAAGAACGTCCCGTAAGGGCATAATACACCCTAAAAAACGGTGTGCAAATGTAGGAATTTAAATTTTATTTATCAAAATATATGAAAAGTTTTTTGGACAGAGGTTAACTATATCCCTCTCTTCTTCTGTTTATGTTTGGTAATCTGCTTCTTAAGAGCATTTACAGCATCGTCGGTTGCTTCCTCAAAAGTCTTGCTTTGCTTCCTGGCGAACAGATGTCCACCTGACATAATCAGCTTAATCTCGCTGATTTTGTTCGATCCTTCATGATCATTGTCAAGCCTGAGGTATACTTCGGCATTAACAATATCCTCTCCAAACTGGGTAAGTTTATCCAGTTTCTGATTCACAAAATCAATAAGCTTCTTATCGGCGTCAAACCGCAGCGAATGAATCTGAATGTTCATAGCAGTACCTCCTGTTTTTTGTTAAAAATTTAAGCTCTTGGATGAGCCTGTTTATATATTCTCTTAAGCTTTTCAAATGTGTTATGCGTGTAAACCTGTGTGGCTGAGAGATTTGCATGACCGAGAAACTCCTTTATTGCATTCAGATCAGCTCCCCTGTTAAGCATGTGGGTTGCAAATGTGTGTCTCAGTATATGAGGACTCTTTTTCTCAATAGTAGTAACCATCGATAAATAACCTTTTACTATATTATAAACAAATTTATCGTATAACTTGTTCCCTTTGTCAGTAATAAAAAACCAGCTTTCGTTCCCATTGACGGCAATCTGATCTCTCGACCGGATATACTCTTCCAGCCGTACAATGAATGGTTTGGCCATCGGGATTATTCGCTGTTTGTTACGTTTACCTGTCACTTTAACAGTAGCATCGGCAAGATTCACATCCATCATGCGAAGGCCTGTCAGCTCCGACCTCCGCATTCCCGTAAAATAGAGCATTTCGATTATTGTCCGGTTTCTAATGCCCTTAAAATCATCCCCAAAATTGTTGCTGTCAAGAAGCGTATCAAGAGCCTCTTCTCCGACAAAGACAGGTAATGTTTTCTTCCTCTTCGGAAGAATTATTTTTTCAAGCGGATCTTTTGTTACTATACCTTCTTTGCGCATGTAATGAAAAAATCCCCTCAGACATGAGATCTTCCTGTGAACACTTACAGATGTAACACCATTATCCATAAGACTGACGATCCATGCTCTTATCTGATGGGAAGATATCTGTTCCGGATCAGAAGAGATGTCTTTCTGTGATAAAAAAGAAAAAAACTGGTTCAGGTCGTTCTGGTATGAACGTATTGTATGCAGTGAATACCGCTTTTCAGTTTGCAGAAATTGTAAGAACGATTCCTTATTACTCATGAAGGAACCACTTATGTGTTATGGTAATAAACTAAATGATACAGAGGCCGGCGAACTATTCTTCGCTTTCCTGCAGCTTCTGAACGTACATAGCCTTCTTGATCTCTTCCCTGCGACGTACTGAAGGCTTAATAAAAGCCTGCCGTGAACGCAATTCACGTATCACACCTGTCTTTTCGAATTTCCTTTTGAACTTTTTAAGAGCTCTTTCTATGTTTTCGCCTTCTTTTAATGGTACAATGATCATAATTAAAATTTGTGTTTTAAACGAGGCGCAAAGTTAAAAAAAGATAAATTCTTTTCAAAACTATTAAGGAGATAATTTATTCATGTCATCTATTTTTATGATATATAAATGGTTACAAGTGTTCATTATAGAGTGTAGTATTTATTAAAGATACGAAAAATTTCCCCTGGATCAAAATAAATGAAGTTAAAAATTACTTAAAATTGGAAGGGGAAGGTTCCCTGCTTTTATTATAGACCCCTTTCCCGTTTCTGGTTGTATTGACCCCCTTTCCCGTTTCCCCCAAGGGGGAAAAGCCGCAAAGGTCCTTCCACTCAGGGGGGAAAAGTTGAATTGTAATTAATGTTCTAAATGTCTGGAAATCTGTTTAATTACCCAGTCTGGTCTTTTTTCAATATCTTCGTTTTTAAATCGAATAACAGTTAACCCGGAAGATTCAAGATATCTGGTTCGTTCTTCATCATTTTCTTTTTGTTTTTCATGAATTCCCCCATCAACTTCAATAACTAGGTTGGCTTCAAAACAATAAAAATCAAGAATATAAATACCATAGGGATGTTGTCTTCTGAAATAGAAGCCATTTAATTGTCGTTTTCTTATTATTCCCCATAATAACTTTTCCTGAGGGGTCATCATCCTTCTCAATTCAATTGCCTTACCTATAATATTTAAGCTCGCTCCATGGTTATGTTTCGATTTGTTTATAATTTTCAAGTAAACCATATCCTTTGTCATTTGCATTACCTACATACTCAATTTATCTCCTTCTTGTTATAAACTCCCTTTCCCGTTTCGCCTAGGGGGAAAAGCCGCAAAGTTCCTTCCCCCCTGGGGGAAGGTCAGGAAGGGGGTCTTAATCCACATGTAACAGATTACTCCCCAAACTCCAGGTAAGGTCTTACCTTCGCAACTTTGTCAGCTGTAATAAGCTTATTTTCAACAAGATCATCCATGCTGCCCAGTCTGCCTTTTAACTCCCTGTACTTCAGGATAGCCGAAACTTCATATCTCTCAAAATATGGCAGACGGATAAGCTGTTTATAATCTGCACTGTTAATAATTATCTTCTTAATGTAAGTAGTATCAACCGCGACCCTGTCTTTTATGAGATCGTAAGTCTCTTCACTTAGTCCGTAAACTTCTTTAAGCTGATCCGCTGATGAGTAACCCCCCAGAAGATTACGGTATTTTATTATCCTGACTGATAACACAGGACCGATTCCGGGAAGAGCTTCAAGAGAGGCTGAATCACAGGTGTTGATCTCAACAATTGTTTTCTGACGCTGGCTGATTTTAACTTGACGGGATTCCTGTACTTCAGCACCTGGTTTCTGATCTTGTAACGAAGGAGCCAGAATCGCAATTGAATCTAGCGGGATCAACTCAACCGACATGTTCCTTTCTGGAATAATGAATCGTATGCCGGCAACAGCCACAATAAGCATGAGAAGAATAAATGATGATCTTCTTTCACGCCTTGTATAGCCGAACCAATTCCTTAATTTCTCAAAAGAGAAATGCTTCATTTAAACCGCAGTGAGACTACTGCAATTTACAAATTCTCCAGATATCCCGGTAAAAAGGAAGCTTATTTTTGTGATATCATTTAATCAGAAAGGATATCCGATTGCAATAACGAGGGTGAAATCGTCCTTGAAATCATAAGGTCTGTTTGCCGGTATCCATTTCGAACCTGAAGTTATCCATGGATCCCGCAGTTTCATCCCGAGATCGGCTCTCATTAAAACAAAGTTGAGGTCAAACCTCAGGCCTGCACCTGTTCCGACAGCAATATCTTTATAAAAACTTTTAATGTTGAACTGGGAACCAAGCCTTGTCGGATCATAACTATACGACCAAATATTCCCTGCGTCAAGGAAAAGTGCTCCTTCGAGAATCCAGAACAGGTTAAACCTGTATTCAACATTAGCTTCAATCTTAATATCGGCCGTCTGGTTCAGGAACTTTGATTCGTCAGGCACATACGAACCCGGGCCCAGTGTTCTCACCTGCCAGGCCCTTATTCCGTTAGCTCCGCCGCCAAAATATTGTTTTTCAAAGGGGATAGCTCTTGAATTTCCATATGGAATACCTGCCCCGAAAAATCCTCTGTAGACAATAGAACTCACATTATTGAGAAAAACATTATACCTTAAGTCAACATCAGCCCTGACATACTGGGCGAAAGGCTGACCAAGAATGTTATAAGCCTCATCGATTTTTTTCATATCAGCCAGGTTCCCGATTACATCCAGCATATTACCCGATGTCTCGGCATTAACCCTTATAAACCAATAATCTCTGGATTTCTGAATTTTCTGCGTATTGAAAATGAAAGAATAACTTCCGCCGAGTATCATAACATCCTTATAGCTATATGCCAGGAATGAAGAGGATCCTATCCTGGCTTCAAATTCCGGATCTATCCTTAAAAGGTTAACAAGGTTAAGCTGGACAGGGTTGACGATATGTGTTGTGTAGCTATTTCCGTTCCATGTATATCCAAAGGTTGCATTTGCCATTGTCCTTGTGTAGAAAGGCATATTCTGATAGTTGTAGGCAGCAAGCAGTGTTGTTGATGGATTGTAGTTTTTTATAAAACTCTCTGTCTTGAGAAAGGGTAATATGAACTTTGGGAACCTTAGGCTTGTTTCAATTCCATATTCCTGAATACTGCGTATTGTATCCTGCTGATTAAGGGCTTCATAAGCACCTTTTAACTTAAGATTGAAAAGTTCTCCTCCCCGGAAAAGATTTTTATGCTGATAGATCAGGTTAAGCGCCCCTCCAAGGTTTCCTGCCGAGTTGGTTCCCTCCACCTCGATCCTGAAAGACTGCTGACTGAGAAGTGTAAGCTGTATATTGCAGTCAAGCAGGAGTTCTGATCCGGGTTTTGCATCCGGATCATTTACCTCAGTATAAAAGATATTTACCAGCCGGAATGTTTTTAAAGATAAGAGATGGGATTGGGTCAGTTCTGTATTGGTCACATTAAATGCCGATCCGGGCTTCATGTAAAGTGACTGCATAACAGGCTCGGATTTCATTTCAGGCTTCTTATTGGGGCTTATAAAATAATATCCTGATACATTTGTCGTATCGAGACTTTGACGGTACGCTTCGCCTCCTTCAAGAACATCTCTTGGGACAAAATCAGGGAACACATAAACATTTCTTATCCTGTAAATGGAATGGGGTACAAGATTGACTTTGCCCCCCGCATCAAGCCTTAAAGCTTTTTTTACTCCATAATGAATAATCACCTTTCTGTTTCCCGGGGTGCTGTCTACATTGAAATATATATGATCACTCGAAAAGCCATAGAAACCCCGGTCTTTTATAAACCTTTCAAAACGTTCCCGCTCAGCCTGTAGGATATCAACATCATAAGGTTTCCCTCTTTCGATCAGGCAGTTTACAGAGTCGAAATAAAAGAACTGTTCAATTGTAGTGTCGGCAAATTCATAATAAATATTATTAATAATATATGGAGGTTTCAGATCAACATTATAATATACTTTCGACTTCCTGTTAGCTGTCTCGATGGTCTGCATTACTTTACTGTCAAAATAACCCTTCGAAGCTATGTATGATTGTATATCTTCCACAGTTTTATCAGTTGAATAAGAGTCAAATATAACAGGTTCCTCTCCTATTGCCCTTAACCATGAATGAGGCCATTTTTCTTTTTTAATATTTGACAGGTTATAAAGACCGAGGTGAAATTTTGTTCCGAATATTCTTTTGTTGGATTTTTGCTTTATATAGGGTAATAAGTCAGATTTCTTAACCCCCTCACGATTCACAATAACATGAACCTCATCGAGAAGCGATTCTTCCTGAGGTACGTATTTAGTTGGATTACAAGCTGATATAATCAGAAATGGAATCAGGAAAGAGAGAAAAAACCTCAGTTGAGAACTATTTTTATTTGAGATAAATTTTTCCAAATTTTGTATCAAATGCATTCAGCAAATATATTAATTAAATTGAAGCATTTTGCTGGGAAATGAACAAGTAAACGACTGCAAGACCGCATGACCGCATGACTGCATGACTACATGACAATACACAAACGACGATGATAAGCAAACCCAAAATGAACTTCATCATTTCTCTGCAGAAGAGAAAGGTCAGGGAGGAAGAAAGGTTGTATGTGATCGAGGGTGACAAACTGGTAAAAGAATTTCTCGTTGCCAGGTTCCCGGTTATAACCCTTGTTGCGAAACCGGAATTTATAAACTCACTGCCTTCGGAGCATAAAAAGGAGATAGCAGAAATAATCCCCTCAAGCTATGAGGAGCTGAAAAAGATCAGCTCGCTTAAGACTCCTCATAATGCATTAGCCGTAGTTAAGATGCCGGAGATCAGCATTGATTTTGGCGATCTTACAGAAGGACTATCTGTAGCGCTCGATAATATTCAGGATCCCGGCAATCTTGGGACCATAATAAGAGCTGCGGCTTGGTTCGGCATCAGAAAGATATTTTGTTCTGAGGATTGTGTGGATGTCTACAACTCCAAGGTGATCCAGGCCAGCATGGGGGCAGTCCTCCATGTGAAAGTGTTTTATACCAGCCTGAAGGAGTTGCTTGGCAAAGCAAGGGAAGAAGGCATTAAGATATACGGAACTCTTCTTGAGGGTAAATCAATATATAAAATCAAGCTTGATGAAAAGGGCATAATAGTGTTAGGTAATGAGTCGAAAGGGATCCGTCAGGAAATTCTACAATTAATATCTGACAGAATAATGATACCCAAGATCAATGAAGCTGAAACGGGTATTGATTCGCTGAATGTTGGTATGGCAGCATCTGTAATACTGTCGGAATTTACCAGGAGAAGAGAGATATAAACCTAAAGGCGTCGGGCGACAGGCGTTAGGTAGTCGGAGTCAATATTCAATCTGTCAGATCCCAGTATAGAACATATCTCTGATGGTGTAGTTTATAATAAGGTATCAGTTTAACCTCCTTTTCTGCTATTCCAGAAGCAGTAACAAACGCAGCCGGTTCTCCCTGTACCGGTTTGAGTGCCTGCAATAGATTATCCTTGTTTAACCTGAGCTTGCTGATAAGGCCGGCAGGTATGGGATATTTGTTAAAATCGTTCTGATCCCTGGCATAAGGAGCAGGATCCGTCAATCCTTCTGTCCCCATTGCTCCGGCAAGAATGATAGGACCATATGCTATAGCAGCTTTACGAGGATCATCAGGAGTTGGCACCAATCTCAGTTTCATCGGGAACCGGATCTCAAGCTTATCCCCGCTCTTCCATTTTCTTGTTACATTGATATAACTTCCGGGGGCGGATGCTACCCTTATATTCCTGCCGTTCACCCTGACTTCAGCACCTGAAACAGCCCATGAAGGATATCGTACAGACATAGTCAACGTTTCTGAAGGAGAATTTAAGACAGTCAGAGTAGTTTTATCAGACTCGGGAAAAGTTGTTTCCTGTTTCAGTTTAAGACCCTTACTTTTCCAGTCAAGTTCCGACGGAATGAATAGATTTATATATAAGGTCTGATCATTATGATAGTATATCCCCTCAGCATATTTCGCGTGATTCTCAAATCCGGATCCAACACAGCACCAGAAAGAATTTTCGGGAGTGCTGTAAACTTTGAAGAGTCCGGGAGTGAAGGGCATAAAATAACAGACCATTCCGGTTTCAGGGTCCTGTGAGGCGAGTATATGATTATAAAGAGCATTTTCGTAATAATCAGCATATTCCGCTCCGGCTGTCCATCCAAAAAGATGTCTGGTGAGCTTAAGCATGTTGTAAGTGTTGCATGTTTCCGTGGTTCGGGATGAAATATGCAGGGAGATTTTGCCGGGATCGAAGAAATGTTCATAGTCACTGTTACCTCCGTTTGCATAGGTATGATTATCGATAACAGTCCTCCAGAAGAATTCTGCAGTTGTTCTGTTCTTTTCGCCGGCAGTTAATTCATAGGCGCGCGCTTCTCCGGTGATCTTAGGGATCTGGGTATTGGCGTGAAGTTTATTAAGCTGGTCGGTTTTGTGTGCAAGAGGATCAAGCACCGTAGTATGGTAAAAACATTCCGCAAGCTTTAAATGATCAGGATTCCCTGTGACCGAATAGAGGTTATAGAACACTTCATTCATCCCGCCAAATTCAGTTCTGAGCATTACTGCCAGCTCTTCTCCTGTCAGGCTTCCGATCTTTTTATAGGCCCATTCTGCGGCTTTGTTCAACACCTCCAGCGCCTGTGAATTATCGGCATAAAGGTACATATCGAGCAGTCCTGCATATATTTTATGCAGTGTGTACCATGGGGCCCATACCGGCTGACCGTTAATCACGCGGTCTATTAAGTATTCGGGATAGGCACTGATATAACCTCCGCGACCGAGTGCTTGCTGGCATTCGGCCAAAGCTGTTACAAGGCTGTCGCCTCTGTTTTTAAATGCAGGATTTCCTGTTGAAGCATACATCATCGCCAATCCCGACATGACATGTCCGAGTGTATGACCTCTGAGTTCCACATCGAGGGCTTCCCATCCGCCATAAGGCCTGGCATTGGTCCTTAATCCCGCATTTACACGATAATTATGAAGAAGTCTTCTCTGATCAAGTGATAAAAGCCATTTGCCGTCCCGCTCCATGTTCATGTAAAAAGGACTGTTCAGTAGTTTCACATCTTTCAGGTCAAAACTGTATGCTTTTATCGGGATTTTTTCCTCCACCCGGATCTTATTAGCAAATTGTCCGGGATACTGAGGATAAACACAATATGAATTTATAAGGATTACGAGACACAGTAACACGGTTCTCAGAATTAAAATCCTGTTTTTGCTTCCGACATCGGTTATCATGGTTATAAAATATATAAGGTTTCCCTGAATAAGATATTCTTTCACCAAAGATAGAAATATTCCTGGATAATAGTTTTTATACTGATCTCAGCTTCCCGGCTACAGCTTCGGCAGCTCTCATACCGTCGACAGCCGACGACACAATACCACCTGAGTATCCGGAACCCTCTCCGCAGGGAAAAAGTCCGGATATATGAATATGTTCCATCGATTCCGGATTACGCGGTATCCTGACAGGAGAAGATGTTCTTGATTCGACGCCAAGTATAACAGCTTCGTTTGTAAGAAATCCTTTCATTGCAGATCCGAAAAGTCTGAAACCATCTCTTAACCTTCCGGCGATTGAAGCAGGGATCCATTTATTAAAATCAGATGATGTTATCCCCGGTGTGTAAGATACTTTAGGCAGTGTCCCGGAAAATTTTCCGGATAAAAAATCCATAAGACGCTGTGCAGGAGCTCTTTGCGTTTGTCCTCCATTAATCCACGCATCCCTCTCAAATTCTTTCTGGAACTCAAGACCAGCAACCTCTCCGTGCTGTCTGTATTTAATAAGATCTTCAGATTTTATTTCAACAACAATACCTGAATTGGCATAAGGGGAATTACGTCCCGAAGGTGACATTCCGTTCACAACAACCTCTTCCTGAGCCGTGGCAGAAGGCACAACAAATCCTCCGGGGCACATGCAGAAAGAAAATACTCCTCTCCCATCTACCTGTCTGGCAATGCTGTACGAAGCAGGAGGAAGATACAGCCCCCTGGCATTACCGTGGTATTGCATTCTGTCAACCACCTCCTGGGGATGCTCCACCCTTACACCCATGGCAAAAGATTTGGATTCAAGAGTTATGCCTCTCTTCATGCAGATACTATAGATATCCCTTGAAGAATGGCCGGTGGCAAGAATGACTTCCGAAGCTGAATATTTTTCGTCGCCTGATACAATTACTCCATAGACTCTATGATTTTCAACTAATATATCGGTTACTCTTTTCTCAAGAAATATGATCCCGCCTGCTTCAATAATTGATTTTCTGGCAGCTGCAATTATTCGTGGCAGCTTATCGGTGCCTATATGTGGATGTGCTTCATATAAAATATTTGGATTTGCCCCGAAGGAGCAAAGGAGTTCAAGAATCCTGTCATTATCACCTCTTTTTTTGGAGCGGGTATAGAGCTTCCCGTCCGAATAGGTACCGGCGCCGCCCTCCCCAAAACAATAGTTGCTGTCGGGGTCTACAATTTGCTCACGGCTGATCCTTGCAATATCTCTTTTACGCGCTGAAACATCTTTGCCTCTTTCAAATAAAACAGGCTTTAACCCCAGCTCAATAAGCCGCAACGCAGCGAAAAGTCCGGCCGGACCAGATCCGATTATTATTACTTCAGGAGCATGCGAAACATCTTTTGCATGCAAAAGATTAAGAACCTTCTCAGAAGCCTCACCTTCTATGAAAATATCGACAGTCAGAATAACTTTTACGATTCGTTGTCTGGCATCTACTGACTGCTTTATGATCCTGATTTCATCAATGGCTGAAAGGCTGATCTTTGCAGAGTCAGCAGCTGCCTTACGTATAATATTAATATTGGCTGCCTCTTCCGGAGTGAGTGTGATCTGAACCTGCCGGGACATGATCACTCAAAATGAAATGAGATGACCCATATCTGCGACCTCATCTTTTCTATTGCATTCCTGTATGCTGCCTGTGGCCCCGGATAAGCCTCATCAGCTATTATATTACTGATTCCGTTCGACATTTTCAGCTCAACTGATAACTTAAAAAATGTCAGATAAAAATCGAGCCCGGCTCCTGCTTCAAGATAGAGATCGGGTTTTTTCAGACGTATATATTCTAATTTTGATTCATCAAATTCTTTTCTGGCTGCCAGATCGTAACGGAAATTCAATCCGCCGATCACATATGGCCTGACATTGTTCAACCTGTCACCCTTATATTTAAGCAACAGCGGGAATTCAAGAAATGAAGACTGGAGCCTCTGCCCGCTGTTATATAGCACCCCATTCTTGTAATACCTGACATTTCTCTGCCCGAAAGATACACCTGGTAAAAATCTAATATCCAGATATTTAGAAGGTCTGAAATCAGTCACAATCTGGATATTTATCCCGGGATTGAGTCTGCTGACTTCAGGATAGAGAGAATCTGACTCCAGATAGTCCTGCGAATGAGTGATACTAAAATCCATTGTGTTGAACCCGAGGCTGAACCCGAAATGGAGAAGCTTCTCATCGTACCACGACTCATTTTTAGGTTTCTGCTTCTGTCCGTGCAGATTTAAATGCACCAACAAAAAAATAAAGCCTGACAGTATGTAAAGGAATTTACGATTCAATCTGCTTTAAATATTCTTTGTTTTTTTAAAGGCTACAAGATAATAAACTGCTTTGAATTATAATTATTGCATTTACAATTTCAAACCTGTATATATGGAAGCCACTCCGAATGTAAGTTTTGTCTGATTAACAGAGGTAAAACCGGCATTTTTCATTAGATCAATAAAACTGTCATTATCAGGAAACTGCAAAACCGAATCTGGCAGGTACCTGTAAGCTGCCCTGTTTCCTGAAAACAACCTTCCGATGACCGGGAGTATTCTAAGGAAATAAAAATTATACAATTGCTTAGCCGGAAACCTGAGAGGTCTTGAAAATTCAAGCACCATTATAATTCCGCCTGGCTTAAGGACTCTGCACATCTCCTGTAGTCCTTTAAGGGGATCTGAAAAATTCCTCACCCCGAAAGCTACCATCGCAATATCAAAGCTGTTATCCTTAATAGAAATTTTTTCAGAATGACAACGGATCAGATCGATCGTTCCTGACAGGCCCTTTTTCCGGATTTTCTCCTTCGCTATTTCCAGCATTTTATCTGAAATATCAATACCCGTTATGTGGGCAGGATCGAGTTTCATAGCAGCAATGGCCAGATCGCCGGTACCGGTAGCCACATCAATTATCTCCGGATTAATTAATGTCAGGGAGATGACCTTTATAGCTTTTTTCCTCCATATACGGTCGATCCCGAATGACAGGATATGGTTCAGAAAATCGTAACGGAAAGCAATGCTGTCAAACATTGAACCAACAGTCGATTCATCTTTAATCAGGTCTTTCATTTGGATGGTAAATATAAATTAATTTCTATTTTTACATGTTTCAAATCGTACAGAATACTATGAATAAAATTGTTATGATCACCGGAGCCACAGCCGGATTTGGCAGGGCAACAGCAAAGAAATTTGCACAGAATGGATATAATGTTATTATAACGGGGCGCAGAAAAGAAAGACTCGATGAACTTGAAAAGGAACTGCTGAGTCTCGGTGAAAAGGTCCTTCCTCTTAATTTTGATGTAAGGAAAAGGTTCGAAGTTGAAAATGTTATTGAAGGAATACCGGAAGAATGGAAGCAAATCGATATTCTTGTTAACAATGCAGGTCTGGCTGTTGGAATGGACCATATTGACAAGGGTAATATCGACGACTGGGACAGGATGGTTGATACCAATGTCAAGGGACTCCTCTATGTTACCCGTGCAGTTGCACCGATAATGGTTGCTAAGAACTCGGGACACATTATTAATATATCATCAATTGCCGGCAGGGAGGTATATGAAAACGGTAATGTCTACTGTGCATCAAAACATGCGGTGTCAGCTCTTTCAAGAGCAATGAGGATCGACATGCTGAAGAACAATATTAAAGTGACAAATATAGCTCCGGGGTTTGCCGAAACTGAATTCTCTCTTGTAAGGTTCAAAGGTGATAAGGAGAGAGCTGCCGCAGTGTACAAGGGTATGGATGCGTTGAAACCTGAAGACGTAGCTGATGTTATTTATTATTGTGCCACTCTTCCTCCCCATGTATGCATTAACGATCTTGAAATAACACCTACGGTTCAGGCTGCAGTGGGATATAGTGTAAGAAAGGCGTAAAGGCATAGCGGTGAGTGGCGCAGTGGCGCAGTGGCGTAGTGGCCAGGCAAAAAGTTGAGACATGCTCTGTAATACCATTAAAATCAAAATTATATTATGATGAAAAAAATAAATTGTATTCTGGTCCTGTTGTCAATTGTCTGGTGGTTGCTCCCTTCAGCATCATACGCAATTAATGCAAAAGATACCAGGATGATGGCACAGCCGGCAGTCAGCGCAGATAATATTGCATTTATTTATGCTGAGGATATATGGATAGCAGATCCTGACGGTTCTTCACCACGACGTCTGACTGTAGATGAAGGAATCGAATCGGATCCATTCTTCTCTCCCGACGGAAAACTGATAGCTTTCAGCGCTCAGTATGACGGGAATACAGATGTATTTATAATCCCTGCCGAGGGAGGTGTTCCGGTAAGGCTTACCTGGCATCCGGGCAACGACCTTGTGCGCGGATTCACTCCTGACGGGAGATCGGTCCTGTTTGCATCGCAGCGAAATGTGTTTTCTTCACGATTCTATCAACTTTTTACAGTGTCTGTTAATGGAGGCTTCCCTCAGAGTCTCGGGATCCCCAACGCCTGGACAGCCAGCTATTCACCTGACGGAAAGTATATGGCTTATAACCCAGGCACTCCACAATACCGCCAATGGAAAAACTACAGGGGAGGGACTATCTCAGAAATCTGGATATTCTCATTTACAGACCATTCGGTTATTAAGATTCCCCAACTGCAGGGAGGTTGCAACGATGCTGATCCTATGTGGATCGGAGATAATATCTATTTCTTAAGCGACAGGAATGGTGAGTTTAATCTCTTCACTTATAGTATCACCTCAAAAGAGGTAAAACAGCTTACGACTTTTACTGATTTCCCGATCCTTAAAGCATCTGCCGGTAATAATAAAATAATATTCGAACAGGCCGGATATCTCCATACATATAATATTTCAAGATCATCGACCGTCAGACTGACAATAGGTATAGCTGCCGATCTCCTTGAATTAAGACCAAGATTTGTTGAGGGATCCGGATATATCCGCAGCGGCGACATTTCACCAACCGGGGCAAGAGCAGTCTTTAATTTCAGAGGAGATATAGTAACACTTCCTGCTGAAAAAGGAGACGCGAGAAACCTGACCCTTACAACAAACGCTCATGATAAAGATCCGGCATGGTCGCCCGACGGTAAAACAATAGCTTATTTTTCAGATGCCTCAGGGGAGTACATGCTTCAACTTAAATCGCAGGATGGAAAGGGAGATGCAAAAGCAATCAAACTTACCGGAACAGGATTCTATGCCTACCCGGTATGGTCTCCTGACAGTAAAAAAATATGCTTTGTCGACAATGGCAGAAATATCTACCTGGCAGATATCACAACAAATGTCATAACGAAAATTGATGCTGATGAAATATACTTCCCGGATGTTTTCAGGGATATAAATTGTGACTGGTCATCTGATTCGAAATGGATCACATATACCAAAATGACGGAGACAAACTTTAAGGTTGTCTATATCTATTCTCTTGACCAGAAGAAATCCTTTGCGGTAAGTGACGGTATGAGCGATGCCTCTGATCCGGTCTTTGATCCTAAAGGTGAATATTTATACTTCTTTGCTTCCACTGATGCCGGACCTGTTGTCAACTGGTTTGATATGTCAAACGCTGACATGAGAATGACCAGCTCAATATACATGGTTACCCTCCGAAAGGATATTATTTCACCTTTTGTAAAGGAGAGTGACGAAGAAGTATTGAAAGAACAAAAGATTGAACCTGTTGAAAGCTCAACTGAAAAAACTAAAAAGGATACCAGAAAAACGGCATCCGAACCTGAAAAAACAGAAGTGCTGAAAATTGAAACAGACGGTCTGATGGATCGTATCATCAGCCTGCCAGTGAGACCCGGAGATTATTCCGATCTTGGAGTTGGTGAATCAGGTGTAATCTTCTATATAGTAAGGCCTTCTATACCTTCTGAATCTTCAAAACTCCGTAAATACACCCTTAAAGACAGAAAAGATGAAGAGGTGATGGACCTTGACGGATATAAAATATCGGCAAACAGGAAGAAGATGTTGTACCGGACAGGAAACAGTTTCGGAATAACGGATGCCGGGAAAAAACCCGAACCGGGAAAAGGGATCCTGAACACCGGAGCAATCTCCGTGAAGATAGATCCGGTTGCTGAATGGCCGCAGATATTTGATGAAGCATGGAGAGTCAACCGTGATTATTTCTATGATCCGAATATGCACGGAGCAGACTGGAATGCAATAAAAACAAAATACTCGGTTTTCATTCCCCACCTTTCATGCAGAAGTGATCTCTACAGGGTTATCCAGTGGATGGGCAGTGAACTGAGTGTCGGACATCACAGGGTATCAGTACCGGGTGAACGTGTGAGTGAAACAAAGAGGGTCGGAGTTGGATTACTTGGAGCAGATTATGTCATAACCGAAAACAGGTATAAGATCTCAAAGATATATGGAGGACTTAACTGGAATCCGGATCTCAGATCACCTCTTACGGAGCCAGGATTAAACATCCAGGCCGGCACATATATTCTTGCAGTAAACGGGACAGATGTAATGGCTGATAAAAATCTGTTCAGCTTCTTTGAAAATACCGATGGCAAGATCGTTGAGCTTACGATCAATACCAAACCTGAATATTCAGGTTCAAGAGTTGTAAAGGTCGTACCTGTAAATAATGAAAATGCTTTGAGGAACCGTGACTGGGTAGAAGGTAATCTGAAAAAAGTAACTGAAGGTACAAACGGACAGGTGGCATATGTATATGTACCAAATACTGCAGGAGCGGGGCATGAATACTTTAAGAGATATTTCTTCCCGCAGGCAAACAGGAAGGCAATAATTGTGGATGAGAGGTTTAACGGAGGCGGGTCGGTAGCGGATTATTACATAGATATTCTTCAGCGCCCGTTGCAGGCTTACTGGAATATGAGATACGGAAAAGATATCAAGACACCCACTGCATCAATCCAGGGACCAAAAGTCATGATCATTGACGAGAATGCAGGATCGGGAGGAGATCTCCTGCCATGGATGTTCAGGAAATTTAAGGTGGGAACGATGGTAGGCAAGAGAACATGGGGAGGTCTTGTAGGTGTACTCGGATTTCCTGAGTTCATTGATGGAGGGACAACTACAGCGCCGAACCTTGCTATATGGACAAATGACGGATTTATTGTCGAGAATGTAGGCGTTGAACCTGATATTGAGGTTGAACAATGGCCAGTGGATGTCATCCAAGGTAAAGATCCTCAGCTCGAGAAAGCTATTGAAGTTGCTCTGAAAGAACTTGAGAAAAATCCACCCGAAAAAGCAGTCAGACCACCTTATCCTGTTAAGGTAAGAAAATAGAAAAAATTTCCTTTTATGTATACCTACAAATATCTTCTGGAATTTACAAAAAGTATCTTCCTGAAAATGGGATGCAGCGAAAAGCATTCAGAGATAATTGCCGATGTCTTTCTTGCTGCTGAACTTCGTGATCAGCCTTCCCATGGAATGATAAGGATCAAAGACTATTACGAACTCTGGAAAGCAGGAAGAATAAATGTAAATCCAAATGTAAGTATTGTACACGAGTCCCCGAGTACTGCTGTCGTTGACGGTGACAATGCGGTAGGAATGGTAACAGCAAGGAGATCAATGGAAATTGCCATTGAAAAGGCAGATACAGCAGGAACAGGTTGGGTGGCGACACGCAATTCAAACCATTTCGGCATTGCAGGTTATTATTCAATGATGGCCCTGAAACACGATATGATCGGGATATGCCTTACCAACGCCAATCCTCTTGTAGCACCAACATTCTCCTTAAGCAGAATGATGGGAACAAATCCGATAGCTGTTGCTATTCCTGCACTCAGGCAGCCACCCTTTGTTGCTGATTTTGCTACCACACCGATAGCCAGGGGAAAGCTGGCTGTGGCTGAGAAAAAAGGAGAAAAAGTGGCGTTTGGGTTCGTTCAGGATAAAAGTGGAAAACCCTCTGACGACCCTGCCATTCTGAAGTCGGGAGGATCGATGGTTACCCTGGGAGGAGACCGGCTCCACGGAAGTCATAAAGGTTATTGTCTTTCATCGATTGTCGATATTTTTTCGGCACTTTTCAGCGGAGCTAACTGGGGGCCATTCGTCCCGCCAAGTGTTGCATACCTGCCTCTCCTGGAAAAGAAGGTCGGCAAAGGTACAGGTCATTTCTTCGGAGCAATGAGGATTGATGCTTTTCAGCCGGCTGACCAGTTTAAAGCCGGGATGGATGAATGGATTGAGACATTCCGTTCAGCTGAACCGGTTGAAGGAGAGGAACGGGTACTTATCCCGGGCGATCCTGAAAGAGAGGCTGAGGAGAGGAACATCAGGGACGGAATTAAGCTTGTTCCCGCCATCGCCAGAGATCTGACAGAAATCGCAAAAGAACTGGACATTCCTTTTATTTAGGGTCGTGTGGTCATGCACAACATTTTTATTGATTCATAAACCCCTGCTTCTGAAGTATCTGCAGCAGCATCCTTGAGAAATGGATATTATCGGCTTTAGTATATCTGATATCTGTAAACACCTGAGCCAGACTGTCTTTTCTATTCTCCAGGACAAACTGTTGCGAATCTTTCCTTCCCTCCTTAGGAGTATAGAATTTATCAATGTCCGATTCCGAATAATCGGCATAAGTTTCCCTGTGGATAACTGCGTCGAGAGGTAACCTGTCGACCTGTTCAGGAACTTCTTCAGGCCACCCCAGCGTTACAGTAGTAACCGGTACAACTCCTTTTGGAAGTTTCAGAACATCAATTATTTTATCTGCCATATAGGTTGTAGTACCCAGATAACATATACCAAGTCCTTCAGATTCAGCAGCTATGCAGAATGTCTGTGCAACAATAATGGCATCAATGGCGGCTGTAAAGAACGACAGGAAATTATCATAACCGGGATTTGCTTTTCTCTGCAGGCACCATTTGCTGAACCTGTTGAAATCAGCGCAAAAAGTTAAAACCACCGGTGCATTGGTCACCATAGACTGGTTGAAATGATATGGGGCAAGTTCTTTCTTCTTCAGGATATCCCTTGTAATAATTATACTGTAAACCTGCATATTCCCTGTTGTGGAAGCCCGGCTGCCTTTTAAAAGAAGAGTGTCAAGCAATTTACTTTCAACATCTCTGTCAGAATATTTCCGTATGGTTCTCCGGTTAAGGAACAGATCTGAAGTAACTGTCATTTTCATTTTTGTATTAATTCATCACAAAGAAAATAATTTATTACAAAAGGAGAAGATAGGTTGAAGGGGATTTTTATATATTAGCATTTTCCAAAAAAATAAAATAAATACACATAAGATGAAAAAGAATCTCTGCTTATTAGCTTTCTTACTGATCGGTGTAAACATTAATGCCCAGATGAAGCCTGAAGAGACCGAAGACTGGTCGAGAAGACCGGCAATAATAACTCCGGGTAAAAACGGGGCACCGCCATCTGATGCGATTGTCCTTTATTCAGGGGCGCAGGATCTTGTGAACTGGGTTCATGACAATGGAAATCCGGTGCAGTGGCTGGCCGATTCGGCACTGACCATTGTAGCAAGAACACCCGGAATAAAAACTGTAAGACCGTTTGGAAGCTGCCAGCTGCATATTGAATGGAGAACACCTTCTTCAGTTACCGGTTCAGGTCAGGGACGAGGGAACAGCGGAGTGTTCCTTATGGGGTTGTACGAACTGCAGGTCCTGGATTCTTATGAAAACGAAACATACTATAATGGTCAGGCAGGTTCAATTTACAAGCAACACATTCCGCTTGTAAATGCATCTCTGGCACCGGGTTTTTGGCAAACATACGATGTCATTTTTACAGCTCCAAAATTCCAGACCAGCGGTGAACTGATCCAACCAGCCTATTTTACTGTATTTCATAATGGTGTTTTGATACTTAACCATGTGGCTCTGAGAGGACCTACTGAATATATAGGTATACCAGCCTATAAAGCACATGAGGATAAGTTACCGCTGTCGTTACAGCAGCATACTAATCCGGTTGCGTTCAGGAATATATGGATAAGGGAATTATAGGCATAAGGCATAAGGCGTAAGGCGGCGGGAGTTCCAGTAAATTTTACTCATCGAAGTTACAAACTAAGTTGAGTGTGAGCCTGGTGAAAAAATGACTTAAATTAATTGTATTTTTCAATAATGTTTTTTATCCTTGCTAAGCGTCAAATATAGGGTATAAGTCTATTTTAAGCAGCCTGACTAATTCAATTTATTATAAATTTTAAATCAGATATTATGAAAAGACCAGTTACACTAGTTACCCTGCAATTCGGGGATCTTCCGTTCGAGACCGTTTGTCAGAAAGCCAAATCGTTTGGTTATGATGGAATTGAAATTGGTTGCGTGGGCGATCATTTTGAAGTTGATAAAGCAGATGATGCTTATTGCGCAGCAAAAAGAAAAATGCTTGACAAATATGGATTAAAAGTTTTTGCCATCTCTACCCATCTTGTCAGTCAATGTGTAGCAGATCGCATCGATGAGCGTCATAAAGCAATTCTGCCGCCCTATATCTGGGGCGATGGCGATCCTGAGGGTGTACGTCAGAGGGCAACTAAGGAAGTAATTAAAACAGGGGAAGCAGCTAAAAGGTTAGGCATTTCAATTGTTAATGGATTTACGGGAAGCCCGATATGGCATCTTCTTTACTCTTTTCCACCGGTAACACCTCAGATGGTTGAGGAAGGATTTAAAGAATTTGCACGACGCTGGACTCCCATCCTTGATGCTTATCAGAAACTTGGAGTTAAATTTGCCCTTGAAGTGCATCCTACAGAAATTGCTTTCGATATTGCCTCAGCACGAAGGGCTCTTGCAGCCATAAATAATCATCCCGCTTTTGGATTTAACTACGATCCGTCGCACTTTGGGTATCAGGGAGTGGACTATGTAAAGTTCATCCATACCTTCTCCAATAAGATCTTCCATGTCCATATGAAGGATGTTGCATGGTCGGATACTCCGGCTGAAGCAGGCGTTTTCGGGGGACATACAGAATTCGGGACCTTAGGCCGTTATTGGGATTTCAGGAGCCTGGGACGTGGTTGTATCAATTTTGAAAAGATAATCAGAGCTCTGAATTCAATCGGATACAAAGGACCTCTGTCAGTCGAATGGGAAGACAACGGAATGGACCGTGAGCATGGCGCAACGGAAGCCTGCGCATTCGTTAAAAAGATCGACTTCCCTCCTTCTGAAATAGCATTTGATGCCTCTTTTGATAAATAATAAAATCCAAAACTAACTAATAACTAAAAAAAAGTAATAATGAAAAAGACTACTGCAATCGTAGCGCTAATGGCTGTTTTTGGCTTAGCCATCTGTTTTATCATCCTCGGCTCTATCTCAAGCGAACTGATGACTGCTTTGGGTATCAATGAAGCCCAGCTGGGAACCCTGGTCATGGTTGCTTTCCTGACAATGTGTATCGTCCAGCTGTTCATAGGACCAATGGTTGATAAATACGGTTATAAACCAATGGCGATTTTTGGTTATATCACTACCAGTCTTAGCATGCTTCTGTTAGCTATCGCCTCTACATTCACGGGTGCTTTGGCTGCCTGTATACTGATGGGGTTCGGAGCTATGGCACTTAATACTGTCGGGAATACCCTGATCCCTGTTGTACTCTTCGAAGGGAAAGATCCTGCACGTGCCAGTAACTTCGGAAATGGATTCTTCGGTCTGGGTTATGTAACAGCCCCCCTTCTCATAGTATTGATAATCAAAACTATGGGATTAAGCTACAAAGTGGCGCTTATAGTTCTTGCCGTAATCTTTCTGATCTTCCTTATAATTAGTCTTACTGCCACATTCCCGAAAGTCCAGGTTGGTTTCAGCTTTGCCAAAGCGTCAAAAGTTGCTCTCAAACCTGCTGTCCTCATCGCTGCACTGGCTCTCTTCTGCTATATGGCCCTTGAGATATCTATGGGAACATGGGTAAAAGGACTGATGCAGGAACTCTTCGGAGCAGTTGACAGCACAGATTCTTCTACTAAAGCAGGTCTGGTGCTTAGCCTGTTTGGTGTTGCCCTGATGACAGGCCGTTTCATCATTTCTTCAGTTAAAAACCTTACAGCGATGGGTCCAAAACTTATAACTTTTGCGTCCCTTCTGGCACTCATTGCTATCTTATTAATGATAATCGCAAAGGGTCCTGTCCTCGGCATATTTGCCGTGATACTTGCAGGTCTGGCTTTCGCACCAATATTCCCTACCCTTGTAGGTGTGACATTTGCCAAGTTTGATCCCAGCCTGTACGGAAGTATCCTGGGATTTATGTTCTCAATAGGTCTTCTCGGAGGTACGCTGGTACCCAAATTCGTCGGGAATCTAAGCGTCGGTTCTACAGTACAGCAAAGCCTTCTGATCCCTGCAATAATGGCTGGCATACTTTTCGTCATCTCGCTGTTTGTCAGCAGAGTCGGCAAATCGAAATAATTTATTTAAAACATAGAGTTTCAATTTGAACTTTAAAAATTAATTGTTTACATATGGAAAAAATAAAATTAGGGATGATCGGCGGCGGCATTGGTGCATTCATCGGTGATGCGCACCGTCGTGCTTCGCGTATCTGCAACAGCTATGAGCTTATAGGAGGAGTCTTTGACATTGATTTCGAGAAGAGCAAAGAGTTTGCAGTTAAGGAAGGAATAGATCTGAAACGTGTTTACCGGAGTGTTGATGCTCTCATTAAAGCTGAAATGGCTCTGCCTGCAAATGAGAGAATGGAAGCAGTCTCTATCGTTACTCCTAATGCACTTCATTATCCTTTTGCAAAGAAATTACTTACAAATGGATTTCATCTGATCTGCGAAAAACCTATGACTCTTACAGTTAAAGAGGCTCTTGATCTGGAAAAACTGGTTGCAAAAAACAAACTTACTTTTGCCCTGACCCATACCTACACAGGTTATCCGATGGTACGCCAGATGAGAGATCTTATTGCCAAAGGAGTGCTTGGGACTATCCAGCGTATCGATGCACAATACTATCAGGGATGGATCAATTCAATCATCTATGGTACCGGCAGCAGAATTACTGGAGTATGGAGACTCGATCCCAAACATGCCGGGGTAAGCAGCTGCATGGGCGACATAGGTGTACATGCTTTTAACCTGATTGAATATACGACAGGACTTGAAGTAAAAGAGGTACTATCCGACCTGAACAATGTTAAAGATGATGTTAAGCTTGATCTGGATGGTACAGTTCTGTTAAGATTCAGCAAGAAATTAAAAGGAGTTATCCGTTCAAGCCAGGTCTGCGGAGGACTTGAAAACGATATCATAATTGGAGTTTACGGATCAAAAGGCAGCCTGAGATGGCATCAGGAGAATCCAAATTACCTCTATTTCTACAGCGATTCTGAGCCGACAAGGATCTATAAACCTGCTCACGGTTATAATGAAAAACTTGCAGAGGAAGGTCATACAATGCCTTCAGGACATCCGGAAGGTATCTATGAAGCTCTGGCTAATATATATAAAGGTGCAGCGAAATCAATCCGTAAAGAGAAATTCAAACCGGGAGAATTTCCAACAGTTCATGATGGCGTAAGAGGCATGAAGTTCATCCATGCTGCAGTCAATTCAAATGCAAAGGGAAACACCTGGATAAAGGTGTGAAGTCAATTATTCTGCCAGACAATAATCAGGAAAGCAGATGCCCCGTTGACAGATATATCCGGATTTAATATAACCACCCTTTCTCCGACGGTGACGTGGGAGAGAGGTGGTTATTTATCTTTAGAATTATTTCTTCTTCTTCATCATGAAGTAAGCTGCTGCACCTATTACCACAACTACTCCTATGATTATTGCAACAGTACCTCCTGAACCTTTTTCTTTATCAGCAGCAGCTTTCTCATCCTCAACATCATAGTAGAAAGTAGGTACGGCTTCGGTATCCATATTGACAGTATCTTTGGTCTGTGAATCCTGACCGTATGCCATAGTAAGTCCGGTAACTGCAAATAATGCAGTTAATGAAATAATTAATAGTGCTTTTCTCATTTTTATTAATATTAAATTATTTAATTGTATCAGCCAATCTGTAGTATTTCTCAGCAATTTCAGGACTTGTCTTCAAGTACGTATCTGCCAGTGCAATAATCGCAGGTTTATATTTCGGATTAATTTTCAGACACTCTCTTAATATTCCCCTCGCCCTTTGCAGATCTTTTTCAACAAGCAAACCTGATAGTTCAACATATGCTCTATAATATTTTTTGTTTACGCCTATCAGCCTTTCATAGTACCCGGCTGCAGTTCCCTCTTCAGCATGAGACTTTGCATTGTTTGCCAGTAACATCAAACCTGATTCAAAATCAGGATTGATCTCCAGAGCTTTCATTAATACTGAATCACCTCTACGGTACTGTCCATCCTTATACAGAGCACGGGCAAAATTATAAAAAATCATTTCATCTTTTTCATTTTTTCCAAGAGCTTCTTCAAAATAAATTATCGCCTCTTTGATCCTGCCCTCTTCAAGAGCCTGATAACCAAAGAAGTCTGCTTTATTATTTCTTTCGAGGATTGTGCAAACCGGAATGCCGTCAACATAAATATTATGTATTTCATCACCGGGAGGCCAGATATTTTCCTTCAGCTGGAAAGAGGGGATATACCTGTTCGCAATTATCGCATAATCCCAATTTTGCTGGCTTCTCTCAGAGAACCTGAAATAAGAGGTCGTGATCCCCGGATGATCCCTGAAGGACCAGTCGACAGAAAATGTAGCTTTGACTATTGCTGAATCAACGCCTTTGTCCTTCAAATATTCTATTAACCATTCCGATGCCTCTGTCTGGCTGACATAATAATAATCAGTCTCATAATTTCCATATGCACCCTCAAGCCCGCCCACCAGCTGGTTAAAGTACAAATATTCATAAGGGTGATTCAATATCATAAATTTAAGAGGATGATATGATAGTGCAAGGAGAATCAGAGCTAATCCCCACCGGAATATTTTTCTTCTGAGTGTATCAGCAAGATAACTGAAGCCGGAGGCAGCGATCAGGATAATTAACGGATATAGAAATAAAAACTGACGCCATGAGCTGTAAACATTTGATTTAATTATAATTACAAAGACGAGGGGAAATATCAGACTAATAAGTACTAAACCGTAGATATGAGCTTTTCCTGATCTGAATATCTGTCTGAGAAAAAGGAAAAATGCTATAAATCCGGAAAGAACAACGACAGGTATTGTAATCCCCATCGATTTTGGAATGAAATACCATGGCATAAAATCTGACCAGATAGATTTACCTTCAAACAACTGCCTGAATGTCAAAGGGTAATGTGCCATAACATTGTACGATTCCAATACATTCGTGAACGGATCCTGGAGTGCATAAGGCCACTGTAGGATCCCCAGGATATAAGCTGCACATGAAACCAGTATCAGAATAATCAGCATTATACCGTTTTCAATCCAGTTTGTCGTTCTTTTCCTGTAAAGCTTTATTATCAGAAAGACAAAAAAGAACAGGAAAAGATAGCATATTAGCAATAGACCACCTGCCCTAAGGCTTATAGAAAAGGCAATACTTACAATAAGTAAAAGGATATCGGACCACGAAATTTTTTTCTCTGATGTGAAAATCCTGAGGGAGAAAAAAATACCTGCAATGTAAGTGAGGGAGAACGGGATATCTTTAAGATTATTCAGAGTATGCCCAAAAAAGGTCGGAGAGACAGCAAACAGCAAAAGAACAAATAATCCGGTCTTATATCCGGACAACCAGACCGCAAAAAGTGCTGTTAATAAAATAACAACCCATCCTGCCAGAGCGCTCATCAGATGCCTGAACCGATACACATCCTCAATATTCATCCATCTGATCAGAAGAGTTGTGAGATTATCGTAAGACTGCCCATAATATTTAAGGTAAGTTTCAGGTGTCTCAAGGGCTGACTTATCCTGCCCTCCTGAGGCAAAATAATCACAAACTGCAACAGAATGTTGATAATGAAGGACTTCATCACACGAGATACCTGCATCCCTGCTCAGAAAGAGCATAGAAAGGAGGAGATATGCTGAAACGGTGAAAAAGATATATTTCAATATCTTCGTTTTCATCATCTCTCGTGACTACCATCATAAAATTCTCTTACAAAATAGAGGGGACGATTTTGAGATTCCTTGTAATTCCTGTAGATATATTCACCAATAACCCCGAGGAAAATCAATTGAACTGATCCCAGAAAATAGAGACTCAATAAAGTTGAGGACCATCCGGGAACAGCAAATCCCGCAACTTTTGCGACAATCACGTAAATTCCTGCAGCCAGAAAGATCAGAGTACCGATGGCTCCAAGAATCAGGCAGAACATGATCGGAAACCGTGAAAAAGAGAAAATGGCATCTCTTGCGAGAGTGATTAATTTCCTTATTGTCATTTTGGGTTTGCCCTGAAAACGGTCGTCCCGCACATATTCAACAGATCCCTGTCTGAAGCCGATAAATGTTCTGAGTCCTGGCAGATAGCGTACTCTTTCTTTCATAGAGAGTAATGCATCAGCAGCTATCCTTTTCATCAGCGAATAGTTGCCATAATTCTCCATATTCTGTATCTCTCCGATATTTTTAAAAATGAAATGAAAGAGCATTGTTGAAAAGTTCCGGCCTTTGTTACCTTTTCTTCCGGTTCTTTTTCCGCTTACAATATCAAAATCTTCCCCGGTAACTATTCTGTACATTTCAGGAAGAAGCTCCGGAGGATCCTGGAGGTCACCATCCATCATACCGATTATATCACCCCTTGCATTTTCGAGCCCGGCAGTATATGCAGCCTGATGTCCAAAATTTTTGGAAAGAATGAGGAGCTTTATTCTCTTGTTATTCCCCCTCCATTTCAGGATCAGGGAGGAACTGTTGTCACTGCTGCCATCGTCGACAAAGATCACTTCATAATCCCCGGTAAACGATTCAATAGCTTTAATAGTCCTTTTTACCAGCTCGTCGATGATCTTCTCCTCGTTATATATCGGAATGACAAGAGACAGCATGGGTGAAAAGTTTATATTTAATACCCTCTCCTTAAATCCCTCCCCCCGGGGGGAGGGACTTCAATTCAATTCTTCATTACACCTTTCCACTTGGGAGCAGAAAGGAAAAAGGTCAGTTAAAGCTATTTAGCCTGTAATCTTGTTAATGCAAAATTAACTACCTCCTGCAGTTCAGGAACAGAAGAAAGGTCTTTTATTGCCTGAATGCAATAATCTGATCCCATCCAACTCAATTCTTTAAGAATAAGCTTTTTAGATTCTGCTGTCGCTACACTGTTAGTAAGTACACTCACAAGTTTCTTCTCAATATCAAGAAGGGCTGCTTCATTGCCGGCAGCTTTAGCTATCTGGTTCTGAATGAAAACATAATCCTTCGTACTCTTGTCTAATTCGTAGGAAACAATATTCTGGAAAGCAATATCGAGAGTGATCTCCCTGAAATCTGTCCGGAGAACCGGTGCTGCTGCGGTCGGGAAATCGAAAGGTACCTCTTGTGTTACTGATCCTGATGCAGCCCATTCTGCTCCCCGTTGCAGAGTAATGATAAAACCAACGCATTGCATTGCCGGTCCGCCACCTTCGTCAGCGTGACCAATCAGTGTATTGAATATCCGTCCTTCGCCGTAACTTATTGTCATCAGCACAGGTTCGAACTTCATTGGTGCTCTCATCCCCTGTCCTCTTCCAAACATCATCCTGGGAGAAGAAGTGGCCAGCACCTGCATATTTTTGGCAGGTCCGCGAAGGTTCTGGAGAAGCTCATCACTTGCATGCATCCATCTTGCAGGTAATCCTTTGGTTATAGGATGATCCTCTATCTGCATCCTTATCTCAAAATCGCGTCTCTCCGCAATTGTACCGGCAGGACCGGTTGCTGTATCATCAATAACAAGTCCGTCTCTTGAATAGTAGACATATGGTCCGCTGTTTTTGTCGCGGCCGTTCCATCCTCCAAGACCTGTCATTTCGTTATACTCTTTCCACTCCGGAAATGATGAGCAGGAGGCATGGTAAACAACAACACCTCCACCATTCTTAACATAGTCGACGAAAGCTGTCTTTGTTTTTTCCGGCCAGGAATCTCCGCTATAATCAAGAACGACAAGCTTGTACTTCGAAAACTTAGGATTAAAGGCAGACATATCACCGCCTTTTGGCGGTGTTGTCAAAATTTCTGTAGAGAACAAACCTGAGTTATCAAGGATCTGTTTCAAAACCGGAGAGCTTGCTTCCCAGTTATGGTCGCCCTGACCTGTGATTATCAAGGTTTTATAAACATTCTCCTTTTTACAGGATGGAATGAAAGCAGTCAGAGCTGCTGCAAAAAATAATATCAAATATTGTTTTTTCATATCAGTACAATTAAATAGTTGGTAATTCCCATGGCTGGCGGTATGGCCTGCTTAGAAGCCTGCTTGCCCTTGGATTGCTGATAATCTCTTCTTTTTCAGGATCCCAGTAAATTGTCTGACCGGTTTCCATTGCTATCTCTCCAAGCAGCGCAACAACAACAGCCCGGTAAGCCGGTTCGATAGGAGCTATTGTCGGCTTTCCTGACCGCACACAATCGACAAAATTCTGCCAGTGGTTCTCACTTTTATAGAGATGTACTTCATTTTCTCCGATTACTTCTTCAAGTATTTTGGGATCTGAGGCACTCAATACATCGCCTCTGTCGGTATGTATCCATCCCCGATCTCCATGCCAGGTGGTGCCCATTCCCAGTTTCAATCTTGACGAATTGGCAACTCTCATCTCAATTCCATTAGCATACTTGCAAAGGATATCATATTCTACGGGTACATCGTACAGACCTTCTGCCGGGTAAACACCTAATCCAGAAACTTCTACCGGGCTTGTATATTCGAGACCGGCTCCCCAGTTAGCTATATCCACATGATGTCCTGTCCAGTCGGTAAGCTGGCCTCCCGAATAGTCGAGAATCCATCGCCACTGGTAGTGACAAGTGCCGCGGTATGGAACTTTTGGAGCAGGGCCAAGCCACATGTCCCAGTTTATAGTTGCCGGAACTTCCTGTACCGGAGGGGTACCAACGCCTCTTCCTCCATCAGGCAAACCGACCTCAATATAATTAATTTTGCCGGCTCTCCCATTAATTGCAAGTTCAGCACCTCGGTGGAAGTTTGGTAAAGAACGCTGCCAGCTGCCGGTCTGCCATATGGTGTTATTCTTCCTGGCCGCAGCAAGGATCGTTTGACCATCTTTTATTGTCCTGCTGATAGGCTTTTCTCCGTATACAGCCACTTTTTTATTTATGGTCTCGGTATAGATCATACCATGCCAGTGATCAGGTATTGCCAGTGAAACTGCATCGAGTTTTTCTTTCTCGAGAAACTCCCTGAAATCGCCGTAAATACTGCAATCCTTGTTGCCATTAGCCTTATCGACGATCTCCTTGGCTCTTAATTGGCGATCGGAATCAATATCGCATACGGCAACAAACTGAACAGCATTTTTCAGTTCGAGGAAATCACGCATATTCGACATCCCCTGTGATCCAACGCCTATGGATCCGATTACAACGCGATCGCTCGGAGGCAACATACCACCAAGCCCCAGTGCCGAAGGCCGGACGATATTCGGGAATACAAATACCCCGGTGGCGGCAGCCGCAGATCGTCTAACAAAATCTCTTCTTGATGTTTTTTTTGTCATTTTTACAGAAATTAGTACAACATATTATATAGTATATTCTCTAAACATTTATAGGTGTTCCTGGTATTGGCGTTTCAAAAACCATATCGACAGGTCCGAATTCAATTTTTGCAGGACCGAGGTCCATATCCGATTTAAAGATTTCATCCCAGGTTATCTCTCTTCCGGTATAAGCTGCAGTACGACCCATTATTGCTGTGAGTGTTGCAATTGCAGTCTGTTCTGCTTCATTTACATGATTACCGGTCCTGATCGCATATACAAGATGCATGTGCTCCTGAACGTACGGAGGGATCTCGGTTTGAGTCATGGCATTCCCGTATTCATCTTTCGGGTATTCAAACTTCCATTTGATATTCCCTTTCAGATCCCAGATAGCATTCTGGCAATTCGTATAGCCTTCTGTTCCCATTATAATTTCGCCGGTACCGTTGGCACAGCTGTCTACCTGACGACACATGCTGTGAGAGCTCACACCGTTGCCGTAATCAAAATCGACACTGAAAAAATCATACTGGTCTCCGGTCACTCTTCTTGCACGTCCTCCATAACCGATCGCTTTTTCAGGATGCTTGCCAAGGAACCAGTTTATCACGTCGATATTATGAACATGTGTATCAAGAATGTGGTCACCGCATAACCAACAGAAGTTATTCCAGTTTCGTATCATATATTCCATATCGTTCCATCCGGGCTCACGTAACCTGAACCAGACATGATTCTGGTTCCAGAAGGCTTTGGCAGATGTAATAGTACCTATTGCTCCGTCCTTTACCAGTTTATATGTTTCGATATAATCTTCCTGATGACGCCGCTGTGTTCCTGTTACCACATTCAATCCCACAGCATCGGCTTTTTTCGAAGATGTTATAATTGACCTGATCCCCACAGGGTCAACTGCCACGGGTTTTTCCATAAAAACATGCTTATTGGTCAAAACTGCTTCGAGAAAATGATCAGGTCTGAATTGGGGTGGAGTACACAGCAATACAACATCAAGGTCAGGGAGTGCCATTACCTTCTTATAACCGTCGAAACCGGCAAAGCAATTCTCTTCAGGTATCGGGAGATTAAATGAATCAAATCTTTTCCTGCAGGCCTCAATCTTATCCTGGAACACATCGGCCAGTGCAACTATCTCAAGGTCCGGTCCAGCGCTAATGAAATTAATTGCAGCTCCCGTCCCTCTGTCGCCCGTGCCAATAAGTGCCGCCCTGAGCTTTTTTCCTTTCGGAGCTCCTCTTAATATTGGAGGCAGACCAAGTTCCTGGTTGTCCGGTGCTCTTTTACATGATGATAAAATGGCTCCAGCTCCGGCAATCCCAATTCCTGCAAGAGCTGTTTTTCCAAGAAATTTCCTTCTGTTAATATTCTCCATTATCGTAAAAATTATTCAACTTTTTTTATCCTCCACAGCTTTACCGAAGGAGGACTTCAATCTTTAATTGCCAGGTTCGTATCCACCTCGCACACTACCCTGAACCCTACGTCAATACAATCTGAATACCACCATATACTCTTGGGCATCTGCGGATCCGTCACCAGCCATGCTTTTGTTTTAGTAAAGTCACGTGCAGCACTCCTTACATCTTTTGCATCGCTCCGGAACGATCCGCCTCTTATAACATGCTCAGGACCTCTTGCAGGACCTCGTGGATTAATCCTCGTTGAATCAGCTTTATAAAAGTCGGGTGAATAATAATCCAGACAGAACTCTGCAACGTTTCCTGGCATATTCTTCAATCCGAAAGGATTTGGTTTTACGAATGAAGGTTCCTCTGTCCTGGAAGCACTGTTTTTAAAGTAAACGACACGTGAGGCAATTGCAGTGGTATCGGTTCCAAGAAGCTTTTTCAGGAATCCTTCAGATGAGAGTTTTTTAGGATCACCTTCAAAGAAGTAAGGTGTTTCGGTTCCGGCCCTGCATGCATATTCCCACTCAGCTTCTGTTGGCAGACGATATTTTTTACCTGTTACCTGCGACAGCCACTTACAGTATGTATTTGCCGCATGCCACGACATAGTTATTGCAGGCCGTGAGCCTTTTCCCCATCCCTGGTCCGGAGCACCCCATGGAGGTGTTGCACCGCTTATAGCATCAGTCTTCTGAGAGCTTACTGACTGTCCCTCTGTTCTTCCCTGTGAGCCGGTTGCCCTGAAAAATGCCAGGTATTCATCCCACGTAACCTCAGTCCTGGCCATCCAGAACCGTGATAATGTCACCTCTCTTACCGGTCCCTCATCAGGATCGCGGAATGATTCATCTTCAGGAGATCCCATATTAAATGTTCCGCCCGGCAGAGCAACCATTTCGAATGAAACCCTCGTGCCCGGAAGGTTTTCAGAAAAATCTTTGAATTCAGTGACAACGGTGGCGGAGTCGAAAGGTGGTTCTGTTGATGTGATTGTTACTCCGAAGCTTGTATCTTGTGCATGAAGAGCAGCATCCTTATCATAATGGCCGACGTTCAGGTGACAATTTATACAATTCACTGGATCTTTGCTAGTCTCATAAAGAAGATGTGCATTCCCTCCGTTAACAGATAAGGTTAATGGATATAGGTTCTGATGGCATTTAATACATGATTCCTCATAAACAATTCCTTTTGCATATTCAAGAAGCTTCTTCCTTTCCCAGTCAAAACTTGCGCTGTCTTTAAAATAGAATCCATACAGGTCCTTGAGTCCGGTCTTGGCTTTTGCAAAAAGATATCCTTTGCCTTCAGGAGGAAGATGACATTCAGCGCAATGAACAACACTTCCTGATACGTTATTATAATGTGTAGAAAGTTTCCAGCTTTGATCGGCAAGAGGATGAATATGGCAGGAAGCACAGTAGTCGTCTGTTGAAGTATATTTCAGGGCTTTTTTCCCTGAAACCAGGAGGATTACGCATACCATCACACCTAAAAAAAAGAACCAGACTTTTATCCTTCGGTTGACGGAAGTCCTCCCTTTACTATTTTTTGAAGTCATGTATCAGGTAAGAAATCTATTTTACCCGCTAAAGTTAACTGATTATCTGAAAGCTCCAGCAATAAATACTTCAATTTTAAGATTTTTTAAGACTAATTTAAAAACGCTTTGTATATGCGTGACAATAAGGCATTTTACCGTTATTGAAATAATAATCCTGATGATAGGTTTCGGCGTTGTAGAATTCCGAAGCTTTTGTGACGGCAGTTGCTACTTTCAAGCCTTTGGCTTTAAGTATACCGATGTTTTTTTCAGCAATAGCCTTCTGATTATCATTCAGATAGAAAATCTCTGAACGATACTGTTCTCCCAGATCCGGTCCCTGCCCTCCTACCTGGGTGGGATCATGAATCTCAAGAAAAAGCTTCAGCAATGTCTCATAAGTTGTCTTATCAGGATCGTAAATCACCCTGACAGCCTCGGCATGTCCTGTCTTACCAGTGCAGACCTCTTTATATGAAGGATTCCTGACATGACCGCCGATATATCCCGAGGTCACAGTTTTAACCCCGGCGGCTTTCTGAAGGAAATACTCCACGCCCCAGAAACATCCTCCTGCAAAAATAGCAGTTCCGTACCTGCCGGCTTCGAGAATGGCAGGCACAAAATCGAGAGATACCGAGTTGACGCAGTGCCGGATATTTTTTGATGTAAATCTCTCGCCTGTAAATATATGACCAAGGTGAGCACCGCAGGAAACGCAGGTTATTTCGGTTCTCATTCCGTCGCCATCGGGAAATCTGTTTACAGCCCCTTTTATCTCATCATCAAAGCTTGGCCAACCGCAATCCGATTCAAACTTGGCGCTTGAATGATAAAGAGCGGCTCCGCATTTTTTGCAGATATATGTCCCTTTTTCTTTGTTTTCTACGTATTTACCGGTAAAAGGTGCTTCAGTACCTTTATTGTTTATTACAACTGATTCAGCTTTATTAAGATCGTTAAAAGGAAGTTTTTCCTGTGATAAAGATTCATTGCTCATGGCAAACAGAATTAATATTAATGTAATTGAAAAACTTTTCTTCATTCTTTTTATTTTAATGCTGAATGAATAACAAATCTATCTCAAAAAAGTTGAAAATAATTTCATAATGAGTCTACGATATATTTGATTATTTCTGTTGAATCATCCGCATTAAACCATCTTATATCTTTATCTCTGCTCCACCATGTCATTTGTCGCTTGGCAAAGCGACGGGTATTCCGTTTTATTAAATCAACAGCTTTCTCTCTGCTTATATTCCCTTCAAAAAAATCAAAGAACTCTTTATATCCAACACTGTTAAGAGCATTCATATCTCTCAGATCAAAAAGATCCCTTGCCTCTTCTTCAAGACCATTTTTAACCATTTCATCTACTCTCATGTCAATTCTTCCGTACAACTCTTCTCTCGGACGCTCCACTCCTATCTTGAGAATTCTGAAATCTCTCTCCTTCTTCTTCTTTGTCAGGAAAGATGAATATGGCCTGCCGGTGGTTTCGCATATCTCCAGAGCCCTGATAATTCTCTTATGGTTTTTCAGATCAACCTTTTCATAATGTTCCGGATCGAGAAGCTTAAGTGCGAGCCTCAATCCCTCAATACCCTCTTCTTTATATTTTTGATTATATTTTTCACGTATAATGTAATCAGTATCAGGTATCTCATCGATACCTTCGCAGACAGCATTTATATACATGCCTGAACCTCCTGTCATCAGGACAATATTATTTTGTTTGAAAATATCGGGGAGTATTTGAAGTACATCGTTCTCATAAAGGTTCGAGCTGTAATAATCTTTTACTGAGATGAACCCTATGAAGTGATGTTTAATTTCAGTAAGCTGCTCTTCTGACGGGACTGCAGTTCCGATTTTCATTTCCCTGAAAAACTGCCGCGAATCTGCTGAAATGATCTCACATCTGAAATGGCTGGCTAACTCAATAGAAATAATCGTCTTCCCGACTCCTGTCGGACCAAGAAGGACTATCAGTGTATTTTTCATGTGGATTTTCCTGCGAAGTCTATTCTTCTTCTTCGTTCAGGATATCTTCATTTTCAAGACCGCCCAGCGGTTCTTCATCATCTCCCTCAAGGAAAAGATCATCTACTTCCGGTTCATCTTCATCTTCTTCGTCGTCGGATACAACGATATTATTGTAAAGTTTTCTGGAGCTGGCTCCGAAGACAACCTGTTTTGGAGGAATCCCTTTCGAATTTGTACAGGAAGGATATTCACGACCATCAACTTCTTTTGCTTCGCCTGTATATTCGACAAACAAAGCTCTCTCGTTGAAAAAGTCAAATACGTACAATAATTTCTGGTTCTTCCGGAAGATTATCTCTTCAAGTACAGCAACTTCCATCGTGGAGGAACCTGTGCCCATATCGAATAATGTGAATTCTTCTTCTTTCTCCCAGTTATCTGTAGCTAAATAGAACGAAGCCATCTGAGATTTATCAAACTCAAGTTCGTCCTGGATCATGTTATGAAAATCCATTAAAGTATGCGAGTCAAGGAATTCAAATTCTCTCACAAACGACTCATCCTCATCCGATAACACAACAAATTTGTAAACCATAACTATTGTTCATTCGAAGGGTGCAATATAATATTTTTTATTTTACAATATCCCGGCCCTATTTATTTTTAAAAGAAATTCAATCGTATCAACTCCGTCTGCATAATCCCACAGATCAGTCGACTGCGATTTACCAAAAGGAATAAAACCCGGTCCGATTATGCACTGGATTTTATCCTTCAGATTATCTATGTTTATTAATAAATCTTCTTCAGAACTATAATACTCAAAGTGAAGCACTGCTAAGGGAGAGGCTAACCCCAAAGATTCCCTGAGCAGCAGGAAACCTGTATCAGTAAATTTTTCTTTGTTGACAAGGTAAACAGCTTTACTGAAGTCATAGTTGTTTGCATACTTTTCATGCCTGATCAGTCCTGAATAGTTGTTCCATTTTTTAGTCATTACTGACAGATCATACCCTGAAGGGATATAGATTTTTGAAACATTTCTGCAGCCAAGTCCGAAATATGTAAAGACATCTTTCCCAAGCTCCTCAAGCTCGCTGGGCGATTCATTTCCTGTAAGGATGGCTATACCGTTCCTGTTCTTCCTTATAATATTCGGGTACTTTCCAAAGTAATAATCAAAATAGCGTGAAGTGTTATCTGTACCAGTTGCAATAATGGCATCAAAACCTGAGAGTGTTTTCTCTGTAAATTTTATTCTATCACTGAATCGGTTATTTATTTCACAGAGAATGTTACATAAAAAGGGTATGAGGTCAGGATCTTTTGAGCTTGTTTTGGCGATGAGATTATTCCCGGTAATAAGTACCGAAAGGCAATCGTGGAAGCCTACAAGAGGTATATTACCGGCCATTATAACACCCACTTTCATCTGTTTATAATTCTTATTAAGGGATGAATAAGGATCTGTCCATTTTGTAAGGTTTTCAGGCGTGAGTTCTTCCGCAACCGATTTAATTGCCATTCTGACATTCCCGGGAGTGAACCATGGATTTTTCAGATGCTGGGTTTCAACTAGATGATCCATCGATGATGTGTATTTTGTCGGTTTCCCGGAAATAACATCTCTCAGGATTTCTCCAAGTATTGAGAAAGCATTTAATCTATCGTTCAGGTTCATCTTTATCAGATCGGCACAAATTTAAGAATAATATCAACTCTCAGGTAATTATCCCCAAATCCACTTTCTTCAAACCAGAACAGATTGCCAAAAATAAAAAACTGACCCTCTTTCGAAGGTCAGTTGATTATAAAATAGCTATTCCTGATAATCTATTGCAAAAGAAATGATAAAGGTACCGCATAAGAAACAGCGACCGGTTTACCATTGATTTTTCCTGGTGAATCAAAATCAGGAAGTTCATTAATAACTCTTAATGCCTCTGCATCCAGGTCAGGGTTAACACCTTTCATAACTTTTGCATCTTCGACATCACCATCCCGATCTACAGTGAACTGGACAATTACTCTTCCCTGTATCCCATTTTTCTTTGCATCTTCAGGGTATTTAATATTCTTGAGCAGGAATTGAAAAAGTGCTTCATCTCCACCCGGATAAAGTGGCATTATATCGGGAGTATTCCAGACAGTATCTCCTTTCTGTATTAAATATGGTGCAGGTGGAGGTGGAGGCGGAGGAGCATCAACCGGGATCTTGTCGCCCATAAGTACCTTATTTTCAGTATTTATCTGCACAGATTCGTTCTTTGACTTATCATTGCAGGAGGAAAACGCAATCAGAACGATTGCGATTGCCGGCAGAACCATCAGTAATTTGAGGTTTGCCATCATTGTGGAACGTTTTTTTGTCATCATGATCATTCGTTTTTTAATTAATGTGGGATTTGAAAAGCTGTTTGTAATACCAAATATTTTCGATTTGAATACCTGGTTCATCAGAAGTCTCTGATAGGAAATAACGGTTATTCCGTTATTGAGACAACCCTCATCGGCCTGGTATTCGTGGACTGCCCGTAAAGACCTGTTAAACAAATGCATAAATGGATTGAACCATTGGATTACCATCACGACTTCAATAAAAACTATATCAAAAAAATGGAGGTAAGAAAGATGATTTTGTTCGTGCTGTATAATATCTTCGGCATCCTTATCCGGAAGGTTTGAATTAATAAAGATCTTGCCGAAAGCTGAAAACCCGGATGTATTAAGTCCCCTGAATCTTATTATATGATCCTCATGTCTCTTTCCCTTCAGGATCAGGACTATAAGTTCAAACAGGTCGATAATCAGCTTACCGCCAAAAAGAAGAATCCCTGTGAGGTAAACACTGAATATGATACCTGATCCGTTAAGATCTTTAATTCCGGACGTATCTTGCAGCGATCCGGCTGTTCCTGTAACAAGTACTTCTGAAAGTGTTTTACCAAAAAATGGTAAATTGAGCGGTTTGCCTGTCTGAATAGTGATGAAGGGAAGTATCAGAGCTGACAGGACTGATATCAGGATAAAATATCTGTTACGTTTGTACATTGTATCATTGCTGAGGAAAAAGGAATAGATAAAATATAAGGCAGCAATGTAAAATGATACTTTGATTATATAAATGAGCAGCGGGTTCATATTTCAGCTTTTTGTTTTTTTACTTCACTTTCCATAATTCTCATTATCTCCTCCATATCCTTTACGGACATTCTGTTTTCCTTTGCAAAAAAACTGACCATTTTCCCAAAAGAGTTTGAGAAATAGTCATTTACAAAGGTGCTGAGGTGCGATTTGGAATAATCGTTCTTAGACACTGCAGGAAAATATTCGTGGGTTCTGCCATAAGCTTTATGGTCCACAAATCCCTTATCCTGTAGAATACGGACAATTGTACTTATTGTATTATATGCAGGTTTTGGATCGTCGAAATACTCCAGAATATCCTTGACGAATCCTTTTTTAATCTTCCATAGCACCTGCATCACTTCTTCTTCGGCCCGGGTTAGATCTCTCATCTTTAAAAACATTTTAATTGTAAATTTTTCTGCTCCTTTCAAAAGTAGCGGAGCTGTCTAAAAGTTCTCTTTCATCACTTCATCCCTAAATCCATCAGAAGGGACTTATTTAATTCCTCACAATTTTCAAGTCCCTACCCTCAGGGTGTTTGGGGGTAAATTAAGGACTTTTTCAGTAACTTCTCAGGAGGTTATTTTTTTTATAACCATACCTTCAACAAATATACAACGAATATTTTAGTTATACAACTAAATTCTTAATTATTTTTTAAAAAAATTACTTTTAACCTCTACAATACCGGATTGCCTACGGTGAATATTATGTAATAGGATACCGCGTAGCGGTTATGGTATTGTAGAATGTATTAATTAACAATATGTTATATATTCCCCGTAGGGGATTCAGGAATATTCTGGAACCTCTACGAGGTATTTGTATTCGTTTATAACATATTATTCTACAATACCTGATCGCCTACGGCGAATATTACGCAATAGGATACCGGGTAGGTTTCAAAATTCAACAATACCTATCACCTACGGCGAATTATACGAAATAATGTTCCGCATAAATGCCAAAATTCCACAATATCGTATCGTCTGCGGCGAAATTATTATTCCTGCGAATATTATTAATGTACCGCGTAGCGGTTATGGTATTGTAGAATGTATTAATTAACAATATGTTATATATTCCCCGTAGGGGATTCAGGAATATTCTGGAACCTCTACGAGGTATTTGTATTCGTTATAACATATTATTCTACAATACCTGATCGCCTACGGCGAATATTACGCAATAGGATACCGGGTAGGTTTCAAAATTCAACAATACCTTATCACCTTCGGCGAATATTATATAATAATGTACCGCGTAGCGGTTATGGTATTGTAGAATGTATCAATAACAATATTTATATTTTCCTCGTAGAGGATTCAGGATTATTCACCAGAACTTCTTAAATTTGATTAGCTGCATTTTAAAATCAATAATTATGAAACCAGGAACATTCACACAGATGTATGTGCAACTCGTATTCTCTGTTGCCCATAGGGAATCAATTTTGTCAAAGAAAATCCGTCCACGTATCTTTGAGTACACTAGTGGAATCATTACAGGGCTGAAACACAAATCAATAATTGTAAATGGTGTTTCGGACCATATCCATATTCTTTTAGGTCTGAATCCTTCGATTTCTGTATCTGATACTGTGCATGCAATAAAGCGAAGATCCTCAATCTTTATAAATGAGAATAAATTAGTCCCTGGCAGGTTCTCCTGGCAAGCAGGGTATGGAGGATTCACCTACAGCCGGGCTCAAATAGGAGACATTTTCAAATACATTGAAAATCAGGAATCACACCATGAAAACAGATCATTTCGTGAGGAATATTTGTCAATTCTTGATGAGAATGAAATAGATTATGATCCTAAGTTTTTGTTCGAATATTTTGATGACCTGGAACCACTGTAACCTCTACGAGGTATTTATATTCATTAAAACATATTATTCTACAATACCGGATCGCCTACGGCGAATATTTTGTAATAGGATACCGCGTAGGGTTCAAAATTCAACAATATCGGATTGCCTACGGCGAATTATACGAAATAATGTTCCGCATAAATGCCAAAATTCCACAATATCGTATCGTCTGCGGCGAAAATTATTCAAATAATGTACCGCGTAGCGGTTATGGTATTGTAGAATGTATTTTTTAACAATATGGTATATATTCCCCGTAGGGGATTCAGGAATATTCTGGAACCTCTACGAGGTATTTGTATTCGTCATAACATATTATTCTACAATACCTGATCGCCTACGGCGAATATTATGTAATAATGTACCGCGTAGCGGTCAAACCTCAACAATACCGGATCGCCTACGGTGAATACTGTGTAGATAATGTACCACGTAGATTTCAAAATTCAACAATATTGAATTGGCAATGGCGAATAACAACTGAATACGAATAATGAACCGATAAAACCGTCTCTGATCTAAACCCTATATTTTGCCATCTATCCTCGGGGGAACCGAAAAAAATTGTACTTTTATTTTTTTTGTTATTAATCGAATTAAAAGATGCCCCAGCCAAAGAGCAGGTATAAAAGGGTAGGTCTCATCAAAGAGAATCTGAGAATTGCTATCAGGGCTATCCGTTCAAACAGGGTCAGGACAATACTGACCATATGCATTATTGCATTCGGGATTATGGCACTGGTTGGTATCCTCACAGCGATTGATGCTATCAAGAATTCCCTTACAGATCAGTTTACTCTGATGGGCGCCAACTCTTTCACAATAAGTTCCAGGGGATTGAACATTCAGATCGGGAATGACAGGGTGCGGGCAAAGAACTTCTCAAGGATCTCGTACAAAGAGGCTATGGAGTTCAAATCGAGATTCACCGAACCGGCATGGGTTTCAGTATCATTTAATGCATCCAGTCTTGCAACTGTCAAGTATGAATCGGAAGAGACCAATCCCAATGTTAGTCTGGTAGGTGTCGATGAAAACTATCTTGCTGTATCGGGTTATGAAATTGAGCTGGGAAGAAGCTTTGCTTCAGATGAGCTTCAGAATAACCGAAGACTTGTGTTGCTTGGATCTGAAATAGCCAAAGATCTTTTTCCGACCGATCTTGATCCGATAGGAAAAGAAGTTTCTGTTGCAGGGCTTAAACTCCAGGTTGCCGGGGTACTCAAAAGCAAAGGCACCAGTCTGACAAGCGGTGATAATATATGCCTCATGCCGGTCACAACAGCAAGACAATATTTCTCCCGCCCCAACATGAATTTCAGCATAAATGTAATGCCACTCAATGCCGCCAATCTCGATATGATGACCGGAGAAGCCGAATCTATATTCAGAATAGTACGCAATCTGAACCCGAAGGATGAATCGGATTTTAATGTTACAAAAAGCGATAATATTGTCGAGTTGCTCCTTAAGAATATCAAATATATTACTCTGGCAGCCACATTAATAGGTATGGTTACATTATTCGGAGCAGCCGTCGGACTGATGAATATTATGCTTGTTTCAGTCACAGAACGTACAAGAGAAATTGGCGTAAGAAAGGCTATCGGAGCTAAGCCCAGGACAATTAAGAATCAGTTTCTTTTTGAATCAATACTGATAGGACAACTCGGCGGGATATTTGGTATAATTCTTGGTATCCTCATCGGAAATATTGTATCATCAATGCTGAAATCAAGTTTTGTCATACCATGGATATGGGTAATCATGGGAATAGTAGTATGTTTCATCGTTGGGGTTGTATCAGGTTATGCTCCTGCGCTAAAAGCTGCAAGTATAGATCCTATAGAAGCTTTGAGATATGAATAAATATAGTTGTATATGGAAAAACATGTAATTCAGGAAGCACTAAAAAATTGTCCGGGTATTTACTATTATCCCGAGACCAATATGCTGGAGCTTATCGGGCGTTCTATTCCTGAAAATCCTGAGTTGATATTCAGACGGCTGGATGAATGGATCACTTCACATTTTGAAAAAACCAATACGCTGAGCATATCTATACAACTCGAATACATAAATAGCGGATCATCAAAATACCTGTATGAAATACTTAAAAAACTGACCGGACTGGGACGAACAGGAAGAACAGTAAAGATGAAATGGCTTTATGAGGAGGATGATGAAGCTATGCTTGAGCTGGGGGAACACTACCGCGACACAGCAGGTATTCCTCTGGAGATTGAGATGATAGTATAAAACAGGCAGGGGCGTTGCATGGGTATAAGAATACAGCAGGGGCGTTGGATTGGTTATAAAACAGTAAGGGCGTTGCATGCAACGCCCATACAATAATATGTTAATTGAATTCTATTTCATCAGGAGGGGGATCAGATCCACCACCCTGCATGAATAACCCCATTCATTATCGTACCATGCAAGTACTTTTACCATCTTTCCATTCACCATTGTGCTGAGTGAATCAAATATTGCTGAAGCAGTTGTATGAATAACATCGACTGATACGATTGGATCTTCGCAATATTCAAGGATCCCTTTCATCGGACCTTCAGCAGCTTTTTTCATCGCAGCATTAATCTCTTCTTTTGTGACCTCTTTCTTCAGAACTGCAACAAGATCAACAAGTGAACCTGTTGGAGTCGGAACCCTTACGGAGATCCCATCCAGCTTACCTTTAAGTGCAGGAATAACTTTGCCAACTGCTTTTGCAGCACCGGTTGTTGTTGGTATCTGCGACAGAGCGGCTGATCTTGCACGACGAAGATCTTTGTGAGGGAGATCGAGTATTCTCTGATCGTTTGTATATGAGTGAATTGTTGTCATGTATCCGATTTCAATTCCAAAGGCATCGTTGAGAACCTTAGCAACAGGTGCCAGACAGTTTGTTGTACATGAAGCGTTAGATACACACTGATGTTCAGGTTTCAGGTGGTCCTCATTAACACCAATAACGATCATTGCATCAATCTCATCTTTTGCGGGAACTGTAAGCAGTACCTTCTTCGCACCATTCTTCAGGTGATCGCCATAACCACCTTTTGGACTCTCCCTGGATGTAAATACACCTGTTGATTCGATCACAACATCAGGTTTTTCTTTCCACGGGATATTTGCCGGATTCTTCTCAGCAGTTACCTTGACCTTATCTCCGTTTATGATAATATTCTCAGCATCAAATGTGACTCCCGGATATTTGCCCTGTGTTGAATCATATTTCAGCAGATGAGCAAGAGTTTTGGTATCGGTAATATCATTTATACCAATAATATCCATATCCTCTCTCTCCTGAGCCATCTTGAAGACGTTGCGGCCAATCCTGCCAAAACCGTTAATAGCTACTTTAATTTTTGACATACTTCTATTTAATTATGGTTAATAATCGCGTCACAAAAATAATAATTTCCGTAAAACCTGCAAGCACAACACACTATACACATCTGCATTAAAATAATTTTTCCTTTAAACCACTTAGTTCCAACAAATTGATCACGGGGAACGCGGGGTTCAAAACAGTGAAACCTGGTGAAAACTCAGTGCAACCCCGTGGTTAAAAAACTTAAATCTATAATTGTGTATAAGAATATTGCTTTTAAGCAAAGATTTGGATCAATTACTGAGATCTCCTTCTGAAGAGATTTCTGATTTTTGTCTCTTCGGGATTAAGAGGATCTACGATGATGCCAAACCGGTAGCTGACGAACAATGAGAAAAATATCGCTTTATTGTCAGGGCTGGACATTATCGGTATTTTCTTTGGAAAGGCATTTATCTGGGCCCCGAGTTCAATAGCATGGAGTACTTTATCCTGTCTGCTGTACTCAAAGCTGAAACCACCTTTAGCATATATTCCCGGGAGAGCCTTTGTCTCATTTAATCCTTTTGTGAAAGCAGCTTTACTATATATATCTGATGGATCATGAATAGAAACTTCGAACTTTTCTTCCCTTATCTCATAGTAGTTCAGTCCGATCGGATATAAGACCTGATAATATATAGGTTTATACAGAGCTATTGACGGTCCACCTGAGTAAAAGTACCTTACCGAGATCCCTCCGAGATCCATTTTTTTAAAGATCTCATGTTGACGTCCTATCCCTCCCCGGAGAAAAAACACCGAATTAAGCTTGCCAAAAACAAATTGCCCGGTTCCCTGTGTATAAGGGTTACTGACTTTATACTCTTTAGGATGTTTCAGCGTTCCCACATCTATCTCAAAAAATTTCTTGTTGAGATAATCTATTCTCTTGCCCTCACGATAACTTAATCCGAGGCCATCAGAATTAAGAAGTACCCCAAATGATCGCTCATTACGGAAGAATACTTTCTGCTGTTCATCAAGATCACCCTGTGCATGAAGTGATAAAACCCCAAATAAAGCCGGAAATGCTATTATAAGCAGCTTTTTCATAACCTGGCTAACTTATAATCAGTATGGAGAGAGTTAATACTCTGATTTCAGACAACCTGGACTGGTTTTTCAGTTTCAGCCTTGCTGTATGCCGGGCATACTTCCCTGTTGCAGGAACTGATAACTAAAGCAGTGACAAATGTCAGAATAAGTATAGCAGCAATTTTTTTCATACTGAGATTTAAATATTTAAAATACAAAAATAAGCTTTTCACTCTAAAAACAATCTTTATGCCAGAACTTAATTATTTATTAATAATTCCTGTGTGCATACCCGTTCAAACCAGAAATCATAATACTCTAACAAATAAAAGCAATAAATTGTTTATTATTGTCTACAGCAGGAATTATTTTGACAAGTTATTTTATATAATTGATAATCAAACTAAAACCTGTGGTTATTGCCGGGGACAGAGAATCAGTATCAGATTTTCTCCGGATTTTTCAGTCTCATGATTGTCCCTGCAGGATCTTCTGAACTGAAAATTGTGTTTCCGGCAACCAGAACATTAACACCTGTTCTGACAAGCTTCGCGGCATTTTCTGTATCAACTCCCCCATCCACCTGGATCAATACCTTATGTCCACCATCATCTATCATTCTCCGTAATTCCGAGATCTTATTGTAGCATTCCATTATAAAAGATTGTCCACCAAAGCCCGGATTGACAGTCATAATGAGAACCATATCAATATAAGGCAGAATATTTTTAAGCAGCGATATAGTGGTATGAGGATTTACAGCCACGCTCGCTTTCATCCCGTGATTACGAATTTCCGAGACTGTCCTGTGAAGATGGATACAGGCTTCATACTGCACTGTGAGGATATCTGCTCCAGCCTCTTTCCAACGTGAGATATACCTGTCAGGATCGACCGTCATGAGGTGAACATCGAGAGGTTTGACAGAATTTTTCTTTAAATATTCTACAACCGGGAAACCAAATGAGATGTTTGGAACAAATACTCCGTCCATAATATCGCAATGAATCCAATCGGCTACACTGTCATTGACCATCGAGACTTCTTTAGCCAGATTACCGAAATCGGCAGAAAGAATTGAAGGAGAAACAAGATGATTCATCAGGGATTGTTTTGAACAAAGATAAAAACAAAAAGTCATCCCAGATACGTTTTCAGTATCCTGCATCTGGTAGTAAACTGGATCCTTTTAATTGCTTTTTCTTTTATCTGACGAACACGTTCTCTGGTCAGATTCAGCTCCTCGCCTATCTCTTCGAGGGTGAACGGATGTTTCATACCGAGGCCAAAGTATAGCTTCAGCACTTTTGCTTCACGGGGTGAAAGTGTACTGAGAGCACGCTCAATCTCATAGGCAAGTGATTCGTTTATCAGGTTCTTATCCGGACTTGGAGCATCGTTACTCTGAAGAACATCATACATATTATTATCTTCCTCAGTGCTGATAGGGGCATCCATACTTACTGTCCGTCCGTTTGTTCTGAGACCCTCCTTTACATCTTCCGGAATTATCTCAAGCATATCGGCTATTTCCTGTGAGGAGGGTTCGCGCTCATATTCCTGTTCGAGCCTTGCGAAAGCCCTGTTGATCCTGTTTATAGATCCTATCTTGTTTACCGGCAGTCTTACAATTCTTGCCTGTTCCGCGAGAGACTGAAGGATCGCCTGACGTATCCACCAGACGGCATATGAAATGAATTTAAAGCCACGTGTCTCATCAAAACGCTGAGCCGCCTTCATCAGACCAAGGTTACCTTCATTTATAAGGTCAGGAAGACTCATCCCCTGATTTTGATATTGCTTTGCCACTGAAACTACAAAGCGCAGGTTTGCCTGAACCAGCTTCCCAAGAGCGTCAGAATCTCCCGATTTTATCTTCCGGGCAAGGATTACCTCATCTTCAGGCGATATAAGGTCGACTCTTCCTATCTCCTGAAGATATTTATCAAGAGAAGGAGTGTCACGGTTAGTAACCTGTTTTGTAATCTTTAACTGACGCATTTACAGGCCAGGTTTAATTTTCAAAGAATTTTAGGGCAATAGATACAATTTTAATAAAAAAAGAGACGCCTGCGACATTACATACTGATTTTTTTTTGCTAAATATTAGTTTTCTTCGTATCTTGCAGTTTTATTTTACATGCTTGAGTATCAAATTATTAATTAATTTGATAAAATTCCGTTGCATTTTAATAATATTTAACAGGAAATAATTAATCATTTTTTTTTATTATTGCACCGGTTTTTAGTTAGTGTTATATTAATGTTGCATAATCCGTCGGGCTAATCATCATATTCTGACCCGGATTTCCAAAAACAAAATCATAAAGATCTCTTATTTTTCATTTATTATTAAAAGATGTACGACATTCTTGAGTTGAGTAAAAAGCTCCTTCCTGAGTTAAGGGAAATTGCAAAGGAACTTAATATCAAAAGAGCTGAAACTTTAAAGAAGCAGGATCTTGTATATAAAATACTTGACCAGCAAGCAATTGAAGCCACTGAGAAAAAAAGTGCCGTCAGAAAAACTAATGACATAATCCGGTTGACTGACGAAAAATACAACCAGGACCGTGATCATGGACAAAGACGCGGCAAAAGGCCAAGGACAAGCAAGCCTATTATTAACCGCCAGCCTGAGTCAGTCATTTCGGTCTCTCCCGATGATCTTAAAAGGGATAATTCATCAGTGGAAGAGAGACCAGAACCTGTAAAGAGTTCCGAGAGAATCGAAGAGAAACCTGATTTGTTTAAACCGTTACAACCGGTTGCAACCGAAGAGGAGAAAGAACCTGTCTGGATAAATGATAATAAGGAAATAGAAAGGAAAGAACTGAGCATTGTATTCGACAGACGTAAGGATAATGAAAGTGATCAGAGAATCCCTGAAACAGTTCCTGAATCTGTGCCGGAATCTGTACATGATTCTATACCTGAATCTGTGCCGGAATCAGTACCTGAATCTATTGAGGATAGATCTGCCCCGCTTATTAGCGGCGACAGTCCGATCGAAGATATCAAACCTGCCGAAGAGCTTTATCAGAGAGAAATAATTGTGGAGCCAATCGTAGTTCCTGAAGTGATCCCTGTTAAAGAAGAAAAGAGAGAGAGACCTTATGAGTTTGAAGGAATAATATATAATACAGGTGTGCTTGAGATTATGCCTGACGGATATGGATTCCTGAGATCTGCCGATTATAACTACCTCAACTCACCTGATGATATTTACGTATCACAGTCACAGATCAAGCTTTTTGGCCTTAAAACAGGAGACACTATTAAAGGGACGATCCGCCCTCCTAAAGAAGGAGAAAAGTATTTTCCTCTTATCAAGGTAGATGAAATAAATGGAAGAAGTCCTGATTTTATCAGGGACAGGGTTCCCTTTGATTTTCTCACTCCTCTTTTCCCGAACGAAAAATTCACCTTATGCCAGCCGGGCGAAGGAACGCTTTCAGTAAGAGTTATCGATATGTTCACACCTATCGGCAAAGGGCAGCGCGGACTTATTGTTGCGCAGCCAAAGACCGGAAAAACTATTCTGCTTCAGGAAATTGCAAATGCAATAGCAAAATATCATCCGGAAGCTTACCTTATGATTTTGCTTATTGATGAGAGACCTGAAGAGGTTACTGATATGGCCCGTAATGTAAAAGCCGAAGTTATCGCATCAACATTTGATGAACCGGCTGAACGTCATTGCCGTGTTGCCAATATTGTTCTTGAAAAAGCAAAAAGACTTGTTGAGTGCGGGCATGATGTTGTTATCCTTCTCGACTCAATTACAAGACTTGCCAGGGCTTTTAACACTACTGCACCGGCCTCAGGAAAAGTCCTGTCAGGAGGTGTTGATTCAAATGCACTTCATAAGCCCAAAAGATTTTTCGGTGCTGCCCGTAATATTGAAAATGGAGGCTCTCTTACTATACTTGCAACCGCACTGACTGAAACAGGATCAAAAATGGATGATGTGATCTTTGAGGAATTCAAAGGTACAGGCAACATGGAGCTCCAGCTCGATCGCAAACTCTCCAACAGAAGAATATTCCCGTCAATCGACATACCAGCCTCAAGCACCCGTCGCGAAGATCTTCTGCTTAACAAGAGCATCATGCAGAAGATATGGGTTCTGCGTAATTACCTTGCCGATATGAACGCACTTGAAGCTATGGAGTTTCTGCGCGACAGGCTTCTGCAGGCCAAATCGAACGAAGAGTTCCTGGTCTCAATGAACGGTGGATAAACATACAATCTGAATTATTTTTAAATTTGCATACTGTTAATTAAATAACAATTAATCACTTATTTATTTATATATCACAATGGGAACAAAAAAATTTATAACATGCGACGGTAACCAGGCCGCATCGCACATTGCATATATGTTCAGCGAAGTCGCTTGCATATATCCTATCACACCATCATCAACAATGGCAGAATACATTGACGAATGGTCGGCCAACGGATTGAAAAACATTTTCGGAGAACAGGTTAAGGTTGTTGAAATGCAATCTGAAGGAGGTGCTGCAGGTGCACTTCACGGCGCACTTCAGACAGGTGCTCTCTGTTCAACTTTCACAGCTTCACAGGGTCTGCTGCTGATGATCCCGAATATGTATAAAATTGCAGCTGAATTACTTCCGGGGGTTTTTCACGTAAGTGCCCGTACAATTGCAGCTCACGCTTTATCAATTTTTGGTGATCACAGTGACATCTATGCTACCCGCCAGACAGGTTTTGCCTTGCTGGCAAGCGGAAGTGTACAGGAGATTATGGACCTGGCAGGTGTTGCACACCTTAGTGCTATAAAAACAAGAATCCCGTTCCTTCATTTCTTCGACGGCTTCAGATCATCAGCTGAAGTCCAGAAAATAGAAATGCTTGAGATGGACGATCTTAAAAAACTGCTCGATAAAGATGCTCTGAAAAAATTCCGTGACAATGCTATGAACCCGGAACATCCTGTTACAAGGGGAACAGCTCAGAATCCGGATATATTCTTCCAGGCAAAAGAGTCGATAAACAAATTCTATGAACCTGTTCCAGATGTGGTTAATGATTATATGGCTGAAATATCGAAGCTCACAGGCAGGGAATATAAGCCATTTACTTACTACGGAGCACCCGATGCAGAAAATATAATCGTAGCAATGGGCTCGATCACTGATACAACAAAAGAAGTAATTGATTATTTACAGGCCAGAGGTGAAAAAGCCGGCCTCATAAGCGTTCATCTTTACCGTCCCTTCTCTTCAAAATACTTCTTTAATGCATTCCCGAAATCAGTAAAGAAGATTACTGTTCTGGACAGGACAAAAGAACCCGGAGCACCAGGTGAACCTCTCTATCTTGATATTAAGGATCTGTTCTACAACAGGGCAGAAAGACCTGTAATCGTCGGAGGCCGCTACGGACTGAGCTCAAAAGATACAACTCCATCACAAGTACTTTCAGTTTTTGAAAATATGAAACTGAAAGAACCTAAAAATCAGTTTACTGTAGGTATTGTTGATGATGTAACTTTTACATCATTGCCGATACTTCCTGAAATCCATGTTGCTCTTCCGGGAACATATTCGGCTAAGTTTTACGGACTTGGTTCAGACGGGACAGTTGGGGCAAATAAAAACTCAATCAAGATAATCGGTGATACAACAGATAAATATTGTCAGGCATACTTTGCATATGATTCAAAGAAATCAGGAGGTATAACAACTTCACACCTCCGTTTCGGAGACTCACCAATACGTTCGCCTTATCTGGTAAATACTCCGGATTTTGTTGCTTGCCATGTTCCGTCATACCTTGATAAATATGATATGCTCAAAGGTCTTAAAGATGGCGGTACATTCCTTCTGAATTCAATCTGGGATGCTGAAGAGACAAAAGAGAAGCTTCCCGATCATATGAAGAAATATTTGGCAGTCAATAAGATCAATTTCTACATTATAAATGCAACAAAAATTGCTGAAGAGATCGGGCTTGGTAACAGGACCAATACAATTATGCAGGCTGCATTCTTTAAGCTGGCCAACATAATTCCTTATGGGAAAGCTGAATCAGAAATGAAAAAGGCGATCTATAAATCTTACGGAAAGAAAGGTGAAGATGTTGTCAACATGAACAATGCTGCAGTTGACAAAGGAACTGAAGTTGTAAAGGTTGAGATCCCTGCGGGATGGGCTGATTTAAAGATCGAGAAGAAAAAGGATACCCGCAATATTCCTGATTTTATCCGTGATATAGCTGAACCGATCAATATGATGAAAGGCGATGACCTGCCTGTAAGTGCATTTGTCGGAAGAGAAGATGGTACATTCCCCTCAGGAACGACCGTCTACGAAAAAAGAGGTATTGCAGTTAATGTCCCGGAATGGCAGCCGGATGAGTGTATCCAATGTAATCAGTGTTCATATGTTTGTCCTCATGCAGCTATCCGTCCATTCCTTTTAACTGAAGAAGAAACTGCAAATGCTCCCGAAGGAACAAAAACTATCCAGGGAATACCCGGTGTTCTTAAACAATACAGGTTTAAAATCCAGGTAAGCGTTTACGACTGCACCGGATGCAGCAACTGTGCAGATATCTGTCCTTCAAAGAATAAAGCATTGATCATGAAACCTCTTGAGACACAGCTTGCTGAAGGACCACGCTGGACTTATATGCATGAGAAAGTAGGCTATAAGGACACTATCGTTGATAAGTTCGTAAATGTTAAGAACAGCCAGTTCTCACAGCCACTGTTTGAATTCTCGGGAGCTTGCGCGGGATGCGGTGAAACGCCTTATATTAAAGCAATAACTCAGCTTTTCGGAGACAGAATGATAGTATCTAATGCAACAGGATGTTCTTCAATCTATGGTGGTACAGCTCCAAATACGCCATATTCTCATAATAAAATTGGTCATGGACCTGCATGGGCAAATTCATTGTTTGAGGATAATGCCGAGTATGGACTTGGATTAGCGCTTGGTTCAAACAAGCTCAGGGAAAGAATTGCACTCAGGATGAAAGAGGCTTCAGAAAGTCAGGTAAATGCCGAAACCAGAGCTGCATTTGAAGAGTGGCTTGCCGGAATGAATAACGCCGTGGCGTCAAGGTTAGCTTCACCAAAAGTCATTGCTGCCTGTGAAAAGGAAAAATCGGAGGTAGCAAAAGAGATACTGAGCCTTAAACAATATCTTGTAAAAAAATCGCATTGGATATTCGGAGGCGACGGATGGGCTTATGACATAGGTTATGGTGGTCTTGATCATGTAATTGCTACAGGTGAAGATGTGAATATCCTTGTCCTTGATACGGAAGTTTATTCAAATACCGGTGGTCAGGCATCCAAATCGACTCCTGCAGGAGCTGTTGCAAAATTTGCTGCTTCAGGGAAGAAGATCCGCAAAAAAGATCTCGGTCAGATGGCTATGAGCTATGGTTATGTATATGTTGCTCAGGTTGCAATGGGCTCAAGCAATTCACAATACCTGAAAGCTATAAAAGAAGCTGAAGCTTATCCGGGACCATCCCTGATAATTGCCTATTCTCCATGCATCAGTCATGGACTCATAGATGGTATGGGAAAAACCCAGGCACAGGAGAAGGCAGCTGTCGAAGCCGGTTACTGGCACCTTTACAGGTATAATCCTCAGCTTGAAGCAGAAGGGAAAAATCCTTTCACACTCGACTCAAAAGAGCCTGACTGGACTAAATTCCAGGCTTTCCTTAATTCAGAGGTGCGCTATACATCACTGATTAAATCCTTCCCGGGTGAAGCTGAAATACTCTTTAAATCTGCCGAGGAAAACTCAAAATGGCGGTACAATTCCTATAAGAGACTTGCCGCGATGGAGTTCGGAGTAAAGATAGAAACACCTGCAAACTAACAGGTGTTCAACTTATAAAGAGGGTGTCGCAAAAGTGGCACCCTCTTTTATTTCTTATTAGTACGTTCATTTGCCTTCACAGGGCACTCTTATGCCGTTGTTCCATTGCGCCTTTATGCCGTTGTGCCGTTATGCCGTTATGCCGTTGCGCCTTTGTGCTGTTATGCCGTTGCGCCTTTGTGCTGTTATGCCGTTATGCCGTTGCGCCGTTGCGCCGTGGTGCCATTATGCCGCTGTGCCATTGTGCCTTTTAAATATTATTAGTATTTTTGCATCCTGTAAAAAACGATGGGACGGATACTTGGAATAGACTATGGCAAAAAACGTGTTGGACTGGCAGTTACGGATCCTCTCAGGTTATTTGCTTCTCCGCTTGATACAGTTCATACACAGGAATTTGACCGTTTTATCAACGATTATATGAAGACCGGACAGATTGATGAATTTGTGATCGGTTATCCTGTTCAGATGAACAATAAGCCAAGCGAATCTGTTAAATATATTGACCCTTTTATCAGAAGGCTTAAGAAGCAATTTCCTGATAAACCGGTCCACCTGGTGGATGAAAGGTTCACCTCGCAGATCGCTCTCAGGACAATGATAAACGGAGGTGTTAAAAAAGAAAAGAGGAAGGATAAATCGATGGTCGATAAAATAAGCGCTTCAATCATACTACAGTCTTTTCTCGATAAAAAAAAGGATATTTAGATTGAACATGACATACCCGATCGTAATATATGGTCACCCTGTACTGAGAAAGGTCGCAGAAGATATCGACCAGGATTATCCTGATCTGCAGAAAGTTATTGCTGATCTCTTTGAAACTATGTATAATTCCGAAGGGATGGGACTGGCGGCTCCACAGATTGGAAAATCTATAAGGATATTTGTCATCGACGGGACTCCGCTTGCTGAAGATGAGCCCTCACTGGATGGTTTTAAAAAAGTATTCATCAATGCCCATATAACTGAGAAAAACGGGGAAGTGCTGCCTATGTCGGAAGGGTGTCTGAGCATTCCCAATCTAAGGGAAGAAGTAGAACGGGAATATCATGTCCGGATAGAATATTTTGATGAAAACTGGGAATTTCACGATGAAGTTTTTAACGGGTACAAAGCCCGGATCATCCAGCATGAATATGATCATCTGGATGGTATTCTTTTTACCGACAAGGTAGGTCCCCTGAGGAAGAGACTTATCAAAAGCAAACTCACTGCTATCAGCAAAGGGAAATTTGACGTTGAATACAAAACTATACTCCCGGGCCAGAAGGTAAGAAAGTGCCTAAAGTGACTTGAGTTAAGAATAACTTTAGGCACTCTAAACTGCAGGCACTTTAAACTTTTTCTTAACTTTGTACAGTCTAACGCTGCGGACTGTGCTACATAAGGAAATTCCATTTCTCCGGATCGGTTTGCCATTATGTGCCGGAATAGTGTCGGGTCTCTTTTTCTGTCCTGAAAATCTATTCTTTTACATATCATTTCTAGGTATAATTCCCGGTTTTTTCATCAGCCTGTTTTTTAATAAATCTCTCTCAAATATTGTCTTTGGCTTCTCTCTGACAGTGGCATTATTCATATCCGGTCTGCTTCTTTATACTGAAGAGAAAAGAAATCTTTCAGTCCTCGAACCAGAAGAAGCGATCTTCACAGGAGTCCTTTCCGACTACCCTGAAGAAAAAGAGAATACCTTCGGCATGATCCTGAGGATGGAAAGCAGGATGGCTACTGATAGTCTGACAGCCGTAAGGGGATCATTGTTGTTGTACCACAGAAAAGGTACTGAAGTAAAGTCATTTATACCCGGCGACAGGATGAGCATAAGATGTTCACCTGTCGAAATAACAAGCAGGGGAAATCCTTATGAGTTTGATTACAGGTTTTACATGGAAAATCATGGTATTAAATATTATGGCTTCACCGATAGTACAGACATTGTCGCACATATAACTCCGGAGCATAGAAAGCTGGTTCACAGTGCATTGATAATCAGGGAAAGAATCATAGGGATGTTCAGGGAGCGAGGTATAAGCGGAGAAAGGCTTGCTCTTGTCGCCGCTATCACTCTCGGACAGAAGAGTATGCTTGACCAGGAACAGAAACAGTCTTTCATTAAAGCAGGAGTAATGCATATAATGGCAGTATCAGGTCTTCATGCTGTTATCCTGAGCCTGTTTATCTTCAGAATGCTTTTCTTCCTGAAAGGAAAATTAAACTCACTCAGAGTGATCATTACGATCTTGTTTTTATGGATGTTCGCTTTTGTGACCGGACTGACACCCTCTGTGCTCAGAGCTACGCTTATGTTTTCATTCCTCCAGGCAGGGAATATTATGAAAAGACCGGTCAACGGAATAAATTCAGTACTTGCCTCAGCATTTGTTCTTATACTCATCAGACCTTCGGTGATATTTGATGCAGGATTCCTCCTCTCCTATGCAGCCGTGATCTATATAATCTGTTTTTACAGGGATTTCTATTTAAAGCTCAGGTTCAGTCACAGGATCCCTGACATGATTTGGCAATCGGCAGCCGTTACAATTATCGCCCAGGCAGGAACACTTCCGCTTACAATAATGCTTTTCAACAGATTTCCGACATGGTTTATCCTGTCGAATATTATTATAGTACCTCTGTCATCCCTCGTTATCATTATCGGGTGTATTGTTCCACTTACCTTCCCGATATATTTTCTTTCGCATATACTTGCAAAGGTACTCAGCTTTCTCACGGGATTGACTGAATTACTTACTGAAAAAGCTGCATCATTACCCCTTTCAACAATTGAAAATATTGGAACTACAACTATTGAATGCATTCTCCTGACAATAGCGATATTCCTTCTTACACACTACCTTCTGAACAGAAAAACTGTTTCATTTCTTCTGCCTGCAACAGCGTTCCTTGCCTTCATCTCTGCATCTGCAATAATTGATCTGAATACAAAAAAGACCAATGAGCTGATTGTCTATAATACAATCGGATCAACCACAGTTGGGATCAGGACCGGCAGGATACTTAATGTTTATTCCGATTCCATTAAATCAAGAGAGATAACAAGGCATTGCTCGGTTGTTGATCTTAAAGAAGAGTGGAATCCCTTAGGCAATCCCTCTCTTCTGAAAGCTGGCGATTACAAAATCCTGATAACGCAAACACTCAGCAATGTCCTGCTTAAAAGCGCCTCTCCCGACTTTGTCATTTTAACCGGTAACAGACCTGTAATTGAAAAGAATTTCCAGGATAGCGGAACAGTTAAAGAATTTATCATCGGATCGGGAGCATCAGCATCATTCAGGTTCCCGGCGACTCTCAGATCTGGCGCCCGGGTGCATTTTGTCAGAAAAGAAGGGGCGTTTTATATGAAGCTATGAAAACCGGGAAAAAGAAATCTGTGAAAAAACTTGAGTATTAACATATTTATCTCTTATTTTGAGCTGTTTTTTCAGTTAATTTTTATGAGAATAATAATTGCCGGAGCTGGTGAAGTAGGGACTCATCTGGCCAAAATGTTGTCGAATGAGAACCATGAAATTATTCTTATTGATCCCGATGACGAAAGGCTTAAACCTATTGAATCATCACTTGATGTTCTTACGTTTCACGGTTCAGCCACCTCACTTAGGATCCTCCAGGATGCTCTTCAGAAGAAAACGGATCTTTTCATTGCAGTCACCCATTCTGAAGATACAAACATAACTGCATCAATCCTTGCCAAACGGTTTGGTGCTCTTAAGACAATCGCCCGGATTGATAACCTCGATTATCTCGAACACACCTCGCTTGAGTTTTTCAAAGCCCTTGGCATTGATTCCCTTATCTATCCCGAGCTGATTGCAGCAAGGGAGGTGCTGATGCTTCTTCAGGAGACAGGGGCGACTGAGTATATGGAGTTTTCGGGAGGCAAGCTTTCAATGTTCGTCCAGAAACTTGATAAGAATGCTCCGATACTCAATAAAAGCCTGGAAGAAATATCCATTACAAATAAAACCGACAAGTACAGAGCTGTCGCGATCAAGAGGGATGACAAGACGATCATTCCAAGAGGTAAAGAACATTTCAGACTGGGCGATATGGTTTATGTCATCTCAACTCACGAAGGTATCGATGAGATGATGAAGACATCAGGAAAAGAGAGCTTTGAGACAAAGAGTATTATGATACTGGGAGGAAGCAGGATAGGAAAGCATGTTGCTTTTTATATGCAGAAGAACTGTGTTGTAAAACTTATTGACTCAGATCCTCAAAGATGCGAGGACCTGGCAGAGTTCCTTGACAATACCCTCATCATTAACGGCGATGGCCGGAATATTGAGCTTCTTGAACAGGAAGGTATTTCAGGAATCGATGTTTTTGTTGCAGTGACCGGTAATTCAGAAACAAATATTCTGTCATGTCTTCTCGCTAAAAAGATGGGGGTAAAAAAGACAATTGCCGAGGTAGAAAATATAGAATACATCCACCTTGCTGAGAATTCAGGTATCGACACAATAATCAATAAGAAAATTTCTGCAGCAAGCAGGATATTCAGGCACACGAGCAACCTGAACATGACACAGGTAAAATTCATGGCAGGAACTGACGCCGAGGTAATTGAGTTTACTGTTCCGCAGGATGCCAAAATAACAAGAGGAACACTCAGGAGCATGGACTTCCCCAAGGATGCGATCGTGGGTGGCGGTACAAGAGATGGTGTTCCGTTTATAGCCACCGGGGACACTATTATAAAAGCCAATGATAAAGTTGTTGTATTTACCTTACCATCAGCATACGACCGACTGACAAAATTCTTTACCTGATAAGGTATGTTTAATTTCAGGATCATCGCAAGGTTTTTCAGCCTTGTCCTTATAATAGAAGGTATATTCATGCTGCTTTCTGCGGCTGTTTCTTTTTATTACAAAGAACCCGCCTCAATATTGTTATCTGCCATAATAACTATTGTGACCGGGATCCTGGTCTATACTCCTCTGAGGAAAGAAGAAAAGCTTTACGGAAAAAAGGAAGGATATATTATTGTTCCCGGGATATGGCTCATAATGACTCTTTTTGGCACTTTACCATACTTGTTCAGCGGAACGATCAGAAATTTCGGGGATGCATTTTTTGAATCCATGTCAGGTTTTACAACAACCGGAGCTACAATCCTGACGAACATTGATACACAGACACATGGGATACTTTTCTGGAGGAGCGCGACCCAGTGGGTTGGGGGAGTAGGATTTATCCTGATCTCTCTTTCGTTGCTGCCGGTTGTAAAGACTATAAATATTCAGCTGACAATAACCGACTTCACAGGTCAGACAACTGATAAAATACATCCAAGGACAAAGGAAGCTTCAAAACGGCTGATCACAATCTATGCGATATTAACACTGGCAGAATCGTTGCTGCTTGTGGCCGGAGGAATGAATATATTTGATGCTGTATGCCATTCATTTACTACGATGTCGACAGGAGGGTTCTCAACTCACAACAATAGTGTAGCTACCTTCAGTTCTCCCTTCATCCTTGTTGTCCTGACTATTTTCATGTTCTTAGCCGGTACAAATATGGCACTGCTATATTTTGGAGGGAAGCTGAATTTTAAAAAGATAATAGGCAATAGCGAATTCGTTTTTTATGCTGTAATATGCGTTTTATTTATCATCATCGGATCTTTTATTCTCTGGCATAATTCTGTTTTCCCGGCAGGAAAAGCTATTCTCCAAAGCTCTTTTCATATCATCTCGATAATTACCACAACAGGCTTCTATAATACAAACTACACTTTCTGGGGCGGTTTTATGGTGATAATTCTCTTTTTTCTCATGTTTAGCGGGGGTACATCAGGGTCAGCCAGTGGCAGTTTAAAAATGATCCGACTCCTTGTAGCTACAAAGAACACACGACAGGAACTGAGAAGAATGGTTCATCCGAATGCCGTAATTCCTGTCCAGATCGATCATAAAATAGTCCCGCAGAGTCTGGTTTATAACCTGCTGGTTTACATTACTATATATTTCATGGTGATATGTATAAGCGCACTTGTGATCTCATTCATGGATTATGATCTGATCACATCGTTCAGTACTTCTGCAGCATTGTTGGGGAATATAGGTCCTGCGCTGGGTTCTTTCGGACCATTCAATACTTATACTTCTGCCCCGATGGCAGGCAAAATGTTCTTTGCTTTTTTAATGTTTCTCGGCAGGCTGGAGCTCTTTTCGGTCCTGATCCTTTTTAACAGGAGTTTCTATCGTCGCTGATTTCTGGATCACCATTCAAGTATACCTAAACCCTGCCTTACGATCTCTATCTCTGCACCTGTACAATCGACGATTGTTGATGCTTCATTTTTACCATATCCGCCATCTACGACCATGTCTACAAAATCCCTGTATTTTTCATAGATCAGCTCAGGATCGGTTATGTATTCAATTATTTCGTCAGGATCGTGAATTGATGTTGTTATAATAGGGCGACCGAGCCCTCTGATGATTTCAAGTAAAATATTATTGTCAGGGATCCTTATCCCCACTGTTTTCTTCTTATTCTTGAACAATTTCGGAATCTGATTATTAGCCTGCACAATGAATGTGAAGGGACCGGGAAGGTTACGTTTTAACAGCTTGAAAATGGTGTTGTCCCTTATAATAGTATATTCCGAAAGCTGACTCATATCATGAAAGATCAGCGACATGTCAGGGTTTCTCGGATTCAGTCCTTTATATTTTGCAATCTCTTCAATTGTCTTGTTTGCTTTAATATCGCATCCCATTGCATAGATTGTATCAGTCGGATAGATAACTATACCATCTGATGCGAGAACATCCACTACGGTCCGGATTTGTTTTCCGTTTGGATTTTCAGGGTAAATGCGGAGAAGCATGCAGTATCGTTTAGCTTAAAAAAAAGGGTAAGCTACTTATATCGCACCGCTACAACTGCCTACCCTTGCTACCTTCCGATCCTGGGGGAGTTCAGCAGGAGCTGGTCGTATAAGACTTACCCCGTGCAAAAATAGTACTTTTTAAAGAGCATACAAAATAATATTCCCGATTACCGAAAATAGTCTTTGTCATTTTTACACTATATTTGTTGAAGCAGATCATATTTATAAACTCTAATAACTTAAAAAATGGAACAAAACGTTAATGTCTGGAAGGCAAATCTGACTAACGGTTTAATACTTGGACTTATCGGGATTGTTTATTCTCTGGTTATGTATTTTCTTGACCTTTCCCTGAATAAAACCCAGGGATATATCTTCATTCTTGTTCAGATAGTTGTCCTGTTCTATCTCGTTAAATCGTACCGTGCTAATTACATGCACGGCATGATCACTTTCGGGCAGGCGCTCGGAGCAGGGATAATAATCTTTCTTTACTATAGCATTATCATTGCGGTTTTCAGCTATATCCTGTTTGCTTTTATAGATCCAAACCTGATCGATAAGATGCTTGCCGGCACTGAAGAACAGCTGCTTGAAAGGGGACTCTCACAGTCACAGATTGATACCAGTATGGCGGTTCAGCAAAAATTGATGAAACCGGCTTTTATTTCCGGGATCAGCATTTTCGGTTCAATGTTCCAGGGATTGATCATGTCGCTTCTGGTTGCAGCTTTCGTCCGTAAAGAGGGTAACCCGCTTATCGACTCCACGGAAAAATAACCTGAATCAAAACTGATGGATCTGTCTGTCGTTATCCCTGTTTATAATGAAGAAGAATCTGTTCCGGAACTTTCCGGATGGATTGAAAAAGTGTGCACAGGGGCAGGACTCTCTTTTGAAATCTTATTCATTGACGACGGAAGTACAGACTCATCCTGGGAAAAAATCAAAGGACTTGCTGTAAACAACCGATTCATTAAAGGTATCCGGTTCAGGCGTAATTACGGTAAAGCAGCTGCTATTCATACAGGTTTCAGCGAAGCAGCAGGAGACGTTGTGATAACAATGGATTCAGATCTTCAGGACAATCCTGACGAGATCCCGGAGCTTTTCAGGATGATAAAGGAAGATGGATACGATATGGTCTCCGGATGGAAAAAGAAGAGATATGATCCTTTCATTAAACGCTCCACAAGTAAGATCTATAATGGTACGGCCAGATGGTCATCCGGGATCAGGCTGCACGACTTCAACTGCGGACTGAAAGCTTACCGGAGTGATGTGGCAAAGAGCATCGAGGTATTTGGCGAAATGCATCGTTATATTCCGATGCTGGCCAAAGAAGCCGGTTTCAGGAAAATAGGAGAAAAAATTGTTGAACATAAACCAAGAAAATACGGTGTTACCAAATATGGTATGGACCGGTTCGTAAAAGGTTATTTAGACCTGTTAACGATCGGTTTTATAAGCCGCTTCGGGAAGAGACCAATGCATCTTTTCGGATTATTGGGCACTCTGATGTTCCTGATCGGATTTGTAATGGCTGGATATCTTGGTATACGTAAACTGGTTTTTGTGCATAACAACTTAAGAGCTCCGCTGGTCACCGATAGCCCATATTTTTATATCGCTTTAACAGTAATGATTATCGGGTCAATACTTTTCCTGACAGGATTCCTTGGCGAATTAATTAATCGTAACTCATCTGAAAGGAACATCTATCAAATTAAGGATAAGGTAAATTTTTGATTTAACTTTGCGCCCTTTGCGCCTGCTTTGTGTACTTTGCGGTTAAAAATGAAATTATCAACTATTTTCCACCAGTCTTATACAAATAAAGGTTTTTTTCCGGAATCCCAGCCCTTCTGCCCGCTTCGAGATCAGTCTCTTTATCACCAATAAGAACGCATTCTGAGATATCAAGATCGAACTCCTTTATTGCCCTGAGCAGCATTCCCGGATTGGGTTTGCGACAATCACAGGGACCGTTAATATCGGGGTGGTGAGGACAGTGATAAACTTTTGAGATCTTTATCTTCCTTTTCCTGAACTGCCTGACCATCCAATCCGAAAGCTTTATAAAATCAGCTTCAGTATAGAGACCTTTTGCAATACCGGCCTGGTTTGTGATTACAAGAATTATAAAACCCTCATCAATATACTTTCTGCAGATTTCGAATATTTCTTCATTAAATTCGAAATCATCACTTCGGAAAATATGGACCTTATCCAGATTAATAACACCATCGCGATCTATAAACAGAGCCTTATTCATTTAACTTATCTAATATTTTTCAGAAGTGTCTGAGCTCTTTTGTAATCTTCAGGAATGCCAATATCAATGAACAATTCATTGAATTCCATCCCTTTCAAAACAGATTTGCCGGCTTCAATTTCCATCAGATCTTTTTCAAGCGAAAAGACCTCCGGCAGATCCTTGCCATCTATAAAAGTCCTGTTTATCAGATATATACCACCGTTTATCAGGCAATCTATACGGAACTTCTTTTCGTTAAATTTTACGATAGTATTTCCCCTGCATTCAACAGAGCCATACCGGTCACAATTCTCCATCCGTTTCAACGCTATCGAAAATGAATGATTGTATTTAATATGTAACCTGTAAAACCTGTTGAGGTCTATCGGGAAATAAGTATCTCCGTTTATTATAAGAATATCCTTACCTGCAGTTCTCTGCAGGGCATATTTCACTGCCCCCCCGGTCCCTAAAGGCTTATCTTCAATAACATATTCAACAGCGATCCCGAGGTAAGAATCCCCAAAATACTCCATGATGCTTTCATGTTTATATCCGACGGAGAGGATCGCTTTTTCAACAGAATATTTTTTCAGCCATTGAAATATATATGAAAGAAAAGGGATACCATTGACCGGAGCCATTGGCTTAGGAAGATCCGCAATTACATCACGGAGCCGGGTTCCCATACCTCCTGCCAGAATTATTGCTTCCATTTCTCATTTATTTTCCATCCCTGGCAGCCGTTTTCGCTGAAGTGAAAATTCAATACTTTACCGCTGAAACTATTCAGAGTATTTATAAGATAAATTCTTTTAACCGGATCAACTGAAAAGAACATAAATCCTCCGCCGCCGGCTCCTGATACTTTGCCCCCGTAAGCCCCTGATTTGATTGCAGCTGCATATATCTTTTCAATATTCTTATTTGAAATTGAGCCTGCCATCTTCTTTTTATTCTCCCATTCCTTTCCCAGTGCCCTTGAAAAATTAATCACATCGCCTTTAAGAAGATACTCCTTCATGACAAATGAACTCTGCTTAATCCTGTGTGTGGCTTCGATTTGTACATTCTTACCTTTTGTGGTATTCTCCTGCTGCTCCCGGATTATCTTATCAGAAGTTCTGGAAGCCCCGGTATAAAAGAGCACCATTGATGCTTCAAGCTCATCGACGATCCATCTTTTCATCCTCAGCGGATTTACGATCACCCTGTCGTCTTTATTGAATTCAATAAAATTAAAACCTCCGAATGTAGCTGCATACTGATCCTGTTTCCCTCCTCTGAATCCGAGATCTATCCTTTCTATCTGGTATGCCAGGTATGCCATATCATAATCTCCCAGAGGCAGGTTAAGCCATTCAGCAAACGCTTTCAGGACAGCCACTACCATAGTTGATGATGAGCCCAGACCGCTTCCCGGAGGAGCATCGCAATAAGTGGTCATGCTGAAAGAGAGCGGCTTTTTGATCTTAAAGTCCTTAACTACCCTGTTATAGACTCCTTTCTGGATGTCAAGCTCACCATCGAGTGGCAGACTTAGTGTTGAAGGATATCTTTTTTTACAGTTCAGATCGGCTGCGTTTATCACTATTGACTTTGACGATGATTCTTCGATAGTACACCAGGCATACTGGTCGATTGTAGCATTTAATACAGCTCCGCCATAGATGTCCGAGTAAGGTGAGACGTCGCTTCCTCCTCCTGCCAGGCCAAGACGTAATGGGGCTTTGCTCCTATATATCATAACATTTAAAGTTAATAGTCTTTTAATAATGGCGACAGGCAGTCTGGCGTCAGGCAGTCTTATAAACATCTGTAATCGCCTGGGTCAGCCTGTCCCATGTAAATTTACCCTTTTCCTCTTTTACTCCATCCGAAAACTCATCGAATCTGTTATTATTAAAGAAATCAAATATTGCATCAGCTACAGATCCGGCATCCGGTCTGACTACATAACCGCATTTGCCGTCAGCGACGATCTCGCTTAACCCTCCGACATCTGTTACCAGCATCGGCTTATCGAAATGATATGCAATCTGGGTTACCCCGCTCTGCGTGGCACTCCGGTATGGCTGAACAATCAGATCAGCAGCGCTGAAAAACAGAGAGACTTCATCCTCATTGATGAAACGGTCAAAAATTATCACATCCTTACCAATATTGTTTCTCCGGACAAGTTCCATGTAAGGCTGCGAATTTTCGTAGAACTCACCGGCAACGATCAGTTTTAATTTCATATCCCTCAGCCGCTCATCTGCAAAAGCCTCAAGAAGCAGATCCAGACCTTTATAGGCTCTTATAAATCCAAAAAAAAGCAGATATGAATTTCCATCCGGTAAAGAGAGTTTATGCAAAGCCTCCTCACGGGGAATTTTTGAACCATAATTATCATATAAAGGATGAGGGTTATATGTAACCGGGATATTCACCCTGAAAGTCTTAAGATCTTCAAGCACGCTCCGCGACATTACAATCGCACCGTCGATACTCCTCACAAAGTAATTTGTAAGAATCCTGTCAATCAGACTTTTTTCATGAGGAATCACATTGTCGAAGATGCAGATGACACGTGTGGTCCTGTTTTTCTTCGCTATCCTGGCGACTGTCCCAAAACAGGGAGACATGAAAGGATGCCAGTATTTTATAAGTAATATATCGGGCTTTTTATTCCTTATCCTGCAGCCTGTCCTGATCCAGTTGAACGGATTGATTGAGTTCAGTACCCTGGTAATCTTAATTCTTTCCGGTGCCGCGCCATTTGTGTACTGGGTTTTACCCGGGAACAGAAATCCCGGATATTGGAGTGTGAAGGTAAGTATCTCCGTCTCGTTTCCTTCCGACAGGAATTGCTGAGCAAGTCTCTCATTGAAAGAAGCAAGACCTCCCCTGAAGGGATGAGCAGTACCGAGGATTATGATTCGCATTGCCGGGAATAATAAAGATCAAAATTAGCAAAATTGATACAAATTGAAAGAGGCGGAAGGCAGAAGGCGGAAGGCGGAAGGTGTGTAAATTTTCATACCCCCAGGTAGTCTTGCAGGTACTCAAATCCCGGAGTCAGTCTGCCCTCTTTAAGTATTGTTGCCCGTTCGATAACCGGGGTTTCCGTTTCTGAAGTAAGTTCCTGCAGTACATTCTCAATCAGCTGATTCCCGAAATCCACCGATGCATCACGGGGCAATTCGCCCGGAAGATTATCGACAGTCATCATTGTAATATTACCCTCTCTCATAAATGCAGGCTCTTCAGATTCTGTGTGAGGATTATATCCGTAAAACGGATCAGATATGGATGTTACTCTTAATGTTGACGGTATCGGTCCGTTAACATCACAGCTGATATCTGCAATGACTGAGATCCTGAACTCGGGTTTTTTCATGTCCTCTCCGGTAAAAAAGACGGGCGACCTTGGGTCCCAGTAATGACCTGTTATCAGTAAGTCAGTCACCCTGGTGAATGGCAGGATCGCCGGTTCGTACTCCGCCGGATTACTTACAAAATGTGCGAAGCTGAACTGCTGATTACTCTTATGTCTTGTATAATAATCAGGTCCGATCTGACAAAATACCGGAGTGCTGAACTCGCGGGTAATATACTCATCAGGCTGGACCTTTCTTATATTGCACATTCCCAGGGTCTCAGCAGCGCCATTAGCCACCCTTCCCTCTCCGGTTATCAGGATCTTCAGTCCGGGATCAGGGTTTACATGACGCAGACCTGACCACATCTCCCCGAGATCAAGACATTCATGTGCGGGTTTCAGGCTGAACCTTTTTGTTCTTATTCCATAGGCTCTCAGCCCGTTATAAGCGCCAACTATACCTGCCCACCTTCCAAAAGCAACAATCCTGGCACCGTTATCGGTTGTAAGATATTCATAATCAATAAGAGTAATATTCTTCTTTGACATTTCCAGGAACATCCCACGGTTCTGAGGTTGTTTTTTGCCTACATGGGCAAAGAACAAATACTTTTTACCGTACACTAATGTTGAGGGATCAACTTCCTTGACTCCGAGAAGTATGTTACAGTCTCCCATATCTTCTTTGAGATGAATACCGTGATCAGAATATTCCTGATCTGAGAAACAGCGGATATCGCTTGGTTGTAAAAAGAAATCGACATAAGGATACTTTTCCTTTAAAGAGATTATCTGTAAGGGTGTGAGCGGGACTCTTCTGTCGGGAGGATCCTTGGTCTCGCGGAGGATTCCTATTTTTATAACCCTTTCCATACCAATCCTTTTCAGACAATAAAAGTACTAAAAAGGAATGGGATTCAAGCCAATTCCAGGAACTAAGATGAATCAGGCTAAGAAATTATTAACCACTGAGTTACACGGAGGCAACACGGAGGAAAAACACGGATTTACATTGTTATAAACTCCGATTAAATCCGTGGTTAATTTTTAATTAAAGTTTATCCGATCAGTAAAAGGTTTGTTTTAACAATTCGACACCGACATCCTTGTCGATATTAGTGTTGTATTCATTTAAAAAGCATTGGAGCAAACTCCGATAAATAGATCCTCCAGTTGGTCCATGTATGCCCGCCGGTGCTCTCACGGTAAATATATTTAAAGTTATGTTTATCAAGCACATTTCTCAGGTTAACTGCGCTCTCATAGACGAAATCCTCCTTTCCACAGGCAATCCAGTAGAGTTTATATCCCGCTGTTTTTCAAAGCTTCTATTTTGGCATCCCTTTCCTTTTCAAGCTTTTCGGCACTCTGTGTCTGGGGACCGAAATTCATTAATCCCATGCTGAAGACGCCTATATAACTGAACATTCCCGGATTGTCGTTCGTGATCGTCTGAGTATGAGCCCCTCCCATCGACAACCCGGCTATAGCCCGGTTATCTTTTCCTGTAAGAGTACGGAAGTTCTTCTCAATAAAAGGGATCACATCCTTAACAAGGTGCTGCTCAAATTTCCCGGCAGACTGCTGACTGCCGCCCATGCCCTGTCCTCCCTGAGTCACAACCGGAGGAACCTCGTTCTGTGCACCTGCCTGGTTGGCATTACCGTTAGTCATCACGACGATCATCGGTTTTGCTTTCCCCTGTGCGATCAGGTTATCCATTATCTGAACGGTGCGACCCATGTTTGTCCAGGCATCCTCATCACCACCGGCTCCATGCAACAGGTAGAATACCGGGTATTTCTGAGTGCCGCTTTCATAGCCGGCCGGTGTATAAACATACATCCTCCGATCGAAACCGATAACGGCCGATTTATACCACACCTTCGAAACAGTTCCGTGGGGAACATCATTTTTATGCAAGTAGAGATCCGACTCCGGACCAGGTATAATAAAAAAGCTCTGGTAACGAGCACCATCGCGACGTACATTTATATTGTTCGGATCGATAATACCAACACCATCTACTGTGAAAGCATAGGCATAAAGTTCCGGTTTTAACGGACCAACAGTGACCGAGAACATACCGGTATCATTCCTTACCATCTCATGGATTGCCCCGATCCCGTCCTGCCCCTCATTTGATACAGTCACTTTAGTGGCATCTTTTGAATATAACCTGAAGGTTACCCTGTTATCAGGATGTATTTCCGGGGAAACCACCCTCGGAGCCCTTACGGGCTGGGGTCTTGCGCCCGGAGCAGCTGCAGGTCTGGCAGGCTGCTGGCTGTTTCCTGAATTTGCTGTCATCAGAATTGTAGCAAATATTACAAATGTTGTTTTAATGATGTTTTTCATTTACTTATGGTTTTTTATGTTATTCCTATTGATAGATCTCCTGCTATTCTGAAATGTATCTTTTTTCAGCTTGTTCAATTTCAATTCCGGCATCCTCAGGAAGCAGGTAACCTTCTCTGACAAGGTCATCAGCAGATTTCCTGACTGCCTGCATATATTTCTCAAGCGAACCGTAGCGTTCCTCGAGAGATAACCGGGTATCACCGGTTACCTTCCGCTCCTTTCTTGTCTTACTGAAAGGGATGAACATACCGTTGAGAGCTGCCAGGTCTCCTTTACCGTAACCTTCCCGCCGGAGAGCCCACCCAGTATATGTTCCGACCGGTACCCTTATATTGATGCTTCTTATGCCGGCAATCTCATTACCATCCCTGTCGACACGTGGGACAAGAGTTTTGTAGAACTCTTCTGTTTTGGGTTTTGGCGGTTCGGATAGAATACCGGTAACATTTCTGAAATCGTACAACGGGCCGTAATCCATCAGAGGAAGCTCATTTACAAGACCTGTATAAGTAACACCTGGTATATCCGGCCATCCTATACTCTGCTTATCTGGTGAAGTAAGTGTCCCTGATGTAATTGTCGGATAGGCGCTTACGGGAGGCTCCTTACCTTCAAGAACCCATTTCTCAAGTGCGATGATCAAAGCCCGGTGATAAGGCTGAAAATCATTGGGATTCTGTCTGAAACCGCTCATCTGATCACCCGCATCGGTCGGGGAATGTTGAGTGCCTGAGAACAGATATATCCTTACATTATCAGGTATTGTCACGTCTTTGATTCCATACGGATCTGTAGTTGTAAGAGAGGCTCTGATCTGCCAGTATTCCGATGAGCTGACTGTCTGCATTATCTTCGGACATTCCCCAGAGGCCAGGCATTTTTCAAGGATCCCTCCCTCCACACCTGATATGGGATCTGAGCTTATATCCCATGTGAATGGCGGTTCGTTACCCGGGAAAAGATGGTCTTCGCGCTGGATTGCAGCGCCACCCGGGCGACCGAACCGGACATTAAGCGAAATCCTTCGTGTCCCAATGTGTGAATTAACGCCGTCAAAGACAAAACGGTTCCTTTCATCCTGATTAAATCCGAGAAATAGAAAAGTACGGGTGAAGTTACTGCACTGCGAGACGCCCTGCATTATAGCTGCCCGGGCCGGGCCGGGTGTTCCGACGCTGACCAGAGGATTAGCGTTTCCGAATTCATCTTTTAAGTCATATCTCAGGAAAGAAGAAAAATCGCGTACTGCGGCAAAACCAAGTCCCAGAACAAGCGGGTTCTTAGCTTCGTATATCAGCTCATAAATATAATCAGGATCAAATCCATCCTTTAATGAGATTTTCTTATCATCGGGGAAGCCCGGGTAACGGTTTTTAGAACAGTCGGAAAATGCCCACTCGTTGTTCGGAACCGTATCACGGATATCCGATTCCCGGACTCTTCTTGTGAGGACAAGACCGGTATTATTCAGGCTGGTTGTTTCATAACTGTAATGTGTAAGTCCGCTGAAATAGCCGCTGCTAAGGTTCAATGTTGTTGTTGAAGAAGTTACCTGAAATTCCGCGCGAAGTATACCGGTTATTTCGATGCCGTCCAATCCGGCATAAGGTACTCTCATTGTCAGGCGGTTGTTCCCTCTGAGAACATCTCCCTGCCAGGCGCACCAGAAGTAAATATATCCCCGTCCGAGCAGAGCCGTATCGGGAGGAAACATATTTCCCCTGTTCGGCAGGCTGAGAAACAGCAATCCGTTACTCTTTGACATGTCGACAGGTCTCAGGATAACGAATTCCGAAACGTACTGAACCATTCCCTGCTTATTTACTGGTGCTATCTTAATATCCTGGATGATACTGTTCAGAGGGTTTCCGGGATCAACCTCCCCGTAAGCTGTACCGGTTACACGTTCATACGCTCCGGCACTGCCAAACTCTTTCCCTTCAAGATAAGGTTCTGTCTTGCTCACAATTATCCTGACAATCCTCCCCTGAGCCGGAATGGAGATCGTAAAAAACAAAAGAACAATAATCCAGCTGCTTATCTTCCGATGAATCCTACTCATATAACCCAAAAATTAAAAATCCCTCATTAATTGACCCCAACTACTTACTTCGGACTTCTGACTTCGGACTTCGGACTTACTGACTTACTTCCAACCTAACTCCAGCCACTTCAATCCCGTGAATATAACAAATCTGGTCCGATTTTTGACCAAAGAATTATCAGTTCTTTACAAAAAGTGTATCTTTGTAACGGCGCAGAGGCGCAGAGGCGCAGAGGCGCAAGGCGAGAGGCGGAAGGCGGAAGGCGGAAGGCGGAAGGTTGGAACCTTGAGCCTTATGCCTTGAGCCTTGTGCCATTGATTGGGGCTGACATGGTATTGACAGCACAAGAGGTGGTATGTAAGCATGCAGCGTGTGGTGACGCGTCACTTAAACAGTGTCACACAACAACAAAAGGCGAAACTAATTACGCTCTCGCTGCTTAAGCGAATAAAGTAGCTTAAGCTTTATCCGGTACCAGGTACCGGAACGGGACGTCTCCCGGGCGGTCAGGCCCTGATCCAACCCGATACGGAGGCGCACGCAATCCGGGGCTAGCCTGAAGATTGTTCCGGTCGGATGGTGAAACAAACAGGAACTAAGGACATGTTAGGTTGTCTTGCAGCTGACAGGTCACGAAAAACAAGCAGGAATAAGCATGTAGAAAGCGTATGGCCATTGTGTTTGGACCGGGGTTCGATCCCCCGCAGCTCCACGCAAATGACTCTAATTCAATGAGTTAGAGTCATTTTTTTATGGGTTGGTTTTATAAATCGTCGTCTCGGGAGAGGGAGAAATAAGTTATTAGGTTCTAATGTAAAAATGTCACATCACCAACGATGTCAAAATATTTACCATCAGCATATCTTCCGGTGACCTTCCACACATAGACTCCCTGGACAGCCAGATTGCCGTCTCCGTGATAACCGTCCCATCCCTTATAGAGATCGTTACTCACATAAACAAGTACTCCCCACCTGTTAAAAATCTGAAGCTTATACTCGATCACATTCTCAAAGAATGGTCTGAAAATATAGTCCATTTCGGGATAAACTCCCTCCTTCCATTGCCCGCCAGTCGGTCCTGTCTGGTTCCATTTGAATACATTGGGAAATCTTATCGCCCCGGTTTTCCACTCAACGTTGATCGGAGTCTGCAATATTGCTGAATCTACACATCCATCACTTGAAGTTGCAATAAGTGAAACAGTATAAGATCCTGGATTCAGATATTTGTGATAAGGATTTTCTTCAGTAGAAGTTTCTCCGTCACCAAATTGCCAGAAATATGTCGAACCAAAATAAGTGTGGTTATAGAATACTACAACTTGTTCATTATTTACAACATTGGTAGGGTAAGCATCAAAGATCGCCGCAGGATTCTGATATACCGAAATAGTCCCGTTATGTATTGATTGTCCCGTAATATTGTACACAATTAGTTTTACTATGTAGTTTCCGGGGACATAGTAAGTATGAGACGGATTATCCTGGTTAGAGTATACACCATCCCCAAAGTCCCATACATAATGTTCTCCGTATAAGCTTGTATTAACGAACTGAACCGTTAATGGCGAACACCCCAAAGTATCAGGTTCAAAATCTGCAACTGGTGTTAATGGCATCCGTACCTGAATATGAATAGTATCCTTTGCCATACATCCCCACCGGTCAGGATTGGTCTCATATTGTAAAACATGGACGCCTAATCCTGCCGCGTTAGGATCAAATACATTTCCTGTCAGACCTGTACCTGACCAGGTTCCTCCTGTCGGAGTAGCACTTAATGTTATTAATGGACCATTTATGTAGGCAGTGCCAACAGAGTTAATAGTGATTACAGGAACAGGCATCACAGTTATTGTTATCTCGTCAGCATCGCTGCAGGCCGGATTAATGATCTCGTACCTGATACGATGATCACCAACACCCGCAATTGCAGGATTAAAGGTATTTCCAGTGACTCCCGGACCCGACCAGTTGCCACCCAGGTCATGAGCAGTCAGTGTAATAATAGGACTTGTGACACACAGAGTATCGACCTGATCTATTGTTGCATCCGGTGTGGCCACAGTTAAGATGGATTCATCGGTATCCGAACATCCGTTTATATCAACTATAGTATATGAAATAACATGATTTCCGGCACCGGCAATTGTTGGATTGAAAATGTTTCCTGTAACTCCAAGGCCTGAACTGGACCATATCCCTCCCGGATCGACAGCTGTTAATGTTATTACAGGGTCTGTAATACATACAATACCTTCAGTAAGTATTGTTGCATCAGGTACTGGTACAACCGTAATAATTGTTTCATCACTATCATGACACCCGTTTGCATTTGTTATATCATATTTGATTGTATGATTTCCTGGTCCTGCAATCTCCGGATCGAAATTGTTTCCAACAACACCGGCTCCTGTCCATGTTCCACCAGTATTGGCAGCCACTAAAGCAACAGGATCAGCATTTGCACATAAAGGATCTACAGGAGTTATTGTTGCATCTGGATACGGTACAATCACAATTCTCGCAGTTGTTACAACAGGAGGATGATCTCCGTTAACCCGTCAACCGGACGACCCGGAATATTCGGATCGTCATAAGGATTGCAATAATTCCAGTTACGTAAAGTGACCTCAAAATACTGGCCGATTAATTTATCGTTGTCGACATGAATTACATCTGACCATACGTCCTGAACCTGTAACCGGTCCGGTAAGAGTGACAATATTATCACGGTACGGGAAAGACCGTGAACGGCCATCAATAGTGACAGGAGTCCCTGTCATATTACTGAGAGTTCCATAGATCCATTGTATCCATCTTGTATTCACATTAGGATTATCGCTTTCCTGTGGCGGAACACAGTTAAACTGCGATATATCCTGAAAACGTACATTGGCGCTGTTACCGAAACACACCGGATAGATACGGGGATTAATATAAAGAACACCACCATTATGATCATCATCATCCCAGACTGTCACTATTTGTTCCTGCGAGGAAGAAGTACAGAGAACACCGTTTACAATTAAAGTTGCCCTTGGGTGATAATTGCAGACATTGCCAGCCGATGTGTAAGTATTGGCAGCTGTGGCCTCAAAAATTCCGGGACCTACCCGGACAGCAGGAACAGTTACAACGTTTCCGTTATCCCAGTCATACCTAATACTCACAGGAGTTCCGGCATCATTAACACCGGTATAGCTCACATTCCATGTAGCAGTGACCGGAGAACAGAGTTTATCGGGAGTAATATCATTTGCTTTTGAAAGTATAGAACAATTCTGTCCGAAAATATTAAGGGAGATTAGTGTCAGAATGATAAAGAAACACCATTTTTTCATAAATCCACGATTTGTTGAAGAGTCACATCAAAACTCTTTTACGTCAACCATATAAATATGTTTCACACGATCTATAGCAAAGACAAGTATTGAGTTCCATATTACAGACATCTTCTCCTCAAAAATACAAAAAATATAAAATTATGCATATAAACAATGTACCATTATTTTCTTTGTTAAAAACGAACCACTTATTAACTGAATGCCGTTACATAAATCCAATTTGTTCATTCAGCGTTTAAGAATAAGATGACCTGCAGGGTATTATAATGGCTCTGTCAATAAGAGATCCCTGCTAATATTTCGGCTTAACTATTTGATATTTACTGTTTTTTCTGTTCTGGGCGAAGGAGATTCAAAATTTAGATAAAAAGACAAATCCAATTTAAGAATCTTCCTTGGTGTATGCTAATGGAACTGTCAATAAGAGATCCCTCGTTTACCCCGACCCTAAAGGGAGCGAAGAAAATCAATTTACTCCCGATCCTGGGGTTGGGGTTACCAATACTCAAAAAATATAAAATTATGCGTTTTAACGACATCTTCATTATGTTTAGTATGTTAAAAACGAACCACTTATTAACTGAATGCCGTTACAAAATCCTAATTTGTTCATTCAGCTTCCTGCTAATATTTCGGCTTAACTATTTGATATTTACTGTTTTTTTACTATATTTACTAGGTTAAATCAGAACCCCGGGATTTCATCAATTCTTAATTTAAACCTGACCCATGAAACGTGCAGGTATAGTTGTCTCTCTTTTTGGTATGCTGTTTTCAGCTTTATCAGCTCAGGATGATTTCAAGATCTCAAAGCCTGATCCTTCATATTCAAACAACACACTTACAATAAGATATGATATTACAGGATGCGGAAGCAGAGAGCTCATTGACATTAAACTGATTCTTATAAATTCCAAAGGAGATACAATAAAACCTGTTACAATAACGGGTGATATTAATCAGGTCAATTGCGGTGATGGTAAGACAATCAAGTGGTACCTGACCAGAGATAGTGTAAAGATCGATGAGGATATCCAGATCCTTATTACAGGCAGCAGATCGGTCCCGGACGGTCCCTCCTATCTTATTTATGAGGAAAAAAGACTTAAGAAGGGAAATGTACTTCTGTCATCGGCTCTTATCCCCGGCCTTGGTCAGAAAAAGATTACCGGCAAACCTGCATTTTTTGCTTTCACCGGATTGGTCTACGGGACTCTTGGAGCTTCAGGTTATTATAACTTCATCAGATCGAAAAAATTAAAGGATGATTACCTGGCTGCAACAGGTGAAGAGAGGGATATCATGTTCGAAAAGTGGGAGAAAAACTACAACATAACCAGATTATTAGCCTTTGGCGCTGCGGGTGCATGGGCTGTTAATTTTATATGGTCGGCGATAATACCTGTGAGGGAGAATCCCACAACAGGTATGGATCTGAGTCTTACAACATTCAGAAAGAATGAATTACTGGTTTCTGCCAAATGGACTTTTTAAAAGATCAGAAAATGAAAAAGACTAGAGTTATCAGGATTCAACTTTTGATCATGTGTCTTGTAGTTATAACAACAGGATTACATTCACAGGTGACAAGCGAGAAAACAACGTTTCGTATAAACACCTTCGCGGAATTATTGCCCGATATTCAGGTAATTGAACCGAGTCAGTTAAAACAGGGAGAGACTTTTGTATCGGAACGTCAATCTGTGACAATAGCATTAAGACTGTTAAATCCGGGAGAAGGAGTTAAGATCTTTTTAAATAATATTGAAGTACAACCGACATCAGCCGGAGATGTTTTTCTTCATACTATAGATTTAAATGCAGGTTCAAACCTAGTAAATATTTCTCTTCTGAAAGACGATAAGCTTGTAAAGGATTATACTTACACGATGCTGTATATTGCTGCCGTTAAAAACGTTTCACCTTATGCTTTAAATCCGGGCAAGTACTATGCACTAATAATCGGAAACGGCAATTATGTAAGTCCTGAAATTCCGGGTTTGAAAAGACCGGTGCAGGATGCCAGAGCTCTTAAAGATGTCCTGACTTCAAAATATACATTCGACCCGGAGAATATCTACACTCTTTACGACAAGAGAAGAGATAATCTCATTATAACACTTGATGAGATCCAGAAGAAATTAACTCCTGAAGACAACCTTCTCATTTTCTATGCAGGACATGGGAAAATGGATGAAGAATCGGGTAATGGTTACTGGCTTTTATCAGATGCAGCATTAACAAGCAGGGTTAACTGGTTCAGCAACAGTGCACTTACAGATTATATAAGAGCAATAAAAGCAAAACATATTTTCCTTATCGCCGATGCATGTTATGCCGGATCTATCTTTTATGCGAGAGGAGTATTTGACGGTGCACCACCTTCAATAGCAGATGTTTATAAGAACAGGAGCAGGACTGCCATGACAAGCGGTTACACAACTGAAGTGAATGATGAAAGCAAATTCGCGGAAATGTTGCTTGAAATACTGAAAAGCAACAACGATCAGTATCTTACTTCAAGTCAGCTGTTCAGGTCAATAGAGAAGCCGGTGATGAACAGCAGCTCCACAGCACCGCGATTTGGAGTGATCCAGAACGTAAATGATATGCAGGGGGATTTTGTATTTATTCTCAGGGATAATCAGAAAAAACAAAAATAAGATCCCGCTGATCCATATTACTAAATACCATGCCTCAGATGACTTCAAACAAATTTTCATATAGTCCTGAAAAGCCATTTGGAAAGAAATTATTTTTCGTTATTTCTGTTGTTCTGATCATAGTCCTCATCGCATTAAATACGTGTGAAAGACCGGAACGGGTTATACAGCTTTCAACCCTGGAGGTACTGCCGGATGATATTTCTTTTACTGCTGCGACACTTAAAGGAGAGATTACTGATCTTGGGTCTGCTCCCATCGACGATCACGGTATACTAGTATCCGACAATTCAACACCCCGGATAGGTAATTCACACGTGGTGTCGTTAGGAAAATGTTCATCCAAAGGCGGTTTTCAGGTCAGCGCAGGTGACCTGACGATTAATACCACATACTATTTCAGGGCATTCGTAAGTGTCGGCGGAGAGGATATATATGCAAATGCAATAAAGCAATTTATTACGAAATCGTGCAATCTCGCATCAGTTGCAACTGCCGGAGTATCTGCGGTAACAACCTCATCAGCTCAGAGCGGAGGAAATGTACCTGCCGATGGTGGGGCTCCTGTCACTGCCCGGGGTGTATGCTGGAGTACAACAAATAATCCGACCATCTTTTCAGATACCACTGTTAACGGAGCAGGTACCGGTATTTTTTCAAGTGTTATTACCGGACTTACCGATAACACTACATACCATGTCCGGGCGTACGCGATCAATGCAGCCGGACCAGCCTATGGTGATGATGTACCATTTATAACAACAGGTGTCCCGGTAGTTACAACAAAAGAAATTTCACTATTAACTGCTTCGTCAGCTTCTACGGGAGGAGAAGTCACTTCCGACAGAGGATCACCTGTCACTGCCCGCGGCGTATGCTGGGGCATGACACTTAATCCTACCATTGATAATTCCTATACAACAAACGGTGCCGGTACGGGTCCCTTTACAAGCAGTATTACAGGACTCACCTCCGGAAGAACTTACCATGTACGCGCCTATGCAAGAAATTCTGTAGGTATCGGTTATGGCGATGACGTACCTTTTACAACTTTGGGCATCCCGGATGTTGTAACTTCCCCGGTCTCATTAATTACTGGTTTCTCTGCCCTGTCAGGAGGGAATGTCATCTCGGATGGCGGTACCAATGTAACAGCAAGGGGTGCATGCTGGAGCCTTACAATAAATCCTACAGCAAGCAATTCACATACCACAGATGGTACAGGAAAAGGGCTCTATGAAAGCATTATCTCCGGTCTTACTCCGGGAACTACCTACCATGTGCGTGCTTATGCAACCAATTCTATTGGTACAGACTATGGCGATGATATTCCATTTAAAACTGCAAATAAACCCATTGTTACAACGACTGAAATCAGTTCACTTACCTCAGTTTCTGTAGTATCAGGAGGGAATGTGATTTCTGACGAAAACGCTCCGGTGACTGCAAAAGGTGTATGTTGGGGCACTACGGAAAATCCTGTTATCGGCGGTTCACATACTACCGATGGAACAGGGACAGGTCCGTTCATCAGCACTATAAATAATCTGACTCCCGGGACTTCATATCATGTTCGGGCTTATGCCACCAACTCAGTAGGTACCTCATATGGCACCGATTTCCTGTTCAGAACTTTAAGCAAACCTGCTCTTTCAACAGTAGAAATCAGTTCAATCACTCCGACATCAGCAAAATCGGGAGGCAACATTACTTACGACGGAGGAGCAGCAGTAACAGCAAGGGGTGTATGCTGGAACACTACAGGGACTCCGACTATCAACGATAGTAAATCTTCTGATGGCCAGGGTCCGGGATTATATCCAAGTGATATTACAGGATTGACCCAGACCACAACTTATTATGTCCGTGCTTATGCCTCAAACATCGTTGGTACAGCATATGGAAATGAGATAAGCTTTATATCTGGTTTTCTTTGCGGAACAAATTTTATTGATAAACGCGATAACCAATCCTATTGGACGGTTAAAATCGGGAATCAGTGCTGGTTTGCCGAGAATCTGAATGTGGGAACAAGGATAAGTGGTTCGTCCGAACAGACAAATAATTCAATTATTGAAAAATACTGTTACGACAACCTTGAATCTAATTGTGACATTTATGGAGGATTATATCAATGGGACGAAACTATGCAGTACACTACAAGTGAACCTGCAAGGGGATTATGTCCGGTCGGATGGCATATTCCTTCAGATACTGAATGGAAGACTCTTGAAATGGAACTTGGAATGACTCCTGAGGAAGCCAATAAGACCGGATGGAGGGGAACTACGGAAGGAGGCGAATTAAAATCAAAAGGGACATATTACTGGGATGCACCGAATGAGGGGGCAACAAACACTTCTCTCTTCACGGCACTACCGTCAGGGGACCGGACAAGCGAAGCTGTATTTGAGGGTGAAGGAAATTTTACTGACTGGTGGACTTCCACATCCCTGATAGGTTTACAATGTATATACCGTTATCTTGATGCTGTTCACAGCCAGGTTTATCGTGTTGACGGAAACAAAAAATTTGCAACCCCCATACGATGCTTAAGGGATCAGTAAACCGGGTTTTCTCCGTTGTTTTGATCATATTTCTTATCTCATTCAACACATGTGAAAAACCCGAACGTGTAATACAGGTAGTAACTCTTGAGGTATTACCCGCCGAAATATCATTTACATCTGCAACTCTTAAGGGAGAGATTACCGATATGGGCTCGGAGCCTGTTGAGGACCATGGAATAATGATATCCATAAATGCTAATCCTTCTATCATAAATTCTAATTTAGTATCTCTCGGGCAGCGTTCATCAAAAGGAAGTTTTCAGATCGAAGCAGTCAATCTTGCAATTAATACCACATACTATTTTAAAGCTTTCGTAAGAACCGGGGGGAAGGATATCCTTGCAGAGATACCCAGACAATTTAAGACCAGAGAGTGCAGCCTTCCGACAGTTACTACTGCTCCCCTTTCATCTGTAACATCTTCAACTGCCACAACTGGAGGAAATGTAAGTGCTGATGGAGGAGCTCCGGTAACTGCATACGGAATCTGCCGCGGTATTTCAGATAATCCAACTGTTGAAGCTGACACCACTGTTGACGGAACAGGAACAGGTCCTTTTTTAAGCACTATTACCGGACTCGCCAATAACACAACATATCATGTCCGTGCTTATGCCACTAATATTGCAGGAACAGAGTATGGTGATGATCTGTCATTTACCACATCAGCTTTTCCTGCGGTTATAACAACAGAAATTACGTCTTTAACATCTTCTTCGGTAGTAACCGGAGGTGATGTCTTATACCAGGGGGATGCTCCCGTGACTTCGAGGGGTGTTTGCTGGAACACTGCTATTAATCCAACGACTGTTAATTCACATACGTCGAATGGTGCAGGTACCGGTCCGTTTGTAAGCAATATAACAGGACTGACTGCCGGAGTTACTTATCATATAAGGGCTTATGCGGCAAACAACTTAGGGACAAGCTACGGAGCTGATATAGAGTTCAGAACATTGAACAAACCATCTGTTATAACAACAGCAATTTCTTCACTTACTTCAGTATCTGCGATTTCCGGAGGGAATGTGACAGACGACGGGGATGCTGAAGTTACTGCAAGGGGTGTATGCTGGAGTACATCGGTTAATCCGACAAACTCGAATGCACACACTACGAACGGAACAGGAACAGGTCCCTACTCCAGCAACATTTCAGGTCTGGCTTCCGGCACTGTTTACCATGTCAGGGCTTATGCCATAAACTCAGTAGGAACCTCTTATGGATCTGATATTTCATTTAAAACACTTAGTTTACCGGTTGTTACAACAGCACCAATAACGTCAATTACCTCTTTATCAGCATTATCGGGAGGGAATGTTACCTCCGGCGGAGATACCGAAGTAACTGCAAGAGGTATATGCTGGGGTCTTACAAAGGATCCTGCTATTGCAGATAAGTATACAACAAACGGAACTGGAACTGGAACGTTTATCAGTGAGATCACCGGTTTGACTCCGGGAACTATCTACCATGTAAGAGCCTATGCAACCAACTCTGTCGGAACGGCTTACGGTGCCGATATGCCTTTTACAACATTAAATATTCCATCCGTTATTACAGTTGCTGTCTCTCAGATCACTGACAAGAGTGCCAGGTCGGGTGGTAATGTGCTCTCTGATGGCGGAGCAGCTGTGACGGAGCGGGGAGTATGCTGGAGTACAGTTATCAATCCGACAACCGGAGATGCACACATTGCAAATGGCTCAGGGATAGGCTCCTATATATGTGTTATTTTAAATCTGATTCCTGAAAAAATATATCACATTCGCGCATACGCAAAAAACTCTGTCGGGACAGCATATGGTGATGATATCCCGTTTACCACATTATGTTTTCCTGAAGTAACGACTTCACCGATATCCTCGGTTACATTAAATAGCGCAACTTCCGGTGGAATGATCACTTCCGGATGCACTCCCTCTATAACTGACCGTGGTATTTGCTGGAGCACTTCAGTTAATCCGACTATCACGGACAGCCATACAAATAATAATTCAGGTACGGGAACTTTTACAGGCAACCTTACCGGGTTATCAGCAGGTGAAAAATATTATGTACGAGCCTATGCAGTCAGCAGTACAGGGACATATTACGGAAATCAGCTTAGCTTTGTCACCCGAATAAATGATATTGATGGGAATATTTACAGAACTGTTGCGATTGGCACACAGATATGGATGGCTGAAAACCTCAAAACAACCAGATTCAATAATGGCACTTCCATATCATTAGTGTCAGATCCTGCAAACTGGAGTACGCGAACAACACCCGGGTACTGCTGGTACAACAATGATGAAACAGGCAATAAGGTTACATATGGAGCTATGTATAACTGGTACACTATAAGTAATGGCAATGTTTGTCCTGCAGGGTGGCATGTACCTGAAAATACAGAGTGGACTATCCTGGCTGAGTTTCTTGGGGGAGAAACCATCGCAGGCGGGAAATTAAAAGAGACAGGCACATCACACTGGATTACCCCAAATACCAATGCAACTGATGAGTTTAACTTTACAGGCCGGCCGGGTGGTGTACGAGGCGGGGAAAATGGGTTATATGATAATCTCGGTAAATATGGTTACTGGTGGGTAGCAACACCTCATCCCGTTGATCCATCTTATGCCTGGGGGTTTGTCCTCCCTTATAATTCAGGTGCAGTTATAAGAGCTGATTACTACTACAAAAAAAATGGATTCTCTGTACGATGTGTTCATGATTAGATTTTTTTTATTAATTGATTTTGAAACATATCCCTTAAACTTCTTAATGAAATATTTATTCCTTAATTTCGTTACCTTACTAGATTAAAAGATCCGGATTTAAATATAACTAACTCAGGTACCATGGATAAGTCATTTCTCAGGTTTCTTATTGTTACGGCAACCCTGTTTTTGTCAGTCACCAGGAGTGACTGTCAGACACTCCTCCCTGAAGTACTTCAGAACGGGACTCTTTCTGAACAGCTTGATTATTTGGAGGAAAAAACCAGGATCTATGAAGATTACCGTGCCATACGCGAAGATATGTTCCAGGCAATCAGTAAGAATGCAAAAGATTCGCTTTCTGCTGTCAGGGATAAAATCAGGGAATATATATCAGAAACCAGTAGCCTTAATACAAAGATCGACTCACTCAGCATTAGTCTGAACTCTACAAAGGAAGAACTGAGAGAGATGACACGGACAAAGAACAGTATAAGTTTCCTTGGTATCAATCTTAATAAATATGTTTACAATACTCTCATGTTGATTATCATTGGAATTCTGGGATTTCTTCTTGTTACAGGATTTCTTGCCTTCAGGCGTAACCTGTCGATAATTTCCAATATTAAAAAGGAGCTGGATGACCTTAAAGACGAGTTCGAAGCATACAGGAAGAAAGCCAGAATGGAACGTGAGAAAATGAGCCTCGAACACTTCAACGAGATAAAAAGGCTGAAAGGGAAATGAAATTCCTACTCTTTTCTCAAGGGGTTTGAAAAGGGAACTTTCACTACTGCGACCGGGACTCTATTTTAAGAAGTCTACCCTTTTCTGAACATTCTGAAGGAATTATTTCTGAATATTATCCCAAGTTTGAAATTGACGAAAGTAACTCTTGTCAGACTCGATCTTGCCTGGATCATATAACCGGCAGAAAGGTTAATTTCCAGATGAGGAGAAACAACACGGCTAATACCTATTCCGGGATTTATGAATATCTTTGACTCCGCTGAAAAGTCAGTAGGATGAATCAGCATCCCCCCATCGCCATAAAAATAAGGTGTGAATCTCTTTAAATAATAGCTGTATCTGTACTCGAGGTAGAGAGGGAAAAGATATCCGCCATCGTAGTAGTAATACCCGACACCGATCCCTCCAAAGAAGTTCTTGTCTATCTGATATCCGAAAACATTTGAGATACCAAAATAATAGTCTGAGTTTGTTGACAGGGTATCTTCCAAACCAAAAGCTCCATTCAGTTCTGATATATTTACAAAGCCCGGAGATGATACATATCTGAATGAAGGATCGGCAAGGGTTGCTGAATACTGGCAATATAAAGATGAGGTAAATATTCCCGCTAATAACACCGGCATAAGGATTTTCTTCATAAGAAAAGTATTAATCAGTTTATGACAACTAATTTACTAAAAATCTGAAACCAGGAAATCAAGCTAGGAATTCTTCTATTTCCTTTTCGCCGGAGGCTGCAGGCGGGTCGCTGGTTTTTCATCCACAAATATCGTTAATTTGTCAAAATCCAACACATAGCTTACCATCTGATTTTGACAAAGAAATAAGATCTTATCAAATTGATATTTAGATTATTAAATTATCAAATTCAATGTTATAACCTATTTTCCCTGAAATTGCTAATAAATATCAGCCTATTTTGACCAACGGTCTCTTATTGTAGATGAATGAACTATTCTTTGGTGTAATAAGTACTTTTAGTTTGATTATAAGAAAATCAGAAACCATCATATTCCCATTTGGCAGGATTATTGTATTGGTTAAGACATTCAAATTGCGTAATTTTATTTTCTAAGATTTGAATCCTGATTATGAGAAAGAGAATATCTCTGAACGAACCGGATCTAGTTAATAGTCAAGAAATTATACCATCAATAAAATCTGCTGGTTCATCTGGTGATATGGTCGAAATAAGACCGGTTAAAGAGATCCTTATTGGGGAAGGCCGCGAAGATTTTGTAAATTATATCGAATGGTTAGGTCTTGAAAATGATCCTAATCTGATCGTTATCTCTTCCATGCACCATTATTTTTATGATGCTGAGGAAATGATCAAAGTAAATATCCTTGTCAACCTGATTAAACTTAACCAGATAAAGGATATAAAAGACTTTCTCGTTTCAATCTCCCATAATCTTTCTTCAAACAGTAATTTCATAGGATGTTTTGTTGATAATAAGAGCCAGGACTTGTTTGAATTGAGAAAAACTGCGTCAGAAGATGAATCAAAAAGGATCTCAACTGCTGTCGAAAATGGTATACTTTCGAGAATACCACTGTTGAACAGAATTTACAGTTTTGTTGATTCGAGAACCAACAGATACTTAACAAAACACCATGTGACGTTGTTGTTGGAAGACCATGGATTTAAGGTATTGGACATGACTGAGATGAATGGTCTAACCTATTTCCATGCAAAAAAAAAGTCAGGACCGCTGAAAACCAGTTAAAAAATACAAAGTTGTTAATCAACAACTTTTTTGACATTATGATAAAAGCTAAATTGTAGTGATTTTTATTTACTATGGATTTCATCAATCACTTTATAGAGTTTAAGATAATTCCTTTTATAAAAAAATGGAATTTGTTGAACTTTCTTATAGTGGCTTTTGATATCCTGGTAATCACTTTAGCTTTTCAGTGTTCTTATTATATTAATTATCTTTCATCAGGTGGTTTTTTCTTTTCTACACCGAGACTCCTTAAGCTTTATTTTCTGATAGTACCTTTCTGGATGATATTACTTTACCTCCTGAAGGCTACTGAGATCCCAAGGTCCAAGCGATATAACGTTCTTTTTATACAATATTTGCAGTCAACAGCTCTGATAATAGCTCTTTTGCTTATTTTTTATTTTGTTTTCAAGTTATATCTCATTTCCCGCCGTTTCCTGATAGAATTTGCGCTTTTGGGTTTTGTGTTCTTATATCTCGCCAGAGTGCTTGAGTACATCTTGTTTAAAAGTTACAGATCAAAAGGACATAATTATCTGAATATAACCTTAATTGCAGATGAGACATCCATACCATTCATTGAAAGTTTAATTCATCACAGAGAGTGGGGTTATCGTATCGTACTGATTTTTTCCGACTCTAATTCAATCAGAGAAAAATATAAGTCAAGGATTGAAGTGCTTCCTGAGAAATATGGCAGAGTTCTTTACGACTATATGGAAATTGAACCGATTGATGAAGTACTGTACGTAAAGGGTGAGATATCAGCTGCCGATGTGAGAAATGTTGTAAGATCATGTGAAGAACTCGGAGTAACTTTCAGATTAAACCATAAAGAAACCAGGGATAATCTGACAAATGCTTTTACTGAAACTATCGGGGATATTAAGTTCCTGACATTTATAAATGTGCCTTACAGTCCCTCTGCAACAACGGTTAAAAGGATTATGGATACTTTCTTTTCATTTATCGGAATAATTGTATTATCACCTGTCATGCTTTCAATAGCTTTATCAATAGCTTTTACTTCACGGGGACCAATAATTTTCAGGCAGGAGAGGATAGGATTAAGAGGCAGACCTTTTAGCCTGTACAAGTTCAGGACTATGATTAAAGACGCTGAGAAAAGATTAAAGGAACTGGAATCAAAAAATGAAATGGATGGTCCGACCTTCAAAATCAAGGATGATCCCCGTGTTACCAGGTTAGGGAAATTTCTTCGAAAGACCGGATTGGATGAACTGCCTCAGCTTTTTAACGTGCTTAAAGGAGAGATGTCGTTAATAGGCCCCCGTCCTCCCCTTGAATCTGAAACACGGAAATATAAACGATGGCAGTTAAGACGCCTTTCCGTAAAACCCGGATTATCATGTTTCTGGCAGATAAAGCCTGAAAGGAACAGTATCAGGTTTGAAAAATGGATGGAGATGGACCTGGCTTATATCGATAACTGGTCACTTCGGTTGGATTTTATAATCCTGATAAAAACCATAAGAACTATATTTCAAAGGACAGGATTATAGGGAGATAAGTGAACAGAGTGAGCTAAAGTATTAAGCTTAGTTATCTCTCAGACATCGAACGTTGTATCCTCCAGCTTTAAGATTGTAATAACGGTAACAACCGGAACGAATGTTGGTAAGGGTACGCTTCCATGCGTATGTACTGTTAAAATTTGTTACACACCAGAAAAGACAATAGTATCCGATATTTCTGAAGGAACCATCACCCCAGCGATACCCGGATGGTAATGCTGTAAATCCGCTGCTGTTATCGGCTCCGGTATTAGGGCTATTCCAATGACTGTACCCGTTTTCTTTCAGAAAACCCCCTTCCCGGTCCCTCGCCATTCCAGTTTATCAGCATCGGTCTGGCTCATCCCAAGATAGATCTCCAACTGCTTCCATTCTTCATCACCAGGTACATGCCATCCCGCCGGACACACATTCTTATTGCCGTTGGTGGTGGCGCTTAATGCATACCAATTATATAAAGCACCATAGATATCTCCATTGGCAACCTTATTGTTTTCATACCAGCAATAGCCCGGGGTGGTCAGTCCTGCCCATTCACCTGTTCCTTCTTCCAACGGGATGGATGTCCCATCATTGAACTTAGTTGTTTTAAGGTTTGATGCCATCCACGTTTGTGTCCCGGTCCCTACAACCGGATAATTGTTATTATCACCATCCGTACAGGCTATGAAATTAAAGGTAATCGTCTTATCTGATGTCGGGATATCTGTTATTACCGTGCTGTAAATTCCCGAGACTCCCGTAAATTTCAACCTGTCTCCTGTTGTATAAACCATATCAATTGTACCCTGTGTCCCTTTTGCAGCTTCTGTTTTTCCCCTTTCTGCTGATTGAATATTATTACTCACCTTCTCAATTGCGATTGAACCACCCGACTCTTCTATACACATTAATTTCCCTGAATATTGATATGCATTACCCTTAATGCTGATCAGATAAAAACCTTTATCCATACCCGAGATACGGAATTCCTGTTTGCCATTTTCAAGATACCCCTGATCTTTGAATACTTGTTTTCCAGTTATATCATAAACCGATATAATTGCATCTCCCGAAACCGGAGGATAGATCTCCAGTGTTGAGTAGTGTGTCATGGGATTCGGGTAGATCTTTAATACTAATGACCCCGTATTTTCAACTGAAGGGATCCCGACAGTACCCTTTAAATGTAAAATATCATTCCCATTAAGATCCAGAAACGTGCCTGCTGTCAGATTCTCAACTTTGACAGTACCTACACTCCCCGATGCACCGCTTCCGGCAAAACTTATCAGGTAACTCTGTCCATTAGCTGTTAAGGTAAAACAGATGACTATCAAAAAAAACAGATTTTTCACAGGGATTTCAGGATTCAATTATTGCGCACACATCTGACACTTAAACCGGTAGATTTGGGGAAATAATAACGATAAATACCAGCGTTCATACAGCTAAGTGTACGCCTCCATGCGTATGTATCATAATATTCTGACACTGTAGCTGTCCACCAGATACCATAGTAACCAAGATTCAATGAAGTATCCTGATCCGCGATAACCCCCTGGCAGAGCTGAGAATCCGCTGCTGTTGTCAGCTCCAAGGTTTGGATCATCCCAATGATTATACCCGGTTTCTTTTAATTCACCCCCTTCATTTGTACCACGCCACGCGTCAATTTTATCGATATCGTTTTGACTGATCCCGAGATAGATCTCCAGCTGCTTCCATTCTTCATCACCAGGTACATGCCATCCCGCCGGACACACATTCTTATTGCCGTTGGTGGTGGCGCTTAATGCATACCAATTATATAAAGCACCATAGATATCTCCATTGGCAGCCTTATTGTTTTCATACCAGCAATAGCCCGGGGTGGTCAGTCCTGCCCATTCACCTGTTCCTTCTTCCAACGGGATGGATGTCCCATCATTGAACTTAGTTGTTTTAAGGTTTGATGCCATCCACGTTTGTGTCCCGATCCGTACAACCGGATAATTGTTATTATCACCATCCGTACAGGCTATGAAATTAAAGGTAATCGTCTTATCTGATGTCGGGATATCTGTTATTACTGTGCTGTAAATTCCCGAGACTCCCGTAAATTTCAACCTGTCTCCTGTTGTATAAACCATATCAATTGTACCCTGTGTCCCTTTAGCAGCTTCTGATTTTACCGTTTCTGCTGATTGAATATTATTACTCACCTTCTCTATTGCGATTGCCCCACCCGACTCTTCCGTACACATTAATTTCCCTGAATATTGATAAGTATTACCTTTAATGCTGATCAGATAAAAACCTTTATCCATACCTGAGATACGGAATTCCTGTTTGCCATTTTCAAGATACCCCTGATCTTTGAATACTTGTTTTCCCGTTATATCATAAACCGATATAATTGCATCTCCCGAAACAGGTGGATAGACCTCCAGTGTTGAGTAGTGTTTCATAGGATTCGGGTAGATCTTTAATACTATTGATCCGGCATTTTCAACCGAAGGAATCCCAACAGTACCCTTTAAATGTAAAATATCATTCCCATTGAGATCCAGAAACGTGCCTGCTGTCAGATTCTCAACTTTGACAGTACCTACACTACCTGATGCACCGCTTCCGGCAAAACTTATCAGGTAACTCTGCCCATTAACTGTTAATGGCATTATAATACCAAGAAAAAGCAGCAGATTTCTCATAATATATTAATTTCTCCAAAGTTAAAAAGACATCCTGATATAACAATGAAAAAAATGAGTCAGAAAAAAAAGTTTGACAAATGTAAATCAACTGTTGGTCAACGTATTTCAAACATTGACAAATAAATGAAGCCAGCTGGAATTATTTTGTCAAAGGTATTCCGATTGTATGTGAAAGTATTATTACCTGATTCGACCTTAGTCCCATTTCAGATGCAAGTTTTTTTCTCGGGATCAGACCTCTTATAACGCAACCCAGGTTCTCTGAGGCGCAATAAAGATAAATATTCTGGGCAATGAATCCTGTGTTGGCGTACGGGTATAAGAGATCGGAATCTTTAATCTTTTCCCCCTCTTTTTTCCCGAGTTTTCCCATATCAGCCACAAAAACAAGGTTAACGGGAGCATCAGCAACAAAATCCTGAGTACCGCAGAATTTTCTTATATCTCTGTTATGAATTTGTTTCAGTAGGTTTAATTCCGGATCATACAGGTACAGACCACCAGGTAATACAATATAAGTGTCTATTTCCCTGGTGTCTTTTGCAGATGGAGCTGTTCTCTTCTTGTGATCCGGACGATTGATTCCTGATCCGGCCCAAAGAATTTCTGACAGTTGCTCCAGCGAAAGATCTTCACTTGTAAAATCCCTTGTTGATTTTCTTTCATTCAGGGCTGCCATAAGGGTTTTCCCTCCATTCTTATCCGGAGCCGGAAGTACAATGTCTTTTAATCCGACCATGGATTCTTTTGACTCTTCTTTACAGCATGGCAATACAGTTGCCACTAAAAATAATAAACACAAAAAACAGAAAAACTTCTTATTCATTTTTTATATAATCTGTTTGAGTTGTTTGTTTTCAAAGTTTAAATTGCGTGTTAACCGATAAATACAAAAATAACCAGATTAAAGTTAATCTATATAAATAATATGTATAGTTCCTTGGATATTATCTTCTGATATTTCTTCATCAAATCTTCATAAATCTCTCATTACAGATAATTTACAATCCCGGTCAAATATTGTTTGTTGCTAAAATACCGGCGTTCATCTACATGGAATATCATCAGGTCAAATATTTTTTTTTATGCGAAATGTTTAGTATTATTTTGAATCATAATTGAAAATGAATGTATTAACCAAAATTTTATAATTATGAAAAAAGTTAACTTTTTATTATCTGTATTCCTGATGGCTACTGTAATGATTTCGTGCAGCAAGAATGATCAGGAACCGCTGGAATCTGGATCCTGAAACCCCTCACCTCCACTGGTACTGCAACTGACTGCTGGACGGATAGAAGACCGCCTGGGCTTGTGGGGATGAATACGCCCTCACCGGTAACTGGTTTACCTATACTGATTTCTGGAGAAATATGAATGCGCACTTCTTCAAATCCCTGGGGCCAAAAGAATTTTTTCCTAAAGTATTAATCTCAGGCAGGAATCATAGGATAGCGGGATAGGTCAGATTCTTCCCTTATCCGAAACTAATTGACGGTGAGTGAAAGGTAAAAATTACAATTACTCTTTGGGATGGATGGCGATTCCTGAAGTTACAGAGAATGTAAAAGCACAGGCTTTGAGTTCTTCCCTGAGGGGAAAATTCAGATGGTCAGTTACACACAAATTCGATGTCGGAATATGGATTCCAAATGTCTTTACTTTCTAGTTACCAGCGAATAACTTCTATGCGTTCATGTGGATGTTCAAAGAGGGTTCATGTAAATAGGATCACTTAATTTTAAATAAAAATAAAACCCGTTGAATAACTACGGGTTTTATTTTTAAATTTTTCAAATCCCTAATTGCAGCATTCTGAATTTTTATCATATTTAAACTCTTGTTTATCAAATTCGAATATACCAGGAGAAAAGCAGAAAGAGTTACTTTATCATAAGACTGTAGTAGAATCATTTTACTTGAAAAAAATAATGACAGTAGTAAGGACATTGTACTTAAAAAGAAAAATGAAAGATGAAGAATCCGACGATAATTGGACATTTCGAAGGGATTCTGTAAATTTGCTTAAAGTATTCTGCCTTAATATCGAAAAAATTGACGTTTTTTATTCCAATCACTATGAAAATGAAGTTGAGTTATCGTAGTTTATTCCTACTAATGATATTTGTATTTACTGTATCATGTGTTCCTACACAACAGTTAAGATATTTCAACGATATCAATGAACTTGATGAACCGGGAGTTAATCCAAGGATCCAAAAATTAATTATGCCATTTGACAGACTATATATAAAAATTTTGAGTATCGACCTGCAGACCAGCCAGATATTTAATGCTACGGATGAGATGAGAATGAGCAGCTTTGGTGGTAGTTCAGGTCTTCTGGGCTACCTTGTAGATGAATCCGGCAATATCAATTTTCCTTTTGTCGGCAATATAAATGTAGGTGGCCTGACAACTTCGCAGGCTGGTGAAAAGATACAGAAAGCCCTAAGCGATTATGTATCAAACACCTCCGTCAGTGTTAAATATATTGATAACCAGGTTACTGTTATGGGAGAAGTCAACCGGCAGGGAGTTTATAGCTTTACACAGGATAAAATCAATATATATGAGGCCATAGGCCTTGGAGGAGGAATAACCCGATATGGTGACCGCAAGAATATAATCCTGATGAGGCATGAAGGAGGGAAAGTGATGCATTATAAACTCAATATGTCCGACTCAAAGATCATTACTAAAGACTATTATTATATCCTGCCGAATGATGTGATTGTTGTGGAACCTTTAAAAGCAGTATCGACAAGTTACCAGAATATTACCTATACAACAATGCTCACCACGGTAACTACATTGATCACAATTCTTCTGACAATTGTTAACTTAAATAACCTGAAATAATGTCAACACAAAACGAATCTCAGTCTGAAGCTTTTAATATAAAAGAATTTTTATTACAGGCACTATCATATAAGTACTTTTATATTATAAGTGTTGTGGTCTGTTTGATCGCTGCATTTATGATTAACAGATTCTCCTCAACAATTTATGAGGTTAATTCTATTATCGGACCTGTTGATGATAAACGATCATCATTACTCGGAGGATCGGGCAATGATCTTTTTAGCGGTTTGGGTGCATTCTCTGAATCAAGGAATCTTGAGAACGACATTAACAGTCTGAATTCCTTCAGCCTGGTCGCTTCAACTATAAGGAGCCTTAATCTTGAGATCGGATATTTTACAGAGAAGAAAAACATCTTCAAACAGACTCATCAGATTTATTTAGGAGTCCCTTATACAGTGAACATTGATAAATCCCATGTACAACCAATTAATTCCAGATTTAACATAAGTATTCTGAACGAAACCTCTTTCCGGCTTTCTTCTTCAGAAGATGAGGTTTCATTATACAATTATATCGATAATAACATTGTAAGTGAACATAATATCCTGAAAATTGATACAATATGCCGATTTAACGAAATCATCACAAACAGGTATTTCAAATTCTCTGTTTCGCTTAATAAGGAATACTATTCCGGTAAGACAGTCGATGAAAGCGTCTCCTATTTTGAGTTTTATCATCTGGATCTTCTTACTAAAGCATACCTGAATAGTCTGAAAGTTGAACCTGTCAGTATCAAATCATCGTTAATCAATATCTTTTTTCAGGGTGAAAACCTGCAACTGACAATAGATTTTTTAAATAAATATGTACAGACTTATCTCGATGAGAATCTTGCTAAAAAGAACCGGATTGCGGTTAATACAATGAATTTCATCGATGGCCAGATCTCAGAGATATCAGATTCACTGGTTCAGTCTGAGACAGCGTTGAGAGATTACCGTTCATCCAACCAGGTTACGGACCTTAGTTACCAGGGACAGCAGGCATTGCAGCAGATGACTCAGATAGAAACAGAGCGTTCAACCCTGCAGATCCAGGAGCGTTACTATAACTACATCCTCGATTATTTCGCCAAGAACCAGGATGTTGGCAGTCTTGCTCCTCCCACTGCTGCAAATGTTGTTGATCCTATCCTGAATCAAATGATCCTTGAGCTTCAGGCAGCAAATACAGAGAGAGCTACTATTCTGAGCAATAATGCCGAAAAAAACCTTTTCCTAGGTCAGCTTGAAAACAGGATCAGGTTGATGAAACAGAACATTACTGAGAATGTTAAAAACAACCTGAACACACTTAATCAAACCCAGAATGAACTTAATTACAGGGCTGATAAGCTTTCAAGGGAAATTTCAAGACTGCCACGGACGGAGCTGAACATGGTCAGTATGCAAAGACAATTTAATCTGACTGATGCTATTTATACCTTCTTTCTTGAAAAACGATCGGAGGCTGCTATCGCAAGAGCATCAAATTATCCTGATTATGAGATTCTGGAACCTGCCCGCTCAATAACCAGTACGATCTTATCACCGAAAACTATGATGAACTGGCTGCTTGCACTTTTCCTTGCCATTATGATCCCGACGATTTACATAATTCTGAAGAATTTTTTTAATGAAAAGATCACTTCTATTTATGATGTCGAGCATCTGCTTAACCGTAAAGTCTTAAGTGTAATTTACACCAATTATCAGAAAACAGAGTCAGTTGTAAAAGAATCCCCCGGAACTGCTATCTGCCGAATCTTTCAGAAATCTCCGGAGCAGTATTTTTATGAAATTCAGGACAGAGCCTTTAAAAGTAATATTGGTCACTTCTGCCCAACCCCAGGATGGAAAGAGTTTTATCTGTTCGAACCTTGCAGCATCAATCGCATCGGTAGGACATAAAACTATTATAGTGGATTGTGACTTACGCCGTCCGACTCTTCATGAAAAGTTTAAGGTCAAAAACAGTGTTGGTCTTTCTAACTATATGATGGACCAGACACCGAAAGAGAAAATAATCTTTAAATCGGATATTGATAATCTTGATATCATTACTGCAGGACCTATCCTTCCTAATTCATCAGAATTGATAGAAGCCGGAGCTCTGGATGAACTGATGGATTACCTGAAGAACAAATATGAATATGTCATAATCGATACTACACCTGCAGGACTGGTCGCCGATGCTGCCCTTATGACAAAATATGCTTCACTTATCCTCCTGGTTTGCAGAAACAATTTTACCCGTAAAGATGTCTTCACCGAAGCTTTGAATTTGTTCAACATCACCAGGATTGAGAATTTTGATGTTGTACTGAATGACCTGAATATAAAGAAAAGCAGGTATGGGAGATATGATCGTTATTACACAAAAGAATAGATGAGATTTGCTTAGAAAATAATCATATCATGAAATCCGGTGCCAGAATCCATTAGTAAAATATTTTGTGAAACTTAAGTATTATAATAACCTCGATGGAGTACGTGGCATAGCTGCATTAATGGTTGTGATATATCATATCTTCTATTATCCGAATTTATCATACCTGGCAAACCTTAGTACATTTCAGAGATTCACGGAATTCGGACGTCATGGTGTTCCTATATTTTTTGTACTGTCGGGATTTGTTATTACCCGGATTTTAATTAATACGAGGGAAAATGACGACTATTTTCGATCATTTTATAAGAAAAGAGTGCTGAGGATTTTGCCATTGTATTATTTGTTCCTCATTATCTATTATTCCTTAATCCCCTTATTATCAGAAGACGGGCAGAGAGTGAAATTCATACTCCAGATTCCGTTTTATTGCTACATTCAGAACATGACAGAGGTTTTCAACATCAAGGCATCCGGACCCGGACATTACTGGACTCTATCGATTGAAGAACATTTTTACATACTCTGGCCGTTGGCTGTGTACCTTGTAAAACCAAAAAACCTGGGGAAATTAATTGGTATATTGATCATTTTAGTCCTTATTCTGAGATATTATATGCTTACTGCCGGATATCCGGTCGATAAATTCACATTTACCCGTATAGACCAGATATTAATGGGAGCATTCCTGGCTCTTCTTGAACGGAGAGATTTCTTTAATGAGAAAAGAAATATCTTAAAATTAAGTCTGATAGGTGTACTGGTTCTTCCATTGATAGTTTTTTTCTATTTTCTTTCTGACAGATTCCTGCTTTTATCTGAAATGACAAGCCAGCTGTTCTTAGGTCTGTTTTTCTTCAGTGTAATTGGTTGTCTGATTTTTCTGGGCAGCAACAATTTAATTAATAAAGTTCTTGCCAGCAGACCCATGCAATTTTTCGGACGAATAAGCTATGGAATTTATGTCTGGCATGTTTTAGTTATAATGTTCTTAAATCGATATTTCATAACCGGAATTTTAATCGCGGATATAATATTACCGGTCGTATTTAACAGTCCTGATAGCCCATTTAAGCTATAAATACTATGAGAACATATTTTTAAGAATGAAGGATCAAAAAATAAGTTCTGTCGATTTTAAAACACTTTTTAGTTTTAAAAATAATCCCACAAAAAATAAAGTTCAGAAGAAAAAGAGAGTATGCATTTTTCAAAAATGAGTTACCAATGGAAGACAACCTGATTATAGATTTTACTCCCACAGGAATGATTCCCATTAAGAGTCTGACTCCATACGTTCCTGTAAATGTTGCTGAAATAATTGAAGATATCCATTCTGCTTGGGAAACCGGAATAACAAAAGTACATCTTCATGCAAGAGATCCCCAGACTGAAAATCCCACTTATAAAAAGGAAATTTATGCATCCCTGATTGAAGGGATAAGAAAATTTGCCCCGGGGCTGGTTATATGTGTTTCCCTGAGCGGAAGGACATTCTATAAGCTTGAAGAACGTTCAGAAGTATTGGAATTGGAGGGATTCTTAAAACCTGATATGGGAAGCCTGACTCTTAGTTCGTTGAATTTTAATAGAATAGCAAGCATTAACTCACCCGATATGATCCAGTCTCTGGCTTTGAAGATGAAAGAAGCCGGCATAGTTCCGGAGCTTGAAGCTTTTGATGCGGGAATGATCAATTATGCAAAATATCTTATTAAAAAAGACCTGCTTGTTCCTCCATACTATTTTAATCTGTTATTGGGGAACATTGCCTGCGCTCAGGCGGATATCATCTATGCCGGAATAATGATACGGGATCTGCCTGAAAAATCAATCTGGAGTCTTGCCGGCATTGGTGATGATCAATTAAAGATGAATTCGGTAGCAATAGCAATCGGAGGCGGTGTAAGGGTCGGACTTGAAGATAACATCTGGCTTGATCCTGCCAGAACAGTGCTGGCCCGTAATATAGATCTTATTAAAAGGATCCATGTGCTTGCCGAGGCAAACGGCAGAAAATTAATGACATCGGAGGAATTCAGGAATAAAATGGATCTCGGACCCGGAAATGGGAAATATGGACGTTCCATTAATAATAATCGATAGCATGAAGAAAAACCCTGATAAAAAAAATACGGTTACACTTCTAAAAAAGGCAGCGACTAAGGTCCGGTACGGAATGACAATATTTTCGATCAGTTCTATTCTTCAAAGGATAGGAATTGAACTAACACCATATGTCATTTTTCAGGAAAGCATTAATGTTCCGGCTTTAAGTGAAATCATCAAAACTGACTCTGAATACCCGTTTGAATTACTTGGGCCTGATGATATAAAAGTAATCAGCAAGTGGAAAACAGGATTTTCAGAAGCGGAAATGCTCTCCCTTTTTGATTCCGGAGGAAAATGTTTCGGTATAAAACATCATGGGAACATTGTTGCTTTTAGTTGGATAGATTTCAATGAGATGAGCTATAAATCAACCAAAGTCCGTTTAAAAAGCAATGAAGCATATCTATGGTATATGTTCACATTAGAATCTTACAGAGGAAAGAATCTGGCTCCTTATTTACGATATAAATGTTATGAGATTCTAAAAGAGATGAACAGAGATGTATTTTATAGTATTACTGATTATTTCAATTCACCTTCGATGAATTTCAAAAAAAAATTAAATGCTAAGAGACTGAAGCTTATATTATACATTAAATTGTTTAAGAAATACTCCCGTAGTTTCACTCTAAAAACATATAAATAAAAAAGGTGGCATTATGCCACCCGGATAAAGGCTTCAGCTGCCTGATGCCTGTGATCAGTTATTGTATCCCGTGCCATTTATTTGATAAGGAAGCTACCCCCTGAATTAATTTCAGTACTCTCCAGGAAGTATCAGGTACCTGATAATCAGCAGGAATGAGTTTCTTAATCCCGGCTTTATGTTCATTTACAGCCAGTTCAATCGCGGAAAGAACATTATCTGGTTTAAATCCGGTCAGGATTATTGTACCACTATCCTGTGCTTCAGGCCGTTCCATCGAGTTCCGTAAGTGAAATTGCCGGAAATCCAAGGATAGCTGATTCTTCGCTTATTGTCCCGCTGTCGGAAATTGTACACAAAGCATTCATTTGCAGATGAACATAATCAGTAAAACCAAATGGTTTCAGGAACTGTATCAGTTTGTCACTCTTCTTATCCGCCAGCTGTTCGATTCTTTTTCTTGTCCGGGGATGAGTCGAAACTATTATCGGGATTTTATAGATTTTTGCCAAAGTGTTAAGTATAGTCAGAATACTTTCCAGGTTCTGAGGATTGTCGACATTTTCCTCTCTATGTGTGGATACAAGAAAATAGCGGTTAGTGGTGAGCGGTGAGTAGTGAGTATTGAGTGGTGAGGATTCAGGCAGTGATAACTCCTTTAAGATTTGAGAGGATTCTATTTTTTGTTTATAAAAATTTATGACTTCAAACATTGGCGAGCCGGTCAGATATATTCGGCGGTGCGGGAGGCCTTCGGAGAGGAGATGACGACGGGCATGCTCGGTATAGACCAGATTGAAGTCGGAAATATGGTCGACAATCCGGCGGTTTATCTCTTCAGGGACATTGAAGTCGAAACACCTGTTACCGGCTTCCATGTGGAAGATCGGAATATGAAGCCGTTTCGCCATATACGACGCCAGACATGAGTTAGTGTCTCCAAGAATAAGTATAGCATCAGGTTTTTCTTTCCGGAGAACTTCACCCGATTTACGAATTATATCTCCGACTGATGCTTCAAGCGAAGTTACATCGACATTCAGAAAGTAATCCGGTTTCCTTAGTTCAAGATCTTTATAGAAAATTTCATTCAATTCATAGTCGTAGTTCTGACCGGTATGCGCAATAACATGATTAACATGTTCATCCAGAAGCGCCATAACTCTTGAGAGCCTTATGATTTCAGGTCTCGTCCCTACAACCGTAAGTACTTTAAGTGGTGATTTTTTCATATTTTCCCTTTTCTCGCAGATACTCGCAGAGTTAACCGCAGAGCCATGCTGTGTTATAAATTGTTAAATATTCGAATATAAGTATCTATCTTCCCCCCGGATAGAAAGTCTGATTAAAACTCCCGGACAAAATCCCGCAGTTTTCCGCTTTCCTCCCTTTTGATCTCCGGGACTTCAATAAAATTTATCTCAAGATCTCCTCCGATTTCTGAGAGCATTATCTTCTTTATATGAGCTTCAACATCGCGGGAGAATAAATTCCCTTTAACATAATAGAAATCAAATACTTTACCTCTTTGTACAACTTTATATTTAAAGATAGCATCATGAAAACCTGCACTATCAAGGTCTCTTATGACATAATCAAAAAAAGCATTATTTAATTTCTGACCATTGCTTTTCTCAATGAAGTCCCCGGTCCTTCCTTCAATCAATTCAATCATCCTTAACTGCCTGCCACAGACGCAAATCCCTTCTTTAAGCTGTATTCTGTCGCCCAACTCATAATTTATTAAGGGTGTCGCATGATTATGAAGATCGGTTAACAGAAGTTCACCATTTGCTTTTGTGTTGAGAAATAACGCTTCTTCAAAAATATGCATCCCCCCTGAAGGACATTCAAAAGCTATTAATCCACCATCATTGGCTCCGTATTCATTTATCACCGGACATCCAAAAACCGATTTTATCTTTTCCCTCTGACCAGGTGTAAGAATTTCGGAAGTTACAATTACTCCTTTAAGTTTTAAATCATGCAGATCAGTTTTATAATCGGTACAAAGATCGGCAAATTGTTCTATACCTGATGTATAGCCTCTGAAATATTTCGGTTTGTATCGTCTGATCTTTCGGATAAGGGAAGGGAAAATCTCTGAAGAAAGGTCAAAGACACTGATCTTATGGATTTTGCTGAATCTCATTTCAATTCTCCCCATAAAAGAGGTTTTCCCATGATGATATTTGCTTCTGCCCCAGATTAAAATACTTCTGTCAGCAGGGCTTATTCCCCACCAGTCATAATACCTCTTTCTCCCTGCTGTTCTTAATGCTTCTGCATTCGGACTTACTCTGATCTTTAATGGTGTACCTGCAGTTCCACTCGTTCTATAAATATTATACTCTCTGACATTAATATTTACTAATTTTTCAGGATGATTTTTCAGAGTCTCCTTTGAAAGAGGACCGAGTGAAAGAATGTTATCAGTATTAATAATTTTAATTCCCTTTCCCCTGAACTTTTCAGAATAATGATCTGTTCCTGAAGCAGCTTTTTGAAGTAGTTCAAGCTGCTTATCCTGATATTCCTTCATTTCTTCTGCTGACCAGTACTGGCTTTCGGATAATAAATTCTTTAACGGCTCATATGGCTGTTTATATCGTCTTCTAAAATAAAAGGGATACAGTAATTTGTAGAACATGGGCGACTGGTTACCTTTCAGACTTTCTCGAAGAATGTATCCGGATCGCCGGGATCAAAAAACTCATTAATCCAGAAGATTGTATAGAGATCCTCATCACCAACATTTGTTATGTTATGAGTGTACCAGACCGGCATATCGACATAAGCAGGTTCCCTCCCATCCAGAGCAAAATTAAGTACTCTTATCAGTACCTATCCTTCTTAATTGTATGACTGCTTTACCCTTAATAACGGCAAAACGTTCTGCTTTTCTTGTGTGGAAATGGTTTCCGCGAGTAATTCCGGGTTTAGTGGTTGAGAATGATACCTGTCCCCCGCTGTTCAATTTTAATGTCTCGACAAATGAACCTCTTTCATCAGTATTTTGCTTCAGCTTCACAGGAAAATGATTCTCAACCGGCATATAGCAGACAAAAGTATTAAAAAGGTTGCGCTTAAAAGTATCATTCAGATCAGGAAAAGCGCCCTTCTCATAATACGTTGATTTAAAATCCTGTAGCAGGCTTAGTATCTCCGTTACCTTTATCTCTTCGGTATAAGAAACCCTGAATTCTTTTTCTGATCGTTTTTCCAGGATTAGGTTGTAGATTATTTTTACAAGATCTCCGATATAAATCAGTCTGAGCTGTGCATCAACTTCAATTTTAGGTTCCTCGTTGTGTGTCAGCTGATGTGAGAAAGTAGCTACAACCGAATTATAATAAGGCATTCCGAAAGGTCCGAATACATTCGGGATTATCATGCCTGTGAAAAGGGATCCGTTTTTCTGTGACCACTGTGAAAGTAGCTCTCTCCCCTCTCTCTTCGATCTTCCAAAAACATTATCTCTTTCCTCCTGCGTGGAAGAAGAAAATAATAAATGCGGTTTTGAACCTGTTTCTTCCATTGCAGCAATCAGCTTTTTGACCAGCAGGATGTTTGTATCATAGATTGCCTGCGGATCATTATGTCTGTTAAGGGCAGCCAGATGAATTATTACATCGCATTGGCCTACAAATTGCTGTAATTTTCTTTCATCAGGGAAATAATCATCCTGAAACGGGATCCGGATTACTTCTTCTTTCTTCAGGCCAAGGTAGTTGTATAAATGAGTACCTATAAATCCTGCCTGACCGGTGATACCAATTTTGATCATGGATATTATTTTTTCAGAGTCGCAGATGTTACGCAGGTTCATAAATCAGGGGGTATAAACACTACCTCTTTTTTCTCCCAGGATATCTTCACGAATTGAATGAAGCTTTAACAGAAGTTGTTTTGTTTCTTCAACGTTTAATCTCTTAGTATTATGCGAGTTATATTCTTCCACCCTTGATACCTTAGATTCACCTTCGGTAAAAAACTTTCCATAGTTAAGGTCACGGGTATCTGCAGGTATCCTGTAATAATTCCCTTCATCAGAAGCTTTTGACCATTTCCTCACGGTTTACAAGCGTCTCAAACAGCTTTTCTCCATGTCTTGTTCCGATAATTTTGATATCTTCTGAAGAATTATAAAGTTCCTTAACTGCCTGAGCAAGAATGCCAACAGTTGATGCCGGCGATTTCTGAACAAATAGATCCCCATTATTGCCATTTTCGAAAGCAAACAGAACAAGTTCGACTGCATCTTCAAGGGTCATCATAAATCTGGTCATATCAGGATCGGTCACAGTAATCGACTGGTGATTTTTTATCTGGCTTATAAATAATGGAATCACTGATCCTCTTGAAGCCATTACATTTCCATACCGGGTGCCACAAAAAACAGTACCTGTACCATTCAGATTTCTTGATTTTGCCACCATCACTTTTTCGCTCAATGCTTTGGACATACCCATAGCATTGATTGGATAAACTGCCTTATCAGTACTCAGAACAATGACTCTTTTTACTTTAGCCTCCTGAGCTGAATTCAGTACATTCTCACAGCCAAGCACATTTGTCCTTACAGCTTCTACCGGAAAGAATTCACAGGAAGGCACCTGTTTGAGTGCGGAAGCATGAAACACATAGTCAACATCCTTAATTGCATTATCAATACTCTGGCGGTCACGGACATCTCCAATAAAATATTTTATTTTCGGATTCTTATAAAATTGCCGCATATCATCCTGTTTTTTTTCATCGCGGCTGAATATCCTTATTTCAGAAATATCAGTATTGAGGAACCTTCTCAGGACAGCATTCCCAAATGAACCGGTGCCTCCGGTGATTAATAGACATCTGTTATTGAAATCCATAATTATTGTGTATTAGTAATCAGTTAACTATTTAAGATTTAGATCTGTTGTGATTAAATGGGTGTCCATCAGTTTTGAATTTGCAAAATCTGCGAGAACTTTTTTTTCCTCGCTGATGTGCGCAGAGTGCAACGCAGAGTTATGCGGAAAGGAAGCTAATTATTTTCGGCCTTCAGTTTTGGGTGATTATTTTTACTACTGCATTTGTACTCAGGAACTATCTGACCTATCAGATCAACCACTTCCTGCTGGGAGAGACTATATAAATTATTCAATAAATGATCAATATGTTGCAAGGTTGATTTACTTATTGTTTCAACTTTAGCCTTGTTTATCTTTGGATGGTGAGTTGGAATCGTTTTTTCCTTGTCAGTCAGTAGTTCCTCATAAAGCTTTTCTCCCGGCCGTAATCCGGTATATTCTATTTTAATATCCTTCCCCGGAATTAATCCGGAAAGCTTAATCATCTGTTCTGCCAGATCTACGATCCTTACGGGTTTCCCCATATCAAATACAAATATTTCTCCCCCTTTTCCCATAAAACCGGCCTCAAGCACTAACTGGCACGCTTCCGGTATTGTCATAAAAAAACGAGTTACTTCAGGATGTGTAACAGTTACGGGACCTCCTGATTCGATCTGTCTGCTAAAAATCGGAACAACTGAACCGTTTGAACCCAGGACATTCCCGAAACGAGTTATAACAAAATGTGTCCTTTCTCCCGAACTTTGAGAAGCTGCCTGCACAACCTTTTCACATATCCGTTTCGAAGCACCCATAACACTTGTAGGATTCACTGATTTATCAGTTGAGATCATGACAAATTTTTCGACTCCATATTTTACGGCAAGTTCCGCAAGTATTTTTGTACCACCGACATTGACCCTAATAGATTCGTGAGGATTCTCTTCCATAAGCGAAACATGCTTATAGGCTGCAGCATGGAAAATGATATCAGGATGAAGGTCACGGATGATCAGTTCCATTTTTTCACAATTAGTTACATCTGCAATGATTATCTGTGTTTCCAGACAACTGAATTTCTCCATGAGCTCATTCCGGATATGAAACACAGGAGTCTCACCCTGATCTACGAGGATTACTTTCTTACAATTGAACCGGGTAAGCTGGCGGACTATTTCAGAACCAATAGAACCTGCTGCACCGGTAACTAAAATGGTCCTGTTATTCAGCCCGTCCTTTATTGCACCCAGATTCAATTTAATTGGTACTCTTCCGAGCAGATCTTCCAGTTTAACTTTCTGAAATTGATGGGGATTGAGCTGACCGTTCATCCATTTATTTACTTCCGGTGTCTCAAGAATTTCCAGCCCCAGACTTATTGCTGAGTGAATTATTCTGCTTTTTTCTTCGATAGAAATATCTTTCACAGCCAGGATGATGGTCTTAATTTTATTTTTTGCCAGTGATCTGGAATTCAGAAAATAATGATCATATACAGGGATACTGTTAATCTTCTTCCCCTTCAGGCTTCTATTTGCATCAATGAATCCCGCAACGTTATATCCATATTCAGGATCACTCATGATGACCCTCTTGACTATAAATCCCAGGTCTCCTGCCCCATAAATTAAAACATTCTTTACCTTTCTTCCTGAGCTTGTAGCAAACCTGAAAACCAGCTTAATGGCAATTCTGTAAAGAAACAGAAGGATAGTGGCCAGCCCATAATGAATCAGGATCACTGAAAAAGGGACAATAACATATGATCCGGCTTGTAAAATTCTGGTTACAAAGGAAAGCAATATGAGGACTAAAGCTGAAGTAGTAGTTGAAACAAATATTAAAGAGATATCAGTGAGGGTCGTATGACGGATAAGTCCGGTATAGGTCTTGAAGATCAATTGGAATGATGCATATATTATTAATGCAATTATTCCGTGAACTATTGCCAGATTAAAGTTTATATCACTTAGAACAAAATTAAATCTTAAAAGGTAAGCCAGGAAGAAGACACTAAAAACCAGGAGGTTATCCAGAAAAAAAACAAACCATCGCGGAAGTGAATAATTTCTGAAAAAGAGCATGACTAAGTCTCTATAATCTAATAGCCATTTGGAATAATTATCTGGCATCATACAGGAAATTCCAGGTTTTTGAAAGGTTTTATTATCAGATCAGACCGAAAATTAATAAAAATACTTTAAAATTCCGTATTTTTAGTGAAAAACAGAAAGTCACTTTATCTCAGTGACAGACCTCCATCAATTCTTATTATACTTCCTGTCATCCATTTTGTCGCATCAGAAAGAAGGAAGACAGTCGTGTATGCAACTTCTTCAGGTTGTCCATAACGCCCCAGAGGATAGGTTTTCATATCTTTAGCCAGTTCTTCGTCGGGTAAAAGGCTGGTCAGGTCTGTTTTTACCATTCCCGGTTCTATTGAATTAACTCTTATCCTTTTTGCAGAAAGCTCCAAAGCCAACCCCTTCATAAGTGAATTTATTCCACCTTTTGAGGACATGTACATAATATTACCTATTGAAGCTATTTCTGATCCGATTGATGATATCATTACTATTGATGCTTCCTCTTTAATAAGGTTACTTTTGTAAAGACTTTTTGTCAAAAGTGCCGGAGCCATAAGGTTTATCCTTAAAAGATCATGATACATCCCTTCTGTAATCAGTTTCAAAGGGATCCTTTTTATGATCCCGGCACAATGCACAATACCATCCAGAGGATCTAACCTGGATACCAGGTCAGCTGTATCTTTTTCAGAAGCAAGGTCAGCTCTGAAAATTTTATGTATTTCCATTGCTCAACTTATTTAAAGTTTCAGTCAATCTGCCAGTATCCCTTCCTACAATATTCACTTCAGCTCCCATTTTGGAACATTCAATAGCTATTGCACGTCCTATTCCTGAAGATGCTCCGGTTATCAGAAGTGACTTGCCCTTTAATGAAAAAGGATTATAATGACTGTTGCTTTCACTTTTCATATTCAACTATTTCGCTCACGTTGCAGATACCGGTATTAATTACGCATGATGCCCATGTCATTCCCACGCCGAATCCTGACAATAATATCTTTTTATTATCAAGTTTCCCTTTCAGTTCCGAAACCATAGTAAGAGGTATTGAAACTGAAGACGTATTTCCGTATTTGCTTATTGTGGATGGTACTTTAACCGGATCGAGTTTAAGTTTTTTCATCAGGTGAGAATTAATGAACATGTTTGCCTGATGAAAAATAAAATAATCTATTTCAGATATATTAGTTCCTGAAAGATCTATTACTTTCCTTATGTCCTGCGGGACCTCCTTTATAACAAAAGTAAATACTTCACTTCCATTCATATAACCATGTTCATCACTGCGGATATTCCCATGTTCATCCACAACCCGTTCCTGCATTGTTTCTGCCGATGTCGGCATACGGTACCCTCCGGCTTTCATTTTAATGAGATCCTCTTTCGAGCCATCAGAGTTTAGCGTGAAATAGCTCTTCCCGAACTCCGGCGCTCTTGTTATCAGAGCAGCTGCCCCTCCGTCTCCAAAGAGAAATGCGGCCTGCCGGTCTTTTGGGGAGTAGATCCTGGAGCGGGTCTCTCCGTCAAGGAGGAGCGCTTTCCGGAGATTACTCCGTTCCATAATCGCATAAATAACTGACAATCCATATATGAATCCGGAGCACCCAAGCGTAAGATCAAAAGCAATTGTACCGTGTGACAGACCAAGACGATTCTGAAGTAATATTGAAGTTGCCGGCATTCTGTAGTCAGGAGTCTGGGATATAAAAACAAGCAGGTCTATTTCGCCGCGGTCGATTCTATTATCTGAAATCATTCTTTCGGCAGCAGCGAAACAAAGATCAGAAGAACAGACACCGGATTGTGCAAACCTGCGCTGATAAACACCTATCTTCTCAACAACCTGTTTAACTTCCTCTGCAGTAAAATGATCCGTATACTCGAGGTTGGTGATGATGGTACCGGGGACAGCTGCAGCTAAAGCGCTTATACCCACATTATTAAAACTTAAGGTTGCCATTAAGGTCAGATAATTTTATTCTGCTAATTGTGATAGTGTATGAATTAAACTTTCCTTTTTTTTATTTCATCTATAAGATCCTGAATGGTTTCCAGTTTCTGAAAATCATTTCCTTCAATAATTACATCATACTCCTCATCTAACATTGCGAGGATTGAAAGGAATCTTAGTGAATCCCAATTTTCAAGAGCACGAAATTTCGTTTCGGGTTTAATTATCTCATCTTTAATCTCAATAGTCTCCTTAAACAGATTAATAAATTTGTCTTCCATATTAATTTCTATTTTATTGATTGTAAATAAATTATATCTCAATTAAAGCAGGGCATTTAAGGTCCTTTGTTTCTAAAGCGACAGATGCCCATGAAAGACCAACACCAAAAGCGCAGGCCAGTAGTTTAATCTTCCCAGTTCTTAACTTTGATCCCATATTAGTGACCATAGTAAGAGGAATTGAAGCAGAGGATGTGTTCCCATACTCTCTTAACGAATAAGGAACCTTTTCGGCGTCAATTTTAAGTTTTGTCCTTATCTTTTCGTTCATAAAAAGGTTAGCCTGGTGAAAGATGAAATAATCAATTTCCTCTTTCAATAATCCAAAATGTTCCAGAAGCGCATTTACACTCTTTGGGGCTTTTGAGATACCAAATGTAAATACTGCAGGTCCATTCAGAACACTGTGAAGCCTGTTCCTTATAATTCCGGGTTCAATCACCTTCTCCTCGAAAGATCTCTCATTAAAGAAGTTCCTGAAACCTCCGTCAGGTATCATGATTGCTTCAGATCCTTTTCCATCAGTCCCAAAGTGAAACATCTGTGATCCTGCCTCAGTATCAAATTCAATAGCTGTTGCTGTACCGGCATCACCGAATAACGGGTAGGTACTTTTATCACGCGGAGATTTTGTTACAGTAGTAGTATCTCCTGCCAGCAGAAGTCCCTTTTTCATTTTTCCTCCGCTTAAAAGGGATCCAATGACTGATAATCCATATACCCAGCCCGAGCAACCAAGCGAGATATCAAGTGCATAGCAATCGGTGGAGAGTCCTAAACGAGCCTGTAGAATACAGGAGGTTGCCGGTAAAATATAATCAGGTGTCTGCGATACGAATATCAGGCAATCAATTTCTTCAGGTTTCCATTCTAATTCCCGGATCAGAGCAGACGATGCAGAGAAACACAGGTCAGAAGTACATACACCTGAATTTTTGACGACATGTCTGAATTCAACTCCGGTCGATTCGATAAACTTATCTGATTCCTCCTTGTCACGAAACAGCTGAAGTTCTTTATTATCTTCCCTCTGCAAAGGGACACAAGCTGCAATACCTCTGATTGCCACATTGTTTATTAATTGAAAAGCCATTTCCTGTTATCTATTCTTTTAGAACTTCATTTTTTTTGCAGGATTCCCAAAATATAATGAATTGTCTTTTGTATTTCTGATCACTACGGAAGAAACCCCGACACGGGTGTCATTACCGATTTTAACTCCTTGTAATACAATTGATTGAACTCCAAAGAAATTACTGCTTCCCACTGTACAGTCACCTAAGATCCTTACTGAAGGCTGAAGAACATTGAAATCTCCCATCCTGACATTATGTCCCATGGACACTGCCCCATTCAGCAGGTTAAAATTACCTATTATAACATTATAACTCAGTCTGCATCCAAATGATATCAGATTACCACGACCAATCGTAAAGGCTGCTTTATCGAAAATATTAACGTTGGGAGCAATTATATTCGGAAAATCGATCAACGGGTTTCTGATCTTTTCTGTTATTGTTTTCAGGTACATCGGTGTAGCAATTGCTACTATGACAGACAATTTATGTTTGTAAGCATTCAGATAATCTGTATTTCCTAAAACAGCACCATATCTGATACTTGTACCTACCGGCACACCATCATCCAGATAGCCAATAAGGTTCCACTTTGATTCTATCTCATTAATCTGGTTTAACAAACAGGCAATTTCGCCACCGTAACCACCTATACCATAAATTGCTATATCTTTCATGATTGACTGATTAGATTTCAAAAATGATACTTAATTGTTCATTTGCCGGACTTTGTTCTGTAAGCGGGAAAGTAATTATCTGCATTATCGGTCTCAATATTAAAAAATTTGATTAACGAATTATATACAGGTTCATTTATTATCAATTGCCACACGGAAAATACAAACCTTAAATCGGAGAATCCTGCTTTAAAGTAAAAGAGTGAATCATCTGAACTGCCGCTGAATCCTCCTCCCAGATGCAAAAAATCCATATTTTGTCCGATGCCAATCTTTCGGGCTTCATCAATTATGAGTTTCATAGGTGCATCTTTACCAAATTCATCTTTAAAAGCCGAAAGGTGATATTGCATTATTTTATCCGAAAGCGTAAATAATGCCCCGGCAGTCAGCTGGCTATCTTTCCATGCAACTAATAACAATGCTTTAAAACCTGGATTATGGAGGAAATTATAGTAGTATTCCCTTGAGAAGATAAGTGACTGGTCAGCATGTAACCGCTCCATTGAATCATTATAAATCCGGATAAATTCATTGATCTCTGCTTCTGAAGTTGCTACAGTGACATTATACCCCTCCCTTCTTAACTTTCTTATCTTTCTCCGGTGAGACTCCCTGTAACCTCTTAACTGTTGGTCTTCAGGCAATCGCAGATCAATCGCTACAGTCTGGTTGATCTGTTTAATTGTTCCGAAATTATTAAAGACGACTGCCTGATCTAAAAAAGGATGTAACCGCATGAAAACACTCACAAGCTCCCTCTTCCTGAAGAAATTCAATAATTCCCTCTGAAAAAAATTAATATGATCAGGTGAAAGGTCTGAAAAAGGAAGATTGCTTATTGGACCACAATAACCGTACACAGAGGTACAATCAAAGTACTTTGTGCCTTCAATCGGTCTGATGATTACCGGCAGAGCTATAAAATCATTATTTCTATAAGCGACACACAGAAGGGGTTCATTATAAGATTCAAACCGGGAATATGATTGAGTATGATAGAAATCGTGGAAGCAGGAAGATGAAATAACATCTTCCCACCTTTTATCTGACACACCGATTACAGTAAATTTATCCATATTAATCTAAAATCCTTTGCTCAGGTGAAATAGTTTTAATTATTCCCCTCAAATATTTCATGAATTCCCGGACCGGCGAAATCAGTTCCTTCTCTTTTTATCACTTTAATGACAGATATCAGAAGAATTTTCAGATCAAGAATAAAAGAAACATTATCAACATACCAGACATCAAATTTAAACTTATTTTCCCAGGTAATCGCATTCCGCCCTTTAACCTGAGCCAGTCCGGTAATGCCCGGTTTAACCTCATGCCTGCGTTTTTGGAAATCGTTGTACAAAGGTAAGTATTTCACAAGTAATGGCCTTGGCCCTATTATGCTCATATCACCCTTCAGTACATTGAAAAGCTGGGGGATCTCATCCAGGGAACTCTTACGCAGGAACTTCCCGATTAAAGTAATTCTCTCTTCATCGGGTAATAAATTACCGTTTTTATCCTTCCGGTCGTTCATGGTCTTGAACTTGATCACTTTAAAGATACGGCCATCTTTACCCGGACGTTTTTGCATAAAGAAAGGAGAACCTGAATTAGTTAAATAAAGAACTAAAATGATAATTAAAAGAAGCGGAGAAAGTATTATAACAGACACCAGGCTAAGTACAAAGTCAAATGCAGGCTTAACTATCTGTCTGTAAAATCTCATGATTTTATATTACAATCTGAAGTTAATAATAAATACCTTGAATTTTGGGCAGAGACAAGTTTCTTAGCCTCGATACAAAGGAAAATATGACTCGTCTTTAATCTGTCCATTCCTTATCTTTATATTAACAAGATTATTATAAACAGCCTCGTTTCTGATTTTCTTACCGACATAGAAATCACAAAATCCTTTTTTGGTAAATTGTTTCTTAAAGGCAAATAACTCAGCGGCCGGCCCTCCTCCTATATGCATCTGCTTTTTACCGTTCTTTTGCCCCCATTGAGCTGCTTCATACATTATAAGGCTGTTAGCATTTTTTTGATAGTGGTTATAGTCATTAGCAACCAGATGGAAATGAAGGTAATCGCCATACTCCATAAAAATAGCAGATGAAATACATTCTTTACCAAACCTGGCATTAATAAGAAATAGCCTGTTATTAAGTGACTTAAAAACCCTGTTTAAGAAATCTTCATGAAAATGGTAATAACCGGAAATTTCATTTTTCCGGATTGTCTTCTGATAAAGACGGCAGAATTCATTAAGACTCACACCTGAAAAATCATATTCGACCATGACACCCAGATTCCCGGCTTTTCTTATTTTGGTCCTTATTTTGGAGCAATATTCTTCCATAAAGAAGTCCCTGACTGACAGATCAGTATATAAGGTATAATCATTATATTTTAAAGTATAAAATCTTCCAAAATCCCTGTGATTCATGAGCCAGGGGCTGAATCTGACATACTCCGCCACAATCTTCTCTTTCTGACAATAATCATTAAATTCTTTTTCATATCGGGATAAGAGCAATTCTTCTTCACCTGGTTTGTTATTGAGGATTATCGGTCCGCTGAATCCATATGGAGTTATGATATCATAATACTGGCCAACGCCCAACTCATCCGGGACTTTTCTTTTTATGAACTGATAATATATATGACCAGATTGATCCTCAAACTCAAATATTGTTGCCACTCCTCCATCAAGATCCTGATGGGCTTTGCCCCATTCAGGAAGAAAATATATATCGGGAAGATGCATATGGTGACTGGTGACTGGTGATTGGTAATTGGTAATTGGTAATTGGTAATTGGTAATGGTAGACTGGTAACTGGTAACTGGTAACTGGTTAATTTTCAGGTCCCCCCTTGAGGGGGGGGGGTTTTAGTTATTTCAAATGACTCATAATTAATTTATATGAAACAGAGACGGTGTAGTTCTCAATTAAATATTTATATCCCAGGTTTCCCATGCCTGATATCTCATTTTTATTTTTCACCAGATAATTAATATTTTCTATTATAGCCTGTAGGTCACCACTTTCCGACCATAATCCGAAGTGATTTTCTGTTATTATTTTCCCCAGATCAGTATTCCTGTCAGTTGCAGCTATTACCGGCATCCGACATTCAAGGTACGACAATAACCTTGAAGGAAAATTAGGGATTGTAAATCGTTTGTCGAGAAAGATCATACCAACATCGCATGCCTGTAATAACCTGTCAAATTCATTTCTGGGTAAAACTTTGATTAACAATACATTATCCGGCCTGTTTACATCCACCCACATTTTTAAACGCGGATAATCGGTCCCGGTACCGGCTATAACGAAAAAAGCATCTTTACTGAAAGATTGTGATCTCAGAACTTCAATTAGGAAATCTATACCCTGAGGTTTCCCGAGGTTTCCCCCATAGATGAAGACAAGAGAATTCTCAGGGATCATATAATTCTGCCTGATGATCATCTTTTCCTCAGATGACAAAGATGTTTCGACAGGTTCGATTGTGTTTGGATTGATTTCTATAATCTCAGGCTTAATCAGTGAATTATGACGGCGTACATAATCCACATTGGCCTGCGACATACAACCAATATAATCTGAGATTGAGTAGAGATCCTTTTCTTTCTTTCTGAAAAACCAGTGCAGGAATCCCCCTTCTTTTACCATTCCGAGGTCAACAGCATTTTGAGGGAATATATCTTTCAGCAACAGATAAGAGAGAGCCCCGTCTCTTTTTTTGACGAATTTTATTACTCTGGCGAATGTGACCGGTGGTGTGGAGTAAAGTACCAGGTCAAAAGCTGTATCTGCGAAGTATTTCTTTATTGCATTCAGAAACTGATATTCGATTAATAGTGTAGATAATCCTTTCTCTAAAATATTAGTATCCAGATTATTAAAGGTTTTGACCTTTAATATGGCAATCCTGCCAATTTGGGTCAGATTTGTTTTTTGTTTATATCTCCGCTCAAGGGGAGTAATTATAAATACATCATGCCCTTCACTGCTGAATTTCCGCATCAGGTCAGTATATACTCCGCGTCCCGTTATCTCGGTAATACGACTGATCGTAAGGAAAAGAATGTTCATTAAGACTTTACGTGGTGACTGGTGACTGGTGACTGGTGACTGGTGGATGGTGAGGGGTAAGTGGAGTGTTTATCGTATACCGGGTTGATGGGTATTCCTTTCTAGTTCTCTGTCCAACAATCTTTTCCCCTGGTAAAACCGAACCACCATTCTGGTAATGGGATTTCTGATATTCTTTTTACGTAAAACACTGATATTGAAGAATATAATCAGTCTGAAGAAGATCATCAGCAAAGGATTTATGATATATCCTCTGGAGGAAGGGATGGCATTGAACAGCATATTCCGCTTGAATCTGTTAAGTTCAGGCAAGCCTGCGAATGTATCCAATCCGTAAGATATGCTAACCCGACCTTCCTGTTGGATGAGCCAGTTGACCATTGTAAATATCAGTCCGCACATAGGAGATGTTGTTTCTGAATCTTCCCTGTCGATAGAGGCATGATGGATATTATACCTGTTCTCCAGTTTATATACCACCATATAACCTACCATTCGATCATGATAATAGGCGCCCATAAAAAAGAATACGTTATTTGTGTATAAAGATGTAATGTAGTTTTTCCAAAGGTTGCTGTCAGTTAACAGGCTCTCTTTCCTTGATTGCCTCTTTACCATCTGCTGATTAATAGCCAGTCCGGCAGTCAGCATATCTCCTAAATCCGGCCTTTTAAATGTACAGTTCCGGAGGCTTTTTTTAATTCTGTTCTTAGTTTTTCTGCCAAATGAATCGAGGTCGTAATTATCTCTATCCAGTATGAATTCGCAAATGTTTTTCCTCTGCGCATCTATGAATAGAGTCGACATCAGATATCTCCATTTCAGATATTTAACCAGAGCGTCATCAACCGGAATCTTACGAAAATGAGGAAAGGAATAGTTCCTTAGCTTTTGAGGATAGAAATAGTAACCGTGAATTCTTTTTATCGGGTAGCCCCATGTCCGGCAGAGACTTATATATTCATCTATATTCATAGTGATTATAGAAAATCTTCGGTAGTATAATAATCCTAGACCACCAGAAATTTAGTAATAGCATTCAACACTCTGGTACGATGTTCATCAGTCATGTTCGATCCGGAAGGTAAACATAAGCCTCTGGAAAAAAGATCTTCCGAATTTCCATTTAAATAAGCCGGACAAGAGGAAAAAACAGGTTGCATATGCATCGGTTTCCACAGAGGGCGTGATTCAATATTTTCTTTCCTCATTGCAGCTTGTAAATCCTCCCAGGTCTTCCCGGTTTTTACAGGATCAATAATGATTGTTGTAAGCCAGCGATTCGAGAAGTACGATTTATCAGGTTCTTCCACAAATGATATCCCTTCTATCCTTTCAAGGTTCTTTCTGTAAAAGTTAAAATTTTCTCTTCTTTGTCTGATATGATCATCTATAATCTCCATCTGTCCAAGACCAATCGCAGCAAGAATATTGCTCAAACGGTAATTATACCCGATCTGGCTATGCTGGTAATATGGCGCCGGATCTCTTGCCTGTTGAGACAGAAATCTTGCTTTTCTTATCAGATCTCCATCATCTGAGATAAGAGCACCGCCTCCTGCAGTTGTAATAACTTTATTGCCGTTAAAAGATAGTACACCTAACTTCCCGAATGTTCCCAGAGCTTTATCATTATACCTGCTTCCAAGAGCTTCTGCTGCATCTTCAATCACAGGAATTTCATACCGGGAAGCTATTTCCATTATCTTATCTATGTTGGCAGGCATTCCATACAGATGGACAGGGAGTATGGCTTTTGGTTGTTTCCCTTTTGCCAACCTTGCTTTTATTGCAATCTCCAGAGTATCAGGACACATGTTCCATGTATTCCGTTCACAATCAACAAAAACCGGTGTAGCTCCCAGATACACAATTGGATTAACAGTGGCAGAAAAAGTAAATGAAGAGGTTATAATTTCATCTCCACTTTCAACTCCAAGCAATATAAGAGCCAGATGAATGGCTGCAGTACCTGAACTCAATGCTGCTGTATGTTTGACACCACAGTACCTGCTCAGAGAATCCTCAAATTTATCAACATGAGGACCGAGAGGAGCTACCCAGTTAGCTTCAAAAGCATCCTTAATATACTTCAGCTCTGAACATCCGGTATGAGGAGAAGAGAGATATATTTTTTCAGATCTTGTCTTTATTTCCGGAATTAAAACCTCCTGATATTTTGTCCCATTGAAAATATTCTTTATCTCCCGGCAGATAAAATCAAGTTCATGCTCTTCCAGACCAGGGTAAATAGGAAGAGAAACGGTTCCTTTCCAAATCTTCTCAGTATTTGGAAAATCATCCGGATCAAGCTTGTAGGTTTCTTTGTAATAAGACATCCGATGGAGAGGTCTGTAATGCACTGATGTACCAATACCTTTTGAGGCGAATAATTTAATAAATTCATCCCGGGTTACGTTAGCCTCGGGTCGTATTACTATCGGAAAAAGATGCCATGAATGAAGTTCGAATGGTCCCGGGCACAACGGAAGATCTATTTCGGGGACATCTTTCAGATTATTCATGTAATATTCAGCACAACGCTGTCTCTGATCCCTGAAATAATCTGCTTTCTCCAACTGTGCGAGACCAATAGCTGCATTGATATCAGGCATATTATACTTATACCCCGGAGCAACAACATCGTACTCCCATGATGAGATATTAGTCGTAAATCGTTCCCAGATATCATGGTCAATGCCATGCAATCTCATAATCTTGGCTCTTTTATAAATTTCTTCATTATCAGTCACAAGCATCCCTCCTTCTCCGGTAGTAATCGTTTTATTTGCGTAGAAACTGAAGCAGGTTACATCACCGAAAGTCCCAACAAAGCGATTACCTGATTTTGCAGGGAAAGCATGTGCAGCATCTTCAATTAAACGGATATTATTCTGCCGGCAAATATCAAGAATGCCTTCACCATCGGGAGTCGTCATTAAAGGTGCCTGCCCGCCATAGTGAACTAGAATAAAAGCCTTCACGTCAGGATTGGCTTTAACAGCTTCATTAAGAATTGATGGTGTTACCAGCCTTGTCCCATAGTCTACATCAATAAATACAGGATCAGCACCCATATATCTAAGTATCTCTGCTGATGCTGTGAAGGTAAGAGATGGAACCAGGACCTTATCACCTGATTTAATTCCGATAGCTTCAACCGCCAGATGCAAAGCCGATGTGCATGAATTGACAGCACACGCATATTTTGCACCAATATAATTAGCAAAAAGCTTTTCAAATTTGAGTGCTTTTGATGAAGTTGTCAGCCAGCCACTTTCCAAAACCTCGTTTAAATAAAGAGATTCATTGCCGGCTAATGGAACTTTCGAAAATGGGATATTCATATAAAATAAGGTTTTGACAAGAGTTTTATGATTGTTGAATTGTTAAATGAGAAAAGAATTATTAATTACATGGAGCTATAGAGATTTTAATCATCCCCACTGCTTTTTTACAAGCATCAATTGGTTCTTGCGGAGTATTTCCTGAAGCAATAACAAATCCAATTCTGTCTGTGCTGCTTTGAATTTCACCGATAACATCACCTTCTTTTTTTGTAAAAGTTATCTCGTTAATTCCATTTACCTGCATTGCTTCCTTTATACCGTTTATAGATTGAATCTGTCCAGGTGATGTGTTGAAATACCTGATTGCTGAAGACTTAATGAACTTAGCATTCAAATCCGGTTTATCGCCTATTGCCAGTTTAATACAGGCTTCAACCATGTTTATGCCTGTTGAAAGAGGAACTAAATGTGATGTTATATTGTCTCCTCCCAACCGGGCGCCTATTTCAACTATTTTTGGACCATTTTCTGTAACTATAATTTCAGTATGGGAAGGACCATCTGTTATACCTAATGTAAGAATAGCATTTCGTGCAATTTCCTTTATTTTTTCTAAAACCGGAAAATCAAATTCAGCCGGTTGTGAGTGACCCATCTCAACGAAAAACGGAGGTCCTGTTGTAAGCTTATCTGTAATTGCCAGAATATGTACCTGCCCATTTATTGATATGGTTTCAACGCTGACTTCGTTACCTTTCATAAACTCTTCCATTATAATTTCACCGTTCCTGGAATACTTTTTTGCATGATAATATGCTGCTTCAACCTCGCTTTTTGATCTGACAAGGAATACTCCCCTGCTACCGGAGTTGTCAGCAGGTTTAACTATGAAAGGACTTACAAAATGGTTGGAAATCAGCCGGAATTCATTCAAATCAGTTATTTTATAATATTCTGGAATCGGAATATTTCCTAATGCCAGCCGCTCACGCATCATGTACTTATTAGTAGTCCACTCTGCTGTTTCAACTGAAATGCTTGGCAGGTTTAACTTCTTTGCCGTAGCTGCAACAGTTTTCATTGGCATGTCAGTTGCAAGAGTCATAATCCCATGAATTTTTTTTTCGTATGCAGATTTCACAACCCTTTCTGTATCAATTGTAGAAATCAACAGTGACTCATCTGAATATTTAAATCCTACGGCTTTGGGATCAATATCGACGGCAATAACATACAAGCCTAATTCTCTCGCTTTTATTATTGCAGGTAATTGTAAAATACTAGCCCCCAGTATCATTAGTCTCACCATCCAAATTAATTTTTAATAATTTCACAGAATAGGTGTTCAATATGTTAGTACAAAATACAAAGTAATGATCCTAATTTTACTCTCATTGGTACAGCTATACACTCTATTAAAGGATTTCACTGAAAAATCCATAATTATTCTATAAAAAGGTCATCTTAGTCATGAAGGAGTTCAAATAAATCTTCCTAAGAAATTTTTAAATTGGCAGATTAGTTTCTTCTTTATAAATTTTTTCTTGTTTAAGTACTGTATAAAAAGATTTTAGAAATACTTTCATGTCCAGAATGAATGACATATTCCTTACATAATAAATATCTTTTTCTATTTTCCCTAAAGTATCAGTTTCATTTCTATAATATGCCTGACAATATCCAGTTAATCCTGGCCTTACGCTTAAAACTAATTTTAACTCTTCCGGATATTTGTAATATATATCAATTGGATCCGGTCTTGGACCGATAACACTCATTTCCCCCATTAGTATATTTAGCATCTGAGGGATCTCATCTAAACTCGTTTCCCTTAAAAACCTGCCAATTTTTGTAACCCTTGGATCGTTAATTGCATTATATGTTGATCCATCCTTTAGTCTGATATCCTGTGAATTAACTTTCATAGTACGAAATTTGAACATTATAAATGGCACCATATTTCTTCCCATTCTTATCGCGTTGTAAAACACAGGGCCTCCATCTTCAATCTTAATTAATATGCATATGGGTAGATAAAGCAGTATAAAAAAGGGTAATCCTATTAATGAAATAATAATGTCCGAAATTCTTTTAAAAAAACAAATATACATAAGTGGTTTATTATTTATTTTGTTACAGGATACAACTGATTGATTATAGAGGAAGATTCTTGTACTTGAAGCAAATGATTAAAATAAAAATGATTTATCCTGTCCACTTAGCTCAGGTTTTTACGAATACTTTCACAACATTTTTCAATCCACGAAGAATCTGTTCTGGAGTCTAACCAAAAATTAAGTACTCTTTTACCAAATAATTCTGCATTTGGACAATGATCTGATGTATTGTAGAATTGATTTAGTGGCCAGTAAAGATTAGAAACATGAAACCCCTCATTTCTAATGGCTTCGCTTGCTTCAACAAGTTTATCTTCATTGGAATATAATACTGTAAATCTCCAGCAAATACCACTCTGCTTAAAGTTTGAGATGAAATTTAAAGGTAAAGATGACAAAAGTGTTTGATATTTTTCTGCTTTTATTTGCCTTTCCTGTAGAATATGTTCAAGACACATCCATTCCTTGTACAGTTTCTTGTTATGGAAATTCCTTAAAAACAATCCGTCATAAGCCCTTGTTATGTTAAGAATAAATTCATTAATTCGTTGAGGAGATATTAATTTATGACGTAACAGTGTAATCATTGAATGATGCAAATTTCGATAGCTATCAGATAACTGCCTAAATTTTTCATCAGAAATATCATAAAAAGGTACATTAACCAAACTATCCACAACTGAGGTATCATTTGAATTTCTTACGATTAAAGCACCACCGCCCCCTTCAAGAATTTTTGTTATATTAAAACTATAAATAGAATAATCTCCATAAGAACCTACTGGTTTTTTATCCGGTAATATACCTCCAAGAGACTGTGCATTGTCCTCAATAATTACAATATTTTCTTTCTTACACCAGGGAATAAATTGAGCTAAATCAATTGCATTACCATATAAATGCACTGCTAATAACGCAACTGTATTTTTGCTTTTGATTATTTTTACGGATTCAAATGAGATTAATCCTGTATTTAGGTCAATATCAGCAAATCGAGGCTTGAGCCCTGCCATAAGTGCAACATTAGCTGGTGTGGGGCATAAGATAGATGGTATAATAATTTCGGGTTGTTGTACGTCAGGTCTCTTTTGAATTATCGCTCTGAAAGCAAAGAATAAAGCCGTTGTACCTCTACCAAACCAGAAAACTTTTTGGCACCCGGTAGAACTTAGTAGATCCCCTTCAATCGATTTATTTGATTTTTCTACCTCCATATGTCATCAATATCATCAATATGTGCCAGAATTTTATTCAGATTTTTACTTTTCGAATAATTTTCCATGGCATAATTAAATCCATTTTCCCCAAGATTGCGCAGTTCATTGATAGGCAATGAAATGACCATTTGCATGATCTGGGAAAGAGCATTTGTATTTTCAGGAGGTATAATCCAACCACAGTTTGCCTCTCTGATTGCATCTGCTGTATCACTCTCTTCATCCACACAAGCAATAATGGGCTTTCCCGAAAACATATAAGCTGCAAGTTTTGAAGGTAATGCAAATTGAGCTGCTCCTTTTACTAAACTTAACAATAAAACATCTGCTTTATCCTGAATTTCCGGAACTTCAAGCATAGGTGCATCCCAAAACTCAATTGTTCCTACATTATTACCTTTTACCTGTGTAATTAGAGATTCCTTTTCAGAGCCATTTCCAGCAATTACCAATCGTACCTTGTCAATTCCACTAAGAATAAATGCATTAATCAATAATTGAATCCCAGCAGTTTTGCTTAAACTTCCCAAAAACATAAAAGTGAATTTGTCATGTTTCTTGATTCCTTTCTGGCAATTTTCTAAAATTCAGAAACATATCTTCATTTTGCCAATTTTGTACTATCTTAATTTTTTCAGGTGAAACATGACGTGTTTGAATTAAAGTAGAGAACATGTTATTAGATATAGCAATAATTTTAGATACATTCCTTAATATATACCTGTCAATGGGTAATAGAAGCAATCTAATTATACCTCCGAAAATTGGTATTTTGTTAGATAAAGACTCAGGATAGACGTCCTGAACATGAATAATTGAAGGGATGGCATATTTCTTTGCAATTCTTGCAATTAGGTATTGAGAGAGCAAAGGCCAACTATCAAAATATATACACTGAATATCAGCATGATTTCTATTAATATAATTAACAGCATGTTTCCCGAAACTGTAGCTTTCCAATATTCGGCCTAATAATTTCGATTCAGCACAAATAAAAGAATTCAAAACAATTTGTTCAAAATTTCTTTTCTCAATAAGTTCCTGTTTAAAAAAAAATCCTTTTGGTCGAGATGGTTTTGGTGTCAAAACTTTAACCAACCAGTCTTCGGATAATGCAACAGCCATATCATATACTACTGAGGCTGAGACCACTGGTTCAGGAGGGAATACCGCTGATATTAATAAAATCATTTCAGATTAAAGTTCTGTCCGTTTCAGACATTTCTCCGTTTTCAATTAACTGACGCTCATGTTTGATTATTTCGTCTTCAGTAAAACGCAATTTTATAAATTTCGCAGGATTTCCTCCTACAATGTTATAAGGAGGAACATCTTTTGTTATAACTGATCCGGCAGCTATTATCGCACCCCAGCCTATCCTGACAGGACTTAGAATAATTGCTCCATAGCCAATCCAGACATCATTTTTAACAATTATTTTATACTTATCACCACGGCCGGAATCCCACATAGCTTTTCCAATTACATTGTATTTATGGTCATCTGAATTTAAAAAAGCCACATTGCCGGCAATCGCCACTTTGTTACCAATAACAGTATCACAAAGGAATGTGCATCTCGGGCCTATCCCTACATCATCACCTAAAATAATACTCCTGTGGGGAGACCAGAAAGTGGTACTGTACTGGCAATGAGTATTACTGCCATGTTTTATCCAGGGATATCTAATCCTGAAAATCATTAAATTGCGGATGTGATTTAAAAGGCTTTTAATTTTTGTTTTCATAATCTCTAATAACTATGGATTCATTTGTTGGTCTGTTTTCAAAACATACTCGACGGCATTTATTATTCCCTGAGCCATATCAGTGGGTTTCCTGAAGCTTTCGTAGAATCCTTTTGCTTTATCGCCTAGCTCCAGGTATTTCTCATAGTTTTTATGAATATCAATAATAATATCAGCCAGTTCCGATTCCTCTGCATAAAGGATACCTGTCACGTTATTCTCAATATTGAATCTTTCTCCACCGGTTATTGCATCTTTCATGGTTATAAATGGGACCCCATATCCCATACTTTTTAATACCGATAAACCAGCTTGTCCTGGCGAGATGCATGCTATGGCATTAATAAAAAATTCTTTAAGCAGAGGCTCTTTATAGATAGCCCCATGTAAAAATATTTTTTCATTTAATCCATTTGATGAAATCCATGATTTTATGTTATTAAATTCCTCTCCATCACCAATAATATCCAACTGTGGAATATTTTGTTCAATTAAATAAGCTTTCAGATAATTATCAAGTAAAGAATAAATATTTTTTTGCTTGTAAAGTGTTCCGATAAAAAGAATTCTTTTCTTTTTCTCCCTTTCCAATACTGAAGGAATAACTTCAACTGTATTGTGGGCGACAAATAATTTCTTCCTGTCAAACCCAAACGTTTCGTATTTTTTTAAGGGATATTCAGAATAAAAAATGAGAGCATCAGCTTTTTTGTAAAAGAAATTCCTGATCTTATCCCAACGGTTAACTGTATCAAATCTTTTTTTATATGAAGCAGAAACCCCGATACTCCATAAAATTAATTTATAGTCCCTTTTAATAAATAAAAGTTTCATTAAACTTAACCAGGCTATATCTCCATAGCCGATCATAACATCATATTCTTTGGCCAACCTTCTTAAATTATCTTTATGGATCACAAATCTGCCAAACTGTCTTACAGGAAGAAAAACAGACTTAAAATTATAATCTGTTCCATTGTTTTTGTTCTTATTAGAATATGAATAGGAAACAGTCAGATCGTATTTTTCAGCCAGTATCCTGAATATTGGGATTCTGTAATCCCACAATTTATTATAGCAAATCAATACTTTAAATTTCTTGCTCATATAAAATTTATTTATCTTTTTAAAATAGCATTTTACTGATAGTTTTAAATGAATCAAATGCTTTACAATTCTCTCTGAAGCTCTGCCATCCCATAATTCAGGGATGCTGCCCTCTTTCCACTGACCGCTGAACAATTTTTGCAGGGCGGGTTTTATTGCTACAGGATCTGTCCCAAGAAGTTCATTTGTACCGATAAATATTGTTTCGGGTCTCTCAGTATTATTTCTGAGTGTCATACAAGGTATTCCCATTACTGTAGTTTCTTCAGTAATTCCGCCGGAGTCTGTTATAACTGCCAGAGACTTTTCGACAAGATAGTTAAACTCAAGGTATCCAAGGGGTTCAATCAAATGCAATCTGGGGTTGCCTATCCCGATCTTGTTTAAGATCTTTGCCGTTCGCGGGTGAACAGGAAAAATCAATTGTGAATTTCCGGAATTATTAATTATTTCATCCATCAATCCCTTCAATTTGCCTTCTTCATCAACATTGGCAGGACGATGCAGCGTTATAACCAGATATTCTTTTTCTTTTAATTTCAAAATATCCCATATCCCTGGTTTTCTGAAATGTGGCTTATACCTCAGGAGAGTGTCAATCATTGTGTTGCCAACAAAGAATATGCGATCAGCCTCTACACCTGATCTTTCAAGGTTCTGGTTAGCTGTTTCAGAGGTAGTAAAGAAATAATTTGTTATACTGTCAGTGACAATACGGTTAATCTCCTCAGGCATAGTCCAGTCCCCTGATCTTATTCCCCCCTCCACGTGTGCAACCTTCGTATTAAGTTTTTGCGACACAATAGAACAGGCCATTGTCGAGGTGACATCTCCCACAACAAGAACCATATCCGAGGGATTTTCCAGAAGATCCTTCTCAAAACGGATCATTATGGCCGCTGTTTGTTCAGCCTGGGAACCTCCTCCTGCCTGAAGGTTTACATGAGGTTCAGGAATTCCAAGTTCTTCAAAAAAGCTCCCAGACATATTCTGATCATAGTGCTGACCGGTGTGAACTAACCGGTAATCGATATTTTTCCCTTCCTCCCTGGCGGAATCAATAGCATGAATTATTGGTGCTATCTTCATAAAGTTCGGGCGGGCACCGGCAATAATAGTAATTAACATGTTTTTTATGAGGTTAATAGATCAACTACTGATGTTATTAAGAATATTAATTAATCTCCGGGTTTGAATTATGTTATTCTTATTCTCAAGTACAAAGCGTTTTGCATTACATCCCATGTTGTGTAATTCGTTCCTGGGCTTTGACAAGAGCGATCTGAGGGTGTTATGCATTCCCTCCACACTTTCATCATTAAATAGATAAACATAATTCCTGTACTCAGCAGGCATACCCGGAAGAGGAGTTGTTACAAGAGGAGTTCCTGAAACCATATATTCCATGTTCTTGGATGGAAATGAATATTTAGTGAACTCCTGATCGCTGAATCTGGGATTAATTAACAGAGTCGCTTCAATCTGCTTCTTAACAATCTCATCATTGGGTAAAACCCCGTAATACGATATACGACTATCCTGTTTCATGATCTCAGGCATTTCTGTTTCCATTTCACCAGATCCATAAATATCTAGTCTCAAATCACTGTCTGTGAGTCTTCTGAACGCTTCAATCAGGTTTTTGATACCATATTTTTTATATATCCCTCCCGAGTACAATAAGATCCTTTCAGGTGTTTTGTTCTCTAACAGATTTGGAAATTCCAGCATTTTGACATCAACCAATCCCTCCATTATCAAACAGGGTTTTTTACGAATATTAATCAGTTCATTCATCTGTTCGGTAAGAAAGATATAAATATCGTAAGAACCAATTGATTTTGAACTTATTAATGAAATTACCCATTCAAAGAATGACCATCTGGTTTTTTCATTTTTCTGGCTTATTAGTTCAGGAATATCAGTCACAATCGCACACGTTTTGTACCTGAATAATCTTGCAGCTAAAAGACTGGCTTTTGAGATAGAAATATTCAGAACATCATAGATAATGACACTGCTGTCTCTTTTTCCACGTATACACCACCAGAAAGTTTCAGCAAATGAAGAAAATGCAATAAAGATTTGTCTTAAAAAGCGGAAATTCAGGAAAGGAAGATAGATGTATCTTATGCTGTTAAGACATCTCACTTTTCCGGCCACCATATCTTCTTATTGATTGCCCGGCTGACTGGGATTGAAGAAAGAATAGTTACATCACATCCATTAACTGAAAGACCTTCTGAAAAAAGCCGGTGAAATTTTTGCGCTGAAAGTATTGGTTTTCTCTCAGAGGTTCTGAAGAGAAATCCCAGGATCTTCCCGGAACATAAAGTGTTGCAATAAAGAATTCTCCCGCTCCCCATCCCTTTGATAAAATGCTCTAAATCAGATCTGCAGAAAAATAATCAGCGATTATGTTTAACAAACTGGTTTAATGCCAGCGTATAAGCTTCGACTGTTTTTCCAGCTATTAACGGCCATGAAAATTCTGAACGATGATATTTTGATGATATATTACTCTTTATGCCCTCCAGCAGTTGAGGATTGGTCAGAAGCTCTTCAATTGCTCCTGCCAGAGCTTTACTATCGGCTGGAGGAACTATCACTCCGGTCTTCATATTTTCGATAACCTCATTGAAACCTCCTACGCTGGTCGCAATGACAGGTTTATTATAAAGAAATGACACCATCGGGATTCCGCTTTGTGAAGCGCTTACATAAGGACATACTACAATTTTCGACCGCTTAATTAACCTTATTATTTCAATATTCGGGATGAATCGGTTCATTATCTCAAAATTTGATTCCGAAACATCATTTATAGAACCCAGGCTACCCCTGCCTGCTATAATCAGTTTAACTGAGGGGATCTTCTCAGTCAGCAGTTTAATTGCGTCTATCAGGAAATTAAGTCCTTTGTAAGGAAAGATTCGCCCAAAGAATAAAATCAAATTGTTTTCCTCATCTACAGTTTCATCATCCGAAAAACAATTAAAAGTTTCAAATAGTCCGAATGGTATGACAAATACCTTGTTGTGAACTGTTTGCTCATTAAGATCCAAACTTGAACAATAGTCAATAAATCGGTCCCTGGAAACATTTGAGGGCAGGATCAGATTAATTCTTCGTCTGCATATAAGGTTAAGCAGTCTCCTCTGGTGAACAGGCATCGGAACATTATTTTCATGAGCAGTCACTTCATGGAGTGTTTGAAAAACAGTTCTTTTTTCTTCCTGAAAGTAAGTGTAAGAGATACAAGAATGGGGAACTTCCGATAAAATGTATGATATCAAAATGCTCACGCTTAAAAAAATGAACTAACCTGACAGCAAGTAAAAAGTTTAAACCCGGCTGTTTTCTTAAGTTTGTATAAAAGAATGAGTATAGCTTTACCTTTCGGAGATATTGCTTAAGTTTTTCATTAAAAACTTTGTCATTATAAGTGTTATCGAATCCGGATTTTACTTTATAGTCTGAAAAATCAATAACATTACTATTTCTTGATTCCATAGGGAAGATGCAAAACACAGAGACGTCAACATTTTGATCAGAAAGATGTTTAGCAAGAGGAAATGTAGTTTCAAGAAATAGTACAGAAGCAATCCCGACTTTCATAGGTTATAAAATATTTTACATGTATTCCCTGATTCCACCCAAAATCCCAAGGTAAAAACAGTAAATAAAAAAGAAGATCGAGTAACCTTCCATTATCGGTTCTACAAAAAAGGTTACATAAAATGCAATCCCAAAACCAGCTGTAAGCGCTCTTACTAACTCTTCATTATTACTGTTAAATGTGATTTTTGCTATCGAAAATAAACCTGAGACAGTTAAGATCAACGAAGGGATCAAAGAAATAAATCCGGTTTTGAGTCCTACATCCAGCCAAAGGTTATGCGCATAAGAAGCTCCGATCATGTAACTCACATTATGATATGTAACTCCGAAAGGATACGAAAGGAAACTCCTCAGAGACTCTTTCCATATTATAAACCTGGATCCCTGTTCATATACTCCTGTATTAGCAAGTCTATTATAATAACCCGAATATTCGAACCAAGTGCGAAAATTTAATATGTCGAATGAATATAAGAATATTAAAAATAAGGTGAACAAAGAAATCCATAGTACTGATTTTATGCGATCGCCAGAATAAAAAAAATAAGAAAACAAAGCAAGGACCATTATACCCAAACCTGTCCTGTTCATCATGTTTAAGATAGAAAAAACAGCTATTACAAGAAGGAATAACGAAATAAAGGTATAAAGCCGTTTGGTTTTAGATCTATTAATAAAGAGGAGAGGAAGAAGACTCAGATTAAGAGCAAAATTACTGCCGATATTCGTCGCGTTTGCAGCATGTTGCTGGCTCATCCAGAATAAGTTAATACTTCTCACTGTCATAAAACCATTTTGCATTACAGACCTGACATTTGACAAAAAAGGTAAAATGCTGAATAGCAAACAGATATAAAAAAACACAAAATATATTGTTGAATTACTAGGGTATTTTCTTATTACATATTTTCCGTAAAAATAGAATATTGAAGGGGAAAAGAGATATGTCAATAATAGTGCATTACTTGGCGGTGCAGTATTATTAATGATCAGGAAGACAGTATAAATAATTGAAAAGATCAGGATAGAGATAAAATGCTTGTCTAATAAAGAAATATTGGAATATAAATTAAAAATAAAAAAAGGTATTAAAAGAAAGCACCAATATGTTCCGTACCCTATAAAATTTGTCAGTATTAATGCCATAACAGCTAATAATAAAGGCTTTTCAACAAGGGAAAGTGTTTTGGGCCTGTTTTTCATAAAGCTGCTTTGCAGTAGTTCTCCGGATCTTAAATTCAATGATTCAGGATTATACATCATGAATGAAACGAGTTACCTCTCCTTTTATTTGCAATCAGTTTGTAAAAGATGAAAGTCCCACTTACGGCGGTCATTAGAACAAATACTATGGAATTAGTTACGGCAGCTCCATAAAAAGTGTATTTCTCAATCATCATTTTGAACAATATAACAGACAAGACAGCTCCGATTGTCCTGTTGATAAGCTCAACTTTGGGATAACCATAGCCGATTATTACGTTGGACACCAAAAAGCAAAGTGCCATCGGAACATTTTTAACTGCCAGAATCTGCGCAAAGACCGTTGAATCTGTATACCTGCCAAATGTCAGAATTTTGACTATCGGATGTGCAAATAATATAAATAGTATTACGGGTATGGCAACAAAACCAACGATTCCGATAATGATTTTAAAAAGTTTTTTCTTATCGTTTTCAGCTATGGATTTATAAAGATCAGGTTCAAATGTCTGACTTATTGCAGTATAAAAAATATAAAGATAAGTTGATATCTGCACTGCAACATTATATATCCCTAAAGTGTTAATATCATTAAGATTTTCAGAGGAATGCCCTGTCTACACCTGATAAAAAATAATATAGTATTGCTGAGAGTGAAACCGGCCATCCAAATGAAATTGCCTCCAAAAATATCTTTTTATCAAATTTAAATTCCAATAATAAATTGAATAAGCTATAAACTCCCATAACAACACCCGGGATCAGAATACCCCAAAAACGTCCAATTGCTCCTTTCTTAAGTATGACTACAAATAGAATAGCAAAAACCGCAGTTGAGATTGCATAGATCATCCCGATTATAAAATATTGCATTGCCTGCCTTTTCATTCTTTTCTCAACCATCAGAAAATTATAGAAACAGTTGAAAAATGTCGGGATGAAACATAATATGGCAAAAGGATAAAAGGGAAAGCTAACATCTGCTATCTGCATATATAAATAAAATCCAATGAAGACTAAAAGCAGACCAAAAAGACCTATACAGACCTGAGAAACCAGCAGTGTATCAAGTACTTTTTGCCGCTCTTCATCCCTGATCCTGAAATAATTCCTGGAATAATATGATAATAAGGAGAAAGAAATAATTGGCAGTACCAATAGGTTGAAAGAAGTGAAATAACCGATAATAGCATAGTCTTCCGGTGATAAATTAACTGCCAGGAACGGATTTATTGCCACCCCGATAACAGAAGCAAGGATCGATGCCAGTAAATAAAGTGACAGATTTTTAAACTGTAATTTAAGGCTCCTGGTTTTTTCTATGGTGTATTTTATGTATTTGTTTCTAAAAATCAAAACCATGTAACAATTTAATTACTAATCATATAGAAAACATAGGAATCACAAACGATGAATATTGAACCTTTGCAAAGATTATGCTCCCGCCAGGTCAGTCACAGTTAAGTAATAAAACGAAATGTTTACCTCTATACTTAAAAAATATTCTACTCAAGTTTTACAGATAAACTACTCCATCAACTTTACTGCGACAAACAAAGCCAGGACCATTAAATCAAGGTGTGAAATTAATTAATCCGGCGGGTAGTAAAAATGGACTCCGATGTTAATATGTTACTAGTTTTGAACATTTATCAGCATAAAGTATCTGAAAATCTATCCAATCATTCTGTCAGCAGCCAAAATACCGTAATTCATCAAAATCATGTAATTGTTGATGAATTAAATCTTAATTTTGATGAAACCAGATACATTTTATTTGACTGACTTCTTGTAAATAACTAATTATTTGTTTTGTTCAAAACCGTTGACAAATTGATGTTAGTGTAACAAAATTGGCAATTTATCGTTAAATCTCATGTGTTAGTCAATTAAAATAATATATTTGTCAATACTCCTTACTTATGAAAAGGATCCTTTTAATATTATCTATACTGCTCAATTTCAATATAATATTGTTCGCCACCGACTATTATATAAGTTCCTCAGGTGACGATAATAATAATACTGGTCTTGCGCCGGGATCGCCCTGGAAAACTATTGCAAAAGTCAATACAATTACATTCAAAGCAGGTGACAGGATTCTTTTTAACAGGGGGGATACCTTTTATGGAACATTGAAATTAACCCGACCCGGCACAGCAGTCTCTCCGATAATTGTAGGTGCCTACGGTACTGTTGCTGGCAATCCAAGATTAACTGGTTTTATTAACATTACATCATGGACTAATGAAGGTAATGGAATCTATTCAACAGTATTAAACAGTGTCCCCAGACTTGAAATGGTTTTAGTTGACGGGAAACAGTATTGGATGGGTCAGTACCCTTCAATTGGATTTTTAACTTATGAGTCTTATAATGATAATCTTTCAATAACTGATAATACATTATCTTCGACACCTGATTGGACCGGCGCTGAAATATATATTAGGAAAAACCTATATACAACCAACAGGGCTATAATTACAAACCATACAAATCAGACACTGACATATTCAGAAATAATTCAGGGAAATGATGAAGCATTAGTCAATAACTATGGTTATATAATTCAGAATGATATTAAAACTCTGAAAGATTTTGGTGACTGGTGTTTCAGGGATTCAAAATTCTATATCTATTTCGGTTCTGAAGTACCGGGAAATCATAACGTCCAGGTAGCTAATCTTGACGACCTTATTGATATAGTGGGGGGAAATTATGTTACTATTGAAAATTTGCACCTCCTCGGTTCCAATAAAAGATGTATCAACTTGCTCAGCGTCAGATATCTTAATATTAATAACTGTAAGATTGAATATGCAGGATCTGAAGGTTTGGTACTAAGATGGTATTCAACAAGTTCAAATATTACAGTTAGTAATTCCGAATTCAGGAAAATAAACGGTAATGCTGTTGATGTAAGTGCCGACCGGTTTGTTTTTACCAATAATATAATAGATAGTATTGGGTTAGTCCGCGGTGCATGCTATGCTAGCGGAAATGGCAGTGGAATTTTCGGAATAATCGACAACGGATTAATCCAATATAATGAGATAAGAAATACAGGCCATCATGGGATATACCCCTATGGCAGTTATTTCCAGATAATCAATAATTATATTCACGATGTGGTCCTGGAGTATCTTGATGCCGGTGCAATATACATCACGCATGACGGAGCCACTTATCCGGGGCAGGTAATAAAAAACAATATCATTATTAATTCAGTAGGTGATAACTGGGGAACTAATAACTATTTCAGCTACCTATTGCTACGCAGAAGGGATCTACCTGGATTCCTATAATGATAATGTGACTGTAGATGGTAATACGATTGCGAATTGTAATCAGGGGATTAAATTATTTGAATCGCAGGCAGCAATAGTTGAGAAATAATACTCTGTTCAATAATACCAGACAGATAAATATAGCAAACGCAAATGCAGTACTCCCTTTGCATCCTGTCAGAAATCTTAGTATTAAAAATAATATTTCATTTGCGAAGGATCCAAAACACATTGCTTTGTTCTTTTCTTAGTGGAAAATGATATCAACCTTTTTGGTTCCTCTGATAATAATTGGTGGACAAGGCCTGTGGATGATGATGACCCCTATTTACCACATATACACCGTCAACCGGAACTAAGTATCAGACTCTTGCCGGATGGCGATCAGTGACAGGTCAGGATGCAAATTCTCATAAATCACCAATAGCAATTACTGATACATCAAAGATTGACTTCTACTATAATCCCACAAAAGCCAACAAAATAATTCCGCTCCCTGAGCCAATGATTGACGTAAAGGGTGCAAAATATGTCAATAGTGTGACTCTGTTGCCTTATACATCTGTTATACTGATGGTTGATCCTAATCCGGTTCAACCAGCTATACCGGTATATAGTAGTTCTGTTATTCAGAATCTCACCCCTTCCATCCTTGAGATGACATATAATATTACACTCGATGCCGGATCAGTCCCTGCTGCCTCATCCTTTACAGTTCAGGTCAATGGCTCTTCCCGGACAGTATCATCTGTTAAGATCTCAGGTAATAAAGTCATATTAACATTATCAGGTCCTGTAGTTTTTGGGGATATTGTCACTGTCGCCTATACTCAACCCGCAATCAATAAGTTACAATCTACCACTTTCGGACTTGCTTCAAGCATTACAGCTCAGACTGTAACGAATAACCTCATTAATCCGACAATTCCCAATAATCCTCCTGTTGCAGTCATTATATATCCGGAAAGTGTTTATTCAGGTTTTGAATATGAACTTGATGCATCGGGCAGTTCCGATCCGGACAATGATGTATTAACTTTCAGCTGGAGTGTTCCTGCTGACGTCCCTGTTTCATCAGTAAATGGATCTAAAATTAAAATCCTCACCCCCGTTATGACAGGCGCTCAGACTGTTGATTTCTCTTTAAATGTAAATGACGGGAAAGTAACTCAGACGAAGAATATTCAGATCATCGTTATGCCTTACAAGCCTGAGCTTGGCATGGCAAAAGCTGAAATAATTGAGGCCAGCAATTATGTTGAACCTGATAATCCTCATAATGTAGATGACGGGGACCTTGCAACAAAATGGTCTGTAAATGGTGATAACCAATGGCTTACAATCAGTCTGGCTGACCCTTTTAAGATAAACCACCTTCAGATGTCTCTTTTGCCGGATCAGAGATATGCATCCTATTTTGATCTTTATGCTTCAAAGGATAATCTGATATGGGAACCTGTTTTCATTTCAGCTGCTTCATGCAATTTTTCAGGTAAACTTCAAAACCTTGATTTCCCGGCTGATAAAATAAATACCGATTATTCCTTTGTCAAGCTGGTCGGACACGGAAGTTCTCTGGACACCTGGAACAGATATTCTGAGATCAAACTGTTCGGTCTTGCCGGTGAAAATGCAAATCCCGACAGAAGCAATATTTCAGTCTATCCCAATCCTACAAGAGGAATGATAAATATTCTGGTCCAGGAACCGACTGCACAATCTCACCTGCTCAGGATTTTTGATCTGAGCGGAGTGCTTCGGTTTGAGACCTGGCTCGATCCAGCAATAAATAACATTCAGTTACCTATAGATCTCAGTGCAGGAGCGTACATCGTTGAAGTTTTATTAGGCTCTCTGATTATGTTCGCCAGGACTCTAATCGTAATCAGATAAACTCTGCCAGGGTACCGGGTAAAAAAATCCCCTCCTGGGAGGGTGGGTAAACCAGTTTAGCGTTTCGCGTTTATCGTTCCATGTTCCATGTTCCGCGTGCCGCGTAAAAAATCCCCTCCTTGGAGGGGTTAGGGGTGGGTAATCCTCAAAAACAAAGTGCTGATCTTCTTTAAATTACTTCCGCTTTAAGTTGTTTACGATAATTCTGAGAAATTCAATCCCCAATATGCAGATTGAAATGAATCCAAGAGTCAGGAAAGTTATCAGAAAAGCAGATCTTGGTCTTTGCCGGGTCTCAGAATCCTCAATAAGAATATCATCTTTCGTTTCCATTATCAAATTCTTTGAATGATGATGAAGATATTGATCAAATGCAAAGTACAATTTTCATGCCTTCTTTTATTCTAATAAATTAAATTATCAGGAAGACGATCAATAATCAAATTTAAGTTTACAAAAATGAAGAACAGATGAAAATCAGGTCAAAACTGAGATAAAGGCATAAAAAAACCCACTCGAATGGTGGGAAAAGATGGAGTGTCGTTTTCTATCTAACTAGTTTTTTATTACCCTTATAAATTGAACTGTTTTACCAGTTATAATCTTTATTAAGTAAAATCCATTATTAAGATCAGACATATCTATGTCAAACTTTCCACCAATGACAGATATTTTTTGATTCAGGACTACCTGACCAGAAAGATTGATAATATCAATTGTGTAATTTTCTTCCTCAGAAAAAGAAGATTCAATAGTAAGAATTCCCGAGGTCGGGTTAGGATAAGCGACCAGATCAGTAGTAAGGATCTCCGAATTTAGGGTTGGATTAGCAACCAGGTCAGTTATGGGAGGATCTTCCTGTTTAGTATTATCCTCTGTTCCTTTAGCTCCGTCAGTACCGGATGTGTACGTAGCACTCCATCCGGATGTCACACCAGCGTAATCTGTTGTGAACCTGATTAGCATGCTTCCCCCACTGGACGTTAAGACCGGAGGCAGAGAACTGCCGCTGAAGGTGCCCAGCAGTGGAGCGGATATTGTTGATCCGTCATATACCCTGACATAATCATAATTGGCTTCTGTGATGAAAGAAGTGAACGTAAGGGTAATCGTTCCGCCACCCGATGGCTGAATAAGCTTTTCACACGACATGTTGTTCAGGTAACTCGATGAACCACTATTATCTGTGACAGTCCCCGCAGCAGCTGTGAATGTTTCATTGATACAACCTCCTGACGCAGCGGTGGTATACGTAGCACTCCATCCGGATGTCACACCAGCGTAATCTGTTGTGAACCTGATTAGCATGCTTCCCCCACTGGACGTTAAGACCGGAGGCAGAGAACTGCCGCTGAAGGTGCCCAGCAGTGGAGCGGATGTTGTTGATCCGTCATATACCCTGACATAATCATAATTGGCTTCTGTGATGAAAGAAGTGAACGTAAGGGTAATCGTTCCGCCACCCGATGGCTGAATAAGCTTTTCACACGACATGTTGTTCAGGTAACTCGATGAACCACTATTATCTGTGACAGTCCCCGCAGCAGCTGTGAATGTTTCATTGATACAACCTCCTGACGCAGCGGTGGTATACGTAGCACTCCATCCGGATGTCACACCAGCGTAATCTGTTGTGAACCTGATTAGCATGCTTCCCCCACTGGACGTTAAGACCGGAGGCAGAGAACTGCCGCTGAAGGTGCCCAGCAGTGGAGCGGATGTTGTTGATCCGTCATATACCCTGACATAATCATAATTGGCTTCTGTGATGAAAGAAGTGAACGTAAGGGTAATCGTTCCGCCACCCGATGGCTGAATAAGCTTTTCACACGACATGTTGTTCAGGTAACTCGATGAACCACTATTATCTGTGACAGTCCCCGCAGCAGCTGTGAATGTTTCATTGATACAACCTCCTGACGCAGCGGTGGTATACGTAGCACTCCATCCGGATGTCACACCAGCGTAATCTGTTGTGAACCTGATTAGCATGCTTCCCCCACTGGACGTTAAGACCGGAGGCAGAGAACTGCCGCTGAACGTGCCCAGCAGCGGAGCGGATGTTGTTGATCCGTCATATACCCTGACATAATCATAATTGGCTTCTGTGATGAAAGAAGTGAACGTAAGGGTAATCGTTCCGCCACCCGATGGCTGAATAAGCTTTTCACACGACATGTTGTTCAGGTAACTCGATGAACCACTATTATCTGTGACAGTCCCCGCAGCAGCTGTGAATGTTTCATTGATACAACCTCCTGACGCAGCGGTGGTATACGTAGCACTCCATCCGGATGTCACGCCAGCGTAATCTGTTGTGAACCTGATTAGCATGCTTCCCCCACTGGACGTTAAGACCGGAGGCAGAGAACTGCCGCTGAAGGTGCCCAGCAGTGGAGCGGATGTTGTTGATCCGTCATATACCCTGACATAATCATAATTGGCTTCTGTGATGAAAGAAGTGAAGGTAAGGGTAATCGTTCCGCCACCCGATGGCTGAATAAGCTTTTCACACGACATGTTGTTCAGGTAACTCGATGAACCACTATTATCCGTGACGGTCCCCGCAGCAGCTGTGAATGTTTCATTGATACAACCTCCTGACGCAGCGGTGGTATACGTAGCACTCCATCCGGATGTCACACCAGCGTAATCTGTTGTGAACCTGATTAGCATGCTTCCCCCACTGGACGTTAAGACCGGAGGCAGAGAACTGCCGCTGAAGGTGCCCAGCAGTGGAGCGGATGTTGTTGATCCGTCATATACCCTGACATAATCATAATTGGCTTCTGTGATGAAAGAAGTGAACGTAAGGGTAATCGTTCCGCCACCCGATGGCTGAATAAGCTTTTCACACGACATGTTGTTCAGGTAACTCGATGAACCACTATTATCTGTGACAGTCCCCGCAGCAGCTGTGAATGTTTCATTGATACAACCTCCTGACGCAGCGGTGGTATACGTAGCACTCCATCCGGATGTCACACCAGCGTAATCTGTTGTGAACCTGATTAGCATGCTTCCCCCACTGGACGTTAAGACCGGAGGCAGAGAACTGCCGCTGAACGTGCCCAGCAGCGGAGCGGATGTTGTTGATCCGTCATATACCCTGACATAATCATAATTGGCTTCTGTGATGAAAGAAGTGAACGTAAGGGTAATCGTTCCGCCACCCGATGGCTGAATAAGCTTTTCACACGACATGTTGTTCAGGTAACTCGATGAACCACTATTATCTGTGACAGTCCCCGCAGCAGCTGTGAATGTTTCATTGATACAACCTCCTGACGCAGCGGTGGTATACGTAGCACTCCATCCGGATGTCACGCCAGCGTAATCTGTTGTGAACCTGATTAGCATGCTTCCCCCACTGGACGTTAAGACCGGAGGCAGAGAACTGCCGCTGAAGGTGCCAAGAAGTGGTGCAGATGTAGTCGATCCGGCATATACCCTGACAAGATCATATCCGGCTTCTGTATTGAAAGAAGTGAATGTAAGGGTAATGTATCCTGCACCTGGTGGTTGTATTAGCTTTTCACACGACATGTTGTTCAGGTAACTCGATGAACCACTATTATCCGTGACGGTCCCCGCAGCAGCTGTGAATGTTTCATTGGTACAGCCAACTGTTGCAGGAGGATTTGGATCAACCATTAGTATAGCAGATGTGTAGGGTAAAAGAGTTATACTGTTTTGATATTTAGTTCCCTTAATATCAATCATAGGTTTAGTCAAAGTAATAACCTTATTTAATTTTGAAGCATTAAATTCAAACCTTATATCATTGATATCACTAATTGTTATAGGAGATTTACGGGAATTTGCGTCTTGTCCTGTAAAGGATTGCCATGATGAGAGAGTCCTGTACAGAGTCCCGGTAGAGGGTTGATGCGTTAAGAAAACATCATCGTCATCAATTGGTCTTGCCCAAAAATTATTATCAGATGTGCCAAAGAGAGCAAGATCATTTTCAACCGTATGGAAACGTAGGGCTAACTGGCTGGCTTCTTTTGCAAAGAATATATTATTGTCTAAACTTAAATTTCTGATGGGATGTACAGGTGTTGTCGCTTCAATGCTCGAAAGATAAATTTGCCAGGCGTTATTATAAATAGTATTGTTTTTTACGACAGTGCCCTGGGCTTCAAATAATTTAATCCCAACATTGCAATTTGCTACTGAATTTCCATCAACTGCAACATTATCAGTATAAGAATCTAAAAAAATTCCTTCAGCATACATCCAGGGGCTGTATTCGTAATCAGTACCCCAATTATTACCGATAGCATCGATTATAATATTATTCTTTATTTCCTGCCCCGGGTATAAACCTCCATCATGTGTCAGATATATGGCACCAGCATCAATATATTGCAGAACAACATCATGAATATAGTTATTATAAATCTTGACATTACTTCCGGTAGGCCAAATGCCATTGTGGGCTATGTTACCAATTTCGTTATATTGAATTAATCCATTAGTGAATTTTCCATAAATTCCGTTACCATCATTTGAACTGTAACATGACCCACGGATCAAACCTATGCTATCAATTATATTGTTAGTAAAGACAATATCATTTGCCCATATTTCAACTGCGTTGCCGTTGATTTTTTTAAATACTGAATTATCAACAGTTATATTCGAACTGGTTACATCCCACACAATATGTAGTCCCCGGGATCCCAGATAGTCCAGTTTGCATCTATTTATAATCAGATATTTAACACTGATGGCATTAATCCCTTTCTGATTACACCCTGAAAGATGGATATTTTCAATAGTTATATAATTTCTCCCGGATAAATAGACCAGGTCATCAACAGTTGCAGCTTTAACATTATGATTCGCAGGATTATCAAACCCAAAAAACATATAGAGCTTTGAATTTTTGAAACACCAGTCTCCAAAATCTTTTAGTGTTCTTATGTCATTCTGTATTATATAGCCAAAGTCGTTTTTTAAAGAAGAAGTGCTTGCCGCTGGTATTTCCGAATAAAACAATGTTTGACCTGAATGGCTTGTTATCGAAGCCCTTGCAGTTGTGTAATAATTTTTTCTGAAAAACAATTCAGCGCCTGTCCAGTTAGGGGTTGCTGGTAAAGAATTGTCGGTAATTGATAAATTAGAGTTAAAGCTTTCATAGGTAAGGTTACCGGTGTTCGGATATTGTCCCATCCAGTATTGTTTGCCATCAACAATCACAATTTCCAGTCTTGAGACTCCACTTAATGAGGTCGAATATATGCCATTCCCCTCATTTGTCCATGAACCAAGTGTTACAAGGCCAGTTACAACCGGATCTTCTCCTGTTCCATAAGCTCCTATTGTAATCGGAGAGCCGGCCAATCCGGATTTTGTAATCATTATGGTTCCATTAAAAGTATCACCCCGTCGGAATAAAATCTTATCCCCCGGATTAAATAAGGAAAAAACTGTGTTGACCTTAGCTATTGATTTCCATGGTGTTGATTCTGAAAGACCATTTGCAGCATCGCTCCCTACCGAACTAACATAATAATTTGTAGCAGAAGCTATTGTACTGAATAACAGAAAAATAAGAATAAAGATATTTTTCAAAAACATAAATCCAGGGGATTGAGATTTGACAATTTTGACAAACATATTATTTTTTAACGATTAAAATCATCTGTTATTACAATAATAGATGTTATTTCTAATTTATTCTTTGAAAATGTTGTGTATTTGTTATTCAAACCAATCAAGGACACTTTGATTTTAAGATAGTTTATAATGACATAATAATTACTTATAAGAATTGCAAAAGTAGTCCGTATAATTGCCATAAGCGTTACATAACAATAAATAAGAATTACATGATTCACATGTTTTCGCTTAACTTACTGTCCGGAATACTATTGCAGGTTCAATTATCAGTCCTTATGAAAAGGTTCGTTACAACAGGTACACCAGTCCTGAAAGTTACATCATTAACAAAATCAAGTTTTAATGTACATTCGTCTGAAATAATAAATAGTCGTGCATAGTTGTCAGCAACAACACTTGTGTCAAGTTGTAAACCAGAGTGGGTAAGGGCGTTAATAACTGGTGTAAGCTGTTGCTTAAAATCGGACACTCCGTTAATAAAGAAGTCCAGATCATCTGAGTATCTGTGGTTCAGATATGCTCTGCCCAGGGCAGTACCTCCAGTCAGATAAAACTCAACAGGAATTTGTCCGATAGTTTTAAGTACCTTGTCTTGCAGGGGGTACAGAATATTTTGATAATAATCGGCGTGCATTAGTATAATAAGTTCGTCGTTGTTTTGGAAAAAGTTTCCGGATTGTTGAATCGGTAAGCAATGAGAGCAAGTCCTTCATGCTGATAAGTTTCATCAGTTCATACCATGACAAAGAGTTAAGAACCTCTACAAAGACGCGTTCATCGTGACTGAAAACATCAACAGGATCGGCCAGTATTTTTTCTGCCAGCTCCAATCTGCTTGTAACCGGGATGTCCCATAATATAGCCTGAATTTTCGTATGTAAATCAATTTTCATTTTTTATTCAGCAAAATTACATATGGTTTAACCATTTAGCCATTCAACATTTGAAAGTATAATTTCCTGTAGTCTTTTCTTAACGAATCCATATTTTTTCTTAAGGGAAGGAGACCTGAGCCCGTTAATTGTATCATCAGTCAGAAGGTTATTAATTTCAACGGGTGTAAAAACCTGCAGGATAGTATACCAGGAGTATGATTCAAGGAGCTTCTTAAAAAGTGATTTGCGGGTATAATGGCCGGCTATTTCTTTTCTTCCGGAAAGAAGTGCCTCAATATCAGCAACCGGGATGTTATAATCCCACATTATCTGACTTAAAAATTTACTTTTATCAAGTTGCTCCATCTGACCAGCTTTCCTTTTTTTCTTATCCGGAAGTCTATTTCATGCAAAATTATGAATTATAATTCAAAGAACCAGTTTCGCGTTTATCGTTTCGCGTACTTGGTACAGGTGGGGTCTTTTCCCCCTTTGAAGGCCGAAGCGAAGCGAAGATTCCTTATTAGCGGGAGGGCCAGGGGGATGTTTTTTATATGTGCCATGTGCCGGGTACAAAAATAGTTTTGTTTAATATGTTTATTTTGAGGAACTTTGGTATCCGGATAGTTATTTGGTGATAAACTTAAAATTATGATTATGAAAGCACTGAACTGGATTGCATGGATCTCTGGCGGGATCGGTATCGTTTTTGTATTACTCGGACTGATTCAGGGAGTTTTTTCGATGAGATTTATTGAAGGAGCGGAGATAATAAACTATTTCCACACAGCTAACAGCTTCTTTCTTATCACAATAGCTCTGTTTGTTTTTCTATACAGATGTCAGTGCAAGAAGGAATAAGCCCTCGTTTTGCCCCTCTCCCACACAACCACTTTACGCGAAACGCGAAACGTAAAACGCGAAACGATAAACGCGGAACGCGAAACAAAAAACGCGAAACGCGAAACGATAAACGCGACTTTACTCTACTCGGAACTCGGAACGTGGAACGCGAAACCACTAATCCGTTTTTGCGGTCTATATACTATCCCTGCATTCAAATTTACGAAGGAATCCTTCGGTATGTCCTTCCCCTTTTGAATGAAAAATCCCGGACCAATACTGACAGACAGATTATCTTTGATATTAATATATACTCCTCCCCCTCCGTTGGCAAACATACGTGACTCTCCTTTGAGATCGCTGATGTTCAGTAGCACTCCTCCCCGGGCAAAAATATACGGAGATACTTTTCTTCTTGTAAATCGCAATCTCAGATCTCCGTAGAGAGGGAAAAGAGGTCCGCCGTTATATACCAACACGCCAGCTCCGGCTCCTGCTGATAAGCTTCCGGCTCTCGATCCGGGGATATTGAACTGATAACCATGGGTGGATGTGAGGCCGAAGAAATATTTCGAATAGTCGGGAGAAGTATCGCCCAGACCGTATCCACCGTGAGTTCGTTTATAGTTATGTAACCGGGCAGGTAGATGGCGGAAACGGGTTGCCGTAAAGCCTGTCCGGAGGTAACTATCCCCATTACCAGGAACGGGATAAAAAATGATAGCTTTTTCATTTCAAATAAGATTAAGACAAAAATCAAAAGTCAAAAGTTGAGGAGCGTAGCGACGAAATCCCACTTCGGCGGGGACAAAAGTTTTTTATTGTTTTCAGTTTACCGGGAACTTCCCTTCTCATAAATGACTTTTATTTCTGCAAGTTCCTGACCGATCTGGTTGATGCCATACAGAATTCTCCGGCTTTGTTTTTGCGAGGGTCTCTTATGGCCTCTGACATACTGTGAGAGAAGAGTAGGGTTCATGCCGATCTTTTCAGCAAGAGCTTTGGAGTTTAATACTTTATAATATTGAAAGAACTGTTTAAAATCTATTTCAAAGCCTATCCGTGACGGATTCAAACTTCTCATTTTCAAAGTAAAGAGAAAATGCTTCAATTGTATTATCAATCAACTCATTCATTGTAGCTCCTGTTGTATATACGGGATAAGCTTCAGCATAATGCAGAGAAGCCAGTATCACTCTTCTCAATAACAACCATTATTTTCCTTTTTGCTGCCATAAATAACATCTTCCTATTTCAAACCTGCATCTTTACGTATCTTCCTTTCCATCCCTTTACCCATTTCATGTGAACCATGATCAGGGAAGATGATAAGATAATTCAGAACACTTCATTGATGAAACTCAGCAAAGGTAAATAATTATTTACTTATTTTCAACTTAAAAAGTGATGCGTGATGAGATATGAGCGGAAAGCATTGATGGTATTCAAGACAAAAGACAAAAGTTAAAAGATAAAGTTTTAAAACCTATTGGGGTTAGACCAAAATTGACAGATGTGGCGTTCTTTAAACCTTGCGGAGAACGTAGAGCTCTCAGACTCTGGCCGGCATAGCCGGACTAATATTCTTTCATAAGCAAAAAATCGGCAATGTGTCTGTGTTCTATACCTTCAATATTATCGTGCCACGTCTCATCCATTGTTACCACGTATTTAGGATAATTATCTTTAACTTCAAGCAACGGAGCAAATTCCCGGTCAATCTGGTTATGCTCAGTCATTTTGTAAGCTACCTGGATATAAACCTTTGCTCCTTTCAACTCGGCAATAAAGTCAATTTCTTTGTCATCCGACTTTCCAGCAAATACTTTATATCCTCTTCGTTTAAGCTCAAGCATCACAATATTTTCCAGAACACCAGAAATGAGCCTGTCCTTATATCCCATCACAGCATAAAGCAACGATTGATCTGCCAGTATAATATTTTTCAAAAGTCTTAAGTATCTCTTTCCCTTTTACATCATAACGAGGTATCCTGTACAAAATAAATGCTCCCTCAAGAGCATCGAGGTAATTATATACAGTGTTGAGATCTATCCTGCGTTGCTGACTTTTAAAATAATCTGCCACATTTTTTGCTGAGAATTTATTACCAATATTGTCGAACACAAACCTGACAACCCGTTCCAGTAGTTCAACATCCCTGATATTATGTCTTTGTATCGTATCGCGAAGGATAGCAGACGAATAAATATCGAATACCACCTTGTAGGCAGTCTCATAAGTGTATTCACCGGTATGAAGAACCGGGAAACCACCAATACGTAAAAAATAATCAAACTCACGATACAATTCTGAGACCTCTTTTTTGGTGCGTATCTGTTTGAAAAGAAGATATTCAGCAAAGGAGAGTGTCTGAAGGTGTATTTCTAAATATCGTCCCGCCAGATAAGTGGCCAGTTCCGATGACAAAAGACGTGAATTGGAACCTGTAATATAAATATCAGCATTGAAATCAACTAAGAAAGAGTTAACAGCCTTTTCCCACGATTCTACCTCCTGAATCTCATCGAGGAGGATATAATAACGTTTCTTACTTGTAATTTTAGTCTTGATCAACTTGTACAGCCTGTCGGCGTGTCGACCTCCGAAAATTCAAAACTTTCAAAATTTATATAGATAATATTTTTTCCGTCAATTCCTCTTCTCAAGCAATTCGTCACGTAACAACATCAGAATCACCGATTTTCCGCTCCGTCTTATACCGGTGAGGACCTTAATAAACGGTTTATCAATATATTCACAAAGCTGATTTAAATATAAATCTCTTCTAATCATTAAAAACAATTTATGGGATCATAACCCCAAATATAGTATATTTTTGTTGATTTTTATGGTTATACCCCTAAATATATTACTAATACTTCCTATAAGCTGATTGAATGCTGAGGAAAGCGCAGAGCGCAGGGCGCAGGGCGGAGAGCGCAGAGCGCAGGGCACAGGGCAAAGAGCGCAGGGCGCAGGGCGGAGAGCGCAGGGCACAGGGCAAAGAGCGCAGAGGGCGCAGGGCAAAGAGCGCAGAGCGGAGGGCGAAGAGCGCAGGGCACAGGGCAAAGAGCGCAGGGCGCAGAGCGCAGGGCTGCAGAGGCGCAGGGCGCAGGGCAAAGAGCGCAGAGGGCGCAGGGCAAAGAGCGCAGGGCTCAAAGTTTATTTGTGATTGATTTACGAAAAGAGGTAATCATTTTGCTTAATTTTAGGAGTGCACCATAAGCATCTGATTTTTCATCAGATGTGATAATATTTCGTCTCAAGAAAATGCATAAAATATTTGCACATTCAAAGACTGATCGTCTCGAAATATTCAGGAAGCTGGCAAATTCTTTATCAGAAAAAGAACCAGATCCTTCTTGCCCTGTGAAATATTTACAAAGATCTAGTAATGAAATTTCTTATCAGGAATAGTTCTTAATGACAGTTTATGTAATTCAGGTTTGTTTATTTCACAGGGCGAATCCTGTGAAATAATATTCATTAAGAGTTTAGAAAATTTTTAAGCCTGTTTCTTATATACCTTTTACCATAGGTTGATTTAAGATACTTTTCTCTATGTAACGCGTCTTGTTGATTTTTGCATACTTCATAATAAATTAATTCAAATGGTATCCTGGACTTCGTCGAATTAACCTTACCCGAATTATGCTCATTAAATCTCTCGCTTAAATTAGAAGTAAAGCCAGTATAGAACTTTTTATCCTCTAAACTCATCAGAACATAGACAAAGTATTCCATCCAAATTACTATTTCACAGGGCAGGCAATATTGTTTGAGATACTCATCGTTGCTGCTCTCAATTGTTCTGCGAACTTGTATAATCTCTTCGAATCAGCATTATCAGCAAAACCAAATAGTAAATCAGACAATTCAATTGCTCCTTTCCAAATTTCCAACTTTTCAAATCTGAAATCTTCCATATTATATCAATTCTAATTTACTAAAACGTTTTCTCTTTTACTCTGATCTCTACGCTCTGAGCTCTTCGCCCTGCGCCCTGAGCTCTGCGCTCTACGTCCTTCGCTTACTTCAGATAATTAGCATAGGTCTCACTTAATCCTCTATCCAGATCAAACTTGTGCTTAAATCCAAGTTGTTGCAGGATACCGATATCAGTGGTTTTTCTCATTGTCCCATCCGGTTTGGATGTGTCGAAAACTATTTCTCCTTAAAGCCTATCATCTTTTTTATTTTCAAGGCCAATTCTTTTATTGAAATTTCCTCCCCTGTTCCGATATTTATGAAATGGGGAGGGTGATGATCCTGTTGATTGCCCTTCTGATTCAATCTTATGATATCATTGACATTAACATTTTCCATTATAAAAACACAGGCCCCGGCCATATCAAGGGAGTACATGAATTCACGCAAAGGAGTTCCTGTTCCCCAGATACTTACAGCAACCTCATTTATACTGTTTTGATCATCTTGTGGATTATGAGACGGCTTCTCAGAAGAGACTTTACCAATGATCCTTATTCCGTATTTTTCAAGAATATTAATTATTGTCTCCTTCTCAGATTTGCCATTAACGTTCTCAACAGGATTTTTATCAAGGTCTTTCCGGAGGCTTTCCCAATTTTCGGTTTCGAGACATTTTCCCAGATGGATCTTTCTCAATAAGGCAGGCAATACATGGGATTTTTCAAGGTTGAAATTATCCCCGGGACCATACAGGTTTGTAGGCATCACTGCGATGAAGTTCGTTTTGTACTGTATATTAAAAGCTTCGCACATCTTCAGTCCGGCTATTTTTGCTACGGCATAAGGTTCATTTGTATATTCAAGTGGTGAAGTAAGCAATGAATCCTCTTTTAAAGGCTGGGGAGCATTTTTAGGATAGATGCATGTCGATCCAAGGAACAATAGTTTCTTTACTCCATATTTCCATGAAGCAAAGATGACATTACTCTGGATCATGATATTCTTGTATATGAAATCAGCCCTGTAAGTGTTATTTGCCACAATACCCCCCACCAGGGCCGCTGCAAGGAATACGTACTCAGGTTTTTCTTTTACAAAGAAATCATTAACAGAACGCTGATCAGTAAGGTCAAGTTCATCCAATGTTCTGAATATTAGATTACTATATCCTTTTTCTTCAAGGATCTTCCTGATTGCCGATCCCACAAGTCCGGTATGTCCTGCCAGGTATATCCGGGATGATTGATTCATAATTTTGGTCTTATTCGAAATAATTAAAGATCCTGTAACCACCCTTACGGAGATAACTCTCCCTTTTCATTAACAAAAGATCGGATTCGATCATGTCGGTTATCAGTCCATCCAGGTCATATTCCGGTTCCCATCCCAGTATAGCCTTAGCTTTTGAAGGATCGCCCAGAAGGAGATCAACTTCAGTGGGTCTGAAGTATTCGGGATCAATTTTGACTATCACGGGATTGGTTTTGATCCTTGACTTAAAATTATTAATATATTCCTCCCCCACTTTTCTGGTAAACAATTCATCATCAATACCATCAATTATAGCTGTTTCATTCTCCAGTTTACCCTGAAACGAAAGCCGGATACCGATTGAGGCAGCTGTCTTGTTTATAAACTCGCGCACTTCAGTAGTCACTCCTGTAGCTATCACATAATCATCCGGTTTTTCCTGTTGAAGCATAAGGTACATTGCTTTAATATAGTCTTTTGCATGTCCCCAGTCACGTTTGGCAGAGAGGTTACCCATAAACAGAGTCTCCTGCAAACCAAGGGCGATCTTGGCAAGACCTCTCGTGATCTTTCTTGATACAAAAGTTTCACCCCGCATCGGAGATTCATGGTTAAAAAGAATACCGTTACTCGCATGTAATCCATAAGCCTCACGATAATTTACAGTAATCCAGTAAGCATATAGTTTAGCCACTGAATATGGGCTGCGGGGGTAAAAAGGCGTCTTCTCTGTTTGCGGTACCTCCTGTACAAGTCCGTAGAGTTCAGAAGAGCTGGCTTGATAAAATCGCGTTTTCTCTTTTAATCCTAAAAACCTGATAGCTTCTAAAATCCTTAAAGCACCTATTCCATCCGTATTTGCTGTATATTCAGGCTCGTCAAAGCTCACCTTGACGTGGCTCATTGCTCCCAGGTTATAGATTTCATCCGGACGGCACTCCTGGATTATACGTGTAACATTCATTGAATCACTTAGATCTCCGTAATGAAGAATAAGATTTCTCTTTTCCACATGAGGATCCTGGTAAAGGTGATCGATCCTGTCGGTGTTGAATAATGAGCTTCTTCTTTTTATCCCGTGAACCAGGTATCCTTTCTTTAAAAGAAACTCAGCAAGATATGCAC
>CAWJKD010000003.1:0-242150 GCA_963843415.1 uncultured Bacteroidota bacterium
AATTACTACTATAGCTCTGATATACAATTAATTCAGAGCTTTTTGTTTTATATTGGCTGGCACATAGCTGGCACAATTTATTAACTGCACTGAATTTACATATTAAATTTAAATTAAGGATTTAGAGGCTTGCCTTTTAGAGGTCTCGAAAAGGAGTCTTCTCTGCTTACAGCTGCTTTAGCAAAGTTAATTATTTTTTTGACTGGCAACAGCCTTTTTTGCTGCTTCGAGATGAAGATATTCTGTGTAGCTATATCGGTTATCCTATCGTCTTGAATCACTTTTTAGGGGAAAATTATTTGATAAGTACCATTTTCCTGGTTTCTGAATATACTCCGGCTTGAATCCTGTAAAAATAAATTCCTCCCGGTAATTTACTACCGTCGACTTCAACTTCATATTTTCCGGCTATCTGTTCCTGATTAACAAGTGTTGCTATCTCTCTGCCCCAGGCATCGAACAACATTAAAGTAACTTTACCTTTTGATGGAATAGAATAAACTATTGAGGTATTAAGGTAAAAAGGATTTGGAGAATTATTATCGAGATGAAATTCAACTGGAATTTCGGTGCCGATTTGTTCTACAGAAGTACTTGTACCTGTTGTAAAGCTCCATACAGGCGACCACATACTACTGCCATTTGAATTTTTTGCCAGCACCCTCCAATGGTAGACAGTGTTGTTGTTAATCAGCGGATTAATTTCCTTGTTTGTTGCTGAAATGGTAGAATCTTCAAATACAATTGAATTGAATAATGTACTTGTTGAGACCTGAAGGCGATAAGTCATTGCCCCGGTTGAGGCATTCCAATTCATTGTCGGATTTGTTTTAACGTCCTCTGAACCATTTAAGGGTGATATAAGCGTTGGCGATTCCGGGCGCCCATATGGATCGGGTATTGCAATGAAACGCACTGCGGTGCCTTCTGGTAAGTTAAGCGCGTTTACTCTTATAAAGTCAAGGTGCGAGTCTCCTGTCATTGGTGCGGTGGGCTTTTTAATCCTGAGGCTTCTCATAAGCTCAAGCGATGACAACATGGAAGAAGAATCAGGAAGTGTATTCATAATCTTATTCGTAATTTCAGGCACATCGCAAAAAATCCGGGACGCAGCAGCAGGGGGAGAGGTCTGATCGACCCAATAGGGCCATTTGCTCACTATCGCTGCGGAGTCAGAGCCCAAAGACCATCTGTTGCACGCACTTAATATTCGTTCCTTAGCTCCATTGCCTGTTATCCGCCACCAATGCGGGCTGTCCCATCGGGCAAAGCCGTTTGCGATTGCCGTAAATTGACCCGGGAAATTATCTATGGAGACAATAGGCCGATCTGGATTTGGGATATATGCCCACATCATCCCGCTTATTGCCAGTGAACCGGAAGAGGCACCTGTCAGATCGATAAAACTTTCCGTGTAGTCATAGTCATTAATCGCCTCATACCACATCCCCTGGGCGATAAGTTTACCATTTTTCTGCGTTTCCCACATGTTTTGTCCACAACCAGAACCACCGCTTAAGAATGCTATTTGTCCGCCTGCTGAACCACCTGAAGAGAGAATAGTCCCCCCTTTAACCAATACGCCATTATAACAATAACCGATGGTTATACCGGAAAAAAGCATATAGCTCTGTTCTATGCCATCAATTATCATTGCTGTGTTCGCCATATTATACTGGTCCCATCCTCCGAAATAGAAAAGCGTACCAGTCACCCGGCTTCCAGGTTGATCATTCACTTCAGCGTAAATGGCTTCGTTCCCTTGCACTGAGATATCGCGCACCAATAAATGACTCGGCCCAACAATTCTTAATGTGGGCCCGGGCAGGCCAGGATCTGACATCAGCCACGTTCCACCATTCCATAAACCGTCACCGCTTAATGTCATATCAACATTAGAGGGAAGAATGAGTGTCTTATTAATAGAATATATTCCTTTAGGAATGTGAACTATCGGTTGTGTTCCGGGGGGCAGGACGGCTGCAGAATCAATGTTCTTTTGTATCTCTGTTGCATCATCCTGCGTTCCTTTTCGAACTTCAAAAATCCTTCTGGTAACCAAAGGTGGAGTCCCTGGGAGTTCGATTATTTCAGGATTGGTGATGGAAGAGTATGGAACCTGTTTTTCCTGTAATGAATAATATTTGCCCCATGTTTCTCCTGCGCCGGCTACAAATCCTCCGGGGTCTTTCATTAAATTGGTGCCTCCTGAGTCTGTAAGTGAAAATTCAGAAATCACGATAAATCCACCCACAGTGTCTCCTTTGTTGTTCTCGATGACATCCAGCCGATACATTGCGAAAGGAGTCGTATTCTGAAAAGTAAAAGTCTTGGTCTCGCCGGTAGTCCAGGATTGATTCACCTGAGAATCCAGCACGGCGACATGGTAGCCCCAATCATTCGAGCCAACCAGTCTAAAAGATTTCAGGTCCCATGGCCTATCGTATGCGGCTGTCAGTGAATATTTAACTGCAATCCTTGCTGTATTGGAAGAACAATACCATGCGATACCGCGAGGTCGGCCGCTATAGAGATAACCCCAAAAGTTTGTTGTTGTATCGCCATCAACCGCTAAACAAACAGAGCCCGGAAAACCATCCATACCCCTATCATATGGTTGATATTGGGGCCTGATAGGCCATAACTGGGTAAAGGTGTTACCTGCAGATAAACAATTCCCTTCTTGAAGTCGAATAGCAGTACCGGCGTTTCCGCTCGTCTTGATAACATTATCAAGGAGTACCGAATTGAACGGGACAGTAAATGCTTTTACCGTGTCAAAGCTTCTGCCCTCATAAAAATCCAGTGTAGTGTCCGGATCATATATTTCATTCCCCTGGAACAATCCAACGTCACAATAATTGTTGAAACATTTAGTATTGACGGAAACATTATTAACTATCGAAACAGGCTGCCAGGAAAGGCCGAGGTCAACTACTTTTGAGCGCAGAAAGACATTGCCATAAGCCTGATATCCGCCTAAGTGAATGCCATAGCTGCAATCCTGAAAAAGGCAATACCACACCCAGGTATCAAGTGAATTCATGTTTGGCTCGAAAATAGCGCAGTCACAATTAAAAAACCGGCACCGCAAAAAGAGATTTTCCGCTTGTCCCATACCGGATTCACCTCCAAGTTGGACTCCCCAAAAAAGATCCTTAAAGACCAGATCGCTGTATTCCATGGCAGTCCCGAACTCCCCGTCACGAAGAAGACCTGTCTTTGCCTTGTTTTGACCGTCAAATGTCAGGCGGCTTACCTTCAGGTGCCATCCGTCGAGCCTGAACATTGTCCCATCGACAGGCCCGTCCCATAAAAGTATGGTATTAGACGGATCCTCTCCGACAATCCCAAGCCCTGCATAGTATATTCCTTCCGTACGGTCTGCATTCAGTATGGTACTACCAAGACGGTAGGTACCAGCCGGAAAATAAAGAACTGAATTATTTATGTTATCCATAAGCCTGAAAGTATGAAGGGCTGCAGTGATGGCCGGAGCATCGTCAGTAATTCCGTCGCCTTTTGCTCCAAAATCCGTTTTAATGTTCTTCCAGCTCGGCAGAGGTCCAGTGAACTCCTCTCCTGTAGCGTAGTAAGAAATTGTCTGGGAAATGGCTTGTGGTGCGTTACAGAAAACACTACAACAAATTACAATTGTTAAGCATTCAATTTGCTTTTTCATTGCATTGGTAATAGGTTTGTCAAATATTTTTAGATTACAAGTCAGTAAAGAAATTTCAGTATCAAAGTTACACCAGCAAAAAGCCGAAGTCAACTTTATTTTGAGCAAAAGAAGCCCTCGGAGCTGATCCGAGGGCTGAAAATACGTTATGGTTCCATATTAGGTCAAAACCTTAATGTTATTCCCACTCCGAGTGCCATTGAATTTTCTGGTTTTATCTCAAAATTCTGTAAAGTAATTTCAGCTTTAGTCTTTCTGCTACTACCAACTGCCCATAAAGGAATGCCAATAACTGTTGTGATTATACCACCAATAAAAGCACCTGCTACAACATAAACGGCATTATCTGTAGTCAGCCAACTACCACCCTCAGCTTCCCAAGAGACACCAAATAAAATTATAGATATTCCTGTTAAACCGACACCGCTCATTGTCATTATCTGCCCTGTCTTTTTCATAGTTTCTGCAAAAAACTCAGCAATAATTTAAAAAAAAAGCAGAAATAATTAGGTTAATTAAATTAACTACATTATATTTGTAACAAATTAATTTCATTAACAATTAAAAATATGGAAAAAAACAGTTTAACACCGGAAGAAAGCTTTGATATAATTAACAAAGCTATCTCAAACTTTAAAATGAATTATAAGGAAAATTCCCAGGTTTTTCTACTTTGGGGTTGGATACTAACTCTTGCCAGTATATCTAATTTCATCATCTTAAAGATTTTAAGTAGCTGGGAATCACATGAACTAATGGCTGGGAAATGGGAACTTAAGGGGCTCTATATTCTTGGTAATTGGGTAGTGTTTTGTTTAATCGGATTCATAATCCTGTATTTTATGGTCCGAAAAATGAAGAAGAATAAGAAAGTATATAGCCATATAGATAAATTTATAGATAACCTATGGTGGGTAATCGCACCTTCATTTTTTGTTGCAATATTTATTTGTATGAAATTAGAAATAGACCCACCACCACTTATGTTGTTAATTGGCGGCATAGCAACTACAACCACCGGGCTGGCTATTAAGTTTAAACCTTTGATTTTTGGAGGTATGTCATTTTTTATTTTTAGTATTGCTTCAACATTTGTTACAAATGAATACTTATCATTAGTTGTTTGTGCAGCTATAATTTGTGGTTATCTGATACCCGGCTATTTTTTAAAAGCTGCAAAAGAATAAGGCTATGTACACTGATTTAGATCCTCTATTACACTCGCAATTGCGGTTAGCAATTATTTCGATGCTCGTGGCTTCCGATAAAGTTGAGTTTACACATATACAGAGCGAAACCAAAGCTGCTGCAGGAAATATAAGTATCCAGATAAAAAAACTGGAAGATGCCGGGTATATTAAAGTTGAAAAAACATTTAAGAATAATTACCCGAATACTATTCTATCCATAACAGACCAAGGAATAAAGGCATTTGAATCTTATGTAAGTAATCTTAAAAAATACATTAACCCGAGGAAGTAATTTTTTTCCTAATAAAGTTAATAATATTAACTATTTAAATACATTAATCATTAAGAATGCAATTTCAATATTACTGGGTTCCATTTTCTCGCAATTCTGTTGTGCTCATAACAGCCCGCAGAAACTGGATGGAAAGATTTCAACAAAAAGTTATATTGAATTTAGTTAAAAGTCATAATGGTCTCAAGTTAATATAACCTGATTAATTTGAAATGAGTTTTGGATAACTAATTGTTTTAGTTGATAGTCCCGAAAGAAGAGTGAAAATTGTCAATTCATACGAATATTGTCAAGGTGAAAAGTCTCGGCAGAAGGGCAGGATTTGTCACGATATCTTAAGCTCGCTGACGACCCGGCAATAAAGGGAGGTTGAGTTACCCGACGACGCATCCGGGCTTTTTTATTCTAATAATCTATCCATCGCTTGACTTTGGTATCAGGATAGTTTAACTTTGATAATGAAATAATTAGGTATCAGATGTCAAGCATCATCCCGGGCTTTGAATACGACATCTTCATCAGCTACCGTCAGAAGGACAATAAATATGACGGGTGGGTGACTGAATTTGTTGATAATCTGAAACGGGAACTTGAAGCAACCTTTAAAGAGGAAATCGATGTTTATTTCGATATAAATCCTCATGATGGACTTCTTGAGACACACAACGTTGATGCTTCTTTAAAAGAAAAGCTCAGATGTCTTGTCTTCATTCCTGTCATCTCCCAAACTTATTGTGACTCAAAAAGTTTTGCCTGGCAGTATGAATTCTGTGCGTTCAACGCACTTGTAAAGGATGATCTCTTCGGAAGAGACATCAGGCTGGCAGGCGGTAATGTTGCAAGCAGGATCCTGCCTGTTAAAATCCACGACATCGAGCCGGAAGACGAAACACTTCTTGAAAATGAATTAGGAAGTACTCTCAGATGTATAGAATTTATTTATAAATCACCCGGAGTTAACAGACCTCTAAGGGCTAATGAAGATCATCCCCGCGACAATCTTAATAAGACGTATTATCGCGATCAGATAAATAAAGTAGCCAATTCAGTTAAAGAAATCATTAATGCATTGAAAAAGCACAACCTGCCTGACGGGATAATAGAAAAGAAGCAGGTTAAGAAAAAAATAAAACCTCCTGTAAACCTGAGGAACAGGAGTATTCCCCTGACCTTTATCATAGTTCTGCTGGCAGTAATCGGATTTTTCATTATTATGGATTTTTTAAAATCAGCTACGCCGGAGGATAAGTCTGTTGCAGTATTGCCTTTTGATAATCTTAGCAGTGATGCAGATAAGAAATTGTTCAGCGATGCGATCGCTGACATATTAACCAGCCAGTTATCACATAATCCCGGTCTGAGGGTCATTGGAAGGACATCAACATTAAAATACAAAACAGTAAAAAAGACTATATCGGAAATCGGAGCAGAATTAAGTGTAAATTATGTAATCGAGGGAACTTTTCAGGTGCAGGGAAACAGGATGCGACTAAGTGTCCAGTTAATAAGGGTCTTCCATGAAGGACATCTCTGGTCGAAAATTTACGACAGGGAATTGACAGAAATATTTGAAGTTCAAAATGATATTTCTGAGCAAATAGCAGAGGAATTAAAGGCTGTTCTGACACCTGAAGAAAAAGAACGTGTTGCTCAGAAGTCAACTAAAAATCCTGATGCTTATCTTAATTATATTTCCGGAAATGTATTTTCAGAGAATTCCTGGTACTTTCTGCTTACAGGGAACAAATTTGTAGATTCAGTAAGCTTTGAACCGGCCATTGAAATGTACGACAAAGCAATAATGTACGATCCGGAATTTGCTCTTGCTTATGCAAAGCGTGCAATTGCCCGTTCATGGGGTTATTTTACGGGATATTTTGATGATACAGAGATTGAGAAGTGCAAACAGGATATCGATAAAGCTCTGGAAATTGATAAGGATCTGAATGAGGCCCGGATAGCACTTGGATTCTACTATTATTACTGTTTCAGTGATTATGAGAAAGCCCTTATGTATTTCAAAAAAGCTGCTGAAAAGGAACCATGGAGAAGTCAGTGTCTTTATTATATGGCTATTGTGTACCGGAGGACCGGTGAGTGGGAAAAATCGCAAAATCTTATGCGCAAGGTATTAAGGTCCGATCCCCAGGATGCTCTGATCCTTACAAATATAGGCTTGTCATATTTTTATCTGCATAAGTATGACTCTGCGATATATTACCAGGACAAAGCTGCTGAGATAATGCCAGACTGGTCAGCACCGTACTACAATAAATTTACTGCTCTTCTCTTAAAAAATGGTAATACCTCCGAGGTCAGATTATTACTTGATTCCGCATCCAAAAAAACCGGGAAAAGATATCACGGTGAAAGGATCATGCTTGACATTTATGATGGTAAATTCGGAGAAGCCCTTGATAAAACTGAGAAATCGGAGCCTGGCGATTTTAATAATCAGGGGGATAAGTATATGTATCTTGCAACTATCTACGATTGTTTAGAGGATCAGCCTTAACTATCAGAAATACCTGGATTCTGCAAAGATTTTTCTCGATAAAGAGCTGATTGCTGATCCTGACAATCCTTATTTGAATAGTTCTCTGGGTATTGTCTATGCGGAGCTGGGCGATAAAAGTAAAGCTGTTGATGCCGGCAAAAGAGGAATTGAACTTGCCAGGAATGATAAGCTGAACGAAACTGACAGAATGGTTGACCTTGCGGCAATATATACCACGATTGGAGATTATGATAACAGTATAAGAGATATTGAGTACCTGCTTGATAATCCATCAGGACTTTCAATTAAGATTTTACAGCTTGATCCGGTCTGGAGACCATTGGTCGCAAGGCCTGATTTCAGGGAATTAATTCGCAGATTCAGTATAGATTAATATTTTCTCTCATTTGTTTAACTTAAACTTTTAAGATTATGCAAGCATCATTTCGCCCTCCGAGACCACCTGAATTTGTTATGCATGCTCTTGACTGTTATCTTCAAACAGGCAAGCCCTCCGCTGAAAAAGTGAAAAAGATCGCCTCTCTGATACTGGAATTTCAGAAGAAGTGTGCTTTGGAAGAGGTCAAATTCTATGAAGCAGCGCTAAAGGAACTTAGGTAGGAACACAACCTGGGATTTTGAGGAGCTATTTACACCCTGTCATCCTTATTGCTTTCGGGGAGTTTGACAACCTCGGAATGGGGTATCTTTCTGCAGTTATACAAAAAGCAGGATTTAAAACGCTGGTGGTTGATATACGCAAAGGGAATGATGCTATCATCGGAATTGTAAAGGAAGAGGATCCATTCATTATCGGATTTTCTGTTATTTTCCAATATCATATTTATCAGTTCAGAGATCTTGTCAGGCATCTGAGAAAAGAAAATATATTTTGTCACTTTACAGCAGGAGGCAGTTATGCGAGCTTAAGGCCTGAAGCCCTTTTTAAAACTATCCCCGGGCTTGATTCAATTGTAAGATTTGAGGGTGAGTACACATTTCTTAACCTGGTGAGATCCATTCATAGCAGATCTGATGACTGGAGAAACCTGAAAGGTATTGCATATAAAGAAAAAGGGGAAGTAATTTTAAATCTTCTCCGGCCATTTGAAATTAACCTTGATAAGTTTCCTTTCCCGGTCCGGTCATCTCCTCGGGAATACGCCTTTGATAAAAAATTTGCAACAATTATAGCCGGAAGGGGCTGCATTCATAACTGTTCGTATTGTAATACAAGGAAATTTTACAGCCAGTCCGGGGGTCCGGTCAGGCGACTCAGAAAACCCGAGATGGTAATAAAGGAGATGGAGTACCTCTATATAAAACATAACTGCCCGGTGTTTCTATTTCAGGATGATGATTTCCCTGTGACGGTCAGAAATGGATCAGGTTGGATATCAGGGTTTTGTAAAGAGCTGATCCGTAAGAAGCTGAATGATAAGCTCATGTGGAAGATAAACTGCCGTCCGGATGAGATTGATGAAGAAAGATTCAGGATGATGAAACAATGCGGTCTGTTTATGCTTTTCATGGGAATTGAGGATGGCACCGGGGCCGGACTTAACAGACTTAACAGAAATATGTCCTTAGCCAGATCTAAAGAAGGAATAAAGATCCTTAAGAAGCTGAAGATCGGATTTGATTATGGATTCATGCTTTTTCAACCATCTTCAACATTTAGATCTATCTATGAAAATCTCGAATTTTTAAAACAGGTTTGTGGTGATGGTTATACACCTGTAACATTCCTTAAATTAATGCCTTACTTTGAAACACGGGTTGAAGAGGAGCTCAGCGAAGAAGGAAGATTAAAGGGGAGACCAGGTTTTTTCGATTATGATTTCCTGGAAGATTCGATGAATCATTACTTTGGATTTGTGGCAAAGAGTTTTATGAAATGGCAATGGGATCCCGAGGGATTGGCAAATATCTCAAAATGGGCAAGGAATTATTTCCTGGTTTATGACAAGTTTTATGATTCAAAAACTAAAGTATCCGGATTGCACACCAGAGTCAGAAAGATAATTTCAGAAAGCAATCTCTTCCTGATTGATACAATGAAAGAGCTGGCGAAGATTTTTGAATCAGGTCAATATTCAGATAATGAGCAAGATACAATTAAGGAATATAGCAGTCTGATCAGAAAGAAACACAAATACTACCTTAGCGAGATCAAGGATTCCCTGGAAAAGCTTATCATATTAGTGGAATAGCTGTACAGGGGATATTAAAAACTTTAATAGAAAAAATCCGAACGGAAAATAAAGTAAATAAGCTTATCGTTGTTTTTGAAGTAAATAAAGTTAAATATGAAATTTTCGAAAGTTTTATCAATCAGTTTAGTTATTATTTTATTGGGTTTAAACAACCAATTCATTAGTGCACAGGAAAATGAAAAAATATGTGTCGGTGAAAAAATAAAAGTAAAATCTTCCATTCTCGGACACGACAGAGATATCTTAATTTATCTGCCTCCCAGATACAACCAGTCAAATGAGTCTTATCCGGTAATTTATGCCACTGATGCTGAGATGACTTTTTTGCTCATTTCTTCAATGTTTGAAGTTCTATCACAACAAGGTTCTTTACCGGATGCAATAATCGTAGGTATTGTTAATCGAGGTGAAAAGGAAAGGTATGTGGATTTTGCACCTAAAATCGTTGGACAGCCTGAAAGCGGACGTGCTGAGCTTTTTATTGACTTTTTTGAAAAAGAATTATTCCCATATATTGAAAAAAACTATAGAACCCAGCCCTTTCGGATTTTACAGGGACATTCATTTTTGGGAATGTTTGCCTGCCACGTGTTTCTTACGCGTCCGGAATTATTCAATGCTTATGTTATTTCATCGCCTGATTTACGTTGGATAAAAGAGAATATTTCAATTAATAGCCTGAGTAAATTATCACACCCAACATTTATCCATATTTCAAATGGCACTGAAGAAAATCCCTCACAAGAAATTAAAACATTTGTCGGACTGCTAAAACCAATCGATAACCTGACCTATATGTATACTGAAAATACAGGAGAAAATCATCAGTCGAACGCATTGATCAGTATTATTAACGGATTTCGCTATATATATTCTGACTGGCTTTTGCCAAAACCATTCCGGGATTGTACTCCGGCTGAAATTGAAGGTCATTTTAAGAATCTGTCGAATAAGTACGGTTATGAAATACCTGTTCCATTGAGGTTCAGGTAAAACGATGATAGCCAAGAGTTTGCCTAGTACTTATATTTTCTTTTAAAGAGCCACGTTCCAATAAAGAAATAAATAACGGCGAGCACTGTTATCCAGATAAGCTCAAATAAAACTTCTGAAAGACCAGAGTCATAATTAAGTATTTTATTGAGAGCCCTGGTAGCAGTTGCAGTTGGTAATATATCATTAAGGTAAATTTGATTACCAGCCAGACTAAACAGATTTATCTTTGGCAGTGGCATAAAAGAATCGGAGAAAAAAGCAAGGATAAAGAAAGGGAAGCAACCAAGTGTAAGCAGTCCAAACATTGTCCTGATAAAGCATGCGGTAATAATACTTATGCTAATCACTGAAAAACAGGTCACAGTTCCGGTAAGAAGAAGCAAAGCAATTGAACCGGAGGTTTTATATCCAACTGAAAAAGCTGCAAGAAGTGTAAGGAGAAGGCATATAAGGCCAATAATAATTTGATTAAGACTTAAGGCAGCCATGAATTCTGGCGACGTAAGCTTCGATAAAGCGAGCCTGGTGACTGTATCCTTTTCGACTTCCCTGACAATTGAAGCTCCGGCAGTAAAAAGCATCATTATGATTGACAGAACCAGTAACGCAGGAATGTATAAGTCAAATTCACTTGTTATTGCACCCCTTCCTGCATATTCATAATTCATATTCATTGGCAGCTCAATTCCCGTTTTCGAACCCAGGTAGCCATATGTTAAATAATCAATGAATGATGCTGCAGTCAAATATTTAACATTTGCCTGATCGCCATAACTTGTCAGGGGGTCTATATACCTGCTTTTGCCATCTATAAATATCCGTAACGATTCGGAAAAGTCATGCGGAATTGTGACAAACAGGTCGGCTTCTCTGTTCCTGATCATTTTCTTAGCAGTTGCAGAATCAGAAACCAGCCTGATTTCCAGAATAGATTTTCCTTCTTCTGTTTTTAGATTTTCCCATTCGCTGATTAATTCTCCTGAAAACACACCTGTATCGTCATTATTTATTACAACAACATTGTATAATGATGTTTTAGAATCACCCATATACATGTACATCAGGTATACAAAAAACGGAGCAAAGACAATGGCGATGATCAGTATTTTCCAATCGCGCAGGTTTTCTTTAAATGTCTTTATAAAACAAGATACTACTTTCATTCCCGTAAGCTCCTTCCTGTCAGACTGATAAAAATATCCTCCAGGCTGTTTTTTCTCAAATGGAGATTGTCAATTTGTATTTTTTGTTCCTTAACAACTTCAAGAATATTTGCCAGCGCCGGTATGGGATCTTTAATATTAAAAGATAATCTGTCTGAAGATTTTGTCATATTACGTACAAGATCAGGATTAAGAAAAGGTATTAGCGTGTTGTGCAAATCACTTTTTACATCAACCTCAATTACATCTTCATAACCACTGGTTTTTTTAATTTCAGCTGGTGTACCTGAGACCAGCAGCTTGCCATTGTCAATAATGCATATCCTGTCAGATAGTTTCTCAGCCTCTTCCATGTCGTGTGTAGTAAGTACGATGGTAGTTTTCTCCTTAATTGAGCGGATATAATCACGGACAAGGACCCTGCTTTGCGGATCAAGGCCAGCCTGAGGCTCATCAAGGAAAAGGATCTGTGGCGAATGGATCAACGCAAGTGCAATATTAAGCCTGCGTTGCATTCCACCGGACAGTTTTTTTGCAAGACGATCCTTTATGCCGTAAAGACCAAGCGATTCAAGAAGGTCCCGGCCCTTTCCCCTGGCTTCGGTGACAGACATATTATACATCTGTCCCATAAATACAATTTGTTCAAGACAGGTTAAGTTTTCCCAGATGACAATATGCTGAGGGCAGAGACCGATTGATTTACCTTGGTCCTCACAATCGATTATGACCTTTCCGCTGTCGGGTTCCATAAGACCACTCATTATTTTGATAGTCGTGGTCTTGCCTGCCCCGTTCGGACCCAGAAACCCAAATATTTCCCCACGGTATATCTCAAAAGAAATATTGTCAACTGCGACTATGTTTCCATATCTTTTAAAGAGTGAATCTGCTGTCAGCAATGGTTTCATTGATAGATATCCTGCAGTATTACAATTTTAAATTTAATATTTTAAAATGACTGGCAAACAGCAAATCTAAAACCTGTACAACCCGGGTCAATATATATTTACTATTAAAGCTCTGATATACAAATAGATCAGAACTTTTTTTATCTACTGAAACTATACTGAAACAAATCATTTGTTTCGAATTTACTTCCCAATTTACCTCCAAATATGGAAGCAGAGAGGATTTACCATACCCACCATGGGGCCTTTACATACTCAGCATAAACCAGAATGTCGAATAAACCATGTGCGATTATTGCAGGTAAAAGACTTTTCGATAAATGCTTAGTTATACCTAATAAAATTCCGGCAATCATTGTCCAGAAAGCTAAAAATCCGATATTAATATCTGTAACAGCCATTGGAGATAAGAATAAACAGCATTTATAGGCAGTGTGGGATATTGTACTGAAGAATATTGAAAAAGGCGTACTTATACTTTTTACATAATTCTGGATGAAACCTCTGAAAACAATTTCCTCCATGCAACCAATAAGAGCTGCTGCGAACATGAAAAAATGAAGCGACTTTGGGAATAAACTAATTTCCAGATGCCAGCGGTATAATATTGCAAACAGCAAGCCAAGAAATATACCGGCAATGATCCATAAACTTATAATTTTAAGAGAAACAGATTCGTCAGTTATTTTTCTTAAATCCGCCAGCGATTTCAGATTCCTGTTGAAAAAATAGGCAGGTATAAAAAGTGCCACAATTGAAAGTAAACGAAATGGGAATTCATAATGAATAAAAAAGGCAAAGACCATTAATGCAATGGTGCAAAGAATTGCTTCGGGTAAAAGTATATACTTTTTGTTTTTGATCATTTCCTGCTTTCAATCATTGCTGCTTATCATGATTTAAAGAGTGTCTTGAATTTTTTGTGACTTTCTATTAGTGAATACCCTCAAAATCAGAATAATCGGGATAATAAGCAATAACCATCCTGAGCCCAGACAGACACCCTGGTTAGCAACTATTCTTGTATCAGGCAATGACTTAAGCAATTCAGCTTTTATTATACTGTCGTTAAAGACATTATCAGGAATGGAAAGATATTTCAGGTTTTTAAGCGATTTTACTGTTCCAAGATCAGTAATGGTATCAGTTACTGTTAATCCATATAATTTCCTGAGATTTAATAATGGTTGCAGGTTATTAATTGTATCATTATTGATTATCTCTACCACTTCAAGATCAGGGTGGGACTTAATTAACGCACTAAATCCTTCCTGAGTAACATCCTCATATATAGACAACCACCTGATTTCCGGCAATTCATTAATGGCCAGATCATTGTTCAATTTCTCACCGGTAACTGACAATAATTCAATCTCTTTATGATTTTTTATTAGATCGAAATTTTCAATCGTGTCGGTTCCATTTATGATCAGCTCTTTCAGACTTTTAAGAGGTTCAATAAGCAAAAGATCAAAGTTGTCTGCTTCCAGAATTGTCAGTTTTTCCAGCTGTCTGTTATTAATGAGGAAATCATCATTTTTTATATCATTCTTTTGGATATTAGCCAGAATAAGATGTTTTAATTTTGGCATTGCCGGAACAGGGATTGTGTAAATGGAATCATTTAAAGATGCCGAAAGAAACTCAAGATTGGTTAAGCCGGATAAAAGATTAAAGTCTTTCCGGGGAACGTTTACTCCAATAATAAATTTTGGTTTGAAGATTTCTAATATTCTGTACAACTCGTTCAGATCTCCTTCATATCCCAGGCCGATATCAGGCTTTATTTCAGCCAGTTTGGTCAGATACGGAATATAACTTTCAACAATTGGTGAATTAAAGTACAGAAATTCAAGTTTTGAAAGATCTTCGGAAGTCATCTGTTTAAACCATGGAATCATTTCATCATCAATGGGGATATTGATTGAATTAATTTTCCCATTAACAAAACCTATATTGTCTGTTGTTTTAATAGAGAATATTTTTTGAGAAGATTCCCTGTAATAGAAACAGCTATTATTACCATACACAATTATGTCACCTCTCCCGGCTAGCAGAGCAGTTGAGTTAATACTGTCTGATCCATATACGATTGGGAAAAGCGACCTGGAATAGTTGTAAATCTCACCTTTGCCGGTGAATTCCAGAATTGAATAGGGTTCCGTAGTGTTTTTACATGAAGGGAGTAACAGTATCAGCATTATTAAAAATGGGAAAAACCTATGTCGTATGAAGCATCTCTTCCCATTACAACAAACAGTAAAAATATACATGACATAAAGTATTAACCGGTTTAGTTTTCATAATGTTATACTAAGTTAAATTAATTTTTCCTGATGCTGTAAAATTCGATCATTTTTCCTGATCGGGCAAAGTCAAATATCTTTGTCATTCATTTACAAAGAAAATCCATCCACCAGGGAATTGATCCCGGGCAAATGGAATTAGCAAGAGAAGTTTTCAGTGATTCTTATCCGGTCTTCTCCAGTGTTGATCAGTAGTTTACAGCTTCACTCCTGAAGGTGGCTTTGCTGAACATCTCTGTTTCAGGCAGGATGATCCTGTAATCTGTTTTAATATCATAGCCGAGCTGTAATACCCGTGCAGAGAATTCCATAAGATGGCCGCCCAGGCTATGGTCCTCTGAAATGAAATGAAGGTGGAAACCTTTTGTATTGATATCTCCGATATATGCCGGACACCAGAATCCCACGAGAGTCCCCTTGATATTATTCGCCTCATACACAGGCCGGTCAGAAAGCATTTCCGGCAGAGATTCATTATAGGGTTGCTTCTGGGCAGATGATCCTCCGCATTTTATATAATCGAAATCTCCGCTTATCCGGAAAGCATAGAACATGTTTTGCGAAGGGAGGTTATCGGCTGCATATGCTTTAAGTGAAGCATAATTGATATCACCATCCATCGACAGGGTCTTATCCTGATTATAGAATGTAACAACGGAATAAGGGATAAGTGTCTCATTCCCGGGTTTAACTATTTTACCTTCAGGAGATACCCGGTATATAACATGATCCAATATAACCATCTCACCGTCCATTTTGTTGAAAGTGCCAAGCCCAAAGTCACCGTGTTCTTTTAGTTCACCTGTTTTAAGATTGCCTTCAAGAACTCCATTGTCGAGAGCTTTTAAAACTGAGTAGTGAAAGATCATATCCTGCTCACCCGCAGAACAACTCCACAAGAACAGAACAATCAGTGGGAAGAAGAACTTTTTCATGGGTATGTAATTTTAATTTATGAGAATTTTCATCAGAAAGATATCGGAATAATTAATAAAAAAATAGAGTTTTAATAAATATATTGCGAATAAAAAGACAATGAATTTCATCAGGAAACTGATACCTCCTGAAAAGTGGAGACTTCCGGTAATTATAATATTGGGGATTTTTTCCGGACTGGCTCTCTATTCTTTTTATATTTCAAATGCCCCTTCTTACCTGGGTGACAAACCTGAAACACTGCTTGTGAGGTCCCATGTTGAAGCTAAGACTGCCTGGGACAAAGGGGCGTCTGAAGAACAAATGAAAGATATCCTGAATGATATCAGGCGGGCCCAATGGCGATGGGATTTTTCGGCAGCAGGGCATGGCAATTCATTTCACTCTCCTGTTGAGATAAGCAGGATTATTGCCGGAGGCATTGCTTTTGCACAGGAAGCCCGGGTCAGGCTTGCCAGGGTCCTTTCATCACTGGGGTACAACCAGGAGGTTCCATATCCGGATATCAATACAAAGACAAAAGCACAAGAGTATACAGGACTTGATATGAAGAAACTTAATGAGGAAAAGCAAGTTTTTATCGGGACTATCATTCCTGAATGGATGAAAGGGGGGATGGCTGGAAAATAAGAAAATCCTGTTGCTTAATACAATAATAAGTGTTAATCTTGGTTGTTAAAAATTAGGTAATTTCTAATCATTTGGTTAACTAAAATGGATGGGCTATTCTATGAAAAGTTATCAATCAATGCTTTCAGTCTTTATATTATTTGTATTATTTGGTTTTACATCCTGTAAGAAAGGAGAAGATCCGGTTTCAATCAAAACCCCGCCACAAGTTTCAACAGGTTCGGCATCATGGATCAGACCCGCTGAAGCAACCCTTTCTGGTACTGTAAATGCTAATAATGCAAATACTACTGTATCTTTTGAGTATGGTCTTGATTCCGCTTCGTTAGGACTTACTGTTAATGCAATTCCCAACATGGTAAGCGGAATTACAGATACTACAGTAAGCGCGGACATAACAGGATTATCATCAAATGCAAAATATTATTACAGGATAAAAGCTCAGAATGAGATTGGAACAACGTATGGAAGCCGTTTGACATTTCGTACTCTGAATAATGTTTATTTTAATCCTGATGTAACCTATGGTACAGTTAATGATTACGATGGTAATGTTTATAAAACTGTACAGATCGGGACTCAGACATGGATGGCTGAAAATCTGAGAACGGAAACCTATAATCAGGGAACGGCCATTCCATTCGTTACTGACAGAACAAAATGGGCTGCATTGGCAACATCCGGATACTGCTGGTATAACAGTAGTTCAGATTTTTATGGAGCACTTTATAACTGGCATGCTGTGGATACCGGTCTGCTATGTCCGGTCGGATGGCATGTGCCGACAGACACTGAATGGACAATTCTGACTGATTATCTTGGAGGAGAAACCTTAGCCGGAATTAAATTAAAAGAACCTGAAACCCTGCACTGGTCAAGCTTAAACAGCAATACAACAAATGAATCGGGTTTTACAGCACTTCCGGGAGGTTACAGGAATTACCAGGGAATATTCGCCAACATCAGACAGATGGGTTATTGGTGGAGCTCGACCAAAGACGGTTCATCATATGCTGTTTACCGTGCATTGGCAGGTAATTACAGCAACGTTGATAAAAATATCAGCTTTATAAAAAGTGGATTTTCGGTTCGCTGCCTGAAAGATAATTAAGAGCTGTCTCATATTCACAAGCGACATATTTAGAGGAAATACAATGAATATCAGGTTCAATTACGAAGTTTGTACCAGATGTGGATTATGTGGTAAGGTATGTGGTTCAAGGCGAATAGCTTTTGATGAGGATAATAAGCCCTATAAATTAGCAGAATTTGGTTGCAGTGATTGTGGTCATTGTACAGCAGTTTGCCCGGTTAATGCCGTCGTGAATACGAGGATTGACATGAATGAATTCAGGGAGATTGAAGATCCGGGGATCACTTTTGATCAGTTCACTCTTCTTGTAAGAAACAGGCGTAGTGTAAGGAATTACAAAAGGGAACCACTTAAAAAAGAACACATCGATAAACTCCTTGAAGCTGTCAGATATATTCCTACCGGATCAAACAAGCAATCGCTTAAATATAAATTCATCACTGACCAGGAACTGCTTCTGAAGACAAAAACAGCCATGGCTTCCAGGACACGAAGAATCTCAAGGCTGATAAACGCTTTCCCGGTTAAATACTTTGTCAGGGAATCAAGAAGAAGGAGCTTGCACAGATTGACTGATCTGTTTTACGAGGGTTATGATACATTTTTAAGAGGTGCACCTTGTCTGTTAATAATTTATACCGAAGAAAAATATTTTGCAATTCCGAAGTGGGATGCAGGTATAGCAAGTAACACAATTGATCTTGCAGCCCAGACTCTTGGAATTGGCACATTAATGAATGGTTATTTTGTTGTTCTCTCAAATCAGTTCAGATCAATAAGGCGACTGGTGAGGATGAAGAAAAACGAGACGATCCTTACAGCCATGTGCCTGGGTTATCCGGAGATAAAATATAGAAAGAGTGTTTATCGAAGGCCTCTTGATGTTGAAATTATATAATCAACATTCACAATATTATTACTGTTTCCTGTAGTTTTCAATCAGAGAAACTCCCGGATAGCCAAGACCGGTAAGCTCAGGATAGAATTTATAAGTCTCTTCTTTTGTATAAAATCCGGTTACGACGACATGATAATAACCCCACTGTTCAACAATATCAACGGGCAAATTTAGTTTTTTCATTATTTTTCGCTGAGCACGTACAGCCTCTGTTCTCTTTCGGAATACTCCCACCTGGAGAGCAAAAGTGGGTTCAGGTGCAGCAGGCTTTTCTTCAACAACCGGAAGCTGAGGTATCTCCACAATAGCTTTTACAGTTGTATCAGGCTCTGTTACAACTGGTTGGACAACAACTTCTTCTTTTGTGACAGGCGGAATCCAGAGATCATTGTAACCAAGAAAACCGAGAGAGGGAATCAATTTTTCAATTTCTTCAAGACTTTCAAACCCTGTGATACGTACTTTGTAGAATCCGTTTTCCGGAACAATTATGACAGGTTTATTGAGTGTGGCTGAGAGTTTTTCTTTAAGTCTCAGAGCATTTGATTCATTATTGAATGCGCCTACCTGCAATACCATATCAAAACTGAATACAGGGATAGAACTATCAACCAGAGTTTCTGTTATTTTGGTCACCGTATCTACTTTTTCTGTTAGTACCAGTTGCTGTTGTTTTGCTTTTAGTCTGATTACCCAGAGTTCAGTGACTCCATTCTTTCTAAGTATTGCAATATTCCGGTCAACCTCTTCACGGGTTTTAAGGTCCAGGATGCGGACTTTATAATAATCTCCTTCAATTACTATTTCAACATCTTTGCCAAGCAGCTTTTGCAGTGTTTTCCGGTAAGCCTCAGCATTTGACTTCTTTTTAAATGCCCCAAGCTGAATTGCCCAGCTGTCTTCAGCTATCGTGATAAGCTCCTGGGTCACTTCATGGATGATCATATAAGATGTATCCTTTCTGACAGTAGGTTTTTTCTGAATAACTGGCAGAACTGAAGTTGTATCACCTGGTCGTAAGGTCAATGTAAAATCAAGGTTTTCAATCATGTCTCCATCCATTCCCCCTGCAATAGTGAACGGTAAAGAAACAGGATTGGATATCATCCCAAGCTTCCGGAGTTGGGCGGTATCGACCCGGGCATAATATTCACCTGGAGCAAGTCCGAAAAAACTGTAAAAACCGTCATCTTCAGTAAGTGCTCTTCCTGAGGATTTCCAGGTTGTGGTATAGAAACCGATTATTATTCCCCCGAGACCTTTTGTAATATCATCTTTTTCAAGTGTGACAGTACCCATTGCCTCTCCTGCAACAATAACGGGAATTTCAATATGTTTCAGGATATTTGGATCGACAACGACACTTAACGTTTGTTTATCCATTCTCCATGCTATGTTTTCGAAGCTGTTCGGATCGAGTTCAATAAAGCAGCTTGTATAAGGTTCCAACCCCAGGATCCGTATTGTAGTGTCACGATCGCTCTTTTCAACACGTCCTCCGTTTGTTCTGATGTTCAATCCATAAGCTTTTGGTTCGCCCGGGTCTTTTTTCCCATCGTTATCCAGATCGAGGAAAGGAACAATAGTAATTCCCCCTCTGCCTACATTTGTACGGTTGTCTGTTCCAAGATATCTGGTTGCCCTGTCGTTTATCAGACTGCCTCTGGCATATTGAATAAATGAAGTTTTCTTATTTGATTGCCGGACCGATAATCCTGTCTGGGCGAACGAAAAATCATAGCGGAATCCAAGTTCTGCCATTTTCAGATCATTCCTGAAATTCTGCTCGTACGATAAATTCAGATATGCATGATCCTTAATAGGCTTTTCGAGTCTTAATTTTGCAGTAATAAACTCATTCTGTGTATATGAGTACTGAGTTTGTGGCATCAATATAAATCCGGCCGGAAGCCTGAAAGCCATTGATAAATTGCTGTAGATATATGGCTTTATTTCATCTATAAATAAGCCATAAGTTGTCAGATTTGTATTCACTCCAAACACAGAGCCGGAGAATAACCATTCGCCTGTTGTATACTGGGAGGCCGGAAGTATAATCTGGTAAAAGCTAAATCGTTGGTATGAAGCAAGTTTGCCAATTCTTAAAGGTACTGAAAGTGTTAATCTGCGTTCTTCACGATAATTATAGTTAATTGCCTTCTGGTTCTTGCTATACCATGTATAATTAATATCTAATTGAAGATTTGATGGCATCCTGTATGAGAAAGTACCTTTAGTTCTGACCCCGTAATCATATTCGCCGTGCAGCAACATATTATTTGTCAACCTTAAGGATGCATTTATGAATGGGATAAATTGTCCGGATGTTATTGATGAAAGATATTCAGTTCCACCTCCGATTGTGAGACTTTTCGTTAATCCATAGTTCACCTTTGCTTTTGAAAACCGGCTCATCAATGAATCCTCTACGATCCCGGCGCCAACATTATATTCAAATGTTTTGTGCGGAAGGAAATTGAAAGGGATGTTAATATTTTGTTCACGTGTCCGCTCTTCACCCCATGGACTGTAAAACCTGAGTTTTACAATAGAATTTCCATATACGAGAGGCACTTCAAAAGTATAGAAACCCGAAGCATCGGAAGTAACATAATCGACAAGGACATTATTTACATATAGTTCCACAATCCAGTTTGGATCAGTCCGGTCGCTCAGTGTATAAGAACCGAAAGATCGCCTGTACGTTGTCGGGGTGTTTGTCACCTGAACCCCGACAACAGGATTATAGATTGATGATATTGCATTTGCTGTTATTTTACCTGCCATGACCTGCCTGACAGACGCAAAATCATTGTTTACGTACCGCCAGAGATAATGCTGCTGTTTTTCGATGAAGGGATCAATACTGTTGTAATTTATTGATGCATTCATTTCGCCGCCGGCAACCATAGCTCCAAGTGTAAGGTTAAGTCTTGCCTCTGATTCACCGTTTATTTCTTCAGAAGCAATAGCCGACCAGTCAGCCATTCCGAATTTAAAAACGGGATAAGTTCTTCCGATATTGGAATCAGCTTTTATTTCACCTTTCAAACGGGATAGATTTCGTCGCATCTCTTCCTGCCGCCTCTCCCTGAGATATGGCAGTTCGAGCTTACTTGTAACAGTCACTGAGAGTGTCCGGAAATTGAACTTACACTCAAGACCAAAGATAAGCCCGAAATATAATGATCTGAGATACAGATTTGATTCAGTGCGCATAAGATCGCCCGGTTCAAGATCAAATATTTTACCCTGGTAAAGTATGCGATTATCTGTTCTGCTGATCTCATAAGGAGCTTCAGGATTGATAAAAAAACCCTTTATGGTTTCCAATCCGGGAGAAGGAATATTTCTGATCCTAAGAAAATTAAAAAGGTCAGTTACCGGGAGATATAACTCATTATCCCTTATTGCAGCTTCGATTTCACCACCACCGGTTCCGGGAATATCAAGGAATACGGGTATCTCATCGTATTCCGGTAATTCCTGTGAAAAGATTGGTAACGGGAGTAAAAGGAAAACAAGGTAACAGTAACTACGGACAAAAAATTTGAGCATACTTCCTGATGACCTTATGTGGGAGTATGCTCTTTTGTCAATCATTTTTATTTTTCACTTTATTTTTAAACATTTATTCAATCACGAGAGTTACATTAAATGTCCCTATGTAACTGCCCGGAGGATTAGCAGATGAGTTGCCAACTGTAAGAGTAGCTCCTATTGTCAACTCTGTCGGAGTTGAATAAGGATTAGTATTAACGAAGGGAAGAACCGGATTTGTTGATTCGATATTTACATTCATGGAGTAACCTCCCCAGGTCAGAGGGAAATCCGGAATGCTGAGAATATTGATCAGAGTCCCCTGATTTGAATAGATATTAAAATGTGCAGCAGATACCGGAAACCCCATTAAAAGCAATACAACACTGCCTGTAGATGAACGGAAGCCGAACTCATCAACGGTTAATGTCCCACCAGCAGGGCCATGGGAAAATGCTCCGAAACTCAAATTTGTCGTAAAAGTGATTGAAGAAGGACGTGGAGGATCTTCCTGTGCTTTTGCTTCATTTAAGAAAACAGACAGAAAAAAGATAGCTGCTGCGATCTGAATCAGACGGCCCCGGGAACGGTCATTATATTCTTTAATGCCCATTAATCGTATATGAATATCTTTCTTGATACTTTTGTGTTTTTTGTACTAAAGGTCGCAATATATATTCCGGATTTTAATATCGTATTAAATTCGTGATAACCGGATTCATAAATCTTTTTCATAAAAACAGTCTGTCCGGTCAGATTAGTTATTGTCAGGGTGCCATTATCGGCATTTAAAGTAATGTAAGCGGTTAATGTGCCATTGGAATAGTAAATCCTGAACAGGTCCTCAAATGACCTGACAGGATTAATATCAGTTGGTGTTGAAGTAATATTCAGATAAAACCTGTTAGTATATTCTCCGGATGCCAGAGAAACGATGTATTCCTTTCCATCAAGCAAATCCTGATTACTACCGGTGACAATATCTGATAAATATATTCCACTACCTGAAAGCTGACTGTCGAGTGAAGAGATCTTAAAAACGACATTCCCTGCTTTGCTTATTTTTAAACCCAGAGGTACAGAACCTTCTGTCATAAATGATAATGGCAGCCCGTCAATAGAAAGTTTTGTACCATCGGAACCTGTTGCATAAAGGTTCGTGACTGCCAGATCGGTATTCATAAGTTTTAGAGCATCAAGCTGACTATCGAAAGTTGTCTGTGCTTTCTCATCGAAGCATATCACCAAAGGATCATATGAGGAATCATCACCGGAGAATCCTGCATTAAGACGGATCAAAGGTTTTGTTTCACCTTTCGCCGATTTGGTAAAAGGTTGAGTAAAATCGGTTATCCTTACATCATTGTCAGATGCCAGAATGCCGGTTACAGGAAAGACGCCATCTGATACATGAACGAAGAATCCCTGCATTGAAGGAATAGTATCTGATACCACTCCATCGCTCGAAACTCCGTCGATATAACTGCTGTAAGTGCCTCCATATTGATCTGTTGCACTGGCCTTAAAGTAATATATTGCATCATCGATATTCGTTTTTGTCCATCCTGCAGAGGCATCCCAATCGATTGGAGAGGGGTAGGGATTCCCGACCAGGTTAAATCCCTGAGTATAAGTGAAGTTATGATTTCGCAGAGTTATGGAAACCGGTCCGTTATTTACCACTCCTGTTATATCAGCTGTATCAGGAGTTATTAAAGATCCGAAATTCGTAGCATAACCATTCATCGGTTTTAATAAACTGTCGGGATAATTATATCTCACCCAGCCTGACGATGTCCGGTTTTCATCATATCTGTAGATCGGAGGGAATCCGGCACCCAGGTTTACCTCATCTCCAAACTGACTGACAGTTGCCGCCTGGAACGGAGAGCTGAAATATTTATATCCGAAGCCTGAAGGAAGATAACGTTGCATGGTCACATTTCCTGTCACTTCCCCGGTTCCTGAGCCATCGATCATGGCTGTCTGAACAGGGGTGGAGAGAAGGATTAAATAACCTCCCGAAGCCAGATCCCCATTCTGCCCTGAAACCGAACCGGAAATATTAAGTGTATCAAGTAATGTAACTCCTGCACTGTTGTTAATGATCAGATCCTTTATTGTGTTCCCTGCAAATAGATCACTTCCTATAGTCTGAACTGCCGTTCCTGTCATTTCAATAGTCCCGTCTGTGGCGTCAAAAATGCCGTTGTTTGTAATAGTTCCGGATATCCTGATTGCATTCCCTGTAATTGTAAGTGATGAACCAGCATCAATTGTTAAATTATTAACAGTAGCAACAGATCCGGTGCTCAGGACGGGTTTATTGACAACATTTGGGATCTGAACAGAATTGGCTGAAACAGGAATAATTGCACAGGTCCAGTTTCCTGTATCATTCCAGTCGCTGCTTACAATTCCTGTCCAGATCAGCTGGGCTATAATCTCCAGCGGAGTAGTTGCTGTTACAATTCCACAACCACCGGAGGCAGCAATTGTATTGGTAACGATATAACTGCCCGGCGTACTGGAAGTCAGATCAATCTGCCCTGTGTTTGTGCTGACAAAAACTAAGCCAGGTGAAGATGAAAAAGATCCGGCGACTCCTCCTCCGCTAAATGAAGGGAATGGATTGGAAGCATAAGGACAATAAGGAGTACCACTATAATTAAATGTTGCAACAGGAGGGGAATTAACAGTAATGTTAACTGTTCTGGCGCACTTGTTCCACAAGCATTAGTTGCAGTAACTCTTAAGGTACCACTTGTGGCAGAAGCATTGAAATCAACAGTTACTGAATTTCCTGTTCCATTTATTGTATGACCGGATCCGGTATAAGCCCAGTTATAAGTATTACCAGGGACATTCGGTACCGTATATACATATCCGCTGGAACCCTGGCAGACCTGAGTCGGAGCAGATGTGAAATTTCCAGGTATTGAAGCTACAACAGGGAATGCAATAACCACATCGTCCGATGAAGTACAGGAAACATTGCTGATAGTCCAGCGCAATGTATATGTTTGATTCAGAACACCTGTAAAGACAGTGTTAAAAAGTGTACTATTAACAAATGTACCTCCGGCTCCACTCACTATTGTCCACAGACCTGAGTAGGGTGCAGGATTATTTCCTGCAAGAATTGTTCCGGAGACACCGCAGAGAGATTGATCTAAGCCTGCATTTGAGGGTGTCGGGTTAGCATATGCATTTACAACTGTGGGATCAACGACTCCGATGTTAACCCCGTTATTATAAGTAAATCCTGTTAATTTATAAGCGCCCGGAACAGGAGTTGGCAAAGTGTAGGGTAATGATGTTACTATAACAGTTGGTTGCGGAGTACCATTAATTGTATAATCGAGCGTGTAGTTCAAAATAATAGGATTATAGGAAGTAAAGCTGACCGGGATTCCGGCTGCACCGCATACAGGGCCGGTTGGAGATAAAGAAGCCCTTGCTATTGTTGAAGTAATACTGGCTGTTGTATAATTCTTGGGTGTAGTAGAGATATTTACATTATTTGCTGTTGCTACATCTCCGTTATTATTATCCCCTGAAGTAGTTGATGCCAGTTCATTCCATGAACCAGCATTAAATTCTGCAACCCGCATATCAGCCATACCATTTAAAGTCATCAGAGGTGTCAGATCACTTAAAGGATCCCATCCGATCTTGACTTTAGCAGTTGTTCCTGAAGTTGTGCTGACACTCCAGTACTCTATAGTATTGGCTACTTGTAAGGGAGGTGCAAGTGAAGTTGCAGTTGGATTTGGTGTGAAATATTCTACTGTCCAGAGTAAAGTACTTCCGGCAGTTGAAGTGAGAGTAAAATTATGCCCTTTTGTAGTTCCTTTTCCTATCGGATACACGAAACTGCCTCCGTTAATGATCTGTTTAATTAACGGACCATTTACAAAAGAAGCTGGACTACCCCCGGCAGGTATAACCGCTGCTGAAGAAGTATTCAATAAGGTAAGTTTGTTCGTTGAGGTTGTATTAATAATGCCATTTGTGAGTAAAAGGTCATTATTAACTTCTACCAGTCCATTTGCACCGATGTTCAATCCCGCAACATTATTAATCTCAAGATTATTAAACTTGTTAGCTCCTGTAAAGTCACCGGTCGGTCCACCAAGGGTCTGAACAGCTGATCCGGCGAACGAAACAGTAGAAGCTGGCGATGACCCAGAACCACTGTTGAAAGCGCCAGTATTATAACGCTCCATCGAACCCAGGATCGTAAGCTTAAAGTTATTTACACTATTATCGAGTACAGGTCCGTCAATGACAAGTCTTTTACATATGGTTAAATCCTTATTCGGAAGTACTCTTGTACCGGTTCCCGTAACAAACATATTAGGCAAGCTTGCTAAACTGGCTTGCAATGATCGTATAAGTACCGGTTCCACCGTACTCGATTGTTCCATTTCCTGAACAATCTAAAAAGGCGATGTAATTACCACCCGGAAGATTACCGTTTTCCAGATAAATTGTCCCATTACCATCCACATCTCCAAGGTTATGTCCAAAGGTTGGTGAAACAACTCTGAGTTTATTGTTAATTGTCGTGCTTAAAACAAATATGTTATTAATATCTGTTGTTACAATATGGTCTATGATTACGTTATCACCATTTGGTCCTCCAAACGGACAAGGAGGAGACGATCCAACCGGAGTCCAGATTGCTGGTTTGACCAGTTGCCATCACTATTTGTCCGGTATGTCGGAACTTCATCCGGGATTGCAGCATCATTTCCTGCAGTATATTCACCGTTAAGATTATTGCTTCCGAATAATTGAAGGTAATCTGGTGGTTGGTTTCATCAACATTATCGGTTGCAGGTCCCGGAGGTGCTTTATACCAGGTATTACCCGGAAGTTCTAGTCTGGCAGCTACATAATTACTTTCAACACCGGCTACATCACCGGGAAGGTACTGTAATAAGATATTCCCGTAAAACCGGAAATTCCTGAGCTTTCAATTTTCCAATAATATTTCAGAACATTCAGAGGATCCGAGACACTTGGATGATACTCATCAATAGGATTAACATTTATATAACCGACAGTTGCATTTGCAGTAATTGTGAAAATGGCAGGTGTATATTTTCCGGCAACTCCTACAGGGAATGTAAATGATTGAGGAGCAGCAGTAAAGAACTTTCTGACTCCCAAACTGCTGGTTACTCCGTCAGACATAATCATTCTGGTTATCCCAGGTACTCCAAGGATACTACTGTTTGGCTTAGGGTAAGAAGATTAGAGTTAATATTAAAGATACCCTGAGTAAGAACAAGGTCGTTTTGAAGCATAATACCGTTGTTCAGTTTAGCTCCGGAATTATTGTTGATCTCAAGCTGTCCCATACGCTCCTGTTCCGGATATCTGTTGTTGAGTAGTACCGGATAAACTTATGCCTCCTGTAGTGTTGTCGTCGGTATAAGAACCATTGTTTACAAGGTTCCCCAAAAGGGTTACTTTCTTGTTGCCAAGTATAAGAGTCCCACTTCCGATAAATAAATCCTGGTTGACAGAAAAATTATTATTTACGGTAAGAGAAATAGCTGATGACACATTCAGATTATTAAAATTAGTTACTGAACTTCCGGTAATTAATCTGTACTCCACCGTTAAATGTTGTTGTATTAGTTCCAAAATTGTATGTACCACTATTATCAAAGTTACCTTTAATGGAAACATTGATATTATTAGAGTTGAATATGCTCTGTGTATTACTCAGGGTCAATGTTCCATTAAGTACCAATGGACTAACAGAAGACCAAGACTAGCATTCAACCCGGCACCGGCAGCCCCTGTAATAGTCAGGTTGTTTAACGGAATATTTGCATCCAGGAGGTAGTTTTGAAGAGTATTTGGAATTACATTGGTAAATATTATTGTACCGCCAGTTACCGAGGAACTTGCAGGTCTTAAATAACAGATCGCCATAAGTAGTACCACCTCCACGAACTATGGTCAGTGTACCACCCGACATGATTGAAACTACTACCTTCATTTAATACTTCCAGTTTAGCATAACCTGCATTTGCAGCATTTCCGTTAATTGTAACAGTTCCACCACTTTGAGTATAATTAAGAATTCCATTTGTTGTAGAAGTATTTCTCCGTATCTGTCCATTGACTACAAGATTTCCACCCTGTATTTCAATTGCAGAAGCTCCGCTTCCTGAATATTCAATATCGTTATTATTTGCAGGTGCCGCAATTGGTCCTATATAAACATTCCCCCTGATCAGTGTCAGTTTCCCGCTCAAAAGCAGATCACCAGCATTATTTGCTGCATTGCCAATAAGTATATTTCTGTTATTAGCGTTGGCATAATCAATAATCAATCCGGCGGTGGAAGGAATTGTAAACGGAGTAGTTGTAGAAATGGTAAAATCTGTAGCAGGATCCGTTCGCATATATCTGAATGTACCGTTTTGCAGATGTTAACCAGTTATTTGTCAGGAGTAGTTAGTGTACCTCCAATATTGCATGTAAGTGTGGTTGCCTGTGATGTACCTTTATTAATCACCAACTGACCAAATGTTGTTGACGGAGTACCAATTGTATTTGTTATGCTTGCTGAAGTCGAACCAAAAAAAGTAACCGGAATATTTGTAAACCGGCACCATGCCCTGGTACCTGAAGGAGCGTTTACTAAGTCCATTTGCATTGTTAATCAGGTTGCCGCCAATAGATAAGCTCTGATTTGTAGCACCACCCCCATCATCAATAGCTGATAAAGGAGCCACAATTACATTCCCATTTACTACAATATTCTGAGCAATTGCTCCATTTCCGATACCATATAAGTGCTCCACCCTGAATATCTAAATTTCCATTTATAGTAATTGTTTTTGCAACAACAGCTGTAGGTGCATGTGGATAGGTAACATTCCATGTCGGACAGAACCATGAGTCTGCATTTTGACCTCGTGTAATAAGGTTACCATAAATTGTTAAGATCATTATTCGGGAAAATAATATTTGATCCTCCAAGAGGAGATAGTATCAAATTACCATATGATAATACTCCATTTGGTAACCAATATGTAGTTCCGGGTGCCGGATTTGTTGAGTAAAGTTCTGTTGTTCCCAGATTAACATTAAAATCTGAAAAATCACCAAAGGGGAAAGTAAATGTAGCTTCCTGAAGTCCAGGATGTTGTAAGCCTGAAATTCCCATTTCCATTTGGATGATTTAACACCATCCAAAACTTGAGTTGAAATTATATCCAATATCAAGGGCAGAACCTGTTTCAATTTGCAAACTGGCACAACTTCTTACTTCTGTATTAGGAATTGTATTGTTGGTTGCAAGATAAACTGAATCTTGTCCACCGATAATGACAATATCATTTATTCCCGGAGGAACTGCCGGAGGATTATTAACTGTATGACCTGTCAATGACCATGTTGTCTAAATTGCTCCAAAGACCGCTTTGACGGCTGTAATAAATTGTAGGAACACCGAATGGGCAGTAGGATTATCATCTCCGGCAGTATAGTCAGCCATCAATAAATGTACTATTTGTAGGAAACTGCTGTCCAGTTCACCGTAATTAATATTGTTGTTATATCAACAGAGGGATTTGCATGTGTCCCATTTCTCCAGGTACTTGTTGAAGTGTTAAAAGAGCCGGGACATATCATCTTCGGTTACATCACCGCCTGTAACAACATTACTCTGATCATAGGTATATCCATGAGTAACAGTGGGAGCATCCCATGTAAATCCGGAAGATTTAACCCGCCAGAAATAGGTCAGGCTTCTGCCCGGTGTTGTTACTGGGATGTTCATAATTTACCGGGACAACCGTTATTGATCCATAAGCAGTGGGAGCACTGAACTAAGTACCGATATTTAAGCCAGGGGTATAATTGATGCACTCCAACCGGAAAAGTAAATGCTGCTGTTGAAGTATATACTTTTGTAAGTCCCCCGTCACCTGCATTCCCGGCAGATTTGAATGTACCTTAGTAGCACCCGCATTTACAAGAGATGACGTGAATTAAGTTTTAAATTATATGTACCAATATTAAACAGTTTATCCTGAGAAAAGGTAAGTGTACCATTAACCGTACATATTTGCAGCCAGGGAAACAGGAGCTGCTGCAGCATTCGTGTTATTCAAGTTCAAGATTTTCAAAAACACCATTGCCATCAATACTCTGAGTCAATGTTCCATTCAGCACTATTTTACCGGTACCGATATGCATACCTGAGTTAAAGACATCCCTGCAATATTAATTGTCTTGCCATTATCATTCAGTGTTCCTAAAACCAGTCTGAAATTATCATCAACATTAATTGTAGATTGTGTACCGGCAAAACTTAAAGTCAGTACCGGCAGGTTTGTCAATTGTTAGCTTGTTCAATGAAAGCGGAGCAGCAAGGTCAACCGTAAATGTCTGATTCCTGTTCCATTTAAGATAGTTGTATTGGTTCCGGTAGTATAGGAAGTTCCGCCTGCAATTGAAAAATTTCTGCCAATAGTAACATTGAGATTATTGGCTGAAAAATCTCCTGAAGTAAGAGTAAGGTCATTAAGCACAATCAATGGAGATGTATTTAATTGAACAACTGAAGTACTGCTTACACGATCAATGAGCAAATTGATATAAAGGTGCACTTGTATTTATATAATAATTACCTGCATCAGCTAAGACTGTACCTGTATATGGTCTGATTTCCAGGGTACCACCTGTAACATTAATATTAGATGTGGATGATTTCACATCAAACGCTTCCTGTTCTCCGCGCGGCTATACCACATACATCGTAAATACGTATTGTTCCCCCCGACATACTAAAAATATTGGTTGGCTGCTCAAGGTTGAAGGAGCCAAAACCAGGACTGATACCATTTGTTGCTCTTGATGTATTTAAAGTAGCAATTGAAACATCTGTAAGATCAGCAACAGTTGCATAAGCTGCAGGCGTACGCTGGAAACGGCCACGGAGAATAAATATTCCTCCGGTCTGTGTATAAGATGCCGAACCTGTTGAGGAAAGAAGCTGTTTGGAATCTACAGTTCCACCGTTAATAATTAATTGTCCGGAAGCAACATTTGAAGTGATTAATCCTCCTGATTCACGGGTTGAAAGATAACCATTGTTTATTTGCAGTTTGCCAAATATATCCAGAGCACTTAATCCTCCCTGTGTAACTCCGATTGTTGCATTGTTAGGAGCTGCAACCGTATATGCAACATTTACTTCCCTGTAATCATCAGCACTGGAAAGCACAACCACATCAACACCGTCAATCACCAACGCTCCTTTAAAGGGGATATAATAATCGGCATTCGCGGCAATCCCTTCAGAAAGTGAAGGGATGATCACTGAACCTTTTAGTACGACAGTACCGGTGCGTATCCACAAAGCTTTTCTGAGGTTTGGATTACTCAATCCGGCTGCTTCAGGGGCTAATAAATTTGCTCCGAATAATCTGAAGTATGAATAGTTGGTTGAATTAATTGTCAGTTTATATGTCTGGTCAATTCCCTTATCAACAATCAGGTTATAGAAATGTAGTAATACCGTTACAATTTAATGTGTTATCGCTTGATCCCTGGAAATAGACCGAAGCAGCACCTGACGTAGCACCAGCTATTGTCGGTGGAAAAGCATTATAAATCGGATAAGGAAGGTTTGTAAATTTTACAGAGCCATTATTGGTAAAATTACCCTTGATAATTACAGTATGGAAGTAGGTATAGTAATTAATGAAAGGTGCCACACCACCAACAGTAACAGCACCAATTGCCGGGTTAGTGGGTCCATTGCCTACTGATATAAATGCACCGTTATCAACAGTTACATTTCCATTAATAGTAAGATTCAGCTTAACAACCGCTACATTATTATTGATCTGAAATGTTCCGCTCTTTATGTATAGATTACCATTTAAAGTGATGTTGCTTAACTGCGATGCAATAAAGCCAGATGTATTGATAGTTAAATTATTATATGTAGTTTGGGTTGCAGGTAATGTAAAATTAGCAGCATTATTGTACTCGGTGGTTCCGCCACCGGCGTTAATAAATGTATTGATCACAGAAGCGGGGAAATTTGCAGATGCCAGTTTGATGGTACCCTGTCCCCTGAGAGCATATAAACCATTCGTGAATCTGTAAATGGTCTGATCGAGGAAGCCGCCGGCATCAATAGTAACATCAAGCGTAAGTGTAGTAATATCAGCAGGCAAAGAAACAGTACGACCCGAAAGAATCACAACTTTATCGTTATCTCCGGGGATGGTAGATCCAATTTGAAGAGTACCGCTTGGATCTGATGTCCAGGTGGTTGCATTGTTCCAGCTGCCTGTCTGGTAAGAATAATATGTATCCTGCATACCAGCCCCTATAGCGAAATATGGACCGGGGTTAAGGACTGTGGGTGATATTATTGAAGATGTATTGCTTGATCCGCCGATTGCTGAATAATTTCCCGGAACAGCAGCGGACATACCAATGGTTTTTGAGAAATCCAGACCACTTTCATATAATTCTACTTTTGCGCTTGTTAAATTTCCGCTGTTTAAATTTATCAACGACCAATAGCGAGGATCAACAGAACCAATAGTTGTACCGTCGCCAGTTAACGCGCCTGCTGCACTTACTGTTGCACCAAAAACAGGACCGGTGGCTCCTGTATTTACGTCCCTGAGATTAAGACCTTTAAACGCTCCCCCATCTCCAATCGGGAATAAATAATTATTACCCGTTCCAACCAGATTTGCTGTTAATGTTCTTTCCACAGTACCGGTGGTAACATTTACAAAAGAGCCGGGTGTCCAGACTATAGCTCCGGCGGGATTTGGGTTAATAATTTTAAGAGTGTAAGTTCCAGCCTGTACAATACCATTAGTAAGAGTCAGGACTCCTGCAACTGCAAGTGTAATGTTACTGTTCATGGTAACACCATTTGCATTATTTATTATAAGATTAGTCAAATCTGTTACATTGGACGGAATAAAAACTCCGGAAGAAGATCCTCCAAAAGATAAACTTGATGTGGAAATAGTTGCTAAATTGCCGGGTGTCCCGGCGATTGCAGGTCCATTCAGTGTGAGTGTCCTTGGGCCGACAGTAAAAGTGCCCGCTGTAAGAGTAAGAGTTCCGTTAAGCGATAGATTTGCCCCCAATATAATATTCCTGTTCGTTGTGAAATTATTTAATCCACCAGCTATTGCATTTAAAGTTATATCTGCACCTGTTCCGATTGTCAGGTTTGAAGTTACTCCCCCCGTGAGGGATCCGGCTCCATAACTGAGAGTCCCCGCATCAGACAGAGTAAGTGTATTTGCAGCAATTGATAATGCGCCTGCGGTGAGAGTCAGTGTTCCTCCGACAGTTACACTTCCGCACATTGTAGCTGCTCTGTTTAAAGTAAGATTGTTTAATGTTACTGCCGATAAATTTGCCGCGGTGCCGCTGGCATTAATTGTGATATTGGTTGCCGCTCCACCCAGCAAGATTCCGCAATTCACCTGACCGTTAAGTGTCAGTGTGTTAGCCCCTATAGATAATCCGGCACCACCAGGATTAAATGTTCCGCTTATCACAAGCGAACTTTGCAAAGTAACAATGTTTGTATTTGTTATTGAAAGACCAGTTAATGCGACAACATTGGCTGGTATTAAAACACCGGCTGTTGTGCCTCCAAATACGAGACTTGATCCAGGGACTGTTATTAAATTAGCCGGTGTTCCGGCAATAGTTGGTCCATTTAATGTGAGCGTATTTGCTCCAACAGTGAAGTTCCCTGCTGTAAGGGTTAAAGTTCCATTTACTGTCAAAGCTGCCCCTAATGTTATATTTCTGCTTGTAGTGAAATTATTTAGCCCGCCTGCTATTGCATTTAAAGTAATATCTGCACCTGTTCCGATTGTCAGGTTGGATGTTACACCTCCGGTCAATGAACCGGCTCCATAAACAAGATTTGCAGCATCAGGCAAAGTAAGCGTATACGCTCCAATTGATAGAGCACCAGCAGTTAACGTTAAAGTACCGTTAACATCAAGGTTTCCTCCCAATGTAACTGTATTTGTTGCACCGGTTTTATTGATAGTAAAATTATTTAACCCTCCTGTAATAGATGGTAGGGTCATTGCAGGAGTGGCGTTTCCGGTAATAACAATATTTGAGGTAGAACTTCCTGTAATGGTACCAAGTGTTCCTATTGTACTATTATTCAGGAATAATGTATTTCCATTAATAACAAGAGCACAGCCGGCGGTGTTGAAGGTTGCTGTTCCGCCAACAGTAATGTCCCCCTGCATTGTTTTGTTACCACTTACTGAAATAGTAAGATTCCTGTAGTCAGGACTTGCAAAAACAAATTGATCTCCTGGACGGTTATAGTTAATGACGCTTGCAGCAGCAGCAGTTGTGAGAGTTCCTACAGCATTGTTCACTCCGCCAAGATTCAACACGTGAGCAACTGCGCCTCCACTCATATCAATTGTGCCGGCACTTAAATTACCTGAGACAGATACTGTTCTAAGAACATTACCAAAGTTGAAAGTTCCTAGCGTAACGGTTAAATCATTATTTACCGTAACATTACCCTGGATGGTTCGAACCTGATCGCTGGTCTGTGTCGTCAGATTATAATAAGTGCCTGCAAAGATTTGTTGGGCACTTGTTCCACTGTATATAACTGTACCTGAACCGGCTGAAAAAGTGGTGATTGCATTATTCGGGCCGTTAAGAGTCAGGACGTGAGGCAGTGCTCCTCCAGTCATATCAATGGTACCTGCTCCGCTGAGATTACCGTTAACTACAACATTCCTTGCTGCAATATTATCAAAGTTGAAGGTGCCGAGGGTAACGATAAGGTTGTTATTTACAGTTATGTCACCCTGAATTGTCCTTACCTGGTTACTGGTTTGTGTTGTTAAATTATAATATGTCCCTGCAAAGATCTGCTGTGCTCCGGCACGGCTGTATATAACAGTCCCTGAACCATATACAAAGATTCCAATGGCATTATTAGTTCCGTTTAAAGTCAGTTGATGAGCCAGTGACCCGCCTGAAGCCATATCGATAATTCCTGCTCCGCTCAGGTTACCTGCAACAGTAACAGTTCTGATAACTGTATTTCCAAAATCCAGGGTACCTGAAGAGACATTCAAATTACCATTAACAGTAACATTAGCCTGCAGTGTTTTATTATTAGTACCCGATAAAGTCAGGTTGTTATAGGTAAGGCCGGCAACATTCTGATTTGAACCATTATAGTTTACTGTACCTGTTGATGGGGTAAATGTTCCGGTTCCCGGGGTAAAATCACCACCTATATTGAGAGTACTGGCACCCGTAGAAGTTATTGCATTCTGTGTGGCTGTTGCCATTGTGACGTTGCCAGTCACATTAATAGTTCCGGTACTCATTGATAATGTTTGTATTCTGGCATTATCAGTAGTAGTAACCATTGTTACAGATGCACAATTTAATGTACCGGCCGCGACGCTTAATGTCTGGTCACCATTATTATTTGCTCCGGGCAGAGTATAGGTTACAGCACCGCTGATGTCTAATGTCCAGTTGCCACCAAATGCTACCGAACTTAATGCAATATTACCAGGTGCAAAAGTCAGAGCTCCGATCGGGTTTGCCGGGCTGGCAGTCAAAGTGACAGTGTGCCCACTAAGAATATTTACCGTACCAGCTCCGACTGCTGCACCGGGATAATCGCCGGCAATACAGTTTACCCATGCACCTCCGATTCTGACCTGCCAGGTCGAATTTCCGTTCCAGTTTCCACTCGCCAACGTTTGGTAATCGCCATCAACCTGCCCCTGAGCAATCACTGAAAAAAATAAAACCACAACCAGAACATATGGCTTAAAGACCATGTTTGGCTTTTTCATTATCAGGTGTTATTAATGCAAATATTGCACCATCATTATAAATATTAATGAGGTTGCAATTCTGCTTCAGCAAATCTTACAGGCTTTACATCCGATGGTGAAGTGTATATTATACGCAAGGTTCCGGTTTTGTAATCCACTCCCGGGACATTGTTTAGATTAAACTGAAATTTTCTGACAGTGTTGGGAGTGTAAACAGCAACACCATTTGCGATGCCAACGCGGGTTACCTTACCCTGTACTGATATATAGTCCACGGTAATATCTCCATAAACTGACATACTCCCGGTTCTGTTAAAAACAAAACTGATCCTTGGTTCAGATTCATTTGTTTTCTCAAATGCAAGATCAGAAAGGGTTACAGTTGCTGTCAACCGACCTTTTCTTATGATTACAGGTATTGTAATGCCAAATATCGGGACCAACCGGACCGAAATAGTGGTTGTATCTTTTTCTTTTTCCTCTTCGCCAAGCGGGACTTTCTTTGGAACAGCTCTGAAATAGATGTGCGATCTGTATTCTCCGTCAAGGAGATCGCCTGATCTTACAAGTTGAACTTTCACGACTTGTGTCTCATTTGGTCCCAGGGTAACACTTCTCGGGAAAAAACGGATGAACCGATCTGCAAATTTCTGGCCGGGATCAGGTTCGGTAATTGTTTCAAAGCCTCCATCATCCTTCATTCTGATCTGTACCAGGGAAATAGCATATGTTGCCGTATCTTGTCCGGTATTTGCGAGGTTTAGATCAATTGATCTACGGGATTCTTCAAAAACAACTCTCCGCGGAGTTATAAGCAAGTTTCCCTGAGCAGATATATCAGGAATGAAACAAGACATTATTATCAGTAAGCCGGAAATTTTTTTCACACTCTTCTGCACACAGGAATGAAAGACATTTAAATAACGATCAGAATTATGATTTAGCATTTACTTAATATTATCCAAACCTGTCAGTTAAAGTCGAAAGTAATGGTATATGATCCGGTATAAATCCCAACCGGATTATCATTAAGGGTACCTACATTAAGAGTTGCCCCAACATAGACAACCTGAAATCCGTTCTGCAGCAAACCTGCACCGATACCTGGTGCAGGATCAGAGAACCAGTCCTCAATCACCATAGTTTTTGCGGCAGACATATGCGTGAGAATGACCGGTTCTGAAGGAAGGGTAATGGAATAAGCGGCATCAATATCGCCGCTAACATAGAAGCTTGCGGCATTATGGGAGCCTGTCCCCTTAAACACAGATCCAAGTACAGAGATCATACTCTGTGGTGTCAGGATCAACTTCCCTCCCTGGGATCCAGGTGCAAATCTGCCAAAATTAAGCTGGGAGGTCTCAGTTGCAGAATAAACAGGAATAATTTCGGCAATAATCTGGCCCGTTGCACTCACAGTCATCGGGGTCTGGGCATTACTCTTCCATTCGGTAAGAAGTATCACAAGTAAAAGGCTGGGAATTAGGATACTAAGCCTTTTCATCATCGAATTATGGTTTGAATTATTCTCCTGAGGGTTATGTTCTAATTATAATTTACGGTAACATCAAAACCTGCTGCATTGGTATATGTACCCACAGGCTGTCCTGAGAGGACATTTAATGTTGCGCCGACTGTCAATGTCTGTGCTCCTCCGACTAAAGCACCTGTCCCGGAGGGAGTACTTTGAAAATTATTGACGATCATGTTATTGCCGCCACTTGATATTGTATGATCGGTGGTCGGCAGAGTGATTGCGTACGTGGATGTTCCTGACCCTGTAACATTGAAACTGGCTGCAGAAACTATTCCTCCAAATAACACAACCGTACCGGTTGCAGAACGTCCTCCTGCAGGTGTAACAACAACAGTTCCTCCTGTATTAGGGACCAGGCTGCCAAAATTAAGATCGATAGTTTTGGTAATTGTCATTGGAATGACAATAGTTGCTGTAGCTGTTGCCTGATCTGTTGCCTGTCCGAAGGAAACAGCTGCAAAAGCCAACACAAGGATACCTGATGCAATGAATTTTTTCATGGTTTTCAAATTAGTTATTACAAGTTTTATTAATAATGAATTTCTCTGGTTTTTATACATATTGAAAACTTCCGATTATTGGCTAATTACCGGGTTTCTAAAATATTTTGGTAAAATTAGTACAAAACTCCTGTCAGGCCTGATTACTAATTAACATCAGAATGAAGTTATCAACATGTTAGATTTAGATTTTTGAAGCGCTCCATCATAATTATTTAGGTAATGGGGATATCATAAATTGAAAGTATAGGTATATTTCAACATGACTGCTCTCGAATTATAGACAGGCAGATTTGGTATTTCACGGTTAAGATCTGAATTCCTGCCCTCATTAAACACAATATAAAGGTCATTCCCTTCCCGGGGATTATATCTTAGTCTTAGATTTGTTATTATGTCGTCCACTGCAGTGTTATATTGAATAAATGCGTTGAATGACAAACGGGTATTAAGCATGTACAATGCCTTTATTCCGATAATATGGTTTGTCATTGCCAGATCCCTTTCACTTATAACAACGTGATCAAAATTATAAGTAGCTCCAAGCTCAAAATGTTTCGAAATGTTCCATGTTGGCTGCAGGCGGAAAGAAATCCGGTTCCCGTCATAAAATTGTCCCATCTCTGTCATCAGCATCAGGAAAAAAGGCTGCGACTGTGGTGTAATGACACTACCCCTGAAACTGGAATAGTTGTATCTCCCGGGTTTAATAGACACATCATCGCTGATCCAGAGGCTATCTTTAAGGTTATCAGTATTGTAGACGAAATTTAACATTATCTGCCACTGATTCTTGGTCATGAATTCCCATCCGGGAAGAATTGTGAAACTCATCAGAGAGCCGTCGTCAATATAATTTCTGTACATAAACCTGACCTCAGCAGAATGGCTGTATAATTCAGAAACTTCGGGAGATATCCAGCCATAACGGAGTGAGCCTCCAAGTGTAGTATAATCCTGCATCATTTCGAATCCGATACCTGGATTAAAGTGTTTTCCGGACTGTATATATCCAAGGTGATAACCAAGGCCTTTAGTTGATCGTCTTTCCCACCTGACATTTAGGAGAGTCGGTTCCTTAAGGGAATTATTTCTCACGTCATTCTCAAAAGTCTGACTCCACCTTACATCCACATAATCCTCACCGAATACCCGAAAGATGCCATCCATGCCATACGCCAGGTTATAAGACCCGTCAGCACCCAACCGGCTTGTGACCATTGTTCCTACATAACTGTTTTCATTGAAGACCTGTCTGCGGAACCTTAAGACTCCGAAGTTTTCTGACGGGAGTAAATTTCCCTGTGTTGCGGTACTGTTTTTTACAGACAGAGGTGCAGTTTGAATGTCAAGGAATCCAACTTCCCAGTTCTTAATTCTTCCGGTTATTCTTGCTCCACCGTAAATACGAACAGGCTCAGGCTCCTCACCCTGATCGTACAAACCAATACGACGACTGTAAAACAAATTACTGTTACCACCAAGGGAGAAATCAAAGATGCTTGCCTGCTCGAGAAAAAACATCCTTTTTTCGGGGAAAAAAAGTGAAAAACGTGTTAGATTAATCTGTTGATCATCAGCTTCTACCTGGGCGAAATCAGTATTTGCAGTAATATCCATAATAAGACTTTTGGAAATACCATACTTGAGATCAAGTCCCGCCTCGAATTTGGGTTTATTCGATTTCAGGTATTCAGTCCCCTCGCTGTTAAGCTTATAATTACTTTCGTAACCTGCCAGAGCGTACGGAGTGATATACAGTAGTTTATCTGGTTTCAGGCCACGGAATACTATTTCCTGTGCCTGAGATGGTTTCATTACTGAAGTCGGACCCCAGTTGGGGGGTATTGCAGGAAAAATATCTGTTTCGTTCTTTGCGGCTATCCATCTCTGGATAATTAATCCCATCCTTACTTCTCCATTTTTCTCCTGAAACCTCAGACTGGAGATAGGGATCCGCATTTCCATACTCCATCCTCCGGAATCCTGGCTTGTCATCACATCCCAAAAGGTGTTCCAGCTTATGTTCATCGGCAGCTGATCGGGAAAATTAATTACAGCATCTTTTTGAATGCTTGCATCAAACCTCAACCCTTCGGGTGTTGTAAAGAAAGCCATAGCGTTCTCCTTGTCGTTAAAGGTGTCGATAAATAATCCAAACATATCAGACCCCATACCCTGGAAATCCCTTTTATAACTGGTTGATCGTATTATCCCGGCATCGTGACAATAAAGCAAGGCACCGGCATACAGATACTTATCATCATAAGCGATACGGATATCACAGTTCTCCGATGGTTCTTTTCCAAAGACCGGAGAATGCATTATCATGTTCAGTGGTTCAATTGTCCTCCAGGCTTCTTCTCCGGGGATTCCATCAAAAGTGACAGGGGAAATTAATTTATTGATTATAACAGGCTTGTTGACACCTGAAGATCTATCAGACTGACAGAATAAATTTGGACCAGACAAAACGAACAAAGCCAGTGAAAACAGATAACTCTTAAACATCTGGAACGGGGGACAAAAATATTTTGTCCGCCAAGATATAAAAAACTCAACATTCAGATTTTATACAAAACAGAAACTTTACAAAATCCTTTCAGAATCCTGATGCTTTCATCCATTTCAGACACAGTTCAGGCCATGAAGATTGTGTCTCCCTGTGGAGAACCGATCTCGCAGTAACTATAAGTTTAAATATGCAGTAAAACCCACTTTCAATCCGAAAGAACCATATATAGTCGTATATTCATTATCCGGATCTTCATCTTTTATTTTATAAGTCAATCTGTTATATCCTGCCATGACATCAAATGTTATTTTTTCACCAAGAGGTAAAGCAACTCCAACACCTCCTCCAAGTTGTGTGACTCCCCATTTATCTGTATTTTCAGAGGAACTGTTTTCCTGTGTATAACTTCTTTTACCAATACCGCCACTCAGCTCTGCAAAAGGATATAATTTCTCAAGAGGGTAATAATATCTGACAAAAGGGACAGCACATAACTGGACATCAGTTGTATTATAGACCATTTGTTCACTTTTATACCGATCGTATGAAACTGTAAAATTTATTCCTGCTGCCAGGTTATCGATAAGAAAATATCCGGCTGAGGGAATGATATTAAATCCGAACCTTTTGTCAGCATCATTTTCATCTCCGGTTGAAGATATAATCTTACTTACTGAATAGCCCAGGTTTGCCAGATCCGATCCGCAAAGCTCCTTATTCAAGGTTGATGTGACACCAATAAGTATCCTTCCTTTTTCAAGCTGTGCCTGAACAGTTGCAATTGGAATCAGGCCTAATATCATAAATGATATAAATATCTTTTTCATAGTTTTATGGTTTACGTTTAATTCTGTGGGTCCTGTTGCAGGAAGAATACATTGAGCCCCATTCTAATAATGAAAGATCCGGTTATATACTTCTGATCAGTTTCAGTTTTCAGTCTGTTTCTTGAATAACCTGCCATTATATCGAATGTTGCTCTGTTTCCGATTGGTTTTGCGATACCGATTACTCCGCTGAATGTTGAAGTGGAATATTTGTAATCAATATTGCCGCTGCCGCCTCCCGGCTCGGTTCTTTTATATCTTTGAGTGCCAATACCCCCGTTAATTTCCACAAAAGGGTAACTCCATAAAAGGGGATAATAATATCGTACAAACGGCACAGCGGATACCTGAGTTTCAGTATATTTTGTATCATCACCATAGGACTGTCCATATCGTGAAAAATATACATCCAGTCCCGCTGCCAGATTTTCCAGAAAGATATATCCGACTCTGGGGATAATATTGAAGTTGAAAAATTTATCCGGATCGCTCGTGCCATACGAGTATTTAGTTTTAGAACTCGAAAAACTGAGACTCATCAGATCGGAGCTGAATATATCAGTATTGAATGTTGAGGCAACTCCCACAATCAGTTTCCCGGCTTCCAGTTGGGCATTGAGGGGACCGGACAGAATGATAAAGATCATTGGGATAAAAAGGTAAATTTTTTTCATGATCAGAATAGTTAAAGTTTAGTCAAATTTACGATGCAACTCAATTAAAATCAAGTTTTGAGCTAATTATTGAAGTGGAATTACAACAGCACACTGAATCACTATTAGTTTAAAAAAAGGGGCCGATTTACAAAATCAGTCCCCTGGTCTGCATTAGGTATCCTTAGATGATTCTATTGAAGCTTATTCTTTTTTACTCTGAACCAAAATAGACCATAAAACCCATTCTTAATCCTATACCTCCAATCGTTTCTTTATAATCATTTTCTTTATCTTTATAAGTCATGGAAGTATATCCTGCCATAACATCAAATGTCACTCTGTCTCCCAGAGGAAATGCAGCACCAACTCCTCCCCCAAATGTCATTAATCCATATTTTTCCGTATCATCACCTTCACCATAGGTCCATTTGTCTTTATGTGTACCAAAAGCAACGTTTAATTCAACAAAAGGATAAAATTTTTCGAGTGGATAATAGTACCTTACAAATGGTCCAACACTTAACATACTCCCGGTATATTTATCATCGTCCTGCACATCTTTCTGACTCATCGTACTTACTATAATATCCAATCCGACAGCTAAATTGTCAATAACGAAATAACCCGCCTTAGGGAGCAGGTTAAAATATGATATTTTGGTATTATAGTCGTCATTGTCTTTTGCAGTAACAAATCCCAGCCCCATAAGATCAGTTCCTGAACTGCCAAGTTCACTCAGATGAATTGTTGATGATACACCAACCATTATTCTGCCCTTGGTTAACTGAGCATTCAATACCGGAAATGTTAAAAAGCACATCACAATTAGGAACAATAGATTTTTTTTCATATTTTAGTTTATAAGGTTTGCCTACTCTTGAGTTTTTCAGCTTACACTCCTTACTCTTTTCAGGATTTTCAGGGAACTCCTGTGTCAGAATATTTATTATTTTGTTCTAACAATCAAAATTATGAGATGTTTACATGCAAGTCAATTTTTTTTTCAAATTGAGGCATTAAATAAATCATTTTATTTAAATAATCACTAGTGCAATTTTCAATAAACTCACAGAAATGAAAAATCATGTTATCAACGGGATGGTTATTTTATTAACAACAACGCTTTGTATTTCAAGTCTTGAAAGTCAGAATACACCAAATAAAGTTGTTGCTTGGATACCTGTGAATTATTTTGATTTGCTTCGTAACGGGAACCAGGGAATGAATGCACTTGTCTTTTCGATATACTCCCTGTATTGAGGTTTTTGATCTCTCAAACTCTTTTCTAACAGAGCTACACCAGAGACTTTTATTATAAGAAGGGTCATAAGTATTGAACCTGTAATGGATAACCAGGCTCCTGCAGCCAGACAGAAAAATCCATATCCCCACCAGACAGATGAATCACCAAAGTAATTAGGGTGACGGGTATAATGCCAAAACCCTGTATCAAGTACTTTTCCTTTATTCGCCGGATCAGCTTTAAAGATTGCCAGCTGAAAATCTCCGCCGGCTTCAAAAGCGAATCCTGTAATCCAGAAAAATATTCCTATAAAATCCAGTATGTTCAGCGTTTTATCGTGTCCGTAATATTGAGCCCCAAGGAGTGTTACTGAAATGAGCCACATTAAAATTCCCTGGAGGAGGAATGTCTGGAAGAAGCTTATCCACCAATATCTCTTTTCCCCATATTTTTTTCGGAACTCCCTGTATCTGAAATCCTCTCCTTTCCCTAAATTTCGCCATGTCAGGTATGCCGAAAGGCGGAATCCCCATATTGTCGCGAGGGTTATAGTTATGATTTTTCTGATTTCAAATCCATCTGTTTTAAGGAAATAAAAGCACGTAACAATAACGAATCCCAATCCCCAGAAAAGGTCGACGATGCTTACATTCTTTATTATAACACTAATGATCCATAGCAGGGTCATCATTATCATTATGATAAGGAATGCCTGAAGGTAAATTTGCAGGAATGTCATGAATTTATCGGATCTATTCGTAAAGAAGAGCAACAGAAGCAGCACCTACACCTGAATTTGCCCCGATAACAGGCGAAATGTTACAAACTGAAACAGGCTTTTTCCCTGTAAGGTTTTCCATTTTCAGAGAGTACCAATCTGCAGCATCCTCATTGTTTGCATGAAGAACAATATAATTCCAGATTGTTCTTCCGGTACATAATGATTTGATATGGGCCATTACTTTCTCCATGTTTGCTTTCTGGCTGAAGGTTTTGCCAAAAACAATTGCCTTTCCGGATTCGTCAATAGATACAATCGGATTGATATTCAATATTCTTGCGATCAATCCTCTTGCTGCTGAAACACGACCCCCTTTAACCATATACTTAAGGGTTTTGACACTTACGAAAATGCGTGTATCACGGATCCATTTTTCTGTCATCTCCACAACCTTATCATGTTCAAGGCCTGATTCAATTGCACGGGCTACCCTCAAAACGATCAATCCTAGCGCTCCTGACAGGTTCTTTGAATTGAGAACTGTAATTGGTTTATTGAATTCCCTGCTTATTGATTTTGCTGCTTTCTCGCTGCTGTTAAATGTTCCGCTCAGCTGCTCACTTAAATGTACAGCTATAACGGAATCATAATGTGAAGCAAGATGAGAATATAAATTTATAAAAGCAGTTTCGTTGACCTGAGAGGACTTTGGATATTCAGGCTCTTCATCAAGAAGTTTGTAAAATTGTTCCGGTTGTATTGTAACCTTATCAAGATAATGGTTCTCTCCGAAATTAATATTGATTGGCAGAATATTAATCTGGTAATTGTCAATAAGATCCTGTGAAAGATCGCATGTTGAATCGGTTACAAGGGCAATCTTCCATTTTCTTTCGTATACTATCTGGCTCTGCCGGACCATGTCGTCGGCTTTCTGAAAGGTAAGTGTGCCTGCTTTCCGCAGCTCCTTAAAGAGTAATGCAGGATTACTTGTATGGACATGTAATCTTCTTAATCTGTCGGAACCGGCAACAACAACACTGTCACCATATTTTCCAAGGAGACCTTTCAGATCCGGAGTCTTGAGAACACAATTCTTGATTATTGCTTCGGTGCAATAGCGGAAATCCACTTTTTCAGCAATCACCTCCTCGGGCTTGAGGAATGGGGTCGAATCATTTTTCAGGCTGACGAGACTCTTGACATTCCTTGAATTAATAAATTCAATTATGCCTTCAACGAACAGTACAAATCCTTTCGCGCCGGCATCAACGACATTATTCTTTGCCAGGATCTTAAGCTTTGTCTTTGTTTCCAGCAGGGAGCGCTGGAGGATCTCATTGGAGCTAGCTAGCAGATGGTTGAAATCAGTGAACCTATGCCAGCTTTTATAAATATAGTCAGCCCAGTCTTTTATAACTGTCAGCATGGTGCCCTCAACAGGATTGGCGACGGCTTCGTACACATATTTTACAGATTTCTGCAGACTTTCAGCAAACTCTTTAAGAGTGACATCTTTTAAATCGCCGGTTTCGTTGCTGAGGCCGTAGAAGAACTGAGCAAAAATTATCCCGGAATTTCCTCTGGCGTTCATGAGAGTTGCTTCGGCAATCCTGTCTGCAGTTATCTTATAAGATCTGTGGGGGTGGAGCGAATCAAGCACGAGTCTGATTGTCGAAGCAAGGTTGGTGCCGGTATCACCATCATTTACAGGGAACACATTTATCAGGTTAAGTTCAGTCTGATGTTCGATAAGCTTTCTGGCTCCGGCAACAAATGTATAATACAGGTTCCGGCCATCGATACGCGCAAGAGGAGAAGATGCCTGCAGTGTCATCTTATCTGTTATTGATTCCCTGCAAAGGTAATCTTTTTCTGATACCGGTTTTATATACTTCTAATGCTCTCTGCCGTGCGAAATCATGATCAATCATTTTTTCCGGATACATTGATTTACCGAGCTCAGGAATCCATTTTCTGACATATTCGTCCCGGGGATCAAATTTCTTTTGCTGTGTTTCGGGATTAAAGATCCTGAAATATGGAGCTGCATCGCATCCTGTTCCTGCTGCCCACTGCCAGTTCCCATTGTTTGACGAGAGTTCGTAATCAAGCAGTTTTTGAGCAAAATATGCTTCTCCCCAACGCCAGTCAATCAGAAGGTGCTTACACAGAAATCCTGCTGTTATCATTCTGCCCCTGTTGTGCATAAAACCTGTTTCATTAAGCTGCCTCATTCCGGCGTCAACAACAGGATAACCTGTGTCACCATTACACCATCTGTTAAAATCCTTCTCATTATTGCTCCACCGGATATCGTCATAAACACTTCTGAAGTTGTCTGTTACAACATGAGGGAAGTGATACAGTATTTGCATAAAGAATTCTCTCCAGATGAGTTCATTCAGAAAAACTATGTTTTCATCGAGCGCTTTAGTCACCATTTTACGGATACTTACTGTCCCAAACCGCAAATGAGGTGAAAGATAACTTGTCTTGTCAGCTGCAGGGATATCGCGGTATTTATGATATTCCTTTATTACAGAAAGGTCGAAAGGTCTTACTCCGACATGACTTTTCTTAAAACCTGTCTCTTCAATGGAAGGGAATATTTTCTTTATGGTCAGGAAATTGCGGAAATCTGATCTCTTTTCATCTGTTTTCATCAGGGAATCACTGTTCATCATCTGAAACCACCTGTTCTTATATGGTGTAAAAACAGTATAAGGTTTATTGTCGGACTTTAGGATATTCCCTTCCTCAAAAATGACCTGGTCCCTGAACCTTAAAAATTGTATCCCTTTTTTCTTCAGTAATTCTTCAACAGTTTTATCCCGGCGGATGGCATAAGGTTCGTAATCCTTGTTAGTGTAAACGGAATTAATATCAAATGATGTTATCAGCTCATTCCAGGTCTTTGCCGGATCACCTTTAAGTACATAAAGGGAGCTCCCCCAATTGAGGAGCTCCTTATTAATAAGTGAGAGCTGGTTGTAGATGAAACTGATCCTTGAATCATCACGGGGAAGTTCTTCAATAATGTTGTTGTCGAAGATAAAAACCGGCAGCACAGGCAAATCGGATTTCAATGCCTTATCGAGTGCTGTGTTATCATTCAGCCTGAGATCTCTCCGGAACCAGAAAATGTTGATCATTATTTAAAACATCTTTGTTTGTATAAGTAGCCTGATATTCTTTAATCGTTATATGAAGCTGTAATTAACGGCTTTCGCAGATTCGTTCAATCTCTTATCCCCACCACTTCTCACCTTCCACAAGATATTTCATTGCCACATCCTTGTTCAGATCCAGTCCGAGCCCTGGTTTGTCGGAAAGCTGAATATAACCATCCTGTATGATCTCTCTGTCATATTCGATCAGGGTTTCCCATCCGGCATGACCATCACGTGAAGTTGCTTTATAATCATAACTTTCATGCCCTATAAAATCAAGCATTGTAGCTGCACAGTTGGCTGAAGCAATAGTGGCTACCGGTCCCATGACATTATGAGTTGCAACCGGCATATAATATGCATTTGCCAGATCAGCAATTTTTTTCGCTTCGAGTAAACCACCTGCCATGGATATATCTATCTCGACCATATGGACAGCCTGGTTAATGATGAACGGGAGGAAATCGTGCAGGGTATAAAGATTCTCACCACAGAGAATAGGTACCGGAGAAGCTGCGGTAAGCTTTGCCCATGTATCAACATATTCTACCGGCATGGGATCTTCGATCCACCAGGGCCTTATTGGTTCCAGAGCTCTTGCGAAGCTGATGGCATCCCAGAATCCGAACTCCCAGTGACAATGTACAATAATCTCAAATTCATTACCTGCTGCCTCTCTTAAGTTAGTATACCCACGTATATTGTTTTGCAATTCACTATATGAAAGCCTGCGGTTTAATGCTTCACCGCCGGGCCGTCTGGATATTCTGAATGGCTTTGCTGCCGTCCATTTCTGAACCGACTGATTAACGTAATCTATCCATTCCTTACAGACTGCGGGATCAAGCATATTTCTCGGCTGGCTGGTAAGATAAGCTCTTACTTTATCAGTATAACATCCTCCTCCAAGGATTTTACGGAGCGGCATTCCGAGCAGCTTTCCTATCAGATCCCACAGAGCTATCTCACATCCTGTCACTGCATGCATTCCGACTCCTCCATTACCTCCCAGATAAGAGACACGGAACTTCATCTGTTCAGTCAATCTTGCAATATCAAAAGGATCCTGTTTAACCAGGATCTGTCTGAACGCATTCTCGACCACATCCTTAGCTCCCAGACCTGTAACGTCGTGATGACATTCCCCGATCCCGTAAACTCCTGCATCGGTTTCAATTTTAACAAGAGGAAGAAAATGGCCCCTGTTTCCCATTTGTATACGCATACATTTTACATCGGTAATCCGGACTTTCCCAAGCTCAGTCTCAACCAGACGGCTGTAATATGGTACAGTTGCAGCCGGAACTGTTGCTGCCATTGATTTTAAAAATTTGCTTCTATTCATTTTGACCTCCATTCATTAGTTTATCAATAAATTCTTATAAATTTAACCAAAGAATGTTTATATAGCGGATGTTTGCTAACATAAAATATATATTAGAATTTTTCAGGTTGTTATCTTAAAAATACTCTGATATGAAAATAACACAATCAAAACTCTCTGTTAAGATTTACTGTTTTATGACAGCAGTGTCTTTCATTTTATTGATTATGCCGAAGAATCTGATCCAGGCGCAGGAAACAATTGATGTCGGTAAAACAGGCTGGGATGTAAAAAGACCTGTTATGGCAGCGGCATGCGAAAGCGGATGTCCCTGGGGAGAGCTGGGGGACTATGTTAAGAAAGCAATGGAACCTTATGGTTATTCGGTGATACTGTGCCGGAACTGCAACAGAGCTTATGGCCCCCCTCTGGTGTCAGCTAACGGCTATCCGCCATCTCTCGACGAGATAAATCTTGATGATGGTACCAATGTACGAATAAACGCCCGGGTCGATTTTGGTGTTACATCAAGTGCAATGTTGAGTTCTGCTTACAAAGGAACCCAGGGGAAGGCTCCTCTAAGTAATCTGCGGCTGATTGCAAAAATTGAAGATCCATTTTACTTCCTGGTTGCTTCAAAAAAGGAATCAGGAATAAAAGATTTTGCCCAGATAAAGCAACAACACACACCTGTCAGGATCATGGGGGCCGACAATAATATGATGACCATCCTGAAATATTACGGAATAACTGCCGATGATATCAGAGCGTGGGGCGGAAATACAGGAGTTACAAGGGAAGATGCTTTAAAAGGTGATTTTGACATTATTGCCGGGTTTTTGGCAAGCCCTGCATTGAATCCCGAATCATCCGTATGGACAACCATAACCCAGAAATTCGACCTGTACTTTATAGAATTACCTGAGGAATTGCTCAAACTGATCGCCCAGCAAAATGTTGATGCTGAATTTGTAGAAGTGCAGCATAGTCTGCTGAGAGGAGTTAACCGTCGTATTAAAACCCTTGGAAGGTCAGGAGAGTCTGTATTTGCCCGTGATGACACACCTGAACAAGCCGCGTATGATCTTGCAAAAGCTATTGACGAAAATCATGCAGCACTAAAATGGTTCATCAGGATATATACTTACGACCCGGATACTGCCTGGAAAAATTTCGGTGTACCCCTGCATCCGGGAGCTGAAAAGTATTACAAGGAGGTCGGATACCTGAAGGACTAATAATAATATTATCCCTTATCCTTACTTATCTTTCTTGAAAACTGAGACGGAGAGATCCCGAATTGTTTCTGGAAACTGGTAGCAAAATAAGACGGTGAGGAGAATCCGACAAGGTATGATATTTCATTGATCCTGTAATTCCCTTCCGACAGCAGTTCTGCGGCTTTCTTAAGCCTCACCAGCCTGATATATTCGACTGTATTAAGGTCTGTTAAAGCTTTGACCTTCCTGTAGAGAGTTGAAATACTGAATCCCATCAAATCTGCTATCTTTTCCACGCTTAGATCATTCTCAGACAGATTATCCATAAGAGTGGAGTCCAGTTTTTTCAGAAAATCCTCATCAGTTTTATTCAATGCAACTGATTTAAAATGAGCGAGAGGAGAATTAATGAAATTCTGCCGGTCCTGGCTCCTGTTCTTTATCAGATTTACAATCTGTGCAATTAAAAGGTCGGTTGAAAAAGGTTTTTCGATATAAGCATCTGCACCTGCATCCAGGCCCTGTATTCTTGCATTAAGATGGATAGTAGCTGTAAGGAGTATTACGGGTATATGGCTGTATTCAATGTTCGATTTGATCTGTCTGCAGAGTTCGTAGCCATTGATTACCGGCATAATTACATCACTCACAACGAGAATAATATTGTATTTCTTAAGGGCCTTTAGCGCCTCTTCTCCGTTGTGAGTGTAAATGACATTATACTCCCCTGCTATTTCTTTTGCTATGAATTTTCCCATTTCAATTTCATCCTCCACAAGAAGAATATTGGATCGCAAATTTTCAAGGGATCCAAAGATCTGAAATTCATGAGGTTCACTGAGATCAACTTCGTGTGGTTCTGAATTTCCGGTAATTGATTCTTCATCGGTTTTAACAAGTTCCAGCACAAATGAATTATATTTTTTTTCATTGGTATCGAGAAAAAGTCTGCCATGATGAAGCTCTGCGAGAGAACGTGCCAGGGAGAGTCCGAGTCCGGTACCTTTTTCTCCCGGCTTATCGAAATCAATCTGAAAAAAGGGTTCAAAGATTTTATCCTTAAGCTCTTTCGGTATCAGTTTACCATCACTGTTTACACGAATCCTGATGATGTTGTCACTTTCTGTAAGGGGTTCAAGGAACAGATCAACCTTTGATTCAGCAAATTTAAGGGCATTTGACAGAAGATTAGTTACAATTTTTGTAATTGCCTCCCTGTCTACTGAAAGATTCAGGTTATTCACCGGGGAATGAAGCTTAATTGAGATCATTCTTTCTGCACTGTATGGTAAGAACAGGTTATAGGTCGATTCAATAAGCTCATACAGATCTGTTCTGCTGAAATTAAGCCTGAACATCTCTTTCTCAGTTTTCCGGAAATCAAGCAGCTGATTGGAAAGATTCAGCAATCTGTCAGTATTCCTTTTGATGATAAAAAGACTATCTTCAGTATCCTTCGTATCCTTATATCCCGACTTTAAGATCCTGTCAAGGGGTCCTTTAATTAAGGTCAGTGGAGTACGTACTTCATGAGTTATATTTGTGAAAAAATTGATCTTGGCATTCAGTATCTCCTTCTCCTTATTAGTCTCTAAAAGATCTATTTTCCTTTGTTGTTCGAGCGAATTCTTTTTCAGATAGAAACTGACCAGAGTGTAAATTATAAATGCCGAGAAAAGAATATACAGGATATAAGCCGGGACTGAGGTCCAGAAAGGAGGAGAAATCCTGATTTCCAGGACAGCCTGAGCCTGACTCCATGTATTGCCGTCGGTTGAAGATATAACCCTGAACCTGTAATCTCCCGGGGAAAGATTTGTATAGTACACTTTTCGGTTACCTGATAAAAAGACCCAGTCAGCGTCAGACCCTTCCATAAAATATTTATATTTTGTCAGATTAGGGCTGGTAAAGGCGGGAGAAACAAAGTCAATACTAAAAGAAGACTGATGATGTTTTAATGAGATCCTGTCTGCTACAAGAATCGATTTGAAATCAGGAGAGCCGGAGATGTTTTCAAAATATTCTTTCCCGTTAACCTGTAAACCTGTAAACAATACAGGCGGATTATAATTATTTTCTTTTATATCATCAGGATAAAACGTCACAAGACCCTTAACCGTGCCAAAATACATTTTCCCATTAATATCCTGGTAGGCTGAATTAAAACTGAATGTATTATCCAGAAGGCCATCATCCTTCGTATAAGACATGATTTTATTTGTAGAGGGATCGAGACGGAGGAGACCCCTGGTTGATGTTATCCACAGACTCCCGTTACTATCCTGCAACATTGCACAATATATTGAAAACTCAATATCCCTGCCCGGAATATATCTTGTAATTTCTTCGGTTGCCCCGTCTATATAGCTGAAACCACTGCCTTCAGTTGTAAACCAGATCTTATTGCTGTCACCTTCAAATATTGATGTAATCCGCTCATTATTAAGGTTATCATAGGTTCCGTCATGGGATAGTATCTTTTTACATATTCCGGATCTTTTGTTATATCGGTATAATCCTCTGCCATAAGTCCCGATCCAGATATCTCTGTTTTTATCCTCCAATAAAGTGTGGATGAATGTCCCGGATGCCACATCGTCCAGGTAGATGAATGAAGAAGTCTCATCGTCATATTCGTATAGTCCGCTTGCACTTCCTGCGTAAATGGTACCGTCATCTGTTTTCAGGAATGTGATAAATGAATTTGTTTTAAGGCCACTGCCTGAATTGGTCAGTTCAAAATGATTTTTGATCTTTTGAGAAGGGATATTTAAGATATATATTCCGTTATCAAAGGTCCCAATCCACAGGTCATCATTATTAACGAGAAGTCCCTGGATATTCCTGCTGTCAATATTTCTCCGGCTATCGCTTCCTGTCAGGCTGAAAAACAAACCGGTTTCAGGGTCAAATTTTACCAGACCGGCATCTTCAGTTCCGATCCAGATGTCTCCATATTGATCAGCATGGATCTCTCTAACCACATTTCCGTTCAGTGCTCCCGGCAATCCTGTGGGATAGTACTTTTCAAATGATTTAATCTCCTGCGGGAGATAATTGGCACCACCGTAGAATGTGCCGATCCATACTCCTCCCTCTTTATCTTTGATTATAGTACGGATTGCATTATTGGAAATAGAAAAAGGATCTGTACTGACCATATGAAGGCTGGAAACTAAACCTGTCTTCAGGTCATAGATATAAATACCTGATTCTGTGCCTACCCAGATCTCCTCATCATTATAAAGATATGTTGTCCTTATCAGGATATCATTCCACAGTTTATCTTCTTCAAACAGATTTGTGATCTTTCCGGTGTTTGGATCAAATAGTCTTAAACCTGCAAGATCACTCGCAATGATCAGCCCGTAATTACCTGCATCAAGAATATTTACCAGACGAACAGAAGCAGATATTTCCTTTTCGGTCAGGATATTGTAACTGACAAAATTATCATTTCGCGGATCATATTTATAAATTTTGTCATCTGTGGAAGTAAACCAGATATCACCTGTTTTTGTAACACTGACATTCCTTGGAATAAAGTACTCAATTGGCGGATATAAAATCAGGTCTTTGCTTTCTTTGTTATATTTATATGTACCTGATGAAGTTGCGATCCAGATACAATTATTATTATCAGCCTTTATATCACTTATACGATTTTCAATTTTTATTTCTCCAGTATCAATTAATCCGAAATAATCATTCTCCGGTATGTAAAAGCAGATCCCTTTATCTGTTCCAATCCATATCCACCCATCCCGGTCTTCGCATAACGATGCGACATTATTACTGATGATGCAGTTTTTAACTGACGGGTTGTGAAGGAAGATTTTAAACTGAGAACCATCAAACCTGTTCAGTCCTTCCTTGGTTCCAAACCAGATAAAACCCCTGCGATCCTGTATACATGACATGATAGTATTGTCGGACAGGCCGTTATCATTTCTGTAATGCCTGAAATAGAATGATCTGCCCTCAGCCAGAACCGGTAAAAGCGACAAAATAATCGTCAAAATGAATGCTCTCATGCTTCTAAAATATTCCTGCCTGTTGAGACATAAAAATCTATTCAAAGATATGATTAAGGTCTGTTAATTATCTATCATTTACTTTTGAAATTCATTAAAGATGCGGAATGCCTGAAGGGCTTTGACAGAATATTAAAAGAAATTGGTTGATTCTTTTAACCGGTTGAAATGCGTAAGGTTAATTTTGCTTATTAAGATAATGCAGATTATCAAATTAAATAAAATAGACTATCTTTTCACAAGCTCAATTAAAGAAATATTTATTAATTACCTGGCAGTGCCAATTTTATCAAGAACAATTTGCGGAACCTTTCCAGCAAGGTGCAATATTCGGAATTGTATCTGAAATAAATTAACTTTAAATGTTTGAAATAAAGTAATTACTCATGAGATATCTTAAAAAAAGTGTATATTTTACACTTCTGGCAATTTTACTGTATCACCCGGAAATTTACGGACAGCCGGGCAGACAGAACTTCATTTCACCTGAAGTGAGAGAGGACGGAACAGTTACATTCCTAGAAGTGAAAAGTTAAAATATGAGTTATACAATTTAATAATCTATTATCAATGAAAAAACAATTACTACTTGTATTACTGACAGTTATGACAGTCAGTGGAATCTTCCTGATTCAATCGTGTAAAGGGCCAAAGGAAACTAAAACTGCTTTTGAATTTGAAGCACATCCCTCACCTTATAATCTTTCCAGAGCTCAGTATCCGCGTATTGAAGCTGATTCACGGGTTACCTTCCGCTTTAATGCACCCAATGCTAAAAAGGTGCAGGTTTCGATCTATAATGTTCCCTACGATATGGTTAAAGATACCAGCGGTGTCTGGACTTACACCAGTGAGCCGCAGGATGCCGGTTATCACAACTACTGGATGATAGTTGACAGCGCCATCATGCTCGATCCGGCTACGAATGCATTCATAGGCTACAGCCATATGTGCAATGGATTTGAGATACCCGATCCTGATGGGGGTTTTTATGAGTTGAAAGATGTACCTCGTGGTAAAGTGATGATCAGGAATTATTTTTCAAATATTACCGATACCTGGCGTCAAGTCTACATTTACACACCTCCCGATTATGAGAAAAACACCTCAGCCCGTTACCCGGTGCTTTATCTTCAGCACGGGGGTGGTGAGGATCAGAGGGTGTGGATCGAAATGGGACGAACAAACACTATACTTGACAACCTCATCGCTGAAGGGAAATGTAAACCATTTATAGTTGTAATGGAAACCAGTGCAGCCTATAAGACAGGGGAAGTACCTCCCCCGCCGCGTCAGGGGGCGCCCGGTGTTGCAAGGCAGAGAACTCAGGGCGTACAACCTGTTGCTGCCGGAACACGGCCGCGTATGACATTCAATACATACGAAGAACTTATGATTAACGACCTGATCCCATGGATTGACAATAACTTCCGCACTCTTACCGAACAGCAATATCGTGCTATGGCAGGGCTATCAATGGGAAGCGGAGTAACCAGACAGGTAGCACTGTCTCATCCTGATAAGTTCTCCCATATAGGACTCTTTAGCGGCGGCTCCATAACCCCGGCAGACATACCTGACAAATCAAAGGTCAAATTAGTATTCATGAGTTTTGGCAGTCGTGAAAACGGTGCCGGAGATCTCAGGGAAGCAGCTAATGTATTGAATGAGGCCGGAATCAAGAGTGTCTCATATATTTCCCCGAATACCGCTCATGAATGGCAATCCTGGCGGCGAAGCCTGCGTGAATTCGCTCTTCTCCTGTTCAGGGATTGACCTTCCCAAACCATAATTATCATATTAACATCAATAATTAATTTTTAAATACATTTAGCAATGAAAAAGACATTATCACTTGTTTTACTGATTGTTCTGTCAATCAGTGGAGTCGGTCTGGCCCAAACAGGTCAGCCTTTAGTAAATTCTAAAGCTACCGGTACAGCACATCCTTCACCTTACAATCTCTATGGTGCTCAGTATCCCCGTATTGAAGCTGATTCACGGGTTACCTTCCGCTTTACTGCACCCTATGCGCAGAAGGTACAGGTTTCCATCGCAAACGTTCCTTTTGATCTGGTCAAAGGTGCCGATGGTGTATGGACCTACACCAGTGAACCGCAGGATCTGGGTTATCACAACTACTGGATGATAGTCGATGGTGCTATTGTGCTGGATCCGGCTACTGACGGATTCATAGGTTACAGTCATATGTGCAATGCCTTTGAAATCCCTGATCCGGATGGCGGTTTTTATGATCTGAAAGATGTACCGCACGGGAACGTACTGATTGAGAATTATTTTTCAAAAACTACCAATTCCTGGCGTCTAATTTACATTTACACACCTCCGGATTATGAGAAAAACACTTCATCCCGTTATCCGGTGCTATATCTTCAGCATGGAGGCGGCGAGGATCAGAGAGTATGGATTGAAATGGGTCGTACCAACTTGATCCTTGACAACCTGATAGCTGAAGGGAAATGTAAACCATTTATAGTAGTTATGGAAACCAGTGCTGCCTATAAACCGGGTGAAACTCCTCCACAGCCCCGTCAAATGGCAGCCCCCGCACCAGGACAGGGAGCTCCGGGCGGACAGCCAACACCTCCGCCACCTCCTCCGGCAGCAGGACAGGCAGCCCCTGGCGGACAACCTGCACCTGGAGCTCAGCGTCCACGCTTTTCATTTGACACTTATGCAGAGCTTATGATAAACGATATGATACCGTATATTGACAGTAACTTCCGGACACTGGCTAACCAGTCGAATCGGGCTATGTCAGGTCTTTCAATGGGTGCAATGTGCACCAAATCAGTAACTCTGGCTCATCTGGATACATTCGGATATATTGGCCTCTTCAGCGGCGGTACTATTGCCCCTGCAGAAATAACCGACAAATCAAAAGTTAAGCTTGTGTTTATGAGTTACGGAAGCAGGGAACGCGGTTCTGAAGGGGTTAAGAACGCAGCTGATGCACTTAACCAGGCAGGGATAAAGAGCGCCTCTTATGTTTCACCTCTTACTGCTCATGAATTCCAGTCTTGGAGAAGGAGTCTTCGTGAATATGCAATGTTGTTGTTCAAATAATTTTAAGAAGTAAATGTTATGAAAAAGAACTTTATAGGTACCGCTTTATTATTTATGTTTTCTGGTCTGGTATGTTTGGCACAAACAACCCAGCCGGCAATCATTGAAGATTTCAAACCATCAACCAAAAATCAACCCCAACAAGAGTATCCCATGGTCAACTCGCAAGGTTATGCACGATTCCGTATCGTGGCACCACAAGCCCAGGGCGTCGTTGTGAGCCTGGGACTGGGTGGCACCAGAGGTGGAACTCCCCTGACGAAAAACGAGGATGGCACATGGATGGGCACAACAGCAGGGCCTCTGGAAGAAGGCTTCCACTACTACCACCTGACGATTGACGGGGGCGTATTTAACGACCCGGGCACTTTAAACTATTATGGTTCTACCCGCTGGGAAAGCGGCATCGAAATACCCGCTCACGACCAGGACTTTTATGCACTGAAAAACGTTCCCCACGGTAAAGTGGAACAGATTCTTTTCTGGTCGCCAAGTACTAACACCTCACGCAGGGCATTTGTTTACACTCCACCTAGTTACACAAAGGATGTAAATAAGCGGTACCCGGTCCTCTATCTGCAGCACGGCTGGGGAGAAGATGAAACTGCATGGAGTAATCAGGGACACGCAAATCTTATAATGGACAATCTTATTGCAGAAAGCAAGATAAAGCCTTTCATCATTGTAATGACCTATGGAATGACCAATGAAGGCGGTTTTGGACCTGGTGCAAGACGTCCTGCTGGTGCTCCCGCTGGTGGCCAAGCTCCTGCCGGAGCTCCTGCTGCTGCTGCTCCGGGTGCTGCTCCTGCTGCTGCTCCTGCTCCCGGCCAAGCTCCTGCTGCTGCTCCTGCTCCCGGCCAAGCTCCTGCTGCTGCCCCAGCTGCCCGCCCTGCTGGCGGCATGGCTAGAATGATGAACAACGGCTTCGAGAAAGTTCTCGTTGATGAACTGATTCCTTATGTTGATGCCAATTTCCGGACAATTGCCGATCAGGCTAACCGTGCAATGGCTGGTCTTTCAATGGGTGGAATGGAAACACACACCATTACTTTGGCTCGTCCTGAAGTATTTTCCCATTTTGGACTTTTGAGCGGAGGAACCTACACTCCAGCAGAGATAAAAGACAAGACGAAGGTCAAACTCATCTTTCTGAGTTGCGGAAGCTTCGAAAATGCCGAGGGCGTAAAGAAAGCTGCTGTCGCGTTAAAAGATGCCGGATTCAATGCCGTCTCCTTTGTTTCCGAGAATACACGTCACGAGTTTCAGACCTGGCGTCGCAGCCTGTATGAAATGGCACTGCTTATGTTTAAATAAATTCCCGGCTCTGTCGGAGCATTCCGTACTATGCCAGAGAAAGCAGATGTCAAATACATTTTTTACGAATCCCCGGGAACTACACACAAAAGGTTAGCCCGGAGAAGAGAATTGTTTCAATTCGTACAATTGCTATTTAAATAATTTTATTGTCATTATTATTTTATTATGATTAAAACTTGTGTATTACTCGTTACTGCATTTTTTGCAGTAAATGGAATTTTATTCAGCCAGACTGATGAGTTATTTAAAAACTCAAAACCCGCATCAACAAACATTGTAGGTGGTGAATATCCACGTATTGACGCACAACGAAGGGCAATTTTCAGTGTCCGTGCTCCTGAGGCACAAAGCGTAGTGGTCGGCCTTGGCAATACTGCTTTGACAAAAGGTGAAGATGGTCTATGGACTGGAGTAACAGCACCGCTGGATCCGGGTTTTCATTATTATTCACTGAGAATTAACGGTGTTGAGGTTAACGATCCTTCAAGTGAGACTTTTTTTGGAGCCGGACGTGTTATGAGCGGCATTGAAGTTCCTGAGGAAGGTGTTGATTTTTATCATGTTAAAAAGGTTCCACACGGACAGATTGTTTCATTCTGGTATTTTGCTGAATCGACCGGCGAAACCCGGCAAGCCTATGTTTACCTTCCTCCGGATTATATTAAGAACAATGATAAGCGTTATCCGGTACTTTATCTTCAGCACGGAATGGGAGAAGACAGGCGCGCCTGGGCAAATCAGGGACGCACAAACTTCATCCTCGATAACCTTATAGCTGAAGGAAAAGCCAGGCCCATGATAATAGTTATGGAAGATGGTGGTATTGCAGCAGGTATGGGAGGAGCACGTCGACAGGGACAACCGGCACAGGGTGCAAAACCACAACAGGGACAGGGTCAACAAGCACAGGATGCAAGACCACAACAGGCACCGGGTCAACAATCACAGGGTGCAAAACCACAACAGGGACAACGTCCCGGCACCCCTGGTCAGAGACCAGGGATGCCTTCATTCTGGGATGGATTTGGCTCGGTTATTATCAAAGATCTTATTCCGGCAATTGATACGAACTTTCGTACACTTACCGATCGTGAGAATCGAGCCATGGCCGGACTTTCGCTTGGAGGTACTCAAACCTATCAGATTACACAGACCAATCTCGACAAATTCGCCAACATCGGTATTTTCAGCGCCCCGTTTGGTTTTCCCGGTGTTGAAACCGGCTATAATGGTCTGTTGGCTAAACCTGCAGAGTTTAATAAACAGGTAAAAGTTTTCTACATAAGTATGGGTTCCAAAGAAGGACCACAAACAGGTCGGACAATTCACGAAACCCTCGATAAAGCAGGTATTAATAATGTTTATTTCGAAGCACCGGGAACAGCGCACGAATTCCAGACCTGGCGTAAAAGTCTGTATGGGTTTGCTCAGCTTCTTTTTAAATAATACAAATTGAAGATAAAATGATATAAATAAAAGCAAAAGGCAGGTCAGACCAAAGGGACCGCTGAAAGAATTAATAAATTAATTTCCTGTTAAACCTGAAATTATCCTTAAATATTAAACCATGTATATTGTAAATTCCTATCCGCTTGCCGTGATCCTCTGCGTAGTTACGATGATATGCTGGGGATCTTGGGCAAATACAATGAAGCTAAAACCAAAAACCTGGCCGAATCCGCTTTTCTATTGGGATTACTGTCTTGGTATTGTAATTTTTATGCTTATTCTGGGATTAACATTTGGCAGTATCGGATCTGAGGGAAGGAGTTTATTCGGAGATCTGGGCCAGGCTTCAGGAAAATCGCTGGGCTCAGCCTTCCTTGGAGGGGTAGTTTTCAACCTTTCTAACCTCCTGTGGGTAGCAGCTGCTGCAGTTGCCGGAATGTCAGTCGCCTTTCCGGTAGCTGTGGGCCTTGCACTGGTAATAGGAGTAATCTATAATTATATTTCAACCTCTACCGGGAATCCTGTGCTGCTGTTTACCGGAGTGGGATTAGTGGTTGTCGCTATCCTTGTAAATGCAATAGCATATCAGACCATCCCTGCGAAAGTAAAAGGTGACACACGAAAAGGTATTATCCTTTCCGTCCTGGCAGGCATAATCATGGGTTTCTTTTACGGTTTTGTGGCCGACAGCCTGTCACTTAACTTTTCTAACCCTGAAGCAGGAAAACTTACCCCGTATTCGGCAGTACTGGTATTCTCAATAGGGTGTTATCTGTCAGGCCTTATCTGGAATACCTATTTTATGTACAAACCTGTCGAAGGAAGAGCTTCAACATACAGTGAATATTTTAAGGAGAGATCTCTGAAAGTTCATATAAGCGGAATCATAGGGGGGATGATATGGGCAATGGGACTCGCTTTCAGCATTATTTCCGCTGAACAGGCAGGTCCGGCTATCTCGTACGGACTCGGACAGGGTTCTACGATGGTGGGGGCAGCATGGGGCGTTTTCGTCTGGAAAGAATTCAGAGAGGCTCCGAAAAAAACAAATTGGCTTCTTGCAATAATGTTTGTCTGTTTTGTAGGTGGACTGGCTTTAATTACTATGGCAAGAAACTCATAATGATCTCATTGTAGCGACTCAATCTAAAATAAGGATATTTATGAAAAGTAATATTTTGATATTTTTCCTCCTCTTTATTGGAGCAGGAATGATTGGCGCTCAGGATGCTGCTGAAGGTATTCCTGCACCAACAAACGTTGCAAATGCCAGATACCCGAGGATACTGTCCGATAACAAGGTCATATTCCAGGTAAATGCACCCGAGGCTAAGAGCCTCCAGATAGATTTGGGAAAACTGTATGACGGACAAAAGGATGACAAAGGGATCTGGAAAATAACGACCGATCCGCAGGTACCGGGTTTCCATTACTACTCACTTGTGATTGATGGATTGAGAGTCTCCGATCCTGCAAGCGAATCATTTTATGGAACAGGCAGAATGTCAAGTGCAATCGATATTCCTGAAGCCGGAGCCGATTTTTATACAATTAAGGATGTACCCCATGGTGATATCAGACACAAAAACTATTTCTCAAAAATTACAGGGACATGGAGGAGTATTAATATCTATACACCACCAGGGTATGATAATTCAGGTAAGGAGCAATACCCCGTTCTGTATATACAGCATGGCGGGGGCGAGGATGAACGGGGCTGGGCAGTCCAGGGGGAAACAGATATCATTCTTGATAACCTGATTGCTGAGGGAAAAGCAAAACCAATGCTTGTTGTGATCCCCAACGGTAATGTATCAAGGCCCGGAATGACTGCCGGAGGTTATAATGATGAAGCGATGGCTGTTTTCAGGGAGGAGCTTTTTGAAAATGTAATACCCTTCATCGAAAAGAATTACAGGGTGAAACCCGGTACTGAAAACAGAGCCATCTCAGGATTGTCTATGGGTGGAGGACAGGCATTTTATACAGGTCTTCGGAATACCAATATGTTTGCCTATGTCGGAGTATTCAGTACAGGTCTTTTTGGCGGTATAGGGAGGCCGGGAGGAGGCGAAAGCTCATTTGATGCTGAGGCTACGATCCCAGGTCTGCTGACAAATCCGGAATCCTTCAATAAAAAACTTAAGGTGTTTTATATTTCTGTAGGAGAACAGGATCCAAGAATTGAGCCCACAAAGAAGCTGGTGCAGACATTCAGGGATAAAGGATTAAAAGTTGAATTTTCTTCATTCCCCGGTGGTCATGAATGGCAGGTATGGAGGAAATCACTTCATGATTTTGCACAAAAGCTTTTTAAATAAGAAATAGTTTACTGAAGATAAGGTTCATTAATGATTTTACAGAAATTAAATTATTTATGATTGACTAAACAATTCACTATGAAAATTAAAATTTATTTTTTTACTGCTTTGATATTTTTTATTAATGCCTTTATCAGCAAAGCTCAGGATATACCAACGACAACATCCCTTGTATATCCCGGTACTGATGGGGAACTGGTATATGTAGCTGACAGTCTGGGCAATAAAATCCCTGATTTTTCTAACGCCGGGTATAAAGGAGGTGGTGTCCCAATTCCTTTTGTGACGGTCAAGACAATCGTCTGGCCGGTTCTGGGTGACAATTCTGCCAATATCCAGGCAGCAATCGACCAGGTTTCAGCATTGCCATTGGATGCCTCTGGCTTCAGGGGTGCAGTGCTCCTGAAAATGGGGATGTATTACCTTGATAAACCCCTGACCATCAAAGCTTCTGGTGTAGTGCTGAGAGGAGAAGGGATGACCGATATCGGGACAATCCTTATCGGCAAAATTCCGACAGACAGACAAACCTATGGTAGAGGTGGCCTTATTAACATAAGCGGACCAACACCCATCGTCCCACAAGAAGATACAAAGCAGTTAATTACCGATAAGTATGTGCCTGTTGGAGCCCGCAGCTTCAATGTTGTATCGGCAAAAACTTTTAAAGCAGGAGACAGGATTCTTGTTCGCCGTGTCGGAAACCAGGACTGGATCAAGGCAATTGGGGAGGACAGTATTGCTGCCGGCAGAAACAGGTGGCGACCATTTACAATTACATACGACAGGGTCATTACGGAAGTAAAAGGCAATACAATAGTAGTTGATGCTCCGATATTCACTGCAGTTGAAACCCGCTGGGGTGGGGGTGATATCGTTAAATATAATGATGAGCGTATCGAGAATGCAGGAGTGGAAAACCTGCGTGGAATATCGGAATATAATCCCACCGTAAGGCAGGTTGCTTATGGTAATATGCACGTTGAAACAACTACAGATCCGATAACCCGCTATGAAGGGAATGAGTATTTTTCTGATGAAAACCATGTCAGCAACTTTATTATTATCTCAAATGCAAAGAATGTATGGGTAAGGAAGATCAGCGCTCTTCATTTCGTGACAAGTGTGGTACAAAGCAACGCTGGTTCAAAATGGATAACAGTACAGGATTGTGAATCAAGAGAGCCGGTATCTGTCAGAGCAGGAGGAAGACGTTTTATTTACCAGATGAATGGTCAGTTATGTCTTGTACAGAGATGTTTATCACAGAAAGGACGTCACTCATTTGTTCTGCAGGGTTCTGAAGCAAGCGGGAATGTCTACCTTGATTGCCAGGCTGTTAATCCATATTCAACAAGCGAACCGCATAACAGATGGGTAAACGGTGTCCTTTATGACAATGTAAAAGCGCCTTTAACAGCAAGATTCTGGAAAAACTTCAGCATTGGCTGGGCCGGCGCAAATATTGTATTCTGGAATTGTGAGGGTGATTTTGTGGTACAGAGTCCTCCTACAGCGAAGAATTACTCTTTCGGACATATAGGAACTGCTGCTGTTATATTCAATATTCCCCTTCAGGATTATGGTGCACCAAAAGGACATATTGAATCGCTCGACTGGCATGTTACGCCAAGAAGCCTCTACCTGACACAACTTAAAGAACGGCTTGGGGAACAGGCTGTTAAAAATATAACAAGTTCAGGCCAGCGAATCGATGATTCTTATTGAGCGGATATAAGAGCATTTCGGAATCTGTACAGGCCATCTTTTCAAGGGTTGGTTAACCTGATTATTAATGCAGGCTGAGTTTCCGGGCAAAGAGTTAATGATCAAATATAATTTTAAATGTAATAAATACACTTATTTAAAATTATCTGGTATCTTTATTAAAATAAGAATTTCTGCAGGATTAAAATGTTGATATTGAAGAGGTCGCTTCTTATATATTGATAGTACTTTATAATACCTGTTAATTACAATAACAATGAAGAATCTAACTTTTTCTCTCTTCTTTTTTTGTATCCTTATCCTTGCAGGATGTACCGGCAAGGATGGGGAATCGTTCATTTCATAAAGCTTCCTACCCCGGAAAATTGATATTCAACTGATTTTTCCGGGTATAATTGAAAAATATGAAAACTCTGCTGATCCTCATTTTTTCATTTGCATATATCAGTTGTTACAGCCAGGAATCTTCTAAAAGCTGGAAGGATGTTAACTACGCTGGTGATGACAAAACATATCATCTGCTGGATATTTACCTGCCACTGGTTGAAAAGACTTCTTATCCTGTAGTAATAGTTATCTACGGTAGTGCCTGGCTTAGTAACAACCTTAAGGGAACGGATCTGAATACCCTGGGTAAAGCATTGCTCGATGCAGGATTTGCTGTAGTGATGCCAAATCATCGTTCAAGTTCGGATGCAAAATTCCCGGCTCAGATAAATGATATCAAGGCTGTTGTGAGGTTTGTAAGGGGAAATGCTCCCAGAATATAATTTCGACACCTCATTTATAGGAATAACCGGAAGTTCTTCGGGAGGGCATCTCGCCTCACTCACCGGGACCTCCGGATCAGTAAGAGAATATACTGTAGGTTCAGCAACTGCCGATCTTGAAGGTAATATAGGACTATTCGGATCTTACAGCAGCTCAGTGGATGCTGTTGTCGACTGGTTTGGGCCCACTGACTTCCTGATGATGGATTCCTGCGGCAGCCAGATGGCTCATGATCCTGCAGATTCTCCTGAATCAAGCCTTATCGGTGGACCAATCCAGGAAAATCCTGATAAATGCGCCCTTGCAGATCCGATGACTTATGTTGATGCTAATGATCCGCCATTTTTGATCTTCCATGGTGATAAAGATCCGCTGGTCCCATCCTGTCAGAGTGAAATGTTCTTTAAGGTCCTGCAAAATGCAAAAGTTCCTGCCCAGTATTTCCTGGTACCCGGCGCTCAGCATGGACCGGGATTATTTGTTGAGAAATATTTTACAATTATGGCCGGCTTTTTCGAAATACAAGTTGAAGTAAAAAGAGTTAAAAAATGAAAATGAAACGGATCATTTTATTTCTGATGTCCCTTGCTGTTGTTTCAGCATTCACATCAGCGCAGGAACTGATCAGGTTATACACCGGGGCCATCCCTGGCTCAGCAGGTACGGTTATAACAGAAGCCCCGGGCACAAAGTCATCTCCTGGCATGATCTCACTTGTAACTGACCCGGAACTGGAGATCTACCTTCCGGAAAAGGAGAAAGCTACCGGAGCAGCTGTTATCATCTGTCCCGGAGGAAGCTACAAGGTGCTGACCTACCAGGCAGAAGGTGTAAGGACAGCCCAGGAATTAATGAGGAATGGGATTGCATCGTTTGTTCTGAAATACAGGCTGCCTGATGATGCAATAATGAAAGATAAAAAGACAGGACCCCTCCAGGATGCTCAACAGGCAATAAAAGTCGTCAGAGAAAATGCCGGGAAATGGGGAATTGATGTTAACCGCGTAGGAATTATGGGATTCTCAGCAGGCGGCCATCTCGCCTCAACTGTAGCCACACATTTTGAAAAATCCCTTGTCGACAATCCGGATAAAATCAATCTGCGTCCCGATTTCCTGATCCTTATATATCCTGTTATCAGTATGCAGGATAATCTCACGCATCCCGATTCAAGAACAAATTTGCTTGGGCCAAATCCTTCAATAGAGGTTATAGATCTGTTCTCCAACGAGATGCAGGTTACAGAGAATACGCCCCCGACATATATAACACATTCCGCTGATGATAAGCTGGTTGATGTTGACAACAGCATCTCCTTTTTTGAAGCATTGAGACATAAAAACGTGCCAGTTGAAATGCACATATATCCCAAAGGCGGACATGGTTTTGTGCTTCGGCAGAAACCGGAAGAATGGATGGTACCTTTATTTAACTGGATGAGGATTTCAAAATTTATTTCAAATTGATTTTTAAATTGTATTATAGAATCAAAACCCTAATACCTTTTTAATATGAGCCATAATTCAGTCTCTCGCTTAGCTTTTTCAGTTATGATCATGCTTTTTCTTGCTGCCTGCTCCACTACTGATACAGCTGATAAAATGCCAAATCCTGAAATCGGAAAAGCAGCACGCTATTGCAACCCGCTACCAATGGTAATAGGTCCTGGCGGAAATGCATCAGGTGATGTAACTGTAATTAAAGAACAGGATAAGTATTACATGTTCTGTACCGGCGGCGGGGCATGGATCTCCGATGATATGCTGAACTGGACCTTCCAGAGGGTTGAAAATGTTCCGGTAGCTCCTGATGTTGTGAAATACAATGGTAGTTTTTATATGTGCGGGAACGATGGACCTCTATATAAAGCCGACAATCCCCTTGGCCCCTATGAGAGCCTTGGTGACTGGAAGAACACTCCGGATGTTGCAGGCGGCTGGAACGGCGCGTTCGACATGGAAATCTTCATTGACGATGACAATACACCTTATTTATATTATTCAGGCCGGGGTGTCAGCGGTATCTTTGTTGTAAAACTTGATCCCGAAGATCTGACAAAATTCTCCGGTCCCGTAAAACACCTGATAGGATTCAACAGCGATCATATCTGGGAACGTTATGGTGAAATGAACGAATATCCAGATGTTGCATGGGTTGAAGGGCCCTGGATGCAGAAATATAACGGAACTTACTATCTGGAATACTCTGCCTCAGGTACCCAATGGAAAACATACGCTGAGGGTTACTATACGTCAAAGTCACCTATGGGGCCTTTCACCTATGCCCCCAATAATCCTCTTCTCCGTAAAACAGAAGGCCTCGTTACAGGTCCTGCTCACGGCAGTATCGTTGAAGGACCAGACGGACAACTGTGGCAGTTTTACACAATTGTTCTTTCCAATCCGCCAGGAGGACGCCGTATTGGTATGGATCGTGTTATATTCGATAAAAACGGGAATATGTCAGTGGAGGTAACAGATACACCTCAGTGGGCTCCCGGTGTCATCACTGATCCGGAAAAAGGCAATAGCGGTTCCTTGCCGGTTACTATTAACAAGCTTAATGCAATGAACTCGCTTTCAAAAGCATCTTCCCAGCAACCTGGAAGGGATGCTGCCTATGCTGCAGACAATTCAAGCGGCACCTGGTGGGAACCTTTGCCAACTGATACACTGCCCTCACTTACTATAGAGCTTTCACCGGCCACCGAATTTGATGTAGTACAATTGTTTACGATTGATGGCGTCCGTCTTATGTTTAACGGCGGCAGGAGGTTCTTCGGCAGACCTCCTTCAACGCCGGCCCCTGCACCGGAAACCGGAGGTAAACCAGTCACTGATTCATACCAGTATAAGCTCGAGATATCGATAGACGGGGAAACCTATAACACAGTATTTGATCAGACACAGAATGCCATCCAGCGAAATACAATCTTCGGGGAAATCGCACCGGTCCAGTGCCGTTTTGTCAGGCTTACAATGACTAACTGGCCAAGGACCACACCGCTCGGGATCATCGAACTAACAGTATTTGGCAAGGCTTCAGGTTCTTTACCGGCAGCCGAGCCGATTCCGGTGACAAACTAGCCGATAAGGTTATTCAACCTTAGAATTCTTTTGATTATTTTATACCAGGCAATTAATCACTTGTTTTCGGATGATTGATAATTTGTTGCCATTTAGGTTCTAAGAAAAGAACTTACACTGTAACTATTATCCTTATACCAATAAAAATTATGTTTAACATTTCTTAGCATAAGAGGCTAAATAATAGTTTTTTAATAACAGTGAGCTTATTAATGTTTTGTATTTTAAGAATTATTAACTTTTTTTTTAAATAATAATAATTATGTATATTTACAGATACAAGTAAAGACCTGATCACTTTTTAGCTGATAATTATCTATTCTCCTTAATGAATAAGGATGATTAGTCAAACAGAAGGACGCTCTTTTTAGGTTCTTTGAAAATCTGTCTTTTCTATCTACATTCTGGAATTGTATATTTCAGTCATTTTCTTAAAGAAATCTTCATCATTGTAGATTTTATCCTCATAAAAAGTTCTAACATAAAAACTTCACTCAAAAGGTTAATCCTAAAGACGAAAGCTTCTAACTTATAAAGAAGTGGAGACCAGGCACGAAGATAATCGTTCGTGAATATGTGTATTTGTTTTATTTTAAATCGTTGTTCAGCTTGTTTAGCATATAATATTAACAATCAGTTATTTATAATTTATTAACTTATAAAAATCCAACTATTAATTTACATTAACAATTTATTATAAATGCAAGCCTATGGAACATAAAAAGAAAATTAAACCCAAAACCCCTGATTGTTTATTAATCAGGGTATTGTTTACAAAAATTAAACCTTTCCCATATTGGGAAAACCTTATTTTTAGTTTAAAACACACATTTAACTATGAAACAAAAACTAATTAACCTTATTCCTGACTGCAGACCAGGGATGGAAAAACCTGTACTTATAATCAAATTAATACTGGTCGCAGTACTTCTCAGCACCATCCAAATAAATGCGGCAGGTGCAGGAGATAAGAAAAATTCGAAATTCAATGATTCAAATTCAGCTGCTTCTTCCGTTCTGCAACAAATTACAGTAAGTGGTACTGTAAAGGACGAAGCAGGACAGCCAATGCCTGGTGTAAACATACAGGTTGAAGGAACGACACTTGGAACTATAACAGATATTAATGGTAAATATTCCATTTCTGTGCCTAATGCAAATGCCACACTGGTAATTTCATTTGTAGGTTATAATGTACTAACAGTTCCTGTTGCCGGCAAATCAGTAGTTGATGCCGTACTTCAGCCATCAACTGAGAGCCTCGATGAGGTTGTTGTTATCGGTTATGGCACGACAAAAAAGAAGGACCTTGCTTCGGCTATTACGGTTGTTAGCGCGGAAGAAATTGCAAAACAGCCTGTGCCTAACATTGGATTCGCGCTTCAGGGGCTTGCCGCGGGTGTTCAGGTAACGGCCACACGAAGCGGAGATCCTGACATTGTAATTCGTGGTTTGGGTACTACCAGTGGTAATAGCAGTCCTTTATATGTTATTGATGGTATTCCTTCAAACAGTTCGATTGTTAACCCTTCGGATATTGAAACCATACAGGTTTTGAAGGATGCTGCATCAACAGCTATTTACGGTTCACGTGGTGCTAACGGTGTAATTCTTATTACTACCAAAACCGGTAAAAACACAAATATCGGACAACCAAAGGTAAGCCTTAACAGCTATTATGGCTTTGAAGAAGCATGGAAATTGCTCGATTTGACAAACACAGCAGAATGGGCATCGATTGTTTATGATGGTAATAAAGCTGCAGGTGGATCTCCTCCGGCACTTGCAACATGGATTATTGAAGAAAACGGCGGTAGATACGAAGGACCTGAAACGGATTGGCAAGACCAGATTTTCCAGAGAGGTCTTATTACTCAAAATGGAATTAACATTTCTGGCGGTACTAATGCTGGAAACTATTATTTCTCAACAGAGCAATTTAAACAGGAAGGCATTCTTATTACAACGCCGTATGAAAGATATTCGGTTCGTATGAACTCAAGCTGGAAAACCGGAAAATTCAGTTTTGGCGAAAATATTGGTTTTACCTATGGTAAAAGAAGAAATGAATCAGTACCTGATGGTCGTACTGCTTTTCAACAGGCAATAAATATGACGCCGAATATTCCTGTGTATGATGAAAGAAACCAGCCGGGCGGATATGCAGGGGCAGGTTGGACGAATCCGGATTACTCTCCAGCTCCTACAGGACAAGATGCTTCTAACGTTGTTGCATTTTTAAACAGGGTTAAAAACATGAACTACACCAAAAGGTTTATGGGAAGTGCTTATGGTGAGTACGAGATAATCAACGGTCTTACTTTTAGAAGTACATTTGGAATTATCAGTACGGATAGTGATGGACATAACCATACTCTGGAAACCCGTATGGGCGCGAAAGAGCTTCCAAATACACTGCTTAGTGACAGTCACTCCTGGGCGTACGACTGGAACTGGGATCAAACCCTTACTTATATTAAACGTTTTGGCCAGCACGATATTAATCTTATGGGGACTTATTCTGCTGAGTATTCGAAAGATCGCAGTTTTAATGCATCAGGTCAGGGTATCCAGACTGAAGTACATGATGTGCTTGGCAAAGTTGAAAGCAACTTTGGCGTTGGCGGCAGCGAAAGCGAACAGAGCCGTATTTCGTACCTTGGTCGTGCAACCTATAACTATGCAGGTAAATATATTTTAGTAGCCAACATTCGTCGTGACGGTTCGTCCAAATTCAACACGGGCAACAAGTGGGGTACTTTCCCATCAGCTTCAGTCGCCTGGGTTATAAGCGAAGAGTCGTTTATGGACGGTTTAAAAGCATCGACTCAATTAAGCCGTATGAAACTAAGGGGTAGCTTTGGTGTTGTAGGTAACGACAGGCCAATCGGTGCATACAGTTACATACCTGTTTTGAGCGCATCGAATTATAGTGATGGTACTGCTGGCCTGGTTGGGCAAACAGTTTCAAATTTGACGAAAAACCCGAATTTAAAATGGGAGGCTTCTCAGCAGCTCGATTTGGGTGTCGACTTAGGTTTCTTTAAAAATGCTTTATCGGTTGAAGTTGACTTCTACAATAAAAAGACCAAAGATATGCTTGTAGGTGTTCCAGTTCCTGGATCAAGCGGTTCAAGTGGATCAATTAACCGAAATTATGGATCTATTTTAAACAGAGGTTGGGAATTTATGGCTACCTATCGTAAAGTCACAGGCGATTTTCATTACTCAATCAGCGCGAACTTAACCACCAATTATAACGAAGTACTCGATTTGGCCGGTCAGGCTATATCCGCTGGTAATGTTGAATTTGGTGCAACAACCCGTACAGAAGCCGGTCGTGCTATCGGTCAGTTCTATGGCTATGTAACAGATGGCTTATTCCAGTCTCAGGCTGAAATTGATGCATATAAGGATGCTAATGGAGCTAAAATGCAACCTAATGCAGCTCCTGGTGATATAAAATTTGTTAAAAAACCAAATGCAGAAGGAAAATTGGTTGGAGTAATAGGTGCCAGTGATATGGATTATATTGGCGACCCTGCTCCTGATTTTACGTATGGTATTAACTTATCTGCTGACTATAAAGGATTAGACCTTACAATGTTCTTCCAGGGTGTTCAGGGTAACGACCTTATGGGTATATTATTAGCATGGACCGAAGGTATGCACAACAACTTTAACCTGGGCCAAAACGCTACTAACCGCTGGACAACCACAAATACGGATACAGATGTACCCAGGGCTGTTCGGGGCGACCCCAATGGTAACGTCAGGCTCATTTCTGACAGGTATCTTTACGACGGTTCGTACTTAAGATTGAAAAACCTTACGTTGGGTTATACCCTGCCCAAATCATGGGTTGACTATGTTAAGCTTGAAAATGTAAGAGTTTATTTCACAGGCCGTAACCTGTTAACATTGACCAAGTATCCGTTCTACGACCCGGAAATAGGTTCGGGATATGCCACTGGTAACTCAAGTACAGCAAGGGGTATCGATAATGGATATTATCCACAGGCTCGTTCTCTGCTTATGGGTATTCAAGTTGATTTTTAACATTAAAACATTATGAAGATGAAAACTAAAATACTTTTATTCATCACAGGGATACTGTTTTTTGTGTCCTGTTCTGAAGATTTTATAACTAAAGATTTAGATAAGTCGAGCTATGATCCCGGTTCTTATTTCACCACACAAGCCAGGGCTGAACAAGCGCTTGTTGGAGCTTATACGCAGCTTCGCTCTGAATATGGTAATACATGGGGGGGGACCATCGTTATGCATAATGTTCTTGGTGATGATCTTTATGAAACCCCAAAAGCAGCAGGATTTTTACCATGGGGCAACATATGTAACTTTTATATTAATGGTAACGACGTTAATGGTACGTGGAACGCCTGGTATGCAGCCATACAACGTGCAAATACTGCCTTAGATAATATGAAACTGGCCAAGGAACTCGACGCGAATTTTACTCAGGAGGAGTTAGACGTTATGGAGGGGCAGGCTTATTTTCTCAGGGCGTATTACTATTACATTTTATTCGATTATTTCCCAAAAGATATAATTGTTTTGAGAAATACACAGGTTTTAAATCCCGGTGAAGAATTTATCAAGGCTCCGTCGACTAAAGAAGAAACATTTGCATTTATTGAAGCCGATTTGAAAAAGGCACAGGAGCTTTTGGTAAAGGGTACCAACACCACACCTGGTTATGGAAAATGGAGGGCAAGCCGCGGATCTGCCACAGCGTTGTTAGGTAAATTGTATTTAAATAATAAAGACTATGCAAAAGCAGCAGCCGAATTTAAAAAAATACTTCCCGGAGTGGGCGACCCTGCTTATGGCACATATACACTTGGCGATTACAGGGCTAATTTTACCAATGCCGGAGAAAATAACAGCGAATCGCTTTTCGAAGTTCAATTAACCGATGTAACTACACCTTCAAACCAACGCGGTGGAGCAGTTCAGAACTGGTCATTTAACGATCATAATGCATGGGCAGGTATGGTTGGGTGGAACTTTGCAGTTCCTACCTATAAACTCGACGATTTTGAAAGATGGACAGAAACCATTGACGGGCAACCCACTACTGTTTATGACTACAGAGTTTACGCAACTTTTTTGGGTGTACCTAACGGTATAAATCTCACACTTAAGGGAAGAACAGTTGATTGGATAGACCAGGGATGGTACTGGGTTGATGGAGTTGATTACACCGGCCGTAAAACGGGTAATGGTGCTGATTTTCTTAATGCAGCCGGAGAAAGAATTGCAACAACGTATAACATAGGTGGTTTAGATTCTTATGGCTCTTTTGGAATTCGTAAAAGGTCGCATGAAAGCGATGTAGGTTTACCGGGTAATAATGCTACCAGTACAGTCATTAACTTAAGACTTTTACGCCTGTCCGATATTATGTTGAATTATGCTGAATGTCTTGCAAATACCAGTCCTTCAAACCTTACTGCGACCGATGTAAACAGTGGTGTTTACTGGGTTGACCAGGTTCGCAACAGGGCAAATAATGTTATGACCGGCGACCAGTCGCATCTGTATAGCGCCCGTCTGGGTGTTCTCGGTCAATTGCCACCAGTGTTAACATTAATGAGTCAAAAAGGATGGACTTTAATGCAGGCAATCGAACACGAACGCTATGTTGAAGGTTATGGTGAAGGATGGAGACGCGAAGACCTGAAACGCTGGGAAAAAGGTGCCAGTTTTGTAAAAGGCAAACCGGGCTATACAGGCTGGCAGTCGCTTATTCTTCCTGTTCCGCAACAAGAAAGGGAAAGAAACCCGAATATGCCGCAATAACCATAGGTTTTATGTTAATTAAGAGTGAAGCCGTTTCAGAAATGAGGCGGCTTTTCTGATATTATGCATTGCGTTTATGTCTTGTCCACATTTATCCAAATTTTAAAATTGTAAATTACTGCTGATGCGTTAATTTTTAAAAACTAAATAAGTGGACACTATTGAAGAATACATATAAAACTATTCCACGGCTTATAACATTTTTATTATACCCGCAGAAGAAATTTTCAATTATTTCTTAATTTTACCTGTTATCCATCAGATTCAGGAAGCTATTGACAAAGTCTCAGCTTTGAAGTCTCAGCTTCAAAGCAAAACATTGATAATCAAATACATTTTAAATGTAATATATACACTTATTTAAAATTATCTGCTACCTTTATTAAAAATAAAAATTTCTGCAGGATTAATATGTTGATATTGAAGAAGTCGCTTCCAATATATTTATTCCATGGTACAAAACCTGTTAATTACAATGACAATGAAAAATCTGACTTATCCCCTCTGCTTTTTTTTGATCCTTATCCTGGCTGGATGTACCGGCAAGGATAAAGTACCTTCAAAATTTGATTTTACCGGACCCAGGGATCCTTCACTGATAAGGGGTTTCAATTATACTCCTGCAAATGTTGTGGCTCCGCGTCATCATCTTGATTGCTGGGTAAAATACGATTCAGCAACAATAGAATTTGATATGGATCTTGCCAAAGGCCTCAATCTTAATCAGGTCAGAGTTTTTGTCCCTTATCAGGCTTATACCGAGGACAGCGCTGCTCTTCCGGCTAAGCTGAAGCACTTTGTACGCGCATGTCATACAAGAAATATAGGAGTCATGCCTGTTCTGCAGGGCGGGCCATGGGTGAGGGATACATCACTGCGTTACCAGGCCAGGAATTGGGCCCGCTTCCTTGTTAATGCTATTTCTGATGAGCCCGGACTTGCAATGTGGGACGTAATGAATGAACCAGATTATCCTCAGGTTCCGAGAGAAAGAGTTATGAGGAATTTTGAGAACTGTAAATTCATGACAAAAGCATTTCACGAACTCGATCCCGACTACCCCGGTGACGATCGGTATGGCTTTTGTGGATGGCATGATCGAGATGGCTGATTATGTAGATGTTCTGCAGTTTCATGACTATATGCAGACTCGTGAACAGATCAGGAATAACATTACAAGGGCGAAAGAATTTGCTGCAAAAGTGAATAAACCCCTGATAAACGGCGAAATAGGATGTATTGCCCGTGCCAATCCTTATGATATTACCCTGCAGGAACACATGAATGCACATGTGGGATGGTATATCTGGGAACTTATGATCGTCCGGCAGGGATGGGGAACAGTTCATGGCGTATTTTATGAAGACGGCAGTGTGCGTGATCCGTCAATTGCTGCGGCAATCATGGGATACTTCCGCAAACGGACTCCGGATATACTGCCTGCTGTTGCAGATAATGAAGGCTGGGTAACCAGGATAACAGACCGGAGTAATGAGTGGCTTAAAAATTCAGAGCCGGACTGGAATGACGGATTGGATATTGCTGAAACTGCAGCCCATCTTCTGGAATCAGGAGAACTTGTTGCAATGAGAATTCCTCCTACACTGGAAGTTGAAATGCTCAGGCAGGGAGAAGCCGACATAAAAGCCCTGAAAGAACTCATTATAAAATTCAGAAATCAACTTGAACCTTATGTAAAACCGGCAGCTCAAAATAATTAATATGTTGATTTTGATACGATGTTCTCCTTATTCACTTCAAAAAGAAATACTTACTGTCAGTTGTTAAGATAAGCTCTTAAATAAAAAATAAAGACTATTTCAATATTAAAAAAGATGAAAAAATGAAAAGAAAAATTCTTAACTCATTTTATACATGTATAATTTTGTGTATTTCCTGCATCGCATCAGGGCAACCGCCAACAGGCCCTCTCGCCAGGTCACCCCAGGTGAATCCAGACAAAACTGTTACTTTCCGCTACAGTGCTCCATCAGCAAAAAATGTGATGCTGAGTACTCAGTTTGAGAAAGGACCTGTTGCAATGACAAAGGATGCTACAGGGATCTGGACTTTAACGACAGGCCCTGTGAAACCGGATATCTACCCGTATAATTTTATCGTGGATGGGATCCAGGTAATGGATCCGGGTAATGTTGACTTTTTCCCGAATGAACGGTTTAAAGCAAGCCTTCTTGATGTACCCGGGGATCCTCCATTGATCCATTCATTAAAAGATGTCCCCCACGGAACTGTCACATATGAGTATTATCCTTCTGCAGAAGGAACGACCGGTTCCCTTGTAGTTTATACACCGCCAGGTTATGAAAAGGATATTACGAAAAGCTATCCGGTTTTCTACCTGATCGGAGGGACAACAGATACTGAAGAAACATGGTTCAAAGTAGGAAGGGCTAACTTCATCCTTGATAATCTGATCTCTGAAGGCAAAGCAAGACCTATGATAATTGTAATGCCTTACGGGAACGTTGAAGGTACAATCGCGGCCCAGAAGGGCCTGCCCAAACCGGCTGACCCGTCTGACAGGGAAGGGACAGAGGCTGTCCAGAGGGCAAAGAATTTTGAGAATGATCTTGTAAATAATATAATACCATATATTGAAAAGAATTACCGTGCAATAAGCAATGGCGATAGCCGGGCTGTCGGAGGATTTTCAAGAGGCGGAGGCGAGACTCTCAGGACCGGCTTCGGAAACATCGATAAATTTTCATGGATATGCTGCTACAGCGCATATCTTACAAATAAAGAAATGGAATCCTCTTACAAACATGTCTATGAAAAGCCTGACCGTACGAACAGCCAGTTAAAACTTCTCTGGGTAAGTGTGGGAAATGAAGACTTCCTTTACAAGCAAGCAGTTGATTTCATGGATTTCCTTAAATCAAAAAATGTTAACTACAAAAGCCTGATAACAACTGGAGGCCATACATGGATGAACACAAAGTTGTTCCTGACCGAAACTGCTCAATTACTATTTAAATAACAGATAAACAGCAATGAACAAGATAATTCTGATACTAGTTATAACGGTCTTTACCAGCATTCAGGCCCTGGCTCAAAGACCTCCTTCGGTAATTTCACCAGAAGTCCATCCCGATCACAGTATTACCTTCCGGATTAATGCCCGTAATGCTGCTGAGGTTATTCTAAGCTCTGAGTTGCTGGCAAAGCCTGCACCTATGACAAAAGATGAGTCAGGGCTATGGAGCATTAAAGTCGATCCGGTTAAGCCTGACATTTATCCATATTGTTTTATTGTGGATGGCGTTCAGGTTACTGATCCCAATAATACTCTCATTTTTGCAAATGAACGTTTTAAATTCAGTCTTGTAGATATCCCCGGAGACCAGCCGCTTATCCATTCCCTTCAAAACGTTCCCCACGGGAAAATCAGCTACAGGTATTATAAATCCTCAACATTAGGCAGGACCCGCAGGCTTGTCATTTATACACCTCCGGGGTTTGATGTTAATGGTAACACAAAATACCCGGTGCTCTATCTTATCCATGGCGGTTCTGATACTGAAGAAACATGGACAAAAGTGGGACGTGCCAACCTGATAGCCGATAACCTTATAGCACAGGGAAAGGCAACACCAATGATAATTGTGATGCCTTATGCAAATGTTATGCCCGGGCCGGCAGATGGATTTACAAAGGATGTTGTAAATGATATTATTCCTTTTGTTGAATCAGATTATCCTGTTCTGACTGACAGTGAACACCGGGCTGTTGCGGGATTTTCGGTAGGAGGAGGACAGACGCTTAATATCGGGCTGACCAATCCTGATAAGTTTGCATATGTGTGCTCATATGCACCTTATACTGCAACGCCTGAATATAAAAGTAATTTCGGTAACTGGTCGCCCGATGCAGCTTTGATGAACAAGCAGCTTAAACTCTTTACGATAAGTATAGCTACAGAAGATTTCCTTTATGAAAATACTAAGGAAGTTATTGCAATGTTTAAGGGAAAAGGCCTTGAGCTTGAAACTTTAATTGTTCCCGGAGGCCATACCTGGATGAATTGCAAACTATATCTGACAAATACACTGCAGCAGCTTTTCAGGGAGAAGATCGAAAAACAAGCTCCTCAGGGATATGATGTTCCCAGAACAGATATAGCCCATGGTAAAATTGACAGCGTTTATTATACCTCGAAAACTGTAGCGACAAAACGAAGAACCCTGATCTATACCCCTCCGGGCTATTCCAAGAATAAGAAATACCCGGTCCTGTATCTGCTGCACGGTATCGGAGGAGATGAAAAAGAATGGCTGAAAGGCGGAAATCCACAGGTAATCCTTGATAACCTTTATGCTGAAAAAAGAATTGAACCGATGATCGTTGTGATGCCAAACGGAAGGGCTATAAAGGATGACCGGGCAACAGGGAATATGATGGCTCCCGACAGGGTACAGGGATTTGCCGTATTTGAAAAAGATCTTTTAAACGATCTTATCCCGTTTATTGAAAAGAAATACCCGGTTATTAAGGATCGAGAACACCGTGCTATTGCAGGATTATCGATGGGTGGCGGTCAGTCTTTGAATTTCGGATTAGGCAATCTTGATAAATTTGCCTGGGTGGGCGGATTTTCTTCCGCTCCAAATACAAAGCCTCCTGAACAGCTTGTTCCCAATCCTGAAGAAGCGAGGAAAAAGCTTAAGATCCTCTGGATATCATGCGGCGACGCTGATGGTCTCATTACATACAGCCAGCGGACACATGATTATCTGAACAGGAACGATGTTCCGCATATCTATTACATCATGCCTGGAGTCCACGATTTCAAAGTATGGAAAAACTCCCTCTATATGTTTTCACAGTTGCTTTTTAAACCGGTGGATGTTTCAAGGTTCAACAAGTACAGCATGCTTGGGCAGGCTGCTCCTTCGAATGTAAGACGTGCAAACTTCCCGCAGATTTTACCCGACAGCCGGGCACTTTTCAGGATAAACGCACCCGGTGTGCAGAAAATGCAGCTTGACCTTGGAAAGAGATACGACATGATTAAAAACAATGAAGGTATTTGGGAAATTACTACTGATTCTTTGACAGAAGGGTTTCATTATTACTCGCTTATTGTCGATGGAATGACTGTCGCTGATCCGGCCAGTGAAACATATTACGGGATGGGCAGAATGGCAAGCGGAATTGAAGTTCCGTTTAAGGGGGACGATTACTACAAAGTTAAGGATGTGCCTCATGGTGAAATAGGTATAAAAAAATACTATTCAACTGTTCTGAATAAATGGCGCCAGTTTTATATTTATAAACCTGCCGGCTATGATGTGAATATAAATGAAAAATATCCGGTCCTATATATTATGCATGGTGGCGGAGAGGATGAAAGAGGCTGGGCAACCCAGGGCAAGACAGATATTATAATGGATAATCTTATAGCCGCAAACAAGGCAAGACCCATGCTTATAGTGATGCCTGACGGTAATATCGATGCACAGGGAACCGGAGATGCCGTTTACAGGATGTTTGAAAGGGAGCTGAAACAGTGTATTATCCCATTTGTCGAAAAGAATTACCGCGCCCAGGCAGATGCGAAAAGCAGGGCTCTCGCCGGATTATCTGCAGGAGGATTACAAACGCTATATGCAGGATTCAATAATACAGATGTTTTCGCATACCTCGGAATTTTCAGCTCGGGCTGGAGGATCCCGTCAGACAATAAACTGGCCGGAACGCAGTATGAATTCCTCGCTAAAAATATCGAAACGATAAAGCAAAACCTGAAGCTTCTGTGGATTGCCACAGGAGGCATTGAGGATGGCGCCAATCCAAATAGCAAAGCAATGCTTGTAAAATATGATGAATTAAAAATAAAATATATTTACAGTGAATATCCGGGAGGACATACATGGCCTGTCTGGAGAAACAATCTTTATAATTTTACTCAGCTGTTATTCAAATAACAACTCAATTTTAATTAACATTTTAAATTATATACTATGAAAAAACTGCTTTTAATATTCCTCCTGTTTATACCCTCTCTTCTATATGTTGCTGCTCAGCAGGCACATATTAACCTGGATTGGGATCCTCAGAAGAATAAGGAAAACCTTGTTCCTTTTTCTGCAAATGTGAACTCTCCTGAAGTGCTTGATGATCATACAGTCATTTTCAGACTGAAAGCACCTGATGTATCAAAATTACTTCTTACCGGAACAATGTTCGTGGGAGAAGAAGCCGGCAAGCAGGTGCCTTTTACTAAAGGAGCTGATGGTTTGTGGACGCTTAAGATAGGCCCCCTGGTTCCGGATATATATCTCTATTATTTTATAATCGATGGAGTAAAAGTAGTCGATCCAAATAATAGTTTCGCAGGCTTTGCTGCTATGCCCCCGTTCAGCATGCTTTTTGTTCATGGTGACGGACCTGCATTCTATGATGTCAAAAATGTTCCCCACGGAGCAATTACAACCCATTTTTATCATTCTGATGTCACCAACGGTGAGAGGGAAATGCTCGTTTATACTCCTCCCGGATATGATAAGTCAAAGAAATATCCGACATTATACCTTCTGGGAGGATCCGGCGATCTTGCCCAGACCTGGTATATGCATGGGCAGGCAAACTTCATAATGGATAATTTGCTTGCTGAAGGCAAAGCAGTTCCAATGATAATAGTAATGCCGAACAATCAGGTTGTACATCGTTCGCATCCTCAGCATACTGATCTGACCTTTAAATTAATAGAAAGGGAATTTAAAGAGGTGATCATACCGTTTGTTGAAAGCAACTATAGTGTCATAAAAGACAGGCATGCAAGAGCAATCAGCGGATTATCGATGGGTGGCAGGCATGCACAGTATGTAGGTTTAAACAACCTTGACCTTTTCGCATCAATAGGGATCCTCAGCGCAGCTATTCCGGTCGACCAGACCCCCTCTCTAAAGGATCCCGATATAAACTCGAAACTCGATTACCTTTTTGTGGGGGCAGGAACTCATGAAACCAGGCCAGGAGCAAGGCATGAGGTATTACATAATGATCTGGTAAAGCTTAATGTAAAGCATGAATATTACATAGGCTCCAGAGGCGCTCACGATCTTATTACCTGGCGCCATCTCCTGTATTATCGCTTTTATCCAAATCTCTTTAGAAATCAGACAATGCAACAATAATAGCAGGGTTCCTTTATGATAATAGTAAATTATGTCAAATGATTAAACTGAACTTTATTTATTGTATCCTTATTTTTTTCCTGCTTATAAGCATCTCCACCAGCGCCCAGGAGGCGCTTTACAGGAATATGTTCCCTCTGGGGGATGTAACCTTGCTTGACGGTCCGTTCAAACAAGCTCGTGATCTGAATATTAAAGTACTCCTGGAATATGATGTTGACAGGCTGTTCGCCACTTTCAGGAAAGAAGCAGGCCTTACCAAAAAAGCTGAGCTGTATCCTAACTGGGAGGGATTGGATGGCCATGTAGCAGGTCATTATCTTACAGCACTTGCTATGAATTATGCTTCGGTAAATAATGAGGAATGCAGGAAACGAATGGAATATATTATCACCGAACTCAGGGAATGCCAGGAGGCAAACGGGAAAAAATACCCGGACTGGGGAAAGGGATATGTCGGCGGAGTTCCTAACAGCGATGCCATCTGGAGCACTCTCAAAGACGGAAATTTCAAAGTATACAGGTCGGCATGGGTGCCATGGTATAATGTACATAAAATTTATGCCGGACTGAGAGATGCCTGGTTATATGCAGGGGATCAAAATGCTAAAGATATCTTCCTGAAATTTTGTGACTGGGGAATAGATATCACTTCTGTCCTCTCCGACGAACAGATGCAGTCAATGCTCGATACTGAACAAGGAGGAATGAATGAAATATTCGCTGATGCATATAAGATGACAGATGATAAGAAATACCTGACTGCTGCAAAACGATTTTCACACAGGATGTTGTTGGACGCTATGGCTTCCGGGATCGATAATCTGGATAACAAACACGCCAATACACAGGTACCGAAGGCGATAGGTTTCCAGCGCATTGGCGAGCTGGATCATGATATGACTTTTGCTGAAGCGGGCCGTTTTTTCTGGGAGACAGTCACCACCGACAGAAGCCTTGCTTTCGGAGGGAACAGCAGGAGAGAACACTTTCCGGATTCTTCTTCATGTATTGATTTCGTAAATGAAGTTCAGGGCCCGGAATCATGCAATTCTTATAATATGCTCAGGCTCACTGAAGGGTTATTCAGATCCGATCCAGATGCAAAATACGTTGATTACTATGAAAGGACACTTTACAATCATATATTGTCAACACAGCATCCGGAGCATGGAGGATATGTCTATTTTACACCAGCCCGGCCAAGGCATTACCGTGTTTATTCAACCCCGAATGAGGCAATGTGGTGCTGTGTAGGCAGCGGTATGGAAAACCACGGAAAATATAATCAATTCATATATACGCATGATAATGATTCACTCTACCTGAACCTTTTTATAGCTTCAGAACTTAACTGGAAGGAAAAAGGGTTGAAAATAAGACAGGAAACGGAATTCCCATACGAAGGGGGCACCAGTATCACTATAGAAGGGAGGCCTTCGCATTTTGTTCTGATGATCCGTTACCCTTCATGGGTAGAAGACGGTAAGCTTGAAATAGTGTTGAATGGAAAGTCTGTCAGATACAAGGAGCATCCCTCTTCGTATATTTCTATAGCACGTAAATGGGAAACGGGAGACAGGGTACAAATAAAGCTGCCAATGCGTAATACAACAGAACAAATGCCGAATGTGCCCGACTACATTGCATTTATGCACGGGCCGATACTGCTTGCAGCAAAAACAGGTACGGAAGACCTGAAAGGGCTGATTGCCGACGACAGCCGCTGGGGACATATTGCATCGGGAGAAAAACTTCCTGTTGATGAAGCTCCGGCAATTTTGAATGCATACATCGATAAAGCTCCGGAATTGCTTATCCCTGTTAAAAACAGTCCGTTTGTTTTTAAGTTGCCCGCCTCTGCCCTTAACCCCCATGACGATATGATCCTGGAACCATTTTTTATGATACATGATTCAAGGTATATGATGTACTGGAGGATTTTAAAACCCGAATAATATGGATCCAATGAAAATCAGTGATAATTATATGGGATTATGATTATTATGTTAAAACCTGAAATAATACAAAATTAATTTACCCAAGCCAAAACATAAAATTAAAGACGTTGCACTTATAAACAGGACCAATGAAAATAATCAGAAGCAGCATTTTTCTTGGATTGTGTCTTTTCCTTCTTCCGGAATGTAACCACGATCGCAACCGGATGGAACTTGGTTTGTTACAATCTGGTTCGATGATCTCATTTGTACGCGACACAACAGGTAATTGGGGAATTGAAATTTCAGGGAATGGATTTCCTTTACTTTTAAACCAGAAACCTGCACAAATTGAAGTTTTCAAAAGTGAAGAAAATATAATACAGCTTGCTGAAGGCTATCAGTCAGTGAAAAATGAGGCAGGTGTTATGATTTCAAAGGCACAGATAGGAGACGGTAATGGAGTAACTTTTATAATTGAGGACAATTGGAGCATTTCGGGAGATGTATTGTCTGTCGACAGGAAAGTTTTAGTTAACGGCTCCGAAAACGATGCCGGATTTCTTTCAGCTATAAGGTTATCAACTGAGCCGGCAGTTAAATGGGAGGATATAAACTATTTCGCCCCGGATGTGCTTTACGGTGATCCCACTTACGATGGAGAAACTTCACCGGGAGGTACTTTGGCTTATAACTCAAAATGTTTTTCGATAAGAGAAGATTATATTTCTGCACCTTTATTTGGTCTTTCTTTCAAAAACGGGAACTGGGCCGCGGTCTTGGATCTCGCTCCTGATGGTGCAACCACACAGGCAGAGACCACTGCTCCTGCTACCACACCGGTAATTGACGAAAAGATCAGATTCGGCGCTGTTGGGGCACGTGAAGTACCGGGTAGTGGTGTTGAGTTTGGCTTTTGGATGCCGGGTACAACCAATGAATTCTCGGGAGGATTTGGTCCTGCTGGTTCAACTAAACCAACCCGAGTAGTTAAACACAGATATAATCCTGTCATGAATGGTTTTACCCAGAACTATCAGGTAGGCTTTCGCTTGAGTAAGGGTGAATCTTTCAACTCAATGGTACGGGATGCCTGGCGCTGGGCATGGGAAAGTCTGAGACCCCAGTTAACACCAATTGATATCGAAATTGCCCGTCGTGCTATGATAGATCATCTTGCGGATCATGTCCTTGTTGTAGGTGATATGGCTGGTGTAGGGTTCCTTTATGATGCTGTTACCGGAAACCCTGGTTCTTATCGAAGAACTTCTTTACCGGGTCCTCCGGTAATGCCTGTTAATACAGTGCTTCCCGGACAACAGCCCCGGCCCGCACAGCCAGCTCAGGCCCGTCCTGTAGATGGTACCGGACGATCCATCCCGACTCCCGAGGAATTAAGAAATATGCAGGTTCTGGCACGTACCCTGAATGTTAATTTCGACCCCAAGGCAAATGAACTGGCTCGCTGGCCAAAAATAATAATGGGTTTTGTTGCGAAGGGAATAGAATCTGCAGATCAGCTGTTACAGGAAGGGGATCGGGATCCTGGTCCGCGCGGTCAGAGAATGAGAGAACTGGGATTAAAGATAATAAACAGTTTTGTCCGTATAGTACCAATGGCTCCTCCGGCAGGTACCGGTTTCAATTTACTGACCGGGCAGCCGGATTGTCAGTCTGAAGGGATAGTTACAATCAGAGAACCATCGGAAGATCTGCGTTGTTTGATTGATGTTATCCGCCGTGAAAGAAAATCCGGACGTGAACACCCGGAATGGATGGCCTGGTGTCAGCAGTTCGGCGACTGGCTGATACCGCAGCAGCGTGCCGACGGTTCCTTTCCAAGAAGCTGGAACGCAGGACTGGGTACCCCCAGAGAAGAGTCTGGGACAAGCAGTTGCATTCCTGTACCCCTTCTCGTCAGACTTACTGAAGAGACTGGTCAGCAAAAATATCTCGACTGTGCAATACGTGCAGGTGAATATACATGGAATACATATGGTAGCCGGGGCATTTTCATAGGAGGAGCCACTGACAATGCTAATGTTACTGATAAAGAGGCCGGAATGCTTGCGCTTGAAGGATATCTTGCACTATATGAAAATACAAAAGACAATAAGTGGCTTGAACGCGCCAAAGCAGCAGCGAATTTTGCCGAGAGCTGGATATGGATCTGGAATGTCCCTATGCCTGTCGATGCAGATCCTTCGATGCTTGGCTGGAAACCGGGTGTACCTACCACCGGAGTTAATGGCATAACTGCACGCGGATCAGGAGTTGACCAATATATGGCCTGGTCAGTACCCGCTTACGCCAGGTTATATAAGTATACTAATGATGAACACTACCTTGATGTAGCCCGTATCCTTCTGCATAATACGAAGGCAATGCTTGCAATCCCGGGTCGAACATATGATCTTCTTGGACCAGGGTGGCAGCAGGAAAACTGGAGTATGGGCAGGAACAGAGGCAACGGATCTCACCGGAGCTGGCTGCCGTGGGTTTCAGTTAACCATTTGCACGGCATCACAGGCCTGGAGGAATTCGATCGGGAATTATTTCAGAGATTGTCAAATGAAATATTAATAAATAATTCCGGCAATTAATGCTAACCTTGTAAATTGACATAAATGAAATCAGGAATCGACAAATCCAAATAAACCTCACTTTCAATTAATCAGGAGAAAAAAATATGAAAAAGAAAAGTCGCTTTTTAATCATCCTTTCTCTGGCGCTCGTGATACCTGCAGCCTTGATGATGGTGATTCTGATGACCGTGACAGGGTGCAATAGTACTTCAGGCAGACCGGAAGGTCCATGCGATATCTATGCCGCAGGCGGGAGTCCGTGCGTTGCTGCACATAGCAGCACACGTGCGTTATACGCATCTTATAATGGCCCGCTTTATCAGGTTATGCGCCAGTCGGATGGCAAAACCCTCGACATTGGTGTGGTTCGTTCGCGTAAAGGAGACCCTGGTGGTTATGCCGATGCAGCAGCCCAGGATAAATTCTGCGCCGATACTTATTGCTGGATAACAATCATCTATGACCAATCAGGTACCGGTAACCACCTGATTCAGGCACCCCGTGGTGGAACGGGCAGCCCAACTGTCATGGGTGGATTCAACAGCCTTCCTATTGCCGACATGGCTCCTGTTACTATCATGGGCCACAAAGTGTACGGCGTCTTTATTCAACCAGGAATGGGTATGCGTGAAGATGATCCAGCTGGCACAGCTGTTGATGATCAGGCTGAAGGTCAGTATTGGGTCGTAAATGGCCTTCATTACAATTCGGGTTGCTGTTACGACTACGGAAACGCTGAGATTGACAGCCGTGATGACGGTGACGGCACAATGGAAACTACCTACTACGGAAACGCCACTGCCTGGTATCGTGGTCAGGCCCCCGGTCCCTGGATAATGACCGACCAGGAAAACAACCTTGTGGGTTGCGTTAACCCATCTCCAAATGATAAATTCTGCAAAGACCTGCCGGTAATAACGTGGCGGTTTGTAACAGCTACAGCTGATGGCGAACCACACCACTGGAGAACTATGGGCGGAGACGCTCAGAATGGAGATCTGAAAATTATGTTCGACGGACCCCGCATCATCAATCAAAAAGGGACACGTCCGGAATTAATAAGCAGCTATGATCCCATGCGCAAGCAGGGAGCAATACTCCTTGGCAACGGTGGTGACAACAGTAACTCTTCACAGGGAACATTCTACGAAGGCGCAATGACAGCTGCCGGTACTTTCCCGACAGAGGAAACCAACCAGAAGCTCCAGGCCAATATAGTGGCTGCCGGATATGATGTGCCGCGTCTCGGACTTGCTCCGGCAAATGCGATCGATATGCCTCCCGGCCTGCAGACATTCTCACCAGGCTCTTCTCAGAACTCTGCAGTTACATTCACAAATACCACAGGATCCCCTGTGAACGGACTCACACTGAGCATTTCGGTTCCCGCAGGCTGGAAATCGGTGGTTTCAGGATCGGGTGAATCATCAAAGGTATTTGCTGAAACAATCGCACCCGGTGAGGTGGTGACCGCGACCTTTGAGGTCACTTCGGGTTCGGCAGCCTTTAATGGCGATCTTATCGGCGAGGCTTCGTGGAAGAACTCCGGTACAGGCCGTACAGAATCTGAAATTGCAATTGAAAAGGTACGTAACGTAAGTCCCGTTAAAATCAACGAGTTCCGTATTAGTGACGGTTCCCAAGGCAACTCAACAAATTCGTTCATAGAATTATATAATACCGGCGAGAGTGAAGTTAACATATCCAACTGGACACTGACCCAGCATCAGACACAGATACCCATTTTCTCATCTATAAATATTCCTGCAGGAACTAAACTTGCAGGAGGGGATTTCTACCTGTTAGGTCTCTCTGCTTCGGGAATTGCAGTTCCTGCGAAAAAGGGTGAGTCGACAATATACGTAAGGAGCACGACAGGTATGTCGGTCGGCGACGAAATTGAGATCGGTGAAGGTTCCAATAAGGAAAAACGTAAGATCACAAGTGTAGGGACAGCAGCAGGTCTTTCACCAAATGTCTCAACAGGAATCCGTTCAGCAGCACCCGGCACTCCACCGACAATATGGCAACCTCTTCCTGACGGACCGGTTATTACAATCCCAAAAGGTTCAACCAATGTGCCTGTGGCCAGTATTGTAGGCATAGAGGCAGGCCAGAAGATCGGCATAGGGTATGGCGCCGAATACCCGGTTACACACAGGACAATGGAAAAATACGAAGTGGTTACAGTAACCGAAGTCGGAAAACCCGGCACACAGGGATGGTTGTCTATGGATGCAAAAGCTGGTGATACAAATATCAAGGTTTATCCGATCGGAAACATATCAGTTGGTGACAAAATAAGACTGGACATTGACAGCAAAGGTCACGGTATCGAGTGGGTAACTGTTACGAAAGTTGGTACGCAATCGGTACGCAACACTTTCAATGGTCCATTAGCGGATAATGAGGATCCAGGTACCGGACTCGATCTGGCCGAACCATTGAAGTTCAATCATTCATCCAATCTTCCCTTCAGTTGCAGGGGAACAGGTATCAGCTTTGAACCGGCGACGGCCTATGATCACTCAAGCAATGAACCCGTATTGCCTTTAGGTACGGGAATAACGCTTGACCAGCCTCTGTCAATGGATCATGAAATAGATGCCGTAGTACTTGACGCCAACGTAACAACCGCAGGCTACCAGGGAACAGTTGCTCCTGACCAATGGTTCGGAGGTCCTGCTCTTTCTTCAAGAGCCGGGAATATGGTACTTCGCGACGCCAATGGTAATGTTGTTGATGGTCTCAACTATGGTCTTCATGTCGATCCGTGGGCTGGAGAAGGATACCAAGCCGGTTCAGGTGCGGGTGCCAGCGGATGTTTCGTAACTGTTCCAGTATCGGCCCGCGGTGGCAGAATGGCAGCTGCGGCTCCGGCAGTACAGCCCGACAGAAGTGCAGGTCGCTTCCCTGATGGTAAAGACGATGATAGTAATTGCAGTGACTTCCTGCTGCAAAGTGTTATCACCATGTCAGCTCCGGCAGTTAAGGGTTCGAATAATATAAAAGTCAACAGTGTGGGAGACTTTATCCCTGGTCAGAAGATAATCATAGGTTCAGGAACAGTTAGTGAGACCGCTGTGATAGAAACTGTTGGAACATCAGGCAGTACATCAGTAGGTACTTCATCCAGACCCGGCGCAACTGTTATCCTTGTCAGAGGAGTAGAAGGCTTTAACACAGGTCAGACTATAAGTGTCGGTATTGGTGCCAACCTTGAGACTGCAGTTGTAGCTTCCGTCGCACCCGGAAGACGCGGTTTTGGCGCCCCGGGAAGCACCCCTGGTGATACAATCAAAGTAACAAGGCCGCTCAGATATGCACATGCAACGGGTGCACAGGTCTCCGGAAGTGGTATTACTCTTACCTCTCCTCTGACCAAAGCTCATGAAATTGGCGAGCAGTTAGCAAGTAATCTCCCGACACCAGGTGAACCTAATCAATATGTAAGGAGGCCTTAGTGAACATGAAAGCTGGTTTATAATAATATATTGAAAACACTCCGTGGATCGAAAGTAAAATCAAATGCCGCGGGGTGTTTCATTTCAAAACGCAGGAGGATTTAATTATGAATGATTACGGTGAAATTACCCGTCTTAAACAAAGCTGGCCCTGGTGGCGCCTGGTTCTAACGGGATTGAACATATTAGCTCTGGTACTGAGTGCGATCATGAGCTGGCATTATCTGGCAGGCGGATCGATGGCCGGTTGCGGCGACGGTAGCCCCTGTCAACAGGTACTCAATAGCCGGTGGTCGACTATAATGGGGATCATCCCTGTAAGTGGTCTGGCTATGGGGGTGTACCTCGCATTATTTGTCGCCAGCCTTTTTATTAATCAGGGAACAGAGCTATCTGTCAGACGACTGGCCTGGAGTGTAATGTTGATACTGGCCGGTTCGGTTGCCGGGAGTGCCATATGGTTCACAATCTTACAGAAATGGGTCATTCGGGAGTTTTGTCCCTACTGCATGACAACTCACATTACCGGTCTGCTACTGGCTATTCTCATCACCTGGAGGGCGATAAAGGAATTTGATACTTATTCATTAAGGAATATTTTCCGCCCTTTACCCGCGATGGGTCTGGTTTTGACCGGCCTGGTCCTGACAGGTTTAATTGCAGCTTTTCAGATCGGTCTAACCCCACGGACCGTTTATACTGACGGTGAATCACAGAGTAACCTGTCTGTAATCGATTACAATACTGCTCCAGTGGTTGGGTCTCCTGATGCACCCTATGTTGTTACTTTGCTCTTTGATTATCAATGTTCCCATTGTCAGAAAATACATTTCATGCTTGATGAGGTTATTAGCCGATACGATGGGAAGCTGGCATTTGTACTGTGTCCGGTTCCATTGGATCCGGAGTGCAATCCTTACATCCCCCGGGATGCGGATGCTTTCAAAAACTCATGTGAACTGGCAAGGATCGGACTGACAATATGGGTTGCCAGAAAAGAAGCGTTTCCTGCTTTTGAAAACTGGATGTTCACCTTTGAGTCAGGTGACAGCTGGCGCCCCCGAAACCTTGAAAGCGCAATGGCGAAAGCGGTTGAACTGGTTGGTCAGACGGCATTCGATGCCGCACGGACCGACCCCTGGATAGAACAGTATTTACAAACATGTACTCAGATTTACGGCAAGACGATCCAGAACGGAAGGGGCGGCATCCCTAAACTGATTTTCGGCCCGCGATGGGTAATACCTGAACCCTACAACGCTGCTGACCTTTTTATGATTCTGCAGGAGAGCCTTGCAGTTCCTTTATCTTGATCAATAGGTTTATCTTACTATTTTTATATCGAATTCACACTAACCTGACAACTATGAAAACAGCTAAAATTTTATTTATTTGCATGATCCTATGCGAAATGATAACCGGAAGAGTTCTTTCACAGGAAACGGCTGTCATTAAAATTGACCCTGACCGTAAGATCGGAACAGTTGATCCGAACATTTATGGTGCTTTTCTTGAGTCCATGGCCGCTTACCGCGGCATTTATGATCCAGGCTCTAAATTTGCAGACGAGAACGGTTTCAGAAAAGATTTTATTGATCTTATTAAAGAGCTTAATGTCCCGGTTGTAAGATGGCCGGGCGGAAATTTTGTATCGGGATACAACTGGGAAGACGGTATTGGCCCGAAGGACCAGCGTCCAAAGAGAGCAGATCTTGCCTGGAATTCGATCGAAAGCAACCAAATGGGTACAGATGAATATGCGAAATTCTGCAAGCTGATAGGGGCTGAGAACTTTGTTTGTATCAATGCCGGAACCGGCACTCTCGATGATGCGAGATACTGGGTGGAATACTGCAATTATCCCAAAGGAACATACTACTCCGACCTTAGACGGAAGTATGGTAATGAGGAGCCATTTAAAGTAAAATATTGGGCCCTTGGTAACGAGACTGACGGACCCTGGCAGATAGGTCAGAAAAATAAGGAGGATTACGTAAAATTTGCACTCGAGGCGGCCAAACTGATGCAGCTTGTCGACAAAAATGTCAAGCTTGTTGCGTCCGGTGCATCAAATTATCCTGGGGTTACAGCAGATTATGATCCGGAAGAAGGTTGGATTGTTTGGAATGATTACATTTTGGATCGTTTGGTCGGTTCTATTGACTACATTTCTGTCCACAGATATGCTACACAGGCTCTGAGAGGAAAAGGGGAACAGACCTTTTCTAACACGATGTCTTTAGGCTTTGAGATAGATCAGATTATTGATATGACACAAAAGCTGATTGAAAAGGCGATGATGAAATCGGGATCAGGAAGACCAATATACATCTCTTTTGATGAATACAGTGCACGCGGGAATAGTCTTGAAGGATCATTGATGCTTGCCCAGCATCTGAACTCTTTTATCCGTCATGCCGATATAGTAAAAATGGCTAATATTACCATGATAACAGCCCTTGCAGGCAACTCTCCTGATGGAGATTACAGGAATACACTTTATTATCCGTTCTATCTCTATTCCCATAACTGCAGGGGAACATCCCTTGATGTGTACACAAACAGTGAAAAATACAACAGTGATGTCTTTAAGGATGTCCCTTATCTTGATGTAACTGCTATACTTAACGAATCGGCAAAGGAGATAGTTGTGAATGTGATCAACAAGCATGAAACGAAAGCACTCACTACAGATATTATATTGCAGTCAGGTGAATATACAGGAAGCGCAAAAGTCAATGAGGTTAACGGAGAAAAGATCAACTCAACCAATACTAAGACTCAGGAGGATGTCAAGACTGTAACAAAAGAGATTAAGTTCAAGGGGAATAGTATAAGGCACAGTTTTCCGCCACATTCATTTACGCAGATTCAGATCCCTGTTAAGTAGTTGAAAATAAATCAGATTTGTATTTTAATTTATATAAATGGAAAGTGATGTACCGCTAAAAACAGTGCAGTTAAAAATGACTACTGAAAAACCGACAAATGTGCATTTCAATTGCACAAAATAAAGATATAGACAAAAAATAATAAATAAAAAAATGGAAAAGAAAAATCGTTTTGTGATCATCCTTATTCTGGCGTTCATACTCCCTGTCACCATGATGATGGTGATCATGTTGGCCGGGACAGGGTGCAATGTTACCCAGGTCAGACCGGAAGGTCCGTGTGATATATATAACGCTGCAGGCTTTCCGTGCGCGACTGCCCACAGTACAACACGCGCCTTATACAAGTCTTACAATGGTCCGCTATACCAGGTTATGCGTCAATCGGATGGCAAGACACTGGACATAGGTTTAGTTCTGCCAGGGAAAGGCGACCCGGGCGGATATGCTGATGCAAATGCCCAGGATGTATTCTGCGCAAATGATTTATGCTGGATCACTGTTATTTATGATCAGTCCGGAAATGTTAACCACCTCGTTCAGGCACCTCCGGGAACATTCAGGGGACCGGCAAAAGGCGGATTTAACACTCTTCCTATTGCGGATATGGCGCCTGTTACTATAATGGGCCACAAAGCTTATGGAGTATATATTATTCCCGGTATGGGTCTGAGAAATAATAACGCTGTTGGTCTTGCTATCAATGATGAGCCTCAGGGCGTATATATGGTGTGCGATGGTAAACACTTTGACAGTGGTTGTTGCTTCAATTATGGTAACACATCGACAAACAGTCGTGCTGTAGGAAGAGGTACAATGGAAACTGTCTATTTCGGTACTGCAACAGCATGGGGTAGTGGAAACGGTACGGGCCCATGGATCATGTCCGACATGGAAGCGGGTCTTTTCTCAGGGTATGATGCAAAACAAAACGTTGCTAATCCCACAATTGATTCCTGGAAATTTGTGACAGGTATGGTCAGTGGCGGCGGCGGGAATCAGTGGGAAATACATGGAGGTGATGCACAGGGAGGCGACCTGGCAACATTTTACAAAGGCATCCGTCCTCATTCACTTGATAACGACTGGTATTACCCGATGCACAGGAAGGGAGGCGTTCAGATGGGTAATGGTGGTGATAATGGCAATGGTTCGGCCGGTACTTTTTATGAAGGTGTGATGATAACAGCATATCCGGATGAAGAAACACTTAAAACTGTACAAAAAAACATCGTGGCTGCAAAATATGATGTTCAAAGGGTTAGCTTATCGCGTGTAACAACTTTTACCCCCGGATCGGCCCAGGAAGTCACCGGGACATTCACAAATACCACCGGAGCTACTGTTTCAGGTCTTAAAATGAGCATCTCCGTACCTGAGGGGTGGACTGCTTTAGTATCAGGTACAGAGAATCCCTCAATGACATTCGGCAACAGGATCGCACCAGGTGCAAGCGTGAGTGCAAACTTTACAGTTACCGCTGGATCTGCAACAGGTGCCGGATTCATGACATGCAGAGCTGAATGGAAGGATCAGTTCTCAATTAGCTCCCAGCGGTTACGCAACGCTTACCCGGTCAAAATCAACGAGATCCGCTTCGACGTCGGTATCGCCAATCCCACTAACCAATTCATCGAACTATTTAATGCAGGCGATGCTGATATTGATATCTCAGGCTGGACTATTTTAAACACCCGGAGTGAATGGGCTCCTGTAAAGCTTGGGACAATCCCCGGCGGTACGATAATTAAGGCTAAGGATTTTTACCTGCTGGGCCTCGCAGGATCAGGACTGGCTTCTCCTGCAAACCGTGGCGCAAAGATAATCAATGTACGAAGCACAGATGGTTTCATTGCTGGTCAGCAAATTGAGATTGACGGAGAGAAAAATATGATAGCAAATATCGGGACTGCAGCCTCGCCAATGGCAATAGTGTTCGTCCCCGTTTCAACAGGTCCATGGCTTACGATCCCTGCAGGTTCAACCAACCTTCCTGTCACAAACGCGACCGGATTTGAGGTCGGCCAGAAGATCGGCATTGATATGGGGGGTAACTATGAAGTGGCAACAGTAACAGTGGTGGGCAAGGCTGCAACACTGACTACTCTGGCCGTGGAAGCTAAGGCTGGTGATATTATAATTAAAGTTGCTGCTAATTCCAATATGATGGTCGGTGATACGCTTACAATTGGCACTGGCGCACGCAAGGAAATAGTAAGTGTCAACCGTATTATCAATATTGTTACGGCCCCATCCCGTGGTGGATTTGATCCGGGTGGATTTGGCGGCGGCAACGCTGGCGAAGTGGAACTGGCTGCGCCCCTTAAGTTTGACCACATGCTGGCTGAAGACGTTTCAGACAGAGGAACGGGTATAAGCTTTACCCCGGCAACCCGATTTGATCATAAAAGCGGAGATGCCGTCCAGGCATTAGGAAGTGGTATAACACTCAGAAGTACTCTGGAAAGTGATCATGAAGCCGGTGCTGCTGTGATCAATCCCATGGCAAAGTCATCAGGTTATCAGGGCTCCGTAAAACCTGATCAATGGTATGGATCTCCTCTTTCATCATCTGCCGGATCTGTCGCTTTGATGGATGCCGGCGGAGTAGTGGTTGTCGATGCAATAGTTTACGGATCCAGGCAGAGCAACTCAAGTGCTAACGGCACTGTTACAAGTCCAGAGATCGCTACCCTTGAAGGCGATCAACACCAGGGGGGTTGCATGGTAGTAGCTCCGGGTGCAGGAAGAAATACAGGACCATTTGTCCCGCCTTCAGGAAATAACAACAAGAGCGTGGGCCGCTTCCCTGACGGAACTGACACAGACAATAACTGCAGTGATTTTCTGCTTCAGAACACAACAACGCTGTCAGCAGGATCAGGAAATGGGGCAAACAATATTAAGACCGCCAGCGTGGCCAACTTTATTATCGGGCAGGAAATTACAATCGGGACAGACAGGAACAGCGAGAAAGCTGTTATTGCTGAGATTGGTACCGCAGGAGCAACAACAGTGGGTACTGCCACTGCAGTGGGAGCGACAGCAATCCCTGTTACAGGCATAGAAGGCTTTAATGCCGGTCAGACAATCACAATAAACACAGGTGCAAAAATGGAGACAGCCGTTATCACTTCAATAGTAGCCGGACGCAGACGTTTTGGCGGTGGCGGTATGATCATCCCGATGGACACTATCAAAGTAACCACTGCACTTAAAAATGCTCATGAATCCGGTTCACAGATATCTGGTAGTGGTATCACACTTGCAAAGCCTCTGACAATGGCCCACGATAACGGTTCGCAGATAGCCAGCGACCTTCCCACACCAGGAGAGCCAAATCAATACAGGAAACAATAGTGATGAGTACAACAAGGTTTTGTCAAGATATTTATAGCACTCATAAAAATATTTACCCATGAAGAAGATTATTTTATTCATTGCGATGTTTGTGGTGTTTTACGCTGTACCATGTATCGCACAACAACCTGCACCTGTAAGAATTGAAAGCGGATTGTTACAGGGGACATCCGAAAACGGACTGACGGTTTACAGAGGAATTCCGTTTGCTGCTCCTCCTGTAGGTGACCTTCGGTGGCGTGCACCTCAACCAGCTGCGAAATGGGATGGTGTACGGCAAGCTGACAAATTTGCTCCGGGCCCTATACAGGGAGGGAACCCTCCCTCCGGAAAGAGTGAGGACTGCCTGTATCTGAACATATGGACGCCGGCGAAAACTGCAAGTGACCCTATCCCTGTACTCGTCTGGATCTACGGTGGAGGATTTGGTGCAGGCTCCACATCAGAGAGGAATTACAGCGGTGAGAACCTTGCCCGTAAAGGGGTGGTGCTTGTAAGTATAGCATATCGTGTCGGCCAGCTTGGATTTCTGGCACACCCTGAATTGAGCGCAGAAAATCCCGATCGCGTTTCGGGTAATTATGGTCTTCTGGATATGGTCGCGGGTCTTCAATGGGTGAAGGAAAATATAGCTGCGTTCGGTGGTGATCCCGACAAGGTGACGATTTTTGGTGAATCAGCAGGAGGAATAGCTGTCAGTATGTTGTGCGTGTCACCATTGGCAAAAGGATTGTTTCATGGGGCCATTTCACAAAGTGGTGGTTCTTTTGGCCCTCCACGGCCCACTACCTTCCCAGGCGAGAACCTGAAACGTCTTGCCGATGCGGAGCGTGGCGGGCAGGCATACCTCAAAAGCGCAGGAGTTTCGTCAATAGCTGAACTTCGGAAGATCGACGCCGACAAACTGCCGGCAGGCAGGGGTCTTGGAATGTCATGGCCTATTATCGATGGATTGGTGATCCCTGATGATCAATATAAGCTATATGAGGCAGGCCGGTTCAATGACACACCAGTTCTGGTGGGCTACAACTCGGACGAAGGTGCAAGCTTCTCTCCTCCGAAAACACCCGAGGAATATATTGCCGGCGTCCGGACACGTTACGGACCCTTTGCGGAAGACCTTATAAAGGCTTATCCTACAGCTTCCGGGACTGTTCCCAAAACCGCCCGGGATTTGGCACGCGACGCTGCTTTCGGCTGGCATACATGGATATGGGCCCGGCTTCAGTCAAAAATGGGAAAATCCAAAGCATTCTATTACTATTTCGATCAACACCCCGACTATCCGGAGGACTCACCTCGTGCCGGATACGGCTCACCGCATGGTCAGGATGTGGCTTACGTCTTCCAGCATCTCGATGCCTCGAATCCTCAGACTACAAAGACAGACCTTGATATCTCGGATGCCATGGCTACCTATTGGACGAACTTCTCCAAGCGAGGTGATCCAAGCGGCGAAGGGTTTCCTGTTTGGCCGGCCTTCAGCGATAATAACCCTGTGGTGATGCACTTTAACCAGACACCACATACGGGGCCGGTACCAAGTGCCGGATCACTTAAGGTACTGGATGCTTATTTTTCATGGCGACGAACACCCGAGGGAGACAAATGGGCGAAGTAATATTTTAAATTACATACATTATGAAATTAAAAACCGGATTATTAGTATTTGCAGTATTTCTCTTATTTAATAACACTGCCTTTTCAAAGGATAAGAATTTTTACATATTTCTGTGTATCGGACAATCAAACATGGAAGGAAATGCACGTATTGAGGCACAGGATACAACAGTAGATCCGCGGTTTCAGGTTATGGCAGCTGTTGACTGCCCCACCATGGGCAGGACCAAAGGAAACTGGTACCCTGCTGTTCCGCCTTTGTGCCGGTGCCGTACAGGTCTGACACCTGCCGATTACTTTGGCAGGACTTTAATAGCCAATCTTCCTGGGAGAAAAAAAGTAGGGGTGATTAATGTATCTGTAGCCGGCTGTAAGATTGAGCTTTTCGACAAAGATAATTATCAGTCGTACATATCTACTGCGCCGGCATGGATGACGAGTATTATAAAGGAATACGGAGGGAATCCCTATGGATATCTGGTGGAGTTGGCAAAGCTGGCTCAGAAGGATGGGGTTATCAAAGGCATTTTACTGCATCAGGGTGAGTCAAATACAAACGATACCTTGTGGACACAAAAGGTGAAAGCGATTTACGATAATCTGATAAAAGATTTGAATTTAAATCCCAAATCTGTACCCCTCCTTGCAGGTGAAGTTGTGCATGCAGACCAGGGAGGTGCATGTGCAAGTATGAATTCAATCATTGCAACACTACCTCAAACAATTCCCACTTCACATGTGATCTCCTCAAGCGGATGCACGGATTCACGGGACAACCTTCATTTCAACGCAGAAGGGTACAGGAAACTGGGGAAAAGATATGCAGCTGAAATGCTTTCTATTCTTGGATATAATATCAGTTTGCCTGAATGATAAAAGATTTATTAATTTATGATAATTGAATATTAAGTCATAAATATCTCAGCTATGAAAAATGAAAAATTATCTATTTTATTCCTCCTGATTACCGGAGTTATCTTAATAATATCAGGGTGTACTACAAAGCAGGAATTTCAACCTACATTAGAATCACTGGAAAAGGTTAATCCTGTTCCCGAGTGGTTCAAGGATGCCAAGTTTGGTATCTATTTCCATTGGGGGGTGTATGCAACCCCGGCATTTGCGAATGAATGGTATCCCAGAAATATGAATATCCGGGGATCAAGAGAGAATAGTCACCATACTGAAATTTATGGTACTTCCACTGAATGGCCATACAGCAATTTCATTACCGGAGCAAAGGACAAACTGGGAAATTTTGTGCAATTTGCCCCTAAACTAAAGTCTGAAGGAGGTAATTTCGACCCTGAGGAATGGGCACAGCTTTTTGCCGATGCAGGTGCAAAATTCGCCGGACCGGTAGCTGAACACCATGATGGTTTTTCAATGTGGGCTAGCAAGATTAATCCATGGAATGCAAAAGATATGGGTCCGAAACTTGACCTGGTGGGTTTGTTAGCGGATGCAATACGTAAAAATGATATGAAAGTGATCTTCTCTATGCATCATGCATACAATATCACCGGATTTTATGATTCAGTTCCAAAAACAAATGATCCTGTACTTCAAAAGCTTTACGGACAGCAGGGAAAGGAAGAAAATGAAACCTTCTGGCTGAATAAGCATAAGGAAATTATTGACAATTATAAACCCGACATTATTTGGCAGGATTTTAATCTGCACAGAATTACTGATTCTGTTCTTCTAGGATTTTTATCTTATTACTATAACAGGGCAAATGACTGGAACAAAGAAGTTGTTGCGACCTACAAGGATGGACTGAACACTAAATGTGGTGTTCTCGATTATGAGCGCGGAGGTCCTCCTGAAATTACGGAAAATTATTGGCTTACGGATGATGCCATCAGCTCTTCAAGCTGGTGCTACACCGAGGGTCTGCAATATTATTCGACGAGACAGATATTTCACGGTTTTCTTGACAGGATAAGTAAAAACGGCAACTTGCTCCTGAATATCTCCCCCATGGCGGATGGAACAATACCTCAGGAACAGAAAGACATTCTGCTTGGAATGGGGACATGGCTCAAGAAATATGGAGAAGCTGTATATTCCACAAGAGCATGGGAAAAATATGGCGAAGGTCCGATGAAAATGGGAGCAGCTCAGGGTGTATTCGGTGCGCCGGTTCAGGGATCAGCCAGGGACATTCGGTTTACGAGGTCGAAAGATAACAAAGTCCTCTATGCAATTCTTCTCGGCTGGGAAGAAGGTCAGAAAGAAGTCATTATAACATCTTTAACCACCGACAGGATTGACTGCAAAAACCTTAAATCTGCCGAACTTATCAATGGCGAAGCAGGAAAACACCTGTCGTTATCGTTCAGGCAAACCGCTGAAGGATTAATAGTAGCCTTACCGGATCGCCCTTTTGAAGAAATGGCCTATGTGGTTAAACTCAGCTTTGATGGGGAAATCCCAAAGCTCGACAGGTACGTTGATCTTAATTGCACACCCGGTTATTACATTGTTCCGGGAGTTAATAATGGTACTCTGGTTGTTGGTTCAGATTTAACCTTGACAGGTAAAAGAAAAGAAACAGCAAATCAGTGGAAACTGGAACCGTCAGGTAAGGGACTCTATAAAATATTGAACCGCGAGAATTATAATAAAGCTCTGACCTGCACTGCTTCAGGATCATCAGACCAGAACCTTTCAGTTTCAGATGTTACTGGGAAAGACGATCAGATGTGGAAAATTGAAACGTCATATTACGGATATTACGAAATTTCAAACAAACAATATCCGGACTTTGTACTTTCAGTGGATTCAGCAGTTAGTGAAGGGAATAAGACTGGAATGATAAATTCTAAGACAGGTCCATTTTTCGGATGGAAGCTTTTAGAGGTATGTGACCTGAAAGTTGAAGCTTTCAACCCAAACAGGATCCCGGGAACCGTTGAAGCTGAAGATTTCAATACCGGTTGCCCGGGTGAAGCTTATTCTGACAGAGATCCGGCAAATTCCGGCGGTGAATATCGTCCAAATGAAGCTGTAGATATTGAAAAATGTGTTGCAGGAGGTTATAATATATTCAGAATAAGTCCGGGAGAATGGGTGACATATTCGGTAACTGTAAATAAGACCGCAACCTATGAAGCTTCTTTTTATGTAGCTTCAACTTTTGATAATGCAAGACTCCGGCTCGAATCAGACGGAACAGATATTACAGGGACTGTCTCACTTCCGAATACAAAAGGAGCTCAGAACTGGCAAATAGTGAAAAAGACATTTAAACTAAATGCCGGTCAGCAATTATTAAGACTGGTTGTTGAAGGTCGCGGGACAAGTATTGATAAGATAGTTTTTAAAGAAATAAAATAATGAGATATTCTTAATACTTACAATTTAAAGGCATACCCATGAAAAAAACTGTTTTAATTTATTTTGGATTCTTTGTTATTCTTTTATGTTTTTCAGGATCTCTCACAATATCGGGGCAGAACGCCAGGATCAAATTTGATATCGACCGGATTGTTGGCGATGTTGATAAAAACCTTTATGGAAATTTTGTTGAACATTTAGGCAGATGCGTATACGGTGGTATTTATGAACCTGGTTCACAGTTATCAGATGCTAATGGTTTCCGCAAAGATGTGCTGGAGGCTGTTAAAGGGCTGAATGTTTCTCTTATCCGTTATCCCGGAGGTAACTTTGTATCAAACTACCATTGGCTTGATGGTGTGGGACCTAAGAATGAAAGAGTGCCAAGGATGGAACTTGCCTGGGCCAGACTTGAAACAAATGAATTCGGGACAAATGAATTCATTAAATACTGCAGGGCTGCAGGAAGCGAACCATATCTGTCGGTTAACATGGGGACCGGTACCATTGAAGAAGCGCAGAGATGGGTTGAATATTGTAACATAAAGGAGGGTCCTTATTATGCCGAGCTCAGGAAGAAACACGGTTTCCCGGAGCCCTATAATGTTAAATACTGGAGCCTGGGTAACGAGATGGACGGCGAATGGCAGATGGGGCACCTGAATGCGGAAGACTACACCAAAAAAGCTCTGGAAGCTGCTAAATTGATGAGACTTACTTCTCCGGATATCAAACTTATTGCTGCAGGTTCTTCAAATTACAGACCTCAAGCCGATCCGGATTTCTGGAACCGCACTACAATTAACAACCTTAAGGAGGTTGTGGATTACATTGCCCTTCATATGTATGTAGGGAATCCGGACGATAACTATTATAATTTCCTTTCAACCCCCCTGGTTATGGAACAAAGAACCGATATAGTAAGGGGTATGATAAATGAAGCAATGCAGAATGCAGACAGGGGGAACAGACCTCCAATGTACATTGCATGGGATGAATATAATGTATGGTACAGGGCAAGAACGACCGAAACTATGCAGGGAACGAGGGCACTGGAGGAAAAATATAATCTGGAGGATGCACTGGTGATCGGAGGATTTCTTAACGTTTTCATCCGGAATGCCGATATAGTTAAAATGGCTAACATGGCTCAACTGGTAAATGTAATTGCTCCTATATTCGCTGAAGATAAAGGTATGTTCAGGCAGACAATTTATTTCCCTCTGGAATTATTCGCAAAGAATATGGTTGGTAAGTCACTGGATGTTTTTGTAGATTGTCCTTCATATAATACCGGTGAATTTTATTTAGGTCTGGGTGAAGCAATGACAAAACAATCAAATGTGCCATACCTTGATGTATCAGCTGTGTACGACAATGGTGAAGTGGTAATATGTGTTGTTAACAGGCATAAGGATAAACCTGTCAGGACCGATATCATCTGTCAGTCCGGTGAGTTTAATGATGTGCTTAAGGTCTCTGAAATAAATGCATCAGATATCAAGGCTACAAATGATTTTGGGATTGAAAATGTAAAGACTGTTTCCAAACCCGACCTGAAAGTAAAAGGGAATATGGTTAATTATTCGTTCCCTGCTCATTCCATCACCATGATCCGCGGAAAAATTAAATAGTAATTCATTCCAAGACAACCAGACTGATGAGAAGAAAGATAATGACCGGGATTCTGCTACTGATTACGATAACAGCTAGGCCGCAGGAAATAAATATCGTTTCTCCAAACCAGAAAATAAGTATTGAATTGTTCAATGAACAAAATGCCGGCATTAGAGAATGGTTTTTAAGAGTAAGTTATATAAATAATGGTCAGAGGTGCGAAGCAATACCTCAGATCATTCTTGGATTATCACGCAGCGATCAGGATTTTTCAAAAGATCTTAAGTTAATTAAGGCAGGAAAACCGGTCTTGATAGAAGAACAATACTCCGCTTTACATGGTAAACGATCTCAATGCAGTAATTCGGCCAATGAGAGGGTTGTATCGTTTGAGAATCATGGTAAAGCGAAAATGAATTTAATAATACGGGCCTATAACGACGGGGTGGCATTCCGGTATGAGTTCCCTGATAAAGAGGGTACATATGTAGTTACTGATGAATTTACTTCATATAATATCCCTTCAGGGACAAAGCGCTGGATGGAAAAGTGGAATACTGCAAATGAAGGACTTTACAGTATTATGAATGACGATAACACGCAACAGAGCTGGTGCTATCCCGCACTCTTTAACACTCCTGACAATGCCTGCTGGTACCTGTTGCACGAAGCTGATGTTAACAGTAGCTATTGTGGTTCAAAGCTCAGCAATATTGCTGAAAAGGCCAGTTATAAGATCACTTTTCCCGATCCGAAAGATGGGAATGGTCTGGGAGAATCAACACCAACCATTTCTCTCCCCTGGAAATCTCCATGGCGTGTAATAATTATGGGATCCCTTGCAGATATTGCAGAATCAACTCTTATAAATGATGTTAGTACCCCCTCTGTCGTAGATAAAACCGACTGGATTATTCCAGGGCTCGTGTCGTGGAATTACTGGTCGAGCAATCATGGTACAAAGGATTACAAAATTGTATGCGACTTTGCCGATCTTGCAGCGAGTATGAACTGGTCATACACTCTTCTGGACTGGGAATGGGATGCAATGGGTAACGGAGGAAATCTTGAAGATGCAATTAAATATATCCATTCAATAGGAGTAAAACCCTTATTGTGGTACAATTCGGGAGGCCCGCATACAGGAGTGCGTTCTACGCCACGCGACCGGATGCTTACTCATGAAAACCGTGTGGAAGAATTCACAAAATTGAAGCAGATTGGAGTTGCGGGTGTTAAAGTAGACTTTTTTGAAAGTGAAAAACAGGATATGATTAAATACTATCTCGATATATTGGATGACGCAGCTCAATATCAAATGATGGTATATTTTCATGGATGCCTGGTGCCACGCGGATGGGAAAGAACATATCCTAACCTGATGACACTTGAGGGAGTTCGTGGCGCTGAATGGTACAATAACGGGCCTGATTTAACTACTACAGCCCCGGAACATAATACCATATTACCCTTCACACGAAATGTAGTAGGCGCAATGGATTACACTCCGGTCACTTTTACCAATTCCCAATACCCGCATAATACATCATACGGACACGAATTGGCATTAAGTGTGGTGTTCGAATCCGGGTTACAACATATGGCGGACCGTCCCTCAGGTTATTTTGAATTACCAGATGCCGCAAGGACCTTCCTTAAGGAAGTTCCAAGTGCATGGGATGATACTAAATTACTTGATGGCTATCCCGGTCGGGACATTATATTTGCCCGCCGCAAAGGCGATGTATGGTACATCGGGGGTATCAGCTCGGAAAGATTTGAAAGGACAAAAACTCTGAAGTTTAATTTCCTTCCTGAGGGTAAAAAGTATAAACTTACTTTAATTACAGATGGGAAGCATGATAAAGAGCTTGCCACTCAATATCTTGTTGTTGACAAATCAAGTACTATAGCTGTGAAACTTTTAAGAAGAGGTGGTTTTGCAGCTAACCTGAAACTAATTAAATGAAACTATCCTGTATAAAAATTATCATGATATGAGCAGAAACTTCTTTCGTTCAAGGACTGTTTTAACATGGCTGGTAATGCCCATGATTACAATAACAGTTGTATCCTGTTCCGGGACTTCTGAAAATGCAAAAAGCTACCATGTATGGGAAAAAGTTGAGATCACTCTCACATCCAGGAAGACCTATGAAAATCCTTATAGGGATATGACGGTCTGGGTCGATCTCATGGGACCTGGATTCAATAAACGCTGCTACGGATTCTGGGATGGAGGCAAAACTTTCCGTATACGAATAACAGCCACAGTACCCGGGACCTGGACCTGGAACAGCGGATCTCAGCCGGCTGATCGAGGCCTGGAGGGGGAAAGCGGATCATTTACAGCCAAAGCGTGGACAGATGAAGAAATAGCGGAGAACCCTTCACGACGAGGCATGATAAGTCCCTCAGCCAATGGCCACGCTTTTCAATATGCGGATGGAACCCCTTTTTTCCTTATCGGCGATACCTGGTGGGCTACTCCTACTTTCCGGTTCCGCTGGCGCGATGATGATACTATCCGTAAAATGGGGCCTGAAGCAGGATTCAAAGAGTTCGTTTCTTACCGGCGCAAACAGGAGTATAACTGTGTAGCTATCCTTGCTGCTCTGCCAAACTGGAGCAACGATGACAAACCGGCTAGACTGATTGCTGAGGACGGAACAATTATCCGTTCCGGATGGGCGCAGGCCGGAACCAAAAGCGCTAAAACGATGACCGATGAGGCCGGCAACCGGGCTTTTATGTTTCCCGGAAAAGTACCCGGGTATGAATCATACTTTCCTGATGTGGAGAGAATTAATCCGGAATATTTTAAATCACTAGATAAGAAGATCGACTACCTGAACTCACAGGGATTTGTCCCTTTTATGGAGGTGGCCCGCAGGGACATCGGCCAGGCATGGAAGAAATATTATCCCTGGCCTGAATCTTATGTCAGGTATATCCAGTATATCTGGAGCAGGTACCAGGCTAATATTTGCCTCTACAGCCCGATACATTTTGACTATGACAAAGAGACCATTCCTGCTGACGACTGGAATAATGCAGCAAACAGGGTCATAGAGGAATACGGACATCCTCCATTCGGGACGATTGCAGGAACCAATCCGACAGGGTCTTCTCTGCGTAACTGGGGTCATACAGACAGAGCCAGGTGGCTCACCTTCCATCAGATAGGGAACCTCCGCACCCATGACAGCTTTTCCCTTCTCACTGAGATATTCACGACTGAACCAGCAGTTCCTGCTATCAACGGTGAACCCTACTACGATGGCATGGAGAATGCTGAGGGAGGGTCAGATGAAGCAGCTTTATGGTGCCGCTCTGCAATGTATGGCAGTGTACTTTCAGGCGGCCTGGGCGGCCATATCTACGGAGCCGGGGGCTGGAGCGGCGGTGTTTGGAGCGGCGAGGTGGAACCGGAATCGAAATATCCTATGTGGAAGGTGTTTCAATGGCAATCCGGCGACCAGATGCGTCACCTCAAAACGTTCCTGCTCTCGGAGGGACAAAAATATCAGGATCTTGTGCCATGTTCAGAACGTATACTACCAAATCAATCAGCAGGACCTAAAGTCACCACAGGCTGGGCTTATGGCGCAGCAACACCGGAGAACGACCTGTTATTGTTATATTTCGAGAAGGGATGCCCTCAGGCAGTTGTCACCGGAGTCAATCCTAAAGCAAGGTATAATGCAAACTGGTTCGATCCGAGAAATGGTCGGTGGATACGTGTTGAAACACCTCAGGTTGCTGAGGAAACCGGCCGGATTATTTTACCGCCGTTTCCCGATAATACTGACCGATCCGGAATGGATTGGGCAATTAAACTCTCCTTGAGCATATAAAATTATGAGCAGAAATATTCTTTTAGGAATCACTTCTCTCTTCATTTTAATCAGTTCTTCCTGTTCCCGGACAAAGACGCCCTGTCCATTCGGACCAGTTCCAAATGAGAACCAGATGAGATGGCAGGAAATGGAGTATTATTCTTTCCTCCATTTCTCAATAAACACCTTTACCGATCAGGAGTGGGGGGGAGGAGATGAAGATGTTAAGCTATTTAATCCAAAAGAACTGGATTGCCGCCAATGGGCTCGTGTTTGCATGGAAGCAGGAATGAAAGGGATCATTCTGACAGTTAAGCACCACTCTGGTTTCTGCCTGTGGCCGTCAAAATATACCGAGTTTTCTGTAAAAAACTCTCCCTGGAAAGATGGTAAGGGGGATGTTGTTCGCGAACTGGCTGATGCCTGCAAAGAATACGGTCTGAGATTAGGTATCTATTTATCTCCATGGGACAGAAACCATCCGGACTATGGGAAACCTGAATATATTACATACTTCCGGAATCAGCTAACTGAACTCCTTACCAGCTATGGACCGATTTTCGAAGTGTGGTTTGACGGGGCCAATGGCGGTTCAGGATATTATGGCGGCGCCAGGGAAACCCGAAGAATTGACCGCAAAACCTATTATGACTGGCAGAATACATACAAGCTGATCCGCAAGCTTCAACCTGATATCGTGATCTGGAACGATGGAGGTGACAGAGGTGATCTCCGCTGGGTTGGAACAGAAGCTGGCTATGTTGGCGAAACAAACTGGAGTTTGCTGAACGCAACCGGCGATGTACCTGAAGATATGTTACGTTACGGAGTGGAAAACGGTGACTCCTGGGTTCCTGGTGAAGTGAATACTTCCATCCGGCCGGGATGGTTCTATCATACGACTGAAGACAACAGGGTAAAATCATTATCCCAGCTGATGAATACTTACTATAGCTCAATCGGACGCAACGGCACATTACTTCTCAACTTTCCGATAGATACAAGAGGCCTGATACATGAAAATGACGAAAGAGCAGCACTACAATTTGCTAAAGCTGTTAAAGAAACTTTTGCTGTTAACCTGATTGAAAAAGCTAAAGTCAGTGCTTCGAATGTCCGCGGGAATTCGAAAGAATTCGGTGCAGAAAAGACGAAAGACTTCAATAAAGATACCTATTGGGCGACCGACGATGACGTGATAAAGGCTTCCCTGACCATAAATTTTGATAAACCAACTACTTTCAATCGTTTTCTTGTTCAGGAGTACATCCGTTTGGGACAACGAGTAAAAGCCTTCACAGTTGAGGCGCTTGTTGATGGAAATTGGAAAGAACTGGCAAAGGCAACGACTATCGGATATAAACGGATCCTGCTTTTCCCGACTGTCAGTACCTCACAAGTCCGGTTCAATATTACCAATTCGAAAAGTTGTCCCGTAATTTCCAACATTGGTATTTATAATGCACCTCATATTCTTGCATCTCCTTCAATTACGGGAAATTAAGCAGGAGGAATAATTATTACTCCGGTCGATGAAGACCCTGGGGTGAGATCACCTGGAAGAATATTTTCGAATATTTATACCCTGTCACAGGTTTTGCTGTGATTTTTCAAATAAGAAGGAACTGCAGATTTATATGGATAGGGTGGGTAATATCCTATTCAATATAAAACCTAATTAAAGAATTAAACAATATCTTTGAAATGCTATCATTGTTGGCATAATTATTCCCTTAAGAAATGCAACTCCATGAAGAAGCCTTATTTCAATAGCCTGGTATTGATAACAATCTTTATGAACCTGACAGTTTCTGCGCAGGTAAAAACAGCACAAAATCCGATAATTTTTGCAGACGTCCCCGATATTTCAATAATGCGTGTGGGTGATTCATATTACATGAGCAGTACAACTATGCACATGAGCCCAGGAGTACCGATAATGAAATCAAAAGACCTGGTAAACTGGGAGATCATTAACTATGCCTACAACACATTGGGTGATGTTGACGCATTAACTCTTAATAACGGAAAAAATGCTTATGGAAGAGGTTCATGGGCCAGCTGCATCCGTTATCATGACAACACATTTTATGTATCGACCTTTTCATCGACAACAGGTAAAACATATATCTGGTCAACAAAGGATATAGAAAAGGGACCATGGAAAGAGATATCATTCAGCCCTAGTTTTCATGACAATACTTTATTTTTTGATGACGACGGACGTGTTTATCTTATCTACGGTAATAAAAAACTTACCCTTGTTGAACTTAATGCTGATTTAACTGGAGTCAAAACCGGAGGTATAAATCAGGTTATCATTGAGAATTCAAGTGCCCCATCAGGGCCCGAAAGCGGATTGGGAGAGGGTTCTCAATTGTTCAAGGTTAATGGCAGGCTTTATCTTTTTAACATAACCTGGCCCAAGGGGGGTATGCGTACAGTTGTAGTTCACAGGGCTGATAAGATAACAGGCCCGTGGGAAGGCAGGCTTGTTTTTCAGGACAAAGGGGTGGCTCAGGGAGGTATGGTTGATACCCCGGATGGAAGATGGTTTGCTTATCTGTTCCGCGATTATGGTTCAGTAGGACGCATCCCTTATATTGTTCCATTGAAATGGGAGGATGGATGGCCTGTTATTGGAGTCGATGGTAAAGTCCCCGATGTTCTCGATCTCCCTGCAAGTAAAGGTTTGATTCCCGGTATAGTAGCTTCTGATGAGTTTAATCGCCGTAAAAAAGATCCGGCCCTTCCTCTTGTCTGGCAATGGAACCACAATCCAGTTAATGATCTTTGGTCTGTCACGCAGAGAAAGGGATATCTGCGACTGACAACCGGACGAACTGACAATGATTTTGTATCGGCAAGAAACACGTTGACACAGCGCACATTCGGACCGGATTGCTCAGGCTCAACCTCGATAGATGTATCAAATATGAAGGAGGGTGATTTTGCCGGACTGGCTCTTCTGCAGAGAAAATACGGACTGGTAGGAGTCAAATTTGATAACGGGACCAGATCCATTGTAATGGTTAATGCCCAGACCGGTTCACCGGTTGAAGCTCAAAGTATCCCGCTGACACAGAAAACAGCTTATTTCAAAGCTGAATGCAATTTCAGGGATCTTACCGATGTGGCCAATTTCTTTTATAGTCTGGATGGTAAAACCTGGATCCCCATTGGGTCTCAGCTTAAGATGGAATATTCAATGCCTCATTTTATGGGTTATCGGTTCGGGCTTTTCGATTATGCAACAAAAACACCCGGAGGATATGTCGATTTCGACTGGTTCAGGATTAAATAAATATCTATTACAAACAAAATTAATATTAATTAAAAGATGGAGATTCCATTTTATCATTAAAATCAACTATACGTATGAAAAATTTTAAAAAATTCCTTTTAATACCTGTATTAACAGTATTATTCACAGGTATAACATCAGCACAAAATCCCATAATCCGTGACCAGTTTACCGCCGATCCTACAGCAAAGGTCTTCAACGGGAAAGGTATATCTCTTCCCCTCACATGATATAAAGGCTCCGGAAGAGTTCAAACGTAAAGACTGGTTCTGTATGGAAGATTACCATGTATTCTCGTCTTCAAACCTTACCGACTGGACGGACCATGGTGTGATTGTAAGCCAGAATGATGTAAACTGGGTTGCTGCAAAATCATACAGCATGTGGGCTCCTGATTGTATCGAAAGAAACGGGAAGTATTATTTTTATTTCCCTGCAAATGTAAAAGCCGGTTCCGGCAGGGGATTTGGTATCGGAGTTGCGATGGCAGACAATCCTGCCGGACCATACACTCCGCAGCCTGAACCGATCAAGAAAATTGTCGGTATCGATCCCAGCGTGTTTATCGATAAAGATGGTCAGGCCTATATTTACTATTCACTTAACAGATTATTTGGAGCCAAGCTGAATAATAACATGATGGAACTTGACACTGATCCTCAGGTATTGGGCGATTTCCCCACAAAAGGTCTTGTTGAAGGTCCTTTTTTCTTTGAACGTAAAGGTATCTATTATATGACTTATCCTCATGTTGAGAATAAGACCGAAAGACTTGAATATGCCATAAGTGATAACCCGTTGGGACCATTTAAGGTGACGGGAGTGATTATGGACGAATCCGCTTCCGGGTGCTGGACAAATCATCATTCATTAATTGAATTTAATAATCAGTGGTATATATTCTATCATGATAAGGACCTGTCACCAGACTTTGACAAGAACAGGTCCACAAGGATTGACAGTCTCTTCTTTAACGAAGATGGGACAATTCAGAAAGTGAAACCTACTTTACGTGGTGTAGGAGTATCAAGTGCAATTAAAAATATAGAGATCGACCGGTACAGTCAAATCAGTGAGTCAGGAGCTTCAGTAGCTTTTCTGGATACAGCTGATACTTTCAAGGGCTGGAAAACAAGACTTGATAAGCAAAATGCATGGATATCATATAATTCTGTCGATTTCGGGAACAAGAAACTAAAATCCGTTCAGGTACAGGCTCTGTCAGGAACGGGAGGTACACTTCAGATTCGTCTTGACAAACCGGAAGGTCAATTGCTTAGCTGAGGTAAAAGTTTCTGATGGTACAGGCTGGAACTTAATTAATGCTCGAATACGGAAATACCAGAAGGGAATTCATAATCTGGTTGTAACCCTGAAAGATAATAATCCGGTTGAAATCGACTGGATTCGATTTAATTAGTATCTTATTATGTAAGAAAATGTTGATGGTATGACTGCTTAATGTATAATAAAGGAAAAACACTTCAAATAAAATATTATTGTTTTGCTTTTCGTTTGGTACACGCGCGTAAATCGATCATGACATTATACCAAAGATATCTATAACAAAAATCAAATTCTTAAAAGGAGGTATTAAATGAATCACAGACTTAAAATGATTTTGTTGGCAGCTGCAGTAACAGGAGGAACCTGTATAGCTCAGACGAATCAGTCATCGCTGTTTATAATGGAGGACGATGGCAATTGGCAGAAGGTGAGCACAACTCACAGGCTCTCCCAGTTCCCGAAGATTCATCAGGATGGCAGAGTGTGGTTTCAGTTCAAGGCCCCTGAGACAGCACAGTCGGTCAAGCTCCATATGGAACCACCCGTCGAATACGACCTGCAGAAAGACGCAAAAGGTCTCTGGAATGTGGTTGTCCCCAATCCAAGGCCGGGATACCAGGTTTACTGGATGATTGTTGATGGTACGGAAGTGGCCGATCCCGGTAGTGACATGTTCTACTCGAATGGATACCGCAGCGTGCTGGAGGTCCCCTCACCGGGTGAGGATTTTTACCTAGCAAAACATGTACCCCACGGAGACGTCCGGGAACACTGGTTCTATTCACAGGTGACCGGATCGTTCCGGCGTATGTTCGTATATACGCCACCCGGATATGACAAAGATAGCCGTCTCCGCTACCCGGTACTCTATCTTCAGCACGGTGCCGGAGAACTGGAAATGGAATGGACCCATTCCGGCAGGGCGAATTTCATCCTTGACAATCTCATAGCTGAGGGTAAAGCCCTTCCGATGATCATCGTGATGAACAATGGATTCGCCACACGGCCCGGACAGGTCGGACAGACCCTGACCGGCAATTCGAGATGGTCTGCGTTCGAAGAGATGCTAATCAAAGAGATCATCCCGGATATCGATGCGAACTACCGTACCATTCCTGACCGTGAACACCGGGCCATGGCAGGCCTTTCTATGGGCGGCATGCAGACATTCACCATCGGACTGAACAATCTGGATACATTCTCACACCTGGGTATTTTCAGCGGTGTGCCGAACAATTACACTGACCTGCTTAAGGGAGTGCTCGAACAGGGACCTTCATTCAACCAGCAGGCCAAACTCTGGTTTGGCGCCGGCACCGATGAAGCCTCATTCCACAACCGTCAGAAAGAACTCCAGGACCTCCTGGTGAAATCCGGAATTAAGGCACAATTTTACGACTCCCCAAATACTGCCCATGAATTTCAGACGTGGAGACGATGTCTACATCAGTTCGCTCAATTATTATTTAAACCGAGTTCGACAAAGTAAAATTATATAAATCTTAAAACAGTTCGCACCATTCTTTCAGCTGCAGGGCAAGATCATAAGCAAACTTACGAATTTCCCCTCTTGCTTTTTCTTTATCTTCGTCAGACATTTTCCGCCAGGTTTCTATTTTAGCAGTAGGCGGCTCCCACATTGGAACCATTTCTGCCCCTTCCAAAAGGTTAGCACAATATTCGGCAGCTTCCAGAATATCGTCAACCGAAGTTACCGGAGGTCTGTTTCCCATAGGTCTGACCGAACTTCTCGTAGCTCTAAAAGGTTCAATTCCAAATACATCCGGAAATTCATTAAAATCGCCAGCAAGTACTTTTTCTAAAAGAGCGATAGCTTTCTCTGCATGTTCTTCCCTGTTAGGAAGTGCTTTTACTGTTGTATTTAAATCACGTTTTCTGTAAAAACCGTAGATTGCAGCAATTGATGAAGGATCCCGGATAGTTCCGTCAGGATAAACCAGTCCATGGATATCGCTCCAGTAACCGCTGATTATAAGGTCAAAAACATACCATCCTACATTATGCTCATCTGCAATTTGAATAGCCATGTCATAAGGATTGGAACGGCCAATGCAACACAATTCACTGTTGATTAAAGGTTTGTTGTATTTTTTTGAAAACTCCTCGGCAGTAGCATAACTTTTCTCAACGCGGGAACGGGTTTCAAGATAATCGTGAAAAGAAATTACATCGACCAAATCAGATGTATTTGCACAAAATTTTGATAGCCAGTGGCCTACTGTTACTGCATTTACCGGGTCAATTTTTTTTACGTACGTAATAAAGTGACGGACAAAACCTGCAATTTCATCATGGCGTTTCTGCTGTTCTTCCGGTGGAGCCTTCCTGTAGTAATCATTCATTTCGGGTTCGTTCATAATATCCCACATTAAAAGGCCTTCTTCATTTTTTAAAGCATTGACAATTGCTGTTACATATTTTTCACCAGTTTCTTTTGCATTCTTTTCTAAAAGTTGAGGAAAAGTTCCGTTAAAGAAAATGGGCATGACAGTTACTCCATATTTATTACATGTACGGACATAATTAACCACTCTTTTAATATACTCTTCAGGATTACTCTCATAAGCCCTTTGACTAAGCCAGACACGAGTGCTGTTTAACTGAAGCCTCTTCATAAATCCCAAATCCCTCTCCAGGGTTTCCTGGTCGGGAGTTAAATTGTGGCAAACTCCACGGATGAAACTGTAATCTTTCAGTGGTTCTTTCGCTGTTAAGGAACCTGACAACAGAAAAATGATTCCAATAAAAACTAATAATTTCTTTTTCATAGGATAAATTTTTAAATTGGATTTGTTGTTTTCTTATTTACATTTTAACTTGGTTTTCAGCGGTATTGAACTGGCATTATTATAGAAATGAGATGGTCTAATGAGACTGGACAGTTTATTTATCAAATTTAAGTGTATATGTTGAAATGAGGGGGTTAGGATAGCAAAAAGTGCTTATGAAGTACTTATATTTATCAGTGACAACTACAAGGCTTAGTCAATTAAAAATTTAATTTAATAGGAGATATTTTTATGTTTATGCAATCTAAAAAAGACAGAACATTTATTTTGGCGTCTACACTTATAACTTCTCTATTTATTATGGCAGCCGTTTGTACCATAGTAAATGGTGTTTTGTCGACTCCATTAATAAGTATGAATTACCAACAATTGGTATCTTCTGGAAATGTACATCATACAGCCATCATCGTTTATTGCCTTGTTGGGATAGTTGCTTACAGATTGAAATTAGACCGTTCACCTTACGAAATACTACAGATTTTAATCATTTCACATTTTGACAAGACGCCTCTAAAAGAGCTACTTACAAACTAAGATTACCAAGATGTCAAAGAACTAAATTGTATACAGTTGAAAATAAATCATATTTAAGTGGACACTAATGGGATTTTATAATGAATGAATTCTTTTAAGTTTAAGTAAAATAATATTTTTGTTGTGCTCAAACATGAAAGCAACTGATAATATTAATAATGAAAACAAATCATATAACTCAACAAGACATTGCTGACAAGTTAAACGTTTCTCGCATTACTGTTTCAAAAGTATTAAGAAATCATCCTGACATTTCTGCAGAGATGAAGGAAAGGGTCAATAAGGCTGTTGAGGAAATGGGATATTCCCCTAACCTCATTGCCAAACAATTATCACTTCAGAAGACATTTATATTGGGTATTGTCGTTCCGGATCTCGAAAATTGTTTTTTTGCCTACCTGGTCGATAGCATAATAGATACGGCTAAAGAGCATAATTATAATATTATTCTCACAGTATCCCGGGAAAGAGAAGTTTTTGAGAAAAATAATATTATGAATCTGATTGGTATGCGTGTGGACGGCCTCCTTGTCTGCGTTTCGCAGGAAACAGCCGATCATAAGGTATTTGATTATGTCCACAGAGTGAAAATTCCTCTTGTATTTTTTGACCGCGCAGTAAAGGAATTGAATTTCAGTTATGTTGCTTTTAACGATAAAATTGCCACTATAGAAGCTCTTTATCAATTAATTTCCAGAGGGTATACTAAAATTGCCCATTTTGCAGGCTATTCCAATACCAGCATTGGAAGTGAGCGATGCAATGGGTACAGGGAAGCTCTGATCAGCAGTAAGATTCCAATCCGGGAAGATTGGATTATCGAAGGCGGATATGAGATTGACGATGGGATAAAGGCATTTGAAAAACTAAGTGCAACCGGGAAGTTGCCTGAAATAATACTTACAGTCAATGACCGTGTTGCTTCAGGGGCCTACAAAGCTATAAGAAAGGCAGGATTGAAAATCCCTGATGATATTGGTATTTTAGGTTATGGCTTAAGTGATACAGCCCGTTTATTCAGTCCGACTTTATCAGTTATCGATCAGGATCCGAGAAAGATGGGAAGAATAGCTGCTAATTTATTGATTGATGAAATCCGTGGCATTTCACAGAATTCGCGTACGGAGATACTCATTGATGTAGATTTTCAATGGAATACCTCGATTTTAAAACGATGACCAATTCTTCATTGGAAATTAGTCAGGAACATTAATCCTGATCTGACACTGAATTACGATATTGATTACCCGAATTAATCAGGGGACTGTGTAAACCTAAAAGCCACACAGATCTATTATTATTCAATACTTTTTAGCGGCCCGCGAAGGCAGGTTTATATATTGAATAGAAAAGGATTCCCTGCTTAATATGAGAAAACATCTTAAAAACAATAGAGTGTCAGATGTTTAAATCTAAAACCAGATCAGTATTTTTTTTTATTAATCTATTGCGTATTTAAAAAATTAGTTTAAATTTAACACGTGTAAGTTACCGCGAATGTTACCGGGTAAGTAATGTAGACCAGCCAAATTGCAATACTAAATGACAGAAAGAATTTAGTGCAATAAAAAAGTAATAACAGGAGAAGGGGAGTGTTGCCGGGCTCTTTGGAGCGACATTATTATAATAAGGTGATATCAGTTTAGGGCGATAGACAAGAAACCAATAAATCCAAGTTTATAACAGCTAACTTACTCTATTAACTAAAACAAACGTAAAACTATGAAAAACAGATGTAAATGGATTATTAGTTCCCAAAAGGGGAAACTAAAGCTATTATTACTGCTGCAACTTACAGTAATTCTTAGCTTTATTACGCCCTTAAGTACGTTGGGCGATGATAACTTCTCAGATATAGCCGGACAAACCAATGTTCAGCAATTGAGAATTACAGGTACTGTAACTGATGCTACGACAAATGAATCCCTTCCAGGGGTGAATGTTCGGGTCGAAGGAACAACTGTTGGTACCACAACAGACATAAATGGACAATATACAATTACAGTCTCCAATGCGGAGGCAACTTTAGTATTTTCATTTATAGGGTACATAGCACAAAATATTCAGGTAACCGGACGATCAGTCATTGATGTAGAACTTGTTCCTGCCCTTGAGGCACTTGAGGAAGTTGTTGTTATCGGGTATGGAACTCAAAAGAAAGAAACATTAACCGGATCTATTTCCAATGTCGGAGGAAATGAGATAGTAAAGAGCCCCACTCCCAATGTTGCCACTTCTCTCAGCGGAAAGTTGCCTGGTTTAACGGTAAACGAACGTTCGGGGGAACCTGGCAGGGAAGGTCTGAATATATTAATTCGTGGTTCCGGGACATTAAATGACAATACTCCCCTTATCATCATTGACGGGGTTGAACGCGCCGCAATGGAGAGATTAAATCCTGAAGATATCGAGAGTGTTTCTGTTTTGAAAGATGCTTCTGCAGCCATTTATGGGGCGCGTGCAGCAAATGGTGTAATCATTGTAACTACAAAAAACGGAAAGATCGGTAAGCCGGTGTTTAGTGTATCCTATAATACAGCTTTCCAGCATCCGACTCAGATTCCGGATATGTTAGATGCAGTTGCCTATGCTCAGGTATATAATGAAGGAGATTGGTACAGACAAGGTCGGCCAGCCAGTTATACACCCTTTTATTCTGCCGATGCCATTCAGAAATTTAGTGATGGTTCCGATCCCATTTTATATCCAAATACTGATTGGATGGGAGAAGTTTTAAAACCATTTTCACTTCAACAACGCGGGAGTTTATCGGTGACCGGAGGAACAGAAGCTGTGAGGTACTTGCTTTCTTTTGCATCGCTGAATCAGGGCAGTGCTTTTGAGCACTATCCAACAGATTACAATCAATATAATATGCGTGCAAAAGTTGATATAAATTTAAATAAGAATTTAAGTATCGGAGCCAATATAAATGCAATATTCAACAATAGAAAGTATCCACATATTGCTACCAACGTTAATTTCGTAAATATTTTGGCCGCCAATCCCACATTGCCTGCAGTATATCCGAACGGATTAATTGCCCCTGGAAGGTTAGGGGAAAGTCCGCTTTTATTGGATCAAAGAGGTTACCTTAAATACGATGATACCCCATTGTTTTCAACATTTACTGCAACGTATAAAATACCTTTTGTTAAAGGGCTGAAGCTTGATGCATCATTCAATTATGACATAAGAAATGAGTTTCAAAAAACATTTCAGCTGCCCTATTACTATCATGAATATAATGTAGGTACAGGTCTATACGACAAGAAACAGGGAACGGGTGCCTCAACTGTGGAGCTTACTGATAGATACAGTAAGTGGACGACAATGTTGTATAACTTCAGGATTACTTACGAAAATACTTTCGGTAATCATAATGTGATTGCCATGGTGGGTCAGGAACAGCAAAAGAATACTTACAGCTATGCACAGGCTTACAGGAAAGATTTTGTGAGCCCTGCCATCGACCAGATTAATGTTGGAAGTAGTGCACCGGAAGATAAAGACAATAGCGGTTCGGCATCATCAGGAGCTTACAATAACTTTTTTGGTCGATTGAATTATAATTATAAATCAAAATACCTGGTTGAGTTTTTATTTCGTTACGATGGGTCCCAGATTTTCCCTGAGGGTAAACAGTATGGTTTCTTCCCCGGAGTTTCAGTGGGATGGCGTTTGTCTGAAGAGGAATTCTTTCAAAACAACGTTCCTTTTGTTGAACAGCTGAAATTAAGGGCTTCTTTTGGTGAAATAGGTAACGATAGGGTAGGAGCATATCAATTTTTACAATCGTATTCATTTGGGAACAATTATGTATTTGGAGGTGCCGATGTACCGGGTATTTATCCCAATACAATGCCCAATCCAAATATTACCTGGGAAGTAAGTAAAAAAACCGATATAGGGCTGGAAGCTTCGATGTGGAAAGGCTTGCTGGGAGTGGAATTTACCTATTTTATTGAAAAAAGATCAAATATTCTGGTTGCAAGAAACCTTTCAATACCAGCCATTTTTGGTTTTTCCGCATTGCCGAATGAAAATATTGGAAAGGTAGATAACCATGGCTTTGAATTGATATTGCGTCATAGAAATAACGTCAACAAATTGAATTACAATGTTGAAGGAAATATATCGTTTGCCAGAAGTAAGATAATATTTATGGATGAAACTCCGCCGGCTGAACCTTATCAGGCTCAAACCGGTTATCCGGTTGGATCAGCTCTATACTATAAAACCGACGGGATTTTTAACACCGCGGAAGAATTGGCTTCTTACCCGCATCAAACCGGAACCCAGGTTGGTGATGTAAAAATACTTAATATGAATGGCGATCTAGTAATTGATGCAAAAGACCGGTTCAGGTTTGATAAAACAAGTACACCCGAGATTGTATTTGGATTAAACACGGGGCTGCAATACGGAAATTTTGACTTGACGCTTTTCTTCCTGGGACAAACCAATGTTTACACTTATGACGGTAATTTTGCAGCATTGGGTGGTGCTGATTTTAGTAATACTGTTGTTGAACGTATGGAAGATCACTGGACTGTTGATAATCCAAACGGAACCATGCCAAGGGCAGATGCATTTCAACCGGGAAATACAACATTCTTTTTATTTGATGCTACATTCATAAGGCTTAAAAACATGGAATTTGGATATTCATTACCTAAAGAAATAACATCAAAAATCGCATTGGAAGATATCCGGTTGTACGTAAGCGGATATAACCTGCTTACCTGGGCCAAAGAAATAAAATGGGCCGACCCTGAAAGTAGCGGTGGTTACCTTTATTACCCGCAACAACGCATGATTAATTTAGGTATTAACGTGAAATTCTAAAATTGAAAAATATGAAAAAGATACTTTTAGCTACCACATTTATATGGGCACTTCTTTCCTGCAGTGATGATATTCTTGATATTTCACCCAAGGATCGTATTGCCGAAGATGCAGTGTGGACAGACGAAAAACTGATAAATGCTTACGCAAATGAATTGTACAATGCTATTCAGCATGGATTAAAAATACACATGCAATCTAAAGCAACGGATGAGGCAATTTGTACTATCACCTTTGATATTGGTCAGCTTCCCAAAGGTTCTATTAATGCTGATAACATTACCAGTGTTGCGAATACAGCATGGAATGGTGGGGGTAATATTTATTACTGGAATACCGGATGGCAATACATTAGAAAGATTAATCTCTTTCTTGAAAAAATGGAAAATCTTGAGATTACCATTGATAATAAAGCAAGATTGATAGCCGAAGCAAAATTTTTAAGGGCATTCATCTATTTCGAATTTATCAAAAGATTTGGCGGGGTACCTATTATTACTGAAACCTATGAATTGGCAGACGCTACCGATGTTACATTCACAAGAGATTCATTCGATGATTGTGTTGAGTTTATTGAGGAAGATCTGACAGCAGCAATTCCTGATTTACCGGTAAAATATACCGCAAGCGAAGGGAACTTTGGAAGGGTGACTCAGGATGTCTGCAAAGCTTTACGTTCCCGTTTGTATTTGTACGTTGCATCACCTCTTTGGAATCCTTCAAATGACCAGCAGAAATGGCAAAAAGCAGCTGATGCGGCTGAAGCTCTGTTAAGCAGCGGATATTCATTGTATCCCGATTATAGTAAGCTTTTTAACCAGCGCAGCGGAACAGCAAACAGCGAATTAATTTTTGCGAGAACCTTTTCATCCACAAACTTTCACCAGGCGCCTATGCATAATCTGGGTCGCCGTTATGGCGCTTATGGAGGATGGTGGGCAAGTAACGGACCTGCTCAAAATTTGGTAGATGACTATGATATGACCAACGGAGAACCTCCTTTTATATGGGTAAGTGGAGTTAAAACAAATAATCCTGCTTCAGGTTATGATCCCCAAAATCCCTATGTAAATCGCGATCCTCGTTTCTCCTCCACTATAATTTATGATGGTTCTGTATATCATGGAAACCTCCATGAGTTTTGGATAGCATCCGATGGTAATAGCTGGGGATATGATTCTTTCAAGCAAAGTAGTGATAACCCCCGTGGAGACTACATCCTTAGGAAATTTATGCCGGAAGATGAACCTCTTAGCTGGCAAGGACAATATACCCAGCCATGGCCAATATTCCGGTTCGCTGAAATTTACCTGAATTATGCGGAAGCTATGTTTGAACTTGGAGATGAAGACGCTTGCAGGGAATATATCTCATTAATAAGAGCAAGAGTTGGAATGCCTTCGATCCCGGCAACCGTCACCGGAGAAGCCCTTAGAGCAAGGCTTTACAATGAAAGGAGGATCGAAATGGCTTTCGAAGAACAAAGATTCTGGGATGTTCGGAGATGGAAAATTGCTGAGGAAGTTGAAAACAGACCTCTGTACGGTATAGAAATTAAAAAGGATATAAATACAGGGGTGAAAACATATACTCCTGTTAAATATCTTGATAGAGTATTTTTGGCAAAAATGAATTTGCTCCCGATAGAAACAAACGAAATTCTTAAGACTAATGGTACGTTAACTCAAACTACTGGTTGGTAAAAAGAGTTGGTTAATTGTAAGTTTTCTGGTTTGTAAATTTAAACCAGGTTTAACTATTTGATAAAAGGTGCGTTGTCGTCCAATAAAATCTGATAACGCACCTTTTATAGTAAATTATTATGTCAATACCTGGCGATGATTATAATTATATTTTACTTGGTTAATCTATTAAACTGACAACCTCATACAAATTTCCTTCTTCTGCATTAAATTCCAATACATTTAATTCAGGACTGTAAGATTTTACTTCATTCCCGTTAGAGAGTACTTTTACACTATTTTTAGTTCGAATTCTACATTTGTTGTTGAATCTGGAATTTATAAATGCATTAGTTAACTTACCATCACGCCAAAAGATAGTCACTTTGTAGCCACCTCTTGCGACAAGTCCCTGGATTCCGCCGGTTTTCCATTCATCTGGCAACGCAGGTAAAAGTGATATTTCAGAAGAATGGCTTTGCATTAACATCTCTGTAATACCGGCAGTCACCCCCTGGATTGCCTGATTTCCCTCAAAGGAAGGAGTAATTCGGCTATCTTCTTCTCTTGGATGAAGACTTACCTCTGTTAGCATATTTCTTAGAATATTGTATGCTGATTGCGGCTCTTCCAATCTTGCATGAAGGTTTATTTTCCATGCTCCGGACCACCCGAGATTTATGTCCCCCCTTCTTTCAAGTACTACGCCAACTGCTTTGGCTAATTCAGGTGTTTTGCGTAATGTAATATCATCATCAGGATATACCGCAAAAAGATGTGACAAATGCCGGTGGGTGGGTTCTGCTTCTTTAAAGTCATACAGCCACTCCTGCAATTGTCCAAAGCGCCCAATCTGATGCGGAGGCAACTTTACTAAATCAGCTTCAAGTTTTTGTGCCATATCACTGTCCCTGTTTAGTACTTTGCATGCTGTGATACAATTACGAAATAGATCGCGGATGAGTTGATTGTCCATAGATGTCCCCATTGAAACAGAACAAACTTCTTCTCTATCAGTAAGAAAGCTGTTTTCAGGGGTAGTTGACGGGCATGTAACAAGCCATCCTGTTTCAGGATCTGTCATTAGAAAATCGAGAAAAAATTCAGTGGCCCCTTTTAGTAACGGATATATCCTTAAAAGATATGACTTATCGAGACTATATTCATAATGATCAAATAATTGCTGCATAAGCCAGGCTCCTCCCATGGGCCAGGTCGCATATTGCGGATTTCCATCTGTTGGCGCCGGGTTAAACCATATATCTGTCCCATGATGAGCTGTCCAACCCCGGCAACCATATAACTCTTTAGCTGTTCTGGCTCCGGCTTTGGCTAAATTCTCAACAAATAACAGCAATGATTCATTGATATTCGGAAGGTTCGTGCTTTCAACAGGCCAATAGCATTCTTCAATATTTATATTTAATGTCCATCTTCCTCTCCAGCGTCCTTCCATATCATCCAACCATATGTTGTGATTATTAAAAGCCAGTGTATTTTCCCTGGCTCCGGCAAGTAAAAGATATCGACCATATTGGAAATATTGTGATATATATAATGGATCATCTTCTCCGGTTCTCAGTTTATCCATCCTTTCCGTTGTTGATAACTTTGAATTTTCATTTTTACCTAAATCAATTTTACAGGAATGGAATAATGGGTAATAGTCTTTTATATGTCGTTCTTTAAGTTGGGCAAAAGTATATTGCGATGCTTGGGAAATATATTCATTACATTTTTCTTTTTCATTTTCTGAAACATCATTCCAGTTTTTCCAATTTGTAGCCCCGGCTAAGATAATGGTAACAGCATCGGCATTTTTAACCATAATTTTATTACTATCCTCTCCTGTACCTTTTGTAAGACTTCCCCCTTCCTGAAATATTTTCACCCTCGATTGCCATTTCATTTGTGCAGGTAATATTCTTAAGTTATATGGGTTTTCAGTATTCTCAATTGTTGTGCCTTCCATTACAATAACATCGTTTTCAAAATGGGTTGTTGCTGACGGTTGAAGACTGGACAACAATACATTAATATCAATTGCCCCTTTCTTATTGGATTTTAACCTCATTACAATGACCTGATCCGGGTAACTGGCAAAAACTTCCCTTTTATAATCCACACCGTCAAGTTGATATGAGACAATAACCATGGCACTGTCCATGCTTAATTTTCTGATATATTTTTCTACTTTGCTTTCATCATGCCCGGGAAACTGAATGTGTAGCCGGCCCATTGGCTGGTAGAATTGCACACTCATTGGATTGCTGGAGAGTTTTTCTGCTTCTTTATCAGCGTTTACCCAGTCTTTTTCTAAAACACATTTTCGAATATTCTTTAAGATTTCAGGACCATCCGGATTATTTGGATTATAAGGCCCCCCTGTCCATAAAGTTTCATCATTAAAAGGGATAACTTCATCCGACGTTTTGCCAGAAACCATTCCCGCAAATCGTCCTGTTCCGATTGGGAGTCCCTCCCAGTATTTTGTTGCAGGTTTATTATACCACCAGCACATTTCGTCCTGTATAACTTCTATGTTATTCTTTTGAGAGTAGAGCGGCTGAACACCCAGACTAAAACAAACCAGAATAAATATTTTTATGTACATAGTATTGTATTTTTATAAATAAAATTAAGTACAAGACAAAAAATTACAACAATTTATAAATTTACTTATATCGTTGTTAAAAAGCAAGTTGGCAATATATCACAAATCATAAAAGATAATCTTTGCTGACAATGTTGTATGAGACTAGCATATCCTGAAATACTGAAAATATTAACACAGTGAACTAATCTGAAAATCTGGGAGAAAATAGATAAATTTGTCTTAATGAGTAGTAGGTTTTGTGATAGAATAAACCTAACTGAAATTGATGTGCTTCCTGCAATTCATTTTTTTATTCTTACTTAATTTTGGACAGACCTGATTATTAATACAATATTACATAAAATGAAACGAAGAAAATTTTTGACAACAACAGGTGTCTCGCTTTTAGGAACAGGCGGCTTAAGAGGCCAGATCACTCAATTGCCTGAGATAATCATAAAAAAAAGATCGAATACTATTAAAACAGATATACTTGTTGTGGGAGGCGGTCCTGCGGGGATAGGAGCAGCAGTTGGTTCTGCAAAAGCAGGAGCCCGGACATTATTGATTGAGAATTACGGTTTTTTTGGTGGAGTTGCTTCATGGAGTGTCGGGAATGTGTCTTAACCAGATGAGACCCGATGAAAAGCCCCGCGGTTTTGTTCATGAATTGTTGTTACAAAAGCTTCAGAATTATGGAGAACAGGCAGTCCGGATAAGTACTCACCAGCTTTTTGTAAATGTAGAGTATCTGAAAGTAGCTATACTAGATGTTCTGGAAGAAGTTAACTGTAACTACCTCGTCCATGCCAAAGCTGTCGATTCTATAACCAGTGGTAACAGGATAACAGGGGTACTAATCTCAACAAAATCCGGGCTTATAGAGATCCTGGCCGAAGTTATTGTGGATTGCACTGGAGATGCTGACATAGCCTACTTTGCCGGCGCTCCAACCTTAATTGAGACCGGGAATCTCTCACCTCAGACTCTGCTTTTTAATATAAGTAATGTCAAAAACTATTCTCAAAAAGATACTTCTGGGATTTATGAAAAAGCCAAATCCAAATATCCTCTACTTCCCGGAGGTCAGGGAAGTTTTATTTTGATGAAAGTATCTAATTGCCATCATTTTTATGTTAACCACTCAGGTACCAGAGATTTAGGAAATTTTGATGTGACTGATCCTGTTCAATTTTCAAAAGCAGAATGTCTAAGCCGCAGGCAAGTCGTACAGATGGTTGAGGCAATGAGGGAGTTCGGTGAAGGTGAAATGAATAAATGTGAAATCATCGGAGCATCCAATCAGATAGGAGTACGTGAATCAAGAAGGATAAAAGGAGAATACATCCTGACCGAAGATGATGCAGTAAAAGGCAGCCGTTTTGATGATGTGATCGCATGGCGAAGCGGGTGGCTGGATATTGGTTACGTGAAAATCAACCAGATGAAAATACACCAGGTCCCTTACCGGGCAATCGTACCGGAAAAAATAGATGGACTCCTTGCGGCTGGACGCTGTATTTCGACAGACCATGCAGGATTATCTGCAGGAAAGAGCATGGGTAATTGCTTTGCAACCGGCCATGCTGCTGGTGTTGCTGCAGCCCTTTCATATAAGCTGAAGAAGATTCCCCGGGAGCTGGACGTAAAGAAAATCCAGGAAGTACTTAAAAACGACGGAGTTGACCTCTCAAAGGGCGGTGAAGACCAGGACAGCAGGATGGCAATGTAAATTGACCTGAACAGACTGACAATAATAATTCATCAATTATGTAAAGTACACGTAAGAGAATTTACTCTCGTTTCCCAAATATTGATATGTATAACAAATTGAGGTTCTGAGTCACTTATTTTTTGGTTAATTCAGCAGCAAATCCTCCTTTAGGCCTTATTGTTAATTTAATCTTGTCAGATTGGCCAACCGTACTCACATGTTGAATAATACTGTCATCCTGATCCGGATCATCCTCATAGGCAGTCAAGGTATAAGTGCCTACCGGTAAAAAACTCAGGGGAATATCAATATTTTTACTCTCATCGCCATTTATTATGCCAATAAACCACTTATCTCCTTTGCGTCGTGCAAACTCAGCACATTTTCCTAATTCACTATCCTGAAGGACAATAGTCTCGTCCCATGTTGAAGGAATAGCTTTTATAATGTTTATCGCCGGATTTTTTAAATAATTTTCAGGGTGGTCAGCATAACAAAGAAATGGTGATGTAAACACAATTGCCTGTGCAATCTCACGTGGCCAGGTATATCCGAGGAGTTCGGACGGATTAAAAACAGTTGGAGTGTAATCAGCGAATCCCTGGACAAAACGGTTAAATGGTACAATACAATCATGATCAGGTTCCAGTATCCGCTTATATCTTTTAATATGGTACTCATGGCCTCTGACAGCTTCACGGGTCAGTTCATTAGGCCATGTGCGTTCACGCCCTGTTGGTTTTACGGCTCCATGGAAATCTATCATTAGTCTATTTTTTGCAGCATCCTGCAAAGTCGCTTCATACCAGTTTGACCATTCGCGAGTACATTTTGGAACAAAATCGATTTTGAGACCCGACACACCTGCTTTTTCTGCATTTTCAAATATCCTTGTCCGGTCAGCTTCATTAGTAACTTCCCTTGAATGAAGCCAAATCCAGATATCGACTCCAACTGACTTTGCATAGCTGACTACCTCTGTAAGGCAATCCCAGGCATTCATATTACCTTCTTGCCACCGCGTCCAGCCTGCATCAATCAGGTAATACTCAAAACCTAATTGTTTTGCCCAGTCAACCCATTGATGCTGTTGGCTATATATCAGCGCAGGTGTTGACCACCAGTTCCATGCAACGCGACCTGGTTTTATCCAATTTGCATTTACCAGGTCGGAAGACGGCGGAGGACAAAGATTACGTATCAGATCACTATTGACCAGGGTGTTTAGATCATTTGCAATAAGGGTTACTCTCCATGGTTGAATAACTTCATCATCTGTTGCCCACCCCTCCTCTTCTGCATGGAAGAATGCTTTTAATGTCCTTTCACCGGATGATTTTACTGCCAGATCGGAATAGTCCACCAGGCTGGCTTCTGTTAACAGAGCATAATTACCTGAAGGCAATAATGCAGTTACCGGTAATCCAATAATTTGATCAGAAGCAAGAGTATCAACCATAACTTTTGCAAATGTTCCTTCGTAGGAAACAAGGTCAGTCTGGTACCAATACAAAGTACTGGGAGGGACTTGCCATTCTGTGGCTTCGCCCTGAATATGGCGGTTCGCTTTAGCTGCAAGACGGCTCCGAACTGCAACACCATCATCGTAGGCGCGTATATCAAGAAACCAGTTTTCTCCTTCAGTTAGAATTTCAACAGTTTTTGTGTTATAAAGATTAACTGCTTTATTATGAACACCAAAAACAGAATATGCTTCATCTATCCGACCCGATTCAACAGATCCAAACCTGATGTTCGAGCCAAGATCAATACTATCACTTATAATGCCGAGTTGTGAAGGAGTAATTATCTCCTTTCCGTTGGCTTCAATTTTGTACAAAAGCTTTGAATCAGCGTCTTTGTATATTTCTGCACGGATTTTACCATCAGGGCTACTGATCGAAATAGTACCAGGATTTCTATCCTGAATCCCACACTCGTTAAATAAGCAACTTATGCTCATTAAAAAGAATACTTTTTTTATTGAATTCATAACCTGTTGTTTTAATATATAGAATTTAAAAACAAAACCAAAATTACCCAGATCAATTTCATACAATCATCCTGCAGTCATTTGTCATTTAAGTAATGGAGTAATGCTTCATAAAGATATTACCTCCAGCCTTCTCTGTTAGCGAACTATCATTCCTTTAATTAGAAAATATTTATGTCATATCAAAATTTTATTGGCTTCTATTATTCTAATTAAATACTTTATTATAATTTTATTCGAGAAAGTTACCGGGTAAGTAAATTTAAAAAAAAAGTTGTTTAACCGATAATTATAAACTATTAAAAGATAATAATTATGTGAAGATATTTATTAAGCAAGAGGCTTGGAATTTTTGTTACACAAAATATTTATTTTCCAAAAAAGACCAAAATTCTTAATTTTTGAAAGACAATAAATGCAATTCCGTTAATGTCATTATGATTTCAATGGGCATTTTGATAACCCCACAGTTAAAGGACCAGATAAATGCTCCGGCCAGGGCTCAGCACTGTCAGTCAGATGTATATAATATTACTTAAAACATAAAGTTCCCATCTTTGCTCAAAGACTGAATTATATGGTAGAAGAATTGTATAAATGTAAGCAGGCTTTGGGCAAACGACTATTTTATTAACCATAATTTTTAAATAATCATGAAAAGTTACAAAATCGCTGTAAATTCACTATATGTTGCGTTTATGGCATTATTAGCGTTAGATATATCATGTTCTTCTTCAAACCAGAAAACATCTGACTCAAAGGAGATGGTTGTCTGGTATAATAAACCTGCTGACAGAGTCTGGCTTGATGGTTTATTCATTGGTAATGGTTACATGGGGGCCAATGTTTTCGGGAAAGTACAGAATGAGAGGATCGCTTTGAATGAATCTTCATTCTGGTCCGGAAGTCCCCATGATTATAACGATCCTGACGCCTATAAGTACTTCGATCAAATTAAGGAGCTTGTCTTTGCTGATAAATTTGCTGAGGCAGAAAAATTGGTAAACGAACATTTCTATGGAATACCTTCTGCCCAACAAGCGTACCAACCTCTGGGAGATCTTCTCCTGAAGTTTAGGATTACAGGTGATTCCATTATGGATTACTATCGTGAACTGGATATGGAAACCGGTGTTGTCAAAGTCAGTTACACAGACGGTAACGTGAAGATAACACGCGAAGTGTTTATGTCATATCCTGATCATGTGATGGTCATGAAAGTGTCGGCAGACAAACCTGGCAGTGTATCAGTTGAGGCAAAACTCAAGAGTCCTTTTATGGAAAAAACAATAACAAAAGACAACAGGTTAAGCATAAACGGTACATGGAGATATCTTCCCGAAACTGAAAGTTGGCTTATTGCTAAAGTTGAAGGAACCGGTCTCAGGTTTCAGACAGATATCGTTGCCCTGACTGAAAAGGGGACCCTGCTGGCAACCGATTCAAGTCTGGTTGTTACCGATGCCAATTCCGTGACATTTATTCTTACAGCTGCCACAAGCTTTGTAAATTACAAGGATATAAGCGGAGATCCTGCTACCAGGTGTGAAAAAATCCTGGCAGGTATAACTGGGAAGGATTATCAAACATTAAAGAAAACCCATCTGAATGATTTCTCCGGCCTGATGAGCAGGGTACATCTTAAAATAGGCGATCCGGCAATGAACAAAAAACCCACAGATGAAAGAGTGGCAGAAATTAAGAAAGGTCTTCCGGATCCGGATCTCCTGGCCAAAATATTTCAGTTCGGCCGTTATATCCTGGCTTCAAGCAGCAGGCCAGGAGGCCAACCGGCGAATCTGCAAGGAATATGGAATGAGGATTTGCTTCCAAACTGGGGTAGTAAATACACAATAAATATCAATACAGAGATGAACTACTGGCCTGCTGAAGTAACAAACCTGTCAGAATGCCACATGCCTTTATTTGACCTGCTTAAGGATTTATCTGAAAACGGAGCAAAAACCGCAAAAGTTTATTACAATGCAGGTGGTTGGGTAGCACATCATAATACAGACCTGTGGCGTGGCACAGCACCCGTTGATTCAGCACGATGGGGATTCTGGCCGGTTGGGGGTACCTGGCTCTGCCAGCATATCTGGGAACATTATCTTTATACCGGGGATGTCGAATTCCTTAGAGAGTACTATCCAATTATGAAAGGATCAGCACAATTTCTGATGGATATCATGACAACAGAACCCAAACACAACTGGCTGGTTATTCCGTTCTCTATGTCTCCTGAGCAGGGTTATTTTGTGAGGGAGGGTGCAAAGGAAGTATTTTTATCGTCCGGTACCACAATGAATATAGGCATGGTCAGGGATCTTTTCCCGCATTGTATTGAGGCAGGAAAGATATTGAACATCGATCAGGAGTTTGGAGCAATGCTGGCCGGTGCTCTGGAAAAAATACCTCCTTACCAGATAGGAAAAGACGGCCTTCTTCAGGTTTGGATCGAAGACTGGATAAGAGGTAATGAGGGGCATAATATGTCTGCAAACTTTGGCTTTTTCCCCGGTAATTCCATAACATTAAGGGGAGATCCGGAAATAGCTGAAGCAATTCAGAAATGGCTGGAACCACGCCGTGTTGGAAGCGGATGGACCAGTGCCTGGGATATCTGTGACTGGGCAAGGCTTGAAAATGGTGCAATGACCGATACTGTTATTAAGCAATTCTTCCTTACAAGAACAGGCATGGGAGGGATAGGTAATAATTTTCATAACACTGGAAGTAACCAGTCGGATGCCAACTTTGGATATACGGCAGGTGTTGCTGAGTGTCTTTTACAAAGCCATGCAGGAGAGATTTCTTTATTACCTGCTTTACCTGTAAGCTGGGAAAACGGATCGGTGACCGGGCTAAGAGCTAGAGGCGGATTCGAAGTCAATATTGAATGGAAGGATGGGAAACTGACTAAGGCTGAGATCAAGTCACTGCTTGGTAATTCATGCGTGATCAGAGCTAATGGAAAAACGACAAATTACAGCCCTGCTGAAGGTGAAACAATTGTTATACAAGGCACTTAATTTATCTATTAACATTGGAATTTATTATAGGATTTGATAAATAAGAAATTAATTGTACTGGCTGAATCCTTCAATTTATTAAATTACAATAGCGCGGACATATTGAAAATATATTATAGGGGAAGGGAAAATAAAATTATTACCAAAATTATATATGCATAAAATGAAAACAAAAACAATCAAAATACTTCTGATAATTTTCGGAAGTATTGCTATTATGGCTTTTTCCCGGGATGGGGGGAATGCTAAAAAACCAATCTATCTGAACACCGCTTATTCCTTTAAAGAAAGGGCTGCCGATCTTGTTTCAAGAATGACTCTGGAGGAAAAACAGAGCCAGTTAGGAAATACAATGTCTCCAATTCCGCGATTAGGCGTTAATAAATACGATGTTTGGGGCGAAGCGCTTCACGGAATTATGGGGACGAAACAATAATAGTGGTAAGACTGCAACTTCCTTCCCGAATAGTGTTGCGGCAGGATCAACATGGGATCCTGAATTGATTTTAAAAGAAACTTCAGTTATTGCTGATGAAGCCAGGGGCTTTAATCACGATTTAATTTTTACACTTACATATTGGTCGCCGGTTGTTGAACCAACACGTGATCCCAGATGGGGAAGGACTGCCGAAACTTTTGGAGAAGATCCGTTTTTAGTATCACAGATAAGCAGCAGTTTTATACGTGGACTGATGGGAAATGATCCAACCTATCTTAAAACTGTACCCTGTGGGAAACATTTCTTTGCTAACAATACCGAATTTAACCGTCATACAGGCAGTGCAGATATGGATGACAGGGATATGAGGGAATATTACCTTTTTCCATACAGATCACTAATTGAAAATGATAATCTTCCTTCTATTATGACCGCTTACAGCGCTGTGAATGGAATTCCGGTATCGGCCAGTAAATTTCTTGTTGATACTATTGCACGAAGAACTTACGGATTGGATGGTTATGTAACAGGAGACTGTGGCGCAATATCAGACATACTTTCAGGTCATCATTATGCACAAAGTAATGAGGAAGCAGCGGCATTAGGATTGAAATCAGGCGTTGATACCGATTGCGGCAGCGTTTATCAGACAAGCACTCTTGGTGCTCTTGAAAAAGGTTTGATTACAGAAGCTGATATAGATAAGGCTTTAGTTAACATCTTCACAATCAGAATGAGATTAGGTGAATTTGATCCAAAGGAAAAAGTTCCTTATGCTGGTATTAAACCTGGTATAATAAACGATCCTTCACATAATGATCTTGCTGTTGAAATTGCAACAAAAACGCCAGTACTTTTAAAAAATGAAATTGCATTAAAAACCGGAAAGAAAGCCTTACCTCTTAATTTAACCGACATAAAAAAGATTGCTGTATTAGGGCCGCAGGCTGACAAAGTTGAACTTGGTGATTATTCAGGTGATGTTGAACCTGAATTTAAAATTACTCCACTGGCAGGCTATCCAGGACTATATTAAGCAAAATGGATTTGATGTGGAAATTGCACATAGTTCAGGAGGAAACATGGAAAGAAGAACTGATTTCTTCACGCTTAATGGTTTTACAACAATTGCAAAAGATGGGACTAAGAAAGAATATGATGCAACAAAATTCAATGCTTCAGCAAGTGGTATTATCACATCTGCAAGATTTGGTGCTGCTTCACTCAGGGGAATTAAGGATGGCGACTGGACTGCTTATGATAATATTGATTTAACCAATCTTGATTCTATGAAATTCAGAATGTCTGTTGCTGCTGGTGGTACTATTGAAGCAAGGGTAGGATCAGCAACAGGTAATATTATTGCATCACAAAAAGTTGAAGCAAATCAGCAGCAAGGTGGTGGTGCATTCAGAGGATTTGGCGGAAGATCAACAACTATAGCATCTAAAATAAACACATTGGGAATTACCGGCCCGCAGACAATTGTATTTGTTTATCGTGAACCTGAAGCTCCTGCAACTGACAAAGAAACTCTTGATCTGGCAGCTTCCGCCGATGTTGCACTTATTTTTGTAGGTACTGATCAATCAACAGGCAGAGAGGAGTCTGACAGGTTTTCTCTTACATTACCGGGAAATCAGGCAGAACTTATTAAAGCAGTTGCTGCTGTCAATCCAAATACCATAGTAGTAATGCAAGGGATGGGAATGGTTGAAGTGGAAGATTTTAAAAATGATCCAAATATACCAGGAATGATATGGACCGGATACAACGGACAGGCACAAGGAAAAGCAATGGCTAAAATATTATTTGGAGAAGTTAATCCGGGAGGTAAACTCAGTATTTCATGGTATAAATCAGTAAGAGATCTGCCTGATTTTAATGATTATACACTTCGGGGAGGTAATGGGAAAACCGGAAGAACATATTGGTATTTTAATAAAGATGTTTCTTATGAATTTGGATATGGATTATCATATACAACCTTCGATTACAGTAATTTTGAAATCAGTAAAACCAGCTTCACTCCAAATGAGAAGGTGAGAGTAACTTTTGACATTAAAAACACAGGCAATGTTGACGGAGATGAAATCGCACAGGTTTATGTCAGAACTCCCGATAGTCCGGCATCTTTGCAAAGACCTGTAAAGAGATTAAAAGGATTTAAAAGAGTTACCATCCCGGCAAGACAGACCAAAACGGTTTCAATTGATATCGATTGCACCGATCTTTGGTTCTGGGACGCTGAAAACGAAAGAATCACTTTTGATAAAGGCAGATATGTCTTCGAAATAGGAGCTTCTTCAAAGAACATTAAAGGACAGGTGGAGGCAAATTTGAACGGAGAATATAATGCAATTTTACAAACAGTGGTCATTGACTGCAACAATGTAGTATTCCGTCCGGGAAATACGGGGCAAACAAGTTTAACTGCAAGTTTATCAGACGATAGTTTTATTGATATTAAAAAAGCTAAAATTATATACAAAAGTAACAACCCTTCAGTTGCAAGTGTTGATGAAAACGGAAAGGTAATTGCCAATAAACCAGGAATTGCATCGATATTTGCTTATGTTACATATAATGAAATTACCGTTTCAAATAGTTGTCCGGTAAAAGTAATGCCAGATCTTACACCATCAGAAATAAAAGTTGGCGGAAAGAAAATAAAAGACTTCAATTTAGATGTAAAAGCGTACAGTTATTTGTTAAAAGACAAGTCAAAAATTCCTGTGGTTAATGCTACTGCATTTGATAAAGATATCGAAGTTGATATTACCCAGGCAAAAACTGTGCCTGGAACTGCAGTGGTAATTTTTGTTGATAATAATACACTCGAAAAGAATACCTACTATATTAATTTTGACATTAATTCGACCAGCGATGAATTTAATAGTGAAACTATTGGTAATCAGTGGGAATGGATAAGAGAAAACAAAGCTAACCATAGTCTTTCAGCTAAATCCGGGTCTCTTACGATTACAAGTGAAGCAGGTGATATTTCGGAAGGTAGTAATAATGCGAAGAACATCTTGCTGCAAAGTGCAAACAACGATTGGACGATAGAAACACAACTGTTAGCTTCAAGAGCTCCTTCTCAACCGGAAAATGCTGGAATTATTGCTTACGAGAATGATGGCAATTTTGTAAAACTTATGGTGAGGGCTGTTATTAAAACAACCAGACAAAGAGGTGCCCAACCTGGTACAATAGACTTTCTTATTGAAGAAAATGGTATTGCTAAATCAGTAGCAAGTTTTAATCTAAAAAGCGAAATTACTGGTAATAATGCATTAATTCTGAAACTGGAGAAAAAGGGCAATAAATACACCGCATTTTATTCTGCAGATGGTGAAGCTTTTAAAACGCTGGGAACAGATGAAGCTTTATTAAAAGATATCAGGGTAGGAATAATTGCATGCGACGGAGTAATTACACAGAGCATGACAAGTACTTATTATTTTGATTCCGATACAACTAAACCAGATACTCCTTTCGATGTATCATTTGACTATTTCCACATCATAAACAGTGGACTGAAATAAATTAAGCTACCATAAACTTGAAACCGAATTTTTTAAAACAGCTTTAAATTGTTGGTAGAAGTCCTCCGGTAAGGTTCATTCTGCCGGAGGATTTTTCGTTATTTATTGCAAAAGATAATCAGGTCAGTCAGATCTTTCTGATTATCGAAATCTGTTCCATTCAATTTAACAAACTCTTTAATTTCCTTTTCTTTATCGGGGAAACACTTAATTACCTGTTTTACATTGTTTATTCTGATATAATTGTTCTCCAATTTTATATAGAAATTAGTGGAGGAAGTAATTTTGTAATCGTCAGGCAATTTCAAATTATAAGCCCTCCCTGATTGCAAAAAATTATTAATAATGGTAACTGATGTAGTCTCCGATGTGCCTCCATAAGCGGTTGGCTTACCCGGGGGTATAACCCTGCATGTATGTCTAATAAGCAGTGGGACCTTAATATTCACAGGAATCTCATAAAAAACATTTCCTCCAGGTATGAATTTTCTATCCTGTATATATACAGTATCTATTGCATTTACATTGGCCAGTGCAAGGTACTTCCCTCTGTTTTCAAATATCATTTCTTCCGTCAGCGAGTTATAATTAAGCCTGCTCTCTTCTATTTTGCCTGTTTTCATAAGGATTTTACCGGCAAAGAATTCGGAGAAAAGATAATGTGTTATCGTCTTACCATTATCCTGGGCTATAGCAGATAATACCGACAATACAAATACAATAACAAAACCGGGGAACAACTTCATAACAGATTGTCTTAATAAAATAGTACCCTTTATCGGGAACTAATAATGCTGTAACCAGTAAAAATATTAAATATTTGATTAATAAGGATCAATAAAAGGAATAGAACTTACAAGTTCCATTGGGTTTTACTTGTTGATCAGGATGAGTCAATATAATAACATGTCCTTAAGATACTTTTTTATCATATTCAATAATTCTGTTTGTTAATTCGTAACAAATAAAAAAATTTGTATATTACACGTGTAAGTTACCGGGTATCCTTTCGGGAATATTGTTAACGTTTCAGATACGATTTATAACTTACAATTAACCTTTAAATATAAAGAATTGGGCAATGAAAAAAGCTGTAGTAACTGGGGCAGGAGGATTTATAGCAGGACATCTTGTTATGGAATTATTAAAGAAGGGATATCAGATAAGGGCTGTGGATAAAAAACCAATAAATCAATGGTACCAGGTATCCGGGAAGGCAGATAACCTTGTCCTTGACCTGAATATGAAAGAAAACTGCTACAGAGCTGTTAACGGATATGATGAGGTTTTTAACCTGGCAGCAGATATGGGTGGTATGGGTTTTATCGAAACCCATAAGGCCGATTGTATGTTAAGCGTACTTATAAACACCCACATGTTATTGGCTTCTAAGGATTGCGGGATCGACCGATATTTCTACTCATCATCTGCCTGTGTGTATAACGGCGACAAACAGACCGATCCAAATAACCCGGGCTTAAAAGAATCTGATGCCTATCCTGCCCTTGCAGAAGATGGTTATGGATGGGAAAAGCTGTTTAGTGAGCGTATGTGCCGCCACTTTATGGAAGATTACGGATTAACAACCCGTGTGGCCAGGTTTCATAATGTTTACGGTCCTTTCGGCACATACGACGGCGGAAGGGAAAAGGCTCCAGCTGCAATATGCAGAAAGGTCATTGACAGGGAACTCTACGGAAAAGACGAGATAGTGATATGGGGCGACGGCCACCAGACCCGCAGCTTCATGTATATTGATGACTGTATTAAAGGAATACTGGATATTATGTATAGCAATATAGAAGAACCTATTAACCTTGGCAGCAGCGAGATGGTGTCGATCAACCAGCTGGTAGATTTTGTTGAAGGTATTGCCGGGTATAAGCTAAACCGGAAATACGATCTGGATGCTCCAAAGGGTGTACGCGGACGAAACAGTGATAATACACTTATAAGAAAATATCTCGGATGGGAACCCTCTATCCCTCTTAATGATGGGTTGAAAAAGACTCACACCTGGATAAGAGAACAAATGATCAGGGATAAAGAAATAATGGGAAAGAACGCAGGGAAGAAGGGACACGGTTATAAATCGGTGTTTAATGATTAGCAATCCTCCACCAACCCCCGGGGGTTGAATCGAAATCATGAATTAAGTCCCCTTATAGGGTATCCAGGGGATTATATCAGGGATTTGTATTGGTGATTTTGTTGCATCGGGATAAAAAGTTGATTACAATACATTAATGTTGTGAAAGAAAAAACGGTTTTGGTAAGTGGTTGTTACGACCTGTTACATGGAGGCCACATTGCGTTTTTCAAAACAGCAGCTTCCTATGGAAAGCTTTATGTAGCTGTCGGACAAGACAAAAATGTTTTGCAGTTAAAGGGCAAGGCGCCCTATTATTCAGAGAAAGAACGTAAATTTGTTGTTGGATCAGTGAAGTATGTTCATGAAGCATTTATTTCATCGGGAAATGGAATGCTTGATTTTGAACCTGATATAAGGAGGTTGAAGCCTGATATATTCATTGTAAATACCGACGGGCATACTCCGGAAAAGGAAGTTTTATGTAGAGAACTAGGAGTTGAGTATGTTATACTTGAAAGAAATCCTGAATCCGAATTACCTGTACGCTCCAGTTCAGGTACCAAGCGTGATCTGCAGTTTCCATACAGGATTTGCATTGCCGGAGGCTGGATGGATCAACCCTGGGTTTCGGAAAAATATCCTGGTTCTGTGATTGTTTTCCAGATCTGGCCAACGATTGAATTCAACGGACGGGCAGGCATGGCAACAAGTTCCAGAATAATAGCACTTGAACTATGGGAGGGAAAGATTCCCGAAGGTGATCCGATCAGAAATGCCAGATTATTGTTTGGGGCTGAAAATCCTCCTGGTTCAAATTATATTTCGGGCTCCCAGGATCAGATCGGTCTTTTGGTACCGGGCATAAACCGTCTTTATTACGATGGGAAATACTGGCCTTCCGATATTAAAACCTGTGTAGATCCTATTATCTGTGAGTGGCTTACTGATGTACTTTATTTGATTCCTCTTGACACTCGGCCTTCAGGGTACGATCCAATTGCCGTGAAACATCTTAACAGGGAGTTTGTGAAAGAACTTGGTGATTCTGGCAATGAATGCTGGAATAGTATTATCAATAAAGATATTAACGGATTAGGTAAAGCAATGACAAAGTCGTTTCTCGCATGGAAAAAAATGCTACCAAATACCGTCCCGGATCACATCATGAATGAAATGACACAATATATCTCAAATTATCCGGGAGCAATAACCTCCGGAAGCGGTGGTGGCTACGCTGTAGTGCCATCCGAAAAAAATATTAAAGGAGCTATCAGGATCAAAGTAAAGTATTAGCATGAAATATATATTCTTTCCAGACAATCAAACTACGCTTTCTTTCCACCATATCTTATCAATATTGATCTCATAATCCTTATAATGTTAAAATGAAAAGAAGAAAATTTCTTAAAAAGAGTGCAGTTGCAGCAGGCCTGGTTAGTATTCCCGGTCTCGTTCCTGCCACTAACGGCTTGTAAGGAATCCTCAAAAGCTCATCACGAATTTCCGGATCATCAGGAGTGAGACGGGATGAAATCCGTTCCACTGGATTATCTTCAAAAGGGTAAGATCGAAAAAAATCTGCCCAAACCAATAGTATCCCTGGAATCCTTTCAGACATCACCAGGTGTACAGATATTACCGATGCCTCTGGCGGAACGGATCAGACAGAAGATTGTACCGCAACGTGGCTTTTGTAGCCTCGCACCTGGCGGTGATAATCTCCTATCAGGTAACGGAGCCGTAAACATTGAGGTGGCAGGCAATCCTTACACTGAACGGATTCCTTTCAGCCATGAAAGTCTGTTCGCACCGCGGGTCCGAGCTCAGAGGGGCCCAAGATCGCAAGTGTTTTCCCAAAGGTACGGCAGATGATGCTGGACGGAAAATACCAGGGAAGCTGTTATGTTAGCATACAACGAATGGCAGAAGAACCCTGTTAGACAGGGGGATGGGTGTGGATTTGGCGGGGGATGATTCTTCATGCTCTGGAATCTCCGGGAAGCTCATCGGTCAGTAACTATGTTCGCACTTTGATTTCGAAAGCACTGAGGTGAAGGTTCACTGGACTGACGAACACGGCGACTGGGTTCGCGAAGCTCTTCACTTCGCGACCTGACAATGTCGTGGTCCAATTGCTCACAGCAACCAGCGGACAGTCGGTGAATGTCAATATCAAGATGTCGGAAGGAGGAGGAGGACGAGGTCTTGGAGGGGGGCAAGATTTTGCAGGAATACGTGGCCGCGGAGGAGCGCAGGGGGAAAGCGACGGATCCGGCAACACCCGGATGGACTTCAACGAGCAGCGGCTGATTATCAAGGGCCGTTTGGACCCTTCGGTGGATAACAGGGGCTATGCCAACGTGACCCGGGTGGTCCGTGACGGCGGCTCGGCCCGTATGGATGGAGACACACTGGTAGTCGAGAATGCGTCGTCCGTGATGCTGCTCACGCGCATTGAATATTTACCCGATTACAGCGAGGACAATGTGGAAGCTGTCCGGCAGTCACTGGAAGAACTCAGCCCGGACTATCCGGCCTTGCTGGAGCGGGCCCGCAAGGTCCAATACGAAATGCTCAACCGCGTCACCGTGAATTTCGGCGACGGTCCCAAATATGGCATGTCATCCGAGGAGCTTCTGTCTGATCAGCGTTCCAGCAAAGGCTATTCGGGCGCTTTTCTCAAGACGTTTTTCGAGATGTGCCGCTACTGGTTCATCATCACCACAGGTAAGTATCGCAGCGTATCGGCCCTGACCAATGTCAATATCAACCTGCAGATAGCTCCAATAAGTTTGGGCAATTACCGTGAAGGAGAGATGGCTTACTTCGAATGGATTGAAAGTATGGTCAATGATTACCATAACAATGCAAAGAATATCTACGGTATGCGTGGCACCCATTATCCTATTCAACCAACAAAAGATTCAGGGGTATTTGCCAAGTTCGACTACGCTGATAATACCGGGGAAATATGGCCACATCCCTACTGGATATCCGCAGGAGGCTGGGTTGTACGCCCGTTCTGGGACTACTATCTTGTAACTGGCGACCTGGATTTTCTCCGCAATCGTATGGTTCCGATTTATAAGGATCTGGCATTGTTTTACGAGGATTACCTGACGGTTACGGACAAAAACGGTAAATTTATTTTTGTTCCATCCTGGTCTCCGGAGAACAATCCCGGCAATCTGAACAACAGTTGCATGGCAGTGATCAACGCTACAATGGACATTGCGGTGTGCCGCGAAGTTCTGACCAATCTGGTGGAGGCTTGCGAGCTATTGGGTATTGAAGCCGACAATTTGCCGAAATGGAAATCTATGATTGCCAAACTGCCGCCTTACCTGCTCAATCCGGATGGCTCAATTAAGGAATGGGCATGGCCTGATCTGGAAGAACGTCATAACCACCGGCATATCTCTCAAGTCTACGGTGCATGGCCCGGCGATGAAATTGACCCTGACCGCACACCTAAACTGGCCAAGGCTTTGGTACTAGCAGCCCGTCATCGTGTAGACGAGCGCTTAGCCGCACATAGTCATTGCCAGAGAACTTTGGCGGCAGCAAGGCTTAAAGATTGGTTTTTAGTAGACACTCAGTTGCGGCTCATGATTGAGCAAGGTTTTGTGAGCACCACGTTTATGTGTCCTCACGACCCATATGCCCGTTTTGGAATAGCTGATGCGCAAGGTGGGATCCCCGCCATCATGATGGAGATGCTGGCTTATTCACGCCCTGGGGTTGTTGAAGTTCTTCCGGCCCTTCCTCCCTCGCTTGTCAGAGGATCTATCAACGGAATGCTCCTTCGCACGTGTGCGAGATTGGATAAACTGGCCTGGGATATGAATGCACGAAAAGTGGATTGTACCATCACCTCAACAAAAAAACAGGATGTGACTTTCATTGCCCGCTATGGTATTGAAAAAATTTCCGCTTCATCCGGAGCATTGGATACTGAAGCCTCAACCCGGAGAAGCTGCCTGTACATTACACTTGCCGGAAGGAAAACCGGTGGAGGTTCATTTGGAAATAGGTCAGCGCGACACGCTGGATTGGATTAATTGGGTGTAATCAAGAAGCAAAAATTAAAAAAATTGAAATATGAAACGAAGAAGCTTTGTTAAAAAAAGTGCGGCCGCTGCTGGGTTGGTGGGTACTATAGAAATATCGCCAATGTTTGCTGCGGTTGAACAGGAATCCCCAAAGACAGGAGCACCGTCGGGGGATAATCGTCCTGCTGAATATCTCAAACGTGCGCAAGGAGCTCCATTCGTGCCAGATCTGCCGGAAGTCGCAAAATCGTATCCGATCTCAACGATACCTCTGGAGGAACGGATTAGTAAGAAAATTGTGCCACTGCGGGGTTTTTGCAGTATTACCCCCGGTAATGTGGTCAGAGAGGCTCTAATATCAGGAAATGGAACGATGAATATAGAGTTGATGGGTGATCCTTATTCAGAGCAAATTCTTTTCCATCACGAAGGCCTTCTTATGCCATGGAAGAAACCTGTGGAGGCACCTAATGTAGCGGATATTTTTCCACAGCTGCGGCAAATGTTGCTGGATGGGACAAACCAGACGAAGCTATCGCTCTCGCTCTTCAGCACATGAATGAAAGTCAGATCAAGCAGGATACTGATCCACATCTAACCATTCCGGCCTTTCTGATGAAGCTCGATCTTCCTAAATCCACGTCGGTCAGGAACTATTTGCGTACCCTCAATTTTGAGAACAGCGAGATAAAAGTCATCTGGACTGACGATCAGGGTGAATGGATTCGTCAAACCTTCACTTCCCGACCTGACAATGTCATTGTTCAATTGCTCACTGCGCCGGATGGTAAGACTATGAGTGTCCGGATATCCTTGCAGAAGTCAGCGGAGTGGAGCATGGTTTCCGGGATGGACTGGGGCGCACGTCGTGGAATTGGCACCACAGATCCGGATATGAAAGCATTCGTTCAGCTGACATCGGAACAGAAAAGACTCGCCCCAAAGGGTGTCGAAGCCGGTGAGGTTCGGCAGGATTCCAATGAGCAGCGGCTGATTTACAAATGCCGTCTGGATCCCTCCGTTGACAACAGCGGCTATGCCGGAATGACCCGAGTGGTTCGCAATGGTGGCTCGGCAAGAATGGATGGAAGCACTCTGGTTATCGAGAATGCATCATCGGTAATGCTGCTTACGCGAATTGAATATTTTCCCGACTTCAGTGAGGACAATGTCGAAACTCTTCGGAAGGCAGTGGAAGGATCTTACTCCTGACTATCAGGCATTACTGGAAGCGCATCAAAAGATCCAGTCGGAAATTTTAAACCGAGTTACGATAGATTTCGGTGGCGACTCTCAATATGGAATGTCCACAGAGGAACTTCTTGCCGACCAGAGATCAAGGCCAGACTATTCACCAGCATTATTGGAGAAGATATTCGAAATGGGCCGACATTGGTTCATTCTCAACAGCGGTAAGTATCCAAGTATCGCAGCCGGGATCAACTCCACCATTAACCTGCAAACAGCAGGCGCTGTGCAGGGCGACCTGCAGGGAAGGCATGGAAGCCTACTTTAAATGGATGGAGGAAATAGCTCCGGATTGCAGGAATAACGCCAGGAATATATTCGGTTTTCAATGGTGCTTCATATCCCCTCTTCCCGGATAAGGGATTCGGTGTTAATTTCTATTATACCCCAGCTCTGAAGTCGGCATCTGGCCCTACTGGATTTCTGCCGGAGGCTGGTTATTACGACAGTTCTGGGAATATTATCTGGTAAGCGGAGATGTGGAATTTCTACGCAATCGCGTGGTGCCGGCCTATAAAGAATTGGCTCAGTTCTACGAGGATTTCCTGACTGTCACCGACAAAGACGGGAATTATATCTTTGTCCCATCGATCTCACCGGAGAACACGCCCGCCAGAACGGTTCCGTCAGGACCATGACTGATCAATGCCACAATGGATATCTGCTGTATGCCGGGAAGTACTGACCAATTTGATTACAGGCTTGTGAGACTTTGGATATTGAAGCCGACAGTGTGACGAAATGGAAGACTAATGCTGGCCAAGATACCACCATACCTGATCGAAGCGGACGGCACCCTTAAGGAATGGGCCTGGCCTCACTGCAAGAACATTACGCCACAGGCATGTCTCTCATCTCTACGGCGCCTGGCCGGGTGATGAAATTGATCCGGATCGCACCCCCGCAACTGGCTCTCTCTGCGGAGATCGCCAACCGGAGACGCATATTTCGATACGATGTCCACAGCAGTTGCCGGTGAGACTTTGGCTGCTTATGCCCGCTGCCACCGGGCTTTGGTTGGGGCCCGACTTAAAGACAACATTATCGTGGACTACCCAACTGCGGCAATTGACTTGAACAGGGCTATGTCAGCACCGCGCTGCGGTGTTCACGCGAACCCTATGGCAGTACCTATACCCGATGCACAGGGTGGAATTCCTGCTATCATCATGGAAATGCTTGCTGTATTCACGCCCCGGAGTGATCGAGGTGCTTCCTGCTCTTCCCTCATCACTGGTTAAAGGATCAATCAACGGAATGCTCGCCCGTACCTGCGCGAGGATAAATAAACTGACCTGGGATATGCAGGAGAGAACGGTTGACATAACAATTACATCCTTGAAAAACCAGGACATAACATTGATTGCCCGCTATGGAATAGAAGATATTTCCGCTCCTTCGGGAATTTTAGGAACCTTCAGGAGGGGAAATGCTGACTGTGAACTGCATTTGCCAGAGAAAAGGCCGGTGGAAATACATCTGGAACTTGGTGATTACAAACCATTGGATTGGGTTGCTCAGGTGAGTTAGTAAACAATTTTATACTTTTGGGAAAAATTAAGATCAAAAAGAAAAAACTGACAGACCATATCGTTTTCATCCATTAATCATATTCAAAAAATATGATGCTTTGATTGTATATTGTGTAATAAGCCAAAAACTACCTTAGTATGAAAAAAATACTATTAAATTGTCTTCTTGTTTTTGCAATAATTGCAGATGTTAGCGCGCAAAATGATACCTGGTTAAAACTATGGTACACCCAGCCTGCCAAACAATGGGTTGAAGCTTTACCTGTGGGGAACGGCCGCCTTGGAGCTATGATCTACGGGGATCCGTCAAAGGAACTCATTCAGCTTAACGAGAATACCGTTTGGGCCGGGTCTCCTTATCGTAACGATAATCCGGAAGCCAGGGAGGCACTTCCCGAAGTCAGAAAACTGATCTTTGAAGGCAAATACAAGGAAGCGCACGATATCGTTAACCAGAAGTTTATTAGCAAGATCTCCAATGGAATGCCTTACCAGATAATGGGTAACCTGAGGCTCATGTTCCAGGGCCATGAGAATTATTCAGATTATTACCGTGAACTTGATATAGAGAAGGCAGTGGTTTCCAGCAGGTATAGTGTTAACGGTGTTAGGTATGAAACGAAGGTCTTTTCTTCATTCCCCGATCAGATACTGGTTGTTCGTATTTCATCTGACAGGCCCGGCTCATTAAATTTTTCCGCAACACTCGACAGACCATCAGAAGTTGAAGTCATAACGAACGGGAACAATGAGCTGATAATGTCAGGAAAAACAAACGATTTTGAAAAAGTTAAAGGCAATTTATTGCAATTCGCAACAAAAATAAAGATACTCACGGAGGGCGGTTCTGTCTCTGCATCGGATACAGCACTTAATGTATCCGGGGCTGATGTTGCCACTTTATATGTATCGATGGCGACTAATTTTGTAACCTTCAACGACATAAGTGCAAATGCCGTGGAAAAGGTAAATAACTACCTGCAAAATGCTTTAAAGAAAAACTATGATCAGATATTAAAGGATCATGTTACCGATTATCAGAAATATTTTAACAGGGTCAATCTTGACCTGGGTTCTACAGATGCTGTCAAAAATCCGACAGATGTTCGTCTCGAGCAGTTTGCAAAGGGTGACGATCCGCAGCTTGTAACCCTTTACTTTCAGTTTGGCCGCTACCTCCTGATATCTTCTTCACGCCCGGGGGGCCAGCCGGCCAACCTCCAGGGTATCTGGAACGACCAGCTTAATCCTTCATGGGATAGTAAATACACAATAAACATAAACACCGAAATGAATTACTGGCCTTCTGAGGTTACTAATATAACTGAAATGAATGAGCCACTGGTTCAGATGGTGCGCGATCTGTCACAAACCGGCAGACAAACGGCCAGGGATATGTATGGCGCTCAGGGATGGGTAGCACATCACAATACGGATATCTGGCGTTTTACCGGTCCGATCGACGGAGCCAGCTGGGGACAGTGGCCTATGGGAGGCGCCTGGCTTTCACAGCATCTTTTTGACAAGTATGATTATAGCGGAGATAGAGAATTTCTAAAATCCATTTACCCGGTCATAAAGGAAGCATCCGTGTTTTTCCTTGATTTCCTGGTTGAGGAACCCGAGCATAAATGGCTTGTAGTTAGTCCTTCGCTTTCTCCTGAAAATGTACCTTCGGTTCATCCAAGAGAGGCCATATCTGCCGGTACCACGATGGACAACCAGCTTGTTTTTGACCTTTTTACAAGAACCATAAGTGCTGCAGAAATTCTCAGTACCGATATTGAACTCGCCGGAAAACTGCAAGAGGCAGTCAAACGTCTTCCTCCAATGCAAACAGGTAAGTGGGGACAGTTGCAGGAATGGATGTACGACTGGGATAACCAGAAAGACAACCACCGTCATGTTTCGCATTTATACGGACTTTACCCGTCCAATCAGATCTCACCATACAGAACCCCGGAACTCTTTGCAGCAGCAAAGACCTCACTTGTAGCCCGCGGCGATGAATCGACAGGTTGGTCGATGGGGTGGAAAGTAAACCTCTGGGCTCGTCTTCTCGATGGGGATCATGCTTTAAAACTGATTACAGATCAACTGACACCGTCGATCCAGCCTAAAGGAAGAGAGAGAGGGGGGACCTATCCCAACCTCTTTGATGCTCACCCTCCATTTCAGATAGATGGGAATTTCGGATGTACTTCGGGGATTGCAGAGATGCTTCTTCAAAGTCATGACGGAGCTCTTCATCTGTTACCTGCACTTCCAGGCAAATGGGGAAAAGGCAGCATAAAGGGATTGAGAGCCAGAGGTGGATTCGAAGTCGATATCGAATGGGAAAACGGAAAGATCACATCTGCCGAGGTTAGATCCACACTGGGAGGTTTATGCCGTCTCAGGTCTTATTACCCGTTAAAAGGCAAAGGCCTAAAAAAGACCAAAGGTCAGAATCCTAATCCGTTCTTTGTAATCCCTGATATCAAAAAGCCAATTATGAATTCGGAGATAGCAGCACTGCCGTTGAGGGAAGTCTTCGAATATGATATAAAAACCCGGAAGGGAGGAACAATAAAAGTTACAAGTGACTAGAGTTTGGAGTACTTAGAGTTAAAACTTCTGTTAACTCTAAGTACTTTAGGCACTTTAGTCACTCCAAACTTCTTCTAGTTTTGTAACTGTTTTATTGCCTTTGGTTATTCCTGATTCATTAAAAGCGTCGATGCTGTAGTAGTAGGTTACATCTTTATTCAAAGCTGTAAGTAACAGTGAATTGGTATCATATACCATGACTGAAGTGTACAATTTGTTCACATCGGTACCATAGTTGACTATATATCCTGTTGCATTATCATCTTTTGGCCATTCCAGCCATTGCTTTTCTTGTATCAGTCGTATCGCGTTCCACTCTGAAATCATTAACCTGTAAAGGAATTTGGCCTTCTCTTAATCCAAATATCCTCAGGTCATAAACAGAGAATTTACCATCGGGGACCTTCACATTTTCAATTTTGATATATTTCGCCTTAACCGGCTTTTCCAGTTCAATATAGTCATGGCAGGCATCAACCGTATTATTGCTTTTATCAACAATTACGTCCCATGATTTCCCATCATTGGAAGCGAGAAGCCGGTAACAATAATAGATGTTCTTACTGTCAGGTTTAAGCGTAGATTCATTATCAGCAAAATTTATCTGGATTGCATTAACTGTTGATTTATCATCGAGTTCCACGCTGAGCCATTCTCCTGCTTCCCCTGTAGTTGCTGACCACCAGGTTCTTATATCTTCATCAAAAGCATTCTTTACAGGATAGTTTTCCATTGCGGATGAAGCCTGTGAACTCTTCTGATAGGACAGAAGCATCCAACCCCTGAAAAGATTCTCTTTTTCAAAATCAATTTTATGATCCGGCATTACAGTTGGATAATCACCAAAAGCTGTAAATGTTCTCAGAACACCATCCGGATCAAAGGCTGCAGGAAATAATCCGAGACGACGTTCAAACATATGTCGTATGGAAATAGACATTGATGAAACATGCCAGTAGTTACCATATTTGTCCTGGAATGTTGAGCTGTGGCCGGCACCCCCTGCAAAGCCTCCCGGTTTATAGGAAAAAGGGCTGTATGTCTCATATTTAAAAGGCCCGAGAGGTGAATCGGAAGTATATACTCCGTCGGCATAAGTTTTAAATTCTGTCCCCGGAGCAGAATACTGAAGGTAATAACGATTGTTGTATTTTATCATCCATGCTCCTTCGTTCCAGCCAGGTCTTGTTAACTCATTTTGTTCCCCCGGCACTTCCCACCCGTATTTATCCGGGTTATGTTCAATGAAGACTTCAGGTTCGGTAACCGCCTGCATTTTTGAATTAAGCCTGACACCATAAATAGGATCGATATTTGAGCATCCCCAGTAAAGGTATCTCTGCCCGTCATCATCCAGGAAAAAGTGAGGGTCCCACACAGCAAAAGGCAAAGTATCAGGAAAAGGTTTCCAGTCATCCCGGAACGGATCGGTAGTAAAGTAGAATGGTTTTCTTACCCCTGCAGATGCAATGTAATATACTGTGTCATTAATCGCTATTGCATCCATAGCATAATCTTCAATCGGAAGTGATTTTATCGGAAGATATTCCCAGCTGAGCATATCATCCGAAATCCAGTATCCACCGCTATGAGATACAAAAAGAATGAACTTGTCCTTGTATCTTATCATTGATGGATCAGCAGCTTCACGGTAAGAAACAGCTTCAGTGAACTGGAACCGGTAATTAAGATTTAACGGATTGCAATAAGTTTTTTCTTTTTCAGTGATTTCCCTTGAACATGAAATCAGAATTAGGAGGTACAATAAAAATGTCTTTTTCATTTTCCGGAATTAAATTAATTGGTAGTTAATGATTTAAAATGGTACAATTATTAATTTGCAATTGTTCTATCAAAAACGTCAATAATAGTTACTTAAGGATTGTATTTTAATATTCTTTCGGATCCGGCAGGTGCACATTTTCCCATAAAAATCAGCTACCAATTTTTTTTAAAAGTTGTGGATAGAGTTCATCTTTCACATAAATGAATTCAGGCTCCAGTTTCAGAATATTCTCATAAACAGCCCTTGCGGAATCAAAATCATTAATATATGTATATGACTGTCCTATTACAACAAGCAGACTCAGATAATTCCAGTTATCGGCCAGGTCGGAACGATTTCTCTCCAGCAGGTCTTTTGCCTTCAAAAAATACCCAATGCCTTCCTGCTTGGACCCTCCAAAAGCTGCTGGCATATAGAATTGTATATTTCCGTATTGAACATAAGCAAAATAATTATCCCTGTTGAGATCAAGAGCCGATTTCCCATGTTCGAGGCTTTTAACTCCATTGACCGGTGCAGATAGCTTATTCAGTCCGATCCTGAAACCATAAAAAGCACATTTATATGCATGTACATCTGAAAGATTAAAATTGTTCTTTTCAAGTATCTCAATATTTTTTTCAGCAAGGCCGAGATATCTCTTTACTTCATCTCTTTTTTTGAATCCTATACAATAACCTATATAACCGTACTGGTAATTGACAAGTTCCAGAAGCTGTTGATTGTTTTTCGTTCCATCAGCCTCTAAACGGTCTATAATATTTTTCCATATATCCATCCTGTTATTAACATAGGCATTATATATCTCTGACCTTACTGAGGCACCTGTTTCGGGGAAGCCGGTAAATAAAAGCAGAATGAGAATTATTCTATATCGTGTCCTTTCCATTTGAATTTTCCGAAATGCTTGTTTATAAATGTTTTATAAATAATAATACCTAATGAGACCTGTAAAGGTATCATAAAAACAAGGTTAAAAAACAGATTCTGATAACTAGTGACTGAAATAAAGAGCTGTGGGAGAATACACTCAAAAGTTTTCTGGTGTTTCATACGGAAAAGTAAATGCCGGAGTAATTACGGCATTCTGATAATTGATACAATCGAAAGGATAAGGAATAGTGAAATTATGGCAAGTGTACTATTCCGGGATTACATTTTATTGTAGTTAAAATGAATTGATAAACTTTACAAATCCGGGATCTGAGAATTGGATTTCGATTAACAAGTTCATTCGGACAGCTAATTAAAGTTTAAAATTATTTATAGTTTCTAATACCCTTTTTTTCGTCTCTTCAGGTTTAGGATTAAGCTCTTCTGCCGTAAAACTTCCTTCCCTGATGTTGATCCTTTCAAAAACCATCAGGTACAGATTAAATATTATCTCAAGGCTGAGCTGGTATCTTGGCTCCAGTAAGGGACTGATCTTCTCTATTGTTTTGTATGTCTTTAACCGATGTTCGTCTGCAAGAAAATAATAATCCTTTATCAGGTTACGGAAATTGTCGCCAGGTCTTTTACCGTGTGCGATTTCTTTCAGATCATACCGGGTTAAGTTGTTTTTCTCAAGGAATTCATCGGCAAAGTAATTGAGATTATTAAGCTGATCTTTCTGAAAATCGCGAATGATATGGACAAGATAGCTAAATAAAGCACAATGTGTTGCAGCTTCCCTGACGTCAAATGGAGGTTCTTCGAACTTACCGTTTTCTTTTAAAAGTCCATTGAGATGAACAAAGATAGAAGCGGGAGCCACTGATGCCCCCTGAGAATATTCGAGGAAATCCTCCAGAGTCGGAAATCCATCGTTATTGATATCATAGAGCATCGATCTGGCAAAAGCCTCAAGAGGCCAGTGTGGTATACGGAACTTTTCAATGGTAGCAGTAAGTTCTTTCTTGAGTGAATCTCCCCCTCCCGGGACAAAAAACATTTTAAGCCAGTTGTTAACCTTGTCGGTAAACTCCTTCCTTTCATAAGGTGTAATGGTTTTATTAGCTGCCTTATGGTTATCGATAAGATCATCAATTGCCCGCATAAACTTATAACACACCTTTGCTGCATCATACCTTTCTTCCTCCCAGAACCTTGCAGCTATGAGAATATTCGGATGATCTATTATCTGGTAGAAATCAATTGAATTAAAAATTTCAAGAAAACTATCCCTCCGTGAACTCATTGGTATCTTCTGTTATTTCTGTAAAACTATACTATTTTCCTGAAATGATTCTTTCGGAAACAAGTTTTGCCGACATCAGAACATTAGGAATTCCGTTTCCGGGATGAGTGCTTCCACCGACAAAATACAGATTATGGTATTTGTCGTGACGGTTATGCGGCCGGAAATAGCCCATCTGAAGAATATGATGACTCAGGCTTCCGAAGACAGAACCACGGGCAACATTACATGCGCCTTCCCAAGTCTCCGGTGTGTAACATATTTCGAATAAGATATGCTCTTCAATATCCTCCAGTCCCTGACGTTTCAGTCTTTCAATGACAGCATCATGTACTTTATTCTTTAGGTAATTCCAGTCCTGTGGTTTATTTATGTCAACATGACCAACGCCGACAATTACAGAAAGTGTATCATAACCCGGAGGTGCAGCTTCCGGTTCGGTTCTGACAGGTGCATGAACATAGAAAGTGGGATTATCATTAACTGATTTATCAATGAAAATCCGGTCAAGGCCATCCCTGAAGCTGTCGGAAATAAATACATTATGGTGGTCAAGCTGAGGATAAACCTTATCAAGACCCCAGTGAAAGCAAATTGCAGAGCATGAATATTTCATGTTGTTAATACGTGCCGCCAGGCTACCGTATGGCAAGAGTTTGTTGTAAACATATGGCAGGTCGGCATTTGCCAGAATTATATCACCATTAACTTCATGACCATCCTCAAGAATGATCCCTTCGGCTTTTTTGTCATGTATTTTTATATCAGTGACGTTTATGTTAAAATGAAACCTGACTCCGAGAGACAAAGCAGCCGAGTAAAGTTTCTCCGCAATTGCATACATGCCTCCTTTCGGGAAAAATGATCCTTCCGTTATTTCAATAGCCGGAATCATCGAAAACAGTGCAGGTGAATTGAACGGACTTTGCCCCACATAAATATTCTGAAATGTATATGCCATCAGAAGGTGGGTATGTCTGAAGAATTTCTTTGCATAAGCCCAGTTTGATATATAGGTTTTAAGCCTGACCAGAAGCCCGATATTCCTGATATTGGCAAACTGAAATAAATTATAAAAATTCCTGGCTAGAAGCTTATCCAATCCGATCTGAAATATCTTATAGCCCCTGGCAACAAATTCTCTTGATCTTTCGTAGCTGCCCGGCTCAATCTTTTCCATCTGCATCCTCAATCTGACAGTGTCGGATGTAAATGAGAAAACGCTCCCGTCATCATAAAAGATCTTATAAAGATCCTTCAGAGGAATAATATCAGAACCTTCTTCCAGTCTGATGCCAAGGGAATCGAATACATGTTTGTAAACCCCGGGCATGATCAGCATGGTGGCTCCCAGATCAAAGCGGTGTCCGTCGCGAATGAACTGTCCGCAGCGGCCTCCGGGAGAAGCATTTTTTTCATAAATATCAATTGAATAACCCTTTTTTGCAAGGTAGACAGCAGCTGTAATTCCCCCGATACCGGCTCCGATTATTACTACCGATTTTTGTTCAGCCATATAGAATAGTTACTAATTTACCGGTCACAAAATAATTTCCACATTCCCTTGTTCCCAACTCAAAATCTGTCAAAAGACGGAGGAGAGGGCAATTTTGTTGCATTAACGGGAAAATAGTACTGTTCTTTCTTATCCGCAGAAAAATATTTCTTCAATCTTTGAATCAAGTCCGTCAAAATGATTAATCAGTCCGGTGAGAGTCGCGAAAACAAATAGAAGTAGGAGAAAAAGGAAACTCCATTTCAGGATGTTTTGCGATCAGCATCATAAATGCGATAATTGGGGGTCATTAATACCGTAAAGAGGATGTCTTAAAAGCCTTTCCCTTTCGGTTTGCCCCTAAATCCCCTGAAGGGGACTTATTGGTTATCAAACTGTTATTGAACCCCCTTAAGGGGGCAGGGGGCAAAACAAGAGTTTTGAGACAGCCTCTTATCCGGGATATGTAAAAGGCAATACTCTATTTCTTCAGAAGATCACGTATTTCTGTCAGGAGGGTTTCTTCTTTTGTTGGAGCAGGTGGTGCAGCAGGAGCTTCTGCTTCTTTCTTCTTTGCAGAGTTAATTGCCTTGACCAGCATAAAAATGGCAAAAGCAATGATTAAGAAATCAATTAATACCTGGATAAAATTACCATAATTCCATGTAACAGCAGGAACTGTTTCAGTTGCAGCTTTCATTACCAGCTTCAGGTCAGTGAAATTGACACCACCCAGGAGTAAACCTATAGGTGGCATTAAAATGTCACTTACAATTGATGATACTATCTTACCGAAAGCAGCGCCTATAACAATACCTACTGCCATGTCAATCATATTGCCTTTAATGGCAAAAGCTTTGAATTCGTTTAAAATTTTCATTTTGTCAGGTTTTAGTTTTGCTATTTAGAAATTATAAGAAAATCCAACTCCGAATATTTCCTTGAATTGAACCAATGATCCGACAGATCCTTCACCTTCAGGTACCTGAATCTTTATATCATCATCATATAGCAGGTGAGTGTTGAAGTTGACAGTAATATACTTATTTACCTTCATTCCAATCAGTGTTTCCCAGCTGACGTCTATATTCTGCGGATTATGGGCATAGTTTGAGAACAGATCAATTTTGGTAGTAAAAGAGACATTCTTCATGAATTCACCCTGAAAATCATTTTTTGTATAGATGGCTCTCACATAACCTCCGATCTCACCTCTGGATTTTTTACCGGGAGTAACCCCAAATGCACCAATGGCTGAAAGGTCTTCATCATTTACGAAGGTGAACTTGGCTGTCAGTGGTGCGATAAAAGCACTGAAATTTGCATTTGGTTTATAATCCATTCCAACTGCGAACAATAGATAGGCTGGTGCAAAACGGTTAGATATTTTTTTCGGATCTTCAGGATCTTTATAATCTTTTCCCTCAGTCATCTGGGTTTTAAAATTGAGGAGAGCGGCATAATAGAAATTCTTAAACGCCTCTCTTCCGTATTTTGAAAGGAAATCAATTTTATCATCCGTTTTTCTTGTTAGTTTATTTTCCTTACTTCCTTGCCTTAGAATACCATAACCAATGTCGAGTGAGTTATCCCAACGGGATTTGCCCTGGTTTAGATTAGCGAAAGCGCTGAAAATCCCATTAATAGCTATGGAATTCTCTCCTCCTGCCGCCCAGTTTGTAAGAGATGTCTGGGCAAGGTTTACAGCAAATACACCTCCCTTTTTCCAGCCCAGAGTTGTATCGGCAGATAGTGTGCGGAGATTTTTTTCACCTTCAGTCACCTGACCGTACATCAAAATGCTGAATACTGAAAATACAACAACCGTAGCAATAAATTTTTTTTTCATATATAATTATTTTATTGAGGATTGTTTAAAACCAACGCAGCCATGCTGGGCATGGCTGAATTAGTTTACTTTTAAAGTTGAATAAAAGGTTGTTTATTTCTTAACATCTTTAATTTCAGCTTTAGCGGCATTCCTTTTTACTGATTCAATACCGTTGTTCCGTCCGCTTTCGCTTTTGTAGTTCTGGCTTATACCAATTATCTCCTTGTTGCTGGCGATTACAGAAAAACGAAACATTTTGCCAGGAGTCTGTGTTTTTGTAATTCTTGCAGAATCGCCTGCATTCTTCTTTACTGATGCAATACCGTTAAGGCATGCAGCTCTTGAAGAGTAACCTTCGCTGCTAAGGATAGCTTGTCCATTATCAGCTTTCAGACGAAAACGGAATTCATTTTTTTTGCCACTCTGGTAAACTTCAAACTTTGCCATCTCTTTAAGTTTTAAGGTTTATAATTTATCTTAAATTCAGTTAAAATATTTTCCAAAAAAACATCAAATTATTGCTCGTCAGAGATCAGTATTCAAAGATAATTACATTTTATTAATTTGTCTGAATAACTGTGAATTATTGCTAAAGTCTTTTTTATAGGGGGAAAGCACATCTGTGAAGTAATAGTTATAAGAATCATTTTAATTAAGGATAAAATATGTTTAACATATTTTACGGGTACCAAATAATCAACTAAATTGCATCGCACATTATATTTAATTACGATTTAAAGCATTATTATCATGGATAGGAAAGAAACTTTTTTAACTCATATCAATGAAGGCTATTCCTGCAAAGGAGACGGCATTGTGCTTGGTGGTGCCATTCTTGATGGCCAGGTAATATCAGGGACAAAGGTACAGGTTCCGTTAAAAACTATGAACAGGCACGGACTTATTGCAGGAGCCACAGGCACAGGCAAAACAAAAACCCTGCAGGTGATCTCAGAACAGCTTTCGGAGAAAGGGATCCCTGTATTACTGATGGATGTTAAAGGAGATCTCAGCGGTATTGCCGTACCCGGAGAAGAAAAACCATTTATTACAGAAAGGCATACTAAGATCGGCCTGCCGTATTCTATAAAAGGGTTCCCTGTGGAACTTCTGTCTCTATCACAACAGGATGGTGTGCGGATGAGGGCAACGGTTTCAGAATTCGGACCGGTTCTGCTTTCACGTATACTTGATCTGAATGATACACAAGCAGGGATAGTTGCGGTAATATTCAAATTTTGTGATGACAGGCAAATGGCACTGCTCGATCTGAAAGATCTCAAGAAGGTAATCCAGTATGTCACTGAAGAGGGAAAAGAGGAGTTGGAGAAAGAGTATGGTAAAATCCCGACATCTTCAACAGGTATAATTATCAGAAAGATAATGGAACTTGAGCAACAGGGTGCCGATCTTTTCTTTGGAGAGCTTTCATTTGATATAAAGGACCTGCTGAGAAAAGACATTAATGGCAACGGATATATAAATATTCTGAGAGTAACTGATATACAGGACAGACCAAAGCTTTTTTCAACTTTTATGCTTTCACTTCTTGCTGAGGTATATGGCCAGATGCCTGAAAAAGGGGATGTTGCAAAGCCCGAGCTGGTTCTTTTCATCGATGAAGCACATCTTATTTTCAATCAGGCCAGCAAGGCCTTACTCGACCAGATTGAAAACATTGTGAAGCTGATCAGATCAAAAGGGATTGGTGTTTTCTTTGTTACCCAGAACCCGACTGATATCCCCAACGAAGTTCTTGCACAATTGGGATTGAAAATTCAGCACGCACTGAGAGCATTTACTGCAAACGACCGGAAAGCAATAAAGCTTACTGCAGAGAACTATCCCCTCTCAGATTACTATAAGACCGATGAAACAATTACGGCATTAGGTACCGGAGAAGCACTAATAACTGCACTGAATGAAAAAGGGATACCGACACCTTTAGCTGCTACAATGCTTCGTACACCAATGAGCAGAATGGATATCCTTACTCCTGAAGAATTAGCCTCAATAAACAGAGCTTCTGATATGGTGCGTAAATATAATCAGGCAATTGACCGGGAGAGTGCTTATGAAATACTCAGTAAAAAGACTGAGGCAATTGAGAAAGAAATAGCTTATGAGGAAACGAGGAAAGAGTGGGAGAAAGGCGGAACAGGAGAAAGGATGAGAAGAACAACAACCTCACGAAGCCGGAGATCAGGAGTAAATCCTGTGGTAAAAGTGCTTACAAGCGCCACATTTATCAGAGGTGTGATGGGGATTCTGAGGAAGGTGATGTAAGAACCTGCCGTAAGGATCCGGCAGATAAATAAAAAAGATCATTAATGGAGAGGTCTTCTTTTAAGAACTCCTCCTTTGGCATTGCTTATCGGGAAATAGTAGATGAATGCATTTTCATCAATATCATTAATAAGTTTTTTCACCTTCCCGATTTCAAGCTTTGTAACAATAGTAAACAGGATTTCCATATCTGATATCCCGTCCAGTTCAGCATGTTTGCCGATCAGTGTCCTTTTCCCTTTATAAACCGTTACTCCACGGCCGAGCTTCGTTACCAGTGCACGTTTTATCTTAGCGTTTTTTTCTGAAATTATTGTCACTCCGGTGTATTCCTCGACTCCTTCAACCAGGTAATCAATAGTTTTGGAGGCCGCCATATAGGTGAGTATTGAATATAATGCAGGTTCCACACCCAGGATAAAGGCACCGGACAGAAAGATGATCACATTAAATATCAATACCATATCGCCGATTGAAGTCTCAATTTTTCTTCCGATATACAATGCCAGGATCTCAGTCCCATCCAGAACACTACCACCACGGACTGATAACCCGACACCTGCACCCAGAAAAATTCCGCCGAAAATTGCTATAAGTAATTTATCATAAGTGATAATGGGGAATTCAACAACAGCCAGCACAACAGCTAGTCCAACGATTGCGAGGAATGTCTTAAGTGCAAACGTTCTTGAAATCTGGAAGTAGGCCAGAATGATGAAGGGAATGTTTATTGCAAAAATGAGAATGGATAACGGGAGTTTTGTTGTAATTGACAGCAGAAGTGAAATCCCTGTTACTCCTCCATCGATAAAATGATTTGGAAGGAGAAAGCCCTTTAGCCCAAAGCTTGCAGAGAAAATTCCCAGAGTAATAAGAAAAACTCCTCTGATATTCTCCTTAACTACCGCAATTGACTTGCGAGACTTAATCATTGTCTGATTCAGAAATTGCCGAATTTACCGATCCCTGGCAGATCATTTTATTCTCTAAACTTTACACTATCAACCAGATATTTTGAATCTCCTCTCCAGAAAACAGTAGCATTCTTTTCTTTGTAATGTACAATGACATCCCTGCCCTGAAGGGTATCGAACTTTCTTACAAGTTCCTCGTTGGTGACAGTAAAAAGGAATTTCTCCGAAGCAATAGCGACATTTTTATTGCTTGCTACGCTGCTAAGGATCATCTCCCCTTCGTAGGTCTTGAAGAATGTGCCCTTATTTGAGAATTTCTGTAACAATCCTGCCCGGTAACCCTCACTATACGTGTAAAAATATTTCCAGTAAATGAAGATACCACCAATGATAACCAACAGGAATATCAACCATTTGAAGATTTTTTTTGTCTTTCTGACTATTCCGGTCCAGATCTCGGATTTCGCTGATGCTAAAAGAGGGCTCATAATATTTTATTCTAAAAATTACACATTATTGACTGATGGTATATATGATATTTATATAACCTTCGAAATCAGAGATTAAAGGTAATAGTTTTCAATAAATTACAATGGATATTTTTAAAAATAACCAATTGATTTTCGTGAATGATCTGCGATCCGGATTCAGACTGATTATTCCAATTGGTAATCACTGAATGTCTTCAGATAATCATAGATAGATGTTCCGTAAACATCCTCCTTATTTATCCTGCCTTTTGAGTTGAGAAATTTCATTAATGAGCCTGCTCCCCCCAGATGAGATGCTGCTATCATTCCGGATTTTGTAACAACAACATCCTTAATCGTGTCTCCGATAAAATGCTCATAATTCCTAAGGTAACCCAGGTTAGCGTTTATCAAACCTTTTAATGCCTCCATTTGTATTTCCCTCGGAAATATATTCGGATTTGCTTCAAATTCTTTGAGGGTAATATTTTCAAATCCAAGAAAATTAAGAGTTGATTCCGAAAACTGCCATTCCCCAAAACAACCGATACTATTCACGGATACCCAATTATTTAGTGATTCCCTGTAACCTAGATCATCAATAAGTCTTAAGAATTCCCGCTCATGGTGTCTCTTTTCCACAAAATCTCTCAGTGACCAGATTCTGGACATCCTTAACTCAGAGCTTATTACAGGAGCGGCACAGATCTGGCAGATGATGGTTATCAATAATGTAAAAATAACTTTTCTCATTTCTTAAAAGTTTATGATATCAATCCATAAATTCATTCCTGTTTCTGACAAGTAAAATTACGGTATATAGATATCATGCACAAGTAGGAGAAGCCCATATAATGGGGAAGAGAACACGTTTCAGATTATTATATCAATGAAATCAGGACGAGTATTTACAATATCCGGTGTTTGATGAATTAAGAGAGTGAATTCGTCAAAAAAGATCTGAAATTTATCGGGGGAATGATAATTATCCAGGAGATCGAAGATTTATTAGTGATGTAATTAAATGACAGAGAGGATAATAACAAATTATTTCTGATTTAAAATGCAGGATTTTCAGTAATATATTATTTTGACAAATGAACCTATTTATTTGATTTATTTATCCGGTTATTAATCATTTACACAGGAACAGGTCAATAATTTCCTGGAGGGAAGTACGATACGGGTAATTTAGAAAGTGATTTATTTCCGGTTGTCAGTATATTGATTATACCAATACAATGCTACATCTGAATAAGAATAACTTTCCGCTTTAAGGAGTTTTGTATTAAAGAATTTTCGGTCGGACATCTCATCTATCTCTTTGTAACTCTTAAGGAATCCTGCGTTATATGCAGTTGCCAGGAATTTGATCTTCGACAGATCATCTTTCAATTCATTGCCAAACCGGCTTTCGCAGATCTTCAAGAAGCCGATTATATAGTTTATTTCTGTTTCCGGGTTTTCGAGATCGGTAATTATTGAGGCTCTGAATGACCATTCACTTTTATAGGTTGATCTTTTTTTAAAAAGCTCTCTTACTTTCCTTCCCATAGCAGCAGGTGCTTCAGCACGTATCTGCTCTGCAAATGAAGGTTTTATCTGAAATACTCCGACAGAAAAATTAGCATAATCAGTGCCCAGGTTCCTATAGAGTGCTTTCAAAGTGGCGATCTCCATTTTATCCCGTAAAGCTGAATATCGGACCAACTCGGGAAAGAATATAGCAACTGCTACATGATAAGGTATATTATGTTTTTCAAAAGCCGGCCTGATCCAGTAATTATTTTCTTCTATAAATGTGAGTGCTTTCTGCCAGTCATCCCCGAAGATCTCACTATAATTCAAAGGCTGGGCTCCGCAGGGGAGTTAATGACCCTGCGAGAAATAAAAGAACAATAATTTTTGATCCCGTTTTGTTTCCGGTCACTTTATGTGCGGCCTGTTAACTACTGTAATGCTACCACTGAATTTTGCACTGCATTATTGCATTATTTTTTGGGGAATAATACATATACACAATGTAAACCGTACCATCTATCTTTGTTTCCCTTGCATGCACAATGTCGCTTATCATTGGAGTGCCGTCGCTGAAGGTTAGTGTACCGTAATTATAAAGAGCATATTTTGTGTTGGCTGAATTTACAAAAATATTCTTTGCACCTGCATGCTCAGGTTTTAATGTCATCACCTGTTTCCCCTGGATATTATAAACTCTGTCATGGGATATAAGAATAATATCATCAAATTTTGCAGTACCATTAAGTGACGCTCCGCCCTGTTGCACCATATCATAGGAAGAATTGGGTACACTTGAAATTATTTTTGCTGTCAGTGAAGAAGCTCCTCCTCCCTGCATCACTTTCTGCGCCATTTGCTGGGAATATTTCATTGCCAGCTCCATCTTCTCCTGTTCGGTCTTGGCATTTTCTATAGCTTTTTCCATAGATTCACCTTCAGATTCTGTTACCGGCATGTTTTCAGTAACCAGGGCAGCAAATTTGTCATTCGAATAAGGAATAACGAAATCGTTGATGACAGCATAAGGGCCGTAAGTTTTTCCGGTAAAAGTTATCATATACTTTTCCCCCGATTTGCTGATATAGTCTTTATATTTCCTGATAAAAAAATCTTTACCTTCTTCATTTGATTCACTATCTTTATAAGGCGCTAACCTTTGATCGTCGCCTGCATAAGGACCGGAAATACTACCGTCCTTTACAATATAATTATTGGTTTTTACCGGATCCGATAGAAGCAGAGAGCCGTCCAGTGCAACATTTATTCTCGTTTCCTCATAAATAAGTTTAAGATCTCCGCCAAGGGATACAACCTTTTCGGCATTATCACAGGCACAGGCAGGTTCTGGTTCTGTATTAACTTTCTTAGTCCCAAGAACCTCATCCTTCATCGCTTTGGTTACTTTCTTTAATAAACCCTGTGCGCTAAGAGAAGCAGATCCTATAAGTAATAAGGTTAGTACAGATACAATTAGTTTTTTCATGTTTTTTAGGTTTAATCATCTAAGTTAAATATTTTTTGATCTGTTGATATTTCCAGTTGAACTTTTAAGGTTTTTGGAATAAAATTTATCAGATTGTCTAACATGTTAATTATAAGGCATATGCCAGTGGTTATAAGCAAAAGTTAGAATTATTTTAATCTTGAAAAATTCATCAGACTTTATTTGTTTACTATAATATGTTCACAAAATCTGTTATTTTTGCATCTATTTATTTTAAATCAGGCTGAAATATTTACAAATTGAAAAACATCAATTCAGAATTTAAGAGAATTGCGATAAAGGTCGGCAGTAATGTCATTGCAAAGAAAGACGGTTCTCTTAATACCGGAAGAATGCTTCGGCTGGTTGAAGAGATTGCTATCCTCAGCAAGCAGGGAATTGAAGTGATCCTGGTCACTTCAGGGGCTGTGGCAGCAGGACGGAACGAAATATTACCATCAAAGAAAACAAGTATAATCTCTGGCAAGCAAATATGGGCTGCAATAGGGCAGGTAAAGCTTATGTCGAATTATCAGTTTCTTTTTGGGAAGTATGGTATTCCGGCTGGCCAGGTCCTGACAACCAAGGAGAGTTTCCGCGACAGAATGCACTATATCAATATGAAAAACTGCATCTCAGCCATGCTCGAGAATAGGGTTCTTCCTGTTGTAAACGAGAATGATACAATTTCGCTGACTGAGCTTATGTTTACAGATAATGATGAACTATCCGGCATGATCTCTTCAATGATGGATTGCGGATCGCTAATAATTCTGACAAATGTTGATGGAATTTATAATGGGACACCTGGTTGCGATGGTTCTGAACTAATAAGGGAGATAAACAATGATCATGAGGATCCGGCTAAATTTATCTCTCCCTCACGATCAGAATTTGGCCGCGGAGGAATGATAACCAAATATTCAATTGCCCGCGAAATTGCATCAGAAGGTGTAAATGTCTATATAGCAAACGGAACCAGGGATTCAATTATTACAGATATTGTAAGAGGCAAAGATGTGCCATTTACACGTTTCCCGGCTTCCGAAATAAAGAAGAGCGGAGTTAAAAAATGGCTCTCACATTCCGACACATTCGCAAGAGGCATCGTTCATATAAATAACGGTGCCAGGGATGCTCTGCTGGGAGATAAAGCAACAAGCCTGCTGATGATAGGAGTAACCAAAATTGAAGGGTCCTTTAAAAAGGGTGATATAATCAGGATATTTGATGAAAAAGGAAAACAGATCGGACTGGGGAAAGCACAATATGATTCCGATAAGGCAACACAATATCTGGGTGAAAAAAGAACAAAACCTCTTGTTCATTATGATTATTTATTGATAAATGAGAAGAATTGACACCCTTTATCTTTGGTGGGGGGATAGATTCTGTGATTAAATTATAATTTTAAAATGGATTGCACACCATCATTTAAAAATGCACTCAAAGCCAGCCATGAACTTAATATTCTGGATGCCAATACTATAAAACAAACCCTGATTCTTCTTGCTGATGTGATCGAATTAAAAGTACCGGACATAATAAAGGAAAACGAAAAGGATCTTTCACGCATGGAAAGGAAGGATCCCAGATACGACCGGCTCCTGCTTAATCCTGAAAGAATAAAAGCCATTGCGGAAGATATCCGGAACATAGCAGAAATGACTTCACCGGCAGGAAGGGTTCTTTCAGAATACAAAAAACAAAATGGACTTACAATTACGCGGGAGTCAGTTCCATTCGGGGTTATTGGTGTAATTTATGAAGCACGTCCGAACGTAACCCTCGACGTGTTTTCTCTCTGCCTTAAATCGGGGAATGTATCTATTCTCAAAGGAGGGAGTGACGCTATATATTCAAATGAAGCTATTGTACAGATTATAAAAAGCGTTTTGCTGAAATGCAATCTCAATCAGGATATCGTGACTCTTCTTCCTCCCGGAAGAGAAGAAACGATACAGCTTCTTAATGCAAGAAAGTATGTTGACCTGATAATTCCGCGTGGGAGCCAGTCACTTATTGATTATGTAAGAGAGAATTCCTCTATACCGGTCATCGAAACAGGCGCAGGAATATGCCATACCTATTTTGACGAATTTGGTGACGTTGAAAAGGGACGGGCAATTATTAACAATGCCAAAACACGCCGGGTAAGTGTATGTAATGCTCTTGACTGTCTGGTTGTGCATGAGAGTCGTTTGAACGACCTGCCATACCTTGTTGGTTTATGCCGTGATTCTGATGTTACAATTTATGCTGATACCGGAGCATTCAGTGCTCTGAATGGATATTACCCGAAAGATCTTCTTGAAAAAGCTGACGACAGTTCTTTCGGTACAGAATTTCTTTCATATAAAATGTCTGTTAAAACAGTCCGGTCATTTGATGAAGCAATTCGTCATATTGCGGAATACAGCTCAAAGCACAGTGAGGCTATCATCTCGGACGATCCTGAGAGGTTAAGCCTGTTTTTCAAAAATGTCGATGCTGCTGCGATATTCTTAAATACATCGACCGCTTTTACTGACGGGGGAGAATTCGGACTTGGAGCAGAAATAGGGATATCAACACAGAAGCTTCACGCAAGAGGACCCATGGCCCTTGAGGCTCTTACCACATATAAATGGATGATTAAAGGTAGTGGACAGATAAGGCCTTGAGTTTTTATTTTTAATAAAGGATAAAGCAAATGAATCCTGAAATCGAAAGAATAAGTAAATATTATAATGATCTGTCTGCAAGGATATTGCAAATTAAAAATATTCTGAAACGGCCACTGTCATTAACCGAAAAGATACTTTACAGTCACCTGGCAGTCGAAAGAATAATCCCGTTCATCAGGGGAATTGATTATGTCGAATTTACTCCCGACAGGGTGGCAATGCAGGATGCAACCGCACAGATGACCCTGTTGCAGTTTCTTATGGCTGGTAAGATCATCTCTGCGGTTCCGGCCTCAGTCCATTGCGATCATCTCATAACAGCAAAAAACGGAGCGGAAAAAGATCTTGAGAAGGCTATTGATTCAAACCGTGAAGTTTATGAATTTTTGGAATCTGTATGTGCTAAGTATGATATTGATTTCTGGGAACCTGGTTCAGGCATCATTCACCAGATAGTTTTCGAAAATTATGCGTACCCGGGTGGCCTGATGATCGGAACGGATTCTCATACACCCACCGCAGGAGGACTGGGTATGATAGCTATTGGGGTTGGAGGTGCTGATGCGGTTGATGTCATGGCCGGAATAAACTGGGAACTTAAATTTCCTAAAATTGTTGGCATCAGACTCACTGGCAAACTTAATGGATGGACTTCACCAAAAGATGTGATCCTGAAAATAACAGGAATGCTATCCGTAAAAGGGGGCACAGGTTCAGTTATTGAATATTTCGGAGATGGAGCCGAATCAATTTCAGCAACAGGTAAGGCAACAATATGCAACATGGGGGCTGAAACAGGGGCTACATGCTCCATTTTCGGATTTGATAAACAAATGAACAGCTTCCTTCGGGCGACAGGAAGGAAGGAGATAGCTGAGCTGGCAGGCAGTATAGGCGACCACCTGACCGGTGATCCTGAAGTCTATAATGATCCGCAAAAATATTTTGATAATTATCTGGAAATCAATTTATCAGAATTAGAACCACATATCAACGGCCCCTTCTCCCCGGATATAGCAACTCCTATTTCAAATATGAAAGAGGAATGTCTCAGGAACGGATGGCCGGAGAATGTATCAGCTGGACTTATCGGATCATGTACAAACTCATCTTATGAAGATCTTTCACGGGCTGCTTCAGTTGCAAATAATGCATTGAAGGAAAAAGTAATTCCCAACGCTGAACTGATAATTGCTCCCGGGTCTGAAATGATCAGACAAATTGCAGAAAGAGATGGATTCCTGGGTATTTTCAGAAAGATCGGGGGTGTAGTGTTTGCCAATGCGTGTGGCCCATGCATAGGTCAGTGGAATAGAAAAGATGCTGAAAAAAAGCAGGTTAATTCTATCATTCATTCCTTCAACCGCAACTTTGCAAAACGAACTGATGGTAATCCTAATACTTTTGGTTTTGTGGCTTCGCCTGAAATTGTAACTGCAATTGCTATTTCAGGAAAACTTACATTCAATCCGCTTACTGATTCATTAATGAACTCTGAAGGCAAACCGGTTAACTTTGCAGAACCCAGAGGCTGTTCTCTACCCCCTGAAGGTTATGGTAAGCTGAAGAAAGATCTTAAAAAACCCGGAAAGAAAAAAACCAGCAGGGAAATTTCAATTAATCCGAAATCAGAAAGACTTCAGATGCTTACCCCATTTAAAGAGTGGGATGGAAACGATTTTACAGGTCTGGCATTACTTATTAAAGCAAAAGGTAAATGCACAACAGATCATATTTCAATGGCAGGGAAATGGTTGAAATATCGTGGTCACCTCGAAAACATTTCTCATAATTATATGACTGGTGCAGTCAATTCTTTTAACGATCAGGTTAACTCGATCCTGAACCATGTCTCAAAAAAATATGCACCTGTGCCTGAGGTAGCATTTACATACAAGAAGAGAAGTATCGGATCAGTCGTTATAGGTGAAGAGAATTTTGGTGAAGGGTCATCACGTGAACATGCGGCAATGGAGCCCCGGTTCCTGAATGTAAAAGCTATAATTGTTAAATCCTTCGCCAGGATACACGAAACAAATCTTAAAAAGCAGGGGATTCTTACTTTGTTATTTGCCGACAAGACTGACTACTATAAGATAAGGGAGGATGATAAATTCAACATTACAGGACTTAAAGAGTTTGCCCCGGGCAGACAACTGACAATAACATTGCATCATTCTGATGGAACAAATCAGAAATTTCCGGTAAATCATACATACAATGAAATGCAGATAGCATGGTTCAGAGCCGGAAGCGCGCTCAATCTTATACGAAAGAAACAATAGAATTATGGAATTCTATGAGACTGATATGTTACGTGGAAATATAATAAGACTGTTAGAAGGAAAGCTTAGAGTTCCCGACTTCCCGATAATCCCCTACATCATTGGTGACGGGACGGGTCCGGATATCTGGAAAGCTGCAGTCAGAATCTTTGATGCTGCAGTTGAAAAGGCATTTTCCGGGCGGAAAAAAATTATCTGGAAAGAGGTTCTTGCAGGGGAGAAAGCATTTAATGAAACCGGCAACTGGATGCCCGCTGGAACCCTTGAAGCTTTCAGGGAATATCTTGTAGGTATAAAAGGTCCGCTTACAACACCGGCCGGAGGTGGAATCCGTTCTCTGAATGTTGCTTTACGGCAGGAGCTTGATCTCTATACCTGTTACCGGCCTGTCAGGTATTTTAAGGGGGTACCAAGCCCTGTTAAAAAACCGGAACTGGTTAATATGCACATCTTCAGGGAAAATACTGAAGATATTTATGCCGGAATTGAATTTATGCATGGAGATCCCAATACAGACAAACTGAAGAACTTTCTTATTAATGAAATGGGTGTGAAGAAGATACGTTTCCCCGAAACCTCTTCACTGGGAATAAAACCGGTATCACTTGAAGGATCGGAGAGACTTATCAGGCAGGCAATCAGATTCGCAATTGAGCGAAAATTACCTTCAGTGACACTCGTCCATAAGGGTAATATAATGAAGTTCACCGAAGGTGCATTCATGAAATGGGGATATGAACTTGCTGAAAGAGAATTCAGCAAATATGTTTTTACATGGAGGCAATTCATTCAAATAACCGGAACAGATGGTGAAGAAAAAGCAAATAAAGCGATGTCGGCAGCTGTATCTGAAGGCAAAGTTATTATTAAAGACGTGATTGCTGATGCATTCCTTCAGCAGATACTTACCAGACCTTCAGAATATTCAGTGATTGCTACCCTGAATCTGAACGGTGACTACATATCTGATGCCCTGGCTGCAATAGTTGGTGGGATAGGGATTGCACCGGGGGCTAATATCAACTTTGATACCGGACATGCTATCTTTGAAGCTACTCATGGCACAGCTCCAAAGTATGCCGGCCAGGATAAAGTCAATCCTGGTTCGGTTGTTTTGTCAGGCGTCCTGATGCTTGAATATCTTGGATGGGGGGAAGCGGCGGATTTAATCTCTGCCAGCCTTGAAAAAACGATCCTCGAGAAAAAAGTTACTTATGATTTTCACAGGCTGATGGAAAATGCGACATTACTGAAGACATCTGAGTTTGCAGATGCAATTATTAAAAACATGTAATCTTATTTAAAACCGAAAGATAAAATGGAAAACAACAATTTCTTTTCAAAGCTGGAAGACCTGGTTCGTCAATCATGTTATATTGATAATAGCCTGTTCGAAAAATTTGATGTAAAAAGAGGTCTTAGGAATACTGACCGTACGGGAGTTCTTGTGGGCCTGACAAATATAGGAGATGTTGTCGGTTATGATAAGGAAAACGGTAAAGTAATACCTGTTCCTGGGCGTCTTCTCTACAGAGGGATTGATATTGAGAAAATTACTCATGGATTTCAGAATGAAAAGAGGCATGGTTTTGATGAGGCAGTCTTCCTTATTTTAACAGGGAAAATGCCTTCGAAACCTGAACTTGAAGAATTCACATCTCACCTTGCTACTTTGAGAGGTCTGCCTGATCCTTTTGTGAAGGATATGATCCTGTCGATGAAAGGTAAAGATGTTCTGAACATGCTTGCAAGATCTGTCCTGGGTTTATATACTCTTGACGATAACGCTGATAATATTTCTCTTGATAACATGATAAGGCAATCTTTAAACCTTATCGCAAAATTTCCGGCAATAATAGCCTATTCTTATCAGGCGCTGAGACATGCTTATCAGGGAAAAACTTTATCGATCCGTCATGCGCAGGAGGGACTGACAACAGCCGAAAATTTCCTGCATCTTATAAAAGGTGAAGGCTCCTATTCACGGTTGCAGGCTGATCTGATAGATCTGTCACTTGTTCTTCACGCTGAACACGGAGGAGGGAATAATTCAACGTTTACAATGCGTGTGACAAGTTCCACGGAGACCGATATTTATTCAGCGGTAACCTCCGCTATTGGTTCTCTTAAAGGGCCATTGCATGGAGGAGCTAATCTGAGAGTTCTTAATATGATGGAAGATATCAAGAAGAATGTAAAAAACTGGAAAGATGAAAGTGAAGTTGAAAACTATCTGCTAAAGATACTTAAGAAAGAGGCTAATGATCATACGGGGATAATTTATGGTATCGGCCATGCAGTTTATACGATTTCTGATCCCAGGGCGATCCTGCTTAAAGAAAAAGCAAGAGACCTGGCAATCGAATCTGGGCGTTCTGATGAGTTCGAACTTTATTCACTTGTTGAACGGATCACTCCTGAAGTCTTCAGAAAATTTAAAGGTGATCAGTCTGCAAAAGTAGTCTGCATTAATGTCGACTTCTACTCAGGCTTTGTCTATTCATGCATAGGGATACCGAAAGAGTTGTATACTCCTCTTTTTGCCATGGCAAGGATATCGGGATGGTGTGCTCACCGTATGGAGGAACTGACTTTCTCAGCAAAAAGAATAATCAGGCCCGCATTCAAGAATGTGTATGGTCCTAAGGAATATGTGCCTATTGAACAGAGAACAGCTGATGAAGGTCGTTAACCACACTACAGCAGAACAAATGATCTGAAGAATTAATAATTCTCAACCTTCAGCTGCATAAATGCTTTAGGATGGAGGCAGACAGGACAGGTCTCAAAGGCTTTTGCAGATTCATATACATATCCGCAGTTAATGCATTCCCACCATACTTTACCCTCTTTCATAAAGACCCTGTCTTCAGAAACATTCTGTAAAAGTTTCAGATATCTCTTTTCGTGTTCTGCTTCCACTTTAGCGATCATTTTGTAAGCTGTTGCGATCTCAGGAAATCCTTCAGTTTTTGCCACTTCACTAAAGTCAGGGTAGATCTCACCCCACTCTTCATGTTCTCCTTCTGCGGCAGCCTTGAGATTTTCAATTGTGGTTCCAATTTTACCTGCAGGATATGAAGCAGTAATTTCTGTCATACCTCCTTCAAGGAATTTAAAGAATCTTTTTGCGTGTTCTTTTTCCTCGAGAGCTGTTTCCATGAAAATATTTGCTATCTGTTCAAAGCCTTCTTTCCTGGCAACACTGGCAAAAAACTCATAACGATTTCGGGCTTGCGATTCACCTGCAAATGATTTAAGCAGGTTTTGTTCTGTTTTTGTTCCTTTCACTGTTTTTGACATAATTTCCTTGTTAATGGGTTATATTTTAAGAAGTCAGGCATTAAATATATTAATTTAATCCATTATTACCATCATGCCCCCTCCCCGGGAATTCCCAAATCGGGGATTTACAACATTATTGTAAATTGAACCAAATGTATATGTAAAACCAAATCTTGTAAAATATTCGTATTGTGTTGCGAGCTCTTTTCGCTGGAGCGGGATCAGATCGACAGGAATATCCTTTTTAACAATACTAAGCTGATCATGGACCAGGGCAATGCTTCCCATCAGGTTAATCGATAAACCTTTTGCTATTCGCAGGCCAGGAACACCTTCAACAGAGAGATTGTTCTTTGAAAAGTCAGTACTTCGAACAGTACTTTTCATTGATTAAACCTGGGATTTACTACATTGTTGTAGATAGATCCGAATGTATATGTAAGGCTTATATTCGCATAATATTGGTAAGAGGTTTTTTGCATCTTCCTCTGGAGCAAGACATCCTCAAGTGATGCATCGCCTCTGGGTAAAGAAATCTGGTCGTGTACTATGGAAACATTTCCGCCGATGTTAAATCGGACTCCTTTAAAGATTCTCAGGCTGGTATATGTGTATAGGCGAAGTCTGTTATATGACCAGTCGAAAAAATAATTGTTCCAGGTAAGTGTCGTTGTGATTGATCCCCATTTCTGGATATATGACATATAAGCAGACAGAGAATGGTAGGTTACTGTTTCCTTAAACTTAAAACGATCAGTCTCTTCAGTATAGTTGTTTATTTCCAGTCCTAATCTGTATGAAATTGTAAATAAGCGCCGTGTTGATTCTGTATAAGGGAATATATCATACTCAATTCCTGGTGCAACCTTTATTGACAGGTCATAATTTGAATAAGGGTAAGAAAGCAAATTCACCGAAGCTCCCGCCGACCAGTGATTATTTAGACTTTTAACATAGGACATATATGCTGATTTTTGCTCATAAGTGCTGATATAAGTTGTATCGTAATCTCCCTGCTTAAATGTAACCTTATCTTTTTCCGTCATCAGACTAATATTAGACTCGAATTTTGATTTTTCTGTAATTCTGTTAGCCGACAGGTCAGTGGACAGATATCTAATTTTGCGTGTTGATTGTCCGGACAAATAAGCATAAAGGTTCACACTGTAAACCCAGCTGTTCCATTTATCTGATGATACTGTTTCAGAGAGGGGTTGGTTGAAACTAATATTGAAATATTGAGCGAGAGGAGTTTTGGCGACGTATCTCATTAATCCCATTTTCAGGGTTTTCACCTGTTTTGCCCTCTGCATATCATTTGTATCATCCGGACTGATATTGCATCTTACAGTATCAGCCATTCCACCTAATTTCCCCTGTCCTACAATAAAAAAAGTTGAAACCATGCCACCCGAACCTGAGCTTTCAGAGGTTGAGATTATATATACATCAGCGTCTTTTCTGTCGCGGACGTAATTAATATAAGGGATCTCTTTTTTAATGTAATCACTTGCATCCATAAAGACGTTCAGCGCATCTTTTCGTAATGTATCAATTACTGATACAGGGTCCTGTGAATATACCCTGAAAAAAAGAGGTACCAGGGTAAGCACCATAAGTATTCTTTTCATGACTAGATTAATAGTTAATAACTTCCAACGAAGATCGAAATTTATTTAATACCAAAAAAATTTATTTTGTTAGGAGGATAAAAAATCCGGCACCTGGGAAGGCACCGGATGTAATGAAAAATATAAAGGAATGAAAAACCAGGAAGCTAATTATCTGTTAGTGAGCGTGATTCAATATAGTCAAGCCCGTCTTCTGTCATTATCCAGAACCTTTTTTCACGATCAGAAACAAAATCATCATCATCTCCTGAATGGAACTGGCTTTCGGTAATTTTATCCATAAAGACTATAGTCCCTTCAGGGGCATAGAGGTGAAGATCGACCTTGTTGAAAGACCATTTTGTTTCCGGAGGTAAAGCACAAAACTCGTCAATAAATAATGTGTCACCTGATATTTTAAAATTATATAACAGCCTGTCTGCCTTATCTGTAGCATCAGCTTTACTTCTTCCTGCTGAACGTTTATTAATATCTAATCTGACCGAATTATCTTCGCTGGGTGAAATATCAAGAAATGTCCTGATATATACCTGCTTCTGTGCATCAGAGGTATAAATACTATATTCCTCATCCGGAATAGAGACCTCATTATCATATTGAAGATCAGATATTTTTTTCCCAGGCAAAACATAAAGTGTATCTGGTACACTCTTAAAATAATTCTGAGATGTCGATATGGCGGTTTCAACATAACTTATTCCTTCATTGAACAATATTATTGAAAGAGCTGCAGCACTTAAAACCCAAATTATAAATCCAGTAAGCAATATATATCCATCTCTTGCTCTGAACCAGAATATCATGCGGATACCGCCATAAGTGAGCGCAATAAGAGGCAGGGAGATTGTCATGATAATTAAGGCTTTTATCCATGGTACCATTTTAGGTTCAGCAATATAATTTAGAAAATCAGAGAGATAACTCAAATGAACTCCTCCGGTATCTGTTGAATAAACACCTGGAATATGGAAAATAAATACCATGATGATTGATAACAGGGCTAAGAAGCCGCCCAGGACCAGGGATATTCCAATAATTATAAGAAATATCCTTACAATGATAAACAGAACTTTCCCTATTGCCCTGAATATTTCATTTATAGCGCTGCCTGCTCTTGAAGAAGCATTATTATAGTGATAATTTAAGGCTCTTTCATGCGAGGTATCATTGCTGTAACCGGAATAATACATTTCTTTCTTTTGCGATTCCGTTACGGCAGAAGGAAGCGCAATCCATAATGCCAGGTATACGAAGAATCCGAAACCGAACATTAACGCAAAAACTACAAACAATATCCTGAACCATACAGGATCACTGTTCAGGTAGGCACCCATTCCACCGCATACTCCTCCTATAATTCTGTCCCCGGAATTCCTGAACATCTTTTTTCTTTGCGAATAAGAGGTCTGGTATTGTGATCCTTCATATCCGGTTTGCCCGAATTCTTCGGGCTTCCCGAGAATTGATATCATTGCTTCTACATTTTCTTTTGAAATGACACCTGTCAGTTTATTCTGTGACGTAAATATCTCAGCAATACGTGATTCAATATCCTCAATTGTCTCATTTCCCCCGGGCATATTTCTGAATTTCAGATCAATTGACTTAAGATAATCCCTTAGCATACGGTAGGCTTCTTCATCAATCCGGAAAAGTGTTCCGCCCAGATTTATATTTATTGTTTTGTCCATTTTTTCTGATTTATTTGGTTAACAATAGGTTATAATGAGCGGATCAGATTTACTGATTCAACAAGCTCCACCCAGGATTTATCAAGATCGGAGAGATATTCTCTTCCTTCAGAGGTAAGCTCATAATATTTTCTGGGCGGACCTTGCTGTGACTCTTCCCACCGATAGCTGAGCAATCCGGCATTCTTCTGCCTTGTAAGGAGAGGGTAGAGAGTCCCCTCAACCACAATTACCCTTGCTTCCTTGAGTTCTTTAATTATATCGCTTGCGTAACAGGAGCTTCGGGACAGTACTGACAATATGCAGTACTCCAGGATTCCTTTGCGCATCTGTGCTTTTGTATTTTCCAGATCCATAATAATTAGTTTTAAAATTTAACACATTCTAATCAGCCTTCCTGGTCTGCTTCTTACAATTTCATATTCTTCCTGACTGCATCAAATTCCTTTTTTACAGAATCTTTGATGTTGTGAATATTTACAGGTTCACCTTTCATCTCTATTTTCTGGGCGGTACTTCTGGCTTCAGGCAGAACTATATAAAGGATCAGATATATAAGAATCCCCATACCTCCCATAATAGCTATTATAATAAAAATTACCCTAAGGATCCAGGGATCAAGGCGCCAGTAGGCACCCATTCCGGCACAGACCCCTCCGATTATTCTATGATCAGGATCACGGTACATCCTGTGATACCCCGGCATCGAAAATTTCTCCTGGGCAGAAGTTCCTTCATTGTCAGAAAAATCCTCAGGATTACCAAGTACAGAAATGACAGATCGAACATCATCCATATTAATTACCTGCTTGTAGGGTGCAAGTTTCGTACGGAAAAGCTCTGCCATACGGGCTTCAATATCAGAGAGTATTTCAGATGAACTCTCTTCAGTGGCAAAGTGAAGCTCAAGGCTCTTGAGATACCTTTTCAATTCGGAATAAGCATCTTCATCAATATTGAATGAATAACCTCCGAGATTAATTGTGACTGTTATTTTCATTGTTCTTTTAAAGTTTTACTACTATATAATACAAGTAACATAACAATGCAAAGATATATAATAAATATAATAGCATGCAATACATAGTAGTAAAAAAATAATAATATTTATTAACAAATTTTGTAAGATGGTGATATTGAGGTTGATAGAAATAGAAAAAATTTTCCTGAAATACCTATCTTTATGCAGATAATCAATAAATCATGAATAAACACAAATGGGGTATCCTTGCACCCGGAAAAATGGCAGCGAAATTTACGAGAGGAATCAAATTACTGGAGAATGCAGAATTATATGCAGTGGGATCAAGAGATATACAACGGGCGGAACGATTTGGTAAAGAGCATGGATTTATAAAATATTTTGGGAATTATGAAGAGCTGGCCACAGATCCTGATGTGGAAATTATATATATCGCATCTCCCCACTCTCACCATAAGGATCATACATTATTATGTCTGAGAAATGGCAAACATGTAATTTGTGAAAAAGCTTTTGCAATAAACACAGAAGAGGTTGAGGAAATGGTTAATGAAGCCAGGCAACGGAAACTTTTTCTCATGGAGGCATTATGGCCACCATTCCAGCCTTACTATAAGAAGGCTCTGGAAATATTGGAATCAGGGATCCTCGGTGAGATAGTCCATTTGAATGGATATTTTTCTTTTATTCCACCTTATGATCCTCTAGAAAGAAAATTTAATCCTGAACTTGGCGGCAGCTCTTTGCTTGATATTGGAATTTATCCTGTTATCGATGCATTAACATTTATCGGTGTTCCGGATGAAGTAAAAGCCAGTGCATCCTTTGCAGGATCAGGTTCTGAAGAATCAATTAGTGCGATATTCGGATACAATAATAACCGTATGGCGACAATATACAGCTCATACAAGACTGATGTCGGAATCGGATGTGATATCCTGTGCGAAAAAGGTAATATGACAGTATCGCGGGGACGTGATATGAATCAGCGGGTGATTCTAAAACTGCATGGCGGGAGTGTTCAGGAATATACATTTAATCCACCGGCAATGGGTTATCACCTGGAGGCTGAAGAGGTGATGAGATGCATCGATAAAGGATTAACCGGGAGCTCAGTAGTTCCCCTGTCTTTCAGTATTGATCTTATTAAAACACTTGACAGGATCAGAAAAGCTGCCGGAGTTGTCTTCCCGGGAAAAGATTAAATTTAAGTATATAAAGATGAGGAACTTACACCGAGGTACAAAGAGAATCAAAAGCATGACAAGTTGTGGGGAATTTCAATAGTTATAACTCTGTGGTCCTCCGTGTATTCTCCTGATTTCCTCTGTCTAACAAATAAAATACATCGACATATTATATCAATGGCTGAAGAAGATCATCCCATATCCACTGAAGGAACATTCTACCGCAAGAAATTCTTACTGAGCCTGATAATTCCGTTGACATTTATTTTCCTTATATGGCTGGTAAAGATCATTGAATTACTTTTTGAAGCTGATTTTTCTGGATTTGGAATCTATCCGTTAACTGTCAGGGGATTGCCGGGAATAATTTTTTCTCCATTCATTCATGCTGATTTCAATCACCTGATCAATAATTCAGTTCCACTGCTGCTGCTCTCGGTTGCATTATTCTATTTCTATTCTGAAGTCGCGCTTAAAGTATTTTCCCTTACATATCTCCTGACCGGAATTCTTGTCTGGCTGGGAGGAAGGGAAGCCATACATATAGGTGCGAGCGGGATCGTTTACGGACTAGCATCTTTCCTGTTCTTCAGCGGTATTATTCGCAGGTATTTCAGACTGGTGGCATTATCGCTTCTGGTAGTCTTCATTTACGGTGAAATGGTATGGGGTATTTTCCCGGGCATCTATAAAAATGTATCATGGGAATCACATATGCTTGGATTTTTTTCAGGAATTTTCCTGTCTATTGTGTACAGGAATGAGGGTCCTCAGGCACCCGTGCCTGCGTTTATGGACGAGGATTCTGAAGAAGGTGAATAAGTTAAAAATTATTAATTCTAAATCATATCTCCCACTCTCCATAAAACATTTATTTATTTTGCGCTGTTTTTAATAAATGTGATGAGGTTTAATAAATTCTCCTGCAGAATGGCTAATCTAATAAAATTAATGAAATTGTTTATTTTTTGCACAATCTCATTAATGTCGTTTCCGCTTTATGGTCAGGTAAATGACGATAATAATGATAACAGACGAAAAAACGCAGTATCTATATTTCTTGACTGTCGCAACTGCGATATGAATTATACCAGGGAGGAAATCCCTTATGTTAATTACGTTAGAGACGTAAAAGAAGCACAGGTATTTATCCTGGTGACAACACAGAATTCCGGCAATGGCGGAAACCAGTTCACTTATACTTTTAACGGTCAGGGTATTTATGAGGGGATGAATGATACGCTGGTTTATACTTCCAGTCCCGATGAAACAAGTTCTGTTATCAGAGAGAAAAGGACGAATATTTTGAAAATGGGACTGATGAGATATGTAGCTAAAACCCCTCTTTCAAAGGAAATTCAAATAAACCACAATAAAGACCTTGAAGCAGAGGAAGTTGAGGACAAGTGGAATTCCTGGCTTTTTGAACTGTCAATCAGTCCGAGATTTGATGCTGAGGAATCCTTCAGCCGTGTAAATCTGTTTAATTCGGTAAATATTTCGAAAGTTACTCCTGAAATGAAGCTTGAAATAGAATTGGATCAGAGTACAAACAGACAGAAATATACTGATGATTCTGGTGTAACAACTACTTATGTCAGAGATCAGAAATCCATTGATAACCTGATTGTTAAGAGTCTTGGAGATCATTGGTCAACAGGTTTACAGTTAGACCTGTTATCGGCTACTAATCCGAACTTTGATTTTAATTTAAGAATTATGCCTGCAATTGAATATGATCTGTTCCCTTATTCAGAAGCTACACACAGGCAGTTGAGATTTCTTTATTCTGTCGGATACCAGAATAGCAACTATATTGACACTACTATTTTTAATAAAACAAAAGAATCACTTTTCGGACATGAATTGAGAATTGCTTACCAGGTCCAGGAAGCATGGGGCTCAGTTAATTTATCTCTCAGTGCTTCAAATTATTTCCACGACTGGTCAAAAAACCAGATTGAGCTTTACGGATTTCTGAGACTGAGGATTCTGAAAGGACTTTCTCTTTCTGTAAACGGAGGGGTAGGGTATATAAACAACCAGCTTAACCTCAGAAAAGGAGATCTGACTGAAGCAGAAAGACTTCTGAGGCTGAAACAACAGGCCACAAATTTCAGTATTAATAGCGGAGTCAGCCTCTCATATACATTCGGTTCAATATATAATAACGTTGTCAATCCACGGTTTGGGAATGGCGGCGGCGGGGGTGGAGATTTCTAAACCTGAGAAAAAATACCTGAAATCAATCTTAATAGGGGGGGAAATGTGTGAAACTCGTTTGGGTAAGGGAATCACATTCTCAGGATTTATGGTCTGAACGGGTATGGAAAGAATATCTTGAAGATAATTTGACCTGGTGTTGAAGGAATCAGGCAAATTATTACCTTTACCGGCATATTTCTATTGAACCTGATAAAATAATCTTAGGATGAATAATAAACCTGTAGCAGTTATTACAGGCGCCAGCAGGGGTATTGGAAGAGCAATCGCAATTTCCCTGGCATCTGAGGGTTTCGATATTGCAGCCATTGCCCGGTCAGTAGATAGTGAGGGGATGGAAATCCTTGGTCCCGAAGTTGAAAAAAGAGGAGCTGAGTTTTTCCCTGTCGGATTCGACATCTCCTGTACAAGTTGTCAGAAAGAAGTTGTTTCAAATATCCTTGACAGATATGGGAGGATTGATTTTCTTGTAAACAATGCAGGGGTTGCGCCTCTTCTCAGGAGCGATCTTCTTGAGATGACCGAAGAAAGCTATGAAAGGGTTATGAATATAAACCTGAAAGGACCAATATTCTTTGCCCAGAAAATAGCAAAAGAGATGATCTGGCTTAAACGACAGCTTGATAATTTTAAACCGGTTATTATATTTATTACTTCAGTCTCGGCTGTACATTCCTCGACTAACAGGGCAGAATATTGCGTTTCAAAAGCCGGACTCAGCATGGCAACCACAATATTTGCAGATCGACTTGCGAAAGAGGATATACGGGTTTTCGAGATTCGCCCGGGAATAATAAAAACAGATATGTCTCTTAAGGTGAAGGATAAATATGACAAGCTAATTGGTGAAGGCCGGGTTCCGCAAAACAGATGGGGATTGCCGGAAGATCTGGGAAAGGCAATTGCGTCTATTGCCCGCGGTGACTGGGACTTTTCAACAGGGGCAATATTCGAAGTCAGCGGAGGCCTGAATATTCAGAAATTCTAAAATAGATCTTTTCGCGCCAGGTATTAGGTCAGGAATACCTGATCGGTTTCAATTAAAACCATGTTTCAATGAAAACCTTTTTATCATGTTGTAAATCAGTAGCTCTGTAGCTGATAGAGGAATCATTTTCAATCTGATAGATCCAGTATCCGGAAATTCCCCCAGGTGCATAATAGGTTCTGTTTAAATATAAATTGTCACCAGCAGAGAAGTCGCAATTTTTCCCGTACGCTGATATTTTCCCATAGGTTTTTTCCATAGATGTCTTAATCCAGATTATATTTGGGCCGCCATACGTCTCCGGGCCCGTATGCCTGTAATCCAAATAACTGCCAACAAATTTCCTTGTAATTAACAGTTCGTCTTCTTCAATAATCAGATCTGCTTTTTTCGATTTTTTTTCGGGCGATACAAGAGGAACGGCAAGCATTTGAGAAGTTACAATTTCAATCATGTTAATCCCACCGGTAACATCCATTTCAACTTTCAGGAAAAATATATCTGTGTCCCACGGAATAGTTGTAAAATCACCTGTTTTATCGGATCCATCCCCGATTAAAAGAGTAACCAGCCCGTTCTTATCAGTTGTAGCTCTGTGAGATTCACCGTAAACTAAAACACCAGGGACTTCTCCCATTAAAATGCTTATGCGAAAAGATACAGGTTTTGATACTACTACATCTCCCACCGGATTGCGTACAATAACCTGATAACTGAATGATTCCTGATCCTGGGCGATCATTGAAGTGCATAAACACCTGACTAAAGCAAAAATAAATATTCTTTTCATCCAGCCGGAATTATGACACAGATAACACTTGGGAGTGTTAAAGGTACAAAAGAGTTGTAACTATTCAAATAATTTTCGAGAGAGACCAGCGTAATTGCGTAAATTAATAATATATAGTAAAAAGGCCTTATAAATTATAAAATATAACTATAAGTACTGTAATAGTTATATAAATATTAAAAATATAGCATAATATTTAATAAACATATATTTTATAATATAATTATTAGTAGTTTTACGGCGCTTGTATTTATGAATCTTTAATCAGAAAATATTATGTGCGGAATTGTCAGTGTCTTTGATCTGAAGACAGATTATCTGGATCTAAAAGCAACCGTTCTCAAAATGTCAAAAAAGGTCAGGCATCGTGGTCCTGACTGGTCAGGAATATACTGCTGCGAAAGAGCAATTCTCTCACACGAGAGATTATCGATTGTTGATCCTGTGTCAGGAAGACAACCAATAATAAGTAAAGACGGCAATCTGATTCTTTCAATAAACGGTGAGATCTATAACCATCTCGAAATAAGGAAAAAATATGAAGACTCATATGAATTTCTCACCCATTCCGATTGTGAGGTTATTCTTCCATTATATCGTGAGAAAGGACCCTCTTTCCTTGAAGATCTGAACGGGATCTTTGCCTTTGCTTTGTATGACAGGGAGAAAGATCTTTATTTTATTGCCAGGGATCATATCGGGATAGTTCCACTCTATACCGGCAGAGATCAGTTCGGTAATTTCTTCGTCGCCTCTGAGCTGAAAGCTCTCGAGGGGGTTTGCAACAAAATAGAGGAATTCCTCCCGGGTCATTATCTGTACAGCAGAGAAGGAACAATGGTAAAATGGTATATGCGTGACTGGATGGATTATGATGCGGTTAAGAATAATAATACTTCCCTTGACGATCTTAAAAGCTCTCTTGAGAGCGCTGTCCACCGCCAGCTTATGTCTGATGTTCCCTACGGGGTATTGTTGTCGGGAGGGCTTGACTCTTCAATTATTTCAGCAGTGGCAAAAAAATATGCACCGAAAAGAATAGAATCGGGCGATAAGTATGATGCATGGTGGCCACAGCTTCACTCTTTTGCAATCGGACTTGAAGGCTCTCCGGATCTTGCTGCGTCACGAAATGTTGCAAAACATATCGGAACGGTTCATCATGAAGTTAATTTCTCTCTCGAAGAGGGACTCGATGCTATCCGGGATGTAATTTATCACATCGAGACCTATGATGTTACTACAGTGAGAGCTTCAACTCCCATGTATCTTCTTGCAAGGGTAATAAAATCGATGGGAGTCAAAATGGTTTTGTCAGGAGAAGGTGCTGATGAAGTTTTCGGGGGTTATCTCTATTTCCATAAAGCTCCTGATCCCGGGGCGTTCCATGAAGAGACCGTAAGGAAATTATCAAAGCTCCATCTGTACGATTGTCTCCGGGCAAATAAGTCCCTGGCAGCATGGGGAGTGGAAGGACGTGTTCCCTTCCTTGACAAGGAGTTCCTCGATGTAGCCATGCGTATCAATCCTGCAGATAAAATGATTTCAAAAGACCGGATAGAGAAATGGGTCCTCAGAAAAACGTTTGAAAATTATCTGCCGTCACAGGTAGCATGGAGACAGAAAGAACAATTTTCTGACGGAGTCGGTTACAATTGGATCGATACTCTCCGTTCGCTGACCTCAAAAGAGATCACCGACGAACAACTGGCAAATGCAAAATACAGGTTTCCGGTCAATCCTCCGATGTCGAAGGAAGAATATTTTTACCGGTCAATATTTGCAGAACATTTTCCGTCGGAATCTGCAGCATCATGTGTCCCCTCAGTACCTTCAGTAGCCTGCAGCACAGCTGAAGCACTAGCATGGGATTCCTCATTTAAAAATATGATCGATCCGTCAGGCAGAGCTGTGAAGAGTGTACACCTCGATTCCTATAAATAGCATGTAATTCAGAAGTTCTCAGATAGCAGAACTTCCTTTTTCGCCCGTACGGATCCTGATACATTCCTCAAGAGGGGTGATAAAAATTTTCCCGTCGCCTACACGACCCCCTTCGCCATTGGTTTTTGCGGAGTTAAGGATTGTATCAACTGTAATGTCGACAAAAGAGTCATTTACTGCTATTTCAATCTTGATCTTAGGAATAAGGTCAGGGACAATTCTCTGACCCCTGTACATCTCTTCAATTCTCTGTTGTCCGTGTCCTGAAACACGGCTGACAGTAATTCTCTTGATTTCAGCAGCTAAGAGTGCTTCATGCACCTTATCAAGCTGTACTTCTCTTATTATTGCTGTTATAAGTTTCATTGTAAGGTCATTTTAATATTTCTAATTAACTCGGATTCAACATTCCATACCCTCTTTCCCCATGATAAGATCTGTCAAGCCCTGCCATTTCATCATCTTCCTCTGATTTGAATTTAACGAACTTATCCGTCACAAAAATTATCAGAAACGTCATTCCTCCGGCAAAAACAATTGCTATAGAGACCGCAAGGGCCTGTATTCCAAGCTGATTCCATATCGTCCAGTTGCCATCTGCAGCTGCTGCAGCTTCGATCATCCAGGATTTTCTTATAAAGAATGCAAGAAATAGCGCACCGACAATTCCGCCAACTCCATGAATCCCGAATGCATCAAGACTATCGTCGTATCCGAGTCTGTTTTTTGCCTGGATCGCCATATAGCACGTAAATGATGCAAGCATAGCGATAATCATAGCGCCATAAGGTTTTACGACACCTGCAGCAGGAGTGACCGCTACAAGACCGGCCAGAATTCCGCTCGCAAATCCCAGAGCAGTTGCTTTTCCCTGGTGAAAAGCTTCTATGATGATCCACATCAGAGCTCCCGTGGCTGCCGCGACCTGAGTTGCTGTAAGTGCCTGTGCTGTGCTCAGACCGCTTGATATACTGCTTCCTGCATTAAAACCGAACCATCCTACCCAGAGCAGACCTGCACCAAGCATTGTTATAACCATGTTATTCGGTCTGATAACCTGGAAGGGGTATCCGCGACGGGAACCAAGATAGAGAACAGCAACAAGTCCGCTTATTCCGGCAGAAATATGCACGACTGTTCCTCCTGCGAAATCAATTGCACCCTTTGCTCCAAGATTATAAAGGAATCCGTCAGAAGCCCACACCCAATGGCATAACGGATTGTAAACGAAGATACTCCACAGGGCAATAAATATACAGTATGATTTAAAGGATACTCTTTCTGCAAATGCACCGGCAATAAGTGCCGGAGTGATAATCGCAAATTTCCCCTGGAACATTGAGAAAACATACTCAGGTATCCCTGCATCCATTATATTATTGTCAATTCCCTTAAGAAAAAAATAATCACTGTTCCATCCGATTATCCCTCCCAGGATATTCTTCCCAAAGCACATACTGTACCCTATTATAACCCACAGTACGCTTATTATTCCCATGGCTACAAAGCTGTGCATTATTGTTCCAAGCACATTTTTTGATCTTACAAGTCCGCCGTAGAACATTGCTAATCCGGGAATCATCAACAGTACAAGAGCAGTTGACGTAAGCATCCATGCTGTAGCACCGGAGTCAATCTTCGTTCCGTCAGAAGCAAGCAATCCGGTAAAGCTTAAAGAAAACAATGCCAGCATTACAAGGATTTTTTTCAAACTTTTTTTCATAATGATTAATTTATATTTTGTTTCCAGATATGTATCACCACCATTTGATCCTGCATCCTGAACCACTTTAATACTATTTATACTTTTAATCTTAAAATGGTATTTTATACAAAAATTTGCGCAATTTAAACAGAAATACAGAATTTCCTAATAAAAATACCTATATTATTTACAATACCCCTATAAAAAAGGGGGTATATATTAATAAAAATACATAATATATTGAATATACCCCCTTAACAAGGGGGGGGGTGACTTTAAAAAACGATTTTTGTAATTATTACTGGTTGAAATTTATTTAGTGTTGTCCGGCCGTCACAAGCATCCATTCGGATGCTATCTGACTTATAAGGTTCCCTTCAATGGCTGTTGGACTTATCTGCTTGTATCCCAGGTTGGGCTATCATCCGATACACAGCCATACCTGGTTGCAGAATTTTTATTGATAGATTTAACTGAAGACAGAGCCATTATTGAAGATCTGCAGGCACGTTATATGTTTGCACTCGATAATGACGACCTGGATACTTATGTTGCAACCTCTTCTTTGCTCCCCTCCGGAGGCTGAAAATTACTGTAAAGTGAAAATATTCCCTTGAGTTTTCAGAATATTACTTTTAAGGTAATTCCTGGAGGAATCAAACCCGTTTTGTTGTAATTTGATATATCAAAATAGGGTTGTATTTGAAGATTAAATGATGTTTTACCCTGATCTCTAAAAGCAAGGTTATTTACCTTTGCAACGCGTGTCGCATCTACAATAGACCAGATCTGGATTGCATATGCCCATGCGATACCTGCCAGCATAAGGGCAAAAGCATTATCCAGAGCTGCATAATTGGTTAAAATTATACTGGTACAGATAACGCCTGCATAGCCACCAAGAAAACTTAATCCCCTGACAACCTCCCCTGAGATCATTTGACCTACGCCAGGAATTATAGAGGCAAATCCGGCTAAAGTTGGATTATATTTATCGCCAGCCTGATGAGAATAAGTGCGATAGTCATATTTTGTCTTATTAATTCTATACTGCGCTTCCGTGAATGAACTAATTAAGAACAAACTGATTAATAAAAGTACACATTTTTTCATGATAGTAGTTTTCAGTGTCTTCATAATCAAAGTTACTCCTTGTTTAAGCCAAAGTCAACTTTATTTTAAGAAGAAGCCCTGAGTGATATATTTACCCGGGGCTTCCCATTTTTTGTCCACAGGCATTTGAATCTGCAATGACTTTTTTGTTTCTAAACTCGTGCTTATCAAAGAAGATAATTGGCTTTGACATATCCCCGGTAGTATAATGACATGAAAGAAATTATAGAAAAGTCAGTTCCCGATTTCACTGATATTAATTAACTTGTAGTGACTTAGGGAAGTTGGATATTAGGCATATGCAAATTAACATACTTTAAATCAGTGGATTAATAATGCTTATTTGACTGATTTGATAAAGATTTGAATATAGTCAGGAAGGTTATTGAATAGTAAACTCCCGGTTAAAATAAAAGCAGGATTAAAATAATCGCAGATTCAGGGTAACAATTAAACCCTTAAACGTATTAAACACAGATCAGAGATGATTTTACTTGTCAGTAGTTTATGTGACTGACGGGGCGGAGCCGTGAATTAAGCAGATATAAATTCACAGAAGGGTATTCAATGACTTCAATTTTATGTCAAATAGGAATGTAATAGGTGGATATATAAGACATTGAACAGACACTGTCCCAAATGCCAGTACTTAAAACAGGTTGTATGGGTGGACAAACTTAAAGCCAGGCTATTACCGGCATGGTGGAAAGACAAAAATCATGAAAGTCGATGCAGTGGAATTTATTAACCGGTTCATGATGCATGTTCTTCCGTGTGGCTTTTATAAAATACGATACTATGGAATCTTTGCCAATAAGCTCTGCAGTGATCTGCTTGATACATATCTTTTATTGAACGACAAAGAGATGGATCTCTCTTCGCTTGACGGAAAAAGCTGGCAGGAAATAGTACACGATACATTTGGTTATGATCCCTTTCATTGCAGGAGATGTAAAACAGGAAGAATGATCTGTCAAATCAATCTGGAGTCTGAACCAAGAGCTGCCTGACAGATACTGCCCAAAATGTTCTTTGATATGAAATCATTCTTAATAAAGAGAGAAAATCTTACACGGGAAAGGTATGTCCGGTTATTACAGATTTTATAGTAAAATTAATCGGGAACCATCTAAAAATAAGTTGTTAAAGGAAAAAAGTTATACAAATATCAGTCTGGAAAGAAAAGGCACGATAGAATGCCCATAGCACAACTCGGCTTAGTCCAACTCAGTTTTATACACAATCTTATTTAGCTGTAATCAGGACAGGTGGAAAATTATTAATTCCTACCTTTAAGGGGAAACTGAAATAAGACTGTGTATAAAATACTATTTAGTTATGGGCAAGCCTCTGATAATATGATAGTTAACCGTATAATGAAATACAATTCTTCAACCTTGACAGCTAAACCATGACAAGAAAACTCGCTGCTTTCTACCGGGACTTTGCCTGCGCGCAAAAATTTTAAAGGTTCCTGCAATGGCAGCACATTAGCAAGCCCCACATTATCCTAACGCACATCCAAAGCTTGCAAAAGAGCTGCCCGTAGACCATTAAAATAGTTTATTTTTGTCTAATGACAGATGTCCACGACAAAGAAACAAGAAGTTATAATATGAGCCGGATAAGATCAAAAGGTACCAAACCTGAGGTCTTGGTTCGTAAATATTTAATTAGCAAAGGATTCCGATATAGATTAAATGTTAAAAATCTACCCGGTACACCTGATATTGTTCTGGCAAAATATAAAACTGCAATATTTATACATGGTTGTTTCTGGCATGGACATGAAGATTGTAAATATTTTGTTATCCCTAAAACACGAGAGAAGTGGTGGCTTCAGAAAATAGCTCATAATAAGTCACTCGATGTTGAAAATTTAGCTAAATTAAAGGAAAAAGGGTGGAATGTATTAGTTATTTTTGAGTGTGAATTGAAAAAAGAAAAAAGAGAAAGAACATTAAGTGAAATCACAACTAACTTATATTGATTTATTTGCAGGTGCCGGAGGTCTTTCTGAGGGTTTTATCAAAGAAGGATTTCATCCTGTCGCCCATGTTGAAATGGATAAAGATGCATGCGATACCCTTAAAACTAGACTTGCTTATTATTATTTATTGAAAAAAAATAAATCCCAAACCTATTACTCTTATCTTAAAAATAATATTTCAAGAGATGTTCTATGGGATCAGGTTCCGGATACATTAAAGAAAACCGTTATAAACGAAGAAATTTCAAAAAGAACTATAGGATATATTTTTTTAAAAATTGATAGTCTTGTTAAAAACGATAAAGTTGATTTAATAATAGGCGGGCCACCCTGTCAAGCATATTCTCTTGTTGGTAGAAGTCGTGATCCAAAAGGAATGAAAAGAGATAAAAGAAATTTTCTATTTAGATATTATGCTGAATTCCTAAAGCGATACAAACCAGAATACTTTGTCTTTGAAAATGTACTAGGACTTTTAACAGCAGGGGAAAAAAGATACTTGAATGAAATGATTAAATTGTTTGAATCAGTTGGATATTCAGTGGCTGAACCTACAATTATCAATGCAGAGGAGTACGGGGTTTTGCAGAAACGAAGAAGAGTAATAATTATGGGACAAATGGGTAAACGAAAATTTGTATTCCCTGAACTCAATAAAATTCAAAATACATGGCAAGTAAAGAAAGACTTATTCTATGACTTACCTAAGTTAAAACCTGGAGAAGAGATTAACATTACAAAATACACAAAACCAATTAATGAATATCTAAAAAAGACTGAAATCCGCAATGGAATTGACTTTGTAACTCAACATATTGCACGACAACATAACCATAGAGACCTTGAAATATACTCAATTGCTATAGATAAATGGATTAACCAGCACACAAGGTTAAAATATTCTGAACTTCCAGTTAGACTACAAACACATAATAATACTGAGGCTTTTCTTGATCGTTTCAAAGTAATTAATCCAGCAGGACACTCTCATACTATGGTTGCCCATATTTCAAAAGATGGACATTATTATATTTACCCGGATTTAAAACAAATTCGCTCAATTTCAGTACGTGAAGCAGCAAGAATTCAATCTTTTCCTGATGATTATTATTTTGAGGGAGGCAGAACAGCAGCATTTAAACAAATTGGCAATGCAGTCCCCCCTTTAATGGCATCTGCTTTAGCCAGAAAAATTAAAGAATTACTATAATTTAGCCTTCCCATTTCAAAATATTCATTACATTTTGTTATATATAATGAATATACTTCATATATTTGTACTAATTGATTAGTATTTTTAATATATGGAAAAGTCTCTAAGAAGAAAAAGATTTGAAAATGTTGCCGGGAAGCGAGTTCAAGCAATAATTGAAAAAATCACAATTTTAGGAAATTGCTCAAATAAGAATAACTATGATTATAATGAACAGGATATAAAAAAAATGTTTATTGCACTTAGGTCCGTATTAAAGAATACTGAGAATAGATTTATTGGTGAATTAAATAAAAAAGGATCAAAAAAATTCAACTTTTGAAAATGACAGTTAATAATTGGGCATTTGCCCCTACTGGAGGTGGCTCTGTTGATGGTATCAATAACCCGATGATATCTCATTTCACTGGTAACTTCAACTATCACCTTGCACGTGAGATTATTCAGAATTCATTGGATGCAAAATTAAATGCAGCTGATCCCGTATTTGTAAAATTTACTTTGGAAACATTTGATAAACAAGATTTTCCAGGGCACGAAGAATATAGGAACATTTTACAGGAATGCCTAAAATTTTGGCCGAAAGCACAAATTAATACTCATAAATTTCTTAATAACGCATTAACCTGCCTTGAGAAACCTGTAATTTCTGTTTTAAAATGCTCTGATTACAATACAATTGGGCTTGAGGGAGCTGATGACGATTTAGGAGGAAGCTGGTTCAGCTTAGTAAAATCAAGAGGTGTCAGTCCAAAGACGCAAGGTGAAGGAGGCTCATTTGGTATTGGGAAAGGAGCTCCATTTGCAGCATCAAGTTTGAGGTCAGTATTTTATTTTTCCAAGGACTCTAAATCACGTCCAATTTTTCAAGGAATTGCTGAATTAGTTAGTTTCAAGAAAAATAATGAGGTAAAACGTGGCAGTGGTTCTTATGGCATTGATGGTTATTCGTCAATCAGAAGGTTTGAAGATATTCCCAGATTATTTACCAGAAAAGCTGGTGAATCATCAGGCGTTGATATCTATATCATGGGATTTAAGAAAGCCGATAATTGGATAGACGATTTAGTGAAATCTGTTTTACGAAATTTCTGGTACGCAATATTTAAAAAAGAATTAGTGGTTGAAGTTGCTGAAACAAAAATTGATAAGAACTCATTAGAAAAACTACTAATAAAATATTTCGCTAATGAAAAACTTAAAGATGATATTGAACCAACCGGTAATCCTTTATCCTATTATAATACTATTAAATCGGGTTTAAAATTCCCGAAAACTCTTAAAGTTCTTGGGGAAGTTTTATTCTATTTTTACGAAATTCCCGAACACATGAACTATGTTGCGATGCTAAGAAAACCACATATGGTAGTATTTTCAAAAGCCTACCGTTTCCCTGGCAACTATTGCGGAGTTTTTATTTGTGACAATGATAAAGGAAACCAAATTCTTGGAAAAATGGAGCCTCCTGCTCATAATAAATGGGAGCCTGAATCATATAGTGATGATGGATACAAAATCTTAAATGAAATCCATGAGTGGATTAGAGAAATATTAAAATCCCAGTTGACACTGAAACCTAGTGGAAAACTTGAAATTCCGGATTTATATAAGTATTTGCCTTATGATGAAGGTACTGAAGAAGGAGATGGTATTGGTAACAGGGATTATGATGAAAAAGAATCAGATGAAGAAAGTTCACATCAACTTCAAAAAAAGGAGGAACAGAAAAATGGTCCAATTATCAAGCCATACAAACCTTCAATAAGCAATAAGAAAGAAGAAGCAGGAATTGGTGGTGGAATGAGGGGAGACAAAGGTCTTAAAAAAAATAAAGGCAAAAAAGGCGAAGGAGTTGGTGGAGACTCTCCCGAAAAGAGAGCATTTACTTCAAAAGAAATCACAATTGCCTCATTTATCAATAAAAAAATTCCTGATGGGTTTGAATACTTATTTAAAATTAAAAGTGATGTCGATAGAAAATGTTCTTTCAAGATTTTTTCTGTAGCTGACGATGACAGTAAAGATAAAACTTCGATAATAGATGCATTTGATGAAAGAGGAACTCATATGCATATAACAGGTAACAGGATAACCAGATTGGATTTATTAGGTAAAAATGAAAATAAGATTTTTGTTCAGATAAAAACCATTTCTAAAATAGCTTTAAAAACAACTGCTTATGAACTATAATGGCAGAACATACCCATATCCTGTTTTGGGAATCGATGATAACTTTACAGGTGATGAAAATAAAGATACTTTTAAACCTATATTGATTGTATCTTCTGACTATAGAAAGATTACACTTGATATCACGTATCATCTAAAAAATGATGAATTATTGAAACTTATAAATAGTAATCAGGCTGTCTTTTGTACTCAGCTCTATTGCAGAAGCATAATGTTCAGACAATCGTTTATCAGTAAAAAACAAAAAGAGCTAATTGAAATAAAATCAAACCAATTGAGAGATGAAGTTGATGTGGATTTCTTCATATGTGCTTCTGAAGATATTAAAAATTATAAAAATTCAATGTTTAACCCAGTATTTGCCGGTATTTCATTTGATATTGAAAAAGGTGATTTACTAGGATTTGGAGGAAGTACTATTTTCTTCGCTAATAAAGCACCGGAAGAATTAAAAAGCATTTCTTCTTTCATGGGTATAGACACTGAAAATAAACCAGAAGTTCCAATGTATAATGAATATGATGGAGACAAAATCACGATTATTTTATCTAAAGAAGATTATGAAACATATCAGTCAATAAAAAAAGAAGCCTTATTAACCAGCACATTACATAGCAGTATTGTAATGCCTGCTCTCGCGGAAGCAATAAGATTTATAACCACAAATGAAGGGGATGACTTTAAAAACAGAAAGTGGCATGAATTATTATCTGGTCTAATTGAAAAACATCCTACTGATGATCCATTACAATCGGCTCAAAAAATTCTTGATCTTCCAGTGAATCGTTCATTTAGCTCATTGTACGACAATTTTATTAAGTAAAACTTGATGAAAAAACAAATCCCAGTATTTACTGAAAGCTACACAGCTAGGCTATACAGAAATCTAAAGAAATCAGATAATTTCCGGTTTTATCTTGAAAAGGAATTTCCATATGAGGAAATTTTTCCAAAAGGTGATTCTGGAATTTTTATAGATGATAAATTCGAGTTGAATCCTGATAAAAGCGATCTTGAAAATTCTATTGCATTATATGAAAACCTTGATTTGGATGAAACGCAAGCCTCAGATAAAAGACTTTGGACTTATCTTACGCATGCAAGGTTTTGGGGCTATATGAATAAAAAATGGTCAATTGAAGGTCTCGATAAACCATTGGGGAGAATAAAAGACAGATATTTCCTTAATACAGTAAATATCGAATCCCTATCCAGAAATGGAATTTCAAGATTGTGGTGGTACACTCATCTTACAATTGATCGAAGCAGAAAAGATCCCTATGAACTTACAAGAATCCTACTAAACAGACAGGATATTGCTGTTGGTATTTTTGAAAGGCGTTTGGGGTCAATAAGTTGTATCCGAAAAGGCATTCTTGATTTTCTTAAAGATCATCCCACCGTTATGAAAAGTGAAGATACAACAAGAGAATTAATTAAGTATATTAATCTTGTAGGTGGTGTCAAAAATTTATCTATGTTAAAACTTGGTGAAGTAAAAACGATTCTTGACAAATTTCCTACTAATTAACAGGTTTTTATTTTCAATTATTTTCCTAAGTAACTTGCCTAAGCCCCACAATGAGTATCTTAATTGACAATATTGAATCCTATAAATCACTTGTTTCGGGGTAGGCAGGATATCTATGCGATTCGCTGGGAGAAAGATGGGAAAACAGGTTATATGCCAGCCTATAAAGTTGACTGGAGCGATTACAATATACACAAATCTAAAGGAGGAAGTTTTAAGGATTATTCAAAGAAGGAGTATCAAGCACTTACTGATGAAGTATTAAAACGTCATTTTCAGGGAACAGAAACTATTGGAATCTACCCTCTTCTTGAAGACAATACCTCTTTTTTTATTGCAGCTGACTTTGATGACAATAATTGGAGAGATTCTATTCAAAAGTTGTATCTGGTATGCACAAAGCATGAAATTCCTGCCTATATTGAACGTTCCCGCTCAGGAAACGGAGGACATCTATGGATATTCTTTGAGGAGAACTTTCCGGCAGAGCAGACAAGAAAACTATTATATGAACTTCTCAGAGAAGCATCTATCATTTCACACTTTGATAAAGAGCCAAGTTTTGACAGACTCTTCCCAAATCAGGATTTTCACTCAGGGAAAGGATTGGGTAATCTGATAGCACTTCCACTCAATGGTAATGCGCTGATGAATGGCAATTCAGCATTCCTGAACCCGGAAAATTACTTGCCATACGACAACCAGTTTGAAATCATAAAGACCTTTCGTAAACTGTCCATGGATCATTTTAAATCCATTTATGAAGACATTTTTAATGAAAAAGTTGATGATTTCTTTAAATCAAGTTTTGACCGGGATTCAAGACCAATAATTGAGATACAGATTAGTGGTCAGATATATTTGAAACGTCTTCACCTTAATAGAAAACTTATTGAGTTTATAAGGGAAAATCTGAATTTCATGAATTCTGATTACCTGGTTAAGAAAAACATGGGGAAATCCACCTTTAATCTTGAAAAGTACTTCAGGTTGGTTGAAGAGACCCAGGAGGAAGTGATCTTACCTCGGGGATTTGTTGCAAATTTAATTGCATTTTGCAGAAAGGAAGAACTACCTTTTAAGATCATTGATAAAAGAAAAAAACTTGATTCGGTTGACTTTGAGTCAGAAATCGAATTGAGACCTGAACAGGAGGCTGCAATAGAAAAAACTCTGGATAAGGACTTTGGAGTTATTGTTTCGCCACCGGGATCAGGCAAAACAGTAATCGGTCTTGAATTAATAGCACAAAAAAGACAGCCTGCTTTAATTATTGTTCATAGGAAACAGTTATTTGACCAGTGGATAGACAGAATTCAAAGTTTCCTTAAAATTCCAAAGAAGGAAATTGGGCAGATTGGAAATCAGAAGTTTAAAATCGGGGAAAAAATTACTGTTGCAATGATTCAATCTCTTTCAAGAAGCGAAGAAACTGAAAAAATTTCCTGCAACTTTGGGACAATTATTGTGGATGAATGTCATCATATTCCGGCAAAATCATTCAGAGAAGCAATTGTCAATTTTAATTCATATTATTTGTATGGACTTACAGCCACTCCTAAACGTAAAAACAATGATGAAAAACTGATTTATGTTTACATAGGAAATATTTTGTACAATGCCGAACAGATTGATCAGATAAGGCAGAAACAAACAAAGGTCGAGGTAAATATCAAAGAGACAAATTTATATGCTCCATTTGATTATAAGATTGATAAATACGAAACCATTTCAAGAATTCTGATTCATGACACTAACCGAAATTCTCTTATATTAGAGGATATTGAGAAAAATTCAGACCGGTTTAAAACATTTCTAATCCTGACAGAGCGGAGGGCTCATGTTGATATTCTTAACCTTTATCTAAAGGACAAATATGAGACTATTACAATTCATGGGGAAGATTCCGAAAGTAGTAGAAAAAGTAAAATTGAACAGCTGAAACAAGGTCATTATAAAATAGTAATTTCGACTGGACAGTATTTTGGCGAAGGAATCGATTTAAATAATCTGGAATGTCTTATCATTGCATATCCATTCTGCTTTTGAAGGGAAACTGATACAGTATATTGGTCGGATTCAACATTCAGAAAATCCTCCTGTAATTTTTGATTACCGTGATTCAAAAATTGATTACTTTGAAAAAATGTTCAAGCAAAGGAACCGATACTATAAAAAACTTACTAAAGAAGTAAATGTCTGAAGATCAAAATATAGAATTTAAGGAATCCTGGCGGGATGAATATCTGAAATGGATTTGTGGCTTTGCTAATGCTCAGGGTGGTAAGATTTTTATTGGCAAGGATGATGATGGAAAGGTCATCGGACTGAAAGATGGGAAAAAGCTCATGGAGGATATTCCTAATAAAGTGAAGGACATATTAGGAATTTTGGTTGATGTAGATCTACATAAGTCAAAGAAGGGTGAATTTATTGAAATTACGATCGAGCCGTATCCTTATCCGGTTAATTATAAGGGTCAATATCATTATCGGAGCGGATCGACCAAGCAGGAATTGAAAGGTGCTGCTCTGGACAAGTTTCTTTTACAGAAAATTGGGAAACGCTGGGACGGAGTTCCGGTTCCCAAAGTCTCAATTAAAGAATTAAAACAAGAAACATTTGACTTTTTCCGTAAGAAGGCTTTGAAAAGCCAAAGGATTAATGAAGAAAGCCTGACTGACACGAATGAACATCTGCTTGAAAATCTACAATTGAAAGAAGGCGAATATCTGAAACGTGCTGCAATTCTGCTTTTTCATCCTTCTCCTGAAAATTTTGTAACAGGTTCATATATTAAAATTGGTTATTTCCAGTCTGATGATGAATTGATATTTCAAGACGCGATTCATGGAAATTTGTTTGAACAAATTGAGAAAACAATTGATTTGCTTTTCACCAAATACATTAAGGCAGAAATCAGCTATGAAGGCATCAACAGGGTGGAGAAATATGAATACCCTAAAGAAGCAATAAGAGAAGCTTTACTGAATGCCATTGCACACAAAGACTACTCAGGTGGAGTTCCTATACAGATTAGCGTTTATAGAGATAAAATCATTTTTTGGAATGAAGGACAACTCCCTGAAAATTGGACAATTAAGAACTTATTGGTAAAACATGCATCAAGACCTTACAACCCTGACATTGCTATTGCTTTATTCCGTAGTGGCTACATTGAATCCTGGGGGCGTGGGACAATTAAAATCTTAAATGAATGTAAACAAGCAGGGATCCCTGAACCTGTTTTTAGTTATGATTCAAGTGATATGTCGGTAGAGTTCAGAAAAGACATCTACAACGAAAAATATCTGAAATCTTTAAATTTGAATGAACGTCAGATAAAAGCCGTTTTATATCTTAAAGAGAAAGGCAAAATAAACAATAGTGATTATCAGAATTTGAATAATGTTTCTAGAGAGACAGCAACAAGAGATCTGAAAGAGTTAATTGACAAGCAATTGATGAAACCAAGCGGACAAAAAGGAGCGGGTGCATTTTATACACTTATTTGAATTGCGTCATAATTGCGTCAATTGCGTCATAAAAAGTCATCTCAATTTGCAAGCACATTGCCAAAGCCACACAAGCCTATCCTAAGCCAAAGCTTTGTCAAAGAGCTTGCAAATAAAAATCAGAATATAATTTTAAAATTTTTCTCCCTCGCGCCGAAGCAAGATAATTTCTGTTAACATGACAATCTGTTGGACAACCTTAGACCAAAAAAGGGAAGAATTTATATCGAGACAGTTTTCTGGTACCGAGACAAATAACAAGGCCTGGCCCATAACACGGACAATATGGGTAAGTTGTTTGTCACACTTTTTGCTTTTGCTCCTGCACCCAAGACAAATTTGTAATGGTTGTTGCACCCGGACACGCGCATCTGCCGCAATTAAATCCTGCACCTTGACAAATTTCTGGCTTCGAGACAGGCTTTGTACCGCGACACTGCGCCAGTGCCCTCAACAAAATTCTGTAACCGGGGATAATTTCCGGCTCCGATCAAACTTGTACCGCGACACGCGTAATGCTCAATAAAATTTGTACCCGGACGGCAAAAACCACGCCATACCCTCCTTGCACCGTGACAGTTTTCTGGCTAAAGTACCAGGACCCTGCCCGGTGCTTGCGTCGGGTAACACGCCCCCGCGGCAGGCTGTCTCCTTCGCTAAAACAGCCCACCGGGCTGTTTCTATACGCTCGGTCCTATTGCCGGGCCGTTATATGTAAGGTGTCTGATCCTAGACCCCTTGATAGAATATGAGAATAATAGTTCGTTTGACAAATTAGAATCTTGAGTACAATAACTACTAGAAAGCAAATTATGGAACATAAAGCAATCTCAATTCGACCCTTCATTGGAGCTAAAAACTTTGAACAGTCACGGAATTTTTATCTTGACCTAGGATTTAAAGAAAGTATTTTGTTTAAGAATATGTCTTATTTCATGACAGATGGTGTAGGATTTTATTTACAGGATGCTTATGTTCAAGATTGGGTGGATAATTCAATGATTTTTCTTGAAGTTGAAGATGTTGGTCGCTATTGGAAAGAACTTTGGGCTTTAGACCTGACTTCTAAGTATAAAAGTGTAAAACTAACTCCAATTCGTGAATATGATTGGGGCAGAGAATGTTATATGCACGACCCCTCAGGAATACTCTGGCATATTGGTGAGTTTAATAATAAAAGTAACTAATTGATTTAATAAGGATTAGTCGACCCAGCTTTCATACATCTTGAAAGATAAAACAAACCCTACATATAACACGGACGGTATAATTAATAAGCTCGTCACAGTTTTTGCTTTTGTTTCTGCACCCAAGATAGATTCGCAATGCCGCTAAACCCGGATACGCTCATCTGCACTTTATTTAACTCCTGTACCATGACAAAATTCTGGCTTCTAGATAGTTTGTACCACGACACTGCGCCAGTGCCCATTTACCAACTTTCTGCAACCGAGACAATTTTTCAGCCACTTACAAACTTGTACCGCGACACGCATAATGCTAAAGTTAAATTTGTACCCGGACTGCAAAAACTGCGCCGTACTCTCCTCGCACCGTGACAGCTTACCGGCTAAAGTACCAGGACCCTGACCGGTGCTTTCGTCGGGTAACGCTTACTAATTATACCGCCGGGCCGTTAGGTTTAACTTGCAACCGGATTGACAATTCGAACAAAAAGAATTCCTATCTTTGATTCATGAATATAATTGAGAAAAACATTGACTCATTAATAATCCTTTGCAAACAACACAAGGTCAGAGAACTATATCTATTTGGATCCATTCTAACTCCAAAATTCAATAAGGATAGCGATATAGATATGCTTGTTCAATTTGATAATGTCGATATTCTTGAATATGCTGACAACTATTTCGATTTTAAAGAAAAGCTTGAAAAGCTCCTTGGTAGAGAAATTGATCTCCTAGAAAACCAAGCTATACGAAATCCAATATTCCGAAAGATTTTAGATCGAGACAAAAAAATAGTCTATGACAGAGAGACAGCTTAAGCTTCTTTATGATATCAAAATTGCCATTGATGAGATCGATTCATATTTTGAGACTGAAGCAATTAAAACTTACGCGAATTACAAGACTAATTCTTTACTAAGGCGTGCAGTGGAAAGGAATCTCGAGATTATTGGAGAAGCCATGAATCGACTTCTAAAAGAAAATCCAGAATTTACTATTGAAAATGCTATCAAGATAATTGGATTAAGAAATCAAATTATCCATGGCTATGACTCAGTATCAGATGAGAATATATGGGGTATTATAATCCTCCACCTTCCAAAATTAAAATCCGAAGTTGACTCATTGATAAATAAATAGCTAAACCTAACACGGACAATATGGGTAAGTTGTTTGTCACACTTTTTGCCCCGCCAGGGCGGGGTTTCGTCGCTGCGCTCCTCAACTTTTGCTCCTGCTACCAAGACAGGATAGTACCGCTTGACAAACCCGGACCGCGCCACTGCCCTCAATAAATTTAACTGCACCTGGATAGTTGACTAACACCTTGACAACTCTGTACCGCGAAGCTCGTAAAGGCCATAAAATTCTGTACCCGGATTGCAAAAAGTGCGCCATACCCTCCTTGCACCGTGATAGCTTTCTGGCGTAAAGTACCAGGACCCTACCCGGTGCTTGCGTCGGGTAACACAACCTCCCCATATTGCCGGGCCGTTAGCACAAATATTTCAGACACATGGACTTAGCCCTCGCGCCGTTTATAAAATGTTTTGCATTAACAAGATAGTATATGCACTTATACAGGGACCTGCCCCTCGCTCGATATACAATTTGCCCTCCCTCCGTCATCAGGAAGCTACTGCTATAAGATTAACAATACTACTTTTTACCGGGACTCTGCTATCGCGCGACGAACAAATACTTGTGCTAACAGCATAAGCCAGTTTCATTTAAAAGGATAACATGATTAGCATATAACAACAATATGACACGATATTTGTTAATATGTAAAATCTATTGGAAAAATGGAAACAGGTACATCAAATGAACAGCTGTTCAGAGTGCTAATTGAAGAAGGATTCAGCAAAGGTGATGTGACTGTATTTGATAAACATACCTCACAAGATTTTGTAGAACACCAATATGGATTTTTCCCTCCAAATGTTGAGGGGGTAAAAAAGGCAATCAATAGTCTTCATCAAGCGTTCACAGATTTTTCTATGGTTATTGAAGATTTAGTAGTGTTTGATGATAAAGTATGGGGACGAATGACAGCTCGAGGGATACAGAAGGGACAATTCGGACCAATGCCAGCCACTGGGAAAAAAATTGAGATCACAGTCATAGATATCATGCGTTTCAAAGAGGGTAAATTAATTGAGCATTGGGGTGTCCCTGACCGCTTAGCTGCTATGGAACAACTAGGAATGAAACCTCCACCAAAGCTCATTATGAAAATAATGAACCTATTTAGATAGTTTTATTACTATACTTGTTTTTACTCAAAACGTCTAATAAAAGTACTTGTGCTAACAACGCCGGTATAATTAATAAGCTCGTCATAGTTTTTGCTTTTACTCCTGCTACCTAGACAGGATCGTAATGCTTGACAAATCCGGACCGCGCCAGTGCTGTTAATAAAATAACAATACCGGGATAGATTCCCGTTAATTTAGTAACCATGTACCGCGACACTCGTATAACTCATATAACTTTGTACCCTGACTGCAAAAACGCATGCCGTACCCTCCTGGCACCTGGACAGTTTAATGGCTAAAGTACCATGATTCAACCGGTGCTCTCGTCGGGTAACGCTTACTAATTATACCGGCGGGCCGTTAGCTGCAACTTGTAGTCCGACAGAAAATTACAGTAGACATATCTTAATTCAAAATAACATAAAAGTCCCATTTAAATTGACTCCGATGAAAACAAGAGCGATCTTCTTTTTCTCTTTAATCATTTGTATTTCATGCAACAACCCAAGATCATCAGATAAGATTATTCTTGAAAAAAAGCCATATCCTCACACAATCAATATAAAAGAAGCACTTGACAATCCTGGTGACATAAAACTCAGCGAAATTGCCGATAGTATAAAATATCTGGTTTTATCAAAAGAAAAGAAAGTCTTAACCAAGCCATTTCTTTATCTCCAAATGTCAGATAATGACTTTTTTATTCAGATAGGTACATTTATCTACAGGTTTGATCTATCTGGTGAATTCTTAAATACTGTAGGGCAAATAGGAAGGGGACCTGAAGAATACTTAGGAGGAAGCACCTTTTCAATTGATCCTGTTACTAAAAAGGTATTTGTATACAGAAATTATATCCATGACTTTGTTTCATATGATTTTTCTGGTAAGTATTTATATAACTTACCCTTGAAGATGAAAAATGACATTGGAAGTTTTGTATGCATTTCTGATTCGACTTTCGTAGTATTTCCAGTTTATTTCGGTATTGTCCCCAAGGATATGTTTCTATGCGGGGTCTTTGATCAAAATGGTAATAGAATTGTAACGAGAAAACACCCTGCTCAGGCAATTCCTTCAGATTTTAATGCATCAAAGTTCATGGTAGGTGGACCTTGGGAGCTTAATACATATTTCAATAACGAGATAAATTCAGTATGTGATTTTGATACTGTTTTTAAGATAAATAGTAATTCAATAAGCCCAGCCTTCATATTCAATTGGTATCAACTTCAGCGACCTAAAACATTTGAAGAAAAGTATTACATATCCGGGATGCCTAAGAATGCTATTTCAAATCCCAGAAAATTATTTGAAACTTACGATAAAGCATTTCTTTTAATAAATGACCAAGTTAATCATCATCTTATTGAATATGATAAAAGAACTGGAATCTCTAAAAGCATGATTCTTCAAAACCAAGATGATTTAGGGTTTATTAACGATATTGATAACGGGTCGCATTTTTACCCCGAATGGACTAATAGAAATGGGAATATCTGGATAAAAGCAATTGAAACAATTGATTTTATTCATCTTAATAATTCATCAGTTCAATCTGAAATGGATGGAGAATTGAGAGCTTTTCTAAATAGGCTCCAAGTTGATGATAATACTGTTTTGGAATTAGTATATCTTAAGATAGATACTGATGATAGAAAGAAAAAATAAACAGCAGCAGCTAACACGGACAATATGGGTAAGTTGTATTGTCACGGTTTTTGCTTTTGCTCCTACTCCCAAGACAGCTTTGTAATGGTTCTTGCACCCAGACACGCGCATCAGTTCGCAATTTAAATCCTGCACCGTGACAGAATTCTGGCTCCGAGACAGCTTGTACCGCGACACTGCGCCTGTGCCCCTAACAAACATTCTGTACCGTGAAAGTTTAAAGGCTCCTATTAAACTTGTACCGCGACACGCGTAATGCTCAATAAAATTTGTACCTGGATTGCAAAAACACGTGCCATACCCTCCTTGCACCGTGACAGTTTTCTGGTTAAAGTATCAGGATCCTACTCGGTGCTTGCGTCGGGTAACACAACCTCCCCATATTGCCGGGCCGTTAGTAAAAATGCTTCTGCGATTTGAATTGGCCTCGCGCTGTACCTTGATAAATTTCTAATGACATCAAAATTCCGTGATACCTTGACTGAAAACGCCGATGCTCATACTGCTCCCTGAAAGTATCGTTTGATAGTATAATATCTTTTCACCTTGACAGATTTCTTTGCCGGCCAATTCTTTTCCCTTGACTTTTTACTCACGCACTTTTACTAACCGTCATCTTTATGGTTTTTTGTAACTTGATAGTTTGTGCCGTCAGAATAATTGTGTTCAAATGACTCTAGATGATAGTTCCTGCCTAAAGACAAAAAAATGGATCCAATCCTTTAGACAGATCCTGCAGGATGAAAAAAACTGCACTTTTACTAACACGGACGGTTGGGGTAATAAACTTGTCACAATTTTTGCTCGCCACCTTGACAACTTCATCTTGACAAATAACTTTTCACTCATCTGCCAAATCCGTGACTTCGGCTCTGGACAAATCCTGCAACCGGGACAACTTTATATTTCGCCGGGATTTGCAAAAATTGCGCCATGGCGGCTTGCCCGCCGGGACAGATTTGTGGCTAAAGTACCGGGACTCGAACCGGACGGGCTGACGCCGCCAACGTTTACTCCCTCAACCGCCGGGCCGTTAGCTTTAACAAATCGTTGCAACGAGATAAATTCGTTGACTTTTGTAGTATCTTTACATTATAATTAGATGATTATGTTAACAAAAGATAAAGTTAGAAAGACCATTGACAGGTTACCTGAGAACTTCACAGTTGACCAGATAGTTGAGGAACTTGTGATTCTTAATCGGATTGAGGAAGGACTTAAGGATATTGAAGAAGGGAGAGTCTTTACAACAGATCAAGTTAAGAAAGAACTCAAAACATGGTTAAAATAATCTGGACTCAGAGATCACTTACTGATTTAAAGTCCATAGCTGATTATATTTCCGAGGATTCAATAAAATATGCATCTCTTACGGTTGAGAGACTTATAAATGTTACCTCATATCTGGAGACCAATCCCAGAATCGGTCGAATGGTTCCAGAAATGAGAAGGCAGGACAAAATCAGGGAGATTATTTTAGGCAATTACAGAATCATTTATAAAATTACAAGTCCAAAGACTGTTCACATCCTGACAGTTCACCATTCATATAAACGCCTGAGACAAACTTCTCTACAAAGATTAAAATAAAATGCTAAAGCTAACACGGACAATATGGGTAAGTTGTTTGTCACACTTTTTGCTTTCGCTCCTGCTACCAAGACAGGATTGTACCGCCTGACAAACCCGGATCGCTCAACTGCCCCCAAAAAACTTAACTGCACCTGGATAGTTGACTAACTCCTTGACAACTCTGTACCGCGACACTCGTAAAGGCCACAAAACCCTGTACCCGGATGGCAAAAAGTGCGCCATACCCTCCTTGCACCGTGACAGCTTACTGGCTAAAGTACCTGGACTCTGCCCGGTGCTTGCGTCGGGTAACACAACCTCCCCATATTGCCGGGCCGTTAGGTGTCATAGATTGCTTCCCAACGAGATTCCTCACAATAATTTAATGATATGAAAAAAGTAGTTTTAATCTTACTTTTTACTCTGATAGCCTTAACATCATGTCAGAATAAAGATTTAACCTCTAATGATGAAAAGTCCATTGAACAATTCAATAAAACATGGAATGATAATATCCTTTCGGGTAATCGGGTGGCAAATGCAAACCTATTTACAGATGATGGAGTAAGAATCGAAGGTGGTAAAACTTATAATGGAAAGGATGAAATTCGTTCTTTATTTAGCAGGCAAACGGTTCAAAGAATTTACATTCGACAGGAAAATAAAATTCAAAAAATTTGGTCGTCTATGGATTTTATAACCACCGAAATAATTCAGACACAAGTCTATTTAAACAATGAAACTGGAGATACAATTACAAAAAAAAGTGCAGCAATAGCCATTTTCATACGTAATCCGGACGATAGGTCACTAAAGTTAGCATATAATTTAAAAACAGAACTGACTGAATAATAAATAACTACGAACACCTAACACGGACAATATGGGTAAGTTGTTTGTCACACTTTTTGCTTCTGCTCCTGCTACCAAGACAGGAAAGTACCACGTGACAAACCCAGACCACACTACTGCCCTCAATAAACTTAACTGCACCAGGATAGTTGACTAATTCCTTGATAACTCTGTATCGCGAAGCTCGTAAAGGCTACAAAACTCTGTGCCTGGATGGCAAAAAGTGCGCCATACCCTCCTTGCACCGTGACAGCTTTGTGGCCTACCGGGACATATTTGTGGCGGTGCTGTCGTCGGGTAACCCAACCTCCCCATATTGCCGGGCCGTTATGGGCAATAGGCCTGACCACGTGACAGTTACCGAGACAATTCCATTACATTGCCAATTTCATAAACCTAGACAATTCCGTTATAAGCGCAACATGCCTATAACGGACTAATCTGGACAAATACAAACGACACTAATTAACTTAACCAAAAATTGCATAATGAAAAAACAGGTACATGATTCGGAAAAAATTATTTCAAAATGATGAAAAAAATTCTACTCCTTAGTATCTATTTGGCATTTGGGACTATTTTATTTAGTAAAAATGACGATTCCTTAAGAATATTTTTAACCAAATATCAAAAAGTTGTTTTCATGACTGAAGACACCACATACAAATTCACGAGGTTTGTTGCACCAAATGGCAAATTCTGTTTTGCGGAAGGATTTACTGATTCTCTACCTGAAAATGGAGGTAACTTTTATGGATATTCCGACTTACTTTTAATTGATGAACCTGGTAACTATAAACTTTTGTATAAAAACGATCCTTTGGTTATTGACACAATTGAGAGTTATCTTCCTATTAATACATCTAAATATTCACAGACTGACATCATTGATGAGGTTGAATACTCTTATATTTTGAGACAACTTAAAGAACCTAAGATAAATAGCGAATCGAATAAAATTATTAGAATTTGCTTCCCAACCGTAGAATTTAATTCATGCAATGAATATAAACTGTATAAAATTAGATTCTTTGCTAACTCTGCTAGATTATATAGGTCGTTGGTGCAATCAAATAATTATGGTGGCATTAAATTGATTAGCAGCGATTCTAGTTTATTAAAGGGAAAAGATATTGAACGAATTAAAAAGCAAATTGCGGAAGCCGTTGTATTTTCAGATACAACATGTAGACGACCAGGAAATCCATGGATATTAGAATTCAATGATACAATTGAGTATAAGCATTTTATAATTTCTGAATATTGTTCCTTTCATAATAAGTATTTTAAACCGATAAGAAAACTTTGCATCTTAGTGATGGAAACCTATAATAAATACATACTATATTATAAAAAACTTGTTTATCCAAAGATTTCATGATAGTACCTTTATACAGGATAAAAAACTGCCCATAACACGGACAATATGGGTAAGTTGTTTGTCACGGTTTTTGCTTTTGCTCCTGCACTCAAGACAGATCTGTAATAGTTGTTGCACCCGGATACGCTCATCTGCCCGCAATTAAACTCCTGCACCGTGATAAATTACTGCCTCCGAGATAGTTTGTACCCCATGACGCTCCCTTCGGTCGGTCAGGGCCTTCGGCGCGACACTGCGCCAGTGCCCCCAATAACAATCCTGTACCGTGATAGTTTCCCGGCTCCGATCAACCTTGTACCGCGATCGCGCCAGTACGCAATTAAATTTGTACCATGACTGCAAAAACACGTGCCATACCCTCCTTGCACCGTGACAGCTTTGTGGCTAAAGTACCTGGATCCTGCCCGGTGCTTACGTCGGGTAACACAACCTCCCCATATTGCCGGGCCGTTATGCGTAACAAAAATCAAAATCCTACACATATGAAAACTCTCTTAACTTCCTGCTTCCTATTGGCTTCCCTATTTGGGAATTTAGCTTCACAAGACTTAAAAGTCAGCCTTGACCAAACTCATGCGAAATGGTTAGATTCCAAGATTGTTGGCGATAGGTACCTGATACAAACCTTTATCCCCGAACAAAAAACAGTTCCGATTGACTCATTACCTATCGTTTTTGTACTTGATGCCGACATGTCATTCGGACTAGTCTATGACATTGTAAGATGGTTACAATGGGGACGAGAAATCCCTTATGTAGCAGTTGTTGGAATTTCTTATGGAACTGGCCAAAAAGACTGGTGGGCAAAGAGATCGCGAGACTTTTCAGAATCAAAAGATGTAACAAAACACTGGGGTGACTGGCCTCTAGCTGGTGGAGCTGCAAACTTTAAAAGTTTTATCGAAAAGGAGTTATTTAAATTTCTTGAAACAGAGTATAACTTAAAAGGTGATTCCCGTACAATTATTGGGCTTTCGTTCGGGGGATTATTCTGTGCCGACATATTGTTCTCAAAACCAGAGCTTTTTAACAACTACATAATACTTGGACCTGCATTGATGTGGAACGATAAGGAGATATTTAAACAAGAATCCAAATTCGCTGAAAATCATTCTTATGTTAATGCTAATGTCTTTACTGCAGTTGGAGAACTTGACAATGAGGATATTAAAACACCCTATGCTGAATTCGTTGACCAAATAAAATCCAGAAACTATAAAGGTCTGACCCTCCATACCTTGATAATTGAAGATGAGACACATTTATCTATGCTTCCAGTATCAGTGACAAGGGGACTTAAAACTACCTTGACAAAAAAATAAAATGCTACGCATAAAAACAAGTTATGCGTAACATATTGCGAGACAGCCATATAGAACGATTACCTAGACTGCACTGCCTTAAATAAAATTTCTGTAATGAGTTCGACAACTAGACCAAGAAAGAGAGTTCTGACTCCTAGATTTGAAAAAATATTTATACCCGATAGTTCTGCCGGACTAGCCAGGACTCATAAGTTTATAAGGATTGAGAGAGAAAAGGAAATTCAGTTTTTGAAACTCTGTTGCCAAATTCGACTTGATGAGTCCAAAAAGACACGCTCTGAGAAACAACGAGAGGAACGTAAACTTAAACGAGTTAAGAAATACTGCACTCAGACTCCTGATTAACAATTGACATATCTATGATTATCCTCTAATTAAATATCAGAGCGAGACCAGCTCAGTAAACACGGACTATATTTTGAGATTCTGTCTTGAATATTATTATGATTTATGGGATAAGTTTCTTTTATCTCTACTCGTTGACAGTATATCTGGATTTAAAAAAAATGCTCCGCATAACACGGACAATATGGGTAAGTTGTTTGTCACACTTTTTGCTTTTGCTCCTGCTGCCAAGACAGGATAGTATCGCTTGACAAACCCGGACCGCGCCACTGCCCGTAATAAACTTAACTAAACCTGGATAGTTGACTAACTCCTTGACAACTCTGTACCGCGAAGCTCGCAAAGGCCATAAAACTATGTACCCGGATTGCAAAAAGTGCGCCATACCCTCCTTGCACCGGGATAGCTTTCTGGCTAAAGTACCAGGATTCTACCCGGTGCTTGCGTCGGGTAACACAACCTCCCCATATTGCCGGGCCGTTATGCGTAACATATTACGAGACTGCCACATAGGACAATTCCCTAGACTGCACTGCCTTAAATAAAATTATTGTAATGAGTTCGACAACTAGACCAAGAAAGAGAGTTCTGACTCCAAGATTTGAAAAAATATTTATACCTGAAAGTTCTGCCAGACTAGCCAGAACTCATAAGATTATAAGGATTGAGAGAGAAAAAGAAATTCAGTTTTTGAAACTCTGTTGCCAAATTCGACTTGATGACTCCAAAAAGACACGCTCTGAGAAACAACGAGAGGAACGTAAACTTAAACGAGTTAAGAAATACTGCACTCAGACTCCTGATTAACAATTGACATATCTATGATTATCCTCTAATTAAATATCAGAGCGAGACCAGCTCAGTAAACACGGACTATTTATTCAGATTCTGTCCTGAATATTATTATGATTAATGGGATAAGTTTCTTTTATCTCTACTCGTTGACAGCATATCTGGATTTTAAAAAAAATGCTCCGCATAACACGGACAATATGGGTAAGTTGTTTGTCACGGTTTTTGCTTTTGCTCCTGCCACCTAGACAGAATCGTAATGCTTGACAAATCCGGACCGCTCCACAACTGTTAACAAAATAACAATACCTGGATAGTTACCCATTCGTAAGATAACTTGTACCGTGACACTCGTAATGCTCAGCCAAATTAGTACCCGGACTGCAAAAACACGTGCCATACCCTCCTTGCACCGGGACAAATTTATGCCTAAAGTACCTGGATCGTGCCCGGATGCTGCGTCGGGTAACACAACCTCCCCATATTGCCGGGCCGTTATGTTTAAGCGAGACACAACCTTTTAGGTAATTTCAACACCTACATTAAACCAAATAGAAATATTCACTATACTAAGTAAATGAAAATCATAAAAAATATTCCCTATTTATTAATCATTTCATTGATCGTCCTCTCTTGTATTCCGGGAGCTGGTCCACATAATCCTTCTGAGTATGAATTGGATATTTCTATCAGCTCCGATAAATATCCAGCAGTATCACCCGATGGTAGTTTGATAGCCTACTTTCATCAATCTCTCGAGTATCCTGAACCTACAGACTATCCTACTGGATTATATGTAATGAATTCGGATGGCACAAATAGAAGGTTAATGTTGAAGGGACGACATTTTGACCCAAGTTGGTCACCTGACAATCAATGGTTAGTATTTACTTCAGAGGGAGTTTTACAGATTATCAATCTTGCAGGTGATAGCACCAGGACTTATCCAGGTATAAATAATGTTCCTCTATTCTATCCAGACTGGTCTCCTGATGGAAGATTAATTCTTTTTAGTTCCTCATATGTCAATGGAGGTGGGGGTTTTATCTGCTCGGTTGACTTTAACGTAACAAAACAGATTTATGACCCATATACTTTTAATGCTTATCCAATAAAGTGGTTTTCTTCTACTGAATTTATAGGTTCAAGGTATTTTGAAAATAATTCGAGCGAAGAAATCTTTATTGTGGATACAACATTGATAAATCCAACAAGATTAACTTCTAACGATAAAAGTGATAGGGACCCTGAAGGTTCTCCTTCACATGAGTATATTGGATGGAGTAGTAATGTTAGAATCTTCCGCATGAATAAAGACGGCAGCAACCAAAAAATGCTAGATTACGGACAATATCCCTGCTGGACACCTGACAGTAAAAATATTGTTTACAGCAACGCTAATCCGGATGTTACAAAAGAAGTTATTTGGAGAATTGATATAGATGGCAAAAACAAGACCCAATTGACTTATTAAAAATTACGCCTAAACATAACACGGACAATAAAGGTAAGTTGCTTGTCACGGTTTTTGCAATATTGTGGTATCAAGACAGATCCTCCAAACCCGTGCACCCGGATACGCGCAGCTGTACGCAATTATAATTCTGTATGGGGATAGCTTTTCGGCTCCGATTAAGCTTGTACCGCGACGCTGCGCCACTGCCCGTTTAACAATTTTCAGGTACCGAGACAGATTCCCGGCCACTTATCAACCTTGTACCGCGACACGCGTAATGCTTATTAAAATTTGTACCCGGACGGCAAAAACACGTGCCATACCCTCCTTGCACCGGGACAGCTTGGTGGCTAAAGTATCGGGACCCTGCCCGGATGCTTCGTCGGGTAACGCAACCTCCCTTTATTGCCGGGCCGTTATAGCTAATGTATCGATTGAGAATTTGAACAAAAAGAAAGCATATGAAAACGATTAATCTTGTAAAGCAGACAATCTTTATCCTTGCTTGTGTATACTGTACTTCTTGTGCTGATAAAGAACAAGCTATTAAATATGAGGCACTCAGAATCGAAACTGACAAATTGATTTCACAAGTTGATTTAGTCCTTAAAGATCAAAAGATTAAATATGATAGCTTGCATAAAATTGGTGATGATTACATTGCTCAACGAATTTTAACAATGGATATTAAGGGAGTCAATGATGCAATAATGGAAACTCTTGATATACAAGAATCTATGAGCAAATTAAAGATATATCTAGAATCAATTAAATTCCACAGTACTATTATTGAAAAAGCTTGTTCAAATTTTGGATATCTTTTCAAAGGTAAAGGGAAGATAAAAAGATTGCACATAAAATCCATATACGAAACAAACAGTCAAATAATTGCCATTACTGGGGGACTTACAGCTAAAGAATATATTTATAAATACTTGCCAAAAAAGAATCAATAATAGTCTTGTTTGAATAATTGAAAAAATACAGATATTATGGGTAATATTTCTGAATTAGATATCCGACTAGGAATGATAATCTGTACCCCTCATGGTGAGGGATGCATTGAAAGTGCGAACAGAAGAACAAACAAAATTGAAGTAGCTTTAGACTCCGACATCAGAAAATTAGAATCGTTTAAAATTGAGGACTTATCCTTAAGACTGGGACAGGTATATCCAAGTGTTAATCAAGAGATTGGAGACATAGCCATTATCTGCAACAGAGTTGAGCAACGACTAAAGGATTTCATATGCTATATCTTCGAACTTAAAAATTATAAACAACGGATATTACTTATAAAGGATCTATCCCTTACTCGCTGTTTGGAAAAAATCAATGAGGTAATGAATGACTATTTCCAAGAAAATGACAAGAAAATATTAGTATGGAAGACTATTAATGGAGAACTTAAAGAACTAGTTGAAATTAGGAATACTTTGATTCATGGATCATTGTATCCTACTTTAAATGACGATTATATATTTTCTAATACAAAAAAAATATCCAGGACTAAGTTGAATCCTGATAAATTTACATTTTCCCATAACAAAATGCGAAAATTAACTAATCAGTTTTATGATGCATATTATAAAAACATGCTCTTTTTGAATAGTATTTGCGATGAAATCAGGACCTATATGAACAAAAGCGATAAAGAACTTATGAGACTTATTAAAAAATAAAACACTAGCTATAACACGGACAATATGGGTAAGTTGTTCGTCACACTTTTTGCTTTTACTCCTGCACTCAAGACAAATTTGTAACAAATCTACCACCCGGACACGCGCATCTGTCCGCAATTAAAATCCTGAAGCATGACAGATTTCTGGCTCCGAGATAGTTTGTACCGCGACACTGCGCCAGTGCCCCTAACAAAAATCCTGTACTGTGATAGTTTACCGGCTCCGATCAAACTTGTACCGCGACACGCGTAATGCTCAACAAAATTTGTACCCGGACGGCAAAAAGTGCGCCATACCCTCCTTGCACCGTGACAGCTTTGTGGCTAAAGTATCAGGATCGTGACCGGATGCTGCGTCGGGTAACACAACCTCCCCATATTGCCGGGCCGTTAGTAAAAATGCTTGGGGCGGTTTTAAATTGGCCTCGCGTCGTACCTTGATAAATTTCTAATGACAACAAAAATCTCTGGTACCTTGACAAAAAACCCCGACGCTCAACCGATTCCTTGATAGTATCATTTGATAGTATAACATCTTCGTATCTTGACTGATTTCGTCGCCGGCCAATTCTTTTATCTTGACTTTTAACAACGCACTTTTACTAACCGTCATCTTCATTGTTTTCTGTAACTTGACAGTCTGTGCCGTCAGAAAAATTGTAATCAAAAGACTCCAGGTGATAGATCCTGCTCAAAGAAAAAAAGAAAATCCTACCCTTTTGACAGATTCTGCATCATGATTAAAACTGCACTTTTACTAACAACGCCGGTATAATTAATAAGCTCGTCATGGTTTTTGCTTTTACTCCTGCTACCATGACAGCTTTGTAACTCGTGATAAATCTGGATCGCGCCACAACTGTTAACAAAATAACAATACCGGGATAGTCCTCTACCACTTAGTAACCTTGTACCGCGACACTCGTAATGCTTACAAAATCTTGTACCTGGATTGCAAAAACCACGCCGTACCCTCCTTGCACCGTGATAGTTTCGCGGCTAAAGTACCAGGATTCTGCCCGGTGCTTGCGTTGGGTAACACTTACTAATTATACCGGCGGGCCGTTATAGTGCATTTGCGAATCCTGCCTGACCCCAAATTGACAATCCCAAACGCACTATAACTCAAGTTCATTTTAATAATTTTAATTTGTATACTATTACAAATCCTGCTTCAGAGACATTTTCAAAATCTATTTTAAATTGGACAAATCCGTAATGGTTTTTGCATCGTTATCTGGATAATTTTATCGTGACATGGCAACTCACGTCCGTTTATCGGGACTCTGTCATCTGGACAACTTTATCGTGACACAAAGCTCCTGCCCACTTACCGGGACTTTTGCAAAAACCAAATCAGCCCATATAAAGGTTGCAGCATCCCATCACATAATATCTTAATAGGCCGTGAATCCCATTATGATCAACTTGATTATTACTCTACTTATTCTTAATTAATACAATTGTGAGAAAGATAGCCTGTGTGTTTCTATTCTTATTAAGCTTGGTAACTTCTGGACAGAAAATCTCTTTTAGCCAAGATCTATTATTAACCAAAGATCCTGAAGTCATTGCAATTAGAGAGTTCTGGAAAGCATATGTTGGTGAGTGCGTGAGGAATAAAGACTCAGCTTTTAAAAAGTATTGGAACTCTACTGAACTTGATCAAGGATTTACAGATATTGTAAACGATGAGCTTCCTATCTACTCACTTGGGGAGTTAGAGACCTTTGAAATAAAAAAAGAGACGAATGGGTTTTATCGAATTCGAAGCAGGGTAATACCATTGGATCCTAATGACAAAAGCGTTTTTGCTATTTTCAATATTTATGCAAAAAAGAGTAAATCGGTCTATAAATTTTACAACCAATTCTTTTTTACTAAATCCAAACTAAAATATTTCCAATCAGGCAACATTGATTACTATTACCCTGGAAACTATAATTTTACTATTAAGAAAGCCAAAGAAACCGCTGACTCCTATTCCAATATTTCAACTCTCTACGGTTATACTAAAAACAGCAGGATTACCTATATCATTGGTAATACATTTAATGAAGCAAACAGCTTTGTTGGTTTTGATTCTTCCATTATCTCTAGTACTTCTCCTTATGCAGGCTATTCAATTAGGAATCAAAACATTATTCTTTCATGTCGCGAGGACCACATACATGAGATTATACATACAATAATTTTTCCTTTATTTCCAAAGGCACCTTCATTATTTCATGAGGGCATTGCTACATATTATGGTGGAACAGCAGGTCAATCCTATTTAAATAATTTAATGCAGTTAAAAAAAATGATTAACAACAACCCAGGTATCGACTTATCAAAAATGGATGATCTAAATAATGTGTTAGAAAATGGGTCGAATTATTTCTACACTATTGGTGCAATCTTCATTGATAATGCATTAAAGATTGGAGGACCCAAAAAGGTATTGGCATTATTTCAAGATTCGGTTTCGGACCCTTCAAATTGGGAAGACCCCTTACCTGCTATAAAAAAAGAATTTGGAATTAAAAAAGATCAGATTGACTCATTTCTTAAAAAATACATTCAAGATTTTAAAGACAATTAGTCCATCGAAACAAATGATTAATTTGACCAAAAATAATAAACGCACTATAACACGGACGGTTGGGGTAATAAACTTGTCACAATTTTTGCCTGGTGACGTAAACGCCAGCCGAGCAAAAACTGCAAGTAATTTATGGGCCCGAATGCTCTCTTTTTCTTTTGATCATTTTATCATCATGATAATTTTCTGCCCTCTATCAAATTCTCATCGCGACGCATGGGCGGGTCGGCTGGCTTACTTTATCTTGACATGACAGTTTTCACTCTTCTGCCGGGACTTGCAAAAATTGCGCCATGGTGGCTTGCCCACCGGGACAGTTTTTCGGCTAAAGTACCGGGACTCGAATCGGCGGACAGCGCCACCAACGTTTACTCCCTCAACCGCCGGGCCGTTAGGTAAAATGCGATGCTGCACTGTCTTTAAAATTAAAAAATACAAAATACTGCAATAACATGAGAAGAATTAAATTCTTTATTGGCTCAATCATTCTACTTGTTTTTTCCGGTTGTAGTAATGGACAAAAAAATGTGAATCCATTACCTGTAATTAATATTGAGACCAACATGAAAAATATGCAGGAGATCTATCTGAGTCAATTTTCAGACAATATTAAATATGTGCCACTTGAGACGTTTAATGATATGGTTTTCACTGGCATCTGGGACTGTGCATTTTCTGATAGCTTTTTTATTGCAAAAGATTTAAGGAAATGCTTAATGTACAACTACAAAGGGGAATTTATTTTAAAAATCGGGAACCAAGGGAGAGGACCTGGTGAATATCAGTATTCAATGAATACGGTATTTGGGCCAAATAATAAAATATATATCCAAAGTTTATATGATCTTATTGAGTACAACATTGACGGTACATACTCGGCCAAGCATAAAAATACATTCGGATCAGACAATGACTACATTGCCAGCTGGACGTTTATTAAGGATTCCTTGATATTCGGGAAGGTGGCAAGTGCAACAGGTAGCGAAAAATACAAAGCTTTAATCATAAACTTTGGGGGTCAAATCAAATATTATTTTAAAAATTTTATCAATTTTAACCGCACAAAACCACTAGCTAGTGATGATGAGCAATTCGCAAATATTTATACTTTTCAAAACAACATATATTTCAAAGAAGCATATAATGATACTTTATTCCGACTAACAGAACAATATCAACTTATTCCGGTATATGTGATAACACTTGGTAGTTTTACCAAACCACTTTCTGTTAGAGAAGATATATCGATGGAAGCTATGAAAAAAATGGGAGATTATATGAGTGTGGGGAATGTATATCAAACCTATAAATATTTGTTCATTGACTGCTTTTTTAGTAACCAGTTTCCTGCTAAAAGGCTGACTCCAAGAGTAATATATAGTGATATTACTTCAATGTATAATACTAAAAGTGTTTTAGGAATTTATAACAAAAGTACTCAAGATTTGATATTTTGTCGACCAACCAGCACAGATAATCCTCTATTTACTTCCGGTTTATTTAATGATATTGATGCAGGTCCAAGGTTCTTTCCACAAAAGATGGTCAATGACTCGACAATGGCAATGTGGATTGATGCAGTACAGCTTAAAAATCATATCCAAAGTGATGACTTTAAAAATCTTAACCCTAAATACCCTGAAAAAAAGAAAGCGCTTAAAGACTTGGCTGATAACTTATCAGAGTACGATAACGCTGTATTAATTTTCGTGACCTTTAATAAATAATGTTCTCATCCAAATAATACATTATAAATCATTGATAGAAGACAAAATAACACTTTACCTAACACGGACAATATGGGTAAGTTGTTTGTCACATTTTTTGCTTTCTGTATCTGCTTCCAAGACAGGATTGTACCGCCCGACAAACCCGGATCGCTCCACTGCCCCCAAAAAACTTAACTGCACCAGGATAGTTGACTAACTCCTTGACAACTCTGTACCGCGACACTCGTAAAGGTCATAAAACCCTGTATCCGGATGGCAAAAAATGCGCCATACCCTCCTTGCACCGGGATAGCTTTATGGCTAAAGTACCAGGACTCTGCCCGGATGCTGCGTCGGGTAACACAACCTCCCCATATTGCCGGGCCGTTATGCGTAATTCCCTGAATATCCGATAATTGTCTGCGTATTTAAGTACTGGAAATAATTCTCAATTCAACATAGTTTTTAAAATGAAAATTACTCACCTAAGTTTATGTATTGTTTTCATGTTAAGTCTTGGACTAAGTATTCAAGCACAACAAAACAACAATGCAAGAGATCTACCTACAGTGATTGATATAGATGGAAATGTATATCATCAGATAATCATCGGTACTCAAACATGGATGGTCGAAAACCTTAAAACCAAGAGATATCGCAACGGTGATGTCATAGACACCACTATCCCTAGCACATTGGATATAAGCAAAGAAATTGCTCCCAAATACCAATGGGCATATGACGGCGACGAAAAAAATGTCCCTGACAACGGTAGACTATATACTTGGCACGTTTTAAACGACAATCGAAATGTCTGTCCAACTGGTTGGCATGTGTCTACTGATGCAGAATGGACAATTCTTGTCAATTTCCTTGGTGGTGATACAGTTGCACTAGGAAAGTTAAAAGAAGCTGGTACTTCGCATTGGAAAAGTCCGAATAATGCAACCAATGAAAGTGGCTTTACAGCTCTTCCTGCTGGGAACCGTCCTGATAATTTTTTCGAGGGTATTGGAGAATGGGCCCATTATTGGACCTCTACGGAATCCGAAGTAAAAAAAAGTGCAGCATTCCGTTGGCTAATAGAGGGAAATTTCATACAGAGGGATTATTGCCCTAAGGATTGTGGTTGGGTTGTGAGGTGCGTAAAGGATTAAGAGAAAATTGGATCTATACTCGAAAATAAAAATAACTCCGCATAACACGGACAATATGGGTTAGTTATTTGTCACACTTTTTGCTTTTACTCCTGCTCTCAAGACAAATTTGTAATGGTTCTTGCACCCGGACACGCGCATCTGCCCCCAATTAAAATCCCGCATCGTGTCAGATTTCTGGCTCCGAGACAGCTTGTACCGCGACACTGCGCCAGTGCCCCTAATAAACATTCTGTACCGTGATAGTTTACCGGCTTCGATCATACTTGTACCGCGACACTCGTAATGCTCAATAAAACTTGTACCCGGACGGCAAAAAGTGCGCCATACCCTCCTTGCACCGTGACAGCTTAACGGCTAAAGTACCAGGACCCTGCCCGGATGCTTGCGTCGGGTAACACAACCTCCCCATATTGCCGGGCCGTTATGGGCAATGCTCACACAATCAACACAATACCATTATTATGAAAAAAATTAACAACAAAAAGATTATCAGCAGATATATAGATGAAGTTGAAAATACCGGAGATGTATCAAACATACATGAATTCATAGATGAAAAGTATGTAGAAGTTTATGAAGGTGAGCGATATGAAATTGGAATAAAAGGTGCAATAGATCATATTCTCGGTGTAAGGAAGGTCTTTCCGGATCTTAAATTGACAATTGAGAATCAAATTTCAGAAGACGATTGGGTTGTTACAGTCTATTCTGTAACAGGCACATTCAAGGACGAATGGTTCAATATGAAACCTACTGGAAAACCAATAACTTTTACTGGAGTAAATGTTGACTGCATTAAGGATGGCAAAATAATAGAACATGGAGGTGCTGCTAACCTTTTTGAACCGTTACTTAAAGCAGGAGTAATAATTAAGACAAAATAAAGCACAACCCATAACACGGTCAATATGGGTAAGTTGTTTGTCACATTTTTTGCTTTTTGTACCTGCTACCAAGACAGGATTGTACCGCCTGACAAACCCGGATCGCTCCACTGCCCCCAAAAAACTTAACTGCACTTGGATAGTTGACTAATCCAATGACAGCTCTGTACCGCGAAGCTCGTAAAGGCCATAAAACTCGGTGCCCGGATGGCAAAAAATGCGCCATACCCTCCTTGCACCGTGATAGTTTACTGGCTAAAGTACCAGGACTCTGTTCGGTGCTATCGTCGGGTAACACAACCTCCCCATATTGCCGGGCCGTTAGCGGGCATTAAAAACAAAATTCCTAGACAGTTGACAGCTCATGACAGATTCGTTCTCTAGACAAATTGCAGATCACCTTACGCACGTAATAAAAGATAATAAAACGCCCGCTAACTCCTCAGAAATACTTCATAAAATCCTGCAAACCTTTGGTATAGAATTTGAACATCTTAATAAAATCCTACCATGAAAGGGAAAAATATTTTACTTTTATTTCCTCTATTATTTATGATTTTATCATGCAAAAAAGATAGCCTCAATCCTGCAAAAGATATTACCGGAGAATGGTTTTGGATTTTCACTCAAGCCGTTTATCCATCAGATCCCCTGACACCAGAAAATACTGGAGTACAAGAAAGACTGATCTTTAGCTCAGATAAAACATGGATTAAAACTGAAAATGGAATAAAAACAGATTCTGGTATATATTCAATAGGACATGGCAGTTATACCCCTTATACTGGCGCACATATCTATATTTATGATAGTGTTGTATATTATAGAGATGGAATTGATGTCAATGCATGGGATTATTATGATGTCTTCAATGATACATTGCAATTTTGCCCAGGATATGCCGGCAAGTTAGCTTCTTTTAATAGTTTTAATTTCCCTAATGGTTTTAATGGATCCAAATTCTGGATCCAAAAATAAAAAACGCTCCGCTAACACGGACAATATGGGTAAGTTGCTTGTCACGGTTTTTGCTTTTGCTCCTGCACTCAAGACAAATTTGTAATGGTTCTTGCACCCGGACACGCGCATGTGCACGCAATTTAAATCCAGCACCGTGACAGGTTTCTGGCTCCGAGACAAATTGTACCGCGACACTGCGCCAGTGCTGTTAATTTAATAAAAATACCTTGATAGTTTCCCAGTTACTTTGAAAGTTTGTACCACGACACGCGTAATGTTAAACCAACTTCGTACCCGGACTGCAAAAACACGTGCCATACCCTCCTTGCACCGGGACAGCTTCTCGGCTAAAGTACCAGGACCCTGCCCGGTGCTATTGTCGGGTAACACAACCTCCCCATATTGCCGGGCCGTTAGGTAAAATGCGAATCCTATCTCGAGGTTGCAGCAAAATTTTATAAACCATATTACATAAAAACCAATGACACACATTTGCATAATTATGTTTATTCTAATGCTTTTGTTGCCTAGCTCAAGCAATGATAGACAGAAGAGTAACAACTCTGTATCAATTGTTGATATTGAGGCCAATATAAGAAAGATGGTAGTTTTGAATCTTAGTGAGTTTACTGACAATATCAAGTACATCCCACTCGAAATGAATCAGGATAATCAGATAGGAGATATTAAATCTTTTGACATTTCTGAAGAGAATTTTTTAATCAGCGATTACAGTTCGTGTTTTCTGTACGATACTGAAGGTCACTTTAAAAGAATAATAGGCAAAATGGGTCGGGGGCCGGGAGAATATCAATACTTAACTTATGTGAGACTAAATGATGACAGAATATTAATACAGAGTTTGTTTGATTTGATTGAGTATAAAACAGATGGTTCATTTGTCAAAAACGTCAAGAATAGGTTCTTATTTGCCAACAATAAGTATGAATATACCAGAAATTGGATAGTCTTTAACGATTCTATGCTTTTTAGTCATATTCCTAATCCTACAGGTAATATTCAATATAAAGCATTGCTGACAAACGATGATGGTGAAAAAATAAAATCGTATGCCAATTATTTATTTTTTAACGTAGTCAAGCCTTTTTCAAATAGCGCAGATAATGCGCATATTTACCAATTTGATAAAAGAATATATTTCAAGGAACATTATAATGATACATTATTTTATCTCAATAGCCAATTCCAACTTATGCCGGAATATGTATTCAATCTAGGAAAATACAAAGAACCATTATCTGCAAAAGAAGAACCATTATCGGAATATGTAAAATCAGTATCCAATTTTATTTATATTCCAAATGTTTTTCAAACTGATAAAAATCTTTTCATAGTCTGCCAATTGGGCAATCATTTCCCTGCCAAAAGATTGACACCAAAAATTACGCATCTACCAAATGGTGAAGTTGTTAACAATTGGAGAAATACTGATAGAGTTTTAGTGTGCTTTAATAAGGAAACAAAAACAATTTCTTTCTGTAAACCCACAAGTACGGATAATCCCTTGTTTACTTCAGGTATTTATAATGACATCGATGCAGGGCCAAGATTTTTTCCAATTATGCAGGTAAATGACTCAGTTATGATGATGTGGATAAAAGCAAATGATCTTAAAAACCATGTAGCCAGCGATGATTTTAAAAAGAGTATTCCGAAATTCCCAGAGAAAAAAAGGAAGCTGGAAGAACTAGCCAAAAGACTTACAATATTTGATAATCCCATAATAATGTTAGTGACCTTTAAAAAATAACAGCACTTTACCTAACACGGACAATATGGGTAAGTTGTTCGTCACAGTTTTTGCTTTTGCTCCTGCCACCTAGACAGGATTGTAATGCTTGACAAATCCGAACCGCGCCACAACTGTTAACAAAATAACAATACCTGGATAGTTCTTCATTCGTAAGATAACTTGTACCGCGACACTCGTAATGCTCAGCCGACTTTGTACCCGGACTGCAAAAACACGTGCCATACCCTCCTTGCACCGTGACAACCAACTGGCTAAAGTACCAGGACTCTGCCCGGTGCCTACGTCGGGTAACACAACCTCCCCATATTGCCGGGCCGTTAGCACAAATATTTCATGAATTTAGCCCTCGCGCCGTTTTTAAAATGTTTTGTCTTGACAAGATAGTGTCAGCACTTTAACAGGACAAGCCCCTCGCGCGACAAAATACTTGTGCTAACAGCTAAAAGCTAATTTAAAGTAACCAGACAGACTTGACTCATAACCAAAACAAGACAGCAGCATTGTTGAATGATCAATTTTTAATAGATTTGTAAAAACAACCAAAATGAACCAATCTGAGATTAAAAATATAATCTTGAGTCAGTTAAAAGAGTTTGATCCTCTTAAGATTGGCATTTTTGGATCTTTTGCAAGAGGAGACAATAAGAAAGGAAGCGATATTGATATCCTTGTCGAGTTTAAGGAATCTCCCACTTTACTTACTCTGATTAAATTAGAAAATGACCTATCCGAGATTTTAGGTATTAAAGTTGATTTAATTACTACCGGAGCTCTAAAAAACAAGAGAATCAAAAGAAGTATTAAGAAAGATCTCATTAAAATACTGTAATGATTAAGGACGATCTGGCATACATAGACCATATTCTTGATTGCATTAGAAAAATAAATGAGTATAGTAAAGGACTGTCCTTAAAAGAATTTAAGACCAACGAGTTAGTTCAGGATGCCATAATCAGAAATATTGAGATTATTGGAGAGGCTTCAAAAAAAATCTCTAAAGACACAAAACAAAACTATCATAAAATCCCCTGGAAAGAAATCTCCGGGATGCGGGATAAACTCATCCATGACTATTTAGGTGTCGATGTTACTGTTGTCTGGAAAACTATCCATCAAGATATTCCCATGCTTGAGAAACTAATCAATGAGATAGAAAAATAACTTACTTGTGCTAACACGGACGGTTGGGGTAATAAACTTGTCACAATTTTTGCTCGCCACCTTGACAACTTCATCTTGAAAAATAATTTTTCACTCATCTGCCAAATCCGTGACTTCGGCTCTGGACAAATCCTGCAACCGGGACAACTTTATCTTTCACCGGGATTTGCAAAAATTGCGCCATGGCGGCTTGCCCGCCGGGACAGATTTGTGGCTAAAGTACCAGGACTCGAACCGGACGGGCTTACGCCGCCAACGTTTACTCCCTCAACCGCCGGGCCGTTAGCTTGCATACTGATCGGACCTGATAATAAGATTTCAAATTGATAACTTCAATTAATCCAACTGCATAAAAATGGGAAAATTATTCTATTCAATATTAGTTTGCCTTCTGATTCTCACAGCTTGCAAGAACGATAAAACAGGGATAATTGGATATAAAGATCCCAAATTAGTTACGCGCCCGTTTAAAGTTGATATTGAAGAGTTTAAAAATAATATTAAACCTGTCACATTGAGTGAAATCGGGAAAGATTTGATATATATTCCTTTAGAAACTAATTCGCAGAGTTTACTCAGAAATATTAATCGCCTTGCTTTTAGTAACAAATACATTTTTGTAAGTGACTTTGATAAATTAATCCAGTTTGATCATGAGGGAAATTTTTTAAGACAAATTGGTTCTAATGGGCGCGGTCCTGGTGAATATATCCATGTTTCATATTTTGATATTGACGATAAAAGTGAAAGAATATACATTCTTGCTTGGGGAATTCATACAATACTGGAATACGATTTTAATGGACAATTTATACGGTCTTTCGAAATATCTTTCACCACACTTCAATTCATTAAAGCGGAATCAAATAGTTTTGCTTTTGTTATCCCCAATCATTCATCTAATCCTGATGCAGAATACAGTGAGATAATTACTGATAGCTTGGGTACAATAAAGATAAAAATTAAAAATCATAACAGATTCCAAACTAATAGTTTTGTAACTGTTATTCCTTTATACTATTTCAATGACACAATTCGAATATTTGAATCAAGAGTTGATACATTAAGCATATTAAGGAAAGAAAAACGTATTCCCTATGCGATCTTTAATCTTGGAAATGAAAAAATGGACCTGAGCAATATGAAATAAATGCTTTTAAAGAAAATAATAAAGACAAATTATGGATCTGGGATATATGTGAAAACAATGATTACTTGTTTTTACATCTCAACCTGGGATTAGATGACTCTTCAAGGTTCTGTATTTATGATAAACACACCTCAGAAACAGTTTTCCTTAATAAGAAAGGTTTTATAAATAACCTAGATAATGGAAACCCTTTTTGGCCTAAGTATGTATATAATGACAGTATACTTGTAGACTATCAGAGTGCCTATAAATTTCTAAATGCTATTAATAAAAATCAAGTTACTGGATCATTAGAGGTATTAAGCAGAAAATTAACTGAGTTATCAAATCCTATACTAGTAGTACTTAAATGACAAATTTTCTATTTCATGATAGAAATAAAATACGCAAGCTAACACGGACAATATGGGTAAGTTGTTTGTCACGGTTTTTGCTTTTGCTCCTGCTACCATGACAGGACCGTAATGCTTGACAAATCCAAACCGCGTCACAACTGTTAACAAAATAACAATACCTGGATAGTTCCCCATTCGTAAGATAACTTGTAACGCGACACTCGTAATGCTCAGCCAAATTAGTACCTGGACGGCAAAAACACGTGCCATACCCTCCTTGCACCGTGACAACTTCTCGGCTAAAGTACCAGGATTCAACCCGGTGCTTGCGTCGGGTAACACAACCTCCCCATATTGCCGGGCCGTTATGCGTAACATATTACTAGACTGCCATATAGAACGATTCCCTAGACTGCACTGCCTTAAATAAAATTACTGTAATGAATTCGACAACAAGACCAAGAAAGAGAGTTCTGACTCCAAGATTTGAAAAAATATTTATACCCGAAAATTCTGCTGGACTAACCCGGACTCATAAGATTATCAGGATTGAGAGAGAAAAAGAGATTCAGTTTTTGAAACTTTGTTGTCAAATTCGACTTGATGACTCTAGGAAAATGCGCGCTGATAATCAACGTGAGCAGCGCAAACTTAAACGAGTAAAGAAATTCTGTACCCAGACTCCTTATTGAATCACAAATGAAATATCTGAGATTATCCTCTTACTAAAATATCAGAGCGAGACCAGCTCAATAAACACGGACTATATATTCAGATTCTGTCTTGAATATTATTATGATTTAAGGGATAAGTTTCTTTTATCCCTACTCGTTGACAGTATATCTGGATTTAAAAAAAAATGCTCCGCATAACACGGACAATATGGGTAAGTTGTTTGTCACGGTTTTTGCTTTTGCTCCTGCCACCTAGACAGAATCGTAATGCTTGACAAATCCGGACCGCACCACAACTGTTAACAAAAAAACAATACCTGGATAGTTCCCCATTCGTAAGATAACTTGTACCGCGACACTCTTAATGCTCAGCCAACTTAGTACCCGGACTGCAAAAACACGTGCCATACCCTCCTTGCACCGTGACAGTTTCGCGGCTAAAGTACCAGGACTCTGTTCGGTGCTTGCGTCGGGTAACACAACCTCCCCATATTGCCGTGCCGTTAGCGGGCATAACCCGAGAAATTCTCACCTAGACAAATCCGTTATAGCTTGACAATTCCTGCTCCTTTATCGGGACTTTACCATCTCGACAATTATATCTCAACATGATAACTCCTTCCGTTTACCAGGACTTTTCAATCTAGACTAATTCAGACTGACTCTAAAGATTTGACACATTATAAAATTTACGCCTGCTAACTCAAAAAGCATCTAGTTCGTAAAAACATGAGACCTTTAACCTTCAACAGCAACTTCAAATCCGCCGTATGTAAAGCGTTGCATATCGAATGGCATCGAAAAGTCCTTTGCATCTTTATATTTTTCGTTCATTTCGTCCATTACCTTTTTGTTTACCTCATCTCGATGCTTTTTTGATTCAAATACAATAAAAGAAAACCAGACATTTTCACCAGAATTGGAATTTGCTAGTTTTGTGAATTCAAGTGGCTTTCCTCCACCAGAATCCCGGGTCGTTAAATCATCACCCTTGCATTCAAAATACGAAATCGCTCCATGCTTCATCCATGAATCTCTTCCTTCTTCTGCCATTTTCGTGTATTCAGCTACCTTGTTATCCGGTACTACCAAGATAAATCCATCTACATATTTTGCCATAACAATTTCCTCCTTTTATTTAATAGAACGTTTGAGCAAATATTTTTGTTCTCAGATAAAGTAAAAAACAAAAATTGCTATCATTACTCAAAATATTTTTGAAAAAGAGAATAGTTCACGAACTCGAGACAATGCTCAATCCTCCAAAGGATAAATAAGTTACGCCCTCTAACACGGACAATATGGGTAAGTTGTTTGTCACGGTTTTTGCTTTTACTCCTGCTCTCAAGACAAAATGTAATTGTTCTTACACCCGGACACGCTCATTTGCCCGTAACTTAAATCCTACACCGTGATAAATTCCTGGCTCCGAGACAGTTTGTACCGCGACACTGCGCCAGTGCTGTTAAGTAAATAACAATACTGTGATAATTTATCAGTCATTTTGAAAGCTTGTACCGCGACACGCGTAATGTTAAACCAACTTCGTACCCGGACTGCAAAAACACGTGCCATACCCTCCTTGCACCGTGACAGCATATCGGCCCCGTCTGAGGCGGGGTACCAGGACTCTGCCCGGTGCTTGCGTCGGGTAACACAACCTCCCCATATTGCCGGGCCGTTATGCGTCATGTGCGCGATATTTGGACAGTTTCAGCTCTAAAATAAAAACATATGATTATTGATGGACACGCCCACGCATGTGGTGGATACTTAACCCCTGAAAACATTACCAAGACTCTTGATAATTCAGGGACTGACAAAGTAATCCTCGTACCAGGAGAACCAAATAGCAAAGCGGAATATTTCTTACCAGACCTGGCAGCATTATTTCCAAATCTTAATGTGGTTAAAGCAACTAATTTCCTGACAAGGATCGTTATCAGATTATCTGGAATGCTCGATCATATTCCAAAAGGAAATGAATTTGTGCATGAACTCAGATTAAAAACCGAAGGTAGAGTGATTCAATTCATTTGGATTACAACGCGTATTCAAAATCCTATTAGCTATCTAGACAACAAACTTGCAGACTGGCATTTTTCCGGTGTAAAACTTCATCAATGCTGGGACAACTTCTCAATTGATTCAAAGTTCTTTAATGAAATAGCTGGTTGGACAGAAAAAAATGATTTGCCTTTATTTATTCATTTAAACACTGATACAGAAGTAAAAAAGATTATTAAATACAAAATTGATCATCCCAATCTTATTTTGATTATTGCTCATTTATTTGGTTTAGAATTGTTTATAAATAAAAATCTCAGTCTAAAGAATTTGTACTTTGACACATCTTCACCACAACTTGTATCTAAAAAAAGACTTTTAAAGGCGATCCGGTTTTTTGGAACCAATAACTTGATTCTAGGATCAGATAATCCTTATGGAAAAAATAACCTTAAAAAAAACATTGACAGAATATCAGGACTAGACATTACTGATCAAGAAAAAAAATCAGTTCTTGGAGAAAATTTACTGCACATATTATCAATAATAAACACGACCGCATAACACGGACAATATGGGTAAGTTGTTTGTCACACTTTTTGCTTTTATTCCTGCTACCAAGACAGGATAGTACCACTTGACAAACCCGGACCGCGCCACTGCCCCCAATAAATTTAACTGTATCTGGATAGTTGACTAATACCTTGACAACTCTGTACCGCGAAACTCGTAAAGGCCATAAAATTCTGTACCCGGATGGCAAAAAGTGCGCCATACCCTCCTTGCACCGTGACAGCTTTGTGGCCCCGCCTGAGGTGGGGTACCAGGACTCTGTTCGGTGCTCGCGTCGGGTATCACAACCTCCCCATATTGCCGGGCCGTTAGCGGTTAGATACACCTCCGTTTGATCCTTGACCTTTATTCTAAAAAATCACGTTACATCGATACTACAGCGAATTGAAATATTTTTTTAGAAAGTAATTTTCCTTCGTAACTTTAACATTCTATCAAGCAAAATAAACAGTACGAGACAATGAAAAGATTATTCCTGCTGTTCTCGTTTCTTCTTTTTATCAGTTCACTCCTGACAGGCCAGTCATTCAGGATTTCGGGTAGTATTCTTGAAAAAGAAGCCAATAAATCCATTACCGGGGTGACCATCTATTTAAGACCAGATGGAAAACAAACCTCCTCTGACAATTCCGGTAATTATTTTTTAACAGCAGCCGCGGGAAGCAAACAAATTACTGCACGTGTGCTCGGATATAAATCTGTAACATTAAAATTCGAACTGAGATCAGATACTGTCATAGACATCCGGCTCTTGGTTTCACCTTATGAACTGATGGAAGTCAGGATAATAAGCGACTCGACAAAAAGTGTCGAAAGGACCGATCTTGGCAACTTCGTTGTCACTCCGGCCGCTATCCGCGAAACGCCAAAACTATTCAGCGAACCTGACCTTCTGAAATCCCTTCAGATGCTTCCCGGTGTCTCTTTTGGTAAAGAAGGCACTTCAGATATTTATGTTCGCGGTGGCGGAGCAGGACAAAATATAATTATTGCCGATGGATGCTATTTCTTTCTCCCGGGCCACCTCCTCGGTATTGTGTCTCCCTTCGACCTCGATTTCCTTGAAAGCGCGGAGCTTTATAAAGATTACATTCCTGCCGGCATCGGAGGAGGAGCATCATCGATCATTGATCTGGACTTCCGTAAACCTCATTCCGATTCTCTTGGGGCTCAGCTCAGGCTCGGACTTCTTTCCTCCGGAGTAACGCTTGAAGTGCCTTTTAATAAGATTAATCTTGATCTTACAGCAGGACTCAAAAGAGGTAATTATTCACTTTATGCTCCGCTTCTTAAAAAGATTGTCCCGGCTGATGTAGGTAATTTCCTTCCTCCTGATAAATACTCCTTTTACGATTCGTTTATTAGACTTGCTCATGAATCTTTAAAAGCAGGAAAGATCAGCTATCTTTTTTTCGGTAATTATGATAACGGAAAAGACGAAAACAAAACAACTGGACAGCACGATGATACTCTATTTAAATACATAGACGGGATAACAACAGGCTGGAACAGCATGGTTCATGCTCTACAGTGGGAACCTCCGGTAAACGGTCAGTACAATTGGAAAGTGAACCTTAATTACAACAGGCTCGCGATCGGGCGCAGGATCTATTCCGAATCTGAATCATTTATAAATACCACAGGGGAGAAGATAGGTTCTTCAGCAACACTATACTCGTTTTACCCGGCAATAAACAATTTCGGATTAACAGCTACTGTGAACCGGAGCTTCAGCAAGGCAGCCATCTCACTGGGTGTTTCCGACAGATTCCGCACATTCATTTCAAATAACTATGCAACGTTTACCAAGGATGATGAGGAAACAAGGAATGACCTGAGTGGTAATGATTTAGTTAATGAGACTTCGCTTTTCTTCTCTACAACAACCCGCTTATCCGAAAAATTCCAGCTCGATGCCGGATTAAGGTTATCCGGTATTGTAATCAAGGGAGGCAGTTTCTTCGTGGTGGAACCAAGGCTCAGGCTCTCTTACAAACCGGGGAGTCTCTTATCACCTCACATCAATTATGTAAGACTAAGCCAGGACGACCATTCCGTGGAGGGATCAAATGCCGGGCTCAGAACTCAGCTTTGGCTTCCGCTTTATAGAGAGCTTGGTCCGGAGGTATCTGATATAATCTCAGCAGGTGTTCAGGGCGAGATCAAAAATGATTTTGTCTGGAGCCTTGACGGTTATCTCAAGAGAACAGCAGGAATGCTCGACTTCAAGCCCGGCGCCAGTTTCATATTCGACACTTCGTTTGTGGATATGGTCGACAGAATCAACCTGAGGGCATATGGAATTGAAGCGGGAATAATAAAAAGAACCGGGAAGATTACAGGAAGCGCCAGCTATACCTGGTCGAGGTCAAAGAGGGAGTGGTATGCCCCGGAAGGGCTGATGTGGATACCATCCACGACAGACAGGCCCCATAACCTAAGCCTTACACTTAAGTATTATTTTAAAGAGAAAACAAGCTTTGGACTCAATTTCGTGTACCAGTCGGGAGCCCCGGCAACAATATACATGCACGAGACCTCCTACGGGGAGTTTTTCGAGACAAAGAACAATATCAGGTACTTTGATTACCACCGTATGGATCTTTCGATCAGGAGGATAATTTACAAGAGAAGGTTTTCGATTGCAATAGATGCAGATATATACAATGTATACAACCGTAAGAACACTTTCTACTTTAAAAAGATCTACGACAACGAGGAAAAAAGATACTATTTTAAAAATGTCTCTTTATTCCCGGTTATGCCTTCCTTGACTGTAACAATCAAGTTTTAAGACGACCAATAATCTGAAATTAATCAGATAATGAAGCAGTTACTAAGATCGATCCTTATATTCCCGGTGTGTCTGCTCGTGATCGAACTCATGCAATGTGAAAGTTCTGATAAGTTTTACCGGCCGGATTTACCTGAACAGATTTGTACTGTGGCGATAATTGATGCAGATGATACAACAAGTTTCACTTATCAGAATCCTTACACCCATCCTAACTATTTACGGTATATTTCAATTGAAAAATCATTTCAATCAGAATACTCTGAGGCGCAGGATGATACTTTAAAGACTATTTCATTTTCAATTTTTTCGGAAAATGAAGAATTGCTTTCAGTTTGCATTGATTCAAACTTAAGAAATCTTGAATATTATAAATTACCTCGAGATATTGAGTTCAACTCAGGCGAAAAATATTTCTTAAAAGCACAATCAGATGGGGTAAATGACATCTCATCTGAAATATTCGTACCTGAACCCGCGCCATCCTTGAAATTAATCTCTGTTCATAAAGAAACTGAACCAGGAATTAAATTCAGCAAAATCAATTGTCATAATTACCTGGATGATAGTATAAAATATGCGGTTTTGGATATTTCTTTTAGCTCTCAGAAAGGTCTTTACTACGCAATTCTATTAGAAGGTTACGGTATTAACTTAAATCTGCCACCAGGCATTCTCGGTTTTTTGGATTTTTCTGTCAGGAATAATTATGTTCATGGTTTCGATGCAATTTTTTACGGATTGAAAATGTCCCACCTGAATTGCTCAGGTGATGGACCTCCATTACTTCAATCAAGAGTTAAAGCTTTTTTCATCGATGGGGAAAATATTCCGGGAGATATGTGCAATCTTACGTTATCGGCTAAATTTAATGATGGATACTCTCTTTATCATTTCCTTACCTCATTCAGGATTAAGCTGTTATCTGTTCCGAGAGATCTATATATTTTCGAAAAAAGTCTCTACACTTACGAAAGAAATTATGTAGATCCTTTTTCAGAACCGGTATTTCTTAATGGTAACATTAAAAATGGGAATGGCATATTCGCGATTTGCAGAAGTTCTGAAGTAACTAAAATCCTTCCATTTCCTCCGATCTTTTAGGATAATTTCAAAGAGCAATTATAAATGAATAGATAAGTTCTATACTCAAAAAATAAAAAAGCTGATTCAAAAATAAATTAGATGAGAAAGAGTTTTTTGACGTCACTTAATGTTATTCTAATTATTTTTATTGCCACATCTATTATTTCCTGCGAAACCAAGGAGAGGTTTTACCGCCCCGATCTACCGGAGAAACTCTGCACAATCGGAATTATTGATCTTGATGACACTACATTACGTCATATTTCATTCGAAAGATCATTTCAATCAGAATACCCTGAAGAAATAAATGATTCCTTAAGAGATTTCTCATTTTCAATATCTTCCACAGACAATGAAATCTTAAGGTATAAATGCGACTCAACAGTGAAAAGTGTGAACAATTTAAGGGTACCTGATGGGATTGTATTCAGCCCCATGAAGAAGTATTATTTGTATGCAAAGGAAAAGGATTTAGAAGAGATAACAGCAGAGGTTATTGCTGCAGAACTGCCAACACAACCTCGGCTCATCTCCACAACTGTTATTAATACAAGGCTTTCAGAACCAGCAGGTTGCCATGAAATCCTTGATGTACGCACTTTGAAAATAAACTTTGCTTTTGAGAAAAATGAAGACCTCTATTACGCAATTTTAGTAAGAGCGTCGGGGTTATCATGGTCATCTGCGGTACTCCCTAGGCAATACCTGGTAGATTTCACAGTCTCTTCAGGTAATACCACTGGATTTTTAACCGTAATAAAAGGATTAACAACACTTCATTGGACTTGTGACAGTATATCACCACATAAGAAGGATCCTACATATGCTTATTTTATCGCAGGTAATAAAATACCAGCAAAAGACTGTTTATTAACCCTTTCTGTTCAATATTGGGACGGTCATTGCTTATTAGAGTTTATTAATACTGTTAGTATAATTGTCATCTCGATTCCCCATGATTTATATCAATTTGAGAAAAGTGTTTATACATATAGAAAAACAGTAGACGATCCATTTGCTGAACCCGTGTATATTAATGGAAATATTAAAGGAGGGAATGGGATTTTTGCCCTATGTCGGAGTAAAGAATTAAAAATCACCTTTTCTCCCCGGATTTAATATATAAATTCCTTTAACTGGCCATTTAAAGCAACCTTAAATATATCTGAATGTCAGATGACAATTGTGTAACTCTCACCTTATCAAGAACTTTAAACCTCACTACATTTTACAACCTCTCTAAAATACCATGACCTGGTTATTATTCACAAGGTCATCATTTAAATAACTCGAAAAAAATATTCCAACCGCTAACACGGACAATAAAGGTCATTTGTTTGTCACGGTTTTTGAGGCATCCTGCTTTCTTGACAAATCCTCAATAATCAATAAGCCGTGATACGCTCCTCAGCTCGCCATTAAAATAGTACACCGTGATAAATTCCTTGCTCCGTTGTCCGTTTGTACCGCGACACTGCACCAGTGCCCATTTTTAAAACTTCTGCAGGGTGATAAATTACTACTCACTTAGCACCTTTGTACCGCGACACTCGTATAAGCTCGAAAGTTTGTACTACCATGCCAAAAACCGCGCCATACCCTCCTTGCGCCGTGACTCAATTCTGGCTAAAGTACCGGGACTATGCCCGGCGCTTGCGTCGGGTAACACAAACGGCCTTTATTGCCGGGCCGTTAGCGCTAAGCATAAACAACAGTAAATGAAAGAATCCAAAATTGAAATGATTAAATTGATATCGGCACTATTATGCGTTTGGTTTTCTTTTATTATTCCTGACCAAGTTTATTCCCAAACCAATTGTGATTTTGTAAAAAAAGTTCAAGATTATCAGGGGAGTGTAAAGTTGCGAAACAAATCCAAGACCATTGTGCTTGATAGCACCACCTTCAATCTTGACAATTATTTAGGCATGTTTAATAAACTCAAATTGGATTCAGACAAGATTTGTAAAGTCTATTATGATTATAATCTTTTTTTTGGTAAACCAATCATTTATGTCACTTCAAAGTCGTTCAATCTCACTGAATATATAGAAAGAATAACACAGAGAAGACTCAACGCGAAACCCCCTATTCCATATTTGACAAATAAGGAAATACTTAATTATGAGGATGTGAAACAAGATAATATGGCAAGATTTGCCCAAAACGAAAAAGTTAGAGCCTTCAATAATTTAATTCCTGAGAACTCTGAGGAAGGATTCTTTCAGTTTCTCTTCTTCTATGTTGTGGGGGAACAATTTGCTTTAATAGGGCATTCAAACATGGATCAAAAAATTGTCCTGTGCACAAAACAAGACTTTAATGCAGAAATTGAAAGATATTCAAATAAGAAACTTGGTATTTTAAATAGAAAACAATCGAAGGTATTGTTGATTACTGATCCAACTCCAATTATAAAGCTTAATGAATCTATTTGTAGTATAACTTGGTATGAGCTCGAGACCTATCATGGACTTTTTCAAAAGACTTATATTATCGAACGTAATTCTCCATTTAGAGTACAAGAGACTAAAAAGAACCAGATCTTTGCAATAACACCAGATATTGAATATTAGAATAAAAATAAACTTGCCAAGCGCTAACACGGACAATATGGGTAAGTTGTTTGTCACACTTTTTGCTTTTGTTCCTGCACTCAAGACAAATTTGTACTGGCCGTTGCACCCGGACACGCTCATCTGCACGCAATTAAAATTCTGCACCATGACTAATTTCTGGCTCCGAGATAGTTTGTACCGCGACACTGCGCCAGTGCCTCCAACAAAGATCCTGCACCGTGATAGTTTACCGGCTCCGATCAAAATTGTGCCGCGATCGCTCCAACTCGAAATAAAATTTGTACCATGAAGGCAAAAAATGCGCCATACCCTCCTTGCACCGTGATAGTATTCCGGCTAAAGTACCGGGACCCTACCCGGTGCTTGCGTCGGGTAACACAACCTCCCCATATTGCCGGGCCGTTAGTGGCAAGCGTAAACATACTCCGTCAAAAGATATGACAAAAAATAGTTAAATTTGATTACAAAGCAGTAATGAATTATGAAAAATCTACTAGTCATTTTTACCTTATTTATAAGTTTCGTAGCAAATGGTCAAACTTATAAACTATATCAAACAGACAATATCCATAATCAACTGAGACTAAACACAGCCACAGGAGAAGTATATCAAATTCAAAATGATGGGCAGAAATTTTTAGTTCACGCTGCTACTACACCAAATAATGAAAAACCTAACAGGTATGCCCTATATAAGACGGAAAATATGTGGACATATATTCTGCTTGATAAATTTTCAGGCAAATTATGGCAATGTCAATATAGTGTTCAGGGAACTGAATATATATCATCGGTGGTAATCAATCCAAATGAGCTATCAAGTTCCCAAAGTAATAAATTTACTATAAAGCCAATGACAAGTATGTTTCAGTTTTATCTAATAAATGACGAAACTGGTGACATGTGGCAATTTCAATGGAGTACAGAAGGCGATGAATATCGTTGGATAAAAAAAATGTAAAAATAGGATAAGCAAATGTATGATATTGCACTTATCTGTTCAGCACATTCAGAACTTGGCAAATGTAATTCTGATGAATTGTATAAAATCATTGAATCTATAAGCCCCGAAGTAGTTTTTGAGGAACTATCGATCAATTTATTTGATAGGTTTTATAAGGGAAATCAGCTTCTTGATGAATCTTTGGAAATAAAATGTATCAAGAGGTATTTGCAAAACTACAACATTAAACATATTCCGGTAGATATTGATGTAAGTCCAGACTTATCAACAAGCGATATTGAATATATGTTTAATACATTCAAAAAATACGATGATTATAAAAAACTAGAAAATGAGCAAAACTTATTGACAGCAAAGTATGGTTTTGCTTATCTCAACAGCAATAAATGTTCAGAATTATTTGATAGAAAAAAGATTACAGAAAAAAATCTTATGGAATTTGAGTTTAACAAGAATCAACTATTTCATATTTACAAATTGTTTCACGAAGAGCAAAATAGACGCGAAAATGAAATGCTTCATAATATTTACAATTACAGCAAAGAAAATCAGTATAATCGAGCAGTTTTATTAATCGGTTCTGCCCACAGAAATTCCATAATGCAAAAAATTACTGAATACGAAACTAAAGAAAGAATAAAACTGAATTGGACGTTTTACAACAATCAAAACTTTAATCATTGTTGAATAACATTAATTCAAATAAATATGACAACGTACAAAAATGCCAGCCACTAAAAACGAGTTAGTGGCAAGCTTATGCTAACCTAGACTATAATACTATGGAAAAATTTGAAGGAGAACAGTTTATTAATACTGTTTTGATTAGTAATGTAAATGATCTTATTGAAAAAGGATTTGATTATTTAGCTTTTGTAATAATTGGACAAGGGATTGAAACCTTAGGAAGTTTCTTTGATGATAAACCCTTTGACCATTACGAGGTAGGACTTCCCAAAAAAAGATTCCTTAAAGGTTTATCATTAATGGACAACAGATATCAAGCTATTGGTGATCTTTTATGGGAAAATTTGCGATGTGGACTTGCCCATCAGTTAAAACCAAAAAAAGACATTTCACTTACCTCCTATAAAAGTAAGGCAACTGACTTACAGCACTTATACAAGGGTGATAAAACTGGAAACACTTATTTAGTTGTTGATACGCTATTCAAGGACTTTAAAAGTGCCTGTTTAAAGGTTATTGAGAAACTAAAAGACCCAACTAACAATGAGGTACCAGCAGATAAAAAACTGACAGTTCATTTGACAGTAGGCAAAATCGAATTTATTACTAATCCCACAACAGGATTAATAGAAGAGAAAATAGAATAAATGCCAGCCACTAACACGGACAATATGGGTAAGTTGTTCGTCACAGTTTTTGCTTTTGCTCCTGCACTCAAGACAAATTTGTAATGCCTGTTGCACCCGGACACGCTCCACTGCTCTCAATTTTAATCCTGCACCGTGACTACCTTCTGGCTTCGAGACAGCTTGTCCCGCCACACTGCGCCAGTGCCACCAACAAAAATCCTGTACCGTGATAGTTTACCAGCTTCGATCAAACTTGTACCGCGACACGCGTAATGCTCAATAAACTTGTGCCCGGACGGCAAAAACACGTGCCATACCCTCCTTGCACCGTAATAACTTTCTGGCTAAAGTATCAGGACCCTGCCCGGTGCCGTCGTCGGGTAACACAACCTCCCCATATTGCCGGGCCGTTATGTTTAAGCCGGAGCCCTTTTACATGATCAAATGTGGAATGATTTTTGCTGTTAATAAACTGACAACCACCATTTAATATACCCTAGCCAATGCAAAAAAATATAGCTTTTTCAATCCTTTGTTTATTTCTTTTATCGTGTAGTAAAGACGATATAGAAACTGATCCTTTTATGGACATTCAAAACATACCATTAATCTGGAAAGAGTATTATTCGAATGAATTAAGTCACGAATATTCTTATACTGAGGATAAGCTCCCCAATGAAAGCAAAAGTAAATGGTCATATACAGCATATACTTACAATAAGGACCATCAATTAGTATCGTATGACATGTATGATGACATGGGATTGGCTAGCAGCGACTGGGAAACAGCACAGCAATCTATGAACAGAACTGAATGGGTGACTCCAGAAAACACAGCAATAAACGGGACAGTTAATTACATATATACTAAAAATAAATTGACAAAAATTGAAGTTACCCGTTTACCGAGCGGAACCAAATCATATACCACTTATGAATATGATACGAATGGTAGAATCTCAAAGAGAGTGTACTACTACGAAAATCAAGCATCAAGTTATAATGAGTTTTTCTATGACGAAAGTGGCAATTTAGTTACTGAAATAAAAAAAGATATTATTGACGGTACTCCTGTAATGAGTGTAAAAACAGACTATGAATTCGATGATAAAAATAACCCTTATATAGCTTTTCAAAGACTTCTCCGACCTGGAGAGTATTCCAATAAAAATAATATTATAAAAAAGGTTCAGACTCTTTACTTTGATGCTCCTTTAGCCGAAAAAATTCAAGAGACAAATAATACTTATGAATATAATAGCGAGGGATATCCAATAAAGAAAAACAATAAATATACTTTTGAATACTTACCAGCTAGATGATTCTGAACCACCTTGACAAAAACTGGCCTAAACATAACACGGACAATATGGGTAAGTTGTTTGTCACATTTTTTGCTTTTTGTACCTACTACCAAGACAGGATTGTACCGCCTGACAAACCCGGATCGCTCCACTGCCCCCAAAAAACTTAACTGCACCTGGATAGTTGACTAACTCCTTGACAACTCTGTACCGCGAAGCTCGTATACGCCATAAAACTCGGTACCTTGACGGCAAAAAGTGCGCCATACCCTCCTTGCACCGTGATAGCTTACCGGCTAAAGTACCAGGACTTTACCCGGTGCTTGCGTCGGGTAACACAACCTCCCCATATTGCCGGGCCGTTAGGTTTAACTTGCAACCGGATTGACAATTCGAACAAAAAGAATTCCTATCTTTGATTCATGAATATAATTGAGAAAAACATTGACTCATTAATAATCCTTTGCAAACAACACAAGGTCAGAGAACTATATCTATTTGGATCCATTCTAACTCCAAAATTCAATAAGGATAGCGATATAGATATGCTTGTTCAATTTGATAATGTCGATATTCTTGAATATGCTGACAACTATTTCGATTTTAAAGAAAAGCTTGAAAAGCTCCTTGGTAGAGAAATTGATCTCCTAGAAAACCAAGCTATACGAAATCCAATATTCCGAAAGATTTTAGATCGAGACAAAAAAATAGTCTATGACAGAGAGACAGCTTAAGCTTCTTTATGATATCAAAATTGCCATTGATGAGATCGATTCATATTTTGAGACTGAAGCAATTAAAACTTACGCGAATTACAAGACTAATTCTTTACTAAGGCGTGCAGTGGAAAGGAATCTCGAGATTATTGGAGAAGCCATGAATCGACTTCTAAAAGAAAATCCAGAATTTACTATTGAAAATGCTATCAAGATAATTGGATTAAGAAATCAAATTATCCATGGCTATGACTCAGTATCAGATGAGAATATATGGGGTATTATAATCCTCCACCTTCCAAAATTAAAATCCGAAGTTGACTCATTGATAAATAAATAGCTAAACCTAACACGGACAATATGGGTAAGTTGTTTGTCACACTTTTTGCTTTTGCTCCTACTCTCAAGACAGGATAGTACCGCTTGACAAACCCGGACTGCTCCACTGCCCTCAATAAATTTAACTGCATCTGCATAGTTGACCAAAACCTTGACAACTCTGTACCGCGAAGCTCGTAAAGGCCATAAAATTCTGTACCCGGATTGCAAAAAGTGCGCCATACCCTCCTTGCACCGTGATAACTTTCTGGCCCCGCCGAGGCGGGGTACCAGGACCCTGCCCGGTGCTTGCGTCGGGTAACACAACCTCCCCATATTGCCGGGCCGTTATAAGCCATATTGCTCCTGTACAGAAAAAAGTATCATGACTTAATCCTACAATAATGAAAATCTTTCTTAAACCAATATTCGTTTTAATTTTTGTTGGGACTTTCTGCAAAATAGATTGTTTTGCAACACCTCAGACAGGCGACCTATTGATAATCGAGAATGATACAATCACAATATTTCAGTACCCACTAGATAAATATTTTAATAAAGGGAATTTATATAACCCTGGCTTTTTTGATGAATATACCCGGACATCGTGTTGGCGTGGATATAAAGCTATTTGGATAATAAAAGATAACAAACTATTCTTAAAAGAAATTTACGACTGCAGCCTTACGGAAAAAATTTCAATTGATCGGATTGGGCTTCAAAAAGATAGAGATGGCTTAATATTTGCGAATTGGTATGATGGATTTTTTAAAATCAACTTAAAGACAAAGGAAGAGATTAGAGAGCCTTGGAACTTTGGCAGAATCTTCATGAGAAAACTAATCATCAAAATTTCAATGGGCAAAGTTCAAATTGATTAATATCTTTTCAAATCATGACAACAACTGGATCGTTTGAAAAATAAAATTACGGCTTATAACACGGACAATATGGGTAAGTTGTTTGTCACGGTTTTTGCTTTTGCTCCTGCACCTAAGACAAATTTGTAATGGCTGTTGCACCCGGATACGCGCACTACTCGCAATAAAGCTTTGTATACCTTGATAACTTTCTGGCTCCGAGACAACTTGTACCGCGACACTGCGCCAGTGCTCATTTACAAAACTTCTGCTGGGTGACAAGTTACTACTCATTTATCAACCTTGTACCGCGACACGCGTAATGCTCAATAATATTTGCACCATGACGGCAAAAACACGTGCCATACCCTCCTTGCACCGTGACAGCTTTCTGGCTCAAGTACCAGGACCCTACTCGGTGCTTGCGTCGGGTAACACAACCTCCCCATATTGCCGGGCCGTTAGCTGCAACTTCCAGCATATCTGACACTTATCATCATGGACAAAGTCTTAATCAAAATAGAAAACAATGACAGACAGTAAATGTGACCTTGATTTCTGCCGAGAAATAGAATGTACTTACAAAGACGAACTATATTCAGTCCGTGACAATGGGGCAGTATTGAGGTATCCCCATGATGGCAAACGAGAGCGTAAATATGACAACCAATGGATTTTTGGCAAACCAAATAAAGATGGTTATATGGTGATTGCCTCGGTCCGTGTTCATAGTATAATAGCGACTGCATTCCATGGTGTGCCGCCAACCAAAAATCACGTTGTTGACCATTTAGATACAAACAGACAGAATAACCGACCAGAAAATCTTAGATGGGTTACAAGGTTGGAAAACATATTGCTTAATCCAATCACAGCCAAAAAAATTATATTAAGATGTGGAAGCATCGAGGTGTTTCTTTCTGACCCTTCAAAATTTCGCGATAAGTTTCCAGAGCAAAATATCAACTGGATGTGTACAGTCAATATTCAGGAAGCACAAACTAGTTTAGAAAGAATGTTAGATTGGGCAAAGAGTGATAAACGACCATCGGGTGGCTCTTTGGGCAAATGGATTCTTTATCGTGGCACTATGCAAAATCAGCAGGTTGATACAATTCCAAAAGTCCCTGATCTAAATAAGGCGAAAACCTTGAATGCATTACAACGAAACTGGCGTGTCCCTTCTGAATTTCCATGTTGTCCGCAGGCATACGCTGATGAGCCACTTAAAGCTTATGCTGATAAACTAAAACCAGGTTTAGTATTCTGCCAGAATAATACTTATTCCAGTTTAGTATCGAAGAGTGCTCTATCTGCTGACAAACGATCGATTTATATAATATCCGAATCCACAGAGGAGGAAAGCGCTGTCAAGCCTTGGGCTCTTGCTAAGATTACTTATGAAGATGGCCTGTTTGTGCATTCAAATCTACACAACTTCTTTACACATGAAGGAGCAGAAAAACAATATTGTCTTGCACAAGGTCATGAATGGACTGGGGGAAATTCCATGGATGATTACTTCTAAAATAGTAAACAAAAAAGCAGCAGCTAACACGGACAATATGGGTAAGTTGTTTGTCACGGTTTTTGCTTTTGCTCCCGCTCCCAAGACAGCTTTGTAATGGTATATGCACCCGGACACCCGCACCTGTACGCAATTAAAATCCTGCACCGTGACAGATTTCTGGCTCCGAGACAGCTTGTATCGCGACACTGCGCCAGTGGCCACAACCAACTTTATAACCGGGGATAAATTCGCGGCTCCGATCAAACTTGTACCGCGACACGCGTAATGCTCAATAAAATTTGTACCCGGACGGCAAAAACACGTGCCATACCCTCCTTGCACCGTGACAGTTTTCTGGCTAAAGTACCAGGACCCTGCCCGGTGCTTGCGTCGGGCAACACAACCTACCCATATTGCCGGGCCGTTAGCTGCAACTTGTAGTCCGACAGAAAATTACAGTAGACATATCTTAATTCAAAATAACATAAAAGTCCCATTTAAATTGGCTCCGATGAAAACAAGAGCGATCTTCTTTTTCTCTTTAATCATTTGTATTTCATGCAACAACCCAAGATCATCAGATAAGATTATTCTTGAAAAAAAGCCATATCCTCACACAATCAATATAAAAGAAGCACTTGACAATCCTGGTGACATAAAACTCAGCGAAATTGCCGATAGTATAAAATATCTGGTTTTATCAAAAGAAAAGAAAGTCTTAACCAAGCCATTTCTTTATCTCCAAATGTCAGATAATGACTTTTTTATTCAGATAGGTACACTTATCTACAGGTTTGATCTATCTGGTGAATTCTTAAATACTGTAGGGCAAATAGGAAGGGGACCTGAAGAATACTTAGGAGGAAGCACCTTTTCAATTGATCCTGATACTAAAAAGGTATTTGTATACAGAAATTATATCCATGACTTTGTTTCATATGATTTTTCTGGTAAGTATTTATATAACTTACCCTTGAAGATGAAAAATGACATTGGAAGTTTTGTATGCATTTCTGATTCGACTTTCGTAGTATTTCCAGTTTATTTCGGTATTGTCCCCAAGGATATGTTTCTATGCGGGGTCTTTGATCAAAATGGTAATAGAATTGTAACGAGAAAACACCCTGCTCAGGCAATTCCTTCAGATTTTAATGCATCAAAGTTCATGGTAGGTGGACCTTGGGAGCTTAATACATATTTCAATAACGAGATAAATTCAGTATGTGATTTTGATACTGTTTTTAAGATAAATAGTAATTCAATAAGCCCAGCCTTCATATTCAATTGGTATCAACTTCAGCGACCTAAAACATTTGAAGAAAAGTATTACATATCCGGGATGCCTAAGAATGCTATTTCAAATCCCAGAAAATTATTTGAAACTTACGATAAAGCATTTCTTTTAATAAATGACCAAGTTAATCATCATCTTATTGAATATGATAAAAGAACTGGAATCTCTAAAAGCATGATTCTTCAAAACCAAGATGATTTAGGGTTTATTAACGATATTGATAACGGGTCGCATTTTTACCCCGAATGGACTAATAGAAATGGGAATATCTGGATAAAAGCAATTGAAACAATTGATTTTATTCATCTTAATAATTCATCAGTTCAATCTGAAATGGATGGAGAATTGAGAGCTTTTCTAAATAGGCTCCAAGTTGATGATAATACTGTTTTGGAATTAGTATATCTTAAGATAGATACTGATGATAGAAAGAAAAAATAAACAGCAGCAGCTAACACGGACAATATGGGTAAGTTGTTTGTCACACTTTTTGCTTTTGCTCCTGCTCTCAAGACAGGATAGTACCGTCTGACAAACCCGGACCGCTCCACTGGCCTCAATAAACTTAACTGCATCTGGATAGTTGACTAACACCTTGACAACTCTGTACCGCGACACTCGTAAAGGCCAAAAAGTTCGGTACCTGGATGGCAAAAAATGCGCCATACCCTCCTTGCACCGTGATAGCTTTCTGGCTAAAGAACCAGGACTCTGCCCGGTGCTTGTGTCGGGTAACACAACCTCCCCATATTGCCGGGCCGTTATGTTTAAGCCATCGGGCACCTGCTAACATGACAAATTCATCTGGACATTGGCCTAACCATAACGTACTTTTCAATATTTCTAAAAATAATTCAAATAAATAGTTCCCATTTTGGGAATTAATCATTACCTTTGCCACAGATAACAAATTGATGGAGCGAATTTTTGCAAAAAGTACTCTTAGACAGTTTTGGGAAAAACACTCTGATACTGAACAATACCTAAAGACATGGTATGACACAGCCATGAATTCAGACTGGAAAACTCCAAACGATGTTAAAAAGACTTATGCAAATGCAAGTATTTTAAAGAACAGCAGGATTGTTTTTAATATAAAAGGCAATTCCTACAGACTGGTTTCAAAATTCAATTTCGAGAAACAATGGATCTTCATCAGATTTATTGGTACTCATACTGATTATGATAAAATTGATGCAAACACGATTTAAAAAGAAAAGCAATGAATATAAAACTGATTAAAACTGATGCAGATTACCAGACAGCTCTTAAAAGACTTGAGGAAATTTTTGATGCTAAGATCAGTACGCTCGAAAGTGACGAGGCTGATATTCTTGGCTTAATGATTGACGAATACGAAAAGAAACACTATCATATAGAAGCTCCAGATCCAATTGAGGCAATAAAGATCAGAATGGAGGAAATGCAGCTCAAACAGGTTGATCTTGCCGATGTCATTGGTGGGAAGAACCGGGTTTCAGAAGTTCTTAATCGTAAACGTAAATTGACCGTTGAGATGATTCGTAATCTTACAAAAAGATTAAACCTTTCACCTGGACTCTTAATCCGGGACTACAAACTAGCTGGATAAAAGAGGCATAACTGATTGACAGTTTGTGCCCACCTTGACAATAAACAGGCCTAAACATAACACGGACGGTTGGGGTAATAAACTTGTCACAATTTTTGCGCGCCACCTTGACAATTTCATCTTGACAAATAAATCTTCACTCATCTGCCAAATCCGTGACTTCGGCTCTGGACAAATCCTGCAACCTGGACAACTTTATCGTTCGCCTGGATTGCAAAAATTGCGCCATGGCGGCTTGCCCGCCTGGACAGATTTGTGGCTAAAGTACCGGGACTCGAACCGGACGGGCTGACGCCGCCAACGTTTACTCCCTCAACCGCCGGGCCGTTAGCTGCCATGTGAGCCGTATTTCTGCTTTTAAATCTAATTGGAGAATTCTTAAATTTGTAAACATTTGAGCAAATTCTAATTCCAATTCTATGACAGATAAACTTCTCCTATTAAAGTGTAAAGAATACCTTAAGACTCTTTGTGTAGATATTACTGAACGATGTGTTGGCAGTAATGGTAATAGACAAGCCACATACTTCTTAGAAAAAGAGCTTTCATTACGAGATTGGGAAACTGAAATGGTTGAATTCGAAGCAATTGATTGGGAAGAAAATGGAGCAAATCTCAAATCTGATGAAGAAAATTTTAATGTTCTAGTAAGTCCTTATTCACTTGGATTCAGAGGTGAGGGAGAATTAATATCTGCATCAACTATCGAAGAATTATCAAAGATAAACGCAAAGAATAAGATAATCTTCCTTTTCGGAGAAATTGCCAGAGAGCAATTGATGCCTAAAAACTTTGTATTCTATAATCCAGAGGAGCATCAAAAGATTATCTCGATTCTTGAGAATAGCGGAGCAAAGGCCATAGTAAGTGCGACCGGTAGAAACGCGGCATTAGCAGGAGGAGTATACCCTTTCCCATTAATAGAAGATGGGGATTTTGATATTCCCTCTGTCTATATGACTGAAGAAGAAGGCTTAAAACTCATTCCCAAAATTGGGAAGATCGTTTTTTTGGAGTCTAAATCAAAGAGAATTCCTGGAAAAGGTTACAATGTCATTGGGAAAAAGGGTAATAACAACTCCCCAAAGATTGTGGTTACAGCCCATATTGATGCAAAGAAAGGTACGCCTGGTGCAATTGATAATGCGACAGGAGTAATTGTCCTATTACTATTATCAGATCTACTGAAAGATTATAATGGTAATAAACTCATTGAAATTGTTGCATTTAACGGTGAGGATTATTATGCAGTTCCTGGACAGATGAATTACATTTCTACAAACAAAAACAATTTCAACAAAATTTTACTGAACATTAATATAGATGGAGCTGGGTATAAGGAAGGACAATCTGCATTTTCCCTTTTTAATTTACCAGATGAAATACTTCAACCTACTAAAAAAGTAATCCATCAATATAGTGGAATAACGGAAGGTGTCCAATGGCCTCAGGGCGACCATAGTATCTTTTTGCAATTTGGTATTCCAGCTATTGCAGTTTCTTCAAAATGGTTCATAGATAATATCGCTGATCAAGATATAACTCACACTCCAAAAGACAATATTGAGATTGTCGATTGTAACAAAATTGTTGAAATTTCTCAAGCATTAAATACCCTTATTAGATCCATTTAGATTCTGACTTAAAGATTGTTTAACTCATTGATTTTAAAATAAACACAGCAGCTAACACGGACAATATGGGTAAGTTGCTTGTCACGGTTTTTGCTTTTACTCCTGCACTCAAGACAGATTCGTAATGGTTCCTGCACCCGGACACGCGCATCTGCCCGCAATTAAGATTCTGCACCGTGATAAATTACTGGCTCCGAGATAGTGTGTACCGCGACACTGCGCCAATACCCGCAACCAAATTTGTAACCGGGGATAAATTAGCGGCTCCGATCATACTTGTATCGCGATCGCGCCAACACGCAATAAAAATTGTACCATGACGGCAAAAACACGTGCCATACCCTCCTTGCACCGTGATAGCATTCTGGCCCCGCCTGAGGCGGGGTACCAGGACTCTACCCGGATGCTACATCGGGTAACACAACCTCCCCATATTGCTGGGCCGTTAGGTGCAATTTACATCGCACAAACAACACACAAACTCATTGAGTAATAAATGAATAGAATGTTTTTCTTATTCGTGATCATTCCGATTTTCGGATGTAATTCCCAAAATGGACAAAGAAATAAATTCGGGGATATTCAGGCAGACAGTTCATTCTACACAATTGACTTTCCTACAATACTTGAAAATAAAAGGGAGGTGCCAATTTCTGAAATAGCTGAAAATATAACCTATATTCTCCTCGAATCCACCGGCGAATCAGCATTAGGTAGAATTCATGATGCAAAGTTCACCAAGGACTATATTTTCATTCATGCTTATGGGACACCTCTACTTGCTCAATTTGATGTAAAGGGTAAATTTTTACGTTACATTGGGAAAATTGGCAAAGGCCCTGAAGAATATGATCTGATCCGGCAATTCAGCGTTGATGAAAAAACAGGGTTAATTTATATACAACCGAATTGGGTAAGGAATATTCAGGTCTATTCCTTCACGGGTAAATTTGTAAAGACTATTAAGATTAATCGTGACGAAAGAGCAATCGTTTGGTGCAGAGACAGTTTATTTATGTGTTATAGTGAGCCCTCAATTGGAAATGAAGAATATGTTTTCAAAGAAACAAACTCTCTTGGTGAAATAATTCAAACGGTAAAAAACTACTACCAATGGAAAGACCCACCTCCATTTGGGCGGATGATGAGTTATCCTGGCCAACATTTCTTTTATTATCTTGATAGTCGCCTTCATTTCAAGGGAGTCTATAATGACACAGTTTATACATACAACAAAAACAGAAAGATTATTCCTAAGTTTTCAGTTGATCTCGGAAAATACAAGTTACCAGAAGAAATGATATTTGAACGGGGTTTAGTACGACGAATACCTCCAAAATATTTATGGGCTTGTGTTAATGAATCCGCAAGCTACGTTTTCATCTATTATTCTGCTTATGATACTGATGATTCTCAAGGATCTGGACATGGGGAATTGAAGGCAGGATTTATGATTTATAATAAAAATGAAGGTAAAGGGACTTCTATAAGGAGTAAAGATGGCAAAATGATTTTGTTCAATAATATAGGTGATTGGGGGTTTATAAATGATATTGATGGAGGACCTGAATTGATACCTGAATACGTCAATGATTCTTTGGCTTTTCGTTTTATAAGTTCAATTGCGATGAAAAAATATCTTACGTCGGACGAATTCTTAAACTCAACACCAAAGGATCAAACTAAAAAAGCAATGCTTATTAATCAGATGGTTGGACTAAAAGAGACTGATAACGATCTGTTAATGATTGCTAAATTGAAATGAGCTTCGACTTTAATCGAATCATAACTCATGCTTCTTATTTAGACAAAAAAACAGCACCTAACACGGACAATATGGGTAAGTTGTTTGTCACATTTTTTGCTTTCTGCTCCTGCCACCAAGACAGGATAGTGCCGCTAGACAAACCCGGACCGCACCACTGCACCCAATAAATTTAACTGCACCTGGATAGTTGACTAATTCTTTGACAACTCTGTACCGCGAAGCTCGTAAAGGTCATAAAACTCGGTACCCGGATGGCAAAAAATGCGCCATACCCTCCTTGCACCTTGACTGCTTTGTGGCTAAAGTACCAGGACTCCGTCCGGTGCTCGCGTCGGGTAACACGCCCCCGCGGCAGGCTGTCTCCTTCGCTAAAACAGCCCACCGGGCTGTTTCTATACGCTCGGTCCTATTGCCGGGCCGTTATATGTAAGGTGGCTGATATCCAGACACATAGATAGAATCGTAAAATAAGTGTTCGTTTGACAAATTAGATATTAGAGTATAATCACTATATGAAAGCAAATTATGGAACATAAAGCAATCTCAATTCGACCCTTCATTGGAGCTAAAAACTTTGAACAGTCACGGAATTTTTATCTTGACCTAGGATTTAAAGAAAGTATTTTGTTTAAGAATATGTCTTATTTCATGACAGATGGTGTAGGATTTTATTTACAGGATGCTTATGTTCAAGATTGGGTGGATAATTCAATGATTTTTCTTGAAGTTGAAGATGTTGGTCGCTATTGGAAAGAACTTTGGGCTTTAGACCTGACTTCTAAGTATAAAAGTGTAAAACTAACTCCAATTCGTGAATATGATTGGGGCAGAGAATGTTATATGCACGACCCCTCAGGAATACTCTGGCATATTGGTGAGTTTAATAATAAAAGTAACTAATTGATTTAATAAGGATTAGTCGACCCAGCTTTCATACATCTTGAAAGATAAAACAAACCCTACATATAACACGGACGGTATAATTAATAAGCTCGTCACAGTTTTTGCTTTTGTTTCTGCACCCAAGATAGATTCGCAATGCCGCTAAACCCGGATACGCTCATCTGCACTTTATTTAACTCCTGTACCATGACAAAATTCTGGCTTCTAGATAGTTTGTACCACGACACTGCGCCAGTGCCCATTTACCAACTTTCTGCAACCGAGACAATTTTTCAGCCACTTACAAACTTGTACCGCGACACGCATAATGCTAAAGTTAAATTTGTACCCGGACTGCAAAAACTGCGCCGTACTCTCCTCGCACCGTGATAACTTACCGGCTAAAGAACCAGGACCCTGCCCGGATGTTTCGTCGAGTAACACAACCTCCCCATATTGCCGGGCC